>NZ_CP046175.1:1412063-2824127 GCF_009708215.1 Occultella kanbiaonis | reverse complement strand
GAAGGGCCGCTACTACCAGCGCGGTCCACTGGTTCGGCCACCGTCGCGACCGGTCATGGTGGACCGCATGGACCGGGCCGGGCTGCTCCCGGCGATCGTGTTCCTCTTCTCGCGGGCGGGCTGCGAGGCGGCCGTCACCCAAGTCCTGCTCAGCGGGATCTCCCTGACCTCACCTGCCGAGCGTGCCCAGATCACCGCGATCGTCGAGGAGCGGTGCGCCAGCCTGCCCGCTGAGGACCTGGACGTCCTCAACTACTGGTCCTGGCAGCAGGCCCTGCTGCACGGGGTGGCGGCCCACCACGCCGGCCTGCTCCCGGTGTTCAAGGAGACGGTCGAGGCCCTGTTCACGGCAGGTCTCGTCAAGGTCGTGTTCGCCACCGAGACGCTCGCCCTCGGGATCAACATGCCGGCCCGCTCGGTGGTGCTCGAGAAGCTGACCAAGTGGGACGGACGCGGTCACGCGGAGGTGACTCCGGGGGAGTACACCCAGCTCACCGGCCGCGCCGGGCGACGAGGCATCGACGTGGAGGGACACGCCGTCGTCCTGTACACCTCGGGCCTGGATCCGGTGGCCCTGGCCGGTCTCGCCAGCCGGCGCACCTACCCGCTCAGGTCCCGGTTCCGGCCCACCTACAACATGGCCGTGAACCTGATCGCCGCGTCCGGGTGGACCCGGACCCGAGAGGTGCTGGAGACCTCGTTCGCGCAGTTCCAGGCGGACCGCGGTGTGGTCGGACTGGCCCGACAGGCGCGCACGCTGTCGGAGGGCCTGGCCGGCTACACGGAGTCGATGACCTGCCACCTCGGCGACTTCGAGGAGTACATGGAGCTGCGGCGTGCGATCAAGGCTCGCGAGGGCGAGCTGTCCCGCTCCCGGTCGCGGGCCCAGCGGGACGCGATCAACTCGGCGGTGTCCCAGCTGCACCGGGGCGACGTCGTGCAGATCCCGACGGGCCGGCGCGCCGGGTACGCGGTGGTCATCGAGCCGCCCGGCCCGGGCGGGCTGGACGGGCCTGCGCTGACCCTGCTCACCGGGGACGGCAAGGTTCGCCGCCTCTCCGGCGCGGACGTGCCCTACGGCACCAGTTCGCTGACCAGGGTCCGGATCCCGAAGGCGTTCAACGCCCGCAGGCCGGCCGACCGCAGGGACCTGACCTCCTCGATGCGCAACGCGCTCGGAGCGCTTGCCGACGACGCGCCACGCACCCGCCATGGCGAGCGGCCGCCGTCGACCGCCACGACCGACTCCGAGCTCGGCGCGCTCCGGAAGGCGCTACGCTCCCACCCCTGCCACGGGTGCTCGGACCGGGAGAGCCACGCCCGGTGGGCCGAGCGGCGGGCCAAGCTCGCGGAGGAGCACGACGCACTGCTGCGCCGGATCGAGGGCCGCACGTCCTCGATCGCACGCGACTTCGAGAAGGTCTGCGAGGTCCTCGGGTCGCTGCACTACCTCGACGGGGCGGGCGAGGAGACCTCGGTGACCGACCAGGGGGCCTGGCTGCGCCGCCTGTACGCGGAGAAGGACCTGGTGCTCGCGGAGTGCCTGCGGTCCGGTTCCTGGGCGGACCTGGACGCCGCGGGCCTGGCCGCCGTGGTGTCCACGGTGCTCTTCTCCTCACGGTCCGACGATGAGCGGCCCGCGCCCCGGATGCCCGGCGGCCCGAACGGCTCGCTCGCCCGCGCCGTCGAGGCGACGGTCCTGATCTCCCAGGAGCTGGAGCTCCTCGAACACGAGCACGGCCTCCAGCCTGCCGAACCGGTCGACCTCGGACTGGTCCGCTCGATCCATCAGTGGGCGATCGGATCCAGCCTCGAGGACGTTCTCGACGGCACCGACCTCGCAGCCGGCGACTTCGTGCGCTGGGCGAAGCAGGTCATCGACCTGCTGGACCAGCTCACCCTCGCTGCGCCGACCCCGGCGCTGCGCAGCACGGCCCGCAGCGCGATCGAATCGGTGCGTCGCGGCATCGTGGCCCACGGCACGCTCTGACACCAGATGCCCCGACGCGCCACTCGGGAGCGCGCGGGGTCAGGATGTGAGACGCGCCCGTTTCCCCTGCTGGATGGACGGTGCCCGATCCTCCGACACACCCGCCCGACACGCCGTGAACCGAGATCTTTTTGTGATCGATAGGGGATGCGCTGACCTGCGCAGACATCCGTGACCTGCGGCGATGCCGTCTTGGCTGGGCACGAGGAGACGAGTAGGTTCACTTGTCACTACCTCGCCGGGGAGGCAGGTGGGCACCGACTGGGCCCGCGGGTTCACTAGACAACGGGGCGGCAGTTCGCTGCGGTCGCGGACCGAAGGATTCGCGGGCCGGTCGGTGGTAGATGCGGGTGGGTGGTCGCGCACCGGGGGGCGACGGCCCGGTCACGGATCGCCCGCTCGGGCACGTATCCTGCAACGGTGTCCCTGCTCTCCTCGCCCCGGTGGCTCACACTGCTGCTCGCGCTCGTCGGTGGCCTGCTCACCGACACGGCCTTTCCGCAGCGCTCGTGGTGGCCGATGGCGTTCGTGGGCATCGCGCTGCTGGTCCTCGCCCTCGGGCGGGACAGTGCCCGGTGGGCGTGGCTCGTCGGCTTCACGTGGGGCCTGGCGTTCTTCCTGCCGCACATCTGGTGGGCCAACGAGGCCGTCGGGGTGATCCCCTGGGTGGCCCTGTCCGTGGCGGAGGCGGGGATCGCCGGGCTGGCGTGCGCCACCTGGATCTGGGTGCGGCGGATCGGCTGGGTCGAGCGGCACCGGATCGCGCAGCCCGTGGCCTTCGCGATCGTCTGGGTCACGCTGGAGCAACTACGGCAGGTCTGGCCGTTCGGTGGGTTCCCATGGGGCCGGTTGGCCTTCTCCCAGACCGACGGCCCGCTGCTGGCCCTGGCCTCGGTGGCGGGTGCGCCGTTGGTCTCGGCCGCGGTCGTGATCGTCGGGTTCCTGCTCGCGCAGGCGGTGGTCGGGTTCCGCCGGGTGCAGGTACTGCAGGCGACGACGGCGGCCCTTGCCGGGGCGGCGGTCGTCGCCGCTGCCGGGTTCATCCCGCTGCCGACGCAGGCCGAGAGCGGTGACCTGAATCTCGGTGCGGTGCAGGGCAACGTGTCCGAGCCCGGCCTGGGTGCGTTCAACAACGCCCGCGAGGTGCTGAACAACCATGCCTCCGGTACCGAGGAGCTGGCCGAGTCCCGGCCCGCGGGCTGGTTCGACCTCGTGGTGTGGCCGGAGAACTCCTCCGACATCAATCCGCGCGTCGACGCCGACGCGGCCGACGTGATCGACGGCGCCGTCGATGCCGTCGGCGCACCCCTGCTGTTCGGCACGGACTCCTACACCGAGGACGCCCGCTACAACGACATGGTGCTCTGGATGCCCGACGGCGGCCCGGTGTTCTCCTACTCCAAGCAGATCCCGGCCGCGTTCGCGGAGTACATCCCGATGCGGTCGATCGCGCGGGTGTTCTCCTCGGCGGTGGACCTGGTGCGCACGGACATGGCACCCGGCTCCGAGATCGCCGTCGTACCGGTGCCGGTGGCCCGGCTGGACCGGGTCGTGGACGTCGGCACGATCATCTGCTTCGAGGTCGCCTACGACGCGCTCATCCGGGAGGCCGCGCTCGGTGGCGCCGAGGTCCTCGTCGTGCCGACCAACAATGCCTCGTTCGGGTACACGCAGGAGTCCACCCAACAGTTCGCGATGTCCCGGTTGCGGGCCGTCGAGCACGGCCGGGCCACGGTGCAGATCTCGACGGTCGGGGTCAGCGGCGTGATCGGGCCCGACGGTTCGGTCTGGGAGGACACGGAGCTTTTCACCCCGGCGCAGCTGTCCGCGACGGTCCCGCTGCGCACGACGCTCACGATCGCGGACCGGCTCGGCGACTGGCCGGTCATCGCAGCCCTCGCACTGACCCTGCTCGGACTGTTCGCCGGGATCGCCTCGACGATCCGGCGCCGCCGTGAGGACGGGGCCGGACTCGTCGCGGACACCCCGGGTGGCGCGGATGCTGCCCAGCACGCTTCCGCGGAAGCGGAGGTGACCGGTGGCGCTTCCGCGGAAGCGGCCGGCGCGGACGGCGCTTCCGCGGAAACGGGCCCGACGGACTCGGCGACAGACGCTGGCGCACCGGCGAAAGAGCCCGCGTGAGGCCAGCTGATCCGGGGCACTCCAGAGGCTCCGGAGGCGACGGGTCCGATCGCTCCGGCGACGCCACGCTGGTGATCATCCCGACCTACAACGAGCGCAGCGCACTGCCCGGCACCCTGGCCCGGTTACGTTCCGCGGTGCCAACAGCTGACGTTCTCATCGTCGACGACGGGAGCCCGGACGGCACGGGGCAGTGGGCCGATGAGGCGGCGTCCGGCGACGCGCAGGTGCACGTCCTGCACCGGGCCGCCAAGGAGGGCCTTGGCCGGGCCTACATCGCCGGTTTCCGGTGGGGCCTGGACCGTGGCTACGACCAGCTGGTCGAGATTGATGCCGACTCCTCGCACCGGCCGGAGGATCTGCCCAGGCTCCTGGCCGCGGCGGCCCCGGAGGTGGATCTGGTGATCGGGTCACGGTGGGTCCCCGGGGGCACGACCGAGAACTGGCCGCTGTCTCGGGCACTGCTCAGCCGCGGCGCGAACACCTACGCGAACCTCGCGATCGGGCTCGGGGTGAAGGACGCGACAGCGGGCTTCCGGGTGTACCGGGCGGCCACGCTACGTGCGATGGACCTGGAGCACGTCAACTCGGCCGGCTACTGCTTCCAGATCGACATGACCTGGCGGATCCGACGCACCGGCGGCACCGTGGTGGAGGTGCCCATCACGTTCGTGGAGCGCGTGGAGGGGGAGTCGAAGATGAGCCGCGACATCGTTGTGGAGGCCCTCTGGCGCGTCACTGCCTGGGGCGCGCAAGCGCGCTCCAGGCAGTTCGGCAGTGTCGTGTCCGGGATGTCTCAGGCGCTACGACGGCGGGCCTGACCGCTGCGGAGCAGGGCCAGCCGTTCGTCGAGGAGTACCTCGAGTTCCTTGATGGTGCGTCGTTCCAGCAGCATGTCCCAGTGGGTACGGACGTGCTTGGTGGGCTTCGCCTCGGGGCGAGTCGCGTCGCGCAGGAGGGCCTCGCCACCGCCGGGGGCCTCCCAGACGGCGGGGATCTCGGCCTCCGCTGCGAACGGGATCACGATGACCCGGCCATCCGGGCAGTCGTAGATCGCCTGGATCCGCGGTGCCAGTTCGACACCCTCGTCGGTCTCCATGCTGTTTGCGCCGATCTTCATGCCGCGCAGTGCTCGGTCAGCCATCGCACTCCTCCTTGTGTCAGTGGTGCGTTCCAATTGGTCCAACGGCCGAGATGTCGGTGCTGTTCCGCCGCGGGGTGAAGGTGGTGTGAAGTTCGCGCAGGGAGAACGTGGCCGGAGCCGGCGCGGTTCTCATCCCGCGCTCGCCCCAGGCATGGTGCCTGCGCCCTCCGACCTCGCATAGGCTCGGGC
Organism: Occultella kanbiaonis; assembly: GCF_009708215.1. Lineage (NCBI taxonomy): Bacteria > Bacillati > Actinomycetota > Actinomycetes > Micrococcales > Ruaniaceae > Occultella > Occultella kanbiaonis. The sequence continues at coordinate 2,818,662 of NZ_CP046175.1, read as the reverse complement.
GACGTGAGCACACACTCGATGGAATACCGACAACTCGGCGCTTCTGGTCTCACGGTCTCAGCCGTGGGCCTGGGCTGCAACTCCTTCGGCCGGAACACCCCCGGCCCGGAGGTCCCGGCACTGGTCGCAGCGGCACTCGACGCAGGTGTCACCCTGTTCGACACGGCCGACACCTACGGAGCCACGCCCGGGGTCAGCGAGGAACTTCTCGGCGCCGCGCTCGGCAGCCACCGCGATGAGGTCGTGGTCGCCACCAAGTTCGGAATGGACACCAATGGCCTGAACGGAGCCGACTGGGGCGTACGGGGTTCCCGTCGCTACATCCGGCGAGCCGTGGAAGGATCCCTGCGCCGGCTCGGCACCGACCACATCGACCTCTATCAGATGCACAAGCCGGACCCGCACACCCCGATCGAGGAGACTCTGGCGGCGCTGCACGAGCTCGTGGTCGAGGGCAAGGTGCGCTACGTGGGCTCCTCGAACTTCGCCGGCTGGCAGGTCGTCGACGCCGACTGGACCGCCCGGACCGCCGGCTACACGCCGTTCATCTCGGCGCAGAACGAGTACTCCCTGCTCAACCGCCGCCTCGAGGACGAGGTGGTCCCCGCCGTCGAACAGGTCGGCGCCGGCGTCCTGCCGTTCTTCCCGCTCGCCTCGGGCCTGCTCACCGGCAAGTACGCGCGCAATACCCCTGCGCCCGAGGGCACCCGGCTGGCCACGCGACCGGACCGGCTCGAGCGCGCGGACTTCGACGTGATCGAGGGTCTCCAGAACTTCGCTCGGGCCCGGGACCTGAGCCTCATCCAGGTCGCGATCGGTTGGTTGGCGGCCCAGCCGGCGGTGGGCTCGGTGATCTCCGGCGCATCGCGCCCGGACCAGGTGCGGACGAACGCCGCTGCCCTCTGGGACCCCTCGGCCGAGGATCTGGTCGAGCTGGACGAGCTCACCTCGCCCGCCTGACTCACCGGCCGCGTCCCGGCCCGTTCCACAGGGATGGACCGGGGCGTGGCCGGGCCGTCCACTGCGATCGGCCTGACATGGCTGGGCCGGCCGCGGGACGGTTGGCGGCTCAGAGCAGGCTGGCACGCCGCGATCCCAGGGCAGCCACGGCCCGCAGCCGTACCCGGTGGCGATTCGCAGCCTCCGTGACCGCTGTGTACCAGAGCCGTTCGTAGCCGCCCCGGTCGCCGCCGTCGGGTCGCGCGATCGCGATGACGAGGCTGGACAAGCCCCCCTCGGCGGTGTCCAGGACCTCGCGGAACTCGACGAAGAACTGGTCGAGCCGTTTGCGGTCGGGCCGCGCGCCACCGACCGCCATCGGTAGCAGCATCTCGGTCATCGTGTCGCGGTCGTCCGTGGCGAAGCACCACACTCCGGGTGGCCCCGCGGTGACCAGGATGCGGGTCCACGCCGCGAGCACCGCCAGCAGCATCGCGTCGTCCGCGACCGGTAGGCCGGTGCTGGGCCACGGGCGCCACGGCACGCCGTCGTCGACGGCGCCGCTGATCTCGTCGTAGGTCGCCTCCATGAACGGACCGATGTCGAGGTCATCATCGAAAGGACCGATGTCGAGGTCGTCATCGAAGGTATCGATGTCGAGGTCGTCATCGAGTTCGTCCGCGTACTCGTCCCCGTCGTCGTCGTCCAGGTGAGCGAGTTCTTCGATGCCGGTCTGCTCGACCGGCTCGTCGTCATCCCGGTTCATCCTTCGCAGGCGCTCGCTCATTCCGACACCATGACGGCAATCCGGAGCCGAACTCCGTCAACCGCGGTTGGGGGAGGACGGCTCCGCGTCCGGACTGTCCCTCTGGACGCCTTTGCGCCCGAACTCGCTCTGTGGACGTCCGAACGCTCAGACCCAGCCTGTGGACGATAGACATCGTCACGGACGGCCCCGGAGCGGTCGATACTGGTGACCGACCGCCATCGGCCCACGTGCCGTCCTCAGACGACACCCGCGAACGGCGATCGCAGGAGGGAATCATGGCGATCCAGGGCTTTCTCAAGATCCCCGGCATCCCGGGGGCGAGCGTTCGTGACGGTCACGAGGACGAGATCGAGTTCCACGGGATCGAGTTCGGGATGGCTGCGGCGCAGGCGCCGGGTGGAGGTGGCGTCGGAGCAGCGCGGGTGGGACGGGTGACTCTCGAGCCGATCCGCGTCGTGAAGCACTACGACGTGTCCTCTCCGGCACTGAAACAGGTGTTGTTCCGCGGTGAGCATGTCCGGGAGGCGGTCTTCGCCATGACTCGGACGGTCGACGGCGACACCTCCGACTACCTCGTGGTCACGCTCACCGATGCCGGCGTGATCGGCTACGACCTGCGCCCGGCGCCCGAGCCGGACCTACTCGAGGAGTCCATCACGTTCACCTACCGGTCGGTGTCCTTCGTCTATGACGGAACCCACGAAGTGGAACTGGAGGGGCGTCGTGCCCGTTGACGCCCGCCTGTGGCGGTGCGCCCGTTGAACCCACAGATCGCCGACCGGTCCGAGACGGTGCTGCGTCTGCGCGCAGCCGGCTGTGTCTTCGCGGAGGACGAGGCTCGTCTCCTGCACGAGGCCGCGGTAGGTGCTTCCGAACTGGAGGAACTCCTGACCCGGCGAGTCGGCGGCGACCCCCTCGAACAGATCCTCGGCTGGGCGGGGTTCGCTGGGTTGCGGATCCTCCTCGAGCCAGGGGTGTTCGTGCCACGCGCCCGCACCGAGTTCCTCGCCGACCGGGCCGCCGCCCTGTTGCGCCCAGGAGACGTGGCCGTTGACCTCTGCTGCGGGGCCGGGGCCATTGCCGCCGTGCTCGCCACCAGGGTTCCCGGCCTCGACCTGCACGCGGCCGATATCCAGGCGGAGGCGGTTCGCTGCGCACGCCGGAACCTGGCCGGCCGCGCCCAGGTGCACTCCGGCGACCTGTACGCCGCGCTCCCGTCCGAACTCGCGGGCAGGGTCCGGGTGCTCGTCGCGAACACCCCGTACGTACCCACCGACGCGATCGCCCAGATGCCGCCGGAAGCGCGCGACCACGAGCCGCGCGTGACCCTCGACGGCGGGCCGGACGGGCTCGGCGTCCAGCGCCGGCTCGCCGCCGGAGCCGCTCGGTGGCTCGCCCCCGGCGGATACCTGCTCGTCGAGACGAGCGACGAGCAGGGCCCGACGGCGGCCCGCGTCTTCTCCGAGCACGGCCTGGTGGCCGACGTGCTCAGCGATGACGAGGTCGGCGCCACGGTGGTGCGGGGCCGCCGCCTCTGCTGAGGCTCACTCCTGGCCGACACTCTCCAGGATCGTCGTGGCCAGGTCCTCCGGACGTGTGAACTGTGGCCAGTGCCCGGTCGGCAGGTCCCGGTACTCGACCTCGCGCAGCTGACCGAGCTCCCGCACGAAGGGGTGGCCCTGGGTGATCCAGTCCTGCAGGAGGGCTGAGGGAAACTCGCACGCGATCACGGTGGCCGGCACGTCACGGCGCCGTTCGTCGCTCAGATGCAGCGGATCCTGCGCCACATGCGCCGGCGTGGGGATCGCCCGCTCCCGGAACTCGGCGCGGAGGGCATCGTCGAGGTCGACGAGATCTGCGTCCTCGAACACCGACCAGTCCGGCAGCGGCAGCTCACCGTTGACCGCCGGGTACTCGTCATTGATGATCGCGCCCTCTCCCGACGGGCCGCTGTCGACGTAGATCACCCGTGCCACCCGGTCCGGTCGTGCGTCGACCGCGCCGTACGCGATGGGCCCACCACCGGAGTGCCCGACGAGCACGACCGGGCCGGCCGGGTGTGCGTCGATCTCCGCGACGACCGCGTCGATGTGGTCGGCCAGGGTGATCTCGGACCGATCGGTGGCCAGGGAGTCCATGCCTGGGAGCGTGAGTGGGAAGCACGTGTGGCCGGCGCGTTCGAGGTGCGGCACCACTGCCGCCCAGGACGCGCCGTCGAGCCAGAATCCGGGGATCATGATGATGTCCATGGCCAGCACAGTACGGACAGCCTGCGACATCGTGAAGATCGCTGGCGATGTCGGGGGTGCGCACTAGATTCAGTGGCAACGTCAGTCAGTCGGGTCGGACCCCGGGTCGGGAGCGTGACGATGCGCAACAGGTGCCGACCCGGGCGCGGAAGGACCGGCGAACCGGACCGGCCGGCCACGATCTCGGTCCTGGAGCTGCGGGTACACGGCATCGGCAACACGCCGCCCGCGGTGCTGCTCGACCTGCCGCCCGCGGAGATCATTCAGTCGCGTGGGGATGCGCTGGGCAGCTTCTGGGTGCCGACGGACGCCGCCGCCGAACGCGACCGCGCACTGCCCACCGAGGACGTGCACGCGATCCGGCCGGACACGCGCCGGGAGGCCTACTCCTGGGGTGCGATGGCACGGCTGTCCACGGTGCCGGGGTGGGGCCTGATCGGGGCACTCGCCCGCGGCCTGGTCCGGGTCGGTTGGACGGTACTCATCCCGTTCGGGTTGGCCAACGTGGCCTACTGGACCCGTCGCGTGCCCAGCGGATCCGCCGGCTGGCGGGCCGGCAACGGAGCCGCGAGTGTCCGTGTCTTCTCGCTGCTCCTGACGTTGTTGTTCACCACCTCGACGGCATCGGTCACCCTCGGCCTGCTCGCGGGGCAGTGCTTCCCGGCCGCGCAGACGGTGACCGCGCCGGCCGGGGGAGGCGAGGTGGACGTCGCTCTTGCGTGCGCGCGGCTGCCCGGGTTCGCCCAGACCCTGGCCGGGTGGGACCCCGGCGCCCGGACGTCGCTGCTCGCCCTCGTGCCGCTCCTCGCCGTCGTCGCGCTCTGGCTGATCTCCCTGACCGGCCAGGTCCGCTACGAGGAGCGCATGTCGGCCGCCCGTGCGGACGGGTCGGCCGGCCCGGCCAAGGGGGTGGCGGTCCCGCTCGCTCCGCGACCCGCCGAACCGGTTCCGGGACCGATCCCGGGCGTTCCGATCCTGGCCACGCCGGGCTTCTGGGGCCACCGTCTACTCACCGTGACGACGGGTCGCCTCCATCTGGCGGCGGCCGCATCCATGCTCACCGCAGTACTCGCATGGGACGGTGTGCTCGGCGCCGTTCCGACGTGCCGGAGCCTGACCGGTGCCCTCACCACCGCGTGCACCGACGGCGCCATCGCCGCGGCGGGGGAGCGCCCACTGCTGGCCGGACTCGGGGCGGCCGCGGCGGTGCTCCTGGCCTGGGCGGTCGCCCGGGTGTGCATCGGGTCGGAGGCGAGCCCGGATGTCGGAGGCGCCGGACGCGGCCGCCGCGTCCAGTCCGGCTGGTTGCTGCTGGCCTCGTTGGCCGTGTTCACGGGTGCGCTCGTCTCCACGTGGCGTGCGGAGGCCCCGCAGCCGTCCGCGGGCTACGCCGGGCTTGAAGCGATCCCCGTGCTGCTCGTCGCCGCGCTCCTCGGGATCGCCGTCGTGGCACTCGGCTGGCGGGGCGGGCTGCGGGCTCGCCTGTGGGTGCCGCTGCTGGCCCTCGGTACGGTCGGTTGCGGTGGGTTCGCACTGCTGCGCGTGGCCGCCGACTGGGCCGTGTTCCTGCTCGGCGCCGGCGTGGTGGCACTGATCGCCCTGCTCGTGCTGGTGTTGAGGGCGTTGCGGCGCCCGTCCGGTGCGGGCGAGGGCTGGTCCGGGGGTGGCCCGGGTGTGCTCCTGCTGCTTGCCGGGGGCGCCGCGATGATCTTCTCGACGCTGGTCGTGCTCGGGACGGAGGCGTTCCTGAACGGCGCCGGTCCACAGGTTCGGTTCGCCGTCGCGGCCGGTTCCGCCCTGACCCTCCCGACGGCGGAAGTCGCCACGGTGGGCGCGCTCGCCCTTGCCCAGGCGGACTGGCCTGCCGCGCTGGCGGCGCCGCAGGCGTATGCGGAGTTCGGCCTCGCGACGCTCCTCACGTTGGCGGTACTGGTGGTCGCGGTGATCCCGCCCGCGCTACGGGCGCTGCTGGGTACCCGGCCACTGCCGAGGTCGCCGCGTGTGTGGGTGGACCCCAGCCGCGGTGCCGCTGCCACCCCCGACCGCGGCAACGAGCGCAGTAGCGCGCGGCGAAACGGCTCCAGCGGGGTCGGTGGCGGCAGTGCCGCAGACTCGCAGATCCAGCGTTCGCGACAGGTCGCGGCGGCGATCCAGCGCGCGGAGCCGGTGGTCGGTTGGGTGGCCGTCGGCACGGCGCTGGCGCTCGCGCTGACGCTGCTCACGCGGGTGCCGAGGCCCCTCGTGGCGTGGGAGTCGACCGGAGACGCCGGAGCGGTGGAGTCCGGCACAGGGTTCGTCGGGATACCCCTGCCGCCCTGGGCCCTGCCCGAGGACGTCACCACCTGGGCCGTCAGCGCCGTCGGGGCCGCCGCGGTGGCGCTACTGGGGGCCATGCTCGCGGGAGCCGTCGGCACCGGCGCCCGCCCACTCGGGATCCTCTGGGACATGATCTGCTTCCTACCGCGGGCGGCGCACCCGTTCGGGCCGCCCTGCTACGCGGAGCGGGTGGTGCCGGAACTCCGGGGCCGTATCGACGCCTGGCTCGGCGGAGCCGAGTACGACGTGCGCTCCCTCGCTGCGCCGGCAGAGCGGCGTGTGGTGCTCTCGGCGCACTCCCTCGGTGCGGTGCTGGCGGTCGCCGTCCTGCTCGCACGACCGCGAGATCCCGCGACCGCTCGCATCGGCCTGCTCACCTACGGCACCCAGGTGCGCGGCTTCTTCGGACGCTACTTCCCCGAACTCCTCGGCTCCGTGGCGACCGGGAACCCGCCATGCCGGGCACCGTCCTACCTGGCCGCGGATCCCTGGCAGCGCGACCGGGCGGAACCGATTCCTCCAGTGGGCCGGCCTCCGACCGGGGAGTACACGCTGACCGCCCTGCTGACCGGCACCGGGCGGGACGAGCCGGCGTGGGTGAATCTCTGGCGCCGGACGGATCCGCTCGGACTCCCGGTCCACTCCTACCGCGACAACGAGATCGATCGCGGCGCGGAGGAGCGCGATCGGGGCGGGTACCTGTTCGGGGTGATGGCGCACTCGGGATATCCGCGTGCGTTCGCCTACCACCGGGCCCTTGCCGACGTGCTCGGCAGGCTGTCCCCGCACCGGTCCCGCTCCGCTCGCCGGTGACCGGCACACCGGTGGGCACGCGCTGGGAAAGTGCGGGTGAGCATGGCAGGATCTACGGGGTGCCGAAGGACGAAGCGGAGCGGCTGGACGACCTGAAGAGACTGCGGCGGGTCCGGGACCGGATCGACCGCGAGTACGCGCAGCCGCTCAACGTGGATGCGCTCGCGCAAGGGGAGTACATCTCGTCCGGTCACCTCAGCCGGGAGTTCCGGGCCGCGTTCGGCGAGTCCCCGTACAGCTACCTGATGACCAGACGCATCGAGCGCGCCATGGCGCTCCTGCGCGTGGGCGAGCTCTCCGTGACCGAGGTGTGCTTCGCCGTGGGGTTCTCCTCCCTCGGCACGTTCAGCACCCGGTTCACCGAACTCGTCGGCATGCCGCCCAGCGTCTACCGGAGCGAGGATGCCGGGCCGCCCGCAGGCATCCCGGCGTGCGTCGCGAAACGCGTCGCGCGACCGATCAGGATTCGAGAAGCGCCCGCACCGACACCGGAACTACCGTGAGGCGCATGGACATCACCATTCATCAGGCATATCTTCCGCAGACCGATCCGGACGCCGCGTTGGCGTTCTATCGGGACACGCTCGGCTTCGAGGTCCGCAACGACGTCGAGTACCAGGGCCTGCACTGGCTCACCGTCGGCCCTCCCGGACAGCCCGAGACCTCGATCGTGCTGACCCCGCCGGCGGCCGACCCGGGCATCACCGAGGACGAGCGCAAGGTCATCGCCGAGATGATGGCCAAGGGCACCTACGCCGGGATCAACCTCGCGACCAAGAACCTCGACGAGGCGTTCGAGAAGGTCCAGGCCGGCACGGCCGGCGAGGTCGTCCAGGAGCCGACCGAGCAGCCGTGGGGGGTACGGGACGCCGCGTTCCGGGACCCGTCCGGCAACATGATCCGCATCTTCGAGAGCAAGTAGACACCGTTGGAGACACCGATGAACACCGCCGCGCACGCAGCCGACAGCCACGACCTGATCCGCGTGCACGGCGCCCGAGAGAACAATCTCAAGGACATCAGCGTCGATCTCCCGAAGAGGCGGCTGACGGTGTTCACCGGGGTCTCCGGTTCCGGCAAGAGCTCGCTGGTCTTCGCCACCATCGCGGCGGAGTCCCAGCGGCTCATCAACGAGACCTACAGCGCCTTCGTCCAGGGCTTCATGCCCGCCATGGCCCGGCCGGACGTGGACCTGCTCGAAGGGCTGACCACGGCGATCCTGGTGGACCAGGAGCGGATCGGCGCCAATCCGCGGTCGACGGTAGGCACGATCACCGACGCGAACGCGATGCTGCGCATCGTGTTCAGCCGGCTCGGTCAGCCGCACATCGGATCGCCGCAGGCCTTCTCCTTCAACGTCGCCTCCATCAGCGGCGCCGGTGCCGTGACGTTCGAGCGGGGCGGCGAGACCGTCAAGGAGCGACGTGATTTTGCCGTCGTCGGGGGGATGTGCCCGAGGTGCGAGGGTCGCGGCGCTGTGACCGACTTCGACCGTTCGGCGCTGTATGACGAGACGAAGTCCCTGAACGAGGGCGCCCTGACGATCCCCGGCTACTCCATGGACGGCTGGTACGGCCGCATCTTCCGCGGCTCCGGCTGGTTCGACATGGACAAGCCGATCGGGAAGTACACGAAGAAGGAATTGGACGCCCTGCTGTACAAGCCGGCCACCAAGCTCAAGGTCGAGGGCATCAACCTGACCTACCTCGGTCTGATCCCGCAGATCCAGAAGTCGTTCCTCGTCAAGGACGTCGACTCGATGCAGCCACACATCCGCGCGTTCGTGGAGCGCGCCGTGACGTTCGCGACCTGCCCGGAGTGCGATGGCACGCGGCTCAACGAGGGGGCGCGCTCGTCGAAGGTCAAGGGCATCAGCATCGCGGACGCGTGCGACATGCAGATCAGCGACCTGGCCGAGTGGGTGCGCGAACTCGACGAGCCCTCGGTCGGCCCGCTGCTGGACTCCCTCCGGGACACCCTCGACTCGTTCGTCGACATCGGACTGGGCTACCTCAGCCTCGCCCGGCCCTCCGGCACTCTCTCCGGTGGCGAGGCACAGCGCACCAAGATGATCCGCCACCTCGGCTCCTCGCTCACCGACATCACCTACGTCTTCGACGAGCCCAGCGTCGGCCTGCACCCGCACGACATCCAGCGGATGAACCGGCTGCTCCTGCAGTTGCGGGACAAGGGCAACACGGTCCTGGTCGTGGAGCACAAACCGGAGGTCATCGGGATCGCCGACCACGTCGTCGATCTCGGGCCGCGCGCCGGCACGGCCGGGGGAGAGGTGATGTTCGAGGGCACCGTCGAAGGACTGCGCGCCGCCGACACCATCACCGGCAAGCACCTCGACGACAGGGCGAGGCTCAAGGACTCGGTACGGACGCCGTCGGGCGCTCTGGAGGTTCGCGCAGCGAACACGAACAACCTCCGCAACGTCGACGTCGACATCCCGCTCGGGGTGCTCGCCGTCCTGACCGGGGTCGCAGGTTCGGGCAAGAGCTCCCTGATCGGCGGCTCCGTCGCCGGACGCGAGGGTGTGGTGACCATCGACCAGACCGCGATCCGCGGATCCCGGCGCAGCAATCCGGCCACCTATACCGGGCTGCTCGAGCCGATCCGGAAGGCGTTCGCGAAGGCCAACGGCGTCAAGCCCGCGCTGTTCAGCGCGAACTCCGAGGGCGCCTGCCCGGCGTGCAAGGGCGCCGGGGTGGTCTACCAGGACCTCGGGATCATGGCGGGCGTCGCCACGACCTGCGTGGAGTGCGAGGGCAAGCGGTTCCAGGCCGCCGTGCTGGAGTACCACCTCGGCGGCCGCGACATCAGCGAGGTACTCGCGATGCCCGTGGCGCAGGCGAAGGGGTTCTTCGCCGAGGGCGAGGCCCGGATCCCGGCCGCGCACAAGATCCTGGTGCGCCTCGACGACGTCGGACTCGGCTACGTGAGCCTCGGGCAGCCGCTCACGACACTGTCCGGCGGTGAGCGGCAACGCCTCAAGCTGGCCGCACAGATGGGGGACAGGGGCGAGGTCTATATCCTCGACGAGCCGACCAGCGGCCTGCACCTGGCGGACGTCGAGCAGCTCCTCTGGCTGCTCGACCGGCTCGTGGACTCGGGCAAGTCCGTGATCGTGATCGAGCACCATCAGGCGGTCATGGCACACGCCGACTGGATCATCGACCTCGGCCCAGGAGCGGGGCACGACGGTGGGGCGATCGTCTTCGAGGGCACGCCGGCCGAGCTGGTGGCACAGCGGTCCACGCTGACGGCCGAGCATCTCGCCGACTACGTCGGCTCGGGAACGCTGGTCTCGTAGTTCGCGTGCTCGAAGCACGGTTCCGCGCCTACAGCGTTACTGCCACGAACGCTGAAGGAACCAGGTATCTTGATGTCGAGATATCTACGAGGGGACCACAGATGCGGCTGCACCACGTCCAGATCTCCATGCCGGCGGGGGAGGAGGACCTCGCGCGACGGTTCTACGCACAGGCCCTTGGCCTGACCGAGGTGGTCAAGCCCGTCGAACTGGCCGGCCGCGGCGGGTGCTGGTTCCGGGCATTCGCGGACGGGGTGGTCACGGCTGAGATCCACCTCGGCGTGGACGACCCGTTCGTGCCGGCAAGGAAGGCGCACCCGGCCCTCATGGTGGGCGACGCCACCGAGCTGCAGTCGCTGGGGGAGCGGGTGGCCGACGCGGGCTTCGAGGTCTCCTGGACGGAGCGGATGACGTTCGGCGGGTACGAGCGCTTCCACTGCCGGGACGGGTTCGGCAACCGGATCGAGGTCCTGGCGCCGGTCGGGTAGCCGCTCGGCCCCGAACCTCCGCCGATCCGGGGAACGGAACACGTGGGCTACGGTGCTCCGATGCCGTCGCGAGCCTGTGAACCTCTGCCCTTCGAGCGTGCGAGGGAGCTGGCGCGGCGCCACGGCTGGCGTGAGAAGGTGCTGATCTATCTGACCCGGGGTGACGACGAGGTACTCGTGCTCGAGCACACCGAGTCCTACCCCACCGCCGGCGTGCAGGTGCCGGCGGGGGGGTCGACCCAGGCGAGGATCCGGCCGCCACGGCGGTCCGGGAGCTCTACGAGGAGACCGGCGTGCGCGTGCCGGGACCCACGCAGTACCTCGGGTCCCACCTCTGGCACGACGAGGCGGCGCCATCACGGATCCGGCACTACTACCGGCTGACGGCGCCGCTGGCGACGCCAGATAGGTGGGAGCACGTCGTGAGTGCGGGGGAGGATGACGCCGGGATGCTGTTCCGCCTGAGCTTCCGACCCTTGACCGATCCCGGGCTCACGCCGGGTTTCGGTTGGGATGGCGAAATCGAGAAGGTTCGCGCGGCTGTCCTCGCCGACACGAGCCGGTGCACGGGATCGGAGCCTTGATATGCAAGCGTCCGCTTGCCTATAGTGATCGCATGGCTGATGTGTTCCGCGCCCTCGACGATGAGACGAGACGTCTCGTCCTGGACCAGTTGGCGTCGCGGGACGGGCAGACCCTCTTCGAGATCTGCTCGATCCTGGCGGCTCGGCACGACGTCAGCCTGACGCGCCAGGCGATCTCGCAGCATCTCGGAGTCCTCGAGGAGGCCGGGCTGATCAGGACCGAGCGACGCGGACGTTCCAAGTACCACTACTTCACCCCAGCCCCACTGGCCGAGATCGCGCGGCGGTGGCCGATCGGACAGAGGACCGAACCATGAGGATCGAACTGACCAGCATCTTCGTCGACGACCAGCGGGCTGCGCTCGACTTCTACACCGACGTACTCGGCTTCACCAAGCGTCACGACATCCCGCTCGGGGACAACTTCTGGCTGACCGTCGCCTCGCCGGAGGTGCCCGACGGTCCCGAACTGCTCCTGGAGCCGTCGGACCACCCGGCGGCGCGCGCGTACCGGGCCGCGCTCGTCGAGGACGGGATCCCGCTCGTGCAGTTCGCCGTCGATGACGTCGAGTCGGAGCACGACCGTCTGACCGGGCGTGGTGTCGTGTTCACCCAGCCGCCCACGGACATCGGAACGGCCGTCGTGGCGGTCTTCGACGACACGTGCGGCAACCTCGTGCAGATCGTCGCGGTGAAGCCGGAGACGGTGACCGCCGGCTGACCCGGCGGCGGGGGAGTGGACCGGCCGACTCCGGCCGGCTCACGGCCCGTCGGTGACACTCCACAACAGTTCGGGACTGTGCTCGAAGCCTGCGCGTTCGTACATCGGCACCGACAGTGGCGATGCGTGGACGGTCACGTGTTCACACCCTCGGCGGCGAGCCTCCTGCAGGACCGCCGCGACGAGCCGACCCCCGACGCCACGTCCGCGGAACTCCCGCAGCACGTAGCAGGACTGCAGGTCGCCGTTGAGCCGCTGCATCCGGTCCGGTGCCGGTACTCGTTCGAGAAGCGCCAGCCAGGCCATGCCGACCGCCCTGCCGGACGACCGAGCGACGAACGCGACGTGCGAGTCGCCGTGGGCGCGCCCCCAGGCGACGGCCGCGGTGACGTAGTCGTCGAGACTCGGCAGGTTCGCCCCGCCGTAGGGCTGGTCATGCACCCAGTGCCAGCGTAGGGAGGCCACCAGGCCGAGTTCGTCGTCGCGGGCGGGGTGCACCTCGACGTCATGTGTCGTTCCGGTCACCTCACCATCGTGGCAGACCGTGCTCCCCGGATCGTGGAACGGTTGACCGGCGACGATATCCACGGGCCCTGGCGAGGTGCCCATCGGTACGGTCCCACCGTAGGAGTCGGTCACGGAGAGGAGCGGGACTTGTCGGTCAGCGAACTACGTGCCGTCGTGCAACAGGCCCAGGAGTTGGCAACCAGCCTGTTGCAGCGCGCCCGACGCGCCGATCCCAGGGCGGGCCTCTGGGAAGCCGCGGACGTCCAGTGGTGGTGGCGCAGCCCACGACGCTCCGGACGATGTCGAGGACGACTACCAGCGCCGAGGTCTCACCCGGGCGATGCTGTGCGCGGGGATCGACCGACTCGCCGCCAGAGGCGCCGAGCGGGTGAAGGTCTCGTACGAGACGCACGCGGCGGGCGCGCTGTATCAAGGCATCGGGTTCCGGCCGACATCCACGGCCACCTGGTATCGCTCGGGTCACGGGTAGGGGAGTCACCCCGATGGTCTGAAGAAGGGCTGTTCGACCGGGGGACTCCGGCTCTTGGGGAGCTCGTCCACGCATTTCCCGTTTACACGCCACCTACCCTGTGTTGATGAAGCGGCTCCACTGCGTCGATGGGCACGAGATCTGATGTTGCTGTCACTGACGGGCGCCAGTGGCGCAGGAAAATCGACCACGCTGGCGCACCTGACTGCAGTGAACTGGGAACAGCCGATCATCTGCGTCGAGTTCGACTCTGTGGGTGTGCCTCCGGACGCCGACACCGCGTGGCGGCACGCCGTGATCGAGCAGTGGGTCCAGCGATCCCTTGCGGCCCAGGATGAAGGCAGCCACGTCCTGCTGTGCGGTCAGGTTCCGATCGGCGAGCTTCTGGCCGCACCGTCGGCGGATCGGCTCGATGGCATCGCTGCCTGCGTGCTGCACTGCTCACCCGAGGTACGTCGAGCCCGATTGCTGGAGCGCCGCGAACCCGAGGACAGCCTGGAACACCACATCGCATTCGGTGAGTGGTTCCACGGACACGCCATGGACCCGACGTTCCACCCGGAGGTCATCCGCGTTGACAGCCCCGTGCCGATGCGATGGGAGAGGTGGCAGGACTGGCGCTCCGGCGACCCCCGCTGGCCGGCCGACGTGGTCGATACGGACGGATTGACGCCGGAGCAGGTGGCCAGATCCGTGGTGACGTGGGTACGTGAGGTCCTCACCCGGGGCTCCCTACGACTCCCTGCCGAGCGGTGAGGGCCGCGCACCCGTTGTAGGCGCGGCCATCCGTCACTCTCGCCCCGCGCACCGATGAGTTCGGGTCGATGGTCCTGTCTATCCAGGCATGGCAACCGTACTCATGCACGCAGTGGTGTCCCTCGATGGATTCATCGCAGATGACGACGACGGCGTCGGACCGCTGTTCGACTGGTACTTCAACGGCGACCGTCCACTGGACCACATGGGCATGAGCCTCTCGCAGGCGTCCTACGACTACACGCGGCCGATGTGGGACTCGATCGGGGCAACGATCATGGGCAGGCACCTGTTCGATCTGACGAACGGCTGGGAGGCCAAGCCACCAGCGGGGGAGCACCTCGTGGTCGTCTCCCACCGGCCGAAACCGGATGGATGGCATCCGGAGGCCGACGTCCCCTTCTTCGAGAACGTACCTGACGCCGTCGCGGACGCCAGCAGGCGTGCCGGTAGCGGCGTGGTCGCTGTCTGCGCCGGCGACGTCGGCGGCCAGGCGCTGGCAGCCGGCCTCGTCGATGAGGTGGCGATGGACGTCGTGCCCGTCGTGTTCGGCTCAGGGAAGCGCTACTTCGGCCCGGTCGACGGCCAGCACCTGCTGGACGACCCGCACACGGTGATCCAGGGCGACCGGGTGTTGCACCTGGGCTATCGCGTCCGAAAGGGGTGACACCCGGACGGCATCGTGTGGCCGCGCCTGGGAGTCATGGAGTCCGCTCGGCCACCGGATCGTCGCGGACGTCGTCGAGCAGGGGACTGAGGTGCCATGAGGTCAGCGCGCGTGCCGCCTGCCCGGCTCCCGCCGACAGCGCCGTGCCGACATCGGCACCGTCGAGCGTCGCGTCGAGGAAACCGGCCAGAAAGGCGTCGCCGGCGCCGTTCGTGTCGACGATCCGCTCGACCGGTGCCGCTGCCACCTGCCACTCGCGGTGCTCGGCGTCGACGGCACGGGCGCCCTCGGCACCGAGCGTGCAGACGACGACGCTCGCTCCGCCGTCGACCAGTTCATGCATGAAATCGCCCGGTGCGTCCAGACCGTCGGCGTTCATGAACACGTGTGCGGCACTCTCGATGAACGGCCGATGGAACCGTGCCCGCCCGTCGTAGTCGTGCAGGTCGGTCCAGACGAGGTCGCGTCTGGACCCGGTGAGCGTGACGAGTTCGCGCGTCCATCCGGCCAGGTCGACCACGACCGCTCGCGCGGCGTGAACTCGTGCGGCCAGACGAGAGGCGACCACGGCGGGGTCGAGATCAGGCTCCGGGACCGACAGGTAGATCGAGACCCGCTCACCGCGCTCGGTCAGCAGGTTCGCGTGGCGCTCGCTCGCCCCCGCGACCGTGATCGCGTCGTGGTCGATCCCGGCACGGGACAGCGTGTCGGTCACCGATCGGCCCGCAGCGTCCGACCCGACCAGAGTGGTCAGATGCGACGAGCGACCCAGCTCGGCCAGGTGTAGGGCCTTGCCGGCGGACGTGCCGCCGAGCGTCTCGAAGGTCGCCCGTGCGAACACCGTCTGAGACCGGGGTTCGGGCAGTTCGTCCAGGTGAATCAGTGTGTTCCACGAGGCTGGCCCCAGTACCTCGACGTCGACCATGGCCCCATGGTAGGCGGATCGCGCCGGCACCCCGTGACCGCCGATGCCAGCGAGCAGGGATCCATCCAGGCCAGACCCTGTGCCGCTGGGTCAGGTGATCTGGTTCAGGCGGGCGTCGACAGCGGCCAGCAGTCGGTCGCATCTGCCGATGGTCGCCGGCGTGTCGCCCAACTCGTGCCGGTCCAGCGTCTGCCGAGACGCCACCACGGATCCGGGCGGAAACTGCTGCCAGGTGAGGTCGATCGCCATCAGGTCAAACCCGACACGGAGCTCGTTCCAGAAGTGGACCTCGTGCCCGACGCCGGTCCACACCGAACCCTTGACGATGTCGGCGGCCGGCAAGAAGTGCTGGACGACACGCGCCGTCGGATTGCACTGTCCGAGCGCAGGATTTCGTTCGTCCCAGACGCCGCGGTACGACGTCCGGCGACTCCACGACGCTTCGAGCGCCTCCCGGAGCACGATCAGATCAACGGCGGTCACACAGCGCAGCGTATCGATCCTCGCGGCCCGACCCCCGGAGCCGCTCGAGCCTCAGGTCAAGGGAACTCAGCGCGGATGGGCGTCATGCCTCCCGTGCGCCGGTGTTGGCTGTACAGACCAGCACACGGTGCGGAAGCCACCGACGGCGCGCCGAACTCACGCTCAACCGGAAACGCCGATAATGGACATTATGTCACTTTCTAGTCTGCGTATTGCACCACGCAGCTTGGATCCACTACCCCGCTGTCAACATGGACGGCATAGTCACCTCCATCCTCAGGAGACCTCGACCCCTACCCGGCCACCGACGCGCCGACCGGACTACACCCTCAACTGCGAAGAGCTAGTTTGCTCATCCGTCTGATCAGGGCCGAATACGACCGGACTTGATACGCACCGTGTCCAGTAGAGCGGCTTATTGCATGTAGGACTCACCGCTATCCACCGAGGGCCAACGCTGGAAGCGGCTCCGCCCACTCGCCGAGACGGCAGCAGAACGCTGGGGCTGCTAAGCAGGTCGTCGTCTTGACGGCGGCGCATGCAGTTCACTCCAAGAAGTCGATGCGTCGAAGCCCACTCAACCGTCACTCGGGCCGGGCTCCCAGCCTGCGCTCTGCGCCCAGGCGTCCGCGAGGCGGATGATGTCCCAGACGATGGGGTCCTTCTCCTTGACGTACAACCCGCGGTCAACCCGCAGTAGCGGTGCCAGGTGACGCTTCTCGACCGCATACACATCCGCCCGTTTCGGGTGCGCCCGCAGGTAGTCGCGGAAGAGGAGTGCAAACTGCTCCGAGAAGCTGCCGGCCCGACGCACATGGACATGGGTCCTGCGCCGACCGGGCAGTTCGCGGAAGTACCGTTTGGTCCGTTCGGGATTGGCCGAACGCCACTCAAATCCGCACTGCTCGATCTGCTCACGATAAGCGTCGACTGGTTCCAGGGTTGTCACGGAGATCTGGACATCGAGGATCGGTTTGGCTGCGAGCCTCGGCACGGCGGTCGATCCAATGTGGTCGATGCGGAGCGCACGCCCACCCAGACTGGCACGCAACTTCCCTGCCAGTTCAGCGAACTCCGCGGGCCAGCGCGGGTCGTAGTCGGCGATCAAGGGCGCCCCGTCGTTCACCCCTACAGCGTCCCACGGCCACGCTGGCCGAGGCGCCGTGGCCACGGTCGTCCAGGACACCCGCATGCCTCGGAAGAGGGCTGATGGCGCACCGGCCGCATGGCGTCCCGCAAAGAGCCGTCCGAACGGGCGCCCCGGGGATCGCGCTCCCCCGCGTAGCCGACGACGCACACATTGTCGCTGCGGAAGTCGCCGTGCACCCCCGATACATCAGACACGAGAGCCGACCGGTGCATTCCGACGATGCGGACGTAGATCGTCCGTGTCCGGTGCTTCGATTGGTGGCATGGAGACAGGTGAGCACACGATCCAGCCGTTGACTGTTCACACGTGGAACGCGTTCGCCGCCCTGGTGGAGCGACACAACGGGATCTTCGGTGGCTGCTGGTGCACCTACTTCCACCCCGACTGTGCCGAGCGGGAGCCGGGGTACGAGGGCAGCCGCGCGATGAAGAAGCGGCTGGTCGAGAACGGACAGGCTCATGCGGCGCTGGTGATCGTCGGCGACGAGGCGGTTGCGTGGGCGGAGTACGGCACCCCGGATGAGCTGCCGACCATCCATCACCGTAAGCAGTACCTCGCCGAGGCCGACGTCATTCCCGACTACCGCATCACATGCATCTTCGTGGACAAGCGTCACCGAAAGCAGGGCTACGCCAAGGAGGCCCTCGCCGGTGCACTCGATCTGATCGCGGCGCAGGGCGGCGGCGTGGTCGAGGGGTACCCGCACGAGATCGGCGAGAAGCGGATGAACAACTCGTTCGTCTACAACGGAACACGCACGATGTACGAGCAGGCCGGCTTCGAGTTCGTCCGTTCCAAGGGCCTGAAGAACACGGTCATGCGTCGCACGGTCCAGCCGGCCTGACCCCTCCCCCGAGCGCCGTGCTCTACGACGCAGGAGTCCGGAAGGTGCGTCGGTACGCCATTGGTGAGGTCCCGGCGTGGCGGGCGAAATGCTGTCGCATCGATATCGCCGTGCCGAATCCACAGTGTGACGCGATCGACTCGATAGGCAGGTCCGTGGTCTCCAACAGTTCCTGCGCGTGCGTCACACGCTGGCGCAACAGCCACTGCACCGGCGTCGTGCCGGTCTGTTCCTTGAACATCCGATTCGCGGTCCGCGGACTGGCACCAATCCGAGCGGCGATCTGCGCCAGCGTCACGGGCTGGTCCAGTCGATCCCGTAGCCACCGCAGGGTCGGCTCCAGTACACCGCGATCGTCCTCCGGTTCGGAGTGCACGACGTACGGCTTCTGCCCGCCGCTCCGTTGCGGTGGCACCACCATGTGGCGAGCGACCTCGGCCGCGGCCGCCGCACCGAAGTCCTGACGGATCATGTGCAGGCAGAGGTCGATACCACTGGCTCCCCCGGCGCAGGTGAGGACATCACCGTGGTCGACGTACAGGACGTCGACGTCGACCACCACCTCGGGAAACTGCGCGGCGAACACGTCGGCGCGGGACCAGTGGGTAGCGATCCGACGCCCGTCGAGCAGTCCGGCAGCGGCCATCACCTGGCCACCGCCGGCGCTAATCGAGGCGATCCTGATCTGTCGTCGGTGCGCCTCCCTGAGCAGCGCGAGCACCGACTCCGGCGGGTCCTGCAGGCGCGGCCTACCGATCACCACGATCGTGTCGGCCTCCAGCGCGTCGACAAGCGGCCGGGCCGGCGTGTAGCGGTACAGCTCGATGTCACCGACGCCGGTGATGGCGAGGCCTTCACCGTCGCCGCAGACCATCACGTCGTAGAGCCGGTCGCCGAAGAGCTCGCCAGGTGCCCTCTTGGTTGCGTGCGCCGTGGTGAATACCTGGAGCGGCATCGCCAAGTCGAAGCTGTGCACCCGGTCGAAGGCCAGTACTGCGACACGATGCCGACGGGCGCCAGGCTCATCCATGGCAATAATCTATCGGATAGTGACATTACTGCCACTGGCGGGCCGGGGTAGGTCTCGTGAGACTGAGAGGCATGGCCCTCCAACTACTCGTCTACGTGTGTGCGATCGGCGTGCTCCTCGCGGTCGGCCGGCTGACCGACCGACTGCTCTCGGGAGACGCCGAGCGGTGGGCGCGGTCCACGGCGGCCGCTTGGCTGCACGCCCCAGAAGCCGCCGGCGACGTCTCCCAGGACGGTAACGAGACGATTCATCACGGCGCCGATCAACCCGCCGACCGACCGATGGGCACGGCACCGCGATCCCGAACCCGGCGAGCCGGGGCTCGGGATGCGATCACTGGTTGCGATGCGGCCGGAGCTTGAAGATCAGGATGCCGAGGTACTTGTCCATCCACGCCTGCTTGTGCGGATAGCGGAGTCGGGCGTCCTCGGACAGCTGAGGCTCGGTAGCCGACTCGATGTACAGTCCTGCCGCACTGAACACATTGATGAGGTCGGAGACCGTGTAGGGCCGCTTGGAGAGGGTGATCTCGTCGTTCCAGCCCGTGGCGTAGGAGAACTGGGCAGTCGAGAAGTACTCCTCCCCCAATGACGTCCCGTTCTTATGTGCCCGTTCGAGGGCGTATCGGATCGGTTGCGTCCTGGTCAGCAGGATGAATCCGTGGTCGGCCAGCATTGCCCGCGCTGCCTGCAGAGTGCGAACGGGATCCTTGGCGTAGCCGAAGGACTGCAGGAACAGGATCCGATCGAACGTGCGGCCCGCGAGCCCGGGCACCGATTCCAACTCGGAGAGATCGCCCTGGAGCAGTTCCAGCCCAGGAAGTTGGGCACTGGGGAAGTTGCCACTGATATCGACACCGACCGAGTCGGTTGCACCGTCCCGAACCAGTTCGGCGACCTTGCCACCGTTGCCGCAACCGACGTCGAGCACCGACCGCCCGGTCACATCACCCAGAACAGTTCGCTGCGCGGGCCACTCGACCAGCCGATCCAGCGAGTCCTCCTTGGCTCGGGCCCGCTCGTAGTCCGGAGCGAGCTCCAGCCACGGCTGGCTCGAGTCCACCCCACGTGCCCTGTGAGCACTCGTCGGGTGCTGAGGTCCATCTGTCACCGCCACGACACAGAACATAGTCGTCGGTGACGGCGTCCCAAGCCTGGCGACCGCTCGGATCGGTGATCGTCGGCCTGCCCAGGACTGTCGCGGGCGCTCACACACCTTCCGCCTGACGCTGCTCGCGCTGTCGGGCGAGTTCTTCGACCGCGCTCGGCAGCGTCGTCTCGAAGTCGATCAGCTTCGCCCAGTTCGGGGTCACGACGATCCGGACCATGCCGTCTCGGTAGAGCGAGCGCACCTCCGCCTCCCACTCGACCCGTTGCTCGGCGGTCATCTCGTAGGTGCTGGTCGGCCGCAGATACTCGTCCGGGATGCCATCGACGAAGTCGAGCTCGGCAAGCCCGCGGATGAGCAGGATCTTGGGTGGGTGCACCTCGGTGTCGATCGTCAGGGCAACCGCCGGGTTGGCGCGCAGGGCCGGGATCTTCGGGGCGTTCTTTGTCGTGCAGATGACGATCTCCGCGCCGTTCCAGGTGAACGCGATCGGAACGTTGCGGGGTGTGCCGTCCTTCGCGACGTAGGCCAGTCGGGTCAGGTCCCGGGCCAGCAGGGCCTGGCTGATCGGTCGGTTCAGAACCTCGGTGATCTCGTTCGGTCGCATGATCCGCGGCGTCGTCATGGTCGATCTCCTACTTCGTCGGAGCGGTCCCTTCGTGGCCGCCGTGTACCTGGGACGTAACCAGCCTCCCATTCTCGACATCCGCGCGGCCCGCGGCAGCCCCGAGCCCGCGCCACCCATGGTTGCGGGGATCCATCGGCACGGTGGGACGTCCGGCCTGGGAGTAGCCTCATGATGATGTCAGCCGACGCCCGCGCCGACCGTGTCCGATGGGACGCGATAGCTGCCTCGTACGCATCGTTGGTCGGCGGTCACGCGGACTCCTTCTACCGCCGGCTCGAACCGTTCCTCGCCGAGGAGATCGGCGACCCGACCGGCCAGCGGATCTGGGACCTCGGCTGCGGGCACGGGTGGCTCGCCGGGCTGCTCACCGCCGGCGGTGCGCGCGTCGACGGCGTCGACGGCAGCTCCGCTCTGATCGCGACCGCACGGCACAACCACCCGGACGTCCAGTTCGAGGTACGTGACCTGGCCGACGAGGTGCCGGTCGAGGAGAACGCCTATGACGCCGTCGTCTGCCACATGGTGCTGATGGATCTACCGGTCCTGGATCCCATCATCACCGCCGTAGCCAAGGCACTGCGACCGGGGGGTCGGTTCGTGTTCTCCGTCCTGCACCCGGCGTTCTACAACCAGACCCCCTCCCCCAGTGACAGTCCTGCCCCGTGGTCGCGCACGGTCACCGGATACCTCGAACCGGCACAGTGGTGGGTCGAGTCATTCGGCGGCCACCAGCACTATCACCGGCCCCTCGAGGACTACGTCGAGGCACTCTCACGGCAAGGCCTGCTGGTGCGCCGGCTCGTCGAACCGCCCACCCTGCCTCGTCACGCACGCTCCGACGACCGATGGAGCGCCTACGAGCGCTGGTTCGCCACGATCCCCACCATGCTTGCGGTGTCCGCGGTGTCCGCAGTGGTGCCGGACGGCCCCGGTCCTGCACTCATCGAGGTGCCTGGGCGCTCGCGCTCAGGCTGAGGGCCGGCAACTGCCGGTGACGGTGCTCCTCACAGACGACCAGGAACGCGCCGATCCGCCAGCCCTTCGACCGCTCGGTGTCCCGATACGGAGCCAGCGCTCGGTCCAGGTCTTCGCGGGCCGCGGTCGTCGACGCCGCGTCCGAGTTTCGCGCCACCGCGAGCGTCCACGCCGTGAGCGGGCCCCCGACCTCGCGCGGTTTCAGGACGATGCTGCCCTCCGCCGGCCGCCGCAACCCAACGGCGATGGCTCCGTTGCGCGACCGTGTGAGAGTGTCGGGATCGTCCGTGGCCCAGCCGAGCTGTGTGACGGCGACAACGGCGTCCGCGGTGCTCGGCTCGCGCCAGCCGGACACGAGGTGCGCGAACCGGGCCAGATCGGCACCGGCGAGCGGTGCCGTCATACCACCACCGGTCAGGGTGGTGGCCCAGCTCGGCCAGTCCGGCCTGAGGGCGCCGACGAGCCGGTTCGCCTCCATCCACAGCAATCGGTCGTCCACGCACCAGATCGGCTGACCGGTCACGGCCGCGGGCACCACCTCGCCGGAGATGGCGGCGCCAAGACACCGGCCGTGCCAGTCGTCGCGGACCACGTGGTGTCCGAGTGCCTCACCCGCGAGCAGCCACGACCGAGCCGCGGCCACCACAGCGCTCGTCGGTTCAGCCACCTGCGCTCGGTAGCGCTCGAAGCCCGGCGCGCCCGTCTTCAGATTGGCGAACGAGGTGACCGTCGCTCCGACCGCCCACCTCCAGAGGGCAGCCGGCTCTCCGAACGCATCGGTGAATGCCGTCGAAATGACCTCCCGCGCGTTCTTCGACTCCGGTGCGACCTGGACGATCGAGCGGGCCACACGCCCGTCGACGAGACCGAACTCGATATCCCGTCCGTGTGGGTCGATCAGGGCCACGGTCCCGGGCAGCTCCCGGGCCGACGCCTGCGTGACCACACCGTCGGCGATCAGCCGGCGCCGGGCTTCCTCGAACGGCAGTCCGCGCAGGTCCGAGAGCCGGCGCAGCAGCGACGCAGCCTCGTGAGGTTCGGGTTCGGGCGTGGCGTCGATCGTCACGGCGCTGCCCCCGAACGGTGCGTGGACCCGGCCCGCGGGGGCGTCCCCGAAGTCGACCGAGCGTGAGTGGAAGCTCTTCATGCGTCGGATCGAGAAGGAGCGGCTGTTCCGGCGCCAGGCCCCATCCTGACGTGCTGCTCCGGTGACTTCACCCAGGAACTCCAGCGTCTGCTGGAACCGTTCGTCGTCGTTCGCCGACCTGGTACCGGGCGGGCGGATGCCGGCCTCCATGAAGAAGCGCACGCGCGTCTCCCCCGTTGCGCGGGTCGTGACGAACGCCCGAGTCAGGCTGTGCTCCGAGCGCGGCCAACGTCCCTCGTCGTCCGGCCGGGCACCCGCGTCGACGAACCCGTGCTCGACGAGCCACTGCCCGACCTCGGCACCGTCCAGCCAGGCAGCGGCCGCTCGACGCAGGTCCGACATGGAGAACTGGGCGCGCAGGCTCAGCGAGACCGACCTGGCGCGGCAGGAGACCTGCACGGCCCAACCGCCCACGTCCCATCTCTTGTCGGTGCCGGACGGCTTGCCGACTTTGCGGGTGATCGCGCCACGGAGACGACGCTGGAAGGCTTCCGGATCGTCGTCCCCGGACCGAACGAATCCGATGTACTGGTGACGCGGCAGGACATCACGGTGCGCGTCCCGGTCCGCGGCCTCGTCCAGACCGGCGCCGACGAGGGCCCGCTCGATGCTGGCAGGCGTCGAGGAGTCGAGGCGCGCGAGCGCCTGAAGGAAGTCAGGAATCCCTGCGATGAGGTCGATGGACTCGGTATCGGCGTCGGCCACGGTCGGAGCCTAGCGCCAGTGACTTCCGACCCGACGGACCCGTCGCCGTCCGCGGCGGGACCGTGTCCGCGCACCATCACGTAGGGGCCCACGAGGGCACCGTAGGCGTCGCGGTGGCAGGATGACGCCATGGGCACCGTCGATGACCTGCTGGCCGGCTTCGATCCGGCCGACCGTCCGTCCGTCGAACGCATCTACGAGATTGCGCGTGAGCAGGTGCCCGACGCCGAGCAGGGCCTGGGCTACGGGATGCCCGCGCTCCTCCACCGGGGCAAGCCGTTGGTGTCGGTGATGCGCGCGAAGAAGCACATCGGTGTCTATCCGTTCAGCCCGGCCGCGGTCGCCGCGGTCGCGGACGACCTGGCGGGCCATCCCGGCATCGGGCTCGACAAGGGGACCATCCGCTACCAGCCCGAGCACCCGCTGCCCGACGCCGTCGTCCGCACGCTGGTCCGGGCCCGCCAGGAGCAGATCGAGGCCTGAGCGACCCCCTGGTCACAACCGTGGTCAGGACCCGTCCGCACGGAATGTGATCTCGTTCCCCTCCGGATCGGCAACCGTCCACCGTCCGTCCTGCTCCCCCACGAGTCGCCCGCCTGCAGTGACCGCGGTCTCGACCCGGGCCGCGGCCCGGTCAGGTGGCACGAACACCTCGAGGTGGAGCCGATCGCGCTGACGGCGACGCTCGGTATCGGCGGCGTCGAGGTCCTGGAAGAACAGGACCGGGTTGAGCCGGCGCGGGTCGTAGATGTCCGTGAGGTGCGCGCGTGGGTCCAGCCGGTAGCCGAGGGCGGCCGTCCAGAACGCCCGCGTGGTGGGGATGTCGACGGCGTCGATGCCGTACTGCACGAAGCCCACCTTCTCAGGGGCGGCGCTCAGCCCGAGGCCGCGTGCCGCGGCCTGGATCGCGGCGGCGAGCTCGACGAACGCCGCGCGAGTGCCGCCGTCGGCGTCCTCGAACTGATCCTTGCCGCTGTCGATCGTGACGCCGTCGGGCCGCAGATCCACGAGCAGCGGTTCGCCGGCCTCGTCGGCGAGGGTGGCGACGGTCGTGGCGAGCGCGCTCCCCTGCGACGGCGAATCGGTGCGGTAGTGCGTCATCGCCCCGAAGATCGCGCGCCAGTCGGACGTCTCGGGTCCGTCGCCGAGGTTGCCGCCGGGAACGAGGTCGACCACGTTGCCGTCGGGGTCGGCGAGCGCGAGGCCGAAGGGACCGTGCGGCACCTGCCCGGTCGTCGCGAGGGCGGCCGTCACCGACTCGGCGACGCGGACGACGTCGACGTGCATGCGATTGCGCAAGGGCCGCCGCGGGTCCTGCGGTGCGAACGAGACTCCCGGCCAACGCCCGAGCGGGTCGACCAGTGCGTCCTCGCCATCGGTCCCGTAGCCGAGCACGGTGCGCCAGAACGGCAACACGGCCGTACGGTCCGACGCGTCGACGACGAGCCGAACCGCTTGGAGTACGGCAGGGTCGGCCACCAGGGCGAGGTCTCGAGCCGCCGCCGAGACCGCCCGGGCAATCTCGACGTCCTCGCCGGCGATTGCTCCTGCCCGCCCCCCGAGGCGAACGCGCACTCCCCCGGCCCGCAGGTCGATCGCCGCCGCGGCGCCCGCCGCCACGCTCGTGACCCGTGCGACCAGCTCCGCACCTGCTGACATCGACGGCGCCTCGAACCAGGTGCTCGGGCGGCCGTCGACCACACGCCAGTCCGGGGCGCCCTCCGCGTCCCAGAACCCCGCTGTGTCGACCTGAGCCATGATTGCCTCCCGTGTCGTGCTCGACGGTCACCCACCGTCACCGGTTCCGACGATAGAGCCGGTCACGAACGACGAACGTCCGGATCCCGACCTAGCCTGCCGGGTATGGCCACTGATGACTACCCCTGGGAACCACCACTCGCCGGCACCGAGGTCGAGCACCTGCTCGGCACCCTGAAGCGCCTGCGCACGACCTTCCGATGGAAGGCCGACGACCTCGACGAAGCAGGCCTCACGTACCGGATCCCCTCCTCGAGCCTCACCCTCGGTGGGCTGCTCAAGCACCTCGCGGCGGACGAGGACTCGATGTTCACGGTGAAACTCACCGGCGCTTCGATCGGCGAACCGTGGGAGTCGATCTGGCCCGACGGCGCGGAGTACCACGTGTTCACGCTCGACCCCACCGGGCACACCCCGGACGAGCTCTACTCCCTCTGGGACGGCGCCGTGGCCCGCTCCGACGCGCGCATCGCGGCGGCGCTAGAGCGTGGCGCGCTTGACCAGCCGACCGCCCTCGGCTTCGGCGCGGATGGCCACGCCAGCCTGCGCCGGCTCCTGTTCGACCTGATCGAGGAGTACGGCAGGCACACCGGCCACGCGGACCTGATCCGCGAGGCGGTCGACGGCCGGGTCGGTGAGGATCCTCCGGCCGGGTGGACGCCCGTCAGCGGCCGGGCCGGCTGAGCAGGAGCTCCGCCCGACGGCGGTTGCTCGCTCGTGCGGCCGGGTCCGGCTCTCAGCGTGCTGCGTCGAGCAGTCGCTGCCCGATCGCCCGACAGGCCTCAGTGAGCTCGGTGCCCCGCACGACCCGGAACGCCATCGGCAACTCACTCAGTTGCGCCGCGTACCAGGTCGGGTCGCTGGTGCTCCCGACCAGGCGGGTGGCCCGCTCCCCAGCCTCCTCGAGGCGACCGAGCGCACGCGGGATCCATGGCCGTACCACGACGCTCGGGGCGTCGATGACCACCTCCACCTCGTACTCCCAGCCGACCGCCAGGTGCTCCTCGAGGACCGCGACGGGGTCCAGGTCGGCCGGCGGCGTGAACGACACGTCGCAGGGCTCGAGAGCGAGGATCCGGTCGATCCGATAGGCACGTTGGGCATGGGCCTGGTGGGAGTGGCAGAGCAGGTACCAGCGCCCGTGCCGCACCACCACGGCCCACGGATCCACCTCGGCCGCCCACTGCGACCCGGACTCGGAGCGGTACTCCAGCCGCACCCGCCGCTGCTGTGAGATCGCCTGCACGAGCGCACTGGTCGTCCCCGAGTCGGGCCGCGCGGCTCCCAGGTCCGGGGCCGCGGCCGCGCTGCGCCGGACCGCCTCGGCCTGCGCGGCCACCGACTCCGGCAGGGCGCGCATGATCTTCCCGACGGCGCTGCCGACCGGGGCGGTCGGGTCACCGGCGTCGTGGTGACCATCGAGGACGGCCATCACGAGCGCGAGTACCTCGGTGGCCGTGAACGTGAGCGGCGGGAGCCGGACACCACGCCCCATCCGGTACCCGCCGTAGGGGCCCCGACTCGACTCGATGGGGATTCCCGCATCCCGCAGGATCGAGACGTATCGGCGCGCGGCACGCTCGCTGACGCCGAGCCGCTCCCCCAACCGGTCCGCGCTGATACCCGGGTTCCCCTGGATGAGTTCCAGCGCGAGGAGCGCCCGCGCCGTGGGACTGTCGACGTCACCGTTCACCCGGGTTCCCTCGTCGCTGGCGAATACGTGTCGGCTTCCGACCTGTGTTCCGGAAGCGGTTCATCCGGAATCGAGCCTATCCTCAAAGTCATGGATCTCGAGGTGACCGGTGACATCTGGTACTGGCGTGGACCGTCGCCGTTCCATTTCGTCACGGTCGATGACGAGGGTGCCGAGTTCCTGCGCGAGATCATGCGTGAGGTGACCTACGGCTGGGGCATGATCCCAGTGCAGGCGCGGATCGGTGACACGCAGTACACGACCTCGTTGTTCCCGAAGAACGGCGGCTACATCGTGCCGATCAAGGACGCCGTCCGTCGTGCCGAGGAACTCGATGACGGCGACGTGGTCACGATCAGCATGACGGTGACCGCCTCGCGCTGGCACTGACGCCCGGGCCGAAGGTCACGAGTCCGAGGCGCCCGCGAAGCACTCCTGCCCTGCCTCGCAGCCGGCGTCCGCCGCGCTACGCACGGACGCCTCGTCGTGGTCGGCCGCAGTCTCCTCCGCGGCCGCGTCGGTGATGTCCAGGGGGTTCGCCAGCTCGTCCCGCGGCAGCCTGGCCAGCAGGATCGCGGCCACCGCGAAGACGGCGGGCAGCACCCCGGCGGCGATGAACGTGGCCCGCAGCCCGATCAGATCCGCGACCGGGCCCGCCAGCGCCATCGAGACCGGCATCAGCGAGATCGAGACGAAGAAGTCGAGGCTCGAGACCCGTCCGAGAAGGTGGGGCGGCACCCGCCGCTGCAGCAGCGTGCCCCAGATCACCATCGGGGCCGAGAAGAGCGCACCGAGCACCGTCGCGGCAGCGATGATCTGCCAGACGGCGGTCGCGTAGGCCATCGCGACGAACGGCAGACTGCCGAGGCCCCAGAGCAGGATCATCACCGTGAGGTAGCGGCGAGGCAGCCGTCGTGACGCCATCACCAACGAGCCGAGCGCACCGCCGATGCCGAAGCCGGCGAGCACGAGGGCGTGATCACCGGCACCGCCGCCCAGCCGGTCCTTGATCAGGAACGGGATCAGGACCTCCAACGGGCCCATCATCACCAGGATCATCAGGGAGGCGAACAGGAGCGTGGCGAGCAGCCAGGGGGTCACCAGGAAATAGCGGAACCCCTCGGCGATGTCCCCGAACATGGTCCGGATCGGGTGCGCACGGGCCCCGTCGGACACCTCGGCGGGCTCCCGTCGCACCGGCGTGAGCGGCACCGTGCCGAGCGCGACGAGCCCGATGAGACCGCTCAGGGCGGCCAGTGCCATCGCCGCGCCCGGCGACGCGACGCCGATCACCACGCCCGCCAGAGCGGGGCCGGCCGCCTGCTGCAGCGACGGGCGGAGCATGCCCTCGAACCCATTCACGGCGAGGAGCTCCTCCGGTGGCACCAGGGCGGGTAGCCACGCGGAGTAGGCCGGGTAGTAGAAGGCCATCGCGGCCCCGCCGAGGAAGGCGATCACCGCCAGGTGCCACAGCTGGGTCTGCCCGGTGATGCCGAGGAACGCCGCGGTGGCGAACAGGGTCACGTGGGCCGCCTCGACGCCGAGCAGGATGATCTTCTGTGGCACCCGGTCCGCGACCACGCCGGCGGCCAGGGCCGGCACGATCGTTCCGATCGCCGCGCACATGGTGACCAGGGACAGGTCCCGGGCGCCGCCGTCGATCCGGATGACCTCCCAGACCATCGCGACCATCCAGAGACCGCTCATGATCAGCGAGAAGAACAGCGCCAGGCCGAGCCGCCGGTACGCGGAGTGCCGGAACGGGCTCAACGCACGGGGCAGTCGTCGGCCGGTGGTGACGGATCGTGACTGCGACATCTGGGACATCTCTCTGACTCGGTGAACGGGGTTGACGTACCTGGGCCCTCGGAGCCCGTACCTGCCGATGTGGTGAACTCGACAGCAGTACAGACCCGCAGGACCCATCGAACTCATCGGAGGCCATCGAAGGCCCGACGAATCTTGCTCACCTCGAAGACTGAAGCCTCAACCACGGTTGAGGTCAAGCGATCCGTCGGCGCCGCTGCCAGATCCGGCACCGGACGCCCGCCCGTGATGCTCCCGGCATGCCATCGGGACCACCGCTCGCCGGACACCCGAGAGCGGGATCGGGCCAGGCGGGGCGACCCGTCGGGGCCTCGACCACGGGCTCCCAGCGCGACCAGAACAGATCGCAGTCGCACCCCGGCACGGACCGGACATCACGGTGCCCGGACGGGCCGCCGTCGGCCCTCGTGACCACCCCGCCGGGCGACGCCGCAGCCCCGACCTCCGCGGCCCACCTGTGACCCCACCGGGATGTCCCGTCGCAGTCGAAGGTCGTGAGCATCCGCTGCACGTAACACAGGGCACACTCCCCCGGCCGCACCGCCGTCAGGTCCTGCGCCAACCGGGCGAGCTCGCCCTCCAACTGCTCCACGTGACCCGTCATCGACCCTCCCGAACCTTGTGATACCGATGTTCGAGAGCGTGTCAGGAACCTACGACATCCGTGTCCTCGGCCGGGATCTCACTCGAACGGGCTCGGGTCGCCGGCACCGTAGCGGGCGATCTCGGCGTATCCCTCGGACAGGTCCACCACGGTGGTGGGAACCTCGCCGCACTCCCCCGAGTCGATCACCGCGTCGAGCACATGGTCGAGCTCGTCCTTGATCTGCCAGCCGTCGGTCATCGGCTCGTCCTGCCCGGGCAGCAGCAGCGTGGAGGACAGCAGCGGCTCGCCCAGCTCGGCGAGCAGTGCCTGCGCCACCGGGTGGTCCGGGATCCGAACGCCCACGGTCTTCTTCTTCGGGTGCAGGAGGCGTCGCGGCACCTCCTTGGTGGCCGGCAGGATGAAGGTGTAGCTCCCCGGGGTGCTCGCCTTCACGGCCCGGAACACCGCGTTGTCGACGTGCACGAACTGCCCCAGCTGGGCGAAGTCAGCGCACATCAGGGTGAAGTGGTGCTTGTCGTCCAGGTGCCGCAGGGCGACGATGCGGTCCTTCGCCGCCTGGTTCCCGAGGGCCGCGCCGAGCGCGTAGCAGGAGTCCGTCGGATAGGCGATGAGACCGCCCTCACGCACGATCTCGACGGCCTGCCGGATCAGCCGGGACTGGGGGTTGACCGGGTGGACGTCGAAGTACTTGGCCATCCAGCGAGCCTAGTCGGGACCGATCAGAGGCGCACCGGCGCCGGGTCCGGTGCCGCGTACCACTCGAGCAGCCGGGTCACCTCGGCGGCCATGGCGTCGTTGCCGGCCTGGAACCATTTGCGGGTGTCCACGACCTCCATGTTCTCGATCAGGTAGTCCCGCACGCTCGTGGTGAAAATCTTGTTCAGGTGGGTCGCAACGTTGATCTTCGTCATGCCGGCCGCGATCGCATCCCGCATACCCTCGTCGCTCACGCCGGACGAGCCGTGCAGCACCAGCGGCACGCTCACGCGCCCCGCGATCGCCCCGATCAGATCGAGATCGAGCTGGGCGCCGCGGGTGGTCATCGCATGCGAGGACCCGACGGCGACGGCGAGCAGGTCCACCCCGGTCGCCGCCACGAACTCGGCGGCCGCGTCGGGGTCCGTGCGTGCGGACGGGTCGTGGACGCCGTTCTTGCCACCGACCTCACCGAGCTCGGCCTCCACGGAGACCCCACGGGCGTGCGCGTGCTCCACGACCGCGCGGGTGGTGGCCCGGTTCAGGTCGTCCGGCAGCTTCGACCCGTCATACATCACCGAGGTGAAGCCGAGGTTGATCGCATCCTGCACCAGGGCCACGTCCTCCGCGTGGTCGAGGTGCACGACCACCGGCACGTCCGCGGCCCGGGCCACGGCGAGCACGCCGGCCCCGATCGGGGCGAGCGCACCGTGGTACTTCACCGCGTTCTGGCTGATCTGGAGAACGATCGGCCGGCCCGCTCCCGTGGCGGCCTCCACAAAGGCCTCGGCATGGTCCAGATGCACGACATTGAACGCTCCAAGTCCTGAGCGTTCGACACGGCAGAGATCTGCAACGCTGACCAGATCAACGAGTGGCATGGCTTTCCTTCACTTCGGTCCGAGCAAGCAAGCGCTGATAGGTGGGAGCGTCGAAATCACCGGCCACCGGGGCGACGACGGCTGCCCCCGAGAGCGCGACGACGTCGTGCAGTCTACGGGCGACGAGGCCCGCCTCGTCGCCGGTGCCCGGCAGTCCGGTGTCCAGGGCCCGGGCGATCGCGGCCACGGCCGCGTCTCCGGCGCCCGTCGGATTGCCGGTCAGCACCTCGGGCGCCGCGGCGGTCCAGGTCCGCCGCGCCTGCCCGGCACCGCCGACGGCGAAGACGCCGTCCTCGCCCAGCGAGACCACCACAAGGCCGGCGCCGCGGTCCAGCAGCGCGCCGGCGGCGTCGTGCACGTCGATGATCTGGGTCGCGGCCCGCAGCTCCTCGGCGTTGGGCTTGAGCACGTGTGCGCCCGCCTCGGCGGCCGCGAGCAGCGTCGGTCCCGAGGTGTCGACCACGACTCGCACGTCCTGCTCGACGGCGTCCCGCACCAGGCTGGGCACGGCGTCCGGCGGCGTGCCGGGCGGGGTCGAGCCGCTGATCACGAGCACGTCCCCGGGGCTCAGCAGCGTGAGGGCGACGTCGGCCAGGGCCCGCCAGTCGGCGGCGGAGACCTCGGGTCCCGGCTCGTTCAGCACGGTGGCGCCGGCGTCGTCGACGACCGTCACCGTGGTCCTGGTCAGTCCCTCGACCGGCAGGAACTCCTGCCGGACTCCGGCGCGAGCGAGCAGGTCACTGATCACGGCGCCGGTGCTCCCGCCGAGGAAGCCGAGGCACACGGGGTCCTCCCCGAGGGCGTGCAGCACGCGCGCGACGTTGATGCCCTTGCCGCCGGCGGACCTGCCCACGACGGCGACGCGATGGCTCTCGCCGGGCCGCAGCGCCGATGTGCGGTAGGTGACGTCGAGCGCGGGGTTGGCAGTGACAGTCAGGATCATGACCCCACTCCCTCCCCGGCCCCCGTCGTCGAGAGGCCCATGGCGAGTGCCCCTGCCCCGAGACACCCTGCCCAAGGTCCGAGCGTAGCCGCAAACACCTCGGGCGCGGGACGCTCACCGAGTCTTCTCGCCATCGAGTTGCGCAACGGACCGAGGACCGCCTCACCGCCGCCGGCCAGCCCGCCGCCGATGACGACCCGGACCGACCCGAGCAGCGCGACGGAATCGGCCAGCGCCAGCCCCAGCGCGTCCATGCCCTCGGCGATCACGGCGGCAGCGTCTGCATCGCCCGCCACCGCTGCCTCGACCACCGCGTCCGCTCCGGTCACCGCCACCCCGGTACGCACCGCGTACCGCCTGGCGATCGCGGACGCGGAGGCGACGGCCTCCAGCACGACCGGAGCGCCGCCGTCGGGGTCGGAGACGGTCAGCATGCCGATCTCACCCGCCCACCCGGTGCCGCGGACGCGGCCGTCGAGCACCAGCGCGGCCGCGATACCGGTGCCGACGGGCACGAAGAGGAGGTCCCCGCCGGCACCCCAGACGGACGCCGCCAGGGCGCCGGCCCGCACATCGTGGCCGAAGGCCACGTCGCGGCCGAGCGCGGCCACGAGCAGGTCCCGCAGTGGGACGTCGCGCCAGCCCAGGTTCGCCGAGAGGACCGCCGTGCCGCTCGCTTCGTCGACGATGCCGGGCACGACCACGCCGACGGCGTCGCCCGGCTGGGCGAGGTCACGCACCTGGGCGGCGATCACCTCGACCATCGTGGCGACGTCGCGGGGGGTCGGCACCCGCCGTGGATGGCTGAGCGTTCCGGTGGCGTCGACCCGGCCCGCCTTGATGGTGGTCCCGCCGACGTCCACTCCGACGGCATGCGAGGGCATGCTCAGTGGTCGCCAGGTTCGAGGATCACCGAGCGGGTCAGGTTGCGGGGCGTGTCCGCGTCGAGACCCCGAGCCTCGGCGCGGGCGACCGCGAGCCGGTGCAGCAGGACCAGGTGCGCGAGCGGGTCGAGGTCGCTCGAGACGAGGGTGGCGCCGGTGGCGGCGACATCGTCCGCCAGGCCGGCCGGGATCGGTCCGAAGACCCAGACCAGCCGTCCGGGCTGAGCGATCGAGATCGGGCCGTGCCGGTACTCCATGGCCGGGTAGGACTCGGTCCAGAACTGGCTCGACTCACGCATCTTTAACGCGGCCTCGTGGGCGAGCCCGATGGTCCAGCCGGTGCCGAGGAACGTGATCTGGTCGGCATCGACCCAAGCCTGCGGGAGGTCGTGCGCGAGGGCGGACTCCGCGGCCTCGGGCACCGTGTCGAGTGCACCGGCACCGACGACGCTCGCCCGCAGCAGCAGCAGCGCGGTCGTGGCGAAGCGCGTCTGCACCACCGACTCCTCGTCGGCGAAGTCGAGCACGATCTCGTGGTCGGCGTGGGCGGCGGCGGGGCCGCCGGCCACCGCGGTGATGAGGACCGACGGTGCGACGGTGCCGGCGAGCAGGTCGACGATCTCGGTCGTCGTGCCGGACCGGGAGATCGTCAGGATCCGGTCGTAGGACCGTCCGGCCGGAAACTCGGTGGCGGTGAACGCATCGGTCTCGCCCTGGCCGGCCTGCTCGCGCAGCACCGCGTAGGACTGCGCCATGAACCACGACGTCCCGCAGCCGATCACGGCGACCCGCTCCCCCGCACCTGGCAGGCCCCGAAGGCCGGAGGCGTGCAGCTCCAGCGCCGCGCGCCAGGTGCCGGGCTGGGATGCGACCTCGATCGCAGTGCGGTTCATGTGTGGTCCTCTCCTCGAAGCTCCGATGACGTAATGTGACTACTATACGGGCTGATCGATCACGAAACATCAGCGAGCTGATCTGATGTGATCGGCTCAGGGTCCGAGCGGGGGTGCTCGGCGCCGTGGGTCGAACTGACGGAAGGACGCGCATGGATCGACACCAACGGCTCGGCCTGCTGCTCGAGCTCGTCGTACAGCGCGAGCACGTACGCATCGAGGACATCACGCGAGAACTGGACGTCTCGCCCGCGACGGCCCGGCGTGATCTCGACGCGCTCGCCCAGCAACAACTGATCACCCGGACCAGGGGTGGCGCCGCCGTCGCTCCGGGATCAGCCGACTTGCCGCTGCGCTACCGCGCCGCCCGGCAGGGCGACCAGAAGGAACGGATCGCCCGGGCGGCGGCGGGCCTCGTGGTTGCCGGACAGGTCGTCGGGCTCAACGGCGGTACCACGACGACCGAGGTGGCCCGAGAGATCGCGGTGCAGCCGGGTCTGCAGGCCGGCCCCAGCAACCCCCTGGTCATCGTGACGAACGCCGTCAACATCGCCAATGAACTGGCCGTCCGCTCGAACCTGCGCGTGGTGGTCACGGGGGGCGTGGTCCGCCCGCACAGCTACGAACTGACCGGACCGCTGGCCGGACTGCTCCTCGGGCAGGTGAGTCTCGACCTGCTCTTCCTCGGGGTGGATGCGTTGGACCCGCAGGGCGGTGCCAGCGCGGCTGACGAGGGCGAGGCGAGCACGAACGCCGCCCTCGCCGACCGGGCCGAACGGGTCCTGGTCGTGGCCGACTCCACGAAGCTCGGGCGGAGCGCATTCGCCCGGATCCTACCGACGAACAAGGTGCATACCCTCATCACCGACGCCGACGCGGACCCCGGACTGGTCGCCGCGTTCGAGGAGGCCGGCGTCGAGGTCATCCTGTGTTGATCGACGGGCGCCGCGAGCTGGGATACGACCTTCTCCACACCCGGCCGGTGGGCGCCGCGGCCTCCGTGGCGGACAAAGCCCTTGTCGGGCGAGCGGCATCGTCGGCAGGCTGGCCCGCATGACCACCGCCACAACGCCGTCCTTCGAAGCGCTGCTCGCCGAGGGTGAGTCCGTCGACGTCTCCGGATGGGACTTCTCCTGGTTCGCCGGGCGGGCCACCGAGGAGCGCCCGCCGTGGGGGTACGGCCGGCTGCTCTCGGAGCGGATGGCGCGCGCGCACGCCGCCCTGGATCTGCAGACCGGCGGCGGAGAGGTCCTCGCCACCATCGCGAGCCCGCCACCGGTGCTGCGGGCGACGGAATCCTGGCCGCCGAACCTGCCGATCGCGCGACGCGTGCTCGCCCCGCTCGGGGCGGAGGTGCTCGAAGCGCCCGACGGCGGTCCACTCCCCTTCGCCGACGCCTCCTTCGATCTGGTCACGGCGCGGCTCCCGGTGGTCACGCCCTGGCCCGAGATCGGCCGGGTGCTCGCTCCGGGTGGGACGTTCCTGGCGCAGGAGGTCGGGCCGGGCTCGAACATCGAGATGTCCCGGGCGATGCTGGGTCAGCACCTCCAGCCCAACGGCCGGTTCCCGGCCGATGCCGTCACTGCCGCCGAGGCGGCCGGCCTGGTCGTCGTCGACCTCCGCGAGGCATCGCTGACCATGGAGTTCTTCGACGTGGCGGCCGTGGTCGTGTTCCTTCGCAAGGTCATCTGGACCGTCCCGGACTTCAGCGTCGGGCGGTTCCGGCCGCAACTGCGCGCCGTCCACGACCGGATCCGGGCGACCGGCTCCTTCGTCTGCCACCCGACCCGGTTCCTGATCGAGGCGCGCAGGCCCGAACGGACCGACTGAGCCACGGCGAGGCACTCCTCAGGTTGCCGGCGGCCGCGCGAGGGACTGAGACCGCGAGGGACTCAGACGATGACCATGACCAGGTCGCCGCCGTCCACCTGACGGGCCGTCGGGCTCGGCACCCGGCGCACGGTCCCGGCGACCGCGGTGGTGATTGCGGCCTCCATCTTCATGGCCTCGATGGTCGCGACCGTCTGCCCGACCTCCACCGCATCCCCCTCCGCCACGACGGGCGTGACGGACCCGGCGAACGGGGCCGCGACGTGCCCGGGCGTGTTCGGGTCGGCCTTCTCCGCGGAGATCGCCGTGACCTCGGCCGACTCGTCGCGCACCTGCACGGGCCGCAGGTGGTTGTTCAGCGTGGTCATCACGGTGCGGATGCCGCGCTCGTCCGGCTCGGACACGGCCTCAAGACCGACGAGCAGCCGGACGCCCCGCTCCATCGTGACCTCGAACTCGCTCGCGGAGTCGAGGCCGTACAGGTAGTCCGAGGTTCGGATCACGGAGATGTCCCCGAACTCGGACCGGCTCGTCGCGAAGTCCTTCGCCGGCCCTGGGAACAGCAGCTCGCTCAAGCGAGTGCGCCGGCGCGCGGAATCGGCGGCGAGCTCGGTGCGGTCGGCCTCGGTCAGCGGGGTCAGCTCGCGCTTGGGGCCACGCCCGGCAAGGGCCTTCGTCCGGAACGGCTCGGGCCAGCCGCCGGGCGGGTCGCCAAGCTCGCCGTGCAGGAACGCGACGACCGAGTCCGGCAGGTCGAACCGCCCCGGCTCGGCCTCGAAGGCCTGCGGGTCGGCGCCGGTGGCGACGAGTTGCAGGGCGAGATCGCCGACGACCTTCGAGGACGGGGTGACCTTCACGAGGTGCCCGAGGATGCGGTCCGCGGCCGCGTACATGGCCTCGATCTGCTCGAACCGGTCGCCGAGCCCGAGGGCGATGGCCTGCTGGCGCAGGTTGGACAGCTGGCCGCCGGGGATCTCGTGCTCGTACACGCGGCCGGTCGGCGCACGCAGGCCGGACTCGAACGGCGCGTAGAGGCGGCGGACCGCCTCCCAGTACGGCTCCAGGTCGGTGACCGCGCGCAGGTCCAGCTCCGGTGCCCGCTCGGTGTGCTCGAGTGCCGCCACCAGCGCCGATGCCGGCACCTGGCTGGTGGTGCCGGCCATCGGGGCGCTGGCCACGTCCACGGCGTCCACGCCGGCCCCGATCGCGGCCATCAGGGTGGCGAGCTGGCCACCGGCGGTGTCGTGGGTGTGCAGGTGCACCGGCAGGTCGAACCGCTCCCGCAGGGCACCGACGAGCGTCGCCGCCGCGGCGGGCCGGAGCAGGCCGGCCATGTCCTTGATCGCGAGCACGTGCGCCCCGGCGGCCACGATCCGCTCGGCCAGGCGCAGGTAGTAGTCCAAGGTGTACAGCGGCTCGGCGGGATCGGTGAGATTCCCCGTGTAACACACGGCCACCTCGGCGATCGCCGGCGTCTCGCGCACCGCGGCGATCGCGGGCGTCATCTGCGTCACGTCGTTGAGCGCGTCGAAGATCCGGAAGATCGAGATCCCGGTGTCCGCCGCCTCCCGGACGAATGCGTCGGTGACCTCGGTCGGGTACGGGGTGTAGCCGACCGTGTTGCGCCCGCGCAGGAGCATCTGCAGGTTGATGTTCGGTGCCGCCTCGCTGAGGGCGGCGAGCCGCTCCCAGGGGTCCTCCCCGAGGAACCGGAGGGCGACGTCGTAGGTGGCGCCGCCCCACGCCTCGATCGAGAGCAGGCCCGGCGTGGTCCGGGCCACGTGCGGCGCGACCGCGAGCAGGTCGATGGTGCGCACCCGCGTCGCCAGCAGCGACTGATGTGCGTCCCGGAACGTGGTGTCGGTGACCGCTACCGCGGTCTGCGCCCGTAGGGCGCGGGCGAAGGCATCCGGTCCGAGCTGGGCGAGCTGCTGACGAGAGCCCGACGGCGGCGCCTCGGCGAGGTCGGTGTGCGGGAGTTTCTTGGCCGGTTCCCCGAGTGCCTCGGGCCTGGGACCGTAGGGCCGGTTCACGGTCACGTGGGCCAGGAAGGTGAGCAGCTTCGACCCGCGGTCACCGCTGACGCGCGGGGTCAGCAGCTCGGGTCGCTCCCCGATGAACGACGTGTCCACGCGACCCTCGATGAAGTCCGGGTCGTTGAGGACGGCCTGCAGGAACGGAATGTTCGTACGAACGCCTCGGATGCGGAACTCGGCCAGCGCCCGTCGGGCCCTGCGCGTGGCGACCGCGAAGCTCGCGCCACGGCAGGTCAGCTTGACCAGCATCGA
Source organism: Occultella kanbiaonis (assembly GCF_009708215.1). NCBI lineage: Bacteria > Bacillati > Actinomycetota > Actinomycetes > Micrococcales > Ruaniaceae > Occultella > Occultella kanbiaonis. The sequence continues at coordinate 2,780,750 of NZ_CP046175.1, read as the reverse complement.
GTCGAAGTGGCCGGTGATCTCCGCGCCTGCGTGCGCCGTCGCCCCGTCGAGTCGCACGCCCGCGCCGCCGGGCGAACGGTAGGCCGTCATGCGGCCGGTGTCCGGACGGAACCCGTTGCTCGGGTCCTCGGTCGTGATCCGGCACTGCAGGGCGAAGCCGTTCACGCGGACCTCGTCCTGGGTGATGCCCAGGTCGGCGAGGGTCTCCCCGGCCGCGATCCGCATCTGCGCCGAGACCAGGTCGATGTCCGTGACCTCCTCGGTCACGGTGTGCTCGACCTGGATCCGCGGGTTCATCTCGATGAACACGTGCTCCCCGGCCCGCTCCCCCTCGGTGTCCAGGAGGAACTCGACCGTGCCTGCGTTGACGTACCCGATGGCCTTCGCGAACGCCACCGCGTCCGCGCACAGCCGCGCACGGATCTCCGGGTCGAGGTTCGGGGCGGGTGCCATCTCGATGACCTTCTGGTGGCGGCGCTGCACCGAGCAGTCCCGCTCGAAGAGGTGCACCACCTCCCCGGTCCCGTCCGCGAGGATCTGCACCTCGATGTGCCGGGGTCGAAGGACCGCGCGCTCAAGGAACACGGTGGGGTCGCCGAACGCGGCATCCGCCTCCCTCATCGCCGCAGCGAGAGAGTCCGGCAGGTCGGCGGGTGTCTCGACCCGACGCATGCCCCGGCCGCCGCCGCCCGCGACCGCCTTGACGAACACCGGGAAGCCGACCTCGTCCGCCGCAGCCAGGAGTGCCTCGACGTCCGCCGATGGCTCGCTCGAGGGCAGCACCGGGATCCCCGCGGCACGGGCTGCGCGCAGCGCCGTGACCTTGTTCCCCGCCATCTCGAGGACCTCGGCAGGCGGCCCGACGAAGCTGATCCCGGCCGCCGCGGCCGCGCGCGCCAGTTCCGGGTTCTCGGAGAGGAACCCGTAGCCCGGGTAGATGGCGTCCGCCTTGGACTCCTTCGCGACCCGGATGATCTCGTCGATGTCCAGGTAGGCCCGGACCGGATGGTCCTCCGCACCGATGAGGTAGGCCTCGTCCGCCTTCAGCCGGTGCTCGGAAGCCCGGTCCTCGTAGGGGAAGACGGCCACGGTGCGGGCGCCGAGCTCATAGGCGGCGCGAAAGGCACGGACGGCGATCTCGGCGCGGTTGGCAACGAGGACGGTCGAGAACATGCGAACTCCCAGGGGTGTGCGGGGTGTGCGCACCGCACGCTACCGCGATCGGAGCCGCCGGCCGGACGCTGTCCAGAACCAGAACGGCGGCCGACACCCGAGTCCGTCCGGCCCCGTTCGGCACCCGGGGCGGGAAGCGGGCACGACCGAGGAGCCGGGATCCTTCCCGGACCAGGGCGGCCGGTGCGCTTCAGGCGCCCTTGCGGGCAGCGCGGCGGCGTGCGAGCTCGTCGTCCTTGGTGACGGTCACGGTGTCGTCCTCGGCACGCTCGGTGGGGAACTCGGCCAGGCTGCCCTCGACCTCGCGCCAGACGCGGCCGACGGCGATGCCGAAGACGCCCTGGCCGCCCTGGACGAGATCGAAGACCTCGTCGGCGGAGGTGCACTCGTACACGCTCGCACCGTCGCTCATCAGCGTGATCTGTGCGAGGTCGTCAACGCCACGCTCGCGCAGGTGGTCGACGGCGGTCCGGATCTGCTGGAGCGAGACGCCGGTGTCGAGCAGACGCTTGACGACTTTGAGGACGAGCACGTCCCTAAAACTGTAGAGCCGCTGGGTGCCCGAGCCGGTGGCGGGCCGGATGCTCGGCTCGACGAGGCCGGTCCGTGCCCAGTAGTCGAGCTGCCGGTAGGTGATGCCGGCGGCACGGCACGCGGTGGGTCCGCGGTAGCCGGTGGCGGTGTCCAGATCCGGCAGCGTGTCACCGAAGAGCATGCCCTGTGCTCGCTGTGGGGTCGAGCCGGGGGCGTCTGCTGTCGCATCGATGCCGCTCACGCCTACTCCATTCATCGCACTGACCTGCACCACTCTATCGCGTGGTGTGCTGCGAGCCCCGTCCGACGCCCGCGATGTTCCCAAACTAGAGGCACCTGGGGTCCGGATCAACGAGGCCGGCCACGAACGGTCCTCGGCGTGTCGCATCCGGTGAGTCTTACTCTCAACCTGAAGTTGAGGGTTCGCGCGGAATCCCGCCGATAGAACTCCCGACGGTGGCGGGCATCACACCCACGAACGCCCGACACGCCCGACTCAGGCGTCCGTGTCGTCGAAATCCTCCGGTGCCACGGAGTCGAGGAACTCCCGGAACTCGGCGACCTCCTCGTCGGCCTCCTGACCGTGCAGCGGCGCGCCCAGATGGACGTGCTCGTGTTCGTCCTCGTCCACATCCAGGACGACGGCAGCAACGTCGAGGACGGCTTCGGCACACCAGACCTCCACGTGCGCCCGGAGCGCCAGCGCGATCGCGTCAGAGGCCCGCGAATCCACCCGTCGCCCATTGGTGAGGACCAGTTCGGCGATGAAAGTGCCGTCACGGACCTCGATGATGTTCACCCGGTCGAGGCCGACCTCGGAGGCCTCGAGCACGCTGAGCAGCAGGTCGTGCGGGCCGGGGCGGGGGGACTGCATTCCGGCCTGCGCCGTCGCGATGGCCACCCCCTCGTGCGGCCCGATCACGATGGGTAGAGAAAGCGGACCCTCCGACTCGGACAACACCACCAACACATCGTGCTCGGGGGCGTGGACCCGAACACGGACACCGAGGACACCCATCTTTCGCACTCCTACACGCTACGCCGCGCGGCCGATGAGCGCGCGCAATCAACCCGGGTGATTTTTCACGGACCCCGCGCTCGGGGCCGCTGGCGCTACTGGAGCCGGTCGATACCGGCCCGGATCAACGCCGTGTGCAGCGCGTTGAACGTCTCGGCTAGGTCGGAGGCCAGCGAGTGCGCCTTGGCCCGGGAGGCCGCAGATGACGGGCCGCTCCGCACCGATCGCACCGGGGCCACCAACTGGTCGATGAGGTCGAGCTCGCGTTCGGTGGCCGTGCGGACCGAGCGCAGGTGCCGTGCCTCGATGCCATGCTCGGCGAGCTGCCCGGCCAGGCGCACGATCTCGACGGCACCGGCCGGGTACTTCGATCCGGCGTCGGCCGTGATCAGGCCGGCTGCGGCAAGCATCTCGACCTGTTCCGTCGGGCAGTCTGCCGCCTCCGCGAGCTGGGCCGCCGTCATCCTGGTCCGGCCCTTGGCTCCGACGAGCTCGCCGTCCTCGGTGACCACCCGGGCGCCGGGAGCGGGTGCCTGTGCCGATCCGGCGCCCGCATCGAGCTCCGCCAGGCGCTCGCGGATCACCTTCAGTGGCAGGAACGAGTCCCGTTGCGCGGTCAGCGCGAACCGCAGCCGTTCGACGTCCGCCTGACTGTAGGTCCGGTACCCGGCCGGGGTCCGGTGCGGTGTCACCAGCCCCTGGTCCTCGAGGAACCGGATCTTCGAGACGCTCACGGCGGGGAACTCGCGTTGCAGGATCGACAACGCGGCCCCGATGTTCATCGTCGGGGTCCGGGAGACGCCGGCCGGCCAGCGCTCGGGCTCGTCGGCGGCTCGGGCCGACGCCGAGGACATGCTCACTGCCCCGGCGCGTCCGAACGCGGCTCGCCGTCGACGCCGGTGCCGCCGTCGTCAGCGGGGCCGCCGTCGACGGCGTCGGCGGCTGTCTGGGTGCGGCGCGGGCTCGGGTGGAACGTGAGGCGATACTTGCCGATCTGCACCTCGTCGCCCGCCTGGAGCTCGCTCTGGTCGATCCGGGTGCGGTTGACGTACGTCCCGTTCAGGCTGCCGACGTCGCGGACCGCGAAGCCGCCCTCGGTGGCGAGGAACTCCGCGTGCCGACGCGAGACCGTGACGTCGTCGAGGAAGATGTCCGCGGCCGTGTCCCGCCCGGCGCTGACCCGGTCGTCGTCGAGCAGGAACCGCGCTCCGGCGTTCGGGCCGTGCTGCACGATCAACAGTGCCGAGCGCGGCGGCAGTGCCTCCACGGCCTCCCTGTCACTGGCGTCGATCGCGCCCGGCGCGAACTCCTCGTAGTCGGTGGGTACGACGCGGCCAAGGGCCGCTGTGGTGTGGACCGGCGGTGGACCGGACTCGGTGCCCGCGCCCTCGTTCTCGGGTGCCATTGATGCGTTGCCTCCCTGGCCGGCTGACGTCGTGGAACCGCTCACGGCTCGTTCTCGTGCTTGAACCTAGACCGTGAACTTTACCCTCAACCTTAGGTCGAGGGCGCGCCCTGTGGACAGGGGTACCGCCGATCGACCTGGGTGGATCAGTTCTCGTCCTCGACGGGCACCGCGTACTCGGGCTCGACGACCTGGACGACGGCAGTGATCTGCACCAGGTCCCGCTCGACCAGGTCCACCGTGGCGCCGGCGTTACGGAACCCGGCGAGGGCCCCGCCCGGGATGTCGAGTGCCACGGAGAGGGTCTGCGGATTGCCGATCGCGCGCCACTCGTACGGTGAGGTCAGTGGCTCGCCGTTGGCGATGATGCCGTCGGGTCCGTCGGTGAACGAGGCCGTCGCCGTCAGGCGGACGCCCGAGACCTCGACGGCCTCGGCGCCGGCGTTGCGGAGCTCCTCGAGCATGTGCACCATCGTCTGCGCCGACACCTCGCCGTCGGGGTCGTCGACCTCGACCACGACGCCCGGCCCTTCGACCGGGACCGTGCCGGCGAGGATGGACTGCAGAGTCAGGTAGTCCTCGGCGAACTGGCGCGCGTTCGAGCCCGACTGCAGTGACGACCGCTGGGCCCGAAGCTCCTCGCCCTCGGCGGTCAGCTGCTCGTTGCGCTGGGTGACCTCGTCGAGCAGGCGGACCAGGTCGTCCTGGCGGAGCGAACTGAACTCGTCGCCCTGGGTCTGGCGGACCTGGGCGACGATCGCGATCCCCAGCAACACGCACATCAGGGCGATCAGGATCCGGGCACGCAGGCTCTGCCCGCGCCCGTCCTTCGGCGTCCGTGCGATCGGCCGTGAACCACCGCCGGTGGTGGCCGTGCCGGCCTCAGCGCCACCGGTGCCCGCGTCGGCGGCGGCCCCATCGGCCGCCGTGCCGCCGTCGGCCGCCGGCTTCTCCTCGTCGGTCGCCATCGGTCAGGCCTTGAAGATGTGGCGTCGGATCGACGCGGCGTTGGAGAAGATCCGGATCCCGAGCACCACCACGACGGCGGTGCTCAACTGGGAACCGACACCGAGCTGGTCGCCGAGGAAGACCAGGAAGGCCGCGATCAGCACGTTGAACAGGAACGAGGTCACGAACACCCGCTCGTCGAAGACCTGCTCCAGGCGGGCACGCACGGCGCCGAACAGCGCATCGAGGGCAGCCACCACGGCAATCGGCAGATAGGGCTGCAGTTCCACGGGGACACTCGGCTGGAGGATGAGGCCGATGACCACGCCGATGACCAGTCCCACCACAGCGATCACGCGTTCCTCCCCTCCCCGGGTCGAGTCAGTCTGACATGCACCGCGCCGTCGCGGCAGAACGTGTCTATGACGATTCCGTCACATTCACCAGACCGGAGGTCGTCCCGGCCGGCAGCACCAGGTCATCGGCCGGCGCCACCGACGACGGAATCGAGAACTGCGAGGAGAGGGTGCTGAGGTGGGTCGCCGCACTCGTGCGCGCGAACGAGGTGCGCATCCCCTGCGGGTCCCCGATCGCCTCGACCACGTACGGGGTCACGAGCGGCTGCAGGTCCACGAGGACGGCCTCCCCCGCGGTCCGGATCGCGGTGGCAGCGGTCAGCCGGTGCCCGTTGATCGCGATCGCCTCGGCTCCGCTCGCCCAGAGCCCGTTCACGACGACCTGCAGGTCGAAGTCCTGGACCCGCTGCTCCTGGGTGCCCGGTTCGTTGTTCTGCGCACGTACCGAGTCCTCGACGGTGATCACCAGGCCGGGCCCGTGCACGGCCGTGCTCCCCGCCCACACCGCGAGATCGGAGGACTCGTCGAGAACCTGCGCGTCGCCCGACCCGAGCGCGGTGACCTGAAGATCGTTGATCTCGGTACGGACGCCGTCGTTCTGCGCGGTCAGCTCCTCGGAAGTGGCGATCCGCTCCCGGATCTGCTCGATCAGCACCGCGCGGGCACTCTCGCCCGACGGCAGTGGGGCGCGCAGCGCCTTGGCCGCCCACACCCCGCCGAGTCCGAGCACGGCCGCCGCGAGCAGGACCAGCACGCGGGACACGGGGCCGTGGCGGGGCGCCGTGCCCGCCGCCCGGGCCTGCGCCGCGGCCGCATAGCCGGGGTCCAGCGGGCGCTCGGTCACCTCGTTGAGCAGGGTCATCGACGCGTCGGGGCGGCGCCCGAGCGAGATCCTGCTGCCCCCGGGGCGTGGGGTGCTCATGCCGCCACCGGCGGGCTCGGCGGCAGCGTGCCGGAGCCGTCAGTGCCGCCAGTACCGCCAGTACCGCCAGTACCGCCAGTACCGCCAGGACCGGAGGCGCCGACGGTGCCGGTGATCACCTGCCGGAACTGGTGCAGGTAGATGGCACCCGCACACCAGTACAGGAACACGCCCCAGAGGGCCGCCGACCAGCCGAGCACGTACGCGATCTCGCCGGGCGTGCCGGGGATCTGGGCGAGCAGCAGGAGCGGGAACGCGTACATCAGCGCGAAGGTGCCGGACTTGCCCACGACGTGTACCGGGAAGCCGGGGTAACCGCGCCGGAACATGAACGGCAGGCACGCCGTGACGAGCAGGTCCTTGGCTGCGATCGCGATCAGCAGCCACCACGGCACGATCCCCTGCACGCACAGGCCCACCAGGGTGACGAAGATGAAGAGCCGGTCAGCCGCTGGGTCCAGCGCCCTGCCGAGCTTGGAGGTCTGGTGGAACCGGCGCGCGATGACACCATCGAGCCAGTCGCTGAAACCGGCGAGGACCAGCACCACGAAAGCCGCGACGAAGTGCCCCGACAGGATCAGGTAGCCGACGACGGGCACCAGCAGCAGCCGGATCATCGAGATGATGTTCGGCACGGTGAGAACCCGATCGGTGTCCGTCTCGCCGGCGTGCTCGGGCCCTGTGCTCACGATCCGAGGTTAGACGATCCGCGGCCCGTCTCCGCCGTATGCGTCGGCCCTGGTGGGACACTTCAGGCATGCTGCTCGCCTTCTCCGTCGCCCCGCTCGGTTCCGGGGAGTCGGTCACAGCCGCCGTCGCCGACGCGGTTGCCGTGGTCCGCTCCTCCGGGCTGCCCCATCGGACCGACGCGATGTTCACCACGATCGAGGGCGATTGGGACGAGGTGTTCGACGTCGTCAGGCGCGCCACCGAGGCGGTCGCCGCCCACGGCGACCGGATCTCGCTGGTCATGAAGGCGGACATCCGCCCGGGCCACACCGGGGAGCTCACCGGGAAGGTGGACCGGGTCGACGAGCACCTGCGGCGCCGGTCCGAGACCGGGTCCGGGGCCTGACGCCGTGCTCGAGGTCCTCACCGGGAGCGGACTGGCATTCGCTGCCGGCCTGAACGCCTACATCCCACTCCTGGTGATGGGCCTCCTGGCGCGGTTCACCGACATCCTCGAACTGCCCGCGGCCTGGGCATGGCTCGGGAACGACTGGGTCCTGATCGTCCTCGGCGTGCTCCTGGTCATCGAGGTGGTCGCGGACAAGATCCCCGCCGTCGATCATGTCAACGACGTGCTGCAGACCTTCGTCCGCCCGACGGCAGGTGGCATCGTCTTCGCGGCCGGCACCGGTTCCGTGACTCCCGCGGTGACCGACCCGGCCTCGTTCTTCACCAGCGAAACCGGGATCGCGTTCATCGTCGGCCTGTTCCTCGCGCTCACCACGCACGTCGCGAAGGCCGGTGCCCGGTCGGTGGTCAACCTCTCCACCGCCGGCGTCGGAGCTCCGGTCGCATCCACCGTGGAGGACGTCTCGTCGGTGACCCTGACCATCCTGGCCATCCTGGTCCCGGTGCTCGTGCTCGTCTTCATCGCGATGCTGGTCGTCGTGGTGATACGGATGCGCTCGCAACGCCGAAGACGCCGTAGTTTGAGCACATGAAATTCGGACTCTTCATCCCGCAGGGCTGGCGCTTCGACCTCACCGGTATCGAACCGAGCGAACACTGGGCGGTGATGAACGGTCTCGCGCAGCACGCCGACGCCGGCGCCTGGGACTCCATCTGGGTCTACGACCACTACCACACCACCCCGGTCCCGAGCGCCGAGGCCACCCATGAGGCGTGGACCCTGATGGCGGCCTTCGCGGCCAGCACGTCCCGGGTCAAGCTGGGTCAGATGTGCACCTGCATGTCCTACCGCAACCCCGCGCACCTGGCCAAGGTGGCGGCGACCGTCGACGTGATCTCGGGTGGTCGCGCCCAGATGGGCATCGGCGGCGGCTGGTACGAACACGAGTGGCGCGCCTACGGACACGGTTTCCCGCGCCCCGGGGTGCGACTCGGGATGCTCGACGAGGGCGTCCAGATCATGCGGCAGGCCTGGACCGAGGGCGTCGCGACGCTCGATGGCAAGCACTACCAGGTAGACGGTGCGATCGTGCGACCACTGCCCCTGCAGGATGGTGGCCTGCCGCTCTGGATCGCAGGTGGCGGGGAGAAGCTCACCCTGCGGATCGCCGCGAAGTACGCCACGCACACGAACTTCGACGGAAGCCCGGACGGGTTCGTCCACAAGAGCAAGGTGCTGGCCGAGCACTGCGCCGACGTCGGCACCGACTTCGGCGCGATCACCCGCTCGGCCGACTACAACGTCGCGATCGGGACCACGCAGGCCGAGGTGGACGACCGCCTGCGGATCCTGGCCGAGCGATCCCTGCCCCACCTCGGCGCCGAGCGCACCGAGAACATGGTGGCCGGCTACCGCAACGATGCCGCCCTGGCGGTCGGCACCCCGGAGCAGATCGTCGAGCGGCTCACGGCCATGAAGGCCGCCGGGCTCACGTATGCGATCTTCTACTTCCCCGAGGCGGCATACGATCGTTCCGGGATCGAACTGTTCGAGCGCGAAGTCATCCCGCACCTGTCCTGAACCTGTCAGAAGCGTGATCCGAAGGAGGACACCATGTCTGTCACACCAACCGAGGGTGACGACGCCCCGGTCGGCGCCCACGAGATCCACCTTCTCGAAGCGGATGAGACCATCCCGCCTCGCCCTGAGGAAGAAGTGGCCGACGCCGCCAGGAGCGACGAAGCGTGAGCACACCCGGTCCCCCGCGCGAGGACGCGCCGCCACGAATGGCGCGCTCGCGCAAGCTCTGGCACCTGGGCATGCAGCAGATGATCGTCACGGTGGTCATCATCATCGTCCTTAACGTCGTCGCTCGCCGGCTCGGCCTCGGCTGGGGCGGCAGCATCGCGATGTGCGCCGTGATCGCGTTCTCCTGGCCGTTCGTGGCCGCCTGGTGGAACAGTCGACGGCGCAAGTGATGTTGCGTGGTCGTCGTCCGCCGGTGCTTGACTCACCGGCGGCGACGTCCCACGCTGGACAGGCCGTAGCCGTCCCACCTCGGAGGTAACCCGTGACCGATCGCGATCACCGCCACCGCGCCGACGGCCGACCGGATGGCCAGGCCGAGGGGCCCGAGGCGACCGACCGCGAGGTCGGCACCGCCTACCCGGCCAGCCCACCGCCGTCGGGCGTGCAGCCGGCACCGCTCGAGCACGGCGACGGGCCGGCGCCGGAGCGGGAGGGCCGGCCGGCATCGGGATCGTCGCCCTGGACGGACTACGCGACCAGCCCCTATCCGGTCAACCCGGAGGCGGACGCGCCCGACCACACCCTGGCCGACCCGGCCTACCGGCCGCCGGACTACGCGCGCGAGCCGACCCCGGCCCACGGTGTCGACGCGCACTATCCACCCTCCCCCGCGCCGGGTTCGTCGTGGTACTCGTCGCGGACCCAGCCCGCCCCAACCGAGACGCCGGAGCCTGCCGCGGACCCGGAGGCGAAGGGCGCCCGCAACGGTGACGAGCCGTCCCGGCAGGGCTCGGACGGCGGGCCCGGCGGGTCCTGAGCCGCGCCCACGGCCGGGCAACACCTCAACGGTTAGTCCGACGCGCCCGCCTGCGATGCCGCTAACGTCGGCGGCGTGCACGAGGAGATGACGCTCGCCCTGGACTCCACCGACGCCCGCGACATCGTCGCGCTGCGCGATGGTCTCGCCGCCTGGCAGGAGTCCATCGGGGTGACCCAGTGGCGCGTCGGCGAGGTCAGCCAGTTCGTGGTGGAGCGGCAGGTCGCGGCCGGTGAGTGGTACGTGCTGCGCCGCGGTGGGAGTCTCGTCGCGACGGCGCGGCTGCTGACCCGCGACGAGCACACCTGGGGACCCGAGCTCGGCGGCGAGGGGTCCGCGGGGTACCTGCACGGCCTGATGGTCGCGCGCACGGCTGCTGGCGAGGGCCTCGGCGGGCAGATCCTCGCCTGGTTCTGCCGCGTGAGCGCGTCGCACGGGTTGCCGGCGGCGCGGCTGGACTGTGTGGCCACCAATGCCCGGCTGCGCCGCTACTACCGGGACCACGGCTTCACCGAACGCGGCATCACCGACTTCGGGCCGACGAGCGGCTGGGCACCGGTGCGCCGGTTCGAGCGCCTCCTAACCGCGGTGTAGGAGTTGTCCACAGGGTCCGAACGGGGTGTCCGAGGTCCGGGGTTATCTAGGACTCCACAGCCCCAAGGAGGCACACCATGTCCAAGGAGTCCCTGGCCACCCTCAACACGAACACGCTGATCGGTCATACCGATCGGCGCGGTAGGGCGTGGCACTACAAGTCCGAGTTCCAGGGCGAACGCCCCAACCACTACCCCGGTGCGATCCCGGTCGCCGATGTCCGTGAGCGCCTGTTCAACTGGCGCGCCGCAACCCGCCCGGTCGCGGTGGAGCGCCCGGCTCCCGAGGCGGAGGCCACTCACCGGGACGCGGCGGGCAACCCGGTCCGGTGGGTCGTCGACCCCCGGCGGCGCGCGATCGTGCGGGAGGAGGACCACGAGGGCACCGTGTTCGGGGTGTTCTCCGCCGACTACGTCCCCCATCAGTACGGGGAGTGGCTGCTCGAGAACGTCGAGCACATCCTCGACGACGACCTCTCCATCACGTCCGCCGGCGTCCTGCGGGAGGGCGCCGTCGCCTGGGTGGAGGTCTCCGTGCCGGACGCACTTCGGACGCCGGAGGGCGTGGAGTTCCGGCCGAACCTGCTCGCCACCACCACCCTCGACGGCACGCTCGCCACCACCTACAAGCGCACGGTCACGGACGTCGTGTGCGACAACACCCGCAACGTCGCGCTGGCCGAGCGCGGACCGCAGGCGAAGTTCAGGCACTCCCGCTACGAGAAGCTCGGCCTGCTGAGCGCCCGGCAGGCGCTCGAGGTGGTCTACACGACCGCGGACGCGTTCGCCGCGGAGGTCGCCCGCCTGTGCGCCGTACCCGTCTCCGAGGCGCAGTGGTCGGGGTTCCTGGACGTGTGGGTACCGGCCACAGACCCGCAGAGCGGCGACAAGCTGACCGGGTCACGCAAGGCCGTCGCCGACCGTCGCCGCAGCGAGCTGGAGGACCTGTACCGGACCGACGAGCGTGCCGCGCCGTGGCGGGGCACCGCGCACGCCGTCGTTGCGGCGGTGAACACCCACGAGCACCATGTGCGCGCACTCGCACCCGGGGCGGACCGGCTGCAGTCCAACATGCGCAAGATGGTCAACGGTGCGTTCGAGGAGCTCGACGTGCGCGCATGGCGCACGCTCGAGGGGGTGTTGCAGGGGTCCTGAGCCCCGAGCAGGTCCGCTGGGTGCGGGCCCGTCGCGCGTGCTGGTGCGCCTGTGTCGCGGCGCGACATCGTGCCCTGCGGTACATGGCTCAGGCCGCCCGGCTGGGGCGCAGTCTGCGCCCGAGCAGATACATCTCGCATCCGAGGCAGAGCCCGAAGGCCGCGTTCAGGAACGCGGCGACGAGCGCCACGGCCGCGAACACGGTGACTGCCCAGCCGACGCCGATCAGGCCGAGGACGAGGCCGACCCCGGTGATGATGAGGCCGACGAGCTGGGCGAAGCGCGGCGGCGCGGGATCCTCACGGTCCGTCGGCGGGGCCAGGCGGGGGCGCACCAGCGAGGCGTACAGCAGGCCCTGCCAGGTGCCCTGGACCCCGCGGGCGACGCCGAGCGCGAAGGATGCGACGACGACGGCCAGCAGGATCAGTCCCGCCGGCGAGTCGCCGGCGAGGATGGTGGCGATCAGGAGGATGGCAGTGAGGGCGGCGCCGAACCTGGGGCCGCGCGGGTCGATCCCCGCGGCTCGTTCAGTGGCGTCGGGGGCAGTCGTCATCGAGGTGCTCCGATCTGGTCAGTGGCGGTGGGGGAGGTTGCGCCTGACCTCGGACGGGCATCGATGGAGGCGCGCTCGCCGGGGATGTCCCCGATGAGGCTCAGGAGGGCGCGGGCCGCCTGGGCGCGGGTGGGCGCGCCGCCGATCCGGCCGACGAACGCGCCGGACGAGTCGAACAGCAACGACGTCGGCGTGCTCAGGACCGCGAACCGGCGGGTCAGGTCGAGGTGCTCGCCGCCGTCGACCTCGACGAAGGCGAGGGCGGGCTCCGAGGCCGCCAACTCCGACCACAGCCCGGCGCTGCGACGGCACGGGCTGCAGTACTCGGAGGAGACCTGCACCACTGTGGCACCGGTGCCAGGCGTCAGGTCGACGACCTCGCGGACCCGTGCCAGGGTCTGCTCTCCCCCGCTCGTGCCCCGGCTGCGTCGCTCGCTGCTGCCGCGCGTGGCGGAACGGACCGCGGGGGTGAGCCGGAGTTCGCCGCGCCTGCGGGTGGCGAGCCACCAGCCGACGCTCGTGACCGCGAGGAGCACCACGATGGCGCCGGCACGCAGCAGCAGGTCCTGGCTCACGCCGTCGAGCGTAGGACGGTCCTCTGCGCACGAGCGAGGGCTCCGATTCTGTCCGGATCGTGGACAGGATGCCGGTGCGCGGCTAGGAGCGCCGCGCGGTCCCCCGGTGCGCCGTCGCCGTGCGGGGGTCCTCGGGCCAGGCGTGCCTCGGATAGCGGCCGCGCAGCTCCGCGCGCACCTGCGGGTACCCCGTGTCCCAGAACGAGTCGAGGTCCCCGGTGATGGCAGCGGGCCGTCCGGCCGGCGAGAGCAGGTGCACAAGGAGTCCGACCCGTCCCCGGGCGAGCCGCGGCGGCTGCCAACCGAAGGCCTCCTGCAGCTTCACCGCGACGACCGGTTGCTCGGCCGAGTAGTCCACCCGGATCGAGGAGCCACTCGGGACCCTGACCCGCTCGGGCGCCCACTCCTGAAGGTGCGTCGCCTCCGGCCACGGGAGCAGCCGCCGCAGCGCCGAGAGGGTGTCGATCCGGGCCAAGGCACCGGTACCGCGGACTCGGTCCAGGTCGGGGCCGAGCCAGGTGTCGAGGTCGCGCAGCAACGCCTCGTCGCTGACGTCCGGCCACGGCTCCCCCATGGCGGCACGGAGGAACCGGAGCCTGGCCCGCAGGGCACTGCCCGCGTCCGTCCAGCGCAACGCGCTGAGCCCTTCGGCCGCGATGCCCTCCCGTACGGCGGCGCGCACGAGCTCGGGAGGCGGGTCGGGCACCGGCGCCGACGTGAGCTCGATGGCGCCGAGCCACTCCCCGCGCCGGGCGACGACCCGGCCGCGCTCCCAGGTCACCCGCGTCTGCGAGCGGAGCAGTGCGGGCGCGGCCAGGCGAGCCAGGTCCACCTCCAGCGGGGCGGCGGATCGGATGATGGCGTCCCGCCGCCCCGGCGACCGGTCCGCGTCGGCCACGGCCAGCCACTCGAGGCCGGCCAGGGCACCGTCCTGGAGGCTCGCGCCGGTGCCGGACGCCATCAGGTAGGCGGTCGAGCTCGGGCGGCGTCGAGCGATCCGGTCCGGGTGGGCCAGGGCGACCACGAGCCCGACGGCGAGGTCGTCGCCAAGGGCGAGGCCACCACCGAGGGCGAGGTCGGCCAGTTCGGTGGCGCCACCGCCGGTAGCGGGGTCGCGCGTCTCGCCCGCCACGGCCGACCCTGTGGCCGGCTTGCCGTTGCGTCGTCCGAGCTGCCGAGCGAACCGGTCCGCCTGCTCCCGCCAGGCGCGCGCGGCCGGGCCGCCGCGCCGAAGCGTTCGTAACGCGGCGACCAGGTCACCGCCCGGGGCGCGGGAGTCCTCGGCCAGCAGGGCCACCACCTCCGCGGCCCGGCGGGCGCCGACGGCAGGGGTCGCATCCAGGAGCGCGCGCGCCAGGCGCGGGTCGGTGCCGACCGCTGCGATGGCCCGCCCGCGCTCGGTGAGCCGCCCGTCGGCGTCCAGCGCACCGAGCCCCGTGAGGGTCTCGCGCGCGGCCGCCAGCGCAGTCGGCGGTGGGGCGTCGAGGAGGGCGAGGCCCGCGCCGTCGGGGCTGCCCCAGCAGGCGAGCTCCAGCGCGAACGCGGTCAGGTCGGCGGTCCGGATCTCCGGCACCGGGTGCGCATCCAGGCGGGCGTGATCGCCTTGTGACCAGCACCGGTACACCGCGCCCGGTCCCTCCCGCCCGGCGCGGCCGGCACGCTGCTCGGTCTCCGCGCGACTGGCCCACGTGGTGACCAGCCCGGCCAGTCCACGCCGGTGGTCGGTCCGCGGCCTGCGGGCGAAGCCCGCGTCGACGACCACCCGCACCCCGGGGACGGTCAACGAGGACTCGGCCACCGCCGTCGAGACCACGACCCGGCGTCGCGGCCCCGGGTTGAGGGCGAGGTCCTGTTGCTCGCTCGAGAGTCGACCGTGCAGCGGGCGCACGTCGGCCCCGAGGCCGCCGGCACCGGTGAGCGACCGACAGACCGTGTCCACCTCGTAGGCGCCCGGCACGAACACCAGGACGTCGCCGTCGCTGTCCGCCAGGGCCGTGCGGGCGGTGGCGGCGACGTGCTCGAGGAACGGCCGGGTGATGCCCCGCTCGTCGGTGCGGGCGACCCGGGTGGGTGGCGGCTTCCAGTGCTCGGTGACCGGGTGCAGGATGCCGGGCACGGTGATCACCGGCGCCGGGCCGGCGGGGTCGGACCTGCCGAGGGCTTGCGCCGTGTGTTCGGCCGCCACGGTGGCGGACATGGCGAGCACGGGCAGGTCCTCGCGCAGGTTCGTGCGCACGTCCACGCACAGGGCCAACGTCAGGTCCGCGTCGAGCTGCCGTTCATGGACCTCGTCGAGGATGACGGCACCGACGCCCGGTAGGTCGGGGTCGGCCTGCAGCCGGCGCAACAGCAGGCCCGTGGTGACGAACTCGATCCGGGTGCTCGGGCCGACGCGTCGGTCGCCCCGCACGCTGTACCCGACGGTCTGACCGAGACCCTCGCCGAGCAGGCCCGCCAACCGGCGCGCCGCCGCCCGCGCCGCGATCCGACGGGGCTGGGTGACCACGATCCGGCCCGGAACGGCGGCGGCCAGTGCCGGCGGGACGAGCGTGGTCTTGCCCGTCCCGGGCGGCGCCTGCACGACGGCGATGCCCCGGCGGCGGGCGGCGGCGACGACGTCGGGCAACCCGGCCACGACCGGGTAGTCCGGCGGCGCGGCCAGGAGCCGGGTGATCGGGTCTGCGGTCACGTCCCGCAGTCTGCCAGCCGGGACGGCGCAACCCGCGCCCCGCCGACCGCCGTGAGCAGCACCCACCGCCGTCAGGCCCTGCGGGCGTCCTTCGCCCGCAGCACCACCTTGCGGATCTCGTCGAACCAGAGCACCGACGAGGCCATCGCGAGGCAGACCAACCAGTGCGCGAGGTCGAGCGACGCCGTGCCGAAGGCCACCTGCAGGAACGGGATCTCCACGATCGCCAGCTGCAGCACGATCGCCAGCAGCACAGCCCCCCACAGCCACCTGTTCGTGAAGGCATGGGAGAACGCGCTCGTGGTCTCGGACCGGGAGTTGAACGCGTTGAACAACTGGGCGAGCACCAAGGTCGTGAAGCCGGCGGTCCTGGCCACCTCCAGTGAATCCTCGCCGCCCGCGATCATGCCCCCGGGCAGGAAGATGTCGATCGTGAGCAGTGTGATCAGGCCCATCACGAGCCCGATGCTGAGAATGCCGATCCACATCCGCGGGTCGATGATCTTCTCGGTGAGTGGCCGCGGCCGCCGTGCCATCACGTCGTCGACCTCGGGATCCACCCCCATCGCCAACGCCGGGCCCGAGTCGGTGACCAGGTTGATCCAGAGGATCTGGGTGGCGAGCAGCGGCACCACGACTGCGTCGGTCGATGCGTCCGCCAGACCGATGGCGCCCGCGAACACCACCCCGAGGAAGACGGTGAACACCTCGCCCATGTTGGACGAGAGCAGGTAGCGCAGGAACTTCTTGATGTTCTCGAAGATGACCCGGCCCTGGCGCACCGCGGAGACGATCGTGGCGAAGTTGTCGTCACCGAGGATCATCTTGCTCGCTTCCTTGGTGACCTCCGTCCCGGTGATCCCCATCGCGATGCCGATGTCCGCGGACTTCAGGGCCGGCGCGTCGTTGACCCCGTCGCCGGTCATGGCGACCACCTGGCCGTCCGCCTGGAGCGCGTCGACGATGTCGTTCTTGTTCTTCGGCGCGACCCGCGCGTACACGCTGACCTCGCGGGCGACATCCCGCAGTCCTACGTCGTCGAGCTCGTCCAGCTCGCTCCCGGTGACGGCGCGCGCGCCGCTGGCGACGATGCCGAGATCGGCGGCGATCCGGGCCGCCGTGCTCGGGTGGTCCCCGGTGATCATGATCGTTCGGATCCCCGCCCGGTGCGCCTGCGCCACGGCCACCGCGGCCTCCGGTCGTGGTGGGTCGATGATGCCGACCACGCCGAGGTAGATCAGGTCCCGCTCGTCGCTCTCATCGAGGATGTCGTCATCGTTCTCGTCGAGGCGTCGGTAGGCGACACCAAGGGTCCGTAGGGCCGCGGCCGAGAGGTCCTCGACGTCGGCCAGGGCCTGGGCCCGGCGTTGCGCCGTCAGTTCGACGACGTCCTCGCCCACCTGGACCCGGTTGCACAGGCCAAGGAGCACGTCGGGGGCACCCTTGGTGACGATGCCGCGCGCATCCTCGGAGGCACGGAACTGTTGGGTGGTCATCCGCTTGCGCTCGGAGGTGAACGGCACCTCGGCCTCGCGCTGGAACTCGGCGACGGCGTCCCTGGTGCCGTCGAGCTTGTAGGCGGCCACGAGGAAGGCGGCCTCCGTCGGGTCACCCTGGATCTGCCAGGTGCCTCCGGTCTCGGTCAGCTGCGCGTCGTTGGACAGCGACCCGCCGCCCAGCACCATCCGGGCCTCGCGCAGCAGTGCGGGGTCGGTCACCGGGAGCCCTTCGGTGAGGGCCTCGCCGACCGGGGCGTAGCCGACGCCGGTCAGCTCCACCCGACCCGAGGCGGTGACCACCCGCTCGACGGTCATCTCGTTCTTCGTGAGCGTGCCGGTCTTGTCCGAGGCGATCACGGAGGCGGATCCGAGGGTCTCCACGGAGTGCAGCCGCTTCACGACGGCGTTCTGTCGCGCCATCCGCTGCACCCCGATCGCGAGCACCACGGACAGGATCGCCGGTAGCCCCTCGGGGACGGCAGCCACCGCCAGCGAGACACCGAGCAGCAGCACCGTCACGAACTCGCTGGGAGTGCTGACCTGGTTCACGACGGCCGTGACCACCATGACCACGATCGCGATGACGATCACGGTGAGGCCGAGCAGCCGGGACACGCCGTTCAGGTCCTTCTCGAGCGGGCTGGCCTCCTCGACCGTCGCGTCGAGCATCTGCGCGATCGAGCCCATCTCGGTGTCCATCGCGGTGCCGGTGACGACGGCCCGGCCGGTCCCCTGCGCGACGGCGGTGCCCTTGAACACCATGTTCAGCCGGTCCCCGAGGGGCGCGGGTTCCGCCAGCACGGCCGGGTCCTTCAGGACCGCCTCGCTCTCCCCGGTCAGGGACGCCTCCGCGACCCGCAGCGCGCTGGCCCGCAGCAGTCTGGCATCGGCGCCGACGGAGTCGCCCTCACCGAGCACGAGCACGTCCCCGCGGACGAGCTCGGCGGACGGCACGGATGTGAGCCGGCCGTCCCGGAGCACCGTCGAGGCGGCCGCGGTCATCTGTGCGAGGGCGGCGACGGCGTTCTCCGCCTTGTTCTCCTGGACGAAACCCAGGACCGCGTTCAGCACCACGACGGCCGTGATCACGATCGAGTCGATCGGCAGGCCGTGCGCGCCCTCCACCACCCACGCCACCAGGGAGATGACGACCGCGACGAGCAGCAGGTAGATCAGCGGGTCCTGGAACTGGGCCAGGATCTTCCGCCACAACGGGACCGCCGGCGCCGACCGAAGCTCGTTCGGCCCGTCCGCCGCGAGCCTGCGTGCGGCTTCGGCGCTGGTGAGCCCGAGCGCGGGGTCCACGTCCAGCGTCTCGGCGACCGCGACGGCATCGGTGACCGAGGGATCCGGGCCGGGACCCCGCTGCCCGGGAACGGTCGCTCGCCCCGTGTCGCTGTGGCTCGGACTCTCCGCCTGCATGGTGTTCCCCTCGTTCGGGCCGCAACCGTTCCCGGACCAGTTTCCCAGGCGGCGCCCGGAACGCCATAGGACCAACGACCGAACAGTTGTCGAATGTGCATGCAGACGCCCGCTGCGGTGCCCGCCCGCACACGGGACCTCCACATGGAACGGCTAGCGTGTCGGCGTGCCTCTGAAGACCCTCTGGTGGGTGGCGGCCGGCCTGGTGGCCGCCCTCGCCGTGATCCTGTCCGTGCTTCGCCTCGCAGCCGGCGCGACGATCGCCACCGCCCTCCCGGAACTGCTGCTGATCGCCGCGATCGGCCTGTCCCCGCTCGTCCTGGCGGCCGCGGCGCGGCCCGTCTCACGCGGGCGGGCACCGGGTGCTTCCACGTCGCTGCTTCTCGCGGCCGGCATCGTGCTGGCCGGGACCGGGCTGTTGCTCGCGGCGGCGGACGGCTTCCTCGGTCTGCGGCTCGCGTCCGGGGACTGGCGCCTGCTGGCCCGAGCCACGACGGCGACGGCGCCCCTCGGCCTGGTCGGGGTGGCTGCGGCGTGGGCGTTGACGGCGGTCGGTGTGGCCCGCCGGGAACGCCTCTGGGTGCGCGCGGCCGCCGGGGTGCTGGCGCTCACCGCGCTGTGGTTCGCCGCCTCGTTCGCGGCGGCTTCGATCTGGCGGGTCCGGGCCGGCACGCCGCTGCTCACCGACGCCACCGGCCTCACCACGGCGGTCCTGATCGCCGTCGCCGGGTTGCTCGCGCTCGGGGTGCCCTGGGTGGCGGGAGCGACCCGGGCACGGTCCGTCCCGGCGCCGGTCACCGACGCGCACGTCAGTGAACCTCGCGCATATGGACTCAGCGCGGAGGAACCCCGGGCAGACCGAACCCGAGTGATCGAAACCCGAGCGATCGAACCCCACACGCCGTCCGGCTGGGTCGCGCCGCGCCCGCACCCCCGTGCCCGGATCGTCGCGGCCGGAGTGGCCGTCGTGCTCGTGGTCGGGGGCGCGGTCGCGCTCTGGACCGACCGCGGGGACCGGCTCGTCCTCTCCGAGGTGTTCCCCGACCCGGCGTTGGCGGCGTGCGTGGCGCACACCATGGGACTGCGCGACCCCGGCGCCAAGGTCAGTGCCGCGGACCTGGCCGACGTCCTCTCGCTGGAGTGCCCCGGACCCGGGCTGCCGGGTGTCGCCGGGCCCGACGCGACGTCGCCCGATCCCACGACGGCCCCGGCCGCGATCAGCGACCTGTCCGGGCTCGACCGACTGACTGAGCTGTCCAGCCTCGACGTCACCGGCAATGCCGTCACCGACCTGACCCCGCTGGCCGGTCTGAACCTGTGGGGTGTCGTGATCACCGACAACCCGGTCAGCGACCTCTCGCCGCTCGCGGGCCTGGCGTCCCTGACGAACCTCGGCGCCTCCGGGACCCAGGTGGTCGACCTCGAGCCGCTGGCGGGGCAGAGCACGCTCGCCTACCTCGGCCTGCGCGGCACCGGCATCAGCGACATCGGGCCGCTCGCGTCGATGGGCAACCTGAACGAGGTGGACCTCGGCGACAACGCGATCACCGACGTCGGCCCGCTCGCCGGCCACGACTATCTCACCAGCCTCGACCTGTCCCGGAACGCCGTGACGGACCTCGGCGGGTTGGGACCGCTCCCCCAGTTGTGGACGCTGGACGTCTCCGGGAACCGGATCACGGACCTGACCGCGGTCCCTGCGTTCCCCACCCTGACCGAGCTGTGGCTCGGCGAGAACCCGCTCACGGACGTCGGGCCGCTGACCACGCTCCCGGTGCTGACCGGCGTGGACCTGACGGGTGCGCCACCGGGCCTGCCCGGGATCGCCGAGCTCCGCGCAGCCGGGGTGTACGTCGGCGGACTCGCCTAGTTCCTCGGGTGCGCGGCCGGAACCGGCGCAGGTCCGCCCGGACGTAGGCTTGGCCTCCTGATGCAGTGCTCCTACTTCGATGCCGGCCGGTGCCGCTCCTGCACCCTCATGGGCCAGGACTACGGCAGCCAGCTCGCGGACAAGCAGGCCCACTGCCGCGACGTGCTCGCGGACTTCCCGATGGCCTGGTCCGACCCGGTGCGCAGCTCGGAGTCGGGCTTCCGGAACAAGGCGAAGATGGTGGTCGGCGGCACCGTCGCGGCGCCGACCCTTGGCATCCTGGACCGCGCCGGGCACGGGGTGGACCTCTCGGACTGCGGCCTCTACCCGGCGAACCTTGCCGCGACCTTCGCGCCGCTGGCCGCGTTCATCACCCGAGCCGGCCTGGAGCCGTACGACGTGCCGGGCCGGCACGGTCAGCTCAAGTACGTGATCGTCACCGCCTCGCCCGACGGCGAACTCATGGTCCGCTTCGTGGTCCGCACCGTCGAGGTTCTGCGGCACATCCGCGCCCAGCTGCCCTGGTTGCGGGAGCAGCTGCCGACGCTGGCGGTGGTGTCGGCGAACATCCATCCCGAGCACAAGGCCGTGCTCGAAGGTGCGCAGGAGATCATCCTGACCGCGCAGGAGTCCCTGCCGATGCTCGTCAACGGGTACGGGTTGCACCTGCGCCCGCGTAGCTTCTTCCAGACGAACACCGCCGTGGCGGCCGCGCTGTATCGCCAGGCCACGCAGTGGCTGGCGGAGATCGCGCCGGAGTCGGTGTGGGACCTGTACTGCGGCGTCGGTGGCTTCGCCCTGCACGCCGCCGGTCCCGGTCGGTCGGTGACCGGGGTGGAGACCTCCGCCGAGGCCATCGCCAGCGCCCGGCGCAGCGCGGCCGAAGCGGGTCTGACCGAGGTGGAGTTCGTGGTCGGGGACGCAGGTGAGTTCGCGTTCGGGTCCGCCGATTCCACGCGGGACGTGCCGGACCTGGTCATCGTGAACCCACCCCGCCGCGGGATCGGATCCGAGCTCGCCGGCTGGCTCGAGTCGTCAGGGGTTCGGAGCGTGCTCTACTCGAGCTGTCGTGCCGAGTCCCTCGCCCGTGACCTCGCCGCGATGCCGTCGCTGCGTCCGCGGCGTGCCCGCCTGCTCGACATGTTCCCGCAGACCGACCACTACGAGGTCCTGATCGAGCTCCGCCGGGACTGATCGGGCCCGAGTCGCGTCGGAGGCGTTTGACATGATGCTCGGGTGAGCACCCCAGCGCCCGGACGGCCGTCGACCGGCGAGCCGACGCCGTCGGGCATCGAGCCGGCCTCGGCGAGCGAGCCGACGCCGCGGATCGACCCCGACCACGTCCGGTACGTCCGTGGCGAGACCGAGGCCCTGATCGCGGCGGTCGTCGCTGCGGCCGTCGCGGCGATCATCGGACTGATCGTCTTCCACGGCAGGGCGACCCCGCTCTGGGGCGAGGTCTCGATCGGCATCGTGGCGCTGGCAGTGTGCGCCGTCATGGCCGCCGCCGCGGGTATCACGGGATACCTGCGTTCCTGGAACCTGCCCGGGCGGCAGTGGCGGCACACCCTGAGGCCGTGGTTGAAGGTGCTCGACGTGCTCGGCGTGGTGCTGGTGCACACGGCGATCGCGGGCCTGCTCACCATCGGTGCGTTCGCTCTGCTGCAACAGAGCTTCCGCGGCCTCGCGCTCGGCTCCGTCCTGGCCGCCGGCGCGCTCGCCCTTGCGGCCGGGCTCGTGGCGTACTGGGTGTACCTGTCGGTGCTGTCCACCTCGACCGTGCGGCTCGCGAGCCTGCTCGTGATGTTCCTGACGATCGGGACCTTCACGTCGATGGCGACCGCGCAGGATCCGCGCTGGTGGGAGTACCACTTCAGCCAACTCGGCAGCTTCGGCGACGGTTCCAGCGGGCTGTTCAACATGACCCTGGCGATCGCCGGGCTCCTGGTGACCAGCTTCGCGCTGTCGCTGTACCGGAACCTGCGGGCGCTATGCCGCGCGGGAGTGCTCGTCTACGCGTTCGCGCCGCGGGTGATCGCGGCGGCCTTCGTCGTGATGGGACTGATGCTCTCCTGCGTCGGGATCGTGTCGATCCCGGTGAGTCAGGACCTGCACAACGTGTTCGCCTGGGGGCTGGTGCTCGCGTTCGGGGTGCTGCTGCTCGGGTCCCCGATCCTGCTGCGCGGGCTGCCGACCCAGTTCTTCCTGGTGACGGCGGTGATGGTCGCCGTGCTCGCCGGGACGGCGGTGGCGTTCTTCCTCGGCACGATCGTGTTCACGGCCTTCGAGCTGACCGCGTTCGTGATCATCTTCGGCTGGATCATGGTGTTCATCCGGATCGTCGAAGCCTCCGCGCGCCCGGAGCAGGAGCACGTCCCCGAGAAGGGGCAGCACTCGGCCCCGGAGCACGCCCGCTCCGGGGCCTGAGACCGCCGCCGGCCGGGGCCGGTCAGTGCGCGCCGGCGCTCGCGGCGCGCGCCGCCGACCAGTCCTTGAGGTAGGTCGGAGCGAGCTCGGCACCCTCCGACGTCGCAGCGAGGGAGGTCTCGCCGAGGACGGTGCCGAAGTACTTCGCCTCCGGGTCCGAGACCACCTCGCGCGGGTCGCTCTTCGCGGCCAGGGCACCGCGCACCAGGTCCGCCATCCGGACCCGTTCCGGGCCACCGACCTCGTGGCGCCCGTTCAGGGGCGCTCCCGCGGCGGTCCGGCCCACCACGGCGGCGACGTCCGCCGCCGCCATCGGCTGGAAGTAGGCGGTGGGCAGGCGGACCTGGTTGCCCTCGGTCGCCTCGTCGGTGATCCGAGCGAGGAACTCGAAGAACTGGGTCGCCCGCACGATCGAGTAGGGCAGCCCGGAGTTCTCGATGAGCGCCTCCTGCGCGACCTTCGCACGCAGGTAGCCGCTGTCCGGCAGCTCGTCGGCACCCACGACCGAGAGGGCGACGTAGTGGCCGACCCCGGCGTCCTTGGCTGCGGCGATGAGGGTGTTGGTCGAGGTGGTGAAGAAGTCGAGCACGTCCTGGTCGGCGAACGAGGGCGAGTTCGACACGTCCACCACCACGTCCGCGCCGGCGAGGGCCTCCTTGACGCCCTCGCCAGTGATGCTGTTGACGCCCGTGTTCGGGGCGGCCGGCACGGCCTCGTGCCCGTGCTCGGTGAGGCGCGTGACAACCTGGGAGCCGATGAGTCCGGTCCCGCCGATGACGACGATCTTCATGATGAAGGCCTTCCTGGGTCCGCCAGGCAGGCCGTCCCGCCCGGTCGACAACTAGGACCGGGCGGTGCCCCGGGCTGTGACACTCCGGGACACATCGCCGTCAGAGGACCGCCGTCAGAAGGCGGCGCGCCCGTACCCGAACACGTACTCCGCGCCGGTGCCGTCCACATACGCGTAGCCGCTCGGCTCGTCCGCCCCGGGGATGTCGGAGGCCTTGCCGAGGACCTTCTCCCGGCTCGCCGGGATCGTGTAGGGCAGTGTCCCGGACGGCGTCACCGCCCCGGTGAGCAGGTCGGTCAGGGCGTCGGTGAGCACGCCGAACGTCCCGACGACGGCGGCCGCACCCGGGGCGAGCGCGTCGAGCAGCCACGGGTTGGCGAAGGAGACGGCCAGGATGGTCGGCACCCTCGCCTCGAGCTCGAGCACCCGGCCGGAGTCGACGCCGGTCTCTGCGTCCAGCGCGATCGACAGCTCGGTCTCCGGCTTGTCGCTCAGCAGCGACATCGCCGGGCGGACCCAGGCGAGGGCGTGGGTCGCGTCCTCGAGGGAACCGACCACCTCGATGCCGTCGCCCGCCGCGGCGGCCACCTCGGCGGCGATGCGGGCCTGCTCGGCCTCGCGATCGGTTCCCGTGAACACCTCGACGTACAGGCGGACCGGTGCTCCGCCGTCGGGTCGCAGCGGCAGGATGCCCTGGTCGTTGCGCAGCAACACCAGGGAGCGTCGGTGCGCGGAGTCCGCGAGGGCCTGGATCTCCCGGTCCTCGGCGATCGCCTGGGCCGTGTCCGGGTCGACGTACGGGTTCTCGAACAGGCCGAGGCGGAACATCTCATCGAGCAGGTACGCCACGTTGTGGTCCAGCTGCTCGGTGGTCACCAGGCCCTGCGCGACGGCGTCCAACAGCGGCTGCGGGTTCCCGTCACCGGCGAACGTGTTCACGCCCGCGTCGATCGCCTTGGCGAACCGCTCGGGGCGGCTCAGCGACTCCACGCCCCAGGGCATGCCGGTGGAGATCCCGGTCTCGGAGTTCACGTACCCGGTGAAGCCCAGCTCACCGCGCAGCACGTCGGTGATGAGGTACTTGTCGTAGGCGAACCCGACCTCCTCGAACGCACGGCCGCCATGCAGCTGCGGTGCGGACATCGCGTTCGTGCTCTTGGCGTAGTACGGCATGATCGATGTGGTCCCGGCCTCGATGGCGGCCCGGAACACCGGCAGGTGATAGCGGTACAGGCTGCCCTCGGTCGGGTACGGCTGGAACCTCCCGTGCTCGAAGTGGGGGTCGTGGCCCTGGTCGCGGGGGCCGCCGCCAGGGAAGTGCTTCGTGGTCATCGACACCGAGCCGGCACCGAGGTCTGCACCCTGGAACCCGCGGGTGACGGCGGCGATCAGCTTCGCGGCCAGCTCCGGGTTCTCCCCGAACGTGCCGCCCGCGCGGGACCAGCGGGGCTCGGTGACGATGTCCGCCATGTACTGGTAGCCCTTGGTGATGCCCGCGGAGCGCCACTGTCTGCCGGCGAGCCGTCCGAACTCCTCGACGAGGTCCGGGTCCCCGGTGGCCGCCAGCCCCAGCTCCCCGGGCCACTGCGACATCTTGTCGCTCGCCTCGGCGATCCCGAAGAGCTTGGAGTCCGAGACGTGGTTCCGCGGGTTGGAGACCATGACCACGGGAATCCCGAGTGGGGTGCCCTCGGCGAGTTCCTGAAGCGCATTCACCCAGGTGGCGAGGTCGTAGGAGGTGGGGTTGTCCGGGATGATGAGGTACCGCAGCCCGAGTTCAGTGATCGCCTTGGCCGAGCCCGCATAGTCCAGGACCGGCGGGTCGAAGCGATAGGTGGACGAGCTCTCCACCGCCCAGAAGTTGGTGTCGGACCACTTCTCGTGGGTGTTCAGCAGGCCCTGCTCCCGGTCCGCGATGATCCTCGAGGCACCCATGTAGTGGGACGTGATCAGCATCAGAGCGACCTTGTCCGCGGTGGACATCCGACCGGTCAGGTCCGCGATCCGGTCCGCGACGGGAAGGCGCCAGTCCTCGTACGGGTCGAGGCGGCCGTTGCCGTTCAGGTCCTTGAACTCGAGGCCGTCGATGTTGAGGATCCGCGCCGAACGGGAGCCGAGGGCGGGTTGGGGATGCGGAGCTGACATGGCGGCTGGCCCTTCCGGAGAGAGGACTGACGGGATGGATCCATCCGTCCCGTCAGTCTCGCCGCGGTGGGCTCAGGCGGCCATTCCTTGCCGTGGTTTGTCCTCGGGCTCGATCCGGGCGACCGTGGCGCGCCCGGTAGGTTGCCCGGTGCCTGCGCTCGCGCCGACGAACGCCGCCCGCGGGTCCATGGCGGACTGCAGCGACACGATGTCGCGGCCGAACAGGTGAGCGCTCGTCCAGATCGCCAGCACCTGGAACTTGCGGTGCCAGGTGGGCACGGCGAGCACGTGGTAGCCGCGGTGGATGAGCCAGGCCGGCCATCCGGTGAGCGTGATCGGCCCGGACTGGAACACGCCACGTCCGATCCCGAGGGTGGCGATCACGCCGAGGCTGCGGTGCTCGTAGTTCTTGGGTGCGCGTCCGCGAAGCACCGCTGCGATGTTGCGGCCGAGGCGCCGGCCCTGCCGGACCGCGTGCTGGGCGTTCGGCACGGTGTAGACATCCGGACGGTCGACGGCGAGGTCCGGCACGGCCGCGGCGTCACCGGCCGCCCAGGCGTCCGGGACCGGGCCGTCCGGCGTTGCCACGCGCAGGTCGGCACCGACGACGAGGCGGCCGCGAGCGTCCACGGGCAGATCCGTGTGGTTCGCGACCACCGGGTTCGCCCCATTGCCGGCGGTCCACACGATCAGGTTCGCGTCGAAGGTCGTGCCGTCGGACAGTTCCACCCGGGAGTCGACGGCGGAGGTGAGCTGGGCGTTCAGGTGCACCGTCGCGCCGCGGTCGCGCAGGCTCTGCGCCACCTTCTCGGCGGTCGCCGCCGTGAACTCGGGCAGGATCCGGCCCTGCGCCTCGACGAGGCGGAAGTCCAGGTCGGCGACGGTGAGCTCGGGATAGTCGGCGAGCAACGCCGTCGACAGGGAGAGCAGCTCGCCGAAGCCCTCCACCCCGGCGAGGCCGGCGCCCACGAAGACGACGGTGAGCAGGGCGCGGCGCTCCGGTCCCGGTGGCAGCACGGATGCCTGGTCGAACGCGACGAGCAGCCGGTCGCGGATCGCGATGGCCTCCTCGACGTGCTTGAGCCCGATGGCGTGCTCAGCCAGGCCCGGGATCGGGAAGGTCCGGGTCACGGCGCCGGCCGTGATGGCGATGACGTCGTAGCCGAACTCCAGGTCGGGGCCGGCGGCAGGGTGCACCTGCACCGTCCTGGTCGCGTGATCGACCCGCGTCACGCTGCCGGCGACCACCCGCGTGCGGTGTAGCCGCTTGCGGACCGAGATGACGGCGTGCCGTGGCTCGATCGAGCCGGCCGCCACCTCGGGCAGGAAGGGCTGGTAGGTCATGTAGGGCCGGGGGTCGATCACGGTCAGCTCGGCCTCACCCGGCCGGAGCGTGCGCTCAAGTGTCCACGCGGTGTAGAAGCCCGCATATCCGCCGCCGACGATCACGATTCTGCGCATCTGTCTCTCGCGCCTCCCACACCCTCGCCGGTGGACGCCGATCGCCCGCCGCTCCCGGGGTGTCACTACCTATGACCGGGAAGCGGAGCCCGGCGTGACAGGTCTCGGGCGCTGGGCGGTGTGACGTCGCGCACAGTCGAACCGGGGAGACGGTTCAGCCGGCGCGGGCGATCCGCTCGAGTTTCGCAGGCGCCATCATCCAACGGATCTGCTCGATGCCATCCGGTCCGGTGTTCAGGGACACGAGAACCAACGGCTCACCGTCGCGCCGCACCAGGATCGCCGGCTCACCGTTGGCCTGCACCCATTCCTGCTCGGTGTCGACCCAGAAGTGGTGTGCGAACGCCGCGATGAACCTCGCCACCTGCTGGCGGCCGACCATCAGCTTGCGCGCCGCGTTCTTCACGCCGTCGCCGTCGGTGGTGCTGACCACCTCTCCGGCGAACAACTCCTCCAGAGCGGCCATCTCCCCCGCCTGCGCAGCGGCGAGGAAGGCGGCCAGGAGCTGCCGCTGCTCGTCGGCGTCGACCCGCTCGCGACGCTCGCCGGCAAGATGCTTGCGGGCCCGGCTGACGTGCTGGCGGACGTTCGCCTGGGTCTGCTCGAGGATCGTGGCGATGGTCTCGTACGGGTAGTCGAACGCCTGCCGGAGCACGTAGGCGGCGCGCTCCATGGGAGTCAGTCGCTCCATCAGCATCAGGATCGCGAACTCCAGTGCCTCCCCTCGCTCGGCACCGAGGGCCGGGTCAGCACTGGTGTCGACGGGCTCCGGCATCCACGGTCCGATGTAGGACTCACGGCGCGCGTGGGCGGAGGTGGCCGAGTTGATCGCCAGACGTGTCGTCGTGGTGGCGAGGAACGCTGCCGGGTTCTCCACCGAGTCCCGGTCGTAGCGCTGCCACCGCACCCAGGCCTCCTGGACGATGTCCTCGGCCTCGCTCACACTGCCGAGCATGCGGTACGCGATACCGAACAGCCGGGGCCGGACGGCCATGAAGACGTCCAGCGCCTCGTTCAGGGGATCGGAGGGCGCCGGTTCAGGCGCGTCGGACAGCACGTCAGCGATCATAGGCCCCGGCGACCGGCCGCCGGGAGGCCGGATCGGTGTCGGGTCGGCGGGGTAGGTGCATCGGCGTCCCCGCCTCAGGCGCCGCTCCCGAAGTCCATCCCGCCACCACCGAGACCGAGATCCGGCCCGGGCTCGATGCCTTCGGCCTCGTAGCTCCCGTCGTCGACCGCGCCGTCGTGGCGGACCGCGGCGCCACCGACCGTGTTCTGCTCGTCGTTCGCGTCCATGCCGACCACGCGCTCGCCGTCGTTCGCCCCCGCGCCGACCACGCGCTGGCCGACCTCCGGACCCGTGTTCACCAGACCGGCCTCGAACCCGTCGTCGGCTCCGTCGGGCTCGTACCCGCCGGCAGCGGCGTGCCCCTGCGCACCCGGACCCGCACCGCCCACCGGTGCTCCGCCGTCGAGCACCACACCGAACATGGCCTGCGCCAGGGCCGTGCCGACGTACGCACCGGCGATCGAACTCAGCAACGATGATCCGAAGCCCTCGCCGCGGTCACCGAACGCGCGCCTCAGCGCGCCCGGCTGGCGTCGTTCGGTGCGGGTCGCCGAGCGCGCTAGCGTCTGCGCCGAATCGTCCTCCGGTCGGTCCGCCGCCGGTGCCACGTCGAACAAGCGCGCCCGGATCTCCTGGCGCTGCGCGTGCGTCAGTGAGGCGAACGCTTCGGCGTGCGCGAGTTCGATCTGATCCGGCGGCGCGGTGCGGAGCAGGTACTGGTACCTCTCGATGGCGCGCCTGTCCTCGGCGCTGCCGGTGGCACTGTGCTGGGCGGTGCCCGGCTGCTGGTACTGCGGATCGGTGGGGCGGCTGTCCGGGTCCTTCGAACTGCGGAACACGGGCACGGTCCACTGGCGACCACCGGCGGCCATGGGGCCGCCGGGTTGCGTCGGCTGGTCGGGCTGGACCTCGTCGCGCCCGAACAACCGATCCAGGATCCCCATGCTGCACTCCGTCCGCTCCACTGCCGCCGCGGCCGCTGACGGCGCTCCCCACGGTAATGGGCGAGCCGGGCGCACTCCCAGGGGACATCTGCCCGCGCCTCGCCGATGCTTGCGCCCGGAAGACGGCGACATCGTCCTGCCGTCAGCTCCGACGGTGGCGCCGCAACCGCTCCACCTCGGCACGCGCCGACGCCGCCTCCTCATCCGCTCGATTCCGCTCGACCTCGGCGCCGTCCTGCTCCGACTCGGCGGTGACCAGCGCCCGTTCCACCTGTTCGAGGTCGTGTTCAAGCTCGAACGCCTGCCGGCGCAGCTCCTCCACCTGGGAACGCACCCGCAGGGCCTGTGCCTGCAACTTGGCCGCACGCTTGCTGGCCTTGGTGTGTGCCTCGTTGGCCCGGCGCAGCTTGCGTTCGGCCTCGGCTGCCTCCTCCCGCGCCTCGGCGAGCAGGCGGGCAGAGACCTGCTCGGCCGACCCGGTGGGCTCCACGACCGCCGACAACGGCGCGCCGCGATGCTTCGTGCCGGTCCTGATCCCCACGGCGCCCTCGATGGCAACGGCACCGGACAGGTCCACCGGGCCCATCCCGATCACGAGCAGCGGTTCCACGAGCAGGCCGCCGAGTACGGCGGCCTCCGCGTCCGCGTCCGCCATGGCCGCCTGCAGCGTGCTCTCGACCTGGGTGGCCACCGCCTCGCTGACCGGCTGACCGAGCGAGCGGCACAGGGACCGGCCCTCCTGGACCACCGCCCCCACCAGCCGGCGCCGGCTGGTCGCCAATGCCCGCAGTTGAGCGCCGTCCAGCTCGTCCTGCGCCTCGCGCAACTGCGCGCCGAGGTCGAAGAGCTGCCCGAGTCGTTCGTCCATGCTCCGCACCATGGTGTTCACGACCCAGGCCGCCATCCCTGGCTTGCGGAGCGCCTTGACCGCAGCCGCCCGAGCTGTGTCGCCGTCGGCCTTGAGCGTGGCCGCGAGCGTATTGCGGGCTGCCGTGAACTCGCCCGGCGGAAGTCCGTACAGCTCGTAGGCGTCCGCCTGCAACGGCTCCTCGGCCCTGTCGCGTGCCACCGGCATCCGGTCCTCCCTCCGGTGTCCGGATTCTTGCACCATCGAGCCGAGAATGTCCGTGGCGCGCGCGAGTCCGCCGGCACCAAATGGGCCGTGGTTGTGCGACCGCGGGGCCGGTGCCTCTCGTGGACGGTCCCGAGGCAAGAGGCTCCGGGAGCTCTCGTCGACCTCGGTCCCTTGCACGGATGCGTCCGTCGTCCGTGCGGACCCGAGGACACCGTCCATGGGCCGGCCCGGTCGACGTCCGGCGGCGGCGGCGGAGGTCCGAAAATTAAGTTCATCGGTCCGGAAATGTTCTTGGATCGGGCAGTGTTGATGACGCAGACTCAACTCCCGCCCCGGACACGTCGATCGACTGGATTCGCCATGCCTGAAACTGCCCAGACTCCCCCACTGAACGCTCCGCCCGGGGCACCGGAACGGCTCGCACCATCCACCCGGCTGGTGATCACGCTCCTGCTCGTCTCCTCGTTCGTCGTCATCCTGAACGAGACGATCATGTCGGTGGCGATCCCGAACATCATGGCGGACCTGCACATCGAGGCCTCGACCGGCCAGTGGCTCTCGACCTCGTTCCTGCTCACCATGGCCGTCGTCATCCCGATCACCGGCTATCTGATGCAGCGGTTCAACACCCGCCCGATCTTCCTGGCCGCGATGACCCTGTTCAGCGCCGGCACCCTGATCGCTGCGGTCTCGCCGACGTTCGGGCTCCTGATCATGGGCCGGGTCGTCCAGGCCAGCGGCACCGCGATGATGATGCCGCTCCTGATGACCACACTGATGACCGTGGTGCCGCCGGCGCTACGCGGGCGGACCATGGGAAATGTCTCGATCGTCATGGCCGTCGCCCCCGCGGTCGGCCCCGCGATCTCCGGCCTGGTGCTGTCCGTCCTGCCCTGGAAGTGGCTGTTCTGGCTGGTGCTGCCGATCGCCGTCGCCGCGCTCGTGCTGGGTGCCCTTCGGGTGCCGAACGTCTCCACCCCGAAGCCTGTGCCGCTCGACATCCTTTCCGTGGTCCTGGCGGCGTTCGCCTTCGGTGGCCTGATCTTCGGCCTCAGCGGACTTGGTGAGGCCGCTCGGCACGCGCCGCCGATCCCGCTCGCGATCCCCATCGGCGGCGGCGCCGTCGCGCTGGTGTTCTTCGTGCTGCGTCAGCTCTACCTGCAACGTGATGACCGGGCGCTGCTCGACCTGCGGGTGTTCAAGTCCCGCAGCTATGCGGTCTCGTTGACCATGATGGCGCTGCTCATGATGTCCCTGTTCGGCACGATCATCCTGCTGCCGCTGTACCTGCAGAACGTGCTCAACCTCGAGACCGTCACCGTCGGCCTGATGCTCCTGCCGGGTGGTCTCGCGATGGGTCTGCTAGGGCCGGTCGTCGGCCGGCTCTACGACCGGTACGGCCCCCGGCCGCTGGTGGTACCGGGCGCGGTGGTCGTCTCCGGAGCGCTGTGGTCGATGACCCTGCTCACCGAGCACTCCCCTCTGGGCATGGTGCTCGCGGCACACGTTGTGCTCAGCCTCGGGCTTGGGCTCATGTTCACGCCGCTGTTCACCACGGCGCTCGGTTCGCTGCGTCCGAGCCTGTACTCGCACGGCAGCGCCGTGCTCGGCACGCTGCAGCAGTTCGCCGGCGCGGCCGGCACCGCCCTGTTCGTGGTGCTGATGACGGTCGCTCAGGTGAACGCGCTCGACGCCGGAGCCAGCGAGGTGCATGCGACCGCCGTCGGGACCCAGACCGCGTTCACGTGCGGCGCCGTGCTCTCACTGGTGGTCATCGTCGCCGCGCTGTTCGTCCGTCGACCGGACGAGCCCGAACGGACGGCGGACGAGGAGCACGAAGCACCGATCGCCGTCCACTGACGGTAATTGGCGCCCGACGGCGAGTGGTGGCTTCGCGCCACCGCTCGCCGTCGGCGCATTGCCGCCTGGCAGGGGCTTGCTGTCAGGCGCCCGCGGTCGCCCTCAGGCGGACGACGCCGCCCTCGGTGCTGATCGACACGTCGCGCACCCGAGCCCCGGCGAAGGCGTACTGGGACAGATCGACCGTGCGTCCGTCCCATTCGTCGGTGTAACGCTTCGCGACCGACAGCAGCGCGGCGACCAAGGGGTTCCCACTGGTCAGCTTCAGGTTCCGCACGGTCATCCGGGACGTGTCGTCGAACGAGGCCTCGCCGGTCAGGATCGCCTTCGCTGACAGGATCGACTTTCCGACGGTGGCCTCGGCGCGCAGCGTCGCGGACTTCGAGGTGGTCGCCCTGACCTCAAGGGTCAGGTCCTTGAGCGTGAAGCCCCGTCGGGCGAGGGCGCTGGTGCCGCGCGCCTTCAGGGCCGCCGTCACGTCCGCGATGATCGCGCTCGCCTCGGCGTGACCCTCGGGGGCGACGTCCCGCTCGGTGTCCTCATCAGGCCAGAGCCACAGGACGCCGTCGGCGGTGTGCCGCCACGCCACCGGGAGGTCGCGCACCTGCGCCGAGGCGCTCAACGGAACCCCCTCGGCGGTGATCGGCGACCCCTGGATCTGCAGGTCACCGAGAAGGGTGGCTTGGCGATCGGTGAACGTCGGCTCGCTGCGGTCAGAGCCCCTGGTGCGAATCCGGGCCCCGCTGAGGTCGATCTGCACACTGGGGACGGAACCATCGTCCGCGAGCGTTGCGGCAACCTTGATCGGGGCGTCCTCGCCCAGGCCCATCAGTTCGCTCAGGCCCGCCGACAGGCGCTGGCTGAGCTCCTCCGAGGTGGCGGGAATGGGACCGGGGCCGAGCAGGAACATCTGATCTCCAGGGTTGGGAGGGCGGGGGCAAGGGCCCCAGCCGTTCGTGGCTGGGGCGCCCTGTCAGCGTAGGTGATCCGGGAGGTTCGGGTACCCGGGCACCAACCACCTGGGCGCCACCACAGGCGGTGCCGGTGGCCTATCGCGCCGACCGCGTCAGCGGGCGACGGAGCCCATCTCGAGCCGCCGAGCGACGCGCCACCAGCGCCGAGTGGATGGCCCGCCGGTCAACCGGCCAGAAGCTCGTCGAGTCGTTCATAGCCGTCGTTGACCCCGGACTCCATCCCCGACTCGACCATGCCGTCGCGGGCCTCCTGGGTCGGGTAGACACTGCGGCCGGTCAGCCGGGTGCGACCACCCTCGAGCGCCTCGAAAGTCATCGATTCGATGCTGACCGCGTCCGGGAACCCCTCGTACTCGAACGTCTGGATGATGAGTTCGTTCTCCCGGGCAGTGTGGAAGACGCCGCGGAAGCGGTACGCCTCGTCTCCGTTGACGTGGGTGTAGGCGTACCCGCCGCCCGAGGTCACGTCGTAGCGGTCGATCGTCATCTCATACCCACGCGGCCCGAGCCACTGCTTGATGAGGTCCGGTTCGACGTGGGCGCGATAGACGGCGTCGACGGGCGCGTCGAACTCGCGGGTGATCTCGATGAAGGGAACACCGGCGGGTGCGCTGATGGTGGTTGCGTTGCTCATGATTCCTCCAGTTCGGATGTGGACTCTGTCGTGTCCCCCACGGCCGCGACGCCGGTGGTCGCATCGCTCGCGGCCAGTACCGCGTCGAGTGACCGGAACTGCTGCTCGTGGAGCAGGCGGTAGCGGTCGATCCATGCGGTGAGGGACTCCAGTGCCGCGGCGTCCAGGTGCACGGGACGGCGCTGGGCGTCCCTGGTCCGGGTCACGAGACCCGCCTGCTCCAGCACCTGGATGTGCTTGGAGATCGCCTGCTTGCTGATCTCGAACGGTGCGGCCAGATCATTCACCGTGGCCGGGCCGGTACTCAGTCGAGCGATGATCTGACGACGGACCGGATCGGCCAGGGCCATGAAGCCCCGGTTCAGTCGATCGTCGCGAGCATCCATCATCAAATCCCTCGTTGATCAATCACTTGGTTGACTACCATAGGACGTCTCGTGAATGCCGTCAATCGTCGTCTGCTCCCCGATGGAACGATCGTCAACGTGGCATCCGTTCGGTCCGGCTACGGTTGCGGCTGCCCCGACTATCCGCGACCAACCCGAACACTGGGGGCCAGCACAGCTCGACCCTTGGAGGACAGGTCATGACCCAGCCCCCGGTGGTGCCACCGGACCCACCGTCCCGGCCCGGGCCGTGGACCGACCTCGTGGTGCGCAACATGCCAGCGGCCGTCACCGCGACCTACCGTCCACGCGTGAGCCTCCTGAGCATCGTCCTCGTTGCCTGGGTCGGTGTCGGAGTCGGCCTGATCGTTTCCGGGAACCGATCGATCGGGGCCGGCGTGCTCGCGGCGAGCCTGGTGCTCCTGGCGGTGTTCGTGACCACGCTGGCGGCGTGGCTGTCCCGGACCGGAACGCGCCCCGTCCTGGTGATCAACGGACTCGACATCGAGCTGTGCAAGCCGCGGCTTCGCCTTGCGTGGCACACGATTCAAGCGGTCGAGGTCCAGCCCGCGAGAGGTTGGCTGCGGACTCCTGCGATGGTGCTGCGGTTGCGCGTCGGCGTCAGCTCCGAGCTTCCTGGCCCGGCACGGTACTTCCACGGATGGGCACAGTGGCACCACCGGCGAGGGCGCGGCGTAGTCGTCGACGTCACCACCCTGGACACCCCTCTGCACACCATCGTGGAGGCCATCTCGACTGCGAGTGGCGGGTCTGTCCAGGTTCCCAGGACCGGCCTGCGCTGAGTCACCGCCACGCTCAGCGTCCGGCGCGGACACGAAGCCACTATTCGCCGATGTCCTCGTTCCACAGGGCCGGTTCGGCGGCGATGAAGTCCGTCATCATCGCGGTGCAAGCCGGGTCGTCGAGAACCACCACCTCCACCCCACGGGCGCGCAGGAGGTCCTCGCCTCCCAGGAACGTGCGGTTCTCCCCGATGACCACCCGAGGGATGCCATAGAGCAGGATCGCTCCGGTGCACATGTCGCACGGCGACAGCGTGGTCACGATGGTCGCCCGCCGATACACGGCCGCGGGTAACCGGCCAGCGTTCTCGAGACAGTCGGTCTCGCCATGGCGAATGGCGCTGCCGAGTTGGACACGCCGGTTGCGGCCGACGGCGAGGATCTCGCCGTCGGCGATGAGCGCCGCGCCGATCGGGATGCCACCCTCGGCGCGTCCTGCGCGTGCTTCCTCGAGCGCAAGGGCGAGGCCCTCGCCATCCGACAGGGACATGACGCTCCATTCGCAGGCGGGACCTCACCGAACTGGCGCGGTCGAGGTGTTCAATTCTCCACCAGACGTCACGGCGATCTCGCCACGACGTCGACACGCCACGCCTCATAGCCGACACCTCAGCCGCGATGTTCCCTGTCGCGACTCCAGGAGTCCGCGCTGACCCTTGTGCGGGCTACCAGCGCCCGCGGTGTACGACTTCGGCGTCCGGTCTGCGCTTTCGCGTCCGGGCCGAGAGCCCAGGTCGGTCGTCAGGGGCGGGATGCCCGACGGCGATCGCTCCGATCGGCTCGAACGTCGCCGGTGCGCCGAAAGTGCTCCGGAACGCCTCGTGCTCGGTCTTCGGGATTCCGAAGAAGCACGCTCCGAGACCCAGGTCGACCGCGGTCTGCAGGATCAGCAGCGACGCCATGCCGGTATCGATGTGCCAGAACGGTGCCGCCCAATGCTGCTGGTCTCGGGGCGTAGCGCCCTTGTCCCGCTCCTCGTATCGGTCGCGATAGATGGACTCGGAGGCCATCGGCACAATGATCGCGGGCGCGGTCCGCATACCCTTCAACCAGGCACTTGAGTCAACGGCACGTTCCGGCGGGGTGGTCACACGCCAGAAGGTCGCGACGTCATCCGGCATGTCGAGCACGAGGAAGGCCCACCCCTGGCTGAATCCGGCGCTCGGAGCCCGGACCGCATTCGACAGCATCCTCTCGATCGCCTCGTCCGGGATCGCCTCTTCCGTGAAGGACCGCACCATCCTGCGGCGGCGAACCACCTCTGAGAACTCCATAGCATGATCATGCCCGGTGATCCGGCGCCGCCGAGCCAGGGGGTCAAGGATCCGACGCAACTGCCGCGCATCGCGAACATCGCCGGCGTGGCGAGCGAGACCGGCCTGCTGCTGACGCTCGCTCTCGCTCAGTTCCAGGGCGGGTTGGTGGGGTGGATTTCGGTGCCGTCGGGTCGGTAGAAGTGCCATTTTCCGTTGTGTCGGGTCATGGTGATGTTGTGGGTGTGGATCCAGTGGTGGTGGTAGTAGCAGGCGAGGCCGGCGTCGTGGAGGTCGGTGTTGCCGCCGTCGGCCCAGTGTTTGGTGCCGTGGTGGGTTTCGCAGCGTTCGGGTGGGGCGGTGCAGTTGTGGTAGACGCAGTGGCGGTCGCGGGCGATGAGGGCGCGGCGTTGGGCGGCGGTGTAGAGGCGGTGGGCTCGGCCGTGGTTGAGGATTTCGTTGTCGGGTCCGAAGATGATGCGGTAGGTCTCGCCGGAGCAGCCGATGATGCGGTCGAGCAGGTCGCGGGGGACGGGGCCGGTGTTGTCGGTGAAGGTGGCAGGTCCCGCGGCGAGTAGCGCGGCCCAGTCCCGCCCGGCGGGTACGGCGATGCTGGGCACGGCGATGCCGGGCACGGCGATGCCGGGCACGGCGATGCTGGGCAGGGCCGTGACGTTGGTGCCGGGCACGGCGGTGCTGTTGGTGCCGGGCAGGGCGGTGCTGTTGGTGCTGGGCGTAGCGGTGCCGTTGGGGTCGGTGGTGGGTTGGCCGAGTGCTCCGACGGCCCGCGATTGGCAGTCGGGCAGACCGGTGGCCTCCGACGTGGGCGAGGGGGCGGGTGCTTGCGCGGGAGTGCCGGGCTCGCCTGCCGGGGTGGCCGGGTCCGTCGGGGTGGGCGTCTTCGCCGGGGCGACGGGTTCGTTGGTCCCGGGCCCTGGCGCGGCTGGGCTCGATGGTGTGGGCGTTGGTGTCGGAGCGTCGGGCTCGTGCGCCGGGTCCTGGGAGGTGACGGGGTTCGTCGGGGTGGGCGCTTGCGCGGAAGCGCCGGGCCCGCCTGCCGGGGTGGCCGGGTTCGCCGGGGTGGGCGCCTCCGCGGAAGCGCCGGGCTCGCGCGCAGGGTCGCACGGGGTGGTCGTGCTCGCCGGGGTGGGTGCTTGCGCGGGAGTGCCGGGCTCGTTCGCCGGACGGGCTGCCGTGTCCGTTGTGGTCGGGCCGGCGTTGCTGCGCGGGCTGTGGTCGGCCGGGTCATCGGTTGGGTCGGTGGTGGTGTCCAGGCCGGGTAGGGGTTCGGTGATCGGTCGCGGGGGCGGCGTCGGGCTGGCTGCCTCGGCTGCGTCGGGCGCCTCGCCGGTCGCCGAGTCTTCGGCTCCGGCTGCTTCCTCGGTCCCGGGGGCTTCCTCGGTTCCGGATCCACTGGTGGTCTGGGTGGTTTCGGTGGTGGTGATGATGTCGAGGAATTCGGGGTAGTTGATGAGGACGCCGAGGTGGGGGCGGACGGATCCGGAGGTGCCGACTTTGCCGTGGTCCAGGGCGGTGTGGGCGAGGTCGCTGAGGGCTTGGGCGCGGCGTTGGGAGGAGGTGCGGGTCTCTCCGGCGGCGGGCTTGCCCATGATCGCTTCGAGTGCGGTGCGTACGTATTGGCCGTGTTCGAGGGTGAGGAATCCGGCGAGGTGGTAGCCGTCCATGGTGCGGTCGATGTTGAGGTATTCGCGGTCGGAGGCGGCGTGGTGGGCCTTGTCGGTGGCG
Source organism: Occultella kanbiaonis (assembly GCF_009708215.1). Classification (NCBI taxonomy): domain Bacteria; kingdom Bacillati; phylum Actinomycetota; class Actinomycetes; order Micrococcales; family Ruaniaceae; genus Occultella; species Occultella kanbiaonis. The sequence goes on along the minus strand of NZ_CP046175.1, from coordinate 2,742,827 downwards.
TCGGGGTCGGCGATCGCGACGAAGTGATCGACCAACCTGCGCAGGTCCTCCGGGGAGCGGGTGGCGGCGTTGGCGAGGAGGAACTCCTCGACCGTCTGCACCCGACCAGCACCAGCAGCGGCGGCAGCGCCCGCGGCGTCGGGGGCCGCGGTGGGGTCGGCCTCGTCGCTGGCATCGGCACTGCCGGTCGCGCCCTCGGCGCCCTCGGTGGGGTCGCTGGCCGCGGTCACGTCCGTGCCATCGCTGCCGTCGGTGCTGGTGCTGCCGTCGGTGCCATCGCTGCCGTCGGTGCTGGTGCTGCCGTCGGTGCCATCGCTGCCGTCGGTGCCATCGCTGCCGTCGGTGCTGGTGCTGCCGTCGGTGCTCGCCTCGGCTGTGTTGGGGTTGGTGGGGGTGGCGGGGTACTGCAGGCCGTCGACGGCGGCTTGGGTGGTGGTGGCCTTGAGCAGGATCTGGGCCTGGTCGATGCCGATCTTCCCGGTCCGCAACCAGGTCCGGGTCGCGGGCAGACTGTTGCGTAGCCCGGTGGCCAGGGTCGACATCCGGCGGGCGCTGGCACCGCTGATGCCGTAGGTCTTGGCCACGAAGTGCGGGTAGGTCCGGAACCCCTTGCTGGTGTCCCAGGTCCCGGCCTCGGACTCCAGGCCCATCCAGTCCAGCTGGGCACCGGTCAACGCCTGCGTGATCAGGTGCGTCCGCAACGCCGCGTGGCCCAGGAACCGGGACCCGTACCGGTCGGACTCGGTGACCGGATCCGCGGTCGCGATGCCCTGGGTGAGGGCCTCGATCGCGATCAGCTGATCCTCCAGCGACCCCGCCATCAGGTCCGCCAGAGACAGGTGCATCCGGGACGCGAGCGCCACACTCGCCCCCGATACGCCAGCACCGGTCGTGGTGGTGGTGTCGTCCATGTGTGCTCACCTCCCCATCGACGTCGAGTGGTCCGAAACACTGACTGGCATTCGTACGTCTGTTTGACTGCTTGACCTCCACTCTAGGACGTCCCACCGACAGCGCAAGGACCCCGATTTCCGTTGTGGATACACGGACATCAGCCCATCCAACCGACCCCAGAACGGGCTCCGAAGCACCCCGATGACCCTCCATCCACAGCGCCGATAGCAGGCCGGCGCAGATGTCGTAGGTTGGGGCTATGGCCCTCAGCGCGGATAGGTTCCGATGAGCACGGTCGTCATCCTCAATGGCGTTCCCAGATCCGGAAAGTCATCGATCGCGCGTGCGATCCAGGACGGCCTCGATGGCGTATGGCTCAATCTCGGCGTCGACGTGTTTCAGACTGCGACTCCCGCGAATCGCCAGCCCGGCATCGGGTTGCGGCCCGGAGGTGAGCGGCCCGACCTGGAGGACTACGTCGCGACTGCCTACCGCGCGATGTTCGCGTCGATCGCGGCGCATGTCCAGCGGGGTCTGAATGTCGTCACCGACGTCGGCCTGCACGATGACTACTCCGCGCCCCTCGCGATCCGGCGCGAAGCGGCAGAGATCCTGCAGGGCCTACCCGTGCTCTTCGTGGGCGTGCGCTGCCCGGTGGACGTCGTGCGCCAACGCCGCCGTGATACCTGGGGCGGGACCGGTGTCGCCGGGGTGGCCGACGTCGGCGGTCAGGCTGGCGTGCGCGGCACGGGGAGCTTGCCCGGTAGCACGGCCGGCGCCCGCACCGACGACCCGGTGCTGCGCTGGGAGCGCGCCGTCCACTCCCCCGGACGCTACGACCTCGAGCTGGACACCTCCCAGCTCACTCCGCAGGAGTGCGCCGAGCGGATCGCGGCGTGTCTACGGACCGCGACTCCCCTGTCGTCGGCAGCACCGCCTGGAACCGCCGCATCACCAGAGCCGGCCGCGCCCACCTCGTCGGCCGCACCACCGCCGTCGGCCTTCTTCGACCTGTCCTGACCCGCGACCAGCCCGCCGGAACGCAGAAGCGGGCCCCGGCCGTTCCCCCGAACAGCCGAGACCCGCTACCACCGCTGCCCGTGCTACTGCACGTTCGCGGCGGCCTCACTGATGGTCGTTGCGTAGTCCTCGAGGCCCCAGGTCAGGGACAGTGCGGTCGGCGGGGACATCGCCGCGATCAGGGCGTCCCCGGTGATGTTCGCGATCGCGCCGGCCTGCACGGCCGGAATGGCCTGGGCGTAGGACTGGGCCAGGAACGTCTCGACCTCGGCCTCGGTGGACGCGTAGTTCACGATGAGCTGGGCGTCGAGCTGATCGGTCTGCTCGTAGGACAGCGAGTACACGAACGTGTCACCGCCGGAGTCCAGTGCCTCGACCGACGGCGCACTCACCAGACCGAGGTCGAGCAGGAAGTCCACCCGCGAGTCCGCCGGCTTGTACACGTAGAACGTGCCGCCGATGTCCCAGACCGCCGCGACCGTGATCCCTTCGAGCTCCGGGTGCGCCTCGGCCACCGCGGCGACCTCCGCGTCCAGGTCCGAGATGACCGTCGCGGCCTCCTCGTCGAGCCCGAGGGACTGGCCGACGATCGTGATCAGCTCACGCCAGGGGGTCGTCCAGGGCGCGTCCGGGTAGGCCACCGTCGGCGCGATCTCGCTGAGCAGGTCGTACTGTTCCTGCGTGATCCCCGAGTACGGCGCGAGGATCAGATCCGGGTTGAGGTCGTCGATGTCCTCGTACGCCGGCTCCTCGACGGTCGCCGGGATGATGGTCGGCGAGGCGCCCTGCTCGTCCAGGGTCTCCGCGACCCAGGGCAGCAGGCCCTCGTCGTTGACGGCGTAGGTCTGCGCCTCGATGCCCGCCGGGACCACGCCGAGTGCCAGGGCGGCCTCGGTAGAGCCCCAGCCCAGCGTGACGACGTTCTCGGGCGCCTCGGTGATCTCCGTGGTGCCGAGCGCGTGCTCGATGGTGACGGTCTCCCAGTCCCCACCGGCCGCGCTGCCGCCGTCGGTCGGGTCGTCGCCGCTCCCGTCGCCGCCGGAGCACGCGGCGAGCGCGAGGGTGGTCAGGGTGGCGGCGGCCACCAGGTAGATCGGGCGTCGAGACACGGGACTCCTCAGGAGGATCAGGGGTGTTGGGGGAAATGACGATGGCGTCCGAAGAGGCACCAATCGAAGTCAGGCCGATGTAAGGCGTGCCTATCCTAAGGCGCGCCGGCGGGTGGTGGCAAAACCAGCTCCGGCTCGCTGCCGTGGAAGCGCCCGATCGGCACCACCATCGGCGAGCCGCACACGGGATCGGGAACGACCCGGGCGCGCAGCTTGAACGCCTGCGCGACGAGCTCGGGCGTCAGCACGTCGGCGGGCGAGCCGATCGCCTGCACCTGGCCCGCATGCATCACGACGAGGTGATCGGCGTACCGGGCCGCGAGGTTGAGGTCGTGCAGCACCATGACCACCGTGGCGCCACGGGTCCGGTTCAGCTCGTGCAGCAGGTCGAGCACCTCGAGCTGATGGGTCACGTCCAGGAACGTGGTGGGCTCGTCCAGGAGCAGGATGTCCGGGTCCTGGGCCAGCGCCATCGCGATCCAGACCCGCTGCGCCTGTCCGCCGGAGAGCTCCTCGACGCGGCGCGCGGCAAGTTCCAGGGTGTCGGTCGCCGCCAACGCGGCGGTCACGACGGCGTCATCGGTCGACGTCCATTGCCGGAACCACCCCTGATGCGGGTAGCGCCCACGGCCGACGAGGTCCGCGACCGTGATGCCCTCCGGCGCGGTGGGGCTCTGCGGCAGGATCCCGATGATCCTGGCCACGTCCTTCGCAGGGCGGTCGTGCACGGCGGTGCCGTCGAGCAGCACCTCACCCGCGCTGGGTCGCAGCAGCCGGGCGATGCCGCGCAGCAGGGTGGACTTGCCGCAGCCGTTGCCGCCGACGATCACGGTGATCCTCCCGGGCGGGATCTCCAGGTCGAGGTCATGCACCACGGGCGCGCCGTCGTACGCCAGCGACAGGCCCTGGGCGAGCAGGGTGTGCTCCGCCTTCGGCTCGCTCCCCTGCTCCCTGCCCGACGGCGGACCATGGGTGCCGTGGTCGGCGCCACCCTGGTCTGTGGTCGTGTTGAGTATGCTCACGCTCCGCGTCCTCCACGGTTCGAGGTGGCCAGCAGCCACAGCAGGTAGGGCGCGCCGATGATGCCGGTGACGATGCCGACGGGCACCTCGAGCGCCCCGAGCACGTTCTGCGCGGTGAACTCGGCCGCCAGGACGACCACCGTCCCGACCAGCGCCGACGGGACCAGGGCGAGCCCCGCCGTCGGCAGCAGTCGGCGGGCGATCGGCGCCGAGACGAAGGCGACGAACGCGACCGGGCCGGCGAACGCCGTCGCCACGGCGGCGAGGCCGACGGCAACGGCGAGCACCGCGAGCCGGGCCCGCTCCGGCGAGACGCCGAGCCCGCCGGCGGTCTCGTCGCCGAGCTGCAGGATTCGTAGCCGCCCGACGCTCACCCCCACCAGCGGGACGAGCACGAGCATCCCGACGGCCAGGACCGCGATGTCGCGCCAGGGCGGCGTCCCGATGCTGCCGACCATCCAGACCAGCGCCGAGCGGACGTCGTTGACCTCGGACCGGGTCAGCAGGTAGCCGATCCCGGCGTTCACGGCGAACGCGATGCCGACCCCGATGAGGACGAACCGGTAGCCGGACACTCCGTCCCGCCACGCGAGCAGGTAGATCGCGGCCGCCACCACGATGGCACCGGCGAACGCGAACACCGACAGCACGATGCCGCCGACCCCGAGCACGAGCAGCCCGAACGCCGCGGCGAGACTCGCTCCCCCACTGATGCCGATGATGTCCGGGCTGGCCAGCGGGTTGCGCAGCACGGACTGGAACAGCGCACCCGAGAGGCCGAACGCGACCCCGACCAGGACGGACAGGACCACGCGGGGCAGGCGCAGCTTGGTGATCGTGAAGGCGCCGTCGCCGTTACCGGCGCCGAAGATCCCGAGGAACTGGTTCCACAGGTCCGAGGCGTGACCGTCCCAGACGAGAGTCGCCAGCGCGAGCCCAACCGCGAGACAGATCAGGACGAGCGTGATGGTGCGGACCCGGCCGGCGGCCTCGTTCCGGGCGGCGCGCAGCACGCCCGTCGGGGCGGGGATCGTGGCAACCTGCTCGACGCGGCTCACAGCCCCGCCAGCTTCACTCGGCGCACGATCGCGATCATGACCGGGGCGCCCACCAGCGCGACGACCAGGCCGGCCTCGAGCTCACCCGGGCGGGCGATGACGCGGCCAACCACATCCGCCGCGAGCAGCAGCGCCGGCCCGACGAACAGCGAGTACACGAGGATCCAGCGGTAGTCGCCGCCGATGACCGGGCGGATGATGTGCGGCACCACGAGGCCGACGAACACGATCGGCCCGGCCAACGCCGTCGCCGTCCCGGCGAGCAGCACGATCGAGACGGCCGCGACGCCGCGGGCGACGCCGAGGTTCGCGCCGAGCCCGCGGGCGAGGTCGTCACCCATCGCCAACAGGTTCAGGGAGCGTCCGGACAGCAGCGCCAGGGCCAGGCCGATGGCGAGCAGCACGAGCAGTACCCAGGACAGGCCCCAGGTCCCGGTCCCCCGGGAGGCGAGCGAACCCACCTGCCAGAACCGGAACGCGTTCGTGGTCTCCGTGCTGGAGATCAGGATCAGGGTGATGATCGACGTGATCCCGGCGGTCAGCGCGGTACCCGCGAGGGCGAGCTTGACCGGCGTGGCACCTTCGCGTCCGATCGCACCGATCGCATACACCACGGCGGCCGCCGCGGCCGCACCGGCGAACGCGAACCAGACGTACCCGGACGGGCTCGTGATGCCGAACACGCTGATCGCCAACGCGACGAACAGCGACGCGCCCGCGTTCACTCCGAGCAGGCCCGGGTCGGCGAGCGGGTTGCGGGTGATGCCCTGCATCAGGGTGCCGGCGACGCCGAGCGCAGCACCGACGAGCAGGCCGACGAAGGTCCGCGGCAGCCGCTGGTCCCAGACGATGTTGTGCAGCACGTCACCCGGCAGCCGGTCGGTGAGCGCGGCGAACACCACGTCGAGCGGGATGTCGCGGTTGCCGAACGCGAGGCTGGCCGCGACGGTCAGGGCGAGGAGCCCGACGGCGGCCGCCAGGCCGAGCAGGCGGGTGCCGCGGGTGCGGCTCATCGCGCTCGGCGGAGCAGGCGTCGCCTCGGCGACGCCTGCGGTGTCCGGTCGAGCAGTGGGCTTGGGGTGGGTCGTACTCACTGGCCCTCTGCGCGGCCCTGACGCCAGTACCCCATGAAGGCCACCCGCCGCCGGCAGACGCCGACGTCGGAGACCAGGATCCGGCGCAGGCTCTTGATCACCGACGCCTCACCCGCGAACCAGGCGTAGAAGTCCGAACCGCACCGCTCGCCCCGGCCACACGCGTCGATCGCCTGGACCTGGAGCACCGGCGAGTCCCAGAGCAGCTCGGAGTCGACGTCCACGTCGTCCATCGCCTGCGGGACCACGGCGAGCGCGTCGTCGACGACCGCGGCGTTCGCCTGCACCCAGGCGCTCACGGCGGGCACGAGCAGGTGACCGTGGTCGTGCTGCTCCCGGGCGAGCCAGGTGATCCGGGCACCCTCGGGCAGGTCGACGGCCAGCGCGTCGGCTTGCGTCGGCACCTCGATGAAGGCGCGCGCGTTCCGGCCGGCCGGGAGGGTCTCCAGGATCGAGCAGATCGCAGGCGCGGCGGTCTCGTCGCCGGCGAGCAGGAGCTCGGAGGCGGTTCCCGGTGCCCAGTCGGCGCCGACCGCTGAGTCCTTCGACCGGGAATCCGGTCCGACGATCACGAGCCGGTCCCCGACCTGCACGCGGCCGAGCCAGCGCGAGGCGGGCCCGGCGTCGCCATGGGCGACCATGTCGACGTCGAACTCGCCCTGCTCGGGGCGGACGTCGCGGACGGTGTAGGTCCGGAACGGCGACCTGCCGTCCTCGGGCAGGGCACGCCAGGTCTCGTACCAGGTGCCGGCGAGGATGGCCTCGGGGTCATCCGCGCCGACCTCGCTGACGTTGCCGTCCTCGTCCGGGATCAGGACCTTGATCCGCTGGTCCTGGCGGTCGGTGCCGAACCAGTGCGCGTCCGGCCCGGTGAACGTCAACCGGAGGAAGTGCGGGCTCAACTGGCGGATGTCGGCCACCTGCACCGCGAACGGACGGTAGGCCGGGCGGTCATCCTTGACGACGTCCGGGCGCGCGCCGGCATCGGGAAGAGAGGTGAGCATTGCCTAAGTAAAGCATCGCGAGATACGTGCCGTCCATGTTGGCTAATTCACTCCAGGGCGGCCGGCGCGTCGGGGTGGACCTGACCCGGCCCGATCCCCGGTGGGCCCTCAGTTGTTCAGGAAGGAGATGTTCAGCCGCTTGGCCAGCAGATCGAAAAGCACGTCCGCGTTGGCGACGGTCTGCACGCCGACGGACCCCGCCACCTTGATCTGCTGGTCACGGAACTCGTAATAGGTGCCGTTCTTGTCCCGCATGACCGTGATGCCGCGGATGGCCGACACGGGGAATTGCTTCTTCTTGAGGGCGATCGTGCTGCTGCTGACCTTGACGTCGCCGAAGTCGATCGTGTCGCCCGCCTCGAAACGCTGCCGCACGTCGGTGGCGACCGCCCCGTTGATGGTGCGTTGCATGACGGCGAAGAACTCCTTGTCGTCGATACCGAGGGTGCCCTTGCGGCCGGCCCAGGACAGCCACTCGCTGCGGTCCTTGCCGAGCGTGGACAGGTACTGCATGTCCCGCCAGGGCACGTCGTGGACCCGGCTCTCGGTCACGACGCGCACCGCCGACGGGTAGGCCCAGACGAGGGTGCAGCCCTTCGGCCGGCCGGCCAGCAGGACCCCGAGCGCGGCGACCAGCATCAGCCCACCGAGTACGAGGCCGACCGCGGGGCTGCCCTTGCCGCCGGAGGCACTGACGGCCAGGAACGCGCCGAAGCCGCCGAGGAGCCCGGCCACCAGGGTGAGGAAGCCCGTCACGAGACCGGTCGTGGTGGCGAAGGCGGTCAGCGGGGCCTGTTGGCTCGCGAGCTGGTTGGCGACCGCGACGTCCCGGCGCCACCTGACGACCACCGCTCCGATCGCGATCAGGGCGATCAGGACTACCACCAGGCCGGCGACGATCGCACCCAGGTTCTGGGCCTGCGCGAACTCCAGCCGCTCCTCGTAGGTCCACGTGGTGGTGTTGAAGCTCCGACGGGACCTGGTCTCGCAGATGTCACCCGCGACCATCACGCCGTCGCTGCCACAGGTCGCCAGGACCTCCTTGGCGTTGTTCGCGAGGAACAGCGCCACGCCGCCCGCGCCGATGAGGCCGAGGAAGACGACCAGGCCGGTCGGGAACCTGCGGAAGACCGCCAACGGGTCCTTCGGTCGTTCGGGCTGCCCGGTGTCCGCGGCGGTCGGGCTCTGCTCGTTGGTGGTCACCGCGGCATGGTACTGATCAATCCACATTCTGGAACTCACCGTCCACGCCCTGCCACGACGGCACGATGGCGCCACAGCCGCGCTCGATGGCTCTACGGTGAGCAGATGCGCCCCCAACTGTGGCACGTGCTTGTTCTGCTGATCATGGTCGCGATCGCCGTCGTGCTGGTCGTGATCGTCTTCGCGGCGGTCCGCTCGTCCCGGCGTCCCGGCCCGCCGACGGTCGGGCCCGGACCGCAGGGCAGCGGGCCGCACCCGGGCTCCGGCTCGCAGCCGTACGCCGGGACCTACGGCGACCGCCCGGCGTCGCCAGGTGCCGAAGGACCGGCCTCGTTGCCCGGCGCGGTCGATCCGGAGAAGCGCGTCGCAGCCCTGCGGGAACTGGCGCAGATGCGCAAGGACGGCCTGCTCACCGAGGACGAGTACCAGGCGGAGGTCCGCCGCTTGGGCTGAGCGGCACTCCTGCGCCAGGATGGTCGCCGTGACTGCTGACGCGAACCTCCTGACCGGCTTCCGCCTCCGCAACGCCGAGCAGCACCTCGGCGCGTACGGCATCCATGTCCACCGGGAGGGCCACGAGCCGGTCGAGCACCGGTTCCGCGCCGACGACCGGGTGAACATCTACTCCGGGTCCAAGACGTTCACGGCGGTCGCGGTGGGGATCGCCCAAGGTGAGGGACTGCTGGGACTCGACGACGCCGTCGCCGGCTTCTTCGACGGTGTCCCGACCGCAGCCCGCAACGAGTCGATCACGGTACGGGACCTGCTTCAGATGTCCTCCGGCAACCCGTTCAACTGGTTCGAGCCGGCTTCCGAGTCGCCCACAGACATCGCCGCCAGGTGGCTCGCCACGGAACCCGTGCGCGCGCCCGGGGAGCGGTTCGAGTACTCGAACGCATCCACCTACCTGCTCGGCCGGATCATCCACGCCGTGAGCGGCCAGGACCTGCGCGAGTTCCTGCTGCCCCGGCTGTTCGATCCGCTGCACATCGCCACGCCGCAGTGGTTCCGCTGCCCGCTGGGCTTCCCCGAGGCGGCCAAGGGGCTGCACCTGACCACCGGCGAGCTCGCCCGCCTCGGCCGGTTGCTGCTCCAGCGGGGCGAGTGGGAGGGCACCGCCCTGGTGCCAGCCGGTTACGTCGATGCCATGCACACCGACGTCGTCGACACCTCCCACTGCGGCGACGAACCGGAGGCGACGGCCGGGTACGGCTACCAGGTCTGGAACAGCACCGTGGACGGCGCCTGGCGCGTCGACGGCAAGTACGGCCAGTTCTCGATCGTGCTGCCCGAGCAACGCGCCGTGGTCACGATCACCGCACACAACGAGAGGGTTCCGTTCGACCTGCTCCGAGCCGTGTGGGACGAGGTGCTGCCGCGGCTGTAGGACCCAACGGTCCTGCCCGCACTGACCGTCCTGGGCGACCTGATGCTGTACAGCTCAGCACCCGACGAGCAGCACGATCGTGCAAGCCGGGCTGGCGTCGGCTCACACACCAGGGCCGCCGGCAATCCGCAGTCGTTCGTGGCGGACTTGCAGCGCAGCGCCGGGAATCGAGCAGTCGATCTCTGGCTGCGCGGTTCCGCCATCTCCGCCGAACGACGTACTCCGCCCGCCCCAGGTTTGCCGGTACAGCGCTACGCGGAGCAGAACAACGCTGCGCACACCTTCGACGCCGGCGCCCTGGTCGATCACACGACCCACCTGGTCCTGCGGGCCGACCGCCTCAACAGGCCGTCAGGGGCCGACCTCGGCAAGCTCGCGGCGAACGCGGACAAGCAGATGCCTCCCACGAAGAAGAACGGCCCGATCACGTGGAAGGCCGGCACGAACACGGGGATCTCGCTGATGGCCAACAGCGAGCGGATTCCCGACAGTAAGAGGGTGCAGGTCGTCCTCACCGTGCCCGATTCGCTCCAGATCCTGCAGACCGGCCCAGCCGATCATGCTGAGTTCCACACCACCGCGGTGCTCACCGCGGGCCAGATCGGGGCCGCCTTGGAGAGCGTGACGTTGGTTGACCAGTACCACGGGGACGTTGTCCAGCGCACCGCTGAGATCGCGGCTGAACCCGAGATCCGCTCCACCCCGACCGCCTGACCATCGCTGCCGCCACGACACCTCGGTCGCGCGCCTCGGCGCCATCGCCTCAGGTAGCACCACCAGCGACTCCATCCTCACGGCCATCACGCCCCTTCCCGCCGGGCTCACAATGCAGGAGCGGTAGGACCTCGCCGACGACGACGGCGGTGGGCGGGCAAGTGCGGCCCACCGCGATGACCTGATCGAGCAATACGCAAAATGCCACCGCCCGCGAACGTCTCAGATCGGTCACAATCCGGCGTCAATCCGTCTTCCTGCCGTGACGAGGTTGCAGTTTTGCGCAAAACCCGCTTGCGTCCTCGGCAGTGCCGCATCCGCGGCAGCTGTCCGAGGAGGTGCAGGCATGGCGCGACGACGCTCCGGTGGTGGCCGCGTCACCCAGGCTGACGTCGCCCGCCTCGCGGGTGTGAGCCAGACAGTGGTCTCGATGGTCCTCAACGGCACCGGGATCACCCAGCACCGCGTCGGCGACGACACCCGCCGCCGGGTACTCGACGCGATCGAGCGGACCGGCTACGTCGCCAACCCGATCGCCCAGCGGCTGGCCGGTGGCAACAGCGCACTCGTCGGCGTGTACACCTACGAGCCGGTCTTCCCGAGCAGCGCCGGTGACTTCTACCAGCCGTTCCTCGAGGGTGTCGAGCGCGAGGCACAGCAACGCGGCGTCGACCTGGTGCTGTTCACGTCCATGTCCGCCCACCACGGCGGACCACTGGTCGACGGCGGCGCGCTCCACCGGCTCCGGGTCGCCGACGGGTGCGTCCTCCTGGGTCGCCACTCCCACGCGCAGGACCTCGTCGCGCTGGCCAGCCAGGACTTCCCGTACGCGTTCGTCGGCCGCCGCGCCGCCCCCGGCGTCACCGTCCCGTTCGCGGGCGCCGACTACGACGAGGCGACCGCCGTCGTCACCCGCCAGCTCCTGGAGCTGGGACACCGGCGGATCGGCATGGTCACCGTCACCCCGCCGCACGAGTCCATCGAGGACCGGGTCCGTGGCTACCGGCGCGCGATGCGCGCCGCCGGGCAACTGCCGGTGACGTTCGAGGACCCCGACCTGACCTCCGGCGAGTTCTTCGGGACCCTCACCGAGCACGGGATCACCGCGGTGCTCACCGTCTCGGACCTGGCCCACGACGTCTACAGCGCGGCCCTCGCCCGCGGTCTCCGGGTACCCGAGGACCTGTCGATCGCCCGCCTCGGCGACCCGGAGCAGCGTGAACCGAGCGTCGTCGACTGGGCCGGGTTCACCATCCCCCGCATCGAGATGGGCGCCGAAGCACTGCGCATCGTGCTCCGACAGCTCACGCCATCCGACCCGCACGGCGACGAGCCGGAGCGGGACCTGCAGGCCTTCATCCCGTGCGAGACCTTCACCGGCTCGACCATCGCTGCCCCACCCACATCCACGACCACCAGACGCACCACCAAGGAGAACTCCCACCGATGAGCGGCAACATTGCGGACGAACACACCCAGGTCCTCGTGGTCGGTGGGGGGCTCGGCGGCGTCGCCGCCGCCCTCGCCGCGGCACGGTCCGGTGCCACCGTCGTCCTCACCGAGGAGTTCGAGTGGATCGGCGGACAGTCCACCTCCCAGGGCGTGCCCCTGGACGAGCATCCCTGGATCGAGGACTTCGGCTGCACCCGGTCCTACCGCCGGTACCGCGACGGGATCCGCGACTACTACCGGCGGGCCTACCCGCTCACCGACGAGGCCGCGGCCCGCAGCGATCTCAACCCGGGCGCGGGCTGGGTCAGCAAGCTGTGCCACGAGCCCCGCGTCGCCGTGGCGGTGCTGGAGGAGATGCTCGCCCCGTACCGGTCCAGCGGGCAGCTGCGCCTGTTCACCGGGTACCGCCCGGTCGCCGCGGACGCCGTCGACGGCGTCGTCGCCACGGTCACCCTGGCCCCGGTCGACGGCGGCACGCACATTCGCGTCAGTGCGGACTACGTCATCGACGCCACCGAGCTCGGGGACCTGCTGCCCCTGGCCGGCATCGACTACGTGACCGGGTTCGAGTCCCGGGCCGAGACCGGCGAGCCGAGCGCTCCCGAGCAGGCGCAGCCGGACAACATCCAGGCGCTGAGCATCTGCTTCGCCGTGGAGCACCAGGCCGGGGCCGACCACACGATCCCCAGGCCCGCGCAGTACGAGAAGTGGCGCGCCGTGCAGCCGGAGTTCTGGGGCGCACCACTGGTCAGCTGGACCGCGCCGCACCCGCGGACCCTGGAGATCACCTCCCGGCACTTCGAGCCCAACACCGGTGACGACGTGCTCGCGGTCGTCGCCGATCAGAGCGCCAACCCCGGCGACACGAACCTGTGGACCTTCCGCCGGATCATCGCCGCGGACATGTTCGCCAAGGGCACGTTCGACAGCGACCTCACCCTGGTGAACTGGCCGTCCATCGACTACTTCGAGGCACCCGTCATCGACGTGCCCGAGGACGTCGCCGCGGCCCGGCTCGAGGACGCCCGCCAGCTCAGCCTCTCGATGCTGTACTGGATGCAGACCGAGGCACCCCGGCCCGACGGCGGCGCCGGCTGGCCCGGCCTGCGGCTGCGCCCGGACGTCATGGGCACCGAGGACGGTCTCGCGATGGCCCCGTACCACCGGGAGAGCCGCCGCATCCGCGCCCTGACCACGGTCACCGAGCAGGATGTCTCCCCCGCCGCCCGCGGCGAGGACACGGCCCGCACCTACACCGACAGTGTCGGCGTCGGCATGTACCGGATCGACCTGCACCCCTCCACCGGCGGTGACAACTACATCGACGTGCCCGCGGCGCCGTTCCAGATCCCGCTCGGCGCGCTGATCCCCCGCGGCGGCGGGAACCTGCTCGCCGGTGCGAAGAACCTCGGCGTCACCCACATCACGAACGGCTGCTACCGGCTGCACCCCGTGGAGTGGAACGTGGGCGAGGCCGCCGGCATGCTCGCCGCGCACTGCCTGAGCCAGGGCCTGACCCCCGCCGACGTGCACACCGACCCCGACGCCGTCGGGGTCTTCCAGCACCTCCTCGAGGCCGACGGCTTCGAACTGAGCTGGCCCGACGGCGTCTACGCCTACTGAGCGCCACCGAGAACCCCCGAGTCCTGACAACGAAGTCCCCCACCCCAAGGAGCAGCAACCCATGAATCCCCAGATCCGCCGTCGTCACTTCCTGTCCATGGTGGGCATCGGCGCCCTCGGCACCACCGCGCTCGCCGCGTGCTCCGATGGCGATGCCGGCGACGAGCCCGCCGACGGTCCCGTCGACCTGCGCATGACGGTCTGGACCGCGTCCGAGGACCACCTCGCCCTGTTCCAGGAGATCGCCGACGCCTACATCGCCGACCACCCGGACGAGGTCTCCTCCGTCACGTTCGAGACCATCCCGTTCGAGGACTACACCACCAACCTGACCACCCAGCTCGCCGGCGGGAACGCGCCGGACCTCGCCTGGATCTTCGAGTCCAACGCCCCCGAGTTCGTCTCCTCCGGGGCGCTCGTGGACGTGCGCGAGACCCTCTCCGGCACCGAGGGCTACGACTTCGAGGACGTCGGCGAGAGCGCCCTCGAGCTGTGGGAGGACGGCGACGCCCTGTACGCCTACCCGTTCTCGAACTCGCCGTTCGTGATGTTCGTGAACACGGACCGGCTCGCAGCCGCGAGCCAACCGAACCCGGCCGAGCTGGTCGCGTCCGACGGGTGGACCTACGACGCCGCCCGCGACATCTCCGCAGCCTCCGTGGCCGCGCTCGGCGGCGCCGGCCTCGTGGTCCGAGACTTCGACTACATGAACTGGACCAACCTCGCCAGCGTCTGGGGTGGCTGGGACGCAGAGCCCTGGAGCGCGGACGGCACCACCTGCGAGTTCGACTCCCCCGAGATGGTCGCGGCCCTGGAGTGGTTCCAGGATGCGGTGTTCGTCAAGAACGCCATCCCGGGGCCTGGCACGAGCGCCGACTTCTTCGCCGGCGACACGACGATGACGATCACGCAGATCTCGCGGGCATCCTCCCTCGACGGCTCGTTCAACTGGGACATCGTCCCGCTCCCGGCCGGACCCACCCAGCAGGAGAACATCGTCGGTCAGGCCGGCGTCGGCGTGCTGGCCGCGGGCGCGAACACGCAGGCGGCGGCGAACTTCCTGGCGTTCTTCACGAACCCGGAGAACTCCGCGTCGCTGTCCCTGTACTTCCCGCCGCCGCGCGAGTCGCTGCTGAACCCGCAGACCCTCGCGGCCGGGAACCCGCTGTTCAGCGAGGCCCAGCTCGACATCGTCGTGGACTCGATCAGCGGCGCCACCACGAAGCCGTCGCACGCGAACTTCGCTCAGGTGGACACCACCGCGCGAGGTGCGCTGGATGCCATGTGGAGCGCGGACGCGGATGTCGCCGCCGTGGCGGCCGACGTGTGCGAGGCGATCCAGCCGCTGCTCGAGGGCTGAGGCGGGAACGGAACACAGGAGCGAGATGACCTCGATCACCACCACTGGTCGGGCGGGCCGGCCCCAGCGCCGGTCCGCCTGGCGGCGGCGCGACGCCGCAACCGGATACGCCTTCGTGGCGCCCGCCGTCATCGGCGCGATCGCGTTCGTGATCGTGCCCCTCGGCGCGGTCATCTGGTACTCCCTGCACGAGTGGAACGTGCTGGCGAACACGTTCACGTTCGTCGGCCCGCAGAACTACCAGGACATGCTCAGCGACGGTGCCCTGCACGACTCGCTGATCGCGAGCCTGTGGTTCTCGCTCGGCGTCGTCGTCCTGAACATCACGCTCTCGCTGTTCCTCGCGGTGCTGCTCAACCAGCACCTGCCCGGCACCACGCTGTTCCGGGTCCTGTTCTTCACGCCGGTCGTCGTCTCGCTCGTGGCGTGGACGATCGTCTGGGGGTTCCTGCTGCAGGCGGACAACGGCATCAACGGCTTCCTGGCGGAGTTCGGAATCACCGGGCCGAACTGGCTGCGCAACAACGTGACGGCCATGATCTCGGTCATCGTGGTGCAGGTCTTCAAGAACGTCGGCCTGAACATGGTGCTGTTCCTGTCCGCACTGCAGTCGGTACCCGAGGAGATCCAGGAGGCCGCCCGGCTCGACGGCGCCGGCGCGTGGCGCAGGTTCTTCTCCATCACCCTGCCGATGATCAGCCCGACCATGCTGCTCGTCGCGATCCTCACCGTGGTCGGTTCGCTCGAGACGTTCGCCCTGATCGACGTTCTCACCGACGGTGGCCCGGGCACCTCGACGACCGTCCTCGTGTTCTACCTGTACCGGCAGGCCTTCGAGTTCAACCAGTTCGGGTACGCCAGTGCCATCTCCGTGCTGTTGTTCGTGATCGTGCTGGCCCTGACCCTGCTCCAGTGGCAGACCCGGAAGCGGTGGGTGTTCCATGAGTCCTGATCAACTGACGCCAGAGCGCCCGACGGCGGAGCGCACCTCGGCCGCGTCAGTCGCCGGTGCTCACGGCTCGTCTCCGGCGCGCCGCACGCGGCGCGCGTTCGGCAGCCAGCAGCTCGGGCGGGCGGCGCTGGTGTTCCTGATGATCGTCGTCGCGGTGCCCTTCGTGTTCCCGATCTGGTGGATGGTCACGTCGAGCATGAAGACCACGAGCGAGATCCTGAGCCTGCCGCCCAGCCTCTGGCCGGAGTCCCCCTCGATCGAGTCCTACCGTCAGGTCTTCGAGCTGCAGCCGTTCGCCCAGCAGTACGTGAACAGCCTGTACATCGCGGTGCTGGTGACCGTCGGCACGATGGCCGTGGCGGCCTTCGCCGGGTACGCGTTCGCGCGGATCCGGTTCCCCGGCTCCAACGCGCTGTTCGTGCTCGTGCTGGTCGGCCTGCTGGTGCCGTCCGAGGTGACGATCGTGCCGCTGTTCCGGATGGTGAACTCGGCCGGGCTGATCGACACCCACTGGCCGCTGATCGTGATCCCGATCCTCGGGGCGCCCAGCGTGCTGGCCACGTTCATCATGCGCCAGTTCTTCGTCACCCTCCCGGGCGAGCTCGAGGAGGCCGGCCGGATGGACGGCCTGAGCCGGTTCGGCATCTTCGCCCGGATCGCGCTGCCGCTGTCCCGCTCGGCCCTCGCGGCTGTCGCGATCTTCACGTTCCTGAAGTCCTGGAACCTGTACCTCGAGCCGCTCGTCTACCTGTCCACGAAGTCCAACTTCACCCTCCCGCAGGCGCTCACGCAGTACGTGGACGCCTACGGCGGCCCGATCTGGAACGTCCAGCTCGCGGCCACCACCCTGACCGTGATCCCCGTGCTGATCGTGTTCATCGCCGCTCAGCGACAGTTCATCGAAGGGCTGGCCAACTCGGGGCTGAAGGGCTGACCGGCCGGGCGCCCATGCCCGGCGATGCACACGACCGAAGAAGGTTCAGATGCGCTCGCTCACCGCTCTCCTCGGGGCCGCCGCCCTCGTCGCCACGTCGTTCGTCGCGGTACCCACCGCGCAGGCGGCCCCACCCGGACCGGCGGGCGCGCCCGTCTCCCTTGGCGAGATCGCCCTGGTGCCGCTGGATGACCGGCCATTCCCCGCCGTCACCCCGCTGGAGATCGCCGCGGCGGGTGGCCACACCGGGATCGCCCCGCCCACCGAGTACCTGGGTGAGTTCCTCACCCACGGGGACCCGGACGCCGTCGGGCAGTGGTGGCGCGAGAACGCCGGCCGGGCGGACGCCTCGGTGGTCGCCCTGCCGATGCTCGCCTACGGCGGGCTGGTCGCCTCCCGGACCTGCGCCACTGACCTCGCCACGGCACAGGACCGGCTCGGTGTCCTCGAGGAGGTCAAGGACGAGGATCCGAACCAGCCGATCTACGCCTTCGACGTGATCCAGCGGCTCACGATCGAGCCCACGAGTGGCTATCCCGGCATGTACTCCGGCCCGGTCCGCCGGTGGGCCGAGCTGATGGACCAGGTCGAGAATCTCGGCATGGAGGAGTTGCGCGCGGAGTACGAGGAGGTGACCGCGTCGATCCCCGAGGACATCCGCGCCGACTACCTGTGCGCTCGGGCCCGCAACCACGAGATCAACCGGGAGATGATCCAGGCAGCCGCGACCGGCACGATCGACTTCCTGGTCCTCGGGCAGGACGACGCGAGCGCGTTCGGCCCGCACCGCGCGGAGAAGGAACAGCTCGCGGCCCTGATCGCCGAGCTCGGCGTCGGCGACCGCGTCAAGATCTACCCCGGCGCGGACGTGCTCGGAGCATTGCTCACCGCGAAGCTGGTGGTCGAGCGGCTCGGAGTGGACCCGTCCGTGGCCGTCGCGTGGTCCCGCACGCCCGGCACCGAGTGGACCGCCCCGTACCAGGACATCCCGTACAACGACCTCGTGGACGAGTACATCGCCACGCTCGGGGCGCACCGCACCGACGCCCCCGACGCGGACGTCCTGCTCATGGCGAACACCTCCGGGCCGGGGTCCCTCGATCCGTTCGTGGACCGGATCGCCGCCGAGGTGGCCCGTGGCCGGCTCGTCGCGGTCGGTGACGATGCGGTCGCCGGGGTCGTCGACCCCGAGCTGTACTCGTTGCTGACTCCCCGGATCGACGTCGCCGAACTCGGCGGCTGGTCCGGCTGGAACGTGGGGATCGCCCTGTCGCAGTCCGTGGTCCGGGCCGCACTGCTCCAGGCCGGCGGAACCCTCGCCGCCGGTGACGGCCCCCGGGACGCCCTCGTGCCCCGCCAGCGGCAGCAGGTGCTCACCGACGCCGCGACCGCCCACCTGCGCCTGTTGCTCGAGGAGCAGATCCACACCGGGCTGTACCGCAACAACGTGCGGGACTCGGTGCGCCAGTACGCGGTCAGCCACGGGGACGACCCGCAGTACATGACAGTGGTGTTCGACGGGGCGAACGCGCTCGCCGTTGAACGCACCGAGCCCCTGGCCCAGGCGTTCTTCGCCGAGGAGTTCGCCGGTGTGCCGATCCGGATCGGCAGCGACGGTCGCCGGGAGCACACCGTGACCGTATCCGGGCTGACGTCGCTGGAGCTGCGGCTCGGCTGGCCCCGCTACCAGGAGCTCGACGTGTTCCCCGAGGTGGCACTGACCGACGCCCCACCGGCCCAGCCGGTCAGTCTTGCCCTGCTGCCGGCGCACGTGTCGGTGCTCCCGGGTGCGGGTGTCCCGCTCGACCTGACCGCGGTGCTGCGCAATGACACCGCGCGCCCGGTGAACGCCACGGTCAGCGTGAGCGCACCGGACGGCTGGACCGTGCCCGGGCCGGCCCGGGTGGTGCTGCAGCCGTTCCAGGTCCTCGACGTGCCGGTGCCGGTGACGACGGCGGAGCTCGCCCCGAACTCGTCCGCCGCGGTCGAGGTGGTCCTCACCCCGCGGGGCTCCTCCGCCGCCTCGGCGACCACCACCATCGGCGCCGCCTGGCGCAACATTGCCCTCGCCTCCTCGGGCGCGAGCGTGCAGGCCTCCGGGCAGTGGAACCAGTACGCCGCGGACCGGGCGATCGACGGCAACACCGCGAGTACCGCGAGCCGCTGGATCTCGCCCGTGGGCATGCCGCAGTGGCTCGAGGTGACCTTCGCCGGGCCGGAGCCGGTCGACACCGTCGGCCTGTACCAGTACGCCGGGTACCTGCTCTCCGACTACACGATCTCGGCACTGGTGGACGGCGCCTGGGTCGAGGTCGCATCCGCCACGGTCAACACGGAGGTGACGCCCGTGCACGACTTCGAGACCGTCGTGGCCACGGCCCTGCGCCTGGAGGTCACCGGCACCCGGGACGGACAGGTGCGCCTGTACGAGCTCGAGGCGACCTGCCGCACCGTCGGCGCCTGCGACTGAGCGAGCGGGAGGGTCCGCGACCAGCTGTCGCCGGTCAGGGTCGCGGGCGCGCGCTGTCGGCGAACGGGGCACCCGTGCTGCCCGACGGCGGTGCCTCGTTCTCGCCGATGTCGCCCTGGGCATCGCCGGGCTCGGGGGCACCGCCGGCGTCGTCCGTGTCCGCGGCGTCCCCGGCGATGTGCCGGCGCAGCGCCGGCAGCACCAGTGCGAAGGCCGGGATCAGGATGATCACCGCGGCGACGTTCACGCCCCGGAAGTCCCCGAACGCCAGGATCGGTCCGGCGAGGGCGGCGGCGAGGGCGCCGGCGTAGTTCATCCCGGCGTCGGTGGCGCCCTGGAGCGGGATCCGCACCTCGTCGGAGGAGACGCCGGCCAGCAGTGACGACGCTGAGATGATGCAGGCGGACCAGCCGATCCCGAGGATGGTCAGCGCGACCGCGGTGAGGGTGCTGCCGCCGCCGTCCCCGCCGTGCTCGGCGTGCTCGGCGCCACCCGCGGCCAGCGCGGCGGCGAGGAACCCGAGGGCCACCGCCACGACGAGGATCACCATGCCGCCGATGGCGGTGTGCACGGCGCCCCACCGGTCGGCCAGCCACCCGAACACCGGGCTGAGCGCGTACATGCCCAGCACGTGCAGGCTGATCACGATCCCGACGAGCTCCAGGGACATGCCGTGGTGCTGCATGTGCAGGGGGGTCATCACCATCACCATGACCATCACCGAGTGCGCGCACGCGATCAGGACCACCGCGAACCGCGCCACCGGGTGGCGTCCGGCCCAGCGCAGCGCGGCGATCGCACCGACCGGGCGGGGCGTCACCGCGGACCCGACGGCCGCCGTCGGGTCCGGCCCGGCGGGAGCCGTCGCGCTCGGCTCGGCGGGAGCCGCCGTCGGGCTCGGCGCGGCGGGGGCCGCCATCGGCCGGAAGAACAGCGCCAGCACGGTCGCGGCGGAGGCGAACGACACCACCGAGAACAGGTACGCGCCGACGAGCCCCGGCAGGCCGAGCGAGAGCCCGAGCCGGTCCCCCACCGCCGTCAGGTTCGGGCCGGCCACGGATCCGACCGTGGTCGCCCAGATCACGATCGACATCGTCCGGGCCCGGCTCGCGAGCGGGGCGTTGTCCGCGGCGGCGTACCGGGACTGCAGGTTCACGGCCTGCGCCACACCGAACAGGCCGAGGCCCACCAGCATGATGATCAGCTGGGAGAGCACGGCCGACGCGATGATCAGCAGTGCGCCGACGACGGCGAACGCGTAGCCGAGCGAGAGCGCCCAGCGCCGGCCGCGCCTGGTGGCCATCGTCGCGAGCGGCACCGCGGCGACGGCGGCACCGAGCACGCTCGCGGCCTGGGCCAGCCCCGCCACCGAGGTGCCGCCGAGCCGCTCCGCGAGCAGGCCGCCGACCGCCACCCCGGAGGCCACGCCCACGCCACCGAGCAGGTTGGATACGATCAGGATCCCGATGCTCCGCCCATCGATCCGCGCCATCAGGCGGCCGCCTCGAGCTGACCGGCGAAGTGGCACTCGGCGGCGTGACCGTTGCCGAGCTGCACCAGCGGCGGAGCCACGTCGGCGCACACGTCCTGTGCCATCGGGCACCGGGTCCGGAACCGGCAGCCGCTCGGCAGCTCCAACGGGCTGGGCGGTTCACCGTGCAACACGATCCGCTCCCGCCTGACGGTGGGGTCCGGGATCGGGGAGGCCGCCATCAGCGCGCGGGTGTAGGGGTGCTGCGGGTTCTCGAACACGTCATCGATCGTGCCGTACTCCATGAGTCTGCCCAAGTACATCACGCCGACACGCTGGCAGACCTGGCGCACGATCGGTAGTCCGTGGGCGATGAACAGGTACGTCAGCCCGAGGCTCTCGCGCAGGTCCACGAGCAGGTTGCTGATCTGGGCCTGCACCGACACGTCGAGCGCGGAGACCGCCTCGTCCGCAAGGATCAGCTTGGGGTTGAGCGAGATCGCCCGGGCGATCCCGACGCGCTGGCGCTGTCCGCCGGAGAGGGCGCGCGGGCGTGCGCCGGCCCGGGACGGGTCCAGCCCGACGGCGCGCATCAGGTCGGCCACCCGGTCGTCGAGCTCGGAGCCGCGCACCTTGTCGAAGACCCGCAACGGCTCACCGATGATGTCCCCGACGTCCATCCGCGGGTTCAGGGAGCCGAGCGGATCCTGGAACACCACCTGCATGTGCCGGCGGACCCTCCGCAGGTTCGTCCCGCCCAGGTGGGAGATGTCGAGGCCGTCGAACTCCACGCTGCCGGACGTCGGTGTGCTGAGCCGCACCGCAACCCGGCCGAGGGTCGACTTCCCGGACCCGGACTCCCCCACCAGCCCGAACGTCTCGCCGCGCCCGATGGTGAGGGAGACGTCGTCGACGGCGCGCAGGAGGTCGGGTCGCACGAAGGGGTTCGAGCTGCTGCGGACCTCGTAGTGCTTGGAGACGTGGTCGAGGGTGAGGATCGGGTCGGCGACGACGACGTCCTCCTGGTCGCTCGTACTGGTCTGCGTGAGGCTCACGATGCCTGTCCTCTCACCGTGACCAGCTCGTCCTCGCCGATCACCACCTCGCCCGGGCGCCAGCACGCGACGGCCGTGCCGGCCACCTTCGTCAGTGGCGGGTCCTCGACCGTGCACCGCTCGGAGGCCCGCGGGCACCGAGGATGGTACGAACAGCCGGTCGGCAGGTTCGACGGGTCCGGGACCGTGCCCGGGATCGCCGGCAGGTGCTCGGGCCGCGCACCGATCATCGGCGGGATGCATGCCAGCAGACCCTTCGTGTACGGGTGTGCGGAGCGTGCGAACGCGTCCCGGGGCGAGGCATCCTCCACGACCCGGCCGGCGTACATCACCACCACCCGGTCGGCGAGGTCCGCGGCGACGCCCATGTCGTGGGTGACCAGGAGTACGGACATGTCCTCGTCCCGGCGCAACTTGTCGATCAGCTCGAGGATCTGCGCCTGGATCGTGACGTCAAGGGCCGTGGTCGGCTCGTCGGCGATGAGCAGCTTCGGGCGGGCGAGCAGCGCCATCGCGATCATCACGCGCTGGCACATGCCACCGGACAGCTGGTGCGGGTAGCTGCGCAACACCCGGGCACCGTCATGGATGCCGACCTCGGCCAACGCCTCCAGCAGGCGCGCGGTCTCCGCCTTCTGGGAGACCCGCTCGCGCCGGCGCAGCCCTTCCCGCAGCTGGGAGTCGATGTTCCAGACCGGGTCGAGGGAGCTCAGCGGTTCCTGGAACACCATCGCGAGCTCACGCCCACGCAGCCTTCGCATCCGCTCGGCGCCGAGGTCGAACAGCTCGTCGCCGTCGAAGACGGCGCTGCCGCCCACGCTCATCCGCGGGTTCAGCTGGGTCAGGCCCATGATGGTCCTGGCGGTCACGGACTTCCCGCTGCCGGACTCGCCGACGAGGCAGACGATCTCACCGGCCCGCACCTGCAGGGTCGCGTCCCGGACCAGCGGGATGGCGGTGCCGTGGCGGTCCACGTCGACCCGGAGTCCGGTCAGGGCGAGCATCGTTCGCGCAGTGGTGGTGGTCATGGTTCTCCTACTCGACGTCGAGACGGTCGCGCAGCCAGTCGCCGAGGAGGCTGACGGCGATGACGGTCAGGGTCAGGGTGATGCCCGGGAAGGTGGAGATCCACCAGGAGTTCGCCAGGTAGGGCTGTCCGAGGGAGAGCAGCTGACCCCAGTCCGGCACCTCGGTGCGGGGACCGAGGCCGAGGAAGCTCAGCGAGGCGGCCACCACGATGGCGACCCCGATCGAGACGGTCGCCATCACCACGGAGGGAGCCAGTGCGTTCGGCAGGATGTGCCGGAACACCGTGCGGGTCGGGCTGAACCCGTTGGAGCGGGCCGCCTCCACGTACAGGTGCCCGCGCACGGTCAGCACCTGTCCGCGCATCACCCTGGCGAAGCCTGGCACGGTGGCGATCCCGACGGCGAGGATCAGGTTCGTGGTCGTGGAGCCGAGTGCGGCGGCGATGATCAGCGCCAGCAGCACTCCGGGGAAGCACATCAGCATGTCGATGAACCGGCCGATGACCATGTCCACCCAGCCGCCAAGGTATCCGGCGATCAGGCCGAGGACACTGCCGACCAGCATCCCGAACGCGGTGGCGCACAGGCCGATGATCATGGCGCTGCGGGCGCCGTGCACCAGGAGGGTGGCGACCGAGCGGCCGTACTGCTCGGTCCCCAGCGGCGTCCCCGCTCCCGGCGGCTGCAGCGCCCGCGCGGGGTCCAGGACGGTGGGGTCTTCGGTGGCGAGCACACCCGGGATGAGGGCGGCGAGGACCACCACGGCCATCCACGCCAGCGAGGCGTACAGCAACGCCGAGTTCACGGAGACGCCGGTACGGCGCAGCTGCCGCCGCAGGCCCTTGACCTCGGTGAACGCCGCGGCATCGACGGCCGCCATCAGCGCACCAGCGCCGCGGGCTCGGCCATGGCGGCAACGGCGCCCGGATCTGACCCGGTCCCGCCGTGGTCGTGCTCGAGCATGCTGCGCATGGACATCGGGAGGAAGTCCTCGGGCAGCGGCTCGATCGCCGGCAGGGCGTCGGGGGTGAACTCCTGCCCGCGGGCGAGGACCAGGCGAAGCTCGTCCAGGGCCCGCAGATCCGTGCGCGGGTCGCCGGCGACGGCGATCAGATCCGCCTCAAAGCCGGCGGCCAGCTGTCCCGTCCGGTCCGCGAGGCCGAGGGCGTGCGCGGACCGGGACGTGGCCGAGAGCAGGACCTGCGCGATGGGGATGTCGAACTCGGACATCGCCACCAGTCCGCCGACGAACCCGTGGTGCGGGGTGTTGTCGATCCCGGCGTCGGTGCTGGCGATGATCTTCGCACCGCGCCGGTACAGCTCGCCGAGCGCGAAGTCGCGGCCCTTCATCAGCACCCGGAACTCGCGCATCCGGAAGTTGCAGGTCGGCGACACGTAGATCTCGGACGCCGCGATCCGGTCGGCGAGTTCCGGGTCGGCGCCGCCCATGCCGTCCTCGGTCTGGAACGAGCAGTGCTCCATGGTGTCCACGCCGGCATCAAGCGCCCGCCGGATCCCCTCGGTGCCGTGCGCGTGCGCGGCGACCCGCTTGCCGAGCCGGTGGGCCTCGTCGACGGCCGCCCGCAGTTCGTCGGTGGTGAACTGCGCGTGCCACGGTGCCGATCCCGGGGTCATGTTGCCACCGGTGGACATGAGCTTGATGACGTCCACCCCGGCCTTGTGGTGACGTCGCACCATCTTGCGGACCTCGTCGATCCCATCCGCCTCGGCGCCCATGAACCAGCAGTGCCCACCCGTGGTGGTGATGGCGCCGCCGGCGGTGAGCAGGCGCGGTCCGCGGGCAGTGCCGTTCGCGATGGCGTCCCGGACCACCACATCGGTGTAGCCCCTGGCGCCCAGGTCCCGGGCCGTGGTGACGCCCACGCTGAGGAGCTCCCTCGCGCTGCGCAGCATGAGCGCCACCTGCTGTTCGTCGGACTCGGCCATCATCCGGGCCACCGGGTGCGGCGAGCCGTCGAACGCCAGGTGCACGTGCGCGTCGATGAGTCCCGGCATGAGCGTGACGTCGCCGAGCCATCGGACGTCGGCATCCGGTGGGTACTGGTCGGCCGACAGGTCGGCCTCCCGCCCCACCCAGACGATCCGGTCGTCCTCGATGATCACGGCGCCACCGTTGATGACCTCCAGGTCCGGTCCGGCCAGAACTCGATCCGCGATGAGTACGAACATGGTGCGATCCCTTCAGCCCTTACCCAGCGCGGTACGAACGCGGGGGTCGATGAACGAGTACGAGATGTCGACGGCGATGTTCACCGCGATATAGATGACCGCGATGACCAGCACCACGCCCTGCACCACCGGGTAGTCCTGGCCGCCGATGGCCTGCACGAGCATCTGACCGATGCCCTGACGCGTGAACACCGTCTCCACGATCACCGAGCCGGCGACCAGCCCTCCGAGCTGCAGGCCCACCACGGTGACGGTGGGGATCACGGCGTTGCGCAACACGTGCTTCATCACGATCAGGTGGGACCTCAGCCCCTTGGCGTGCAGCGCCGTCACGAAGTTCTCGCCGAGCACCTCGATCACGCTGTTGCGGACCAGCCTGGTCACCGTGCCGGCGGCCGACAGGCCGAGCGTGATCGCCGGGAGCACCAGGGTGCTCAGGCTGCCCGACCCGGTGGCCGGGAACCAGCCGAGCGTGAACGAGAAGAACATGATCAGCAGCAGTCCCACCCAGAAGGACGGCATCGAGGTGTTGATCAGGCTGGTCACCCGGACGAAGCCGTCGATGACGCCGTTGCGCTTGATCGCCGAGAGGGAGCCGAGCACGATCCCGGTCACGGCGGAGACCGTGGCTGCCGCGAAGGCCAGGATCAGGGTCTGGTCCACCTGTTGGCCGATCATCTCCGAGACGGGCTGACGGGTGCTGTAGGAGGTGCCCAGGTTCAGGGTGAGCGCGTTCGTCAGGAACTCCCAGTACTGCGCGGGGATCGACCTGTCCAGACCGAACTGCTCGCGCAGCGCCTCGACAACCTCCGGGGTGGCCGGGGACCCGGCCAGGATCGCCGAGATCGGGTCGCCGGGCAGCAGCCGCAGCGTGATGAACAGGATGACGGTGACGCCGAGCAGCGTGGGGATGCCGGCCAGGACGCGTCTGGCGATGACGAAACCCATGAATCCTCCCTTGGTGTCGGTGGTTGGCCCTGGGTCACTGGATCAGCGACGCGTCGTAGAGGATCGGGTATCCTTCCGCGTCGAAGCGGATGCCCTGGAGTCCGTTGACGGCGAGGGTGTACGTCGGCACGTAGATGGCGACCGACCGGACCTGGTCGATGACGTCGGCCTGGGCGTCCACGTAGATCGCCGCACGGGCCTCGGGGTCCAGTTCCTGTTGCCCGGTGTTGACGAGCCCGGTCAGGGTCTCGTCGTCGGTGTGGCTCAGGTTGAACCCGGACCGACCCGGGCTGGGGATGAACCGCGGGTCATACATCTGGTAGAGCACGTTCGGGTCCACCGCCACCAGGGACAGGCCCATGATGTCGTAGTCGCCCGCCTGGCTCTGGGCCTGCAGCGGCGCGACCTGCTGGAACTGCGTCTCGACCTCGAAGCCGACCGCCTCGAGGTTCGCGGCGAGGAACGTGGCCACGTCCTGGCGCTTCTCCCGGTTCGGGCTGCCCTCCAGGTAGGTGATGCTCAGGCGCTCACCGTCCCGGGTGCGGACGCCGTCCGAGCCCAGGACCCACCCGGCCTCGTCCAGCAGCCGGCCGGCCTCGTCGGCGTCGAAGGCGAAGGAGCCCTCGACGGCCGAGTCGTAGGCGAGCGTCGTCGGTGCGAGCGGGCCCCAGGCCCGGTCGAACACGCCGAGATAGAGGGCGTCGACGGCGGCGTCGACGTCCATCGCCGCACGGGCCGCCTCGCGGACGGCCATCTCGTCGAACGGGGCCCGGGAGGCGTTGAAGTGCAGCTGGTACGGCGCCCCGGACTGCTGCTGGGACAGGAGTGCGAGGTTCGGGTCGCCCTCGATCGCGGCCACGTCCGTCTCCGGGACGTTGCTGCCGACGTTGACGGTGCCGTTGCGCACCGATCCGATCCGCACGGTGGGGTCCGGGATGATCTGGAACGTCAGGTTCTCGAGGTAGGCAGCACCCGTGTGGGTCGCGTTACCCGGTGCCCAGTCGTAGTCGTCGTTGCGGACGAGCTCGACGCGGTCGTTGGGAGTGAAGCTGGTGATGGCGAACGGCCCACTGCCGACGGGAGCGAGGGTGTAGTCGGCGGGCTCGGCCGCGGCGGCCGCCGTCGGGGAGTTGATGCCCATGAACGGCGACGTGAGGTTGTTCAGGAACGGGGCGTACGGCGTGGCCATCGTCACGACGGCGGTGGTCGGGTCGGTGGCGGCGCAGGACTCGTACGGCCCGATCAGCCCGATGGCGTAGATCGAGGCGGTGGCGGGGTCCTTGATGCGGTCGAGGTTGTAGCAGACGGCCGACGCGTCGAACGGCGTGCCATCCGTGAATGTCACGTCGTCGCGGACCGTGAAGGTGTACTCGAGGCCGTCGTCGCTGACGGCCCACTCGCTGGCCAGCCAGGGCTGCAACGCGCCCTCCTCGTCGAGGAACAGCAGCGAGTCGAACACCTGCCGCAACACTCGGGCGTCCTGGGCCGCCGGGGTCACGTTCGGGTCGAACCCGATGAATGGCGAGTCGACCGCGAAGACCGCGGATCCGCCGGCGACGGCCTCCCCCGCTTCGGTGGCCTCGGATCCGGGGTCACCGGAGCCACCGGTCCCGCCCGACTCGTCGCCCTCGCTGGAGCCGCAGGCTCCGAGGATCATCGAGCCGGCCGCCAGCAAGGCCGCGCTGCGCCAGTAGTGCGATCGCTTGGTAGTCATCTGAACTCCCTGGTTGGGTCACGGACGAACGGGGTGTTCCTTAGGGAGGGCTCGCCGTCGAACCCTGACTGTGTGTTGGAGACTACAAACACCCGTTGAAGTCCGCAAGGGTTTGTTGCAGCCTTTAACACGCTGTTGACATTCGGGCGGGTGAGGTACACGGTTGGCGCCAGAGCGCCGAGACTGGAGGCACCACATCGGCGGACAAAGGGGAATCGACATGACCGAGAAGAAGCCGCAGCCGGCGGCACGCAGCGCCACCTCAGGGCGTGCACGCGCCGCCAAGGTGACCGCGTTGCCCGCCAAGGC
The DNA here is from genome assembly GCF_009708215.1 of Occultella kanbiaonis. Taxonomy (NCBI): domain Bacteria; kingdom Bacillati; phylum Actinomycetota; class Actinomycetes; order Micrococcales; family Ruaniaceae; genus Occultella; species Occultella kanbiaonis. The sequence continues at coordinate 2,714,816 of NZ_CP046175.1, read as the reverse complement.
GCGCGCCACGCGCCCGGCGCGGGTGCAGGCAACGGATGAACTTCCCCCCTGCGACCGGGACTGGCTGATCGCCCTGTTCAAGGGCCTCGTGGAGCCGTTGGGCCGGGCGCTGCCGATCTCTGCCGAGGTGGTGCTGCACGACCTGGCCCTGCTGCCGAACTCCATCGTGGCCGTGCACGGCGACGTGACCGGTCGGCAGGTGGGCGATCCGGCCACGGACCTGCTGCTGGAACGAGCGACCACCGGGGAGCTCGATCACATGATGGGCTACGCCTCGAAGCTGCCGGACGGGCGACAGCTGCGCTCCACCACGATGATCATCCGAGACGCCGCGAACGTGCCCGTGGCGGCGCTCTGCATCAACTCGGACCTGTCCATGTGGCACTCGGTGGAGCGGATCGCCGCAGCGATGGTGGGTGGGGTGCTACCCGCGGCCGAATCTCCCGTGTCCGTCCCGCAGCCCCCGCAGGTGCCCGTCCCCGAGGACACGCCGTCGGAGGTGTTCGCCCGGGACGTGGACGAGCTGGCATCCCATCTGGTGCACCAGGCGGTGACCGAGCAGGGCATCCCGGTCGAGCTCATGAAGAAGGAGCACAAGATCGCCGTGGTGCGCGCTCTGAAGGCGCGCGGCATGTTCCTGCTCCGGGACGCCGTCGAGATGATCGCGGCCACCCTCATGGTCACGCGATTCACGATCTACAACTACCTGAACGAGATCGAGGACGAAGAGAAGGACGGTCCGCCGTCCAAACAGGGCACCACCAAACGAAAGGGCTGAGATGACGCAGACCATGGAGTTCGACGACGTCCGGATCGAGCGCTTGCGCGAGATCGGTGGGGTGAAGTGGTCGATGTTCCCGGACAAGATCGGGGCGTTCGTCGCCGAGATGGACTTCGGCACGGCGCCGGCGATCACCCAGGCGATACACACCGCCGTCGATCTCGGCGTGTTCGGGTACCTGCCGAAGGACCTGGGGGACCAGATGTCGCGGGCGTACGCCGCGTGGTCGCGCACCGTCTACGGCTGGGACGTTCCTGTCGAGAACGTGCGGCCGCTGCCGGACGTGATCGCCGGGCTCCAGGCCACCATCGAGCACTTCTCCGCGCCGGGCACCCCGGTGATCCTGCCGACGCCCGCGTACATGCCGTTCCTGACGGTTCCGCCGGCGATGGGGCGCGAGGTCATCCAGGTGCCGATGCTGGTCGAGAACGGCCGGTACGTCTACGACCTCGACGGCCTCGACGCCGCCTACCGCGCCGGCGCGAACCTGCTGATCCTGTGCAACCCGCACAACCCGGTCGGCCGGGTCCTGGAGCGCGCCGAGATGCTGGCGATCGCCGAGGTCGTGGAGCGTCACGGTGGTCGGGTGTTCTCCGACGAGATCCACGCTCCCCTCGTCTTCTCCGAGCACACCCACGTGCCGTACGCCTCGATCAGTCCGGCGGCGGCGTCGCACACGGTGACCGCGGCATCGGCGTCCAAGGCATGGAACCTGCCCGGGATGAAGTGCGCCCAGCTGATCCTGTCCAACGACGCCGACCTGGCGAAGTGGAGCGAGGTCGGCATGATGGCCGAGCACGGCGCCGCGAACCTCGGCGTGATCGCGAACACCGCGGCCTACACGGCGGGCGGACAGTGGCTGGCGGATGTGCTGCACTACCTCGAAGGCAACCGGAACGTGCTCGCAGACCTCGTCGCCGAGCACCTGCCCGGCGCACACCTCACCCGACCCGAGGGCACCTACCTCGCCTGGATCGACTGCCGCGAGCTCGACCTCGGCCCGGAGCCCGGTGAGTTCTTCGCCGAACGCGCGGACGTCGCCCTCGTGGACGGCAACCGGTGTGGGGAAGCCGGCACGGGGTTCGTGCGCTACAACTTCGCCACGCCACGACCGATCATGGTGCAGTCGCTGGAGCAGATGGGTGCGGCGCTGACGGGACGGTGACGAGACGTGCCTGGCCGCCGCGCTCGATGTAGGAGCAAGGTTCCGCTGCGGTTGCCCTGGGCACAAAGGACCGTGGTCAGAGTCGGCCGGTCCCCGATAGCCGTCGCTTCAACTCCCCACGGACGTTGTCGAGGACTCGTGAGCGGTCGGTACTCCGCAGGAGCCGACTCCACATGCTCTCGGCGCGCTCCAGCGCGTGCGCCACCTGGTCGAGTGACTCGACAGGTAGATCACGGGCCGCAACCAGCAAGGCCACTGCGGCGTGATAGCCGAGGAATGGCTGCTCGGCGGGCATCCGCTCGCCAAGCCAATCCAGGTAGGCGGCGTCGGGGATCGCTTGAAGAATGCAAACGGCCGCCAGCCGGTCTCCCGGCCTCTGGCTTGTGGCGAGATCCGGCAGGAGCGGATAGGCGGACTGGGCAAGGGAGCGCAGCTGTGAGGCAACAACCTCCATCCGGCGGGTCCGTCTGTCGCCAGACTGCATGGTCTCTCGCAGGTGCTCGTACTCCCTGGTCAAGGCCTCCACCTGGTTGCGCACAATGGCATGGTCCGCCGGGGCGATCACGCCTGACCCGCCCTGCGCGTCCTCGATCTGGGCCGTCTGGCCGTGCAGGAGGCGCGCGAGGACCAGGACGAGGTCTCGCCGAACCGTGTCCGAGAACCGGGAGCGGTCCTCGTAGGACCCCACGAGCCCTTGATTGCTCAGTTCAGTGCGGAAATCGAACACTGCTTTGAGCTGATCCGCATGCTCGCCCGCGACCTTCGGCGGTATCGAAGCTTCGCAGAAGTAGAAGAGAAGGTGGGCCGGTCGACGTTTCGTCTCCCACCCGCGGCGTGCCGACAGGAACTCATGCTCGGTACCTGATCCTGCGGTCCCGGTGGGTGTGCCGAAACGCGACCACATGATCCCCAGGAAGACGTCGTAGTCCTTGGGGAGTTGGTCATCGACCACCTCCTGCGGGCTACCGGTGAGGTCCGGGTGGGTGTCCGTCTCCCACCGGATGACTTCGAGCTGGGTGTCGAGTTCGGGGAGCAGTGCCTGCACGGTGGTGTTGAGTTCTTCGATCACCTCGCCGCACTGGCGGCGCTCGTCGCTCACATCGCCGGGTGACGAGACGAAGATGCGGATGTGCCGAGGCATTTTGCCCTCCCTCGCGCGGTCGTCACTGACCCGAATCTCAGCGTAGACCCGCGCCGCGGCAGGGATCGTCGGAACGAGCGGCGCACAGCTCCACAGGCCGTCGCAATGACGGCGCTGGCTGACTTGGGGGAAGCGCGCCGCCCACAGGATCCCGGCGCGTTCACCGGACGCTCCCGGCACCGGTCGGCCATGCTCGGACCATGAACCCGGTGCGGTCCCCCAGGCCCCGCGGCGCGAGACGCGCCTGGGCGCTGCTGTTCATCCTCGCCCTCGGCCTGGAGATCGTCGTGGACGGCTACCTCATCGTCCAGGGCTCGTCCGACGAGCGTGCCCTCGCTCTCGGCGTGATCGGTGTGATCGCGTTCGGGATCTACTACACGATGCGGTGGCTGTTCGGGGACGACTCGGTGTTGCTGTCGCTGGCCACGACCGTGCTGTTCTCGCTCGCCGGGATCCTCCTCAGCACGGCGGTCGGTGCCACGATCTTCCTGCTCGGCGCCGGCGTGACCCTGCTCGCGATCGACGTGCGGCTCAAGCGACGGGATGCGCTGGCGACCGCGTCCGGCACTATGGGGCGATGACGACACTCGCCCAGCTCCGCAAGGCCGCGCTGGCGCTGCCCGAGGTCGAGGAGACCACGCACTTCGGGATGGTCGCGTTCACGGTCCGGGGCACCGGATTCGCATCCGTCACGAAGGACCACGCCGTCCAGCTGAACCTCGCCGAGCCGGACCTCGACGCCGCCTTGGCTGACCTGCCCGCCGGCGAGCAGGTCCTGCGTGGCGGACGCCCGATCGGCTTCCGGATCCCCCTGGCCGACATCAACGGCATGACACTCAACCATCTCGTCCGGCGCGCCTGGTTCGCCCGTGCACCGAAACGGCTCGCGGCCTCGGTGGCAGCCGCCGATGCGGCCCCGCCCGGCGCCGGCGGGGACCTACCGGCCGCGATCGGCGCCCCGGCAACGCGCGCGCTTGCCGGCGCCGGGATCACCACCCTCGGGCAGGTCGCCGAGCGCTCCGAGGCCGAACTCCTGGCACTGCACGGGGTCGGCCCGAGGGCGGTGCGGATCCTCGCCGACGAGTTGCAATGTCGCGGGCTCACCCTCGGCTGATGGCGCGCCATGCGTGAAGCCCCACCCGATCTGGGCGACGTGGACGTCGTCACGCTCCTGCGCGACGCCTGGGAGCTTCCGGCAATCTCGGCGGAACACCTGCCCTGGGGCTTCGGTGCCTGGCACTGGCGGGCCACCGAGGCCGGCGGTCGGCGCTGGTTCGTCACCGCCGACCGCCTTTCGAGGCCGGGCCGACAGGAGGAGCTCGAGGCGACCTACGGTGCGGCCCGCGAACTGTTCGACCGGGGCCTCGCCTTCGTCGTGCCGACGGTCCCGACCACGGCGGGGCCCCTCACGCAACGCCTCGGTGGCTACGCGCTCAGCGTCACCGAGTGGCTCGAGGGTGAGCGCCCCACCGGCGAGCTGACCGGGCTCGGCGCGGAGCAGACCATGACCGCGCTCGCCGCACTGCACGGTGAGCAGCCGCCGTCGGGCATCGGCGTCTGGAACCACGCACTCACCGATCGGGGCGACCTCGAGGGCCTCGCTACGACGAGCGAACCTCAGTGGTCCGGCGGACCACTGAGCGGCGAGGCCCGCGCGCAGGTGCGGGCGCACCTGGCCCGGATCCCGGTGTGGATCGCGCGCTACGACGCGCGCGTCGCAGCCGCACTCGCGACTCGGGCGGGGTGGGTCGCCACCCACGGCGAACCGGGTCCGCACAACCAGATCGTCACCGCACAGGGCCGCCGCTGGGTGGACTGGGAGTCCCTGCGGGTGGCCCCGCGCGAGCGCGACCTGACCGACCTGGCCCGCACGGCCGGGCGGATCCCGGGCGACGTGGCCGCCGATCCGGAACTGCTGGAGATGTTCGACCTGCGCTGGCGCCTGGACGAGATCGCCACCTTCTCGGCATGGCTGCGCGGTCCGCACACCGGTACCGAGTCCGACCGCGTGGCGCTCGGCGGCCTCGTCGAGGAACTGACCCGCCCGGACTGGCTCCCCGGCGACTCGTAGGCGCCGGCCGATCTCACAGGAACTCGCGGTCCGCCGTCGCGCCGTCGACGGCGTGCAGACCCGACGGCCGGTCGGACCGGTCCACGGCCGCGCGACGGCCCTGCGGCTCCTTCGCCGTGAAGAGCGCGACCTCGCGCCGCAGCAGTCGTGGCGAGAGGTCGACGCGCAGCGCGGTGTCCGCGTCGGCGGGCTCGAGCCGTACGGTCGGGCCGACCTTGTCGTTGAGCGACATCCGTTCGGCCGCGGGGTAGGCGACCTGCGGCAGCCAGAGGCGCGCGGTCTGCACGTAGTGCTGGTTGGCCGCCCGGGCCGGCGAGGTGAACATCTCGTGGGAGAACGTCGTCTCGCTGATCGTCGTGGGCAGGAAGAACGCCGGCTCCTCCTGCCAGACGTCATCGGAGTACTTCCCGACCCGGCCCACCCTGCGGTGCGGGAGGTCGAGCTCGCCGTCATTGCTGAGCTGCCGCAGGCGCCTGGTCCGCTCCTCACCGAGGAAGGCGCGGGCCTCCCCCGATCCCCAGAACTCCATCAGTTGCCCGCGCGCACCCAGGTCGCTCCCGGAGACGTCCGTGTCCACGTCGAGGTGACCCTGCTGCTGGCTGCCCGGGACCCTCTCCGCGAAGCGCTCGTAGGCTTCCGCGAACGCCTGCTGGGCCCACCCCTCGGTGTAGACCGCGCGGTAGGCCGCGACGAGCAGGCGGGTGCTGATGTCGACCTGCTCCTCCTCCTGGCGCGCCACCGCCATCGCCGCAGGGAACCGTTCGATCACGTCGTCGGTGAGGTCCTCGTACACGGCCTCGGTGGGTTCCCACGGGCGGTGGACCACCTCGCTGATGACGCGGGCCCAGGCGCGCCACCCGGCGAAGAGCAGGCGCAGCCGGGCGAGCTGCTTGCCCTCCCACAAGAACAGGGCGGCGTCCCGTCGCTGCCGGGCCAGCACGTTCGCGACCTCCCACTCGTAGTGCCGGAAGGCCTTGTAGAACGCGTGGTTGAAGCCGATCAAGACCACCAACGTGAGCACCACGACCCCGACGGTGATCCACGCGTAGGCGGACCAGTCGGGCGCCCCGTCGACCTGCGTGGCCCAGATCCAGACGCCGGCGATGACCAGCGCGGCGATGACGAGGGTCCACCGCCACTGCCGGAGCAGTCCACGCTTGGCCCGGTCGAGCGCCTCGGTCGCGGGCGCCGTCACGTCGTCGCGCCGGTCGAGGAACCGCTGGCGGCTCACTTCGAGCTCGTCGAGGCGCTTGGCGACGTCCTCGCCGACCCGTGACATCACACTGCGGTCGTTCTGAGCGCGCCAGCGGGCGAAGTCCGCCTCGACGACGCGGGTCTCCCGGACGGCCCTCTCGGCGCCGGCGAGAGCCTCGGCCAGGCGGGCGTCCTCGTGCTCGGCAGTTGGCTCGGGAGCCTGATCGGGCGACGGCGTCGGGCCCGGCTGCGGGGGTGGCGCCGCCGGGGCGTTGGCTCGCTCGGCGGCCCGGATGGCCCGGACCTCCTGCAGTCGGATCAGCTCGGCTTCCCGGGCCTGCCGTTCCCCGGCCAGGTCGAGCCGGTGGGCACGCAGGTCATGGACGTCCAGGGCGCCGATCAGAGCCCCGTCCCGGGTGCGGAACGCGGCGCCGGGCGCGGGCACGACGTCACCGGGCCGAAGGACCTCGCGCACGCCGGTCTGGGTCGGGGACTCCATGCCGGGGATCGGGCCACCGTCCGCCAGGCCGAAGGCGAGGTTCCGCAGGGTGACCCACGTGCTGGCGGGAGGCGGGGTGCCACGGGTCGCCTCGTAGGCGATCTCGTCGTCCATCGTGCGTCGAGCAGAATCGATGGCGTCCCGCGCGACGGCCTCGGCGTTGTCGACGGCCCGCGGTCCGACCGTGACCAGCACGCCCGATCCGCGGCCGACCAGATGTTCCGTGGCCGACCGTTCGAGGCTGGTCCGGCTGCTGTTCGCCGTCCACGCGGCAACCGCACCGACGGTTCGCAGGTTGAACCGGGCGGCTCGGCCGACCGCGCTGCGGAACCCCTCCCTGGTGCGCTCGGGGGCATCCCCCTCGGGTGGCGCCTGCGCCGCCCACTCCGGCGCGGCCAGCACCGACTGCGCTGCGCGACGCGCGATGAGGTCGGGTTCGCTCGCCGGCGCCGCCCAGGTGACCACGCGTCCGGGCCCGTCCGGGCCGAGAGTCACGGGCTCGAGCGCCTTGCGGGCCAGGACATCCACGACTCCCTCGCCCACGACCGAGCGGATCGAGAGCCTCGCCACGACGACGTCGTCCGGGTTCGACGACGAGTCGGTGGTGACCTTGTCGAACGCCCCGCCCGGGATCCCGCGCAGGATGCCTGCGGCCACCGAGACCGCCGCTGCGGCATGGCCCGCGTAGTTCTCCGAGGCTCGGACGTAGATGGACATCCGGTCCAGGTCGGGCCGGTCCTCGGGCGAGATCACCACGTTCGCCTCCCACCTGGGTGCGAGGATCTCGCTGGGCAGCCCGGTCACACCGGAGGCCGGGATCACCACGACCGTACGGTGCAGCCGGGTCATGATGCGCCCGGAGGGGTCCCGCGGCAGCGCCCGCTCGATCGTGGCACCGACCTCCTGGCCGAGGTCCGTGACCTCGGCCGAGACCGCGTCCTCGGTCACCGCGAACTGCGCGACGGCAACCCGGACCAGGTCGAGCCGGAACCGGCCGAGGTGGGCGAACAGATCGACCCGGTGCTCACCGTCGCGATCGACGAGCACCGCCGTCACATGCACCGGCTCCGGCGGCGCCTCGATCACATCGACGGGGTCCACCCACAGCGACGCACCCGTGATCCCCTGCTTCGTCCAGACGGCGACGAGGGAACGGACGTCCTGCGCGGGCCGGCCGCCGGCGATGATGACCGAGGCGCTCTCCATCAGAGGAACTCGCGTTCGTCGTCCACGAAGGAGTCGATCGCCCGGTACAGGTCACGCAGCGCCGACCGGATCAGGTGCCGCAGATCGAACGACCCCGGATAGCCGAGCAGCTCGTTCGCCTGCTCGAGCTCGTCGAAGTGGCGGCTGAAACCCTTCGCGATCCGCTCCACGTCCGCCTTGGCCGCAGCCCGGCGGTCCTCCGGTATCGACGCATCGACCTCCGTGTCCTGACCGCGGCGGCCCTCCTGGATCCAATCCCGCAGGTCCGCCGGGAGATCGTTCGTGGCACCTTCGCCGAGATCGAGGAGCCGGAAGTACGGGCGCATCGGCGCCAGGGACTCCTCGTCGTTCACGCGCAGGAGCGTCAGCGAGAGCGACTCGAGGATCTGCGGCAGCGCCTCGGCGCCCCGCCCGTCCCCGACCAGCAGTGGGTCCTCGAAGGCGAGCCAACCCGCCGCCCCGGCGGAGCCGGCCGGCACGTACAACCGCACGGGGGACGGCTGCACCTGCTTGAGCAGGGCCGCGACGAAGTAGCCGCGGACCATCGCCGCGAGCGTGATCGGGTGCATCGGCACCGCCTCGCCGAGCGGGCGCGCCCGACGCCAGCGCCAGAACTCCTCGCGGTCGGCGAAGGTGGCCTTCTTGCTCCCCCAGTCGCTGGCGATCGGGCGCATCAGGCTGTCGAAGACCACCGGCTCGTAGGGCTCGGCCAGCACGGTGAAGATGTCGATGAAGGCGGCCTCGGTGTCCGAGAACGCCTGCTCGACAGCGGGCCCGAACTGTTTGCGCGCCTCGAGGACGTTGATGAGTCGTTGCCGTGCCGCGGACTTCTCGGGCAGTGGGATCTCACTGAACTGCCGCGAGTACTGGATCTCCCGGTTGTGCACCCGGGTGAGGACGGCGGTGTTGACCCGGACCAGCGGTGACCCGGCGTTCAGGGCGGCGACGAACTGCCCCTCGAACCGCGCCAGCCGGTCCGCGTGCTCCTTGGGCGAGACACCGTCCTCGGAGAGGTAGGACCGCAGCCCTTCCTGCATGTAGCCGCCGATCGGGGTCCCCGGTTCCCGGATCCACCCGGTCGCCCGGCCGAGGACGTCGTCGGTCGAGACCGCCATGGACACGGCCGCCCGGGCCGGCGCCGCGGACGAACCGCGCTGGAACTGGGCGTCCGAGGGGACCCACCGCTGGGCCAGCCGGAGCAGGCTCTGCCGGGCGCCCTCCTTGCGCCCGGTGAGGATCTGCCGCTCGGCCACGCCACGTGCCTCGCGCTCGAACTCCAGGCCGACGGTCCGGGTGATCAGGGCACGCAGGGTCGTCGGGAACGTCTCGACGTCCTCGAGCAGGAACTCGTTCGGCCCCGGCTTGAGCCGTGACGGGATCACGTCCCCGGAGGGCCAGGTGGAGACGACCGACCCGCGACCGTCCAAGCCGCTGGCCACGTCCGTGCCGAGGGACTCCACGCCGTGGTCGACCGCCTCGGTGAGCGGCTGGAGCAGACCCTTCGAGAGGTCGGCCACGAGCCCGACCGCCATCTCGCGGACCTCGGCCTCCTGTTCCCACTCCAGCGTCTGCACGGCCCGGTCCACCGCCGACTCGACCTCCTGCTCGGTCACGTTGCGGTTCGAGCCGAGAACCCGGCTGATCTCCGAGTCCAGGTCCGCAGCCCAGCGGCGCCGGTGGTCGGCCTCGCTGCGCAGCTCGCGACCGACCTCCTCCAGCTCGGCGACGAGCCGCTTCAGCATCGCCCCGGCCACCGGTCCCCCGTGCTTGGCCACGGCGTCCGCGGTGACGTCGACGACGCGGACCTGGATGGCGTCGACCCATTCGCGGGAGCGCTGCGTGCGCACGCCGCGCATCTGGGCCGCGAACTGACCGCGCCGGTCCACCACCGCCTGCCGGATCCTGATCCGCACGTCGTCGGTTGCGAAGCCCTTGCCGCCGGCTGCGACCCGGAGCACGTCCATGACCTCGGCGGTGAGCTGGTTGCCGGCGGCCTTGACATCGTCACCGCGCTGCAGCGCCTCGATGATGTCGTTGCGCTCCTCCCCGCGTTCGTCGAGCCCGGTCTCGGCGAGGTACGCGCCGAACGCGTTCGTGGCCTGCTCCTGGATCAGCTGCCGCGGGGGACGCTCGTCCTCACGGCTGCGCAGCACCTCGTGCCGGTTGAGCACGAGCTCGACGACGGAGCGCGCCAGGTGCTCGGAGGCGTAGTCCCGGAACCGGTCGCGTCCCAGGCCCACCCGGGCCGAGCCGAGGGCGGTGAACGGCGTCTCGGTGCCGCCCGGGTGCAGCCGCAGGTGATCGGTGACGGCCTGGGCCGTGGAGGCCCACTGGGCCTGGGTGTAGGCCGAGAGCCTGTCCTGCAGGCTGGAGCTGGCCACCCAGGACGCGATGGACCGGCCCATCGCCCGGTACACGTCGTTCTGTGTCTTGTAGGTGACGTGCTCGTTCCGGGCACCCACCAGGAACGGGAACCGTGGCCCGAGCCGCCGGCTCGAGCCGGTGGAGATCCCGGCGGCCTGGAACATCTCGCTGGTGCTCTCGCTGGGGCCTTCGACGCTCCAGTAGCCACTCATCAGCTCGGCCAGCGCGCCGAGCGAGTTCGGCCGCACGCCGCGGCGCAGTCCCTCGTCGAGGTCGTCGAACACGTCCGGGCAGTACAGGATGCCCACGGACTCGTTCGCCCACTTGTCCCCGAGCGAGCGGATCACGTCGCACACGTCCAGGACGGCACCGGAGCCACTGCCACCGGCGATCGAGGCGATGACGATGACCTGCGGGTCGTCCGCGACCGTGCGCGACGGTGAACCGAGTGCCTCGCTGAGTCGCTGCAGCTCGCTGGTGACCTCCGCCCCGGTGAGCTGGCGGCGGGCCTCGCGGACCGCCGTCGCGATGCGCTTGAGCTGGGACAGCGCGATGGTGCGCCCGAGCGCGCGATACTGCCCGGCGCCCTTGCTGGCGGGCACGTGGACCTTGTCCGGGTCCGGCCGCCAACCCCCGAGCGCGTCCCGGGCGTGGGTGCCCGCGGACTGGATCAGGGAGTCGTCCAGGGTCCGGTAGTCGATGCCCGAGCCGACCAGGCCCTGGTAGGACCGCTCCGGCAGCTGCTCCGGGAGGTCCCGCTCGTTCCCGTCCGCGGTGGTCGGGACGTCGATGTGCAGGAACTGCCAGGCGCTGGGGATGCCCTCGGTCCAGCCGGCCTGCAACAACCGCCGGCTGAGGTCCTCACGGATGACGCGCAGGGTCTTGCCACCTGAGCCGCCGACGCCGACGAGCAGAAAGGGACGAAGCATGTGAGTTCCTCGATGGGAGTGGGTGGGCGTGTGGTCTGTTGAGCGCTACCGGCGTGGCGGTGGTGGCGGTGGCATCCCGCCGTCGGTCCGGCGGGGTGGCGGTGCCACGGTGGGCGACGGCGGGTGGCCGGTTCTGCTCGGGGGTGGCCCGTCGCGACGCGGCGGTGGGGGCGCCGACGGCTGGGTCGCCACCCCGCGGCGCGGTGGCGGCGGCCCGCCGACGCTGCCGGGGTCCGCGCCCGGCCCGGATCCGGGGCGGGCCGCAGGTGAGCCGCCGGGGACACCCGGTGCGCCGGGTGGGCCGCCCGCCGTTCCGGCGTCCGCCGGAGCGGACGGGGTCGGCGCCGACCAGGCCTTGTGCGCGCGCTCGATCTCCTTGCCCCAGGTGACGCGGCCGAGCTCGGCCAGCCGGTCGGGCAGGATCTGCGCGACGCTCGCGGTCTTGCCCGGGTCGATCACCATGACCAGCGTGCCGCGGATCGTGTCCGCCGGCGCGCCGGGCTCGGGCCGGTCGGTGAGGATCACGAACCCGGTGGAGCCCGGGAAGTCGGTGAACCGGACCTTCGGATCACGGTGCCCGGTGGGCCGCTGCGTGATCGGCACCTCCGAACCGGTCCCGGCCACGAGGGCCTGGGCCTCGGCGAACGGGTTCCGCGGGCGGTGCACCCAGTGGCGCGCCGTGCCGGCCGTGAAGCCGGTCGGCCTGCCGCTGGCACCGAGGCCGCGGAACTCCTCCGGCCCGAGGATCCTGGTGGCACCGTCCCGGCGCTCCGGCCCGCGCGCGGTCAGCGTGATCGGCGCGGCGACGTAGCGCGCGAACGGGCTCAGGTCGAACCGGCCGGCGATGCGCCTGGTCACGACCAGTGCCGTATAGGCGAACAGGAGGGCCGCGAGCACGAGGACGGCGACGAGCCAGTTCCGGGTGGCCGCGTCCACCGGGCGCACCATCGTGGCCGTGACCGGCACCTCGAGCGTGATCGGGTCGCCGGGGTCCACGCCATGCAGCTCGACCGGCAGGAGCCCGTCGACCCGGCCGTCGGCCTGGTCGGCCGTGGTGAGGGTGACGGGCACGTCGAGGGTGGCTCCGGCCTCCAGCTCGATGCACTCCTCGCCCGCGACGAGCGACGCGGTCCCCGCCCGCTCGGGCACGGTCACGGTGCCGTCACCGAAACAGACCTGCGTCGGACCGCGGTCGGCACCGGTCAGGGTCAGGACCGCCTCGGCGGAGGTGGCACCGTCGAGCCTGCCCAGATCCAGTCGCGCCGGGCTGAGGGTCGGGAACGAGGGCGGGTAGGCCGTCTCGAGGGCGCGTTCGGCGGCGACCGGCCCCAACGCGATCGCGTTCGGGGTGGTCTCGGCCGTGGCCCGGGCGGCCACGACGAGCGATGAGACTGCGGCATCGGCCGGCACCGTGATCTCGCCGGTCCACCCGTCGGCGACCTGCGAGAACGTGGTCGCCACGCCGTCGACACTTGCCTGCAGGTCCACGGAGCCGTACACGTCGGGGGCGACCGTCTGGCCCGCGGCGTCGCGGGCGGTGATCCGCACTTCGCTGGGCTCGCCGATCACGATGCCGTCCGGGGCGTCGACCGTGAGGCTAACCCCCCAGAAGTAGTACAGGTCGACGACCGTGACGGCGTTCGGGTCGGTGACCAGGGTCCAGGTGCCGACGCCCGCCGCCGCATCCGTGATCGCGACGTCGACCGTGCTCAGCGTCCCGCCCTTGAGCAGGCTCACGGTCGCGCCCGGCGCCTCGGTGACGGGTGCGTCCAGGGTCACGACGGTGCCGTCCGGCGCGGCCAGCTGGAGCGCGGGAGCACCGGCGGCGGACTCGACCACGAGCCGGAACCCGCCCACGCCGGGGTCCACCGGTACCGGCAGCCGACCGTCGACGCAGCCGGGGCCGGGGCACTCCTGCGACTGCGCGGGCGTGCCACCCTCCAGGAGCGCGCCCATCTGGGCGAACAGCCGGTTCAGCAGGCTCGCGTCGTCGGCCGTCATGAACGCGCCGTTGGTCACGTTCGCGGGCACCGGGCTGGTGCCGCAGACCTCGGACCCGGCGCTGCCCTCGGCGAGGGCTTGGAAACGGTCCCGGTCGATCTGGTCGACCGCGCCCTGGCCCTGCGCGGTCATCAGGCCCATCGCGATGACCGCGACACCGTCGGCCCGTACCCCGTCGATGATCCCGCCCGGCGCGCAGATCTGTTCCCGGGCCGCGTCGGTGGCCGGCCGGTCGCCCCGGCCGTCCACGTCGAGGCGCCCGTCGGTGAGCCACAGCATCATCTTGCAGGTGGCCCCACCGACCTCGGCGCTGCGGGCGGCGAGCGAGGACTGGGCTCCCGAGAGTGCCTCGCGATAGTCCGTGAGGTTCGCGCCGTCCCGCTCCGGAAGCTGGTCCTGAGCGGCAGTGCGCAGCTCTGCGCCGTGGGCGCCACCGGGCTCGAGGCCGCCCCAGCCGACGAGTTCGGTGTACTCGCTGCCGAAGACGGCCAGGTTCGCCTCGACCGTCAGCTCCGTGTCACCGCCGAGACGTTCGAGCGAGTCCAGCGCCGTGAGCACCGCGCCGACCCGCTGGTCCTCCGGGTCGGTCCACTGCAGGCTCTGCGACTCGTCCACGACGATCGACACGAGGAGCGTGCCGGCCTGAGCGGTACAGGCGGCGATGTCCGAGAAGCTCTCCGAGCCGGTGGCGCTGAGCTCCCCCGCTGCGTCGGCGTGCGCGGCCGTGCCCGCGGCCAGCCCGAGCGCGACGGCCAGCACGGTCAGCGCCGTCACGATGCCCGTGCGGCGCCCGGGCCTCACCACTTGGCGACCTCCGTGGCGAGCAGGTATGCGCAGGCGACGCCGGCGAGCACGCCGACGACCATCGTGATCGTGACGATGCGATCCAGGCCGGGGCTGGGACGGAAGACCTTGCTCCGCCGGGCCGCCCGGATGCTCCGGTACACGGCGGCGAAGACGACCGCCACCACGGCGCCGAGCAGGTACCCGATCAGGCACAACCACCAGGTGGCCTCGGTCAGGTTCAGGGCGACGACGGCGATCGCACCGAGCACGGCGAGGACCTCAAGCACGACGGGCCAGCGGGCCGCCCGTACCGAGAGTGCTGTCGTCGTCACGTGCCCTCCCGTTCGGGTCTGCGCTGATGCACCTGCTGCCCGACCCGCGCTCGCGTGGGTCCTGCCTGAACTTCGGTCATCGTAACTTCGGCTCCTGACATACCGGACCCAGATTCGCCTGAGACGCAGCGCACAGGCTCGCTCGGGCGATCGAGGTGGATCCGCCGTGCCCGCGTGGCAGCATGGGTGCCGCCATGCCAGTCCCTGCCTCGACCGCGGCGCTGCCGCCGCCCCCGCGCCGCCCGGTCTCCCACGATCCCCACGGTGCCATCGGGAGCCCGCGTCGGCGACCCGGCCGGCTGCGTGTGATCGCCACCGCAGCCGCGGTCCTCGTGCTCGCCGCGGCGCTGTTCCTGCTCTGGCGGCCGGCACCCGAGGCGACGTCCGCGCCGGCCGCACCGACGCCGTCGGCCATCACACCAGCAGCACCGGCGACCGAGGCGACCACCGGCCCGGGCGAACCCGCGGAACCGACAGCGCAGGCACCGTTACCAGGGACCGCGCTCGCCTCCGTCGAGCTGCTCCCGGTCACGGCGAACGACCCGTTCGAGGGCTACGACCGGGACGCGTTCGGGTACCGATCGGTGGACCTGGACCGCAACGGCTGCGACGTCCGCAACGACGTGCTGCGCCGTGACCTGGTGGACGTGACGATCCGTCCGGGGACGAACGGCTGTGTGGTCGAGACCGGCACCCTGCGGGACCCGTACACGGGCATGGTCATGGCGTTCCAGCGGGGTTCGGACACCTCGGGCCAGGTGCAGATCGACCACGTCGTCGCGTTGGCGAACGCGTGGGTCACCGGCGCGCAGGACTGGGACGCGACCACGTTCGAACGCTTCGGGAACGACCCGCTGAACCTGCTCGCGGTCGACGGCCCGGCGAACCAGGGCAAGGGCGCCGACGACGCTGCCGAGTGGCTGCCGCCGAACACGGGGTTCCGGTGCGAGTACGTGGCGATCCAGGTGGCCGTCAAGCTCGCCTACGGGCTGTCCGTCACCGCCGCCGAGCAGGACGCGATGCTCGACGTGCTCACCACCTGCCCGGCGCAGCCGTTGCCGACCGCGGCCGGCACGGCGACGCCGTAGCGTGTGCGGGCCTAGGATTCTGCAGTGGACTCCTCGCTGATCGTTCGCCCGGCTCGGGTCGAGGACGTCGCGCAGCTGGCGCGGGTCATCGTGCGGTCCTGGCAGGAGACGTATCGGGGACTCATGTCGGACGCGGTGCTTGACGACCCGGGCCTCGTGCCCGCTCGGGAGCGGTTCTGGACTGCCGCGTTGACCGACGAGCGCTACCGCGAGAACCGGGTGGCGCTCGCCGAGCTGGATGGCCAGGTGGTCGGGGTCGCCATGTCGGGTCCGCCGCTGGACCTCGGGGTGGCGTGGACGAGGCACCTGTACGTGCTCTATGTGCTGGCCCTCGCCCACGGCACGGCTGCCGGCTCGGCGCTGCTGGAGGCCGTCCTCGATCCGGACGAGTCGGTGGCGCTGTGGGTCGCCGACCCGAACCCTCGAGCACAGGCGTTCTACCGCAAGCACGGTTTCGTTGCCGACGGGACGATCCAGGTCGAGGACGGGGTCCGGGAGGTCCGCCTGCTCCGCGGCGTGCCGCCCGGTCGCTAGTGCGACGGTGCGCTCCCGGCAGGCGTCGCCGAGGGCCGGACTGAGACCCGGACCGCGTCAGGGGCGCCCGGCGACCGGGTCCGCTTCGAGGACCCGCCGCATGTCGAAGTTCGTGAGTCGCACGCCACCGCGAACCGGAAACCGTTGCGCCTCGACGACGAAGCCGTGCCGCTCGAAGAACGGTCTCGCGGTCAGGCTCGCGTGCACGGTCAGTTCCGTCAGTCCACGCCCGACGGCGGCGCTCACCACGTGCTCGAGCAGTGCGGTCGCGATGCCTCGCCGTGCGTAGCCGGGATCGACGAACATCATGTCGATGTAGCCGTCCTCGCCCAGGTCGGTGAACGCGGCCACGGCGCCGTCCACGACCGCCACGACCGTGCCCGCGGCGGCGCGCCGGGACGCCCATCGCTCGGCGTCGACGTCCTCGGGCGCCCAGACCGCGATCTGCTCCGGGGTGTAGTCGCGACTGGCGATCTCACGGATCGCCCGCTGGAACACGCCGAGCGTGGCCGCGGCGTCGTCGTCGGTGTAGGCGCGTAGTTCCACGCCCGCCACCGTAGACCACCCCATGGGCGCCGCGAGCCGTCCGCTAGTTCGCTGGCCGCAGCTCCGGCTGAAGGCTCGCCGCGTGCGCCTCCAGCAGCTCGTCCGTCATCGCCCGGATCTGGGTCAGCGTGCACTGAGCGCTGGTCAGTGGGTCGAGGGCGACCGCGTGGTGCACGTGCTCCACGTCGCCGGTTAGCGCGGCCCTCACGGCGAGAGTTTGGGTGTTGATGTTCGTACGGTTCAGGGCGGCTAGTTGGGGCGGCAGCTCGCCCTGCGCCGTCGGCTGGACGCCGCCCGCATCCACCAGGCAGGGCACCTCGACGCACGCGTCCGCGGGCAGGTTCGTGATCAGGGCGCCGGCGTTGGGCACATTCCCGTAGACCACGCTCGGCACGCCGGTGACCATCGAGTTCACGATGGACGCGCCGTACTCGACCGACGGCGCCAGATCCTCCTTGAGCCTGGACAGCTGTTCGTCGATGTCGCCGGGCTCGTCGTGGGCGGCGCAGATCTCGTAGTAGTCCCAGCGCTGCGGGATGTAGGAGAGCACCAGGTCCGGGCTCTTCCGGAAGTAGGGCAGGTACTCGGAGGCGTGGTGGCTCGACTCGGTCTGGAAGTAGCCGAAGGAGTCCATGATCGTGGTGCGGACCTGCTCGTTGCCACCCTCGTAGGTGCTCGCCTCCTCGGCGGCGCCGGAGTGGTCGCCGTCGTCGACGGCCAGCCCCTCGGCGGCCCGGCCGGGCAGGTGCTTGGCCAGCATGGTCTCGCGCAGCCGCGGGTAGAGGTCCTCGGCACCGCGCCGGTACTCCAGGATCCAGGCCTGGTGGTTGATGCCGGCGCACCGGTAGGAGACCTCCTCGTACGGGACGCCGAGGGTGCGGGCGAGCATCCGGGTGGTGCCCTGCACGCTGTGGCACAGCCCGACGGTGCGCAGACCCTGCGCGTTCAGGTACGCCGTCGCCATGGCCATCGGGTTCGCGTAGTTGATGAACTGCGCGTCCGGGCAGAGCTCACGCGCGTCGGCAGCGATCGCGGCGTAGGCCGGGACCGAGCGCAGGAACCGGAACACCCCGCCGGGGCCGACGGTGTCCCCCACGGTCTGGTCGACCCCGTACCGGCGCGGGATCTCGACGTCGTGCCGGTAGGCCTCCACTCCGCCCACCTGGAACGTGATGATCACGAAGTCGGCGCCGTCCAGCGCCTCCCGCCGGTCCGTCGTGGGTGCCACGTCCACGTCGAAACCGTGGTGGGCGACCAGGTCGCGGGCAGCCCCGGCGACCCGGTCGAGCCGGTCGGCGTCGATGTCCATGAGGCACAGCCGGGCGCCGCGCAGGGCCGGGAAGCTGAGCAGGTCCCCGATGAGCCGGAACGGGAACACGAAGCCCCCGGCGCCGATGATGGTGATCTTGGGGGTCGCCGTCGAAGTCGTCATGACCATCACGGTAGGTCCGAGCCATCCGGCAGTACCTCCGCGAAGGGCACCAGTCCTTCCGGAATCCTTCGCTAGCCTGCTCGGATGGAAGACTCCGCAGTCGAGACGATGCAGCCCGGCATCTGGACCCATCTGGGGCCGGCCCCGGTGATGGCACGCCCGCACCGCCACGACGACGTGGAGCTGAACCTCGTCATGTCCGGACGGCTCGACTACCTCTTCGGCGGCGCCCCGGTCAGCGTGAGCGCCGGGCAGATCGCCCTGTTCTGGGCCGCGACGCCGCACCACCTGACCCCGGCGGGCACCGAGACGCTCGGCGGCTGGGTCCATCTGCCGCTGGGTACCGCGCTCGGCTGGTCGCTGCCTGCCCAGGACCTCGCCACCCTGCTGCGCCCGAGTCCGGTGATCGTGGACGCCGCGACGGTCTCCGGCGACGCCCGTGGACTCTTCGCCTCCTGGCACGCGGAACTGCTCGAGGCGGACGCCACCATCGCGCTGCTCGAGGTGCAGGCCCTGGTGCGCCGGCTGCTGCGCGCCGGGTGCGCCGCCCCGGAAGCCCCCGACGGCGGCGCTCACCCCGGGCGGGCGCGTGCCGCCGTCGACATGGCGCGGTTCATCGCCGAGCATTTCCGCGAGCCGATCGCGCCCGCCGACGTCGCGCGCGCCGCGCATCTGAACGCGACGTATGCGATGACGCTGTTCCGGCGGTCGGTGGGCACCACCATCGGCACCTACCTGAGCCGGTGCCGTGTCGCCGAGGCGCAGCGGTTGCTGATCAGCACCACGATGACGACGGCGGACGTCGCCCACGCATCCGGGTTCAGTTCGCAGAGCGCATTCTATGAGCAGTTCACCCGCATCTGCGGGCGAGCGCCGGGCGGCTACCGGCAGGCGGTCCGGGCCGGGGCACCCGGATAGGCACGGCACCGGGTATCAAAATTCCATGGACCGCCTCCTCCACGAGCACGTAGAACTGACTGTCCCCAATCTCTCAAGGACGACCGGCGATCGGGGGATCACCGCACGGACCGGAAGGGTTCCCCGATGCACGACGTACGCTCCCTCGGCACGATCCTCGGGGTCTGGGCACACCCGGACGACGAGGGGTTCCTGTCCGCCGGCCTGATGGCGGCCGCCCGGGATGCCGGTCAGCGGGTCGTGGTGGTCACCGCGACCCTCGGGGAGCACGGGACCACGGACCCCACCCGCTGGCCGCCCGACCGGCTCGGCCGGGTCCGTGCACTCGAGCTGGCCGCCTCGCTTGCCGCGGTCGGAGTGACGGAGCACAGGCACCTGGGTCACCCCGACGGCAGCCTGGCCCGCCAGCACCAGTTGCAGGCGATCGACCAGCTCGCCGGGATCGTCGAGCAGGTGCAGCCGGACACCATCGTGACGTTCGGGCCGGACGGGCTCACCGGACACGAGGACCATCAGACCGTCTCCGCGTGGGCGAGCACGGCGCGCGCGGCGTCGGCGCCGCGGGCCCGGCTCCTGTTCGCGACCACCACGGAATCATTCGTGCGCCGCTGGGCGCACGTGCACGAGCGGCTCGACGTGTTCCTTGCCGACGGGCTGCCGCTGCGCACCCCCGACGCCGACGTCGCGCTGGCCCTGAACCTGAGCGGCGTGGACGCCGACCGCAAGCTCGTCGCGCTGCGGGCGCATGCCTCCCAGACGGCAGGCATGCTCGCCGCGATCGGTGCGGACACGCTGCGCGAATGGTGGTCGGTCGAGACATTCCTTGACGCCGACCGCACACCGCTCCCCCAGCGCCGTGGCGCGGATGCGGGCGCTGCCGCAGGAACGGCCTGGGGCACCTGGCAACTCGTCGGCTGAACCACGTCCCGAGCCGCGGTCGGCGGATGAGTGGTCATCGACCGGTCGAGGGCACCCGGTCGCCCGTGCGCGCTCAGCCGAGGTCGCCCGGGTCCACTCGCACCAGGCCGGGAACAGCGTCGAAGTCGGGATTGCTCGACAGCAGACGTGCGATCCCGTTCACAGTGGCCGTAGCGGCGTGCACCGCGTCGCGACCGCGAAGTGACGTACGTGAGACAAGGTCCAGCGCCCGTGCGAGGACGGCGGCGTCGAACGGGTGCAGGACACACAGATCGGCAACAGCCCGGGCTTGCCGAACCGCTGCCTCACGCTGGGTTCGGCGCATCCGGTGATGTAGTAGCTCCTGGACCATCTCCACGCTTGCGTGCAACTCCACCTCCCCCTCAGCGGCGAGCTCGACGATCCGACGGCATGCGTCTCGTCGCTCATGCGCCAGCCCGAGCGCGTACGCGAACACGGCGGTGTCGACCAGGTAGGTGTCAGGCACTGTCGCGGACGTCCGGGTCGTCCTCGAGGGCAGCCTTGGATTCGGCCCAGTCCGGCTCCCGACCGGTCCCCCCGGTGTCGAACTCGGCCACCAGCCGACGGCCGGCCTCGGCGCGGATGCCCGCCCCCGACGCGAAATGCGAGTCGATCGCGTCTCGGACGATCGACGCCACGGAGCGACCGCTGGCCGTCGCCTCGCGCTCCAGCCGCGCATACCGGTCCTCATCGAGCAGGATCTGCATCCGGCGCTCCAATCGCGGCATGCACATACATTAGCATGTGCATGTCAGGGCCCCGGGAGTGCGTCGGTAGCATCCCGGGCATGCTGCGCGACGCCCGCGATCCCCTGACCGAACCCGAGCAGGTGCGGATCGACGCCGTCCTCACCGGTGCCGCGAAAGCCGACGGCGGGCTCGTCGGGGTCTACGGCCAGGGCTCGCGGTTCACGGGCCTCGCCACGGGTTCGGACCTCGACCTCGTGCTCGTCTGGGACGCCACGCTTCCGGCCAGGCCACTGCTGGCCGACGCCACGCGGCACGTCGTCGACCCGGAGCACCACCTGGAGGTCCGGCGCGACGGCGCGGACGGTATCGACGTCGACCTCGTGCACACCACCCTGGGTCGGCTCGAGGAGACGGCCGACCGGGTCGAGTCCGGGGAGGGCTGGAACACTTCGGACTGGCCCGACCCGCTCTACACGGTCGCCGGACTCGCACGGTCCACCCTGCTCCACGACCCCTGGGGAACGGTCGCGGAACTACGTCGCCGCGTCCGGGTCCCGACCGCCGGGTTCCGCGGCGCGGTCGACACGGCGTTCCGCAACACCGCCCCAGCCTTCCTCGCGGAGCTCGAGAACGCGGACCGGAACGGCAATCACTGGCTCTCGCACAAGCTGCAGACCGACCTCATGCGACTCGCGTACGTTCAGCTCTTCGCACGGTCCGGCCACTACGCACCCTTCCCGAAACACCTGCCCGCCTGGTTCCGACGCCTCGAGATCGACCGGGACGTTCGTGACGCGGAGCGAGCCGTCTGGGAGAGCGGCGAACGGCTGACCGCCATGACGCGACTCGTCGAGCTCCTCAGCGCCCCGTGACGGCCGGTTCGCGCCGCGCGCCTTGGTCGCGACGCACCGGCATGAGACTCTCCACTGTGATGAACGGAAACGCCTCCAGCGAGTGCTCTCATGAATGATCCGGTCGACCTCCGGGATGTCGACGTCCGGATCGTCGCGGCGCTGCTCGCGCATCCGCGCGCTCGGGTGGGCGCCCTCGCCGAGGCCGCGGGCACCAGCGCGCCCACCGTCTCCCGACGCCTGGCGTCCCTGCTCGGACCGGTGGTGCGGGTGGTCGGTGTGATCGATCAGCAACGAGCGGACGCCGGGTTCGCGGTGTTCCTGCGGCTGCGGTGCGTACCGGGCGCGAGCGCGGACGTGGCCCGCGCCGTCTCCGAGTGGCCCGAGTCCGGCTACGTCTCCGTGATCGGTGGCGAACTCGACTGCGCGGCGCAGCTGCATGTGCGCTCGACCCGGCATCTGCTCGAGATCACGAGCGAACGGCTCAGGGGCGTCCGCGGGGTGATCGGGAGCTCGACGTCGAAGATCATCCGCCGGTTCTCCACTCCGCACGGCTGGACCGGCGCGGTGCTCCCCGAACGCTCGATCGCGGCCCTTCGCTCGGGACGTCTGGACCACTGGTCGGAGGACCGCCCCCGGGAGAACTACCGGATGGACGAGCTCGACCACGCCGTGGCTGCCGAGCTCGCCGAGCACGGCCGCCGCAGCTGGCGGGAGGTGGCGAGCCCGCTCGGGATCCAGCCGGCGACGGCGCGGCGGCGCGCCGAGGCGATGATGACGGCGGGGCTGCTCCGGCTGCGCACCGTGGTCCAGCCCGAGGTGCTCGGTCAGCCGGTGGTCGCATTCATCTGGCTGCGGGTGGCACCATCGCGGCTGGAGTCGGTGGGGCGTGCGGTGGCCGCGCACCCGAACGTGCTCAACATCGCCGCGACGACCGGTCACACGAACCTGTGCGGGGAGGTGGCGCTCGCCTCCGACGATGCCCTCTACCGCTTCATCACCGAGGACGTCGGTCAGTTCCCCGGCGTGGCAGCGGTGGACGTCTCGGACGGCCTCGACGTCATCAAACGGGCCTCGCACGTGTTCGAGCCGGTCCAGCCGTAGTCGACCTGCACCGAGCTCGCCGACCTCACCCCCCGGCGACGGTTCTGTTCACTCAAGCCAGTCACAACAACTCGTTCGGTCATCTGGTTGTCGATTCATGCCTGTCCGCGTCCACGTGGGTATGTTCTCGCGAAACCCACGCACGGAACGGAGACACAGTGACGCCCACCCGGACTCGCGGCGGTCCCGTCATCGACGGCACCGGTGCGCCGGCCCGCCGCGCCGTCACGAAACGAGAGGCCGCCTGAACATGGGCAACCACGAGCCGACGACGATCACCAAGCGGACCCTCACCGAGGGTCTGCCGCAACCGGCCGGGCCGTACAGCCACGTGGCCACGGTCGGTGATCTCGTCATCACCGCCGGCTTCGGCCCGCAGGACCCCGTCACCGGCGAGATCCCCGAGAGCGTCGCCGCCCAGACCGACGCGGTGCTGCGGAACGTCGCCACCGCGTTGGGTGCCGTGGGCGCCGACCTCGACGACGTGCTGAAGGCGACCGTGCACCTGGCCGACGTGCACCGCGACTTCGCCGAGTTCAACGCCGCCTACGCCGCCCACTTCGAGGCGCCCTACCCGGTGCGTACCACCGTGGGCAGCGTCCTGCCCGGCATCCTCGTGGAGATCGACGTGGTCGCCCGACGCGGCGGGGCCCTGCGATGACCCAGGCACCGACGCCCGCCCGACGACCCGAGCCCGCGTCCGCCGTCGCCGGCACCGAGGCACTGCTGCGCCGCCTCATCGGTGCCGGCACGGACATCGAAGCCGCCGTCGACATCAGCACGTGCGAGCCCGACGGCGATCGGCAGGCCTTCGCCTACCAGGCCACCGGCGGCCGGCTGCAACTGCGTGGCAGCGACCCGGGCGCGCTCGTCAGCGGGTTCTACCACTACGCCAAGAACCACGGCGGCGCCCAGTTCACCTGGGACGAGCACACCCTCGACCTGCCGGCGCCGCTGCCGGACGCGCCGCCGACCCGGCGCACCACCGACCTCACGACCCGGTACTACCTGAACTTCGTGACGTTCTCCTACTCCGCGGCCTATTGGGGCTGGGAGCGGTGGGAACGCGAGATCGACTGGATGGCCCTGCACGGGATCAACCTGCCGCTGATGGTCCTCGGCCACGAGGCCGTGCTGCTGCGGGCGTTCACCGATCTCGGCCTCGACCCCGCGGACGCGGCAGCCTGGATCGGCGGCTCCGCGCACTTCGCTTGGACCTGGATGGGTGGGACGAACTCCTGGGGCGGTCCGCTGCCGAAGGACTGGGTCGCCGGGCACCTCGACCTCGCCCGCCGGGTCCTGGACCGACAGCGCGAACTCGGGATGACGCCGGTGCTGCCCGCGTTCGCCGGGCACGTCCCGCCCCAGCTCGCCCCGGACGGCACGCCCACGATCGAGTGGCAGGGCTGGCGCACCCACCTGCTGCCCGCCGACTCGGCCGACTTCGCACGCGTCGCCGCGGCGGTCATGACCGCCCAGCGTGAGCTGCTCGGCACCGACCACCACTACGCCGTCGACCCGTTCATCGAGTCCGTGCCGCCGTCGGGCGACCCGGCCTACCTGCGGTCGATGGCGCAGGGCATCTATGCCGGCATCACCGAGTCCGACCCGGACGCCGTGTGGGTGCTGCAGGGGTGGCCGTTCCACTACCAGCGCGGCTTCTGGACCGACGAGCGCGCCCGGGCGTTCCTGGACGCGGTACCCGCGAGGCGGTTGCTCCTGCTGGACCTGTGGGCCGAGCACGCGCCGATGTGGGAGCGCACCGACGCAATGTTCGGGCGCCGGTGGCTGTGGTGTGCCGTGCACAACTTCGGCGGCCGGTTCGCCCTGTTCGGCGACCTGGACGGCCTGCGTGACGGGCTCGGCCGGGCCCGCCACTCCTCCGACCGGGGCCGCCTCGAGGGCACCGGGCTGACCATGGAGGCGATCGAGAACAACGCCGTGTTCTACGAACTCCTCACGGACCTGGTCTGGGAGCCGGAACCGGAGCAGGACTGGCTCGCTCGCTTCGCCCGCACCCGGTACCGCACCGATGATCCCGCCGCGGCCGGCGCCTGGGAGATCCTCGCCCGGACCCTGTACGCACCCGGGCGGACGCGGTCCATCCCGTCGCCGATCATCGCCCGCCCGTGGGGTCCGGAGGCGCCGTTCGCGACGCAGCGCCTGGCCGGTGAGTTCGTCGACACCAGCGCACCCGAGCGCCAGTCCGCGAACATCGACGCCGAGAACGACCCGCGGGTGCTCGGCGATCTCACCGACCTGGCCGAGGCGGCGCACCTGCTGATCGGTCTGCACCCGGACACCCCGGCGAGCGGCCCGCTCGGGCGGGACGTCGTGGACGTCGTCGGGCACATCGTGGCCCAGCACGCGCGGCTGCCGATCCGGGCGATCCTGGCCGCCGCCGCCCGCGGCGACGCCGACGGCGTCCGGCGCGCGATGACGGACCTGCGCGCGCACATCCTCACCCTCGACGAACTCGCCGACCAGCTGCCCGGCTCGCGGCTGGCGACCTGGACCGCGGACGCCCGGGCCTGGGGCGCCGACCCTGCCGAGGCCGACGTGCTGGAGCGGGACGCCCGCACGCTGCTCACCGTGTGGGGCCGCCAGGACAGCGGCCTGCACGACTACTCCGGCCGGCACTGGTCCGGGCTGCTCGCCGGGTTTTACCTGCCCCGGTGGCAGCTCTGGGCGGACTGGCTCGCCGACGCGAGCGAACGGCCCGACGGCGCAGGTTCCGCCGACGTGGCGGCGTTGCGGCAGGCGGTCGTGGCCCACGAGGAGGCCTGGCGCACCGCGACCACGCCCGGCACCCCGGTGCCGGCCGACCGGCCGGCGCTGCCGGCTCTGGCCCGGGACGCCCTCGCGAGGTTCCCTGCCCCACCCGCGGCGAGCACCGCCGTCGCCCCCGCGATCGACCCGACCCGAGAAGCAACCCCCACATCCCCCGAGAAGAAGGAGTAACCGATGTCCATCACGAGAAGGTCATCAGCGATCACGATCGCAGCCACCGCGGCGCTCGCCGTCCTGCTCGCCGGCTGTTCCGGCGACTCCGACGACGGCGGCACCGGAGGCGGTGAGGGCACCGACGGCGAGTACAACGACATCGTCTTCTGGACGCCGCAGGTCACCCCGTCCCGGCTGGCTGCGCAGGAGCAGATCGCCGCGGACTTCGAAGCCGAGACCGGCATCGGCGTCGAGGTCGTGCCGCTGGGCGGCGCGGACCAGAACCAGGCGCTGGTCACCGGCGCCGCCTCCGGCGACGTACCCGACGTCATCCTGCACGGCGCGGACCAGACCGCCGCGTGGGTCGCCCAGGGGCTCCTCGACACCGAGGTCACCGCCGCAGCGATGGAGGCCCTCGACCCGTCGACGTTCAACGAGAACGCTCTGAACCAGGTCACGCTCGACGGTGAGGTCGCGTCCGTGCCCTCCGACGGCTGGGTGCACCTGATCGTCTACCGCCAGGACCTCTTCGACGCGGCCGGCGTCGAGGTGCCGACGAACCTGGCCGAGCTCGCCGAGGCGGCCACCGCCCTCAGCGAGACCGGGGTCACCGGCATCGCGCTCGGCACCCAGTCCGGTACGCCGTCGTCGACGGAGGCGGTCAACTCGATCCTGCCGACGAACGGCTGCGAGCTCGTGGTCTCCGGCGAGGTCACCATCGACTCACCGGAATGCGTCGAAGGTCTCGAGCACTTCCTCGAACTGCGCGACTCCAGCGTCTCCGGTGACCTGGACGTGCCCGCAGCGCAGGCCGCCTACCTCGCCGGCGACGCGGCGATGCTGCTGTTCTCGACCCACATCTTCGACGAGCTCGCCGGCCTGTCCCCCGACGTGCCGGTCACCTGCGCGGAGTGCGTCGACAACCCGAACTTCCTCGCCGAGAACTCCGGGTTCATCACCGTCCTCGACGAGGCGAACCCGAACCAGTACGGCACGGTCCTCGGCTACGGCGTGCCGGTCGGCGCGAACTCCACCGAGGCGCAGATGTTCATCGAGTACGTGATGAGCACCGGCTACGTGGACACCCTGG
Source organism: Occultella kanbiaonis (assembly GCF_009708215.1). Lineage (NCBI taxonomy): Bacteria > Bacillati > Actinomycetota > Actinomycetes > Micrococcales > Ruaniaceae > Occultella > Occultella kanbiaonis. The sequence continues at coordinate 2,688,213 of NZ_CP046175.1, read as the reverse complement.
CCACCGCGACCGAGGGCCGGCTGCCGCTGCGTCTGGGCACCCCGGAGAACCCGAGCGAGTTCATCGACGCCTGGGGCGGGCTGCCGATCGGCCCGGCACCCGAGGAGGGCGTCTCCATCGCCTCGATCTACGGGGAGGAGATCGTCACCGACATCAACGCCGGCATGGAATCCGTGTACCGCTGGGGCTTCGGCACCGAGGACGCCGAACTGGCCGGTGCCGCGTTCACGCAGGGCACGCTGGCCAGCAACCTGGATGCGCTGTACGGTGGCACGCCGGCCGCCGACGTCGCCGCCACCATGGCCGAACAGGTGACCGCCCTCCAGGCAGAGCTCGGCTGACATCTTGACGTCATCGACACGGCGGTTCTCCCCCTGGGCGCGGATGACCCGCGCCCAGCGGGAGAATCTCAACGGACACCTGCTCACCGCGCCGACGCTGCTGGTCATCCTCGCGATCGTGATCGTGCCGTTCCTGGCAGTGATCGTGTTCGCGTTCGCCGACCTGCGGCTCGTCGACATCCCCTACATGAACCTGGGGAACATCGAGTGGACGCTGGACAACATCATCGGCGCGATGGAGTCCAAGGCGTTCTGGGGCGCCCTCGGCACCACCATCGCGTACGCGACGCTGACCACCCTCGGCGCGATCGTCTGTGGCCTGGTGATCGCGCTCGCCATCCGCCGCCCGTTCCGCGGGCGCGGCGTGGTCCGGGCGCTGCTGCTGGTGCCGTACGTGCTGCCGGTCATCGCGGCCGCCACGATCTGGCGGACCATGCTGAACCCGCAGTACGGACTCATCAACGCGTTCGGGCTCGAGTTCCTCGGCTGGGACCGGCCGATCGGCTTCCTCAACACGAGTACCTACGAGGTGTTCGGCGTGAGCATCCCGCTGACCCTGCTCACCGTGGTCGCCTTCGAGGTCTGGAAGACCACGCCGCTGACGTTCCTGTTCATCACGGCACGGCTGCAGTCGATCCCGGGGGACATCGAGGAGGCGGCCGCGCTGGACGGGGCGTCGTCCCGGAAGATCCTCACCCAGATCGTCGGCCCACAGCTGCGGGCCGTGGTGCTCCTGCTGATCCTGCTTCGGTTCATCTGGTCGTTCCAGAGCTTCAACGACATCTACCTGCTCACCGGCGGCGCCGGGGGCACCCAGGTGATGGCGGTGAAGGTCTACACCGAGCTGATCACGCGGGCCGACATCGGCAGCGCCGCCTCCTACGGGTTGCTGATGTCGGTGATCCTCGCGGTGCTCCTGGTGTTCTACGTGCTGCTGAGCAGAAGGAAGGAGACGCTGTGAGCAAGGCGATGAGGGCGCCACTGCCCGAGCGGACCCTGCGTGTGGTCGTGATCGTGGTCGCCCTGGTGCTGGCCCTCGGCCCGGTGCTGTACGGCATGGTGTTGGCGATCCGGCCGTTCTCGGCGGTCCTGAACGCGCCGTTGGACCTGTTCCCGAGCCCGAGCGAATGGGACTTCTCCGCCTTCGGCACCGCGATCCGGGACGAGGCGGACGGCGGGTTCGGACTCGGCCGGTTCATCCGCAACTCGCTGCTCCTCGCGCTCGGCACCGTGGTGGCGTCGCTCGCCGTGAGCGTGCTCGGCGCCTACGCCGCGGCCCGGCTGCGGTACAAGGGCCGAGGCGTCGTGAACGGGATCATCCTGTCCGTCTACCTGCTGCCCGGCATCGTGCTGGCCGTGCCGCTGTTCGTGATGCTCAGCCGCGTCGGCCTGACCGGCAACCTCGCCGGGCTGCTGATCGTGTACGTCTCGACCACGGTCCCGGTGGCGATCTACATGGTGCGCAACTACTTCATCGCGCTGCCGGAGAGCGTCGAGGAGGCCGCCATCATCGACGGCTGCTCGCTGCCGGTCATGCTCTGGCGGGTCGTGCTGCCGATCGCGGCGCCCGGGGTCGCGGCCACCGCGATCTACGTGTTCATGATCGCCTGGAACGAGTACCTGTTCGCGCTGCTGTTCCTGGTCCAGAAGCGCGAGCTGTGGACGGCACCGCTGGGGCTGTCCCAGCTGACCGAGATCAGCGTCCCGGTGACCGTGCTGCTGGCCGGCTCGATCATCGTCACGGTGCCGGTCGTGGTGCTGTTCTTCATCTTCCAGCGGTTCCTGGTCTCCGGGCTGACGACGGGGGCCGAGAAGTGAACAGGCCGTTGCGCCTGGGGGTGCTCGGTGCGGGCGCCCGTGGGCAGGAGGCATACGGGCGCTGGATGCTCGAGCACCCGGACCGGGTCGAACTGGCGGCCGTTGCCGACGTCCGCGAGGACCGGGCGCTGCGGTTCGCGGAGGCCGCGGGCTCCCACCCGCCGGTGTTCAGCGACTGGCGCGACCTCGTGGCCCGCCTGCCCGAACTCGACCTGGACGCGGCCGTGGTGGCACTGCCGGACCAGCTGCACGTGGACCCTGCGATCGCGCTGGCCGACGCCGGCGTGCCGATGCTGCTGGAGAAGCCCGCGGCGCCCACCTCGGCCGAGCTCGAACGACTCGCCGCGCACTGCGCGCGCACCGGTGCTCGGGTGGCCGTGGGGCACGTGCTGCGGTTCACCCCGTTCTGGCGGACGATCTCAGAACTCATCGGTTCGCCCGTGTTCGGGCAGATGCTCACCCTGGAACTGCGGGAGAACATCGGCTTCTGGCACTTCGGGCACTCCTACGTGCGGGGCAATTGGCGCCAGGTCGCCACGTCCAGCCCGATGGTGCTCGCGAAGACCTGCCACGACCTCGACCTGATCCGATGGCTGGCCGGGCGGCCGCCGAGCACCGTGTACAGCGTCGGCTCGCTCACGCACTTCCGCGCCGAGAACGCCCCCGACGGCGCACCCGAGTTCTGCATCGACGGTTGCCCGGCTGCGGCGGACTGCCCGTTCAACGCCCCGCGCTACTACCTGGAGGCGCTGGCGGACACGCATGGCGTACCCGTGACGCTGCTGACGGAGGACACGACACCGGAGGGACGCCGTCGGGCCCTGCACGTCAGCGACTACGGACGGTGCGTGTACCGCTCCGGCAACGACGTGGTCGACCACCAGCAGACGACGATGACGTTCGCCGGTGGGCTCACGGCGAACCTCACCGCATCGGCGTTCACCGGGCGCAACACCCGCGACATCGCCATCACCGGCAGCCACGGCCAGCTCGTCGGGAACATGGAGACGGGCCGGATCGAGCTCGACCTGTTCGCACCGACGGCCGCGGCGCCGGACCTGAGTGCCGGCATTGTCACCGGGCGGCACACGCGGGCACCGATGGGCCACGGGGTGTGGTCGATCGAGGCCCGGCCAGAGGGCGCGGACGCCGACGACCACCGCGGCCACGCCGGCGGCGACGACGGCCTGATGGAGGCGTTCGTGGCCGCCCTCGAGCGGGACGAGCTCGGACGTGACCCGGTGCTCTCCCTGGACACGGCGATGGACAGTCACCGGATGGCGTTCGCCGCGGAATCCTCGCGGCTGCTCGGCCGGCCCGTGGAGTTCACCGGCGCCGCCGGCGCGGCGCCGGGACCGGCGGGCGCGGCGATCGGATCGACGGGCGCGGCGTGAGCGTCACCGAGCAGTCGTCGTGAGCCGATGCGCCGAGCCGGTCAGTACCCGGATCCGCCGTCGTCGGAGGTTCCGGGCTCCAGCCGGGTGCCGTCCACGGTGGCCGCGTGCCAGGTGAACGTGACCCCGTCGAACGTGTCCGTGACGCCCTCGCCGGTGGTCTCGCCGCCCGAGGTGTCGAGGGCGAACGTGTACAGCGGGCGGTCGTCGAGGGTCACCTGGGCCCGGCCGTCCTGGGCCACCAGGGTGCCCAGCGTTCCGGCGAGGTCGGCGGGCCCGGTCGGCGTCCCGCCTTCGGGGACGGTCAGCGGGATCCAGACCGCGGTGCACTCCGCACCGATGCACAGCGCCTCGCCCTGCTCCTGCTCGCTGACGTACAGCGTGCGCCCGTCCGCGTCGGTGAGCAGGCTCGCGCCGGATGCCTCCTCGACGAGCACCGTCGTGGCGCCGGGATCCGCCGTGCCGTCCGGTTCCCGGGTCGGCTGACCGCCACCGTACCCGCCACCCCCGCCGCCGCTCCCGCCTCCGCCGCATCCGGCCAGGACGGCGGCGAGCGTGGCGACCAGCGCCACGCGCGGCAGCCATTCAGATCTGGTGTGAGTGATCGTGGACATGGCGAACCTCCAGGTCGAACGTGGGGCCACGCGGCCCTCACTTAGAACGACGAGCCAACCCGGCCCGGGGTTCAACGCCCGGATCGGTTTCCGGGATCGAGGTACGCGCACACCCTCCGGAAGTTCCGATCCACGGTTGCCACGGCGTCCAGGGTCAGTCGCTCACCGGTCAGGGCGGGGAACTCGCCCCGCATCCGCTCCACGTGGGGCCAGTCGATCTCGTGCCAGCCCGGGATGCCTCTGACGCGACCCTCCACCCTCGACCGGTGGACCGCGGTGTCGCTGCAGACACACTCGACGATCCGGAGCTCGGCCCCGTGCGCGATCGCGGTGGACCGCCACTCGTCGACGACGGCCTCCGTGACCAGGCAGTCGAGTACGGCGCTCTGACCGAGGAGCAGCTGCCGCGTCATCAGACCGCCGAGCAGGCTGTGGTACATCCGCGAGTACGCGTCGCGATCGAGTTGCGCGAGTTGGGCCGCGGCCGGTTTGAGCGACCCCATGAGCCAGTCACCGGAGAACGCCGGCGCGCCGAGCTGAATGGCGGTCCGATCGGCCATCGTCGACTTGCCGGTTCCCGGCAGGCCCGTGAAGACGACGACCGGCTGGTCCGGTGGGCCGGGCTGCGACGTCATGGTCCGACCGTAGTCAGTCCCACCGGCGGCGTGCTCGTCGGCGACGAGCACCCGCGGTGGTTAGTGCTGCAGTTCGGCGATCTCCGCCTCGAACCGGGTCCGCAGCCGCGCCTTCTCGTCGGCGGGCAGCCAGCACGCATCGACACCCGCGAGGGCCATCGACGTCAGCTTCTCGCTCGAGACCCCGACCTGATCGGCGAGGATCCGGTACTCGGTGGCCAGGGTCGTCGGGAACAGCCCGGGGTCGTCCGAGGCAGGCACCAGGTTCAGCCCGGCGTCGAGCATGGCGCGGATCGAGGCTCGTCGCCACGGCCGCCAGGACCGGCGCGAGGTGGTGGATGCCACGGTGAACGCGATGCCCTCGTCCCGCATCCGGGCCACCACGGCATCGTCCTCGAGGACGAAGTACCCGTGGTCCAGCCGGTCGCAGCCGAGCACGTCAAGGCAGGTCACGGCGTTCCGGGCGGCCGGCACGTGCTCGGACGTGTGCGCGGTCCGCTTCAGACCGGCCTGCCCGGCCAACGCGTAGGCCTCGGCGAACCGCTCCGGCGGGCCCGCCGTCTCCAGGTTGTCCAGGCCGATGCCGGCGACGTACGGGTGCGGACTCGCCACCACCGTCCGGATCCACTCGAGGGCCTGCTCCCCCGTGCCGGACCGGTCGATCGCGGCGAGCATCCGTCCGGTCATGCCGAAGTCCCGCTCGGCCATCCGGATGCCCTCGGCGTACGCCTCGACGGTTCCGGCGTATCCCAGCGACGCCAGATGCTCCGGCACCATGTCGAAGGAGAACTCCAGGTGCCGGGTGTTGCTGCGCCGGTGCGCGTCCTCGAACGCCTCGTACACGACCCTGGTCAGGTCATCGGCGTCCCGCAGCACGTCCCGGATCCAGGTCGAGACCTGGAACAGCGAGTACGAGACCTCCGGCTCGTCCGGACTCGGGCCCTGGGGCATCGGGATCCGGGTGTTCCGGTACAGGTCCGGGTCCGGCGGCCGCGAGTTGATGTCGGCGAACACCCGCTCGGCCGGGGCAGGCAGCTCGAGACCCTCCCGGCGGGCCAGCTCCGCGAACGTGGCGGAGCGGACCGTGCCGAGCAGGTGGCAGTGCAGGTCGACCTTGGGCAGGGCGTCGAGGTAGGCGGCGTGCGGCACGAGGGCGTCAGCCACCGACGACCTCACGCGCGAACCGCTCGACCCACTCGTTGCGGTTCGGCACGATCTCGTTCGGGTCGAGCGTCTCGTAACCGGCCGCCGTCGGGTCCAGCGCGACGTCACCGACCACGGCGGTCAGCTCCTCCGGGATCTCCACGGACAGGTTGACGGGCAGGTCACCGACCAGCGCGGCGGACGCCGTCTGCGCCTCGGCGGAGAGCAGGTAGTCGATGAACTGGTGCGCGCCGTCGAGGTTCGGGGCGCCGGTGGGGATCATGGCGCGGTTGGTGGCCATGTACCGAACCTCGGCGGGCGGCGCCCAGCCGATCGGCTCCCCCGCCGCGATCAGGTCGGTGGCGAACCCGTTCAGGGCCGCCCCGGCCACGATCTCGCCCTGGGTCAGCAGGTTCGTCAGCTCGGTCGTGGAGCTGTAGAACTGCAGGATGTTCGGCGCCCAGCCGGCCATCGTCGCGAACGCCGTGTCGACGTCGAAGGGACCGTCGCCGTAGGTCGACGCCACGCCCGAGACGGTGAGCTGGCCCGCCGTCACCGCGATGTCCGGCAACGCGAGGCGGCCGGCGTAGTCGGTGTTCGCGTACAGCTCCCAGTCCGCGGCCTCGTCGGCGCTGAGCTCGTCGGTGTCGTACATGGTGCCGTTGAGCTGGTAGCTGTACGCCGGCCCGGAATAGGCGTCCTCGACGGCGAACGGAGCGATCTCCTGCAGGTTCGGGACCGCCTCGGCGTCGACCTGCTGGAACAGGCCCTCGGCGTCCGCGATCGCCGCGTACGTGTCCGAGATCAGCATGACGTCCACGCCACCGTCGCCCTGATCCAGCTGGAGCTGGGAGAGCCGGTCGGCGTTGGAGCCCGTGTCGAGGACCACCTCGATGCCGGTGGCCTCGGTGAACGGGTCCACCACCGCCTCGGTGAACTCCTCGACCCCGAACGGGAAAGTGCTCACGACGATGCTCTGCGCATCACCGTCGCCACCGCCACCATCGTCGGATCCGCCGGAGCAGCCCGCCAGGACGAGCGCGGCGGCGGTCAGGCCGGTGGTGGCGAGCAGGGTGCGGCGCCGCAGCGCCGGAGACTTCGGGTTCATGGTTGCCTCTCGTGGTGGGGATGGTCGACGGCGGAACGTCAGTCGCCGGTGAGCGGGACCAGGTGCGTGGCCGGCACGTGCACCCAGACGTGGGTGCCCTGGGTCAGGTCGGGGGCCGACTCGGCGCGCAGGTCGGCGAGCAGCTCGATCCGGGCGCCCGAGGCGTCCGTGGCCGCGACGGTGACCAGCAGGTCCACCCCGCGGTAGGCCAGGTCCAGGACCACACCCGACACGACCGCGCCGGCGAAGGCGGACGGCGCCTGCTCCCCCACGGTCAGCGCGAGGTGCTCCGGCCGGATCGTGGCAAGCCCGCCGTCGGTGTCGGTGAGGAAGTTCTCGTAGCCGAGGAACTCCGCGACGAACCGGTTCGCGGGTGCGGGGAAGACCTCCTGCGGGGCTCCCTGCTGCTGGATCCTCCCGTCCTTCATCAGGACCATCTCGTCGCTCATCTCGAGCGCCTCGTCCTGGTCATGGGTCACGAGCACCACCGCGAGGCCGGTCTCGGCCTGGATCCGTCGGATCTCCGCGCGCATCTGGATCCGCAGCCGCGCGTCGAGGTTGGACAGCGGCTCGTCCAGGAGCAGCAGCTTGGGCCGGATCGCGATGGCCCGGGCGAGGGCGACCCGCTGCTGCTGTCCGCCGGACAGCTTCTTCGGCTTGCTCGCCGACAGGTGCGCCAGCCCGACCAGCTCCAGCGACTCGGTGACCCGGCGGGCCCGCTCGGCAGCCGGCACCCGGCGCATCTTGAGCCCGAAGCCGACGTTCTCGGCGACGCTCATGTGCGGGAACAGCGCGTAGGACTGGAACACCATGCCCAGGTCCCGCTTCTCCGGCGGGGTACGGGTCGAGTCCACCCCGGCGATGCTGATGGTGCCGCGCGAGGGGGCCAGGTAGCCTGCCAGCATCCGCAGGCTGGTGGTCTTACCGCAGCCGCTGGGGCCGAGCAGGGTGGTCAGCTTCCCGTCGGGGATGGTCAGGTCGATGTTGTCGACGGCGGTGAAGTCACCGAAGACCTGGCTCACCCCGCGGAACTGCGCTGCGCTGGTCATCGGTTGATGCCTCCAAAGACTTTAGCGAAGCCGACGGTGCGCTCGGCGATCACGGCCACCAGCACGGTGGCGGCAAGGATCAGTACGGAGATCGCGGCGACGATCGGGTCGTAGTTCTGCTGCACGTAGTCGAGCATCACCACGGGCAGGGTGCGGAAGTCGCGGCTCTGCAGAAGCAGGGACAGCGGCACGTTGTTGAACGAGGTGATGAAGCTGAGCAGCGCCGCGGAGAACAGGCCCGGGCGCAGGAGCGGCAGGGTGATCGAGAAGAACGTCCGGCCGGCCGAGGCGCCGAGGCCGCGGGCGGCGTCCTCCACGGCGGGGTCGATGAGCGCCAGCGAGGCGCCGGTCACCCGGACCGCGTACGGGAACATCAGCACGGTGTGCCCGAACAGCAGGGTCTGGAAGTTGTCCAGGCCGAAGCCGACCATGAGCTGCTGGTACAGGGCCAGGCCGACCACGAGTTCCGGCACGATCAGCGGGGACAGGAACAGGCCCTCGACCAGGGCCTTGCCGGGGAGCTTCCCACGGTGGATCGCCAGCGCCACCGGCACACCGAGCGCGAGTGCCAGTGCTGCGGAGATCACCGCGAGGATCAGGCTGGAGACCAGCGAGCTCGTGAACGGGGTGTACGTGAGCGCCGCCTCGAACCACTGGAGCGAGAAGCCCTCCGGCGGGAACCGCAGCGTGGAGCCCGCCGTGAACGCGGTGACCACGACGAACAGGATCGGGACGAGCATCACGATGTAGCCGAGCACGGCAAGGCTCGCGGCGATCGGGTGGCGGGTCCTCATGAGGTCGCTCCGCGGCGTGCGGCGAGACTGGACAGGCCGGAGACGGCGAACACCAGCACCGTCATGATCAGCGCCGTCGCACTGGCGGCGGCCCAGTCGATGGTGGTGGACGAATACGTGTACAGCTGGGTGGAGAGCATCCGCTGCCGCGAACCGCCGAGCAGGTACGGCGTGGTGTACGCGGTCACGGCGCCGGCGAACACCAGGGTCGCAGCCACCACGACACCCGGCCCGGAGAGCGGCACCACCACGGACCAGAATGTGCGGATCCGGTTCGCGCCGAGCCCGCGGGCCGCCTCGTCGAGCCCGGCGTCGACCTGGGCCAGCGCGGAGTAGGAGGCCACCACGGCGAGCGGCAGGAAGATCTGGGTCAGACCCAGCACGATCGCGAGCGGGGTGTACAGCAGCTGCGGCGCGGTGTCCACGAGACCGAGGCGCAGGAGCAGCTGTGGGATCGCTCCCTGGGATCCGAGCACGACCAGCCACCCGAACGTGCGCACCACCGAGGACAGCAGCAGCGGGAAGATCGCCAGCGCCAGGAGCACCCCGGCCCATCGGGACGTCGACCTGGAGAGCAGGTAGGCGATCGGATAGCCGAGGCCGATACAGATGACGGTGACGATCAGTCCGAGCCCGAGCGTGCGCATCACGATGGCTTGGTCGTAGGGGTCCGTCAGCATCTGTCCGAGCCGTTCGAAGACCTCGACCGGGCTGACTCCGGGCGGCGCGAACAGCATGGCGACCGACGGGATCAGGAATCCGACCAGGAGCACGGCCAGGCCAGGCAGGACGAGCAGTGCGGTGCGGCCCCGCATGAGCACTCCTCCCGTCCTTCAGAGTCATCACAACCGGTTCCACAACCGGTTACATTGGGGAGTGTAAACGGGTGGATCCCCCGTTCGGCAACTTCGTCCGCAGATTGAACGTCAGAAGAACGGGAGGCACTCGGATGGCAACGCTCTCCGACGTCGCGGTCCGCGCGCAGGTGTCCAAGGCCACCGCGTCACGGGCCCTGAGCCGCCCGGAGCTCGTCGCCCCGGCCACCGTCGCCCGGGTCCGGGCCGCCGCGGCGGACCTCGACTTCGTGGCGAACCGGGCCGCGCAGCACCTTGCCCGCGGCCGAACCGGGATCCTCGGGTTGCTGGTCCCGACCCTCAGCAACGCGTTCTTCGCGCCGATCATCGGCGGCGCCCAGATCCGGGCGGAGGAGGCCGACCTTCAGCTCTCCGTCGCCGTCCTGCCCCTCGAGGACCGGGCGGAGCTCGGCAGGTTCGACCGGCTCGCGACCGGCGTGGACGGGTTCCTCGTCGTGGCACCCCGAGGGCCGGACTCGCTGGTTGCCGAGGCTGCGGCACGCAAGCCCGTCATCCTGGTCGACCGCGAGGTGGACGGGCTCGGGTCCGTGGTGGCGGACACGGCCGGTGCTTTCGCAGAACTACTGCGCGGGCTCGCAGCGGCGGGCCATCGCCGGATCCTGTACATCGGCGGCCCCGACCGTTCCTGGCAGAACGCCCAACGCACCGCCACCCTGCACGAGGCAGCGACCGCCGTCGGCGTCAGTCTCGACGTGCTCGGCCCGTTTCCGGCGACGTTCGACGCCGGAGCCGGCCTGGTCGACCGCGTTGCCTCCTCCGACGCCGATGCCGTGCTCCCCTATGCCAGCGACCTCGGCCTCGGCCTGCTCCTCGGCCTGATCGGCCGAGGCCTCGCCCGGGTGGGCGACGGTGTGCCCGCCACCGGCGCCGACCGGTCGATCAGGGTGGTCGGCGTGCCCGGCACGCCACGCGTGGACGTCGACGGCGAACGGCTCGGCGCGGCAGCCCTCGACCAGTTGATCTCGGCACCGGCGGGCGCAGCCGAGCCGACCAGAGCCCGCCTGCACGTACCCATCTCGTGGGCCGGCGAAGGGCCCGGACAGGCTCGCTGACGGCCCCGAGCTCCTGGCCCCCGTGACTCGACCACGGGGGCCAGGAGGCGCGCCTGCTTGCGCATTCGTCGTGGGTACGTTTAATCTGACTCCCATACAACGCTGATGTTGAATATATCTAGAGGAGCACTGTGGCTCACCCTTCCCTGACCGAGACCACCGCACGGGTCCAGGAGATCATCGGATCGGACGCGATCACGCGGATCTTCCGCGATGCGATGTCCCGGACCCTGCGCGAGGCGTTCGTCCACTCGGACGGCGAGGAGGTGTTCGTCCTCACCGGTGACATCCCGGCGATGTGGCTGCGCGACTCCGCCGCACAGGTACGCCCCTACCTCCCGCTCGCCGCCGACGATCGGGGTGTCGCCGACCTCCTCGTGTCGCTCGTCCGGCGGCAGGTCCGGGCGATCCTGCTCGACCCGTACGCGAACGCCTTCAACGCACGGCCCGACGGTGCGGGGCACGCCGGCGACGAGACCGAGATGCACCCGGCGGTCTGGGAGCGCAAGTACGAGGTCGACTCGTTGTGCTTCCCGCTCCAGCTCGCCCACCAGGTCTGGCGGGTCACCGGACGCACGGACCACCTGGACGCGGAATTCGCCCGAGCCGCCGACCTCATCATCACCACCTGGCAGGTGGAGCAGGACCACGCCGAACGCTCGCCCTACCGCTTCCAGCGCCACGACGGCCCGCCGACGGACACGCTCACCCATGGCGGGAACGGCTCACCGGTCGGCCGGACCGGGATGACCTGGAGCGCGTTCCGGCCGAGCGACGACGCGTGCGTCCTGCACTACAACGTGCCCGGCAACCTGTTCGCGATCCATGTCCTGGGCAACCTCGCGGAGCTGGCCACCGTGGTCCTGGACGATCCGGCCCTCGCACGCCGCGCCCAGGAGCTGGCCGCCGGGCTCGACGCGGGCGTGCGCGCCTGGGGCATCGTCACGCACCCGGTCCACGGCCGGATCTACGCCTACGAGGTCGACGGGCTCGGCGGCGCGGTACTGATGGACGACGCGAACATGCCGAGTCTGCTCTCGCTACCGCTCACCGGCGCGGACGCGCTCGACGAGGAGGTCTACCGCAACACCAGGGCGTTCGTCCTCTCCCCCGACAACCCGACCCACACGGCCGGAACCCACGCCGTCGGGATCGGGAGCCCGCACACCCCGCCCGGCCACGTCTGGCCGATCGCCCTGGCCGTCCAGGGCCTCACCACAGACGACGACGCCGAGAAGCGACGGATCCTCGACCTGCTCGCCCGGACCCATGCCGACACGTTCCGCATGCACGAGTCGTTCCACGTCGACGATCCGGCGACCTTCACCCGCGAGTGGTTCTCCTGGGCCGACTCGATGTTCTGCGAACTGGTGCTGGACGTGTGCGGCGCCGGCATGCAATCCACCCTCGACGAAGAGCAGGTGCCCACACCATGACAACCATCCAGCCGACCGCCGTCAGCGCCGACGCGATGGACATCGCAACCGACAGGGTCACGAGTCCCGCACGTCGCCGGGACCGGCACTCCCGGCCGTTCCGCAAACCGCAGCCCCAGGAGATCTGGGGCTGGATCTTCGTCCTCGTGCCGATGCTCCTGTTCCTGACGTTCGTGATCATCCCCGTGGTGATGGCGGTCGTGCTGAGCTTCACCGACTACGCCGTCATCGGTGACGCATCGTGGGTCGGGCTGGAGAACTACCAACGCATCGCTGGCGATCCGATCTTCCTGCTCGCGCTGCGCAACACCGCGATCTACACCCTCATGTTCGTTCCGCTGGGGGTGGCCGTCGCTCTCGGCACCGCCCTGCTGCTCAACCGGAACAGCAGGGCCGTCAAGCTGTTCCGGACGTTCTTCTACATCCCGGTGGTCGCGTCCACGGTCGCGACCGCGACGATCTGGTACTGGCTGCTGAACCCGCAGTCGGGCCTGTTCAACATCGTCCTCGGCTGGTTCGGGATCAACGGGCCGGCCTGGCTCTACGACTCCAAGTGGGCGATGACGGCGATCGTGCTGATGTCCGTCTGGTCCGGGTTCGGCACCAACATGCTGATCTACCTCGGCGGCCTGCAGGGCATCGCCCGCGAGCTGTACGAGGCGGTCCGAATCGACGGGGCGAACGTCTGGCAGACGTTCCGGTACATCACCATCCCCGGGCTGTCCCGCACCACGTTCCTGATCTCGACGCTGTTGATCATCGGCGCGTTCCAGGTGTTCGACCAGGCGTACCTGCTCACGAAGGGCGGGCCCGGCAACTCCACCCTGACGGTCGTCTACTACATCTACAACCAGGGATTCGGCGGTCTGAAGATGGGCTACGCCTCGGCCCTGTCCTTCGTCCTGTTCCTGATCATCGCCGTGTTCTCGCTGATCAACTTCAAGCTCACGTCCAGGAGCCAGTCATGACCACCGCCGATCCGTACGTCCTGCGCCTGAAGCGTGCGAGCACACCCCGCCAGAAGGTCGGCACCACCGCCTGGTACATCGCGGTCATCGCCGTCTCGATCACCACGGTGTTCCCGCTGATCTGGACGATCGTCACCTCGCTCAAGCCCGAGGGCGAGATCCTGTCCTCGTCGCTGCAGATCTGGCCGGACCAACCCACCCTCGAGAACTACGTGAAGGCGTGGACGTCGGTGCCGTTCGGGCGGTACTTCTTCAACTCGACCTTCCTGGCCGTGGCCGGAGTGGTGCTGAACATCTTCTTCGGCTCCCTCGCCGGGTACGCATTCGCGCGGCTGCGGTTCCGGGGGAAGCGGGTCCTGTTCGGCACGCTGCTGTCCTCGTTGATGATCCCCGGGATCGTCACGATGGTGCCGACGTTCCTGGTTCTGCGCCGGTTCCCGTTCGCCGGTGGCAACGACTTCTTCGGTCAGGGCGGGATGGGCTTCATCAACTCGTACTGGGCGATCATCCTGCCCGGCGCCGCGGGTGCGTTCGCCGTGTTCTTCATGCGCCAGTTCTTCGCCTCCATGCCGGAGGAGCTCGCCGAGGCGGCCCGGATCGACGGCGCCTCCGAGTTCCGGATCTTCGCCCAGATCTACATGCCGCTCGCCAAGGCCGGCGCCGCGGTGCTCGGCATCCTCACCTTCCAGGCCGGCTGGAACAGCTTCATGTGGCCGCTCATCGTGCTCAGCGACCGCGACATGCTGACCGTCCAGGTGGGCCTGGCCGCGTTCAAGACCGAACACACGACGGACTACGGGCCGCTGATGGCCGGAACGGTCATCGTGAGCCTGCCGGTCCTGCTCATCTTCGTGCTCGCCCAGCGCTACATCATCGAGGGCGTCGCGCACGTCGGTTCCAAATAGCTCCCCCACCCAACAATAAGGAGACAGTTCGTCATGTCGACGAAGACACGAACCTCAACATTCATGAAGATCTCGGCGGGACTCGCCGTCGGGGCGCTCGCCCTGGCCGCCTGCTCCTCCGGCGGCGGCGGCGCCTCCGGCGACGACGGCGGCGACGGCGGTCAGGAAGTCACCTTCTGGGGCAACTGGACCGGCGAGCAGGCCACCCAGATCGAGACCCAGGTCGAGGCGTTCAACGCCAGCCAGGATGACTACGTCGTCACCTACCAGCCCCAGGAGGAGGTCGAGGCCAAGCTCCTCACGGCGATCGCCGGCGGCGGTGTGCCGGACGTCGTGCTCTGGGACCGGTTCGCGACCAGCGTCTACGCGAGCAAGGGTGCGCTGATGTCGCTCGAGGATCTCATCGCCTCCGACTCCGTCGACACCTCGATGTTCTACGAGGCCGCCCTGAACGAGCTCACCTACGACGGCACCGTCTACGGGATCCCGCTCACGGTGGACAACCGGTCCCTGTTCTACAACGCGGACCTGCTCACCGAGGCCGGCCTCGAGCCGCCCACGAACTGGGCCGAGCTCGCCGACGCGGCCGAGGCGCTGACCGTGCGCGAGGGTGGCACCCTCGCTCGGTCCGGCTTCGCGCTCTCCGACGTCGGCCTGTTCAGCATGTGGCTCGGCCAGGCCGGTGGCCAGATGGTCTCCGACGACGGCCAGGCCGCCTTCAACACCCCCGAGGGCCTCGCCGTCCTCGAGGAGTGGGACGACCTCATGAACAACCGCGGCGTGTACGACCTCGGCTTCGCCGAGGGCACCGACGGGTTCGCCGAGGGCACCGTGGCGATGGCCTACAACGGTCCCTGGACCCTGGCGACCTATGACGCGATCGAGGACCTCAACTACGGGATCGTCGCGGCGCCCGCAGGCCCGAACGGCGACCAGGCCTCCGGCCTTGGCGGCTTCGGCATGATCATCCCGGAGGGCGCCCCGAACGTCGAGGGTGCCTGGGAGTTCATCAAGTGGTGGACCACGCAGCCCGAGAACGGGGTTGCCTTCGCCGAACTGAGCGGCAACATGCCCGCCAACCTCCAGGCCGCCGAGGACCCGTTCTTCACGGAGAACGAGGCCTACTCCGCTCTGCTGGAGACGATGGCGTTCGCGACCGCTCGGCCCACGATCCCGGGCTACTCCGACGCCGAGGGGCAGGGGCTCATCCCCGAGCTCCAGCGCTTCATGGCCGGCGAGATCAGCGCCCAGGAGGCACTCGACAACGCCGAGGAGTCCTTCAACCGGATCCTGGCCGAGAACGCCTGATCGATGACGCACACCGACTGGTCCGACCGAGCGGACCTCGCCCACCACAGCCTCGCGGTGCTCTACGGCGCTCCCGAGCCACAGCTGTTGAACAACTCCCATCCGGTCGACGAGAACGCCACGTTCAACTACTGGTGGCTCGCACACGCGATGGACGTCGCGATCGACGGCTGGGAACGCACCGACGATCCGGTCCACCTGCGCACCGCCGTCGAGATCTTCGAGAACATCGTCGCCCGCAACTCCGGCAGCCTGTTCAACGACTACTTCGACGACATGCTCTGGCTCGCCCTCGCTCTGGAGCGCCTGTCCCGCGCTCCGGGGTACGAGGAGTACCTCGAGCCGGCGCGGGTGATCTGGCAGCACTGCCTCGACGACGGCTGGAACGAGGTGATGGGCGGCGGGATCGCGTGGCGCAAGTCGCAGACGTACTACAAGAACACGCCGGCGAACGGGCCGTTCATCATCCTCGGCGCCAGGCTGGCGTCCAGGTTCGGCAGTGACGGCTCCGGCGAGCCGTACCTGGACCGGGCCCGGCAGACGATGGACTGGCTCACGGAGCACCTGGTCCGCGAGGACGGCACCGTGGAGGACGGCGTGAACCGTGAGGGTGACGCCCATGTCGACACGGACTGGCGCTACACCTACAACTACGGCCTGTTCATCGGTGCGTGCGTCGAGCTGTTCGCGCACGACGACGACCCCGCCTGGTTGGACCGGGCTCAGCTCAGCGCGCGCCGGGCCGTCGAGCTCCTCGCCACGGACGGGGTGTTCCCGGAGACGGGTGGCGGTGACGTGGGGCTCTTCAAAGGCATCTTCTACCGGTACCTGGACCTGCTCCTGGACCTGCGCCCGTCGCCCGACCTGGTCGCGTTCGTGCGGTCCGGGACGGACCGGCTCTGGGACGTGAACCGGCTCGACGATGCCGACGGCGTGCTCTGGGCCGACGACGACTGGCGGGCCCGGCCGCAGGGGCGGACGTCCATGTCCACCCAGCTCTCGGCCGTGATGGCGACCGAGACACGTGCACGGATCGAGGCTCGTGAGCTCGCGCGGACGCCGGCCTGAGGTCCGCCCGGTGCCAGCGACCCGACCGGCGCTCACCCGCCGTCGGGCGTTGGCACTGGGCGGTGCCGGCGCCCTGGGCGCCACCCTGCTCGCCGCCTGCGGGCCGGCTCAGGACCCGCCACCCAGGGTGGTCGCTGCGGTCCCGCCACCGGATCCGCGGCGTGCGGCGCCCTGGCGGGCGGCGGTGACCCAGGCGAGCCTCGCCGAGTACTTCGGTGCGCCGTCGCCCCAGCTGCTGCACTACGTCCACCCGGTGGACCAGGCGGCGGACGCTCCGTTCCACTATTGGTGGAACGCCCACGCCATCGACGCGGCCATCGACGCCTGGGAGCGCACCGCTGCTGCCGACGATCTGGACCGCGCGCAGGAGCTGCGCGAGAACCTGATCCTGCGCAATGGCGACGACCTGTTCAACGACTTCTTCGACGACATGGGCTGGTTCGCACTGGCCCTGTTGCGGCTCGCCGACGCGGCCGGTGACGACAGTGCGCTCGAGGACGCGATCGCCCTGCACGATCACATCTGGGATCTCGGCTGGAGCACCCAGGGCGGCGGGATCGTCTGGGAGAAGGGGCAGTACCACTACAAGAACACGCCCGCGAACGGTCCGTTCGTGATCGCCGGCCACCGGCTGCACCGGAGGACGGGCGAGGCCCGGTTCCTCGACCGCGCCCGGGCGTCGCTGCAGTGGTGGGAGGACACCCTGGTCGAGCCGGACGGCTTCGTCCACGACGGCATCAACCGCAACCGGGACGGCGCCATCGACACCGACTGGCGGTTCACCTACAACCAGGGCCTGTACGTGGGGGCCTGCGTCGAGGAGTTCCGCACCGACGGCGACCCGGCCCGGCTGGACCGGGCCGCCATGACGATCGACGTGAGTCTGGCCGAACTGACTGACGGGCCCGTGTTCACCCCCGACGGCGACGGTGGCGACGCCGGCCTGTTCGCGGGGATCTTCTACCGGTACGCCGGTCAGTTCCTCGCCGAGGCCGAGCACACCGCGCTCAGTGAGTTCATCGTGACCAGCACGGACGCGCTGTTCGAGAACCAGTACGGCGGTGACGGCACCCTTCTGGCCGGGGACGACTGGTCCGCGCCCGCGCCGGCGCGTACCGACCTGTCCACGCAGCTCACGGCGGTGATGGCGACCGAGGTCGCGGCGGCGCAGTACCGGACCTGACCCACGGGCGACCCGGGCGGCTCAGACCCAGCCGCGGCGGACGGCCTCCGCGCCGAGCTGGAACCGGGTCGCGACCCGCGTGAGCTCCATGAGCACACTGACGCGTCGCTGCACGGTGCGCGCGGAGATGCCGAGCTGGCTCGCGATGCGCGCGTCGGTCAGGCCCACCATGAGCAGCGTCAACATCGACCGGTCGAGCTCCGCCACCTCGTCGGTCGCACCCGGCTCACCCTCGTCGGTGAGGCGCGCCGCCCGCGACCACGTCGACTCGAAGACCTCCACCAGCAGGTCCAGCAGGCTCGAGGGATGGACGAGGATCGCGCCGTAGCGATCATCTCTCGCGCGGCGCATCGGCAGCAGAGCGAGGTCGTCGTCGATGATGAGCAGCCGGGTCGGCAGCGCCGGCGCCACCCGCACGTACTCGCCGTACGGCAGCGCCTCCCGGGCGGCGGCGTAGAAGTTGGCGTCGTCCATGACCCCGCGCTCGACGAGCACCCGGTACCGCACGCCCCGCAGCAGCGCGCGCTCCTCCTCGGCGTTCTCCTCCGCGGAGACGAACGGCACGTCCGCGCGCACGAAGGCGCGCACCTGTTGCTCCGCTGCCGCCTGCAGCTGGGCGAACCGCTGCCGGACGGCGTCCGCACCGAGTACGACGTCGACGACATCCGCGGCCGTGCGTCCCGCGAGCGAGTCCCGGTAGACGGCCTCGAGGTCGACGAGGTCGGATCGGACGGTATCGAGCCGTCGCTCCTGCTCGGCCAGGAGCGCCCGGAGCGCGATGCCGGGCGGGGACGCGACCGCGCGCTCGGAGTCCGCCCCCTGCCGCGCGGCCAGTCCCATCGTCTCGAGAACCGCGAGGAGCTCGGTGACGCGGCCCGCCGATAGCGCGACCTCCGGCGCCAGCTCGGCGGCCGTCGCGGACGGTCGCGCCACGAGCGCTCGATAGACGCGAGCCGACTCCTCGTCCAACCCGATGCCGTCGAGCATGTACATCGCCCCATTCTCTCGAGCGGGCGGACCACCTCGGGTGTCGAGAATCTGCCATGGCGTAAAGGCGCCACCCACAGCGCCACTCTATGTGGCACTTTGTCTCCACCCGACCTCGTCGTCCCCTCGGAAGGCCACCCGTGCGCGTTCGTCCTCCCCTCTCCTCCGCCCGTCGTCGTGGGCGGCGCTCGGCACTCGCCGGACTCGCCGCCGCCATCGTCCTGACGTCCGGATCGTTCGCCGCCGCGGACCCCGGCGACGCCGGTGACGGCAGCGGCGGCAGCTCCGGCGCTGGAGCCGGCGCAGCCACCCCTGCGGACCGTCACACCGTCACGCTCCTCACCGGTGACGTCGTCACCCTGACCGACCTCGCCGACGGCAGCCGGACCGTCGACGTCGAGCCTGCCGACCCGACCGCGCTCGTCCGGACCTACGTCGTCGACGGCCACATCCACGTCGTGCCCGAGGCCGCGCTGCCGTACCTCGCCTCCGGCGCTCTCGACGACGCACTGTTCGACGTCTCCCAGCTCGTCGAGTTCGGGTTCGACGACGCGTCCGTCGCGGCGACCCCGGTGATCGTCGAGTACTCCGACGGGCCGACGCCGCGCACCGGCCCGGTCACCGGCCTCGACCTCGACGTCCCGCTGACCAGCATCGGCGGAGCAGCAGGTGGCGCGGACCGCTCGGTCGCCGAGCAGGCCTGGGCCGAGCTCACCTCCTCCCCCGGTCGGTCGGCCACCGCCGGCGCACTCGCGGCCGGCATCGAGTCGATCCACCTGGACGCCCCCGTCGAGGCCTACCTCGACACCAGCGTCGGCTACATCGGTGCACCGCAGGCCTGGGCGGCCGGGTTCGACGGCACCGGCGTGCGCGTCGCCGTCCTGGACAGCGGGGTCGACGCGGGTCACCCCGACCTGACCGAGTCCGTCATCGAGACCCAGAGCTTCGTGCCCGGTGAGACCGTCGACGACGTGAACGGTCACGGCACCCACGTGGCCTCGACGGTCGCCGGCTCGGGTGCGGCGTCCGACGGCCTCTACAGCGGCGTCGCCCCGGGCGCGGACCTGCTCGTCGGCAAGGTGCTCAGCGACAACGGCGAGGGCCTCACCTCCTGGATCATCGAGGGCATGGAGTGGGGCGCGGCGAACGCCGACGTCGTCTCCATGAGCCTCGGCAGCCGTGAGGCGTCGGACGGCACCGACATCATGTCGGAGGCGCTGAACGAGATCACCGCCGAGACCGGCACGCTGTTCATCGTCGCCGCAGGCAACAGCGGCGCACCCGGCACCATCGGGGCGCCCGCCGCCGCGTCGGGCGCGCTGGCGATCGGCTCGGTCGACGACACCACGGACGGGCTCTCCTGGTTCTCCAGCCAGGGACCGCTCCACGGCTCCGGCGGGCTGAAGCCGGATGTCAGCGCGCCCGGCTCGGGTATCACGGCCGCTCGCTCGCAGTTCTCTGCCGGAGAGGGCTCGTACACGACCATGGACGGGACGTCGATGGCGACGCCGCACGTCTCCGGTGCCGCGGCGATCGCATTGCAGGCGGACCCCACGCTCACCGGTGTGCAGCTCAAGGACCTCCTCGTCAGCTCCGCCCGCGATCTCGGCTTCACGCCGTACCAGGCCGGCAGCGGCGTGACTGACGTGCTGGCCGCCGTCGAGCGCGATGTGTTCGCAACGGGCAGCGCCGACTTCGGGATGCTCCCATGGGGCGAGGCGTCCGGAACCGTCGACCGCGACGTGACCTTCACGAACCGGTCCGACACCGAGCTGACGCTCGACCTCGCGCTGTCCGTCGCCGTCGCGAACCCCGGCGACGGTGACGGCGGCGGCATCGAGCCGGGCATTGCACCCGGTGGCACCACCCTCGCCGCCGACGACGCCGTGCTCCTGCCACAGACGCAGGTGACGGTGCCCGCCGGTGGCACCGCGACCGTCACGCTCTCCGGCGACCACGCGGCGCTCGCTCCCGGCGAGCAGTTGTCGGGGACCCTCGTCGGGTCCGTGGCCGGGGAGGCGCTCACGCGCACGTCGTTCGGCATGATCACGGAGGCGGAGCGCTACGACCTGACCCTGCGCGCCACCGGGATCGACGGCCAGCCGGCCACGATGTACGCGATGTTCTTCAACCTCGACACCCAGAGCGCCGAGAGCGTCCTCGTCGACGGTGAGACGACGCTGCGCCTGCCGGCCGGTCGGTACAGCGCGATGGCCTACGCCGACGTCGAGACGGCGCCCGGCACCGATGCCATCGCGCTCGTCGGCGACCCGGACATCGTGCTCGAGGGCGACACGACCGTCGACCTGGACGTCCGCGCGGCGGACCCCGTCACGGTGGACGTCGGCCGTGACGACCTGTCCGCGGAGAACCGGCGGATGGACTACAGCGTCGAGGGGATGATGGGCTCGGCGATGATCCCGCTCCTCGTCGATGAGTTGCTGGCCCAGCCCCTCGTCGCGGAGAGTGCGACCAGTTTCGCCTTCGCGACGCGCTGGCGCCTGCGCGACCCGCGCATCACGCTCACGCTCGACGGCGCGGACCTCGGCGCGCGCGAGCAGCCCGCCGCCCCGTACCTCGACGGCGAGCTGTCGACGACCGCAGCCGACCTGGGCACCGGGAGCAGCGCCGACGTGGCGGGCGTCGCGCTCGACGGCGGGATCGCCGTCGTCCGCACCTCCGCCGAGGTGGGGCCGGTGGAGCGCGCCGCGAACGTCGCCGCCACCGGTGCCGCACTGCTGGTCGTCGTCCAGGGCGAGGAGTCCCTCGAGTGGTACGGAGACGACTACGGCAACGACGCACCGCTACCGGTGGCCGCGGTGAGCGGCCCCGACGGGCAGGCCCTGCTCGCCGCCCTCGCGGCCGGCGACGTGGAGCTGGGCGCCGTCGGGCGGCCGGTGGCTGGCGACGTCTATGACGTCCTGCTGTACACCGACGGTGAGATCCCGGCGAACCCGACGAAGATCGCGGACGACCTCGCACTTGTCACCACGACCTATCACGGCGCCCAGCCCACGCTCGTCGGCGAGTTCCGCTACGACTTCGCCCCGGGCGTCGACGTGGGTCAGGGTTTCCTGTTCGCCACCGAGCGGCCGGGGGTCCGTCGGGAGTGGGTGAGCACCACGGATGCCGAGTGGTACCAGGGCGCCACCGACATCGGCTCGACGTGGGAGGTCCGTGACGTCCGGCGTTCCTACACCGCAGGCGAGGAGCTCGAGGCCTCGTACTTCTCGCCGATCGTGCGCCCGTATGTCGGCGCCGGCTACTGGGCTCCGTTCCGCCAGGCCGACGGTGTGCAGGTGAATCTGCCGTCGTGGGCTGATGGTGGCAACGCGCAACGCACCGGGGCGATGGACGTGTTCGCGGGCCTGCCTGGCATCGGCCAGCTCACGCAGTTGTACGTCGACGACGTGCTCGTGGACGAGTCCACGTTCCAGGGCGTCACTGCCTGGGACCTACCGGCCGCGGAATCCCGCTTCCGGGTCGTCAACACCACGTCGCACGACGCTGCGGTGCTGCCGACGTCGACCGCGACCCGGACCGAGTGGGAGTTCGACTCCTCGGCCACCGACACCGAGAGCGTGCTGCCGATGATCCAGGCGTTCTACGACGTCGACACGGCGATCGACGGCACGGTCGGAGCCGACCGGACCGCCGGCGAGCCGGTCCCGCTCGGCGTCGAACTCGGGCATCTGGCCGGGGCGACGGGGTCCGCGGCGCTGGAGTCGGTGAGCGCAGAGTTCTCGACCGACGACGGCGCCACCTGGCAGCGACTCGAGCTCGCCGAGACTCCTGCCGTCGCGGGCGCCGTGTCGCCGCTGGCGACGTTCGTCCAGGAGCGTGAGTACGTGCGGTCGTTCGCCGCCGAGGTGCCGGTGCCGGACGCCGGGGCTGCCGTGTCCCTGCGGGTCGTCGCGGCGGACGCGGCCGGGAACGCGTTCAGTCAGGAGATCACGTCGGCCTTCGTCGTGGTACCCGCACAGGACCCCGGCGAGCCGACCGAGCCGCCGGCGCCGACCGAGCCACCGTCCTCCGGTGGGCCGAGCAGCCCCGGCGACGGCGGAGCCGGTGATCCCGGAGCCGGCGATCCGACGGACGCCGGCCCAGGAACGGAGGGCGCCGGCCCCGGAGGCTTCCTGCCCAGCACGGGCGCGAGCATCGGCCTGCTCGTGCTCCTCGCGGTGGCAGCGGTCGGTGCCGGGCTGCTCCTTCGACGGCGCTTCGCCGCGGCGCACGCCGGCCGCGGCTGAGACGGACGGGCGCGCGGCCCTCACCCCGGCCGCGCGCCCGGCGCCGCTCAGCGTCGTGGTGGCGCGGTGGTCTCGCCGACGACGAGCTCGGTGGGCAGCACCTGCTTGGCCACCCGGCCGCGCTCGCTCAGCTGGGCCAGGACCGACTCGAGGGTCGCCTGTCCGAGCGCGTGCTCGTGCTGGTCGATGTGGGTGAACCGCCGGACCTCGTCGTCGAAGACATGCTGGGGTGCGTCGAACGAGACGACCGAGACGTCCTGGGGCACCTCGAGCCCGAGCTCACGCAGCGCCCGCACCAGGAGCAGCCCGACGGCGTGCTCCGAGGCCACGAATCCGGTGAGGTGGGAGTTCGTGGTGAGGAACTCCTTGAGGTTGGCGAGGTCGTCGTCGACGCTCACCTCGTGGTCGGGCACCACCGAGGAGACCTTCCGATACTCGTGGGCCGACGTGAAGGCGAGTGCGTGCTCGGCGTGCGCGTAGACGAATCCGCGGTGCCGGTCGTCGAGGGTGGACACGGTCCCGGACGACGTGACCAGGCCGATGTTGCGGTGTCCGAGCCCGAACAGGTGCTCCGCCGCGGCCCGGCCCGATGCCACGTTGTCGGAGCACACGGTCGAGACCGGGAGGCCGTCGAGGTTGCGGTCGAGGATGACGAGTGGCAGCTGCGTCGAGACCAGGTCGAGGATCGCCGGCGCGATCCACTCCGAGGAGCCCGGCTGCAGGATCAACCCGTCCACACCGAGGTCGCGGTACTGGGCCAGCAGTCCCTGCTCACGGTCGTGGAAACCCTCGGTTCGGCCGAGCACCACGTTGGCCCGGCCGAGGCTGGCATCGAGGATGCCCCAGAGCACCCGGGTCCCGAAACTGTCGTCGAAGCTGGTCAGGACGCAACCGATGGTGGGCAGCGTGCTCGTCGAACGGGCGGCCCCGAGTCCCGCGGTCCGCGAGATCACCTCGGAGCCGAGGCGAGGCCGGCGCTTGATGTACCCGGCCCGGTCCAGCATGTCCAGGGCGTGCTTGATCGTGATCGTCGAGACACCGAACTCGTCGGCCAGCTGGCTCTGGGTGGGCAGCCGCTCCCCCACGTCGATCGCGCCCGACTCGATCCGCTCCTTGAGCGTGGCGAAGACCCGGGCGTACAGCGCGTCGTTCATGGCGATCCTTTGGATGAATGAATATGCCCAGAGCCTAGCGCAGCGGGCACCGGGCGACAGGACCGCCGCGTGCGTGTCGTCAGCCCCGGCAGGCGGTCCGGAGCGGGGCACCGGCCGTCGGTGTGCCACACAGAACTACCCGCAGGGGACCTCGAGGTCCCGGCAGGGCCGGCGCAGGTGGGTCAGGCGGTCGGGGTCTCGTCGTCGGAGGGCTCGGCGACCTCCTGCACGAACACGACCCTGTTTCCCGCCGGATCGGATCCCTCGGCGGTCCTGACGACGCCGTAGTCGTCGATCTCACCCCAGGGGACGCCGGCGGCCTCGCACCCGGTCCGTTGGACGTCGACGTCCGCAACGCCGATGACGACCGTGGTCCGCCCGGCGGACTCGGGATCGGCGGACACCTGGATCCAGGCGTTCTCCGCCAGTTGCCACTCGGCGATGCCTTCCATCGGCTCGACGTCCGGCCCTCGTCCGATCCACCGCCCGTACCAGGCGGTAGCGGCGGCGTGGTCGGTGACGGGCAGCACGCTGATCACGCTCGTCAGCATTGACTCGGTCATCGTCGATCGGTCCTCTCGGTGCTCGTGTCGTGGTCGAAGCTGCCGTCATGCCGGCAGTCTCAGGGCGGGGTGGATGGCGTTGAGTGCGATTCCGACGAGGCTCCACTCGATCACGTCCGGCGCGTGCGATCCCTGGCGGACCAGCGGGTCCCGGCCCGTCCAGGCCTCGGCCTCGGCTCGCGTCGACGTGTGCAGCAGGTAGGCCGCCCGCGCCTCCGCGACGGCCGGATCGAGGTCACCACCGAGGAGCACCACGCCGTGCGAGACCATCTCGTCGATGAAGGCGATGTGCTCCTGCCATGGCGGCTCGGCGGCCGACGCGTCCGGCACAGGGCGCAGCAGGACGAGGAAGTAGCTCACGGTCGGGATCACACCGGACTGCGTCATGACACCCCATCTCATCCGGACGGCACCACGGTAGGACCAGGTCAGGCGCCGGGGCTTGGAGAAAATGGGTCAGTCGACCACCGTCGAAGATGCCGGGAACCTGCTCGCGGCGAGGAACTGTCGCGGAGAGATGCCGGCGAACTCCCGGAAGTCCGCGTTCATGTGGGCCTGATCGTAGAAGCCGTGCGCGACCGCCGCCTGGCTCAAGGACTCGTGCTCCCCGGGCAGATCGGCCACCAGGCCGCGGAACCGCACGATCCGGGAGAAGAGCTTGGGCTTCACTCCCACCTGCCGCTCGAACGATCTCACAAATCGCTTCGGCGTACTGCCGACGCGCTCGATGATGTCTGCGACCCGCATCCTGCCGCCCGTGCGCTCCATCGCCGCGACGGCGTACCCGACACCCCGGTCGAGGCCCACCTGGCCCGCGAGCCGGTCCGCGACCCATCGGGCCACGATCCGAAGCCGGTCGGCATCGGTCCCCGGCTCGTGGAGTCGGTCGGTGAGTCGGCCTGCCTCCGCGCCGATCAGGTCGTCCAGATCCACGGCCGTGCCGGTGACCTCCTGCAGCGGGACATCGACGAGCGCGGCAGCACCGGCCGGCTTGAGCCGTACCCCGATCATTCGTGAGGTTGCCGTGGGAGTCTCGACGGCCATCGGCGCCACGAGCAGCCCGGCCAGGCATGACGGCGGGCACGTCGCGGGCGAACTGCCATCGACGATCCGGAAGGTCGGGGAGGACTCGTCCAGCTGGATCAGCAGGTCCAGGGTGCCCGTCGGGACGTACCTCTCGCGCCGCCGGAGGTTCCCGTCGAACAGCCATACCGATTCGACCCGTGCGGCGGCGGGCGCGGCGGGTCGGAGCTCGAGGTGCGTCCACGAGCCCAACTCAGACTCTTCTCGCCACGAGGTGAGAGCCATCCACCCAGGATACCGAGATGCCCGCACGGCATGGGTCACCGATGCGAGTTCGCCGCCGTGGGTCAGCGTTCGCCGACTACGCCGCGTCGAGCTGCCGGTGCGCGCCGGAGTCCTCCGCCCGCACGAGCGCGGGAAACCAGTTGTCCACCTCCGCCAGCAGCCAGGCGCGGGCCTCGTCGGTGGAGGCCAGCGGCACCGGGCTGCTCAGGTCCGTCGACCCGGTGCCGAGCCCCTCGGGCTCGAACCAGCGCCCGGCCCGCACGACGGCGTCCAGGAGCCAGGCGTCGGCTGCGGCGCGAGCCAGTTCCCGCTGCGCCGGCGCCTCGTGCGCACCGAGTTCCGCGTGGGCGTACAGCCGCAGCAGGTCATGCAGGAGGTACCGGTCCCCTGCCGCGGGTTGCACGAGCCCGAGCTCCACGAGCTCGTCGAGCAGTACCTCGGCGCTCGCGACCTCAAGGCCGGAGACGGCGGCCGCTAGCCCGGGCCCGAAGGTCCGTCCGTCCACAAGGGCCAGCCGCCGGAACAGCCGCTGCGCGGCCTCCCCCAACTGCCGGTAGGACAGCCCGACGGCGGTCCTGATGGCCAGGTCTCCGGCCGTCAGCGCGTCCAGGCGCCGGTCCCGCACGGCGAGCCGGTCCGCGAATTTGGCGACGGTCCAGCCGGGTCGGCTGGCAAGCCGGTTCCCGGCGATCCGTAGCGCGAGCGGCACGCCGTCGCAGAGCCGGGCCAGCCGGGCGAGCTCGGGTGCCGAGGCCTGCCCCTGCGGCAGGATCGCGGCGAGCAGCGCCTGCGCGTCCGCGTCGGCGAGCCGGTCGAGCTGGACCCGCTGGACACCGTCGAGCCCGGTGAGCGCGCGGCGGCTCGTCACGAGCAGGGCGGCGGGGCCGGCGCCGGGCATTGCCGCCCGCACCTGCGCCTCGCTGGCGGCATCGTCGAGGATCACGAGCACCCGGCGCTCGGCGAGCAGTTCCCTCAGCCGGGCCGGGTCGGTCCGGCCCTCGGTGCCCTCGTACCCCAGGGCGCGCATCAGCTCCACGACCACCTCCCTCGGCTCCAGGCTCGCCGGGGTCATGGCGCCCAGGTCGAGGAACACCTGCTCGGGGAACCTCTCTCGCAACAGGGTGGCCGCTCGGACCGCGAGGCTGGTCTTGCCATACCCCGGCGGCCCGGTCACGACGACGACCGGAGCCGCGGTCCCGGCGAGCCGGCGGGTGAGGTCGTCGCCACCGGCCACGCCCGAGGTGCCATCGCAGCCATCGGTGCCGGCCGTACCTTCGGTGCCACCCGTGCCACCCGTGCCGCCCAGTGCCGCCGCGACGACGGCCAGCTCGGCCGCCCGGCCCGTGAAGTCGGGAACCGCGCGCGGCAGCGGCAGGTGCGCTCCGCCGTCGGGCCGGGTAACCCCTGGACGCGGCGCCGCGGCAGGCGGCCCGCTCGGGCCGCCGCGGCGCCGACCGGCCCGGGCGGCGGCGAGCAGCGTCAGCCGCTCCGGCTCCGGCAACCGCAGCCCGCCGGCGATCGCGAGCATGGTGCGGTGGTGCGGGCCGAGCGCGGCCCCGCGTTCGATGTCTCCGAGCGCCCGGTCGCTGACCCCGGACCGCTCGGCAAGCTGCTCGAGGGTCAGGTCGGCGGTCGTGCGCAGTCTACGCAGCAGGGTCCCGAGGGGTTCGGGCGCCATGGCGGCTCTCCAGGGTGGGTCGCGGATGCGGACACCAACTCAGACCGGGCGGACCACCAGGGTGTGACACCCGGCCGGACGTCGGTGGAACGCAGGAGGGAACGCACTTCCTGCCGGAGAACTTCCTGGTCCGCCGGGCAGCTCCTTGCGAACCTCGATGAGGCAGCACGACCGCCACCCAGACGACAGAAGGAGCACACCAATGAGCGAGATCATCCTGGAGCCCGAGGCCCAGGCGGTCGCCGACGCATCGGCACGGCCACCGTTCCTGTACGAGCTCGGGACCGACGGCGCCCGCCGGGCCCTCGACGACATCCAGGCCGCGCCGATCGACAAGCCCGACGTCGACGAACAGTGGCTGCGGGTGCCGGCCGAGGTCGGCGACGTGGACGTCCGGATCGTCAAGCCCGTCGGTGCGGGTCGCCCGCTGCCGGTCGTGCTGTACGTGCACGGCGGCGGCTGGGTGCTCGGCAACGCGGGCACCCACGACCGCCTCGTCCGCGAGCTCGCCGTCGGGGTCGACGCCGCGATCGTGTTCGTGGAGTACACCCGCTCCCCCGAGGCCCGGTATCCCGTCGCCATCGAGCAGGCGTACGCGACCGCTCGCTGGATCACGACCGAGGGCGCCGACCACGGCCTGGACGCGACCCGGCTCGCCGTCGCGGGCGACTCCGTCGGCGGGAACATGACCGCCGCGCTCGCCCTGCTGGCCAAGGAGCGCGGCGATGTGACCTTCGTGCACCAGTCCCTGTACTACCCGGTCACCGACGCCGCGCAGGACACCCAGAGCTACCGCGACTTCGCCGACGGCCCGTTCCTCACCGCGAAGGGCATGGCCTGGTTCTGGGACGCGTACTCCCCAGACGCCGACGGTCGCCGCGGCGAGATCACCGCCTCGCCTCTGCGCGCCACCCTCGAGGAGCTGGCCGACCTGCCCCCGGCCCTCGTGATCGTGGACGAGAACGACGTGCTCCGGGACGAGGGCGAGGCCTACGCCCGCCGCCTCATCCAGGCCGGCGTGCCCACCACGAGCATCCGCTACAACGCGATCATCCACGACTTCATGATGCTCAACCCGGTGCGTGCCAGCCGGGCCAGCACGGCCGCCGTCGAACAGGCCATCCACGTGCTTCGCACGGCCCTCGGCACCCTCTGACCAGCCACCCATCCCCCGCACCACACCCACCAAGGAGAAGAACCATGTCCACCCCCACAGCGCTGCTCGTCCACGGTGCGTTCGCCGAGTCCGCGAGCTGGAACGGCGTCATCACCCGCCTGCAGAAGGAATCCATCCGGACCGTCGCGGTCGCGAACCCGCTCCGCTCGGTCGCCGGTGACGGCGCCTACGTGCGCGCGGTCGCCGACGCGATCGGCGGCCCGGTGCTGCTCGTCGGCCACTCCTACGGCGGCATGGTGGTCACCCAGGCCGCCGCGGACAACCCGAACGTCGTCGGCCTCGTCTACGTCGGTGCGTTCATGCCCGAGACCGGCGAGTCCGCGCTCGAGCTGTCCGGCAAGTTCGAAGGCAGCACGCTCGGCGCGGCGCTGCTGGGCTACCCGGTACCCGGTGGCGGCGTCGAGCTGCGCATCGATGGCGAGAAGTTCCACCAGCAGTTCGCCCACGACGTCCCGGCCGACCTGGCCGCGACCATGGCGGCGACGCAGCGACCCGTCACCGAGGCGGCCCTGAAGGAAGCTCTGGCGGTCCCGCCGGCGTGGCGGTCCGTGCCCGCGTGGTCGATCTGGGGCGAACAGGATCTCAACATTCCGGCGGAGCTCCAGAGGTTCCAGGCCGAGCGCGCCACGGCCCGCGCAGCCGTCGAGCTCCCTGCCGCGTCCCACGCGCTCTCGGTCTCCCGGCTTGAGGAGACGGCACGGGTGATCCTGGACGCGGTCCGCGCCACGTCCTGATCAGGCATGCCCTGAGCCCGTCCGAGCACGGGCCGCCCACGCCGGCGGCCCGTGCTCCTCGCATTGAGCGTCGCCCGCGCCGGGCGTAGGGTCGCGGTGACCGCGGACGCCACCACTGGAGGCACGATGCCGACCGACCAGTATCACGAGCCACCGGACGAACTCTCCGCCGAGACCCGCACGTTCGCCAGGATGTGCGCGAGCCTGGCCGAGGAGGCCGAGGCGATCGGCTGGTACGAGCAGCGTATCTCGGTGGAGCCGAACGAGATCTCCCGGGCGATCATGCTCGACTCGCTCAAGGAGGAGTACAAGCACTTCTCCATGGAGCTGGAGTTCCTGTTCCGCGCCAAGCCGCTCTGGGCGGAGATCGCCCGCGGGGTGCTGTTCCAGGACGGCGACATCGTCGCGAACGGTGGCGCGGCCGAGGAGGGCGCCGGTTCCGCGGAAGCGCCCGACGGCGCAGGTACTTCCGACGCCTCAGGCACCTTGGGCATCGGGTCACTGAAGGGTCAGGGACTATGAACCACCTCCTCCGATCGCACGCTCCGATCTCGTCGGCCGCCTGGGACCAGCTCGACGCGGAGGCCACCGAGCGGCTGACCGTGGCGCTCGGAGCCCGCAAGCTGGTGGACTTCTCAGGTCCGCTCGGCTGGTCGGCCTCGGCCACGAACCTCGGCCGGGTGGGGCCGGTCGCTGACTCCCCCGCGCCGGGCGTGATCGCGCGGCCGCGCACGGTGCTGGCCATGGTCGAGGTGCGGGCGGACTTCAGCGTCTCCCGCGAGGAGCTCGCCGCCGCCGACCGCGGCGCACCGGACCCGGACCTGACCGCGCTGGACGAGGCCGCGGTGCGGATCGCAGAGGTGGAGAACGCCGCGATCATGCACGGCTGGTCCGAGGCCGGCATCACCGGTATCACGCAGGCGAGCACGCACGACGCCCTCCCGCACGACCCGGACGCGACGCACTACCCGCAGCAGGTGGCCGCCGCCGTGGCGAAGCTGCTGCGCACCGGCATCGCGGGACCGTACGGGCTGGCTCTCGGCCCGTCCGACTACACCGAGGTGATCGAGTCGGCCGAGAACGGCGGCTACCCGCTCTTCGACCACCTGCGCAAGATCCTGCAGGGCGGTCCGATCGTGTGGGTGCCGGGCCTTCGCGGTGGCACCGTGATGAGCATGCGCGGCGGCGACTTCCTGTTCACGGCCGGCCAGGACTTCGCGATCGGCTACGACCACCACGACGCGAACTCGGTGCACCTGTACCTGGAGGAGTCGTTCACCTTCCACGTGGCGACCCCCGAGGCCGCCGTCGAGCTCTCCGACGAATAGGCCGACCGACCGCCGACCCGGCTCTACGTCGAGTTCGTGGGCAGCGGTGTCGGGTGGGTCGTCGTGATCAGGTCCGCGAGGTCGGCGCCGGCCCGGAGCAGGGCGACGGTGCGGGTGCCGAGCTGCTCCAGACGTGCGTCGACGATGCCGGACGTCACCACGACGTCGTGCCCCAACCGCGCCACCAGGTCGCGCACCGCTCCGATGCCGTATCCGGCTCCGCGCAGGGCGGCGACGATCCGCGCCGTCCGGATCGCCCGCAGGTCGTAGTTGCGCACTCGCAGCGACGCCACCCGGTCCGGCCGCAGCAGGCCCTCGTGCTCCCAGTGCCGCAGCGTGGACGTGCGCACGCCGAGCGCCCGGGCGAGCTCGGTGATGCTCATCGCGTCGGCCGGATCCGGCGCGCGGCCCAGGCCGGCAGCGGCCTCGGCGGCGATGGCCCGCAGCGCCGCCGAGGCCGCGAGCAGCTCACCACGCTCGCGGTCGAGTCGGGCATGCAGTGCGGAGATCGTGGCGGCGGCGTCGGCGACGGTGGAGGTCGTCAGCTCGCGCAGGAGCCGGCGCGCGAGGACCGGTCCCGCGGCGACGGCCAGCGCCCGGTAGGCCCGCAGGGCACTCACGTGCACCTGCGTGTAGTTCCGGTAGCCGTTCCCGGACCTGGGTGCCGCGGGGATCACCCCGAGCCGCTCAAGGTCCCGGACCTGCTGCACCGAGTACCCGGACCGCCGAGCCACCTCGAGCGTGCCGAGCGTGGCCTCCGACCCGCCATCCCGCAGGAGATCACCGTGCGCGTCCATGGAACCCCACATAAGCACTTGAAGGTCAGACTTGAACCATGAGTATGGAACAGATCATCGCCGCCGTGCACGCCCTGCCCGGGTCCCTCGTGCTCGCTCCGGGACCGGGCTCCGAGTTCCCCGAGCTGGCCTGGGGCGACTCGTTCTTCTACTACGCACCGGACGGGCGGGTGCCCACGAGCACCCAGCCGTACGCGACCATCGTGACGAAGGACTACCCGGAGGACACCGCCTCCCACCTGGACCCGTCCGGGCGCTGGCGCCTGAACATCCACGTGGGGCGGTCCCGGTTCACCGAACTCACCGGCGAGATCCCCGGGGAGACCAGGCACGACCGCGACTTCAGTGCACCGGACGTGGTCCTGCCACACCCCGTGTACTCCGCGCTCGGCTGGGTCGCGATCGTGAACCCGGCGGACGCCACCGGCGACCTCGCCCTCGAGCTGGTCCGTGACGCACACGAGGCTGCGGCGGCACGTCGGCGTCGCCGTCAGGAGGGCTGACTACGCCGGCACCACGCCGACGGCGAACCGGAACCGGTTGACCAACCGGTACCCGCCGTCGGGCGTCCGGAACGACCGCGCCGCCTCCAGGACCGTGGCCGTCCCGGCGGCCTGCGCGGCCGCGTCCTCGCCGAGTAGCACGCCACGCACGAGGGCGACGGCGTCCGGAACCACCCAGGGCACGTCGACCAGTCCTGCCTCACGCACGTCCAGGCCCGCCTCGGCGAGCACCTCTTCGAGCCCGCCGGGCACGCGCAGGTCACCGTCCGGACCCGGATCCTCGCCCGCCTCGGCCGCCAGCGCAGCCTCGATCGCGTCCAGGTCGCTGAGCGCACCCTCGGCCCAGTTCGCGATCGCGATCAGCCCACCCGGCCGGGTGACCCGGGCCGCCTCGACGAGGGCGTCCACGGTGTCGTCCGCGAACTGCAGCGCGTTCACGGCGGTGACCACGTCGTGGCTGTCGGCGGACCAGGGCAGGTCCTCGAACCCGGCCGGCCGCAGGTCGGCTCCCGGCGCGCGGACCCGGGCGAGGTCGAGCATCGCCGGCGCCGGGTCGGCCCCGGCGACCACCGCGCCGACTTCGCTCAGTGCGGCGAGGAACTCGCCGCTCCCGCATCCGACGTCGAGGACGCGGGTGCCAGGTCCGGTCCCGGTCGCCTCGATGAGCCGCTGGTGCACCGGCGCAGCCACGCCGCCCCAGTGCGCCGCCCACTCCGGGGCGAGCTCGGACCACACCGCGCCGGAACCCATGACCGCACCCCTGTCAGGAACCGATGGTCAGGGTCACCGGCTCGGAGGTGCGGCCGGTCACGTAGACCCGCGGGCCGGCCAACGCGTCCGTTCCGCCGAGGAACGTGTACGCCTCCCCGGGGTGGTACTCCGCCGGGCGGTCGGCGCCGGAGCCGTTGCCGGGGCCGAAGGTCAGGGTGTCGGACCCGACGGTGTAGCTGCCGGTGCCCTCGACCAGCTCGTGGGCGCCCGCACCGATCTCCCGCGCACCCGCCACCGTGCCCCCGGGGCGGAATGCGAGTTCGATCGCGAAGGCGGTGGCCGGCCCCTCGAAGCCAACGGTGAGCTCGAACCCACCCGGACGAGGCCGAACCCGCAACCGGGTTCCCATCCGGACCCGGTCGCGGGCGCGCTCGGAGAAACTCATCGCGGCGGCGAACCGGCCCTCGAACTCGAGGTCGTAGTGCCCGTCGGGATCGGCCAGCAAGGGGTCGATCGGCTGGTAGTAGCCGGTGGTGAGCACGTCGGACAGCTCCGCCTCGCCGTCGGCCAGGCGCAGTCCGTGGCTACGGAACGGCCCCATGCCGAAGAAGTCCCGGGACAGGCGCACCGATTCCAGCACCGCCGCGCCCGACCGCAGTCGCGCGAAGGTCGGGTTGCAGGCGAGCCCGGACGCGACCCGGCCCATGTGGGGTACGTCCGAGCCGCCGTAGACCGTCAGAGTGCGCGCCGCGCCCCGCCACACGGCCAGGCCGGCACCGCCGAAGACGCGCGGGGCGCCCCACTCGGCCGCCGCCCCGGCGCCGGACTCGGTGTCCGCGCCGGTGCCCCCGTCGGCCTCGGCATGGTCGCTCGGCAGCTCGCCCGCGAGGGCAGGCTCCGCCAGTACCTCGGCGAGTGCTCCGACGGCGTCCAGCCCGGTGCCGTCCTGCGCGAGCCGCGCGTAGTCGGCACAACCCGCACAGTCCCGGGCCAGCGCGAACCGCCTCGCCTGCATCGCGAAGGCGGCGGCGCCGAAGGTGGTCGTCTTCTGGTCCTGGCGCCGGGAGAACACCGTCTCGACGATCCCGTCCGGGTCGGTCAGGAGCGCGTACGCGTGCAGGTTCCGGTGCACCACGTCCAGCAACTCGGGGGCCTCCAGCACCCGCGCGATGGCGATCAGACACGGGTTGGAGACGTGCGCGGCGTAGTTCGCGGACCGTTCGGAGTACAGTCCGTCGCCGTCGACGTCGACCCCCTCGGCCAGCCAGGCACGCAACCGGGCCAGTACCTCCGCGTTCGGTGAGAGCTCGTGCAGCCGGGCCAGCGCGGCGCCGATCTCCCACCGGTGGTTCGGGGTGTGCACGCCGCCCGCGACCAGGGCCGGTGTGATCCGGTCACAGATCACGGCGAGCCGGTCGGCGAGGTTCGCGACCGCGTGGATCGTCCCGTCCGGACCGTCCGTCGCGGCCTCGACCAGGGACCGGACCTGCGCCACGTCGTTGATCGTGAAGCTCGAGTCCGGCGGCGAGGCGAGGTTGTCGCCGGAACTGAACAGTCCGCCGTCGGCCTGCAGCGCCTCCAGCTCGGCGAGCCAGTCGTCCGCGGCGGCCAGCGCCACGGGGTCGCCGCGCCAGCGGGACTCCGGGTTCAGGTAGCAGACGACGGCGGTTCGCACCTTCGTCATGACGCCGCGGTGGCCGCCGTGATGGGCTGGTGCACCGTCGAGCAGCGCGGTGAGGACCTCGTCGGAACGTTCGGTGATGAGTGCGTGGAAGTCCAAGTCAGTCCTTCAGACCCGAGTTCATATCGGCGTTCATGATCTGCTTCTGGAACACGAAGAACAAGATAACCATAGGGATCAGCGAGATGACGGACGCGGACAGCAGCACGGACCAGTCGATGTTGTCCGCACCGACGATCGACCGGAGCGCGAGTTGCAGCGTGTAGCGGTTCGGGTCGTTCAGGACCAGCAGCGGCCAGATATAGTCGTTCCAGCGCCACTGGAAGGAGAAGATCGCCAGGGTCACCGCGATGGGCTTCGCGAGCGGCAGCATGATCGAGAAGAACGCCCGGATCTCCCCGACGCCGTCGATCCGGGCCGCCTCGAGCAGCTCGTCCGGCACGGTCTTGAAGTACTGCCGGAACATGAAGATCCCGGTCGCGGTGATGATGGACGGCACGATGATGCCGGCCAGCTGGTTGTACAGGCCGAGGTCCCGGATCACCACGAACGTCGAGGGCATGATCACCTCGGTCGGCAGCATCGTCGTGGCCAGGATGCAGATGAAGAAGATGCTCAACCACTTCGCCTTGTACTTCGCCAGGGCGTACCCGGTCATCGCCGAGACGAACACGGTCAGCACGGTGGTGACGACCGCGACCAGCCCGGTGTTGAAGAAGTACTGCGCGAAGTTGAACCGGTTCCATGCGGTGATGTAGCCGGAGAAGGTCCAGTTCTCGGGCAGGATCGACAGCGGCAGGCTGAACAGCTCACTGCCAGGCTTGAACGAGCTGAGGATGAACCAGGCCACCGGGAACAGGTAGATCAGCACGAGCACCCACAGCAGCAGGGTGGCCGGCCCATAGGAACGGAGCTTGGTCATCATGATTGGTCACTGCCCTTGTCGAAGCGCAACTGGATCACGGCGACCACGATGAGGATCACCATCAGCACCATGGACGCGGCGCTCGCGTAGCCGATCTCGGAGCGCTCGAACCCGGTCCGGTAGATGTACTGCACCATCAGCATGTTCTCGGTGCCCGGGCCACCGCCGTTCAGCGCCTGGATCATCGCGAACTCCTTCATCGACCCGATCGTGGTGAGCAGCACGACCAGGAACGACGTCGGCGCCAGCAGCGGCAGCGTGATGTGCCGGAAGCGCTGCCACCCTGTCGCACCGTCGATCTCGGCGGCCTCCAGGTAGGAGCGCGGGATGTTCTTCAGTGCCGCCATGAACAGCAGCATGTTGAACGCGGTGCCGCCCCACGAGGACGCGAACAGCACCACGGCCAGGGAGAGGTTGGCGTCGGTCTGCCACGGCACCGCATCGACGCCGACGAGGCTGAGCAGGTAGTTGACGAAGCCGAAGTTCTCCCCGAACAGCCAGCGCCAGATCACGCCGTTGACGATCGGTGAGATCAGCCAGGGCATGAAGAACACGACCCGCGCCGGCACCTTCCCCTTCGCGTTCCGGGTGGTGACCAGCACCGCGATCCCCAGAGAGATCACGAAGTGCAGCGGCACCGAGAGCAGCGTGTAGAACGCCGTCCGGCCGAGCACCGAGTAGAACGTCGCGTCCTGGAGCAGTGCGGCGTAGTTCTCGATGCCGATGAACTCGGGATCCCCGACGCCGCGGTAGTCGGTGAACGAGTACCACAGTCCGAGCGCGCCCGGCCAGACGAAGAACAGCGCGAACAGCACCACGGCGGCCGCGATGAAGATCAGCGGCGCGATCGTCTGGCCGCGCCTGATCGAGGCGAGCCTGCGTCGGGGCGGAGTGGCCGTGGCCACCTCGGGGGTTTGGGTCGTGGCCGCCAAGGCGAGCCTCCTGAAGGAAGTGTGGGTGATGCCCGACGGCGGTGCGCCCCGTTCGCAGGTGGCGCACCGCCGGTGTTCGCTGCTGGTCAGAGCGAGGCGTTCAGCAGTTCGATGATGTTCGCGATCGTGGTGTCCACGTCCTGCTCGTCGTTGAGGTACTTGACCGTCTCGTCGCGCAGCGGGTCGCCCTCGAGGGTCCTGCCCTCGATCTCGCCCTCGAGGTCCTGTGTCTTCAGCCGTGCCGCGACCTCGTCGGAGGCCTCGATCTCCTCGTTGTACAGCTCGAAGGCCTCGGCGTTGTCCGCGTAGGTCACGGTGATGCCGTTCACGGCAGGCAGGAAGCCGGAGGTCTCGGACAGCTCGGTGTAGTTCTCCGGCGTGAAGAGCCAGTTCACGAAGTCCAGCGCGGCCTGCTCCTGGCCGGTGCCCTCGAAGACGACGATGGATGCGGCGTTGCCGTAGTTCGTCACCCGGACCGGCTGCTTCGGCATGTACACGCTGACCCACTCGAAGTCTGCGATGTTCACCGCGAAGTCGGCGATCTGCCAGGAACCCGAGCAGTACGCGACCACGTCGCCGCTCTTGAACAGGCCGTTCGGGTCGCCGTCGGAGAGCCACACCGAACGCGGCATGAACGAGTCGTCGTTCAGGGCGTAGAAGTACTCCAGCGCGGGCTTGGTGTTCTCGTTCGTCTCGAACGCGCCGTCGACCAGTTCGAAGGTGTTGGAGCCGAACTCGTACAGGAACGCCTTCAGGCGGTGCGCCGAGCGGTCCATCACCATGCCGTAGGAGGCGCCGGTCGCGGCCTGGACGGACCGGATCGTCTCGGTGAACCCGTCCCAGGTCCACGGCTCCTCACCCACGGCCGGGTAGGTCGCACCGGCCGCGTCGAAGAGGGTCTTGTTCAGGAACATCCCGACGGCGGTGATGTCGCTGGGCAGGGACAGCACCTTGCCGTCGGGGTCGATGGCGGCGAGCTCGGACTTGACGTCGTTGGTGTCCAGGATGTCCCGGAGGTCCATCGTGACGTCCTTCCAGGTCGCGTCGATGCTGCCGACCCGGGCCAGCGCGGGCAGGTCGTTCGCCAGCGCCGCGTTCTTGAGCTTCGTGGTGAGGTCCTCGTTCGCGACGTCGACGATCTCCACCTCGACGCCGGTCTCCTCCTGGTACTTGGCGGCCATGTGGGCGAAGCCGCCGCCCTGGTTCGCGTCCCCGGAGAGGAAGAACTGCATGTGGGTCACCTCACCGCCATCGGCGCCGCCGCCCGCACCATCGGAGCAGGCCGAGAGGCCGAGCCCGACGGCAGCCGTCCCCGCGATCCCGCCGAGCATGAGCTGGCGGCGTCCCAGAACTGGATTCATCAGTGATTCCTCTCTACCGCGGTCAACCCCGTGGTTGCCGCACGACTCCTGTGTCCGTGGCTCGCCCGAGGGCGCGTCCAGGGCAATCTAGTTAGCGCTCACATCGCCTGTCAACATTTGTACGGACATATGCACATTCTTACCAGGCTGGGCTCGCGCTATCGAGCCACGACGGTGGTGTCGAACGTGTACCGCGACCCCCGGTACAGATGCGAACCGAACTCCACTACGGCGTTGACGTCGTCGAAGGCGATCCGCTCCATGGTGAGCAGGGCAGCCCTTGGGCGTTCGTCCAGGACCCGCGCCTCGGCCGCGGTCGCGAGCCGGGCACCGATCGTCTGACGGGCCAGTCGCATCTGCACCCCGGTGGCGCGCAGGGCAGCGTACAGGCCGACCTCGGCGAGTTCTGCGGCGCTCGGGGCGATCTCCGCGCGGACGTGGTTCGTCATCAGCGCCAGCGGTTCGTCATCGGCGAACCGCAGCCGCTCGATGGTGACGACCTCGGCACCCGGTGCGACACCGAGGCGCTCGGCGATGACGTGGTCGGCCGGATGGGACTCCAGGCTGAGCACCTCGGTGCGGGGGGTTCGGCCCGCCGCCGCCAGGTCGTCGTACAGGCTGGTCAGCTCGACGGGGCGACGGATCAGCTCGGACGCGACCTGCGTCCCGATGCCGCGCCTGCGGATCAGCAGACCCTGCTCGACGAGGTCCTGGAAGGCGCGCCGCGCGGTCGGGCGGGACACCCCGAGCCGGGCCGCCATCGCGAGCTCGTTCTCCACCCGGGTCCCGGCCGGCAGGTCACCGGAGGTGATCATGGCCTTCATGGCCTCGGCGATCTGGTGATACAGCGGCACCGGGCTCGAGCGGTCAAGCGCGACCCGCGGCAGGTGCACGGTCTCCCCCGTGCTTGCGGTGTCCATCTCCATGTCGATCCCCCTCCTTGCAGCCATCGGCCGACCCTCGTCGACCTCGATCGTCGACGGGGCGGCCGCACT
Organism: Occultella kanbiaonis; assembly: GCF_009708215.1. Classification (NCBI taxonomy): domain Bacteria; kingdom Bacillati; phylum Actinomycetota; class Actinomycetes; order Micrococcales; family Ruaniaceae; genus Occultella; species Occultella kanbiaonis. Next base: position 2,649,438 of record NZ_CP046175.1, on the reverse strand, counting down.
CATACGCTCCCTCACGCAGCGAACCTGCGGTCACGCTAACGTGTCGCAAAGCCTAAAGTCCATATGTCCGGACAAAGACTTGACGTGCCGCGCCGCGATGGGGCACGGTTGAGACCCGCCCCGGTGGCGGAGTACCGAGGTCGCCCGCGAGCAGTGGGTGAAGCCGCCCCAATGGTGGGCAGAGGGGTTGACAGAGACGATGACGGCGCCAACGACGCCCGCGGAGGTCCTCACGATGGGCCGGTCCGGGGTGGACATCTACCCGCTCCAGATCGGTGTGGGCCTGGAGGACGTGACCACCTTCGGCAAGTTCCTCGGCGGCAGCCCCATGAACGTGGCGGTGGCCTCGGCCCGGCACGGACACAGCGCGGCCGTGCTCACCGGCGTGGGCAACGACCCGTTCGGGCTGTACGTGCGCCGGGAGATGCGACGCCTCGGCGTCAGCGACGAGTTCGTGATCACGAGCGAGGTCCTGAACACCCCGGTGACGTTCTGCGAGATGTTCCCGCCGGACCACTTCCCGATCTACTTCTACCGGCAGCCGAGTGCACCGGACCTGCAGCTGACGCCGGGCGACCTCCCGGCCGATGCGGTGCGGGATGCCCGGATCATGTGGTTCTCCGTGACCGGGCTCTCCGAGGAGCCGAGCCGGTCCGCCCACCATGCCGCCCTGGCGCTGCGCGGGCGGCGCGAGCACACCATCCTCGACCTCGACTACCGGCCCATGTTCTGGGCGGACCCGGCCGAGGCGACCACCCAGGTCCGCGAGTTCCTGACCGGCGTCACGATCGCCGTCGGCAACCGCCAGGAGTGCGAGGTGGCCGTCGGCGAGACGGACCCGGACCGGGCTGCGGATGCCCTGCTGGAGGCCGGGGTGGAACTGGCGATCGTCAAGCGCGGGCCCGAGGGCACCCTCGCGAAGACCCGCGAGGAACGGGTGGAGGTCCCACCGGTTCCGGTGGACGTCGTGAACGGGCTCGGCGCGGGAGACGCCTTCGGCGGCGCGCTGTGCCACGGGCTCCTGGCCGGCTGGTCGCTGGACCGGATCATCACGGCCGCCAGCGCGGCCGGCGCCATCGTGGCCGGCCGTCTGGAGTGCTCGACGGCGATGCCCAGCGAGGCCGAGGTGCTCGCCGTGATCGACGAGGGCCGCTCCCCCAACGACCTCGAGCGGGTCGCGTGAGCGCTCCGACGATCCGGCCGACGGCCCACGCGACCGGGATGGCGGCCGCCCTGGAGGAGATCCGGGAGCTGCGCACCCATCACCCGGAGCGCATCGCCGAGGTCCTCGCGGCCCGGCCGCGCGGCGCCTTCCCGACCGACCCGAACGCCCGGCTGATGATCATCGCCGCGGACCACCCGGCCCGCGGCTCCCTCGCCGCCGGCCCCGTGCCGCTGGCCATGGCCGACCGTCGAGACCTGCTCCTGCGGTGCTCGGCTGCCCTGACCCGTCCGGGGGTGCACGGATTCCTCGGCACCGCGGAGATCGTCGAGGAGCTGGCTCTGCTCGGCGCCCTCGACGGCAAGCTCGTGTACGGGTCGATGAACCGAGGTGGTCTCGCCGGCGCGGACTTCGAGCTGGATGACCGGTTCACCGGCTATGACGCCGACGGCATCGTCTCCTCCGGGCTCGATGGCGGCAAGATGCTCCTGCGTATCGACTATCGCGACCCGGCCTCCGTGGCCACGATGGAGTCGGCGGCCCGGGCGGTCGACGCGCTCGCCGACGCGGGGGTGATGGCGATGGTGGAGCCGTTCATCTCCACGCGGGCCGACGGCAGGGTCCGCAACGACCTCTCGGTGGAGGCGGTCATCCGTTCGGTGACCATCGCCGCCGGCCTCGGGCGGACGTCCGCCCGCACCTGGCTCAAACTGCCGTACGTACCCGAGATGGAACGGGTGATGGCCGCGACGTCCCTGCCCGCCCTGATCCTCGGAGGCGAGGTCGACCCAGACCCGAATGCCGCCGCCGCGGCCTGGGCCCGGGCCGTTCGGGTCCCGGGTGTCAAGGGCCTGATCATCGGCCGGTCGCTGCTCTACCCGCCGGACGACGATGTCGAGGCCGCCGTGGACCGGGCGGTGTCGGTGCTGTGAGGGGATCCGACGAGACGAGCCCGGCGAGCCCAGCCGACGCACCAGCGACACTTCTCGTGCGCGCCGGCACCAGCGCCGCCGGATCCTTCAGCGTCGACCTGGGTCCGGACGACGCCGGCTGGGCGTTCAGCGGGCTGCGGATCCTTGACCTGCCGGCCGGCGGCAGCCAGGAACTGGAGACGGGACCCGACGAACTGCTGGTGCTGCCACTGGCGGGAGCCTGCACGGTCACCGTGACCACGGACACCGAGGCAGAGCAGACGTTCGACCTCCAGGGCCGACCGGACGTGTTCTCCGACCTCACCGACCACCTCTACGTCCCGATCACCGCCACGCTGACGATCACGTCCGCGGCCGGGGGCCGGTTCGCGCTGCCGAGCGCGCGTGCGAGCCGTCGGCACCCGGTCAGCCACCGGAGCGCCGACGATGTCCGCGTCGAACTGCGTGGGGCCGGAACCTGCTCGCGTCAGGTGAACAACTACGCGCTCGGGAACGACCTGGAAACCGACCATCTGCTCGTCTGCGAGGTCCTGACCCCGGGCGGCAACTGGTCCTCCTATCCCCCGCACAAGCACGACGAGCACACCGACGTCGAGCGTGAGCTCGAGGAGATCTACTACTTCGAGGTCGCGCCCGGACCGGCCGGACCGGGCGTCGCGTTCCATCGCACCTACGGCACCGCCGACCGGCCGCTCGAGCTGACCGAGGAGGTGCGCACCGGGGACGTGGTGCTCACCCCGCACGGCTATCACGGGCCGTCGATGGCGGCCCCCGGCTACGACCTGTACTACCTGAACGTGATGGCCGGACCGGCACCGGACCAGCAGTGGCTGATGACCGACGACCCGGCCCACCATTGGATCCGCGCCACCTGGGAGGACCAGGACATCGATCCCCGGCTGCCGATGAACGGCACGCCGGCCGAGGGCCGGGAGGGCCACTCATGAGTGCTGCACCGGACGGACGACCGAGCGACCGGACCGGCGGGCAGCCGGGAGGCCAGCCACCCGGCTCCTCGACCGAGCGCCTGACCGTCGGCCAGGCGCTGGTCCGGTTCCTCGCGGCCCAGTACACCGAGCGTGACGGCGTCGAGCAGGCCCTGTTCGCGGGCGTGTTCGGGATCTTCGGGCACGGGAACGTGGCCGGGATCGGCCAGGCGCTCGTTCAGAACGAAGTCGACCCCGCGCCCGGCGAGGACCGGCTGAAGTACTTCCACGCCCGCAACGAACAGGCCATGGTGCATGCCGCCGTCGCCTTCGCGCGGACGAGGAACCGCCTGCAGACGATGGCGTGCACGGCCTCGATCGGGCCGGGCTCGACGAACATGGTGACGGGTGCTGCCCTGGCCACGATCGACCGGATCCCGGTGCTCCTGCTGCCCTCGGACATCTTCGCGACCCGGTTCCCGGACCCGGTGCTGCAGCAGCTGGAGGACCCGCGCACCCTCGACGTCTCGGTGAACGATGCGTTCAAGCCCGTGTCGCGGTTCTGGGACCGGATCAACCGGCCGGAGCAGCTGATCCCGAGCGCGCTGGCCGCGATGCGCGTGCTCACCGACCCGGCGGAGACTGGCGCTGTGACGCTGTGCCTGCCGCAGGACGTGCAGGCCGAGGGCCATGACTGGCCGGTCGAGTTCTTCCGCCGGCGGGTCTGGCACGTGGCCCGGCCCGTCCCCGAGCCCGCGGCGCTGGCCCGCGCCATCGCTGCCATCCGTGCGGCGAAGCGCCCACTGCTCGTGGCCGGCGGCGGCGTCGTCTACTCCGAGGCGAGCGCCGAGCTGGCCGCCTTCGCCGACGCGACCGGGATCCCGGTCGCGGACACGCAGGCCGGCAAGGGCGCGATCGCGTTCGACCACCCGAGTGCCGTCGGCGGGGTCGGGGCCACCGGCACCGCGGCTGCGAACGCCCTCGCCGCCGAGGCGGACCTGGTGATCGGGGTGGGCACCCGGTACACGGACTTCACCACCGCCAGTCACACCGTGTTCGCGAACCGCGACGTCGCCTTCGTGAACGTCAACGTGCTCGCGTTCGACGCGGCGAAGCACGCCGCGGACATGGTCGTGGCCGATGCCCGGGAGGGCTTGCGCGCGCTCACCGAGGCACTCGCCGGGCACCGCGTGGATCCGGCCTACGGGGCCCGGGCCACCCGGCTCGCCGCCGAGTGGGCCGCCGTCACGGACGAGTGCTACCACCGCGGCCACGGACCGCTGCCCGCCCAGACCGAGGTGTTCGGCGCCCTGAACGAACTCATGGGCGACGAGGACATCCTGATCAACGCGGCCGGGTCGATGCCCGGTGACCTGCAGGCGCTCTGGCGGGCCCGCAGCCCCTACCAGTACCACCTGGAGTACGGCTACTCCTGCATGGGCTATGAGATCCCCGCCGCGATGGGCGCCAAACTGGCCGCCCCCGAGCGCGAGGTCGTCGCGATCGTCGGCGACGGGACCTACCAGATGATGCCGGCCGAGCTCGCGACGATCGTCGCCGAGAACCTCAAGGTGGTCGTGGTGCTGCTGCAGAACCACGGGTACGCCTCGATCGGGGCCCTGTCGGAGTCGGTCGGTTCGCAGCGGTTCGGCACCCGGTACCGGATGCGCACGGACGACACCGACCTGCTGGACGGCCCGCCGGTGCCGCTGGACCTGGTCGCGAACGCCCGCAGCTTCGGCCTGGACGTGATCGAGGCCGCCACGATCGAGGAGTTCCGGGCCGCCTACGCCACCGCCGCCGCCGCGCCGCGGGCCACCGTGATCCACATCGAGACCGACCTGCAGGGCCCGAACCCGCCGTCGTCGGCCTGGTGGGACGTCCCCGTTGCCGCCGAGTCGCGGCTGGCCAGCACTCGTACCGCCCACGAGGCCTACCTCGAGGCGAAGCAGAACCAGCGCCACTACCTGTGAGCGAACCGTACCGAGGAGGAGTGGAGCAGATGAGGACCATCAAGCACTGGATCGACGGCACCGAGGTCGACGGAGCGGGCCCGGTCACGCCCGTTCATGACCCGGCCACCGGTGCGGTCGTCGCCGAACTGGCCACCGCCGATCAGGGCGTGGTCGACGCCGCCGTCGCCGCGGCGCGCACCGCCCAGCGGGCATGGGCCGCGACCTCGCTGGCCCGGCGCACCGAGATCCTGTTCCGGATGCGCGAGCTGGTGGTCGCCAACACCGACGAGCTCGCCCGGGTCATCTCGGCCGAACACGGCAAGACGGTGGACGACGCCATCGGTGAGATCGGCCGCGGCCGCGAGACGCTGGACTTCGCGTGCGGGATCAACCAGGCGAACAAGGGTGAGTTCAGCGCCGACGCCTCCACCGGCGTCGACGTGCACAGCCTGCGGCAGCCGGTCGGTGTGGTGGCAGGCATCACCCCGTTCAACTTCCCCGTGATGGTGCCGATGTGGATGCACCCGGTCGCGATCGCAACCGGTAACGCGTTCATCCTCAAGCCCTCCGAGCGGGACCCCTCCGCCGCGAACTTCGTCGCTCGCCTGTACGCCGAGGCGGGCCTGCCCGACGGCGTGTTCCAGGTGGTGCACGGCGGCAAGGACACGGTTGACGCGCTGCTGGCGCACCCCGGTATCGCGGCCGTCTCGTTCGTGGGATCCACCCCGATCGCCCGGTACGTGCAGCAGGTCGGTGTCGCCAACGGCAAGCGGGTGCAGGCCCTCGGCGGCGCGAACAACCACGCGGTGGTGATGCCGGACGCGGACTTCGAGTTCGCGGCGGCGCAGATCTCCGCGGGTGCCTTCGGGTCGGCCGGCCAGCGGTGCATGGCCGTGCCGGTGGCGGTGGCCGTCGGCGGGGCCGCGGAACCGCTCGTCGCGGCGCTGAAGGCCGAGGCCGAGAAGATCACCGTCGGACCCGGCTCCGACCCGGCCACGGACATGGGTCCGGTCATCACCGCACAGGCGCGCGAACGCGTGATCCGCAGCGCCACCGACGCGATCGAGGCAGGTGCCGGCGTGGTGGTGGACGGCCGGGGCGTCACCGTGCCCGGCCACGAGAACGGCTACTTCGTGGGGCCGACCCTGCTGGACAACGTCACCCCCGAGATGTCCGCCTACCGCGAGGAGATCTTCGGCCCGCTGCTGACCGTGCTCCGGGTGGCCGACCTCGACGAGGCGCTCGACCTGGTGAACGCCTCCCCCTTCGGCAACGGCTCGGCGATCTTCACGAACTCCGGTGAAGCCGCGCGTCGCTACAGCCACGGCGTGGAGGCCGGCATGGTCGGCGTGAACGTGCCGATCCCGACCCCGGTCGCCTACTACTCGTTCGGTGGGTGGAAGGACTCCCTGTTCGGCGACCACCACGCCCACGGCCCCGAGGCCGTGCGGTTCTACACCCGCAACAAGGTCATCACGACGCGCTGGCCGCACCGGGACAGCCAGGTCGAGGCCAGCATGAGTTTCCCGAGCACCACCGACTGACCCCGACCGGCCCGGCTGCGGCCCGCAGCCGCCCGCACCCGACCCGACCTCCGCCGTCGTCCATCACAGAAGGCCCGACCCCATGAACCAGCCAAGCAAGGCCAACAACCCCGACCCGCGGTACAACAAGCTCACCGTCGGCGTGTGCCCCGACCAGTGGGGCGTGTGGTTTCCGGAGGACGAGCAGCAGATCCCGTGGGCCACGGCCCTGGACGAGATGGCGCAGGCGCAGTTCTCGGTGATGGAGACAGGCCCGTTCGGCTACTTCCCCACCGACCCCAAGCGGCTGCAGGAGGAGATGGACGCCCGCGGGTTCCGGGTGGTCGCCGGCACCGGCTGGGGCATCCTGCACAAGGAGGAGGCCTGGGCGGAGACGGAACGGACGTTCCGGGCGATCGCGCAGACCCACGCGGAGGTCGGCGCGGAGTACATCGTGCACCTGCCGCCGTTGTTCCGGGACGACAAGACGTGGGAGTTCATCGACGATCGTGAGCTCACCCCGGCGGCGTGGGACCTGTACGTGCGGAACGCGAACCGGCTCGGCAAGCTCCTCAAGTCCGACTACGGGCTGAAGATGGTGCTGCACCCGCACGGAGACTCCCACATCGAGACGCCCAAGGACATCGAGCGGGTGTTCGCGGCGACGGACCCGGAGTACGTGAACTTCTGCCTGGACACCGGCCACATCGTCTACGGCGAGGGTGATCCGATCGAGATGATCCGGACCTACCCGGAGCGGATCGCCTACGTGCACATCAAGGCGTTCGACCCGGAGCTCGTGCGGCAGGCCCACGAGCTGGACTGGCCGTTCGGCGAGGCCGTGGCGCGAGGTGCGTCGGTGCGGCCGCCGGCCGGCGAGCCGGACATGCCACAACTGATCGAGGCGCTGGCGGACCTGGACAAGGACCTGTACGTGATCCTCGAACAGGACCTGTACCCCGCAGACCCGGCCATGCCGCTGCCGAACGCCATCAAGACCCGCGAGTACCTGGCCGAGTGCGGACTCGGCCTGCTCTGATCCCATCTGAACGTCACGCACCACAGCACGCGACCACGAGGACCATCACATGAGCGTTCGTATCGGCATCATCGGCCCCGGCGGCATCGGCCGCTCCCACATCGCCCGGATCACCGACAAGCTGGCCCGCGGCCGGGTGGTCGCGGTCACCGACATCGATCCCGCCCACGCGCAGCGCGTGGCGGAACCGATCGGTGCGAGCGTGTACGCCGACGACGCGGCGCTGATCGACGCAGATGATGTGGACGCGGTCATCGTCACCAGCTTCGGTCCCGCGCACGAGGGCTCCGTGGTCCGCGCGATCGAGGCCGGCAAGCCGGTGTTCTGCGAGAAGCCGCTGGCGCCCACCGCGGCGGAGTGCCTACGCATCATGGAGGCTGAGCGGCATGGCGGCCGGCGCCTCGTGCAGGTCGGCTTCATGCGCCGCTACGACGCCGGATACCGGGAGATCAAGGCCGTCCTGGACAGCGGCGACGTCGGCGAGGCGCTCATGGTGCACAACCGGCACCGGAACCCGAGCTCGCCCGAGAACTATCTCGAGGGGATGTCCATCACGGACACCGCGATCCACGAGATCGACGTGATGCGGTTCCTGCTCGGCGAGGAGATCGTGTCCGCGCGCGTCGACAAGCCGAAGCGGACCACGAATCGGTTCGCGCACCTGTCCGACCCGTTGGTGCTGGTGCTGCGGACCACCTCCGACGTGCTCATCGACGTCGAGATCTTCGTCAACAACACCTACGGCTACGACATCCAGTGCGAGGTCGTGGCCGAGCGCGGTGCGGTCGCGCTCGGCGACCAGAACGCAACCGTCCGCACGGGTCCGGCCGGGCGCAGCAACCGGATCGCCGCGGACTACAACGAGCGGTTCGAAGCGGCGTTCAACACCGAACTGCAGGAGTGGATCAACTCCGTGCAGGCCGGCGAGATCGTCGGGCCCTCGAGCTGGGACGGGTACGCCGCGGCCGTCGTGTGCGACGCGGGCGTACGGTCGCTACGGGCGGACGGGTCACAGGAGTTCGCCGTCGAACTGATCGAGAAGCCGGCCTTCTACGCCTGAGGTACGCGGCCGCCGTCGGGCGACCCACGTGCCGGCGGATCCGGCCGCCGTCGGCTCATGCCTACGAGGCCGGGTCGGTCTCGCCTGCCCACGTCTTCGCGAACTCCCCCGGAGTCACGGCCGTGACCCGGGTGAAGTCGCGGCTGAAGTGGGCCTGGTCCGCGTAGCCGAGCACGGCGGCGACCTCGGCGAGACTGCTCGGCTGCTCGCGCAGCCGCTGCGCCGCCTCCTGCAGCCGCCGTCGCTGGATCAGCCACTTCGGGCTCAGGCCGACCCGGCGCCGCACCAGACGCTGGAGCGAGCGTTCGGTCAGGTCGAACTCCGCGCAGACCTGGGCCACCCGGAGCACGTCCGGGTTCTGCTCCACGAACGCGACGACGGCGTTGATGAGCAGGCCGTCCTCATCCACCGGCAAGTAGCCACGCAGCACGTCGGTGTAGGCCGCCATGGCCTCGCTGTGGGCGGTCGGCGCAGTTGGGTCGGACGCCATCGCGGCCCGCACCCGGCACACGAGCGGCTCCCCCGTGGCACCCAGGACGTCGGCGATCGGGACGTGGGTGTCGGTGTACTCCGAGATCGACCGGCCCGTGAGGAGGTGGCCGGCCGACGGTGCGCACATGACGCCGACGGCCCAGCCGTCGCCGGTAAGAGTGGTGGTGGACAGCCCCGACACGACGCCATAGAAGCGGGCGTAGGTGTTCGTGATGACGAACAGGCAATGGGGGTACTGGAGCACCCGCTGAGGTGCCTCCTGCCCGGGCGGCACCGACCAGACCGGGATCCAGAACCGCTCCACGAAGCCGGCCAGAACCGGGTCCGGCTCGTACCGGTACATGGTGTGGGAGGCATCCCCCGGCTCCTTCAGATGCGCGCGCTCGATCGCGTCGATCCGTCGTGGGCCACTGCTGTCGGATTTCATCAAGACCCAGCCTGCCGCATCGGCCTAGCGTCGTCGGCAACAGAGTTCGCCAGCGCCGCTGTGCAGGGCGCCAACCCGTTCGGAGCCTCCCGATGAACACGACCGACACCACGAGTACGACCGACACGACCAGCGCGACGGCCGCGACCGGCGCCGTCACCGCGCCCGGCCTGGCGGCGGCGGCCCATCGCCGGGTCGATGAACCGTTGTCCGCGCTCCTCGGCTCCGTCCCGAACGACGGCTGGTCCGCCACTTCGCCGTGCGAAGGCTGGTCGGCCCGGGACGTGGTCCGCCACCTGATCGAGACGCAGCGCGACTTCCTCACCGGACAGGACCTGGACCTCGGCCCGGCGCCGGACGTCGACGCGGATCCCGCGGCTGCCTGGCGCGTGCACACCGCGCGAGTCTCGGCACTGCTTGCCGATCCCGCGGTCTCCGCACGGGGGTTTGACGGATTCTTCGGACCGACCACCATCGGTGCGACCTTCGAGCGGTTCTACGTCTGGGACATGGTGGTGCACCGTTGGGACATCGCACGCGCCACCGGGACCGACGAGGCGCTCACCGGGTACGAACTCGACATGATCGAGACGGGCGCGGACAGCTTCGGCCCGACCCTGTACATGGACGGCATCTGTGGGCCGGCCGTCGACGCTCCCGACGGCGCCGATCGCCAGACCCGTCTGCTCGCCCGCCTCGGTCGCGCCGTCTGAGTCGGTCGCGCAACCTGGGAACGGGGCGTCCAGGGCTTCTCTCGCTGAGGTCATCGCTCAGAAGGGTGGTGGTTCGTCGGGGTCGGGTGCGGTGCGGTAGGTGGGGCCGTTGCTGTCGGGGCGGGTTCTGGGGAGTTCGGTGATGGTGCCGTTGGGGTTGCGCATGTAGACGTGGCCGGTGGGGGTGCGCCAGAACCGGTTGCCGTGGTCGTCGACTTCGTCTTCGAAGTTGCCGTGGGTCTTCAGGACGTGGCAGCGGCGGCATTTGGGGTCGAGGTTGTCGTCGCTGGTGTGTCCGAGGGGGAACGGGGTCCGGTGGTCGAGTTCGGTCATTCGGGCGGTGGCCGAGCAGCCGGCTGCGGTGCAGTGGGGTTCGTTCTCTTTGATCCGGTCGCTCATGTTCTGTGGCGGTTCGTAGCGGGTGGTGCCGTAGTCCAGGACGCGGTCGGTGATGGGGTCGGTGACCAGGCGTCGCCAGGTGCCGCCGGCGGCGAAGGCGCGGGCGACGTCGGCGGGGATCGGGCCGAGTCCTTCGATGTCGCCGGGGTCCTCGCCGCCCATCAGGGTCGAGAGGGTGACGCGGATGAGGATCTGGGCGCGGTGTCCGCCGAGGACTCCGAGGGGCCAGACCCGTGGCAGTCCTTGTCCCCGGGCGGGGGTGAACACCCGTGGATCGGCCCCGGTATCAGCACCATGCCAGGACCCCAAGAATCCACCCTGGGTGGTTGCGCCAGTGGCCGGGCCGGTGGTTGGCGCACCTGTCCCCTCGAACCCGCCGGATGGCCCGGTACTGGGCGCGTTGGTCTCCTCGGACCCGCCGGATGGCCCGGTCGCGGGCAGAACTGTCCCCTCCGCCCCGCCTGTCGGGCCGGTGCTGGGCGCGCTTGTCCCCTCGGACCTGTCAGTCGGAGCGGTACTGGACGCACCCGTCCCCTCGAACCCGCCCGTCGGGCCGGTGGTAGGCGCACCCGTCCCCTCCGGCACGCCCGTCGGAGCGGCGCTGGGCGCATTGGACGTCTCCGGCTCAGTTGTCGGGCTGGCCGTGGAAGTTTCAGTTTCTGAGCCCTGAGCGTCCTGCTCGGCCTCGTGGTCGTGGTGGTGGGTGTGGGTGCAGGGGCCGGTGTGGAGTTGGAAGGTGAATCCGGTCAGGTCGCCGACCTGGCCGGTGTTCAGGCCGTGGGCGACGATGTCGGCCATGACATCGGCCCGCAACTGCTCCAACGTGCGCAGGTCCCCGGCGGCCTTCGCCGAGGACGCCGCACTATCGAGCAACAGATCCAGGCCGAGGGCGTCCGCGGCCGGCCAGTACAACGTCTGCGAGGCCATCCCATCGACATCGACCCTGGCCCGGTCCACATACCGGCGGGTACTGGCCCGCGCGGCCCGCTGCGTGAACTGCCCCGGATCAGCCGCCGCGACCATTTTCGCGACCTCCCGCACCACCCGGTGCCGAGTCCACAACACCGCCTTCGGCAACAACTCCTCCTGGACCTTGAACGCCGCCTCGGCCTCCAACACCGACACCGCGACCGCGATCACGTCGGCCTTACCCGCATCGATCTCACCCCTGGCCAACGCCTCACCCGTCGGGGCCGCGATCCCGCCCAGGAACTGCCCGACCCGGACCAACCGGTTCGCCTCCTGCTTCGAACACCCCACCTTCGCCGCGATCTCATCCGCGGCCAACGACTCCCGGAACACCACCCGCCGACCGACCGCCCGCGGCCGCGCCATCACCATCGACGCCCGCGACGCCAACTCCGCCGCGACCTCCCGCACCCCCGCCGACCCCACCGCCTCCAGACGCCGGAAGCACCCCAGGGCATCAACGAGTTCGTACTCATCCATCCCGGCCAGATCCGCACGCGTGAGCTCATCGACCAAGAACCCATCGACCGCCCGAGTCGACAACGCCTGGGCGTCGACCCGCGGCAGACCACCACCACCCAGATCCACCGGGACCTCGGCCCGGAACACCTGGCGGGCACCCGCCTGCGCCGTCGGAGCCGAGCCAGCGCCGGGCAAGACACCCGAGCCAGGGCTCGGCAAGACGCCCGAGCCAGGGCTCGGCACGGCGCCCTGCTCAACGCTGGGTCCGTGGACCGCTCCAGCCTCAGACGTGGACGCTTCGGGGCCCTGCGTACCGCCGAGGTCGCCTTCACTGATCAGATCCTCGGGCGCACCCACGAACTCCTCGAACCAGTCCTGATACGCCAACTCCCGCTCGAACGCGGCCACCTCAGCCAACTCCCGCGGCGACAACACCGCCAACGCGGCCTCATCCAACACGCCATAATCGACCACCCGCACCCGCCCACCACTCGCCTCAGCGCAATGCGCGCAGCACCCCGACGACGGCGCACCCGCCTGCGGAACACCACCCCCGCCGTCGACCTCGAACATGTGTACTACACTACGCCCGCCCACCGACAAACGGAAGACCACCCACCCATCTGTGGACAACCCCCGCATAGGCTCGTCCCGTGCCGACGATCCGACTCCAGACCCTGATAGCCGCACCGGTCGAGGCCTGCTTCGAGCTGAGTCACTCGGTCGACGCGCACACCGCATCGATGGCGCGCTCCGACGAACGAGCGATCGGTCCGGTGACCTCGGGCGTCCTCGGACCGGGCGAGTCCGTGACCTGGCGGGCCCGGCACTTCGGCATCCCGTTCACGATGACGTCGCGGATCGTCGAGCACGAGCCCCCGCACCGGTTCGTCGACGAGCAGGTCTCCGGTCCGTTCGGGCGCTGGTGGCACGAGCACCTGTTCGAGGCCGGCGATAGCGGAACCCTGATGACCGACGTGGTCGAGTTCGCCTCACCACTGGGACCACTGGGCCGCGTCGTCGACCGGTTGGTCCTGACGTCCTACCTGACCCGCCTGCTCACCGTTCGGAACGAGTGGATCGCAGGGAACCTCGGCCGGGTCCCGGACTGAGTCACTCCTCGATCCGGAACCCCAGCTTGATCGTGACCTGCCAGTCGGCGACCGCATTGTCCGCGATGTGCCCACGGATCTCGCTGACCGTGAACCAGTCGAGGTTGCGGACGCTCCCTGCGGCCTTGGCGACGCCGTTCGAGATCGCCGCGTCGATACCGTCGGTCGACGTGCCGACGATCTCCGAGACGCCGTACGTGTGATTGGCCATGATGGGTTCCTCCTCGAACCTCCCGGGCACGGGGGTACGACCCGGTCACAGCACGCTAGCCCTGCCACGTCGCCGGCGCGCGGGCGCCGCCGGCAGGAGCAGCCCGCGGCCCTCCTACTCGAGCACCGCCCAGCCGCACGCGTCCACGCGGACCCAGCCTCCGCCGTCGCCCAGTTCGGCCTGCCCGGCCACCACGCCGGTGACGCCGACGCCGTCCACCCGGGCCGGGGTGTCGGCGAGATTCAGCACCACGACCAGCCGGCCGCCGTCGCCCATGGCCTCGTAGGCGTACGTCTCGTTCGAGAGGTCGAGCGCACGGGTGCGGGCGCGGTGCAGCCAGGGGTGCCGGCGCCGCAACGAGATCAGCTCCTGGTGCAGGTGGTAGACGTCCCACCCGGCCTCGGACAGGTCCGCCGGCGCGTCAGGGAACGCGGGCCGGATCGCGTCGTCACCACCGAAGCGCTCCTCCTTGACCGCCTCGTAGCCCTGCTCGTCGCCGTAGTAGACCGACGGTGTCCCGCCCAGCGTCATCAGCAGCACCAGCGCGTGGGCACGCACCCGCGGGTCGGGGATCTGGGTCGCGATCCGGGTCACGTCGTGGTTGCCGACGAAGGTCAGCGGCACGAACGCCTCGAGCATGTCGTTGTGCCGACCGAGCGCATGGTCGAGCTCGTAGAAGTTCCGCTCCCGGATCGAGTTCCAGATCGCCTTCCACAGCTCGTACTGGGTGACGGCGTCCATCCCGGACTCGGTCACGATCTGCGCGTAGTCGCCGTGGATGACCTCGCCCACCACGTACGCCTCACCGAACTCGGCGCGGACCGTCGGCAGCACCCGCTGCCAGAACGAGGACGGCACCGCGTACGCCGCATCCAGGCGCCACGCGTCCGCACCCGCGCGGAGCCAGTACCGCATCACCTCGCCGACGAGTTCGGCCACGGCGTCGTCGTCGTGATTGAGCGCGACCAGGGCGTCGTGGCCCTCGAAGTTGCGGTGGCTCGGCTCGGCGCCCGGCTCGCTCCAGGTGAGGTCGAACAGGCGGGCCTCGGCACTGTCCGGGCCGTTCTCGACGGCGGCCCGGAACGCCGGGTGCTCGTGCCCGACGTGGTTGAAGACGCCGTCGAGCATGACCCGGAGGCCACGTTCGTGCGCCGCCGCCACGAGCGCGTCGAAGTCGGCCCGGTCCCCGAGCCGCGGGTCGATGGCGAAGTGGTCGAGGGTGTCGTAGCCGTGGGTGCTCGCCGTGAAGATCGGGCCGAGCGCAAGGCCGGAAACGCCGAGCCCGACGGCGTAGTCGAGCCAGCCGATCAGGGCACGCAGGGTTCGGGTCGGTTCGTGCGGCGCGTCCGCGAGCGCCTTGGGCGCGTCGACGAAGCCGAGTGGGTAGACCTGCCACCAGATCGCGTGCTCCTGCCAGGACGTCATGGCACCAGTCTCGCAGTCCGGGCGGATCGCGAACGGACGGGACCCGCGCTTGACCCTGACGCAGGGTCAGGCTCTGAGGATGGGAGGCAACCGAACCAGGACAGGGCCCAGAGAGACGAGAGCACAATGCAGAACTTCACGATCCACCACCGCGACGTCAGGATCCCGGTGTCCCGCGGCGGCTCCGGACAGCCGTTGGTCTTGTGCCCCGGGCTGAACTCGACGCAGGCCGATCTGCACGAACTGGCCGAATTGCTACGGCGGGACTACGACGTGGTGACGTTCGACCTGCGTGGCCACGGCCTCGCCTCGCCGGCCGAGGACTATTCCTTCGACGCGCTCCTCGGTGATCTGACCGCCGTCATGTTGGAACTCGGGCGCCGCGACCCGCCTGCCGCCCCGGTTCTCGTCGGGTACTCGCTGGGCGCGGACCTGGCCGTCCACTTCGCCTCCGAACACCGGGACACCGTGGCTTCCCTGGTACTCATCGACGGGGCGAACCCGGTACCCGAACCGTTGATCACCGAAGCTCTGCTACCGGAGTTCCGCCTCATGTGGGAAGACATGGCGGCGCAGCAGATCTCCGAGAAGGACGCCTCGCGTCAGGTGCTGCTCACCGCTCAGGAGATCCTCGACCTGAACATCGAGATCGATGTGATCCGGTCCGGGATCCTCGACCGGTACCGCAGGATCGCACTGCCCACGACCATGATCATGTCGACCTCGATGGCGGGCGCCGGCAACGAAGGACCTGCAGAGCGGCTCAACCGGATCTGGTGCGCCGGCGTCGAGCGGCTGCTCCGAGACCAACCACACATCGTCACGTCATGGATCGACGCCGACCACGCACTGCCGTTCACCCACGCGCGGGAGATCGCTCAGCTCATCCGGAACACACCTGGGGCAGCCGGGCGCGCAGGTCTCTCGGACGGCAGGTAGGAGACTGGTGCGATGCTGACCATCGGTGAAATGGCGTCGTACTCCGGGGTCACCGTCCGCGCGGTGCGTCACTATCACGCCAAGGGTCTGCTGCGGGAACCGGAGCGGGACCACTCCGGCTACCGCCGGTACGACGCCGCCGCGGTGATCGAGGTGATCAAGATCCGGACCCTCGCCCAGGCCGGGGTCCCACTGTCACACGTGCGGGAGTTGCTGCGGGCCGACCGGGCGGAGTTCACCGCCGCGGTGGCGGACATCGACCGTCGGCTCGAGGCCGAGATCCGGCAGCGTCAGCGGCATCGGCAACAGATCGCCAAGCTCGCCGCCGGGGACCACCTCGCGCTGCCACCGCAAGTGGTCGAGCATCTTGACCAGTTACGGGCGCTCGGGATCCACGAGCGGATCGTCCAGGTCGAGCGCGACGGCTGGATCCTGCTGGCGGCGCGCTCACCCGGACGCGTCACGGAGTGGATGGCACGTAAGCGCGAGCAGAACGCAGACCCGATGTTCGTCGCGTTCTGTCGCACGCTGAGCCAAGCCCTCGACGGAACCACCGACGACCTGCGGCTGGTCGAGTTGGCAGACGAGCTCGCCGCCTACCTCACGCGGCTGGCCGATGAACAGGGCGACGACTACGTCGACGACACCGAGCTCGAGGCACCGTTGGTGGCGCTGATGGACAGACTCGTGGTCGACACCGTGCCGCCGGCTGGCCGCCTGATCGAACTCCTGACGAAACGTGGCTGGAGGGGCTGGACGAAACTCGAGCGCCGGGCGGATCACCGGGAGTCCTGACGGTCCACGCCCTGGCCCCGATCACCACGGTCCGGCCTCAGCGTCCGCTGCGAGGCATTGCCGGGCCACCCGCAAGCGTTCACGGCCGGACTCACTAGGCTCACGGACATGTCGACGACGTCACCCACGCAGACCGAGACCGCCCGACAGCTCCTCCCCCGCGCCACGCCCGCCGAGGCGGGCATCTCGGCCGCCGGGATCGCCGCCTTCCTCGACGCGGTCGAGGCCCGCGGGATCGAGCTGCACAGCCTGATGGTGGTCCATGCGGGCCGGGTTGCCGCGGAGGGCTGGTGGGCGCCGTACGCTCCGGACCGACCGCACCTGCTCTACTCCCTGAGCAAGTCGTTCACGTCCACGGCGGCAGGTTTCGCGATCGCGGAGGGCCTGTTCTCCCTCGACGACAAGATCGTGGACCTGCTGCCGGCGCACGTCCCGGACAACGTCGACGCCGCGGTCGCGTCGCTGACCGTCCACCACGTCCTCTCGATGTCCACGGGGCACACGGCCGACACTCTCGAGCGGGCGTACGAGCTCGAGCCCGACGACGTGGTCAGGGGCTTCCTGCGCCAGCCGCCGCAGGCCCCGGTGGGCTCTCGGCACGTCTACAACAACAGCTGCACCTATGTGGTCGCGACCCTGGTGGCCGAGCTCAGCGGCACCCACCTGATCGACTACCTGCGCCCGCGTCTGTTCGAACCGCTCGGCATCACCCCGGGGCACTGGGACACCGACGGCCAGGGCAACGCGCTCGGCTTCTCTGGGCTGCACCTGACCACGGAGTCGATCGCCGCGTTCGGGCAGCTGCTGCTCGCCGGCGGCCGCTGGCAGGGCACCCAGGTGCTGCCCGAGGGGTGGGTGGAGCTCGCGACCCGCTCGCACGTGCGGACCGACTCCGATCCGGCGACCAGCATCGACTGGGCCCAGGGCTACGGGTACCAGTTCTGGATGGCTCGGCACGGCTTCCGCGGCGACGGCGCCTACGGCCAGTTCTGCGTGGTGGTCCCCGATTCGGACCTGGTCCTGGCGACCACCTCGGCCACCGACGACATGCAGGGCATCCTGACCGCCGCGTGGACCCATCTGCTGCCGGCCGTCGGCGCCCCGGATGCCGACCCGGCAGCCACGGCGCGCCTGTCCGGACGGCTCGCGGGGCTCGCCCTCCCCGTGGTCGAGGCGGACCCGGGCGCCGCGCCCGGCGAGCCGGTCGCCTTCGTGGTGGCCGACGGCGGAGAGCCGGGTCCGCTCCCGGCCGGCACCCGGGTGGAGGTCGTCCCGGCCGCCGACGGCTGGCAGGCGACGTTCGCGTTCTCCGGCGGCACGGTCCGGATCGACGGCGCACCAACGGCATGGGTCGAGACCGAGGTGACCACCGCCGTCGGGCTCGTGCGCAGTTCGCGCCGCGGCCGCTCCCGGGAGTCGACCGCGGTGCTCGCCCGCGGCGGCTGGCAGGCCGACGGCACCTTCGAGGCGGACGTCATGCTCGCCGAGCTGCCGCACCGGTTCAGGTTGCGCGGCGCGGACGGCGTGGCCACCGCCGCCTGGAACGCGGTGCCGCTGGCCGGCGTGCGGTTCGAGGCACACCTGCCCTGAGCGCGTCCTAGGTCGGCAGTTCGGTCGCCAGGAGTTCGGCGGCCTCGGCCAGCTCCGCGGCGAGCACGTCACGCTCCGCCTCGGTCAGGTCGGCGGCCAGCACCAGCGCGAGACTCTCGCGGGCGCCGGTGGCGTCACCGGTGCGGACCAGTAGTTCCGCGAGGTACACCAGGGCCGGGATCTGCTCGACCATGGGAGCGTCGGTGTGCCGGGCCAGCCCGGTGCGCAGCACGCGCACACCCGCGTCGACGTCGCCGTGGGAGTCCGCCTGCCGCGCGGCGGCCGCCACCACCCGACCCAGGCGGCCACCCTCGACCGGGTCCTGCGCGGCCTGGTCCGGCACCGAGGTGATCCTCAGCCAGTTGCCCCCGGGATCCACCACCGAGAAGCCGGCGCTCGTGCCCTGCTTCTTGCGGGGCCGGGTCATCCGCGGGATCCCGCTGATCGGGACCTTGCCGTACTCGGCGCGCAGCCCGGCCGCGAACGCCTCGTAGAGGGCGCCGGTGTCCGGCACGATGACCACGACACTGCCCATCGAGTCCTCAGGGTCGAAGGTCGGCACGCCGAAGAAGTGCAGCTCGATGCCGCCGCGGCGCACGGCTGCGTACGGGTTCGGCCGGAGCTGGCGATAGGTGATGTCGAACCCGAGGGCCTCGTAGAAAGGAAGGACGTCGTCCAGGTCTCGGCAGGGCAGCCCGGGGATCACGTACTCGGAACTCATGCCCACGACTCTAGGCCTCCCGCGAATCACCCGATAGCGGCTCGTCAATCACCCGTGGACCACCCGATCAGACCTCTGGCCACCCGCCTCCTCGCGATCGACCATGAAATGTCCGGCAACGACGCCGGACCGGCACCTGGAGCGAACCATGACCGAGTACGACGAGAGTTCGGGCTGCTGCGGAGACGACGGCACCCTGTACTACGACGAGCAGGGCGACCTGATGGAGGTCAGAGGACCGGGGCCGGTCCTCGGACCGCCGATCCCGGTCGGGCCGGGGCCGGTACGCATCGACCCGCGCATCCCGATCGACCCGCGCATCCCGATCGAGCCGCAGATCCCACCGTTCATCCTCGACCGGCCCTGTTCGCTGCCCGTCGTCAACGGGTCGTGGCTCATCGAGTTCACATCGCGGCTGCCGGTCCCGGTCTTCCTGCGCCAGCAGATCCGGGGGCCGATGCGGATCGAGGTCCGGGACACCTCGCTGCGCATCAGCGGCGACGTCTACGTGAAGCGGTCGCCGATCCTCGGCCCGATCGAGAACCTGCCCGGGTTCTTCGGCGGCGACACCGAGGCGGACGCCATGGCTGCGGCCGCCGAGTCTGGCGATGCCGCCGAGGCCGACATCGACCCGAACCTGCTCGGCACGGCCGTCACCGAGCTCCCGGCCTCGAGCCTGGGCATCCTCTCGGGCATCAACGGGGCGCCACCGTTCCCGCACTACCCGCAACTGCCGAAGAACGAGTACTCCTGGTACTTCCGCTCCACCGGGGTCACCTACTCGAGCGGCACCCTCTCCTTCGACCTGCGCCGCCACCTCTGGAACCGCACCAGCCAGCAGTTCGTGACCACCGACTCCGGCTCGATGCGTCTGACCTGCCGCCGTTCGATCCTGATCCGCGGCAACCGGGTCGCCACCATGACCGGCACCGCCACCATCGGTGGCACGACGTACGACGTGAAGGCCACCAAGACGGCCAACCTGTACCGCGGCTGCGCCATCGAGGTGGACGTGATGACCGGCCGGAACTGGCCGGCGTCGGCGTTCAACCACGGCGCCGTGCGCACGTTCCAGAACGTGTACGCGTCGGCCGGGTGGGACACCCGGGTGCGGGTCGACGACCTGAACATCCCCAGCGACGCGTCCCTGACGATGGCGGAACTGCAGACACTGCTGACGACCCATCGTGACCCCGGCGCCGCGGACCCGTGGCGTCTGTGGCTGCTTGTAGGATCCGCGCAGGGCGGCCTGCTCGGCGTCATGTTCGACGACGACTCGGTTCCCCGCGAGGGTTCGGTCGGATTCGCCGACGCCACCCTCGGCGGGCAGAACTTCATCGAACCCGCCGCCCGGAACCAGCCGCTGAACAATGTCCCCGCGGCCTTCCTGCGCACGATGATCCACGAGGCCGGGCACGCGTTGAACCTGTTCCACCCCAAGCACGACGTGCACGTGCCGCCGATCGGCACCGAGATCATGAACCAGACCGGGGACGTGATGAGCTTCGCCAGCACCACGAACCAGTACCCGGGCAACGCCACCTTCGCCTTCGCCCAACACGATCTGGACTCCCTGATCCACTCCCCCGACCCACAGGTGCGCCCCGGATGGAAGAACTTCGGCTGGGGGCACGGCTCGCTCTCCTCCGGCCTGCCCGTTCCCGTGGACGCCACCGGCTACACCACCGGGGACGACACCGACGGCCTCACCCTCGACCTGGTGCTGCCCGCGGAGGTGTACGTCGGCGAGTACGTCACCGCCGAGGTCACGCTCACGAACACGGGCGACGAACCGCGCGAGGTCACCGCACGGCTGAACCTCGCCGAGGGGTACCTGCGGCTGCACCACGTGCTGCCGGACGGCAGCGTGGAGCAGGTCCGCGACGTCGTGGTCGCCTGTGGCACCCGCCCGACGGCGGTGCTCGCCCCGGGCGAGTCCGTCACCGCCCGCATGCAGGTCTTCTTCACGAGCGAGGGCGTCACGTTCGAACAGCCCGGCACCCACGTGGTCCGCGCCGAGTTCGACGTGGACACGTTCACGACGGCGCGCAGCCAGCGGTCGACCGTGTACGTGCGCACGGCCGCCACCGAGACAGAGGTGGACATCGCCGCCCAGACCCTGGACACCGCCGTCGGGCGTGCGTTCGCCCTTGGTGACTTCGGCACCGACACGACCGCCCGCGACCGCCTGGCCACGGTGGCGCAGGCACACAACGACGCCGACACCGGCGCCGCGGCCGCCCTGGTCCTGGCGAACTCCTTCGCGCGTGGCCACGCCGATCACCGATCGGACTCCCGCGCGGCTGACGACGGCGGGCGCGCCGCCACCCGAGCGGCGGCACCGGACGAGGTGAAGCGCTACCTGGACCTCGCCATGCAGGGCCGGTCGGCCGAGGAGATCGTGCGGCTCGCCGCGACCGTGGCGAGTCCGGTGGAGTCCGAGGCCCCCGTGGTCGCGGACGCACTCGGCCGGGCCAGGCGGGCCCGCAAGGGCAAGGCGGACCTGGCGGCCGCCGAGGCCATCGTGGCCGACTTCGTGGCAGCATCACCCGCATGAGTGTGACCCTGACGCTGACCCTGACCGTGCCCGCCCGGTCAGGGTCGGACCAGGCCCTGCTCGGCGTGGTCACCCTGACGAACGCCGGGACCGAGCCGGTGACCGTCAACGCCCGGCTGAACCTGCCCGACGGTGACCTGGTCATCGACGTGGCCGGGCCGGCCGGCACGCTCCGGGCCGGCTGGCCGTGGCCGGCGGACAGCCTGCCTCGCGAGGCGGAGCTCGGCCCGGGCCAGGCCCTCGAGGCGGGCGTCCTGCTGGTCTGCACCGCGGCGTCCCAGCCGTTGTTCCCGGGTGCCGGCTCCTATACCCTGACGGCCTCCTACGCCGCGGGCCCGACCACGCTCGAGGCCGAACCGGTCCAGGTGGTCCGCACCGCTGCCACGGGCGCGGCCGCGGCTGCCCTGCGCGACCGGGACGTGATCCAGTCCCTGGCGTCCGCGTCCGTCCTGGGACAGGCGGCCGGTGGCCTGGCCGCACTGGCCGCCGACGGCGGGACGAACGCCATCCTCGCGGCCCTGGCCACCGACGCCGGAACGGGTGCGGCGGACCTGGCGACGGCGGCCGGCGCCTCGATCTCCGTGGCGACCGCGGCGAGCGCGGTGCTGCCGGCGACGGACCCGCGGCACGCCGACATCACACGGGCCGTGAGCGGCGACGCCCGGGCCGTCGCGATCCTGGCCGGCTCGCCCCACCCTGCCGCCTGACCTCCGCCGGCCGGAGGAGCCCGACGCGCGCGCCGCCGGGGTTCTCCCTCGTGGGACGGACGCGGGTGCTCCCGATGGCGGATACCCTCGTGGGTCATGCCCACCCTGTCCAGCTCGCCGTCCGAGGCTTCCGCGGCGGCCGGCGCCGAGCCGGCGGACCGGTCCCCGGCGCCACCGAGCGCGTCGTGGACGAGCCGCCTGTTCGCCTGGCTGAACGACGCCCAGGACCCGCTCTGGGAGCGGCCCGGGCCCAGCAGTGCCCAGCAGCGCCGGGACGTCCTCGGCACCGTCGTGTTCATCATGGTGGGCCTCGGCATGACCGTGGCCACCAAGTCGTTCGGCCTGGTGATCGAGGGCGAGGAGTCCTGGCGTGCCTACGTCGCCGTCGCGGCCATGATCGCGCCGCTGGCCATCCGGCGTCGCTACCCGATGGTCGCGCTGGTGATCTCCTCGGCCCTGTTCCTCGGCCTCGCCTACCTCAGCCCCGAGGCGAGCGTCCAGCTCCCGTTCCAGACGGCCTACTTCGCCGCCATCTACGCGGCCGTCGCCTGGGCGCGCGAGCGCCGCTGGCTCTGGATCGCCGTGGCCCTGGTGCTGCTGGAGATGGCAGCCTGGATCATCATCTCGTTCACGATCTCCAACGCCGTCGCGCTGTTCTACGGCACCGATGGCCCCACCGGCCCACTCGACCCGGTCCTCGCCTACGTGCTCTACACGGCGGCCATCAACCTCGCCTACTTCGGAGGGGCCATCCTGGTCGGCCGGAACTCGTGGCGTGGCGCGCTGCAGCGGGCCCGGCTGGCCGACCAGGCGAAGCGGATCCACGCCCAGGCCGACGAGCTCGCGCGCCGGGCCGTGGTGGACGAGCGGCTCCGGATCGCCCGCGAGCTGCACGATGTCGTGGCCCATCACGTCTCGGTGATCGGGGTCCAGGCGGGCGCGGCCCGGCGGGTGCTGAGCCGCGCACCGGAGGCCGCCGAGGGTGCCCTACGCACGATCGAGGGCGCGAGCCGGGACGCCGTCGGGGAGATGCGCGCCCTGCTCGGGGTGCTGCGCAGCGAGACCGACGCCGGCCGCGGCGACGAGTCCCGGGCGCCCGAGCCAGGCCTCGCTGATCTGGACGACCTGGCCGAGCAGCACCGCCGGCAGGGACTCCGGATCACCCTGACCCGGGTGGAGGCCGCCCCGGGCGACCTGGACCGGGTGCCGCCGGCACTCGGCCTGTCCGTGTACCGCTGCGTGCAGGAGTCGCTCACGAACGTGGTCCGCCACTCCACGGCGGGTTCAGCGTCGGTCACCCTCCGCACCGGAACCACCGGTCGCCCTGCCGACGGCGCTGCCACGGACTCCCCCGCCGGCGCCTTCGTGGAGGTCGAGGTCCTCGACGACGGACAACCGCGCGGGGGCACGTCCGGAACCGCCTACGGTCTTCGCGGGGTGTCCGAGCGCGTCTCGCTGCACGGCGGTCAGGCCGAGATCGGCCCTCGCCTGACCGGAACCGGCTGGCGGGTCCGAGCCCGGTTCCACCTCCGCGACACCGACGGCAACACCAACACCGAGAGCGAGCCCCGATGACCATCCGCGTCGCCATCGTCGACGACCAGGCCCTGGTCCGGTCCGGATTCGCCATGGTGCTCTCGATCGAGGACGACATCGAGGTGGTCGGCCAGGCCGCGGACGGCGCCCAGGCAGTCGACCTGCTCACGACCACACCCGCGGACGTGGTCCTGATGGACGTGCAGATGCCCGTGCTCGACGGCATCACGGCCACCGAGCGCATCGTCGCCGCCGGCGGCGCGAAGGTCATCATCCTGACCACGTTCGATCGCGAGGACTACCTGTTCGCGGCGCTGCGCGCGGGCGCGAGCGGCTTCCTGCTCAAGAACGCCGACCCGGACGACCTGGTCGCCGCGATCCGGGCGGTTGCCGACGGTCACGCGCTGCTGTCCCCGGAGGTCACGGTCAAGGTGATCGCACGCCTGGCAGCCGGCGCCGACCCGGTCCCGGACGCCCCCGGCCCGGCCCGCCGGGCGGCCGACGGCACAGCCACCCACCGCGCGGCCGCACCGGGCTCGGACTCGGCGCGTGCCGTCGAGAGCCTGACCGCCCGGGAGCGCGACGTGCTCGCCCTCCTCGCCGAGGGCTACTCGAACGCCGAGATCGCGACCGAGCTGTTCGTCGGCGAGTCCACGGTGAAGACCCACGTCTCCCACGTGCTGGCCAAGGTCGGTGCCCGGGACCGCGTCCAGGCCGTGGTGTTCGCACACCGATCCGGCATCGTCGGTGTCGCCGGCGCCGGCGACTGATCGCAGCGCCGCCCACCGGCGCCCACGTCTCCCCCTTGCGGCGGATCTTCACGGCTCCCCCGTGCGGCCGACGCACCGGGGCACCGGTCCTTCCTAGGCTCGGACCAGGCCGAACGGCAGCGACCAGCGCCGCGGCGAGGACCGGAACAACAGGAGGACCAGCATGAGGCAAGCGGACGCCAGGCTCGAGGTGCGGGAACTGACCCGCCGCTTCGGCGAGAAGGTTGCCGTGGACGACGTGTCGTTCACGGTGGAGCCGGGCCGGATGACCGGGTTCGTCGGCGCCAACGGCGCCGGGAAGACCTCGACCATGCGCATGATCATGGGCGTCCTGGTGATCCACGGCGGCGACGTGCTCTGGGACGGCCGGCCCATCACGGCCGCGGACCGTTCCCGGTTCGGGTACATGCCGGAGGAACGTGGCCTGTACCCGAAACAGGGCATCCTCGACCAGCTCTGCTATCTGGGCCAGCTGCGCGGCATGAGCCGAGGTGACGCCGCCAAGGAGGCCACCCGCCTGCTGGAGCGGTTCGGACTCGCGGACCGCGTCAAGGACAAGCTCGAGTCGCTGTCCCTCGGGAACCAGCAGCGCGTCCAGATCACCGCGTCGCTGCTGCACGGACCGAGCGGTCTGATCCTGGACGAACCGTTCTCCGGCCTCGACCCCGTGGCCGTCGACTCCATGGTGGAGCTGCTCCGCGACCGCCTCCGCCAGGGCGTGCCCGTGCTGTTCTCCAGCCACCAGCTCGACCTCGTCGACCGGCTCTGCGACTCGCTCGTGGTGCTCTCGGACGGCAAGGTCATGGCCGCCGGTGCGGCGGACGAGCTCCGCAACGCCGGTCCGACCCGCTACCGCATCGTCACCACGCCGGACGCCGGGTGGCTCCGCGACGTGCCCGGCGTGAGCGTGCTGGACGTCGACGGCCCCAGCGCCGTCCTCGAGCTGGCCGACGGCGCCCGGGAGCCGCTGCTGAAGCGCGCCGCCGAACGCGGCCTCGCCGAGTTCGCCCCCATCACCCGGTCCCTGTCCGAGATCTACCGCGAGGTGACCCGATGACCACCACCGACTCCTCCCCGCAGACGCCGACGCCGTCCCTGGACGGGCAGAGCCCGCCGTCCCCGGTGCGCAACCCCTGGCTGATCGTCACCATCCGCGAGATCATGGTGAAGCTGGCCGACAAGAGCTTCGTGATCTCCACCATCGTCACCCTCGCGATGATCGCGGCCAGCGTCGTCATCGGCGCCGTGGTCGGCAACCGCACGTCCGACTTCACGGTCGGCACGACCCAGACCGACGCGGCCGTGGTGGCGCAGGCCGGCACGGAGGCCATCACCTCCGCCGGCGACACCCTCGAGGTCACCGAGTTCGACTCCGAGGATGCGCTGCGCGCCGCGGTCCTCGAGGGCGACGTGGATGCGGGGCTGCTCGCCGGCGCGGACGGCTGGGTGCTCCTGGGCGGTTCCGAGGTGGACTCCGCCCTCTCCACCGCGCTCACGGACGCGGTGAGTCAGTCGGTCCTCGCCGCCAATGCGGAGGCGGCCGGGACCACGCTCGGCGAGCTCATGGCCGGGTCGGAGGTCACCACGGAGTTCCTCGACCCGGACGCCGACCGTGGCGCCCTCGCCTTCATCGTGGGCTTCATCTTCGCGTTCCTGTTCTACATGGCCGCGATCATCTTCGGGATGACCATCGCCAACTCGGTGCTCGAGGAGAAGCAGAACCGCGTCGTCGAGATCCTCGCGACCGCCATCCCGATCCGCCAGCTGCTCTACGGCAAGGTCCTCGGCAACTCGCTGCTGGCGTTCGCGCAGATCCTGCTCTACTGCGTGGTCGGCCTGACCGCGGTGAACCTCACCGGCCTAGCGGGCGACATCGGCTGGATCCTCAGCGCATCCGGATGGTTCATCGCCTTCTTCGTGGTCGGGTTCACGGCGCTAGCCGCCGTCTGGGCCGTGCTCGGCTCGCTCGCCAGCCGTAGCGAGGACCTGCAGTCCAACACCGGCCCGATCATCACCGTGATCATGGTCGCCCTGTTCGTCGGACTGTTCGCCGAGGGGATCTGGCTCGACATCGCGAGCTTCGTCCCGGTGGTCTCCTCGGTCGCGATGCCGATCCGGATGCTCGCCGGTGACGTCCCGATCTGGCAGGGCCTGGTCTCCCTGGCCCTCACGGCCGTCGCCGCGTACGGGCTGCTGCGCCTGGGCGAACGGATCTACCAGCGAGCAGTGATGCAGGGCGGCACCGCGCTCTCCTGGCGTCAGGCCCTCAAGCTCCAGGCCTGAGCCCGGAACCAGCCATATACCCCTCGAGGAAATACCCTCGGGGGGTATATGGTTCCACCATCATGGAGCCGCACCCCACGCACGCCACACCCGAGCAACACGCCCCCGATGCTCATGACGAGCACACCGC
Organism: Occultella kanbiaonis; assembly: GCF_009708215.1. NCBI lineage: Bacteria > Bacillati > Actinomycetota > Actinomycetes > Micrococcales > Ruaniaceae > Occultella > Occultella kanbiaonis. The sequence continues at coordinate 2,622,603 of NZ_CP046175.1, read as the reverse complement.
GCAGGAGGGACACGCCGAGCACGACCACGGCCAGCACGACCCCCACGCGGGCCACGACGCCCACGCGGGCCACGGCGGCCACGAGGGCCACGTCGCCCAGTTCCGACGGTTGTTCTGGATCACACTGATCCTCGCGATCCCGACCGCAGCCTTCAGCGGCATGTTCGCGGACATCCTCGGGTACACCCTGCCCGCCGGCACCGGCTGGGTCTCCCCCGTGCTCGGCACCGTCATCTTCGTCTGGGGTGGGCGCCCGTTCCTGACCGGTGCCGTCGACGAGCTCCGCTCCCGCCGGCCCGGCATGATGCTGCTCATCGGAATGGCGATCACGGTCGCCTTCGTCGCCTCGCTCGGCTCCAGCCTCGGGCTGTTCGCGCATGAGCTGGACTTCTGGTGGGAACTCGCCCTGCTCGTGGTGATCATGCTCCTCGGGCACTGGATCGAGATGCGCTCGCTCGCGCAGACGACGTCGGCGTTGGACTCGCTCGCCGCGCTCCTTCCCGATGAGGCCGAGCGCCTCGACGGCGAGCAGATCACCCTCGTGGCCCCGGCCGACCTCGTGGTGGGCGACGTGATCCTGGTGCGCCCCGGCGGCCGGGTCCCGGCCGACGGGATCGTCATCGACGGCTCCGCCCACGTGGACGAGTCGATGATCACGGGCGAGTCCGCGCCGGTGCGCCGCGGCACCGACGACCGGGTGGTCGCCGGCACCGTGGCCACCGACTCCGCGATCCGGGTGCGGGTGGCTGCCGTCGGTGACGACACGGCCCTCGCCGGGATCGGCCGGCTCGTCGAACAGGCCCGCTCGAGCTCCTCCCGGGCCCAGCGGCTCGCCGACCGGGCCGCGGCGGCGCTGTTCTGGTTCGCGCTCGGTGCCGCAGCGCTGACCCTGATCGCCTGGCTGTTCTGGGGCACCCCGGAGGAAGCCCTGATCCGGGTCATCACGGTGCTGGTGATCGCCTGCCCGCATGCGCTCGGCCTTGCCATCCCGCTGGTGGTCTCGATCTCCACAGAGCGGGCGGCGCGGGCCGGGATCCTCGTCAAGGACCGGATGGCCCTCGAGCGGATGCGGACCGTGGACACGGTGCTGTTCGACAAGACCGGCACCCTGACCAAGGGCGCCCCCGCCCTGCTCGCGGTGACCTCCGCCGTCGGGCAGGACGCCGACGAGGCCCTGCGCTACGCGGCTGCCGCCGAGGCGGCGAGCGAGCACCCGTTGGCCCGCGCGATCGTCGCGGCCGCGGCCGAGCGTGGCCTGGCGGTCGAAGCCGCCACGGACTTCCTTGCGGTGCCCGGTCAGGGCGTCCGGGCCATGGTGCCCGACGACGCGGGGCCGGCCCGCGAGGTCTCGGTGGGCGGTCCCGGGCTGCTCGCCGCGACGGGCCGGGAGCCGCTCGCCGACACCGCCTGGCTCGCCGAGCAGGCGGACGCCGGACGCACGGTCCTGCATGTGCTCGTCGACGGCCGGGTGGTCGCCGCGCTCGCGCTCGCGGACGAGGTCCGGCCGGAGTCCCGCGAGGCGGTCGCGGCGCTGCGCGATCGTGGCGTCGAGGTCGTCATGATCACCGGCGACGCCGAGCCGGTGGCCCGTGCGGTGGCCGCCGACCTCGGCATCACCGAGGTGTTCGCGGGGGTGCACCCCGAGCACAAGAGCGCGAAGGTGCGTCAGCTGCAGGAGCGGGGAGCCAGCGTGGCGATGGTCGGCGACGGCGTGAACGACGCGCCGGCGCTGGCCCAGGCCGACGTCGGCATCGCGATCGGCGCGGGCACGGACGTCGCGATCGCGTCCGCGGGCGTGATCCTCGCCTCCGACGACCCCCGGGCCGTGCTCTCGATCATCGAACTGTCCCGGGCCGCGTACCGCAAGATGAAGCAGAACCTGTGGTGGGCCGCCGGCTACAACCTGATCTCGGTGCCGCTCGCGGCCGGGCTGCTCGCCCCGATCGGGTTCGTCATGCCGATGGCGGTCGGGGCGCTGCTCATGTCCGCCTCGACGGTGGTGGTGGCCCTGAACGCCCAGCTGCTGCGGCGCCTGGACCTGCGGCCGGACCGGCAGGGCTGATCACCCTGCCGGCCGGCGCGTCGGTCAGCCCACGCCGACGGTGACGACCGCCTCACCGGCCCCGTCGGAGTACTCCGACATCATCAGGATGTAGACGCCCGGATCGACGGCCTCCTCGACGAAGGGGTCGTAGGTGTCGCCGCCGACCTGCCCGGCGATGTCCGGCCCCCGGTCGTCGTTGGCGATCCAGCCACCCAGCGGGCTGATCACGGTCATCAGGAGATCCGCGTCGTTGGTGGTCCGGGCGTCGATCGTCATGGTGCCGGCAGCGTCGACCACGACGTAGTTGACCCACACGTTGCCGGCGGTCATCGAGATCGTGACGTCGGTGTTCTGGGGCAGCTCCGGGATCGCGGTGAGATCCTCGGCGAGGACCTGGAACGAGGCCGGCGCACCGGCGAGCTCGGTGATCACGACCGCGTACTGCCCGGCCTCGAGATAGATCGGCAGCAACGGGTTCAGGGAGTTGGGCTGGAGGACGTCGGCGCCCTGCGGGACGTCATCGATGAAGGAGATCGCGTTGAGTCCCTCGTCGTACACCGTCAGCTCCAGGTCCTCGGCACCGTCGGCGAGCCCATGGAGGAGGTAGACGCCCGGCGTGGTGATCGGGAGCAGGGCGCCCCAGCTCCCGTCCGCCGCGAAGGAGCCTGGCAGTGCCGTACCCAGTGTGAGCGTCGCGACCATCTCCGGCATGTCGCCGGTTGGAGCGTCGGTGGGGCCCTCGACGGGTTCGGTCGGTGTGTCCGTGGGGGCGTCGGTCGGAGCGCTGGTCGGCCCGGGTCCTGCGGTCGGCTCCGGATCGTCGGGGTTGAGGGCGCGGAACCCGAAGTAGCCGCCCACCCCGAGCGCGACGACCAGGACCGCGACGATCGCGACGATCAGGCCGGTGTTCTTCCTCTGCGGCCCGCCGCCCTGGCCGTAGCCACCGCCGTAGGCACCCGGGCCACCGGGCTGCCCGTACCCGCCGGCCTGGCCATAACCGGCCGGTGCGCCCGCCTGGACGTGACCACCCGGCGCGCTCGCCTGGCCGTAGCCGCCGGACGGGACGCCGGGAACGGGCGGCACGGCGGGACCGCCGTACGGCCCCGCCTGCGGGTAGCCGACGGGGGCCGGGGCAGCCACACCAGGGGCAGCGGCTGCGACCGCTGGGGCGGGCGTGGTCGGCGCCGGCGTGAACGGGGCGGTCGGCGCTGCCGACGCATCAGCGGCCGGGGCGGCCCCGGCGGGCCGGGGGGCGTAGTTCTCGGTCCAGGCGGCGCCGTCCCAGTATCGGAGACGGTCCTGTCCCTCAGGATCGGGGAACCAGCCAGCAGGTGCACTCATAGAAACCTCCAACGCAGTGGGCCCACGGGGTCCGGTGAGATAGGGCAACGACGGGAGGCCGGGCCGCAGCCGAGGCATCTGGATTCTATGGTTCGCGCGATCACCGCGTCCGGTGATCGAGAGGATTGTTCCCCGCGGTCCGATCCGGCGCGGTGCGGGCGGGTCAGTCCACCGTGACGGCGATACTCGCCTCGGACTCGGCTCCGGTCCAGTCGGAGACCATCACGAGGTACACCCCTGGCTCGACCGGGAACGTGAGATACGGGTCCCACTGATTCCCGCCGTACTGGGCGGCCGACTCGCTGCCCCGGTCGTCCTGGTCCTGATAGGTGCCGTCCGGGGAGATCACGGTCAGGACCGGGTCGGCGTCGGTGGTGGTTCGAACGTCGACGGTGACCATTCCCGTGGCGGACACCGGAACGTAGCCGAGCCAGACGTTGTCCTCGGGAATGGCGATCGAGTGCGTGGCGTCGGGCGGGATCTCGGTGACCACGTCCAGGAGCGCGGCCGTGAAGTCGAAGTCGGTCGCGTAGCCGCCGTACTCCTCGAGTCGGACGGTGTACTCCCCCGGCTCCAGGTACAACCCCAGCAGCGGATCACGGCGGTTGGACACCAGGACGTCGGCGTTGCCGGGCGGGTCGTCGTTGAACGCGATCTGCTGACCGCTCCCGTCCAGCAGGGTGAGCGTCAGGTCGATGCCCTCCTCCGCATGACCGATGAACGCGTACACCCCTGCGGCTGGGATCGTGACGACACCGTCCCAGGTGCCGTCCGCGGGCAGCGTGCCGGCGGTCGTGGCGCCCAGGGTCACCGGCGCCGGGGCGCTCTGCGTGGGCGCGGCGGTCGGCGTGGGTGTCGGCGTCGCCGTCGGCGTCGGCGTGGGTGTCGGGTCCGAGGTCGGCTCGCTGGTGGCGGTCGGGCCGGCCGTCGGGACGGCCGTCAGCGCGCCGTAGGCGAAGAACACGGCGACGCCGATGGCCAGCACCGCGGCCACCGCGACCGCCACGATGACCGGCGTCTGGCTCCGGGACGGAGGCGCGCTGGCCGGGCCGTAGTAGCCGGCGCTGCCGGGTGCACCGGCCTGGGCACCCGTGGCACCGTACCCGCCATACCCGCCGGCTCCGGCTGACCCGCCTGACGCGCCGTAGGCGCTCGTGGTGTCGCCGCTGTAGGCCGTCGGTGCTGCCGCGTAGCCGGACAGTCCGGCGCCGCCCGGTCCTGCGCCATTGTGTCCGTAGGCACCGCTCGCACCGGTCTGCCCGTACCCGCCGGTGGCGAGCCCGTACGGATCCGCCGGCCCGTGACCGGGGGCCACGCTCGCCTGCCCGAACCCGCCGGCAGCAGCACTGGTCTGCCCGTACCCGGCGGGCGCACTCGCCTGCCCGAACCCGCCGGGCTGCGAGCCGTTCGCAGCGACCTGCTCCGACCAGTTGGCACCGTCCCAGTACCGGAGCTGGTCGGCGCCGCTCGGATCGGGGAACCAACCGGCTGGTGTCGTCACGGGGGCCTCACAGGGTCGTCGGGTCCGGGGCACGGATCGGCTCCGGTCGGGGCGAGATCGGCATGATCATATGATCCGCTCCGGGGCCACCGGTGACGTCGTCCACGGGCAGAACTCCCCTGGCGGGCCGACGGGTCAGGTCGTCAGGTGCGCCCGCAGCACGGCGAGGCTCCAGGGCGCCACCGAGTAGCCGGCCACGACGTCGGCCGCGCCGGCGGTGGGTGCACCCGCCTCGTCCAGCCACACGTTGAACTCCGGCTCCGCCCACGCGGCGGTGTCGATGATCCGCCGCCAGCCCCCGCCGTCCGGGTCCTCCGGGACGGCGAAGCCGACCTCGGCCGCCGTCATGTTCACCAGGACCAGGTAGTCGTGCCCGCCCACGCCGGAGCCGTCGATGTGCACCCGCACGGCACGGTCGCCCTCGCCGGGACCGCCGGAACCGTCGGGCCGGGCGAAGAAGTACGAGACGTCGTCGTCATCGTGGTCCAGATCCCCGTAGCGCGCCTGCCGCAGCGCCGGCTCGGCTGCGCGCAGCCGCGCGAGCGCGACCGCGAACCGGAAGTACGGATTGACGTCCGACGGCGTCGCGGCCGCTGCGAAGTTGTCGTGGTAGCCGATCTCGGGTCGGGCCGGGTCGACGGCGACCCGGTGCGGGGCGTTCGTGGCCAGCATCCCGTAGTTGTTCCAGATCCCGATGGAGTTCAGGCTCCACGGGTTGTTGTTCCCGTTCTGGGTGCGTCCGAACTCGTCGCCGGAGACGGCCATCGGCACCCCGCGGGAGAGGAACAGGATCGCCCAGAAGTTGCGCAGGCGGGCGCGGCGCAGGGCATGGTCACCGCCGGAGTCCCACGACTTGTTGTCGTCGCTGCCGCCGTCGGACGGTCCGAACGGCGGCGGCGAGTCGTTCACCTTGGCCGGGTAGCTGACCAGGTCCATCAGGGTGAACCCGTCGTGCGCCGTGATGAAGTTGATCGAGCGCTGCGCGCCGCCCTGGTCGGCGAAGTGGCGGTGGTCGCCGTTGAACGTGCGCATGAACTCGGCGACGTTGCCATCGCCCTTGAGATACCCGCGCATGGCGTCCCGGTAGCGCCCGTTCCACTCACCCCAGCCCGGCGGGAAGTTGCCCACCTCGTAGCCCCACAGGTCCCAGGCCTCCGCGATCACCTCGACGTGCCGGCGCCGGGCGAACTCCGCGATCCGGATCAGCAGCGGGTGCTCGGTGAAGAACCGGCGCTGAGCCTGCCAGTCCTCACGCTCGAAGGCGCTCGGGGTCCGGCCGAGCACGGTGGCGAGGTCGAACCGGAAGCCGTCCACGTCCATCTCGTCGACCCAGTACCGCAACGAGTCCAGGACGAGGGCCTGACTGGCCGGCGAGGAGTGGTTCACCTGGTTCGAGGTGCCGGTCGCGCCGTCGATCAGGCGATGCTCGTCCGTCATCGAGTAGTACTCGGCGGTCGCGAAATGGCCGAGGGAGGTGAACCCGGTGGTGTGCAGGTCGCCGGCCCAGTGCCCGCCCTCACCGGTGTGGTTGTAGACCACGTCGAGGTACACCTCGAGTCCATGGTCGTGGAACGCCCGGACCATCGCCTTGAACTCGTGGGTCGGACCGCCCGGCCGTTGGTCGTGCGCATAGTCCCGGTTCGGCGCGAAGAAGGCGAGCGTCTGGTAGCCCCAGTAGTTCGAGGTGCCTGCGTCACCCGGCACGGCCGTGGTGTCCGACGCGTGCACGGGCAGCAGCTCCACGGTGGTGAATCCGGCAGCGCGCAGGTACGGCGCGAGCAACCCTAGCCCCGCGTAGGTGCCGCGGAGCTCCTCGGGGATGTCCACCACGTCCTCGAACCCGGGCACGCCCGCCAGAGTCGCCCGCAGCGCACCTGCCGAAGGGTGCGCCGTCGCCGTGCGCACATGCGTCTCGCAGATCACGGCGTCCTCGGCGCGGCGCCGGGGTCGCACACCGGTGGGCGTCTGGTCGTGCACGAGGACGGCCTTCGGCGCCCATCGGCCCGAGTCGAGCTCGCGTCGCGGCCTGCCCCGCACGATCTCGCCGCCGGTGCCGAGGACCTCCGCGGCGCCCTGGCGGCCGGCGAGCGCGCGGTGCGACAAGTTGTGGCTGATCTCCCGCGCATACGGGTCGAACACCACCTTGTTCGGATTGAAGCGGTTCCCGACCTCGTCGAAGTCAGCGCTGAATCCGGCGCTGCTGTCCCCGCGGGTCCAGTCCTGCGCCACGTCCCATCCCGGTCCCCAGACGCGGAACGCGTAGAGAGCGCCCGGTTCGATGCCGCCGATCCTGGCCCGCCAGACACCGTCCGCGCAGCGAGCCATCACCGCGTCGGCGGCCGCGTCCGCGCCGACCGCCTCGGGATAGAACTCCAGGAGCACCCGGCTGGCGAGCGGTGCATGGACGGCGAACGAGGCGGTGCCGGTGGCCTCGTCCCACTCGGCCCCGAGCGGCCAGGTGGCCTGCGCCCATCCGGCGGCATCCTCGTTCGTGATCGTCAAACCCATCGGACGTCCCCTCCAGCGACAGCGGCCCCCACGGCCCAGCGTTCCGGCGACGGTATCCAGGCGGGATGAAGTTCGCACGGACAACGCGTGAACCGTGCGCCTACCGGACGTGACATGCGTCTCACGAAATTTAGTTGATGAACCTCAACCATCGACGTATAGTTGCTGTCGATCAACTAATTCTTCGTCGCTTAGGAGCACGCTCGCGTGAGCACCAACACCGCAAGCAGTGCCGGCAGGTCAGCCGACACCGTCACATCCGCACCACCCTCGAACGACTCCCCCACCCGGATGACGCACGCCGAGGTCCTCCAGGCCCTCACCGGGCTGCTGCTCGGCATGTTCGTATCCATGCTCGCCAGCACCGTGGTGGGCACGTCCCTGCCGGTCATCGTCTCCGACCTCGGCGGCTCGCAGACCTCCTACACCTGGGTCATCACCGCCACCCTGCTCGCGACGACGGTCTCGACCCCGATCTGGGGCAAGCTCGCCGACCTGTTCAACCGCAAGTTCCTGCTGCAGCTGGCGCTCATCATCTTCGTGCTGGCCTCGGCCGCCGCGGGCTTCTCCCAGGACACCTCGATGCTGATCTCGTTGCGCGTGGTCCAGGGCCTCGGCGCCGGTGGCCTGGCGGCCCTGACGCAGATCGTCATGGCGGACATCGTCAGCCCGCGTGAGCGCGGCCGGTACATGGGCCTGTTCAGTGGTGTGATGGCCCTCGGCACCGTCGGCGGACCGCTGCTGGGCGGTTTCCTCACGGACACGATCAACTGGCGCTGGAACTTCTTCGTGGGCGTCCCGGTCGCGATCGTCGCGATCGTCATGCTGCAGAAGACCCTGCACCTGCCCACGATCAGGCGGCGCAAGGTCAGCATCGACTACCTCGGGGTGGCCCTGCTCGCCGCGGGCGTCTCGCTCCTGCTCATCTGGGTCAGCCTGGCCGGCACCCAGTTCGAGTGGGCCTCGGCCACCACGGCCTGGATGGTCGGCGGCGCCGTCGTCGCCCTTGTCGCCCTGGTGTTCGTCGAGCTGCGCGCCGAGGAACCGATCATCCCGATGTCCATGTTCAGGAACCGCACGTACCTGTTCGCGGTACTCGGCTCCGTCGCCGTCGGTGTGGCGATGTTCGGCACGTCCGTGTTCCTCGCCCAGTACATGCAGCTCGCTCGCGGGGCCAGCGCCACCGCGTCCGGCCTGATGACGATCCCGATGGCCGCGGGCATGCTGATCCTCTCCGCCGTCGTCGGCGCCGTGATCACCCGAACCGGCATCTGGAAGCGCTACATGGTGCTCGGCTCGATCCTGTTCACAGCGGGCATGCTCCTGCTCAGCACGATCAGCTACGACACCAACTTCGCCCTGGTCTCGATCTACATGTTCATGCTCGGCGCCGGCGTCGGCATGGTCATGCAGAACCTCGTCCTGGTGGTGCAGAACGCGGTGCCGCCGGAGGAGATCGGCGTGGCCAGCTCCGGCGTTGCGTTCTTCCGCAGCCTCGGCGGCACGATCGGCATCGCCGTGCTCGGCACCGTCCTGGCGGACAAGGTCACCGCGCTCCTGGCCGCCCGCCAGACGGAGCTCTTCGGTGCGATCGCGGCCCTCGGCGACGAGGGCACGGCGATCGCCGACGGACTGGCCGCGGGCACCATCCCGGCCGTGCACTCCCTGCCCGAGTCCGTGAAGGTGATCATCGAGTCGGTCTACGGTGAGGCCGTCGCCCACGTGTTCCTCGTCGCCGCGCCCCTCGCGCTGCTGAGCATCGTGGCCGTGGCGCTGTTGCCGAACCTGCCGCTGAGCAACCAGACCCGCCACGAGCGTGAGCTCGACGAGGCCGTCACGGCCGAGGCGGAGCTCGTCGGGGTGGCCGCGGCCGGCGCCGGGGTCGGGATCGTCGGTGACGCTCGCGACGCCGTCCGAACCGAATCCTCGGACGGCGACGGACCCGGAGGCGGCGAGCAGCCCCGCGTGGTCATGCCGGCTCAGTAGGATGCCCACCATGACCAGGTCCGGATCCGATGTGGCGGCTGCCGCGTCGGGTCCGGACGACCCGGAGCTGCAGGCGGCCATCCACGAGGTGGAGATCCAGTTCTCCAACCTGTTCGTGCACGCCAAGCAGCTGTTCCGGCGCCGCGCGCTGGGGATCCACCCGGACCTGTCGATCCTCGGATACCGGATCCTCGGCACCGTCGTCCGCGAGGGCGCCCTTCAGCAGGGGCACATCGCGGAACGGCTCGAGCTGGACAAGGCCGTGGCCAGTCGCACCATCAAGCATCTCGAGGACCTCGGCCTGGTGGAGCGGGCGGCGGATCCCAGCGACGGCCGCGCGTTCCTCGTCACGGCCTCCGAACTGGGTCGGTCGCGCTACGACGCGGTCAGCCACCGCGAGCGCGCGGTGCTCCAGGCGCGGCTCACCGAATGGGGGGTGGAGGACCTCCACCGGTTCAGTGACCTCCTCGGCCGGCTCATGGATGAACTGGACCTACGCCCCGGGGAGTAGGCCCGCCTGCACCCGGCAGCGGACGACGCCGAGGCCCGCACGGCCTAGCGTGGTCTGGTGACCTGGGCCTGGGACGAGCAGACGCGACTGCGACGGGGTCGCCGCGCGGCCGTGTTCGGGCCGGTGGCGATCGCCGTCGTCGCGCTGTTCGGGACGTTCAGTGCCTGGCACAACCAGCCGGACGCCAGACCGCCCGGGCCGCTCGGGATACTGCTGCTGCTGGCCGGCCCCGCCGCGCTCCTGGCGGCACGCCGGCGCCCGCGGGCCGTCCTGCTGGCGGTCCTCGCGATCACGCTCGGCTACCTTGCCCTCGGCTTCCCGTACGGCCCCGTCCTCCTCTCCCTCGCCGCCGCGGCGATCGTCACGGTGGTGCGCGGCCATCGCGCGTTCGCCTGGCTGACCGCCGGTCTCGCCCTGCTCGGGGTTCAGCTCATCCGGATCGGCCTGCGTGACGAGGACTTCTCCTGGTTCGGTCTCACCGCGACCGTCGCCTGGGGCCTGATCGTCCTGGGCGTCGGCGAGCTGATCCGGCTCAACCGGGCCCGGCAGGCGGAATGGCGCCGTGCCCGCGCCGAGGCGCAGCGGCGCCGGGCGAGCGAGGATCAGCTCCGGGTGGCCCGCGAGCTGCACGATGTGGTGGCGCACCACATGTCCCTGATCAACGTGCAGGCGGGCGTCGCCCTGCACCTGGTGGATCGGCGGCCCGAGCAGGTGGAACTCGCGCTGACCACGATCAAGGATGCCTCGAAGGAGGCACTCACCGAGCTCCGGGCGCTGATCGGTGTACTGCGCGCCGAGGGGGAGGACGCGCCACGCGCGCCCGCGGCGGACCTCGCCGGGCTCGCGCCGCTCATCAACCGGGCCTCCCAGGCGGGCGTCAGCACGACCCTTGAGGTGGACGGGGACCTCGACGACGTGCCCGCCGCCGTCGGCGCCGTCGGCTTCCGGATCATCCAGGAGGCGATCACCAACGTGGTCCGGCACAGCGGCGCCACCCGCGCCCGGGTCCGGGTCACCGTCGGTACCGGCACCCTGGACCTGGCCGTCACCGACAACGGTCGCGGGCCGGGCCCCGACCCGGCGCCCGGCAACGGCCTGCGCGGCATGACCGAGCGGGCGACCGCCGTCGGCGGCACGGTCCGGCTGGACGACGGGCCCGACGGCGGGGCTGCTCTTGTCGCACAACTACCGTGGGGGATGCACTCATGATCCGGGTCGTGCTGGTGGACGATCAGGCACTGCTGCGCGCGGGCTTCCGCGCGCTCATCGACGCCGAGGACGGCTTGGAGGTGGTCGGCGAGGCCGGTGACGGCCGCGACGCCGTCGAGGTGGTGCGCCGCACCCGGCCGGACGTGGTGCTGATGGACATCCGGATGCCCCGCCTGGACGGGCTCGAGGCGACCGCCCGGATCACCGCCGACGCGGACCTGGGCGAGACCCGGATCATCATCCTGACCACGTTCGAGCTCGACGAGTACGTGTTCGAGGCGATCCGGCAGGGCGCGAGCGGCTTCCTGGTCAAGGACACCGAACCGGTGGACCTGCTCGCCGCCATCCGCGCCGTCGCGGACGGTGACGCGCTGCTGTCACCCTCGGTCACCCGCCGGCTCATCGGGGAGTTCGCGCAGCGCAGCCGCGCGGCCGCGCCGACCGGCCGACTGGACCGGCTCACCGACCGCGAGCGCGAGGTGGTGGCGCTCGTCGGCGAGGGCCTGAGCAACGACGAGATCGCGTCCCGGCTGGTGCTCAGCCCCGCCACGGCGAAGACGCACGTCTCCCGCGCCATGATCAAGGTCGGTGCCCGCGACCGCGCCCAGCTCGTCGTGCTCGCCTACGAGACCGGCCTGGTCCGGCCCGGCTGGGCGCCCTGACCGGTGGCGGGGTCGCGTACTCCCGCCGGGGTACTCACGCGGGCACCGCGTGGTTCCGGCGACGCAGCCGAAGTGTCCTCCCCCGCCCGACGACGTGGCGGCCCGCGATCGCGAGGATCGATCACGTCCCGAGACACGGGATCGAGTCCGCACCGAAGGAGCACACCATGAACACCCTCACCGACATCGCGGCCCAGCACGGGCCGATGTGGGCCGGTGGCGGCGGACCTGGCTGGTGGATCGTCTTTCCCATCGTCTGGTTCCTCGTCATCGTGACCGTGATCTTGCTGGTCGGCCGGTTCGGCCGCCGCCGCTGGGCCGAGGCCCGCAGCGGCGTGGGAGCCGGGCGGTCCCGGCTCGCCGAGCGGTTCGCCGGCGGCGAGATCGACGAACAGGAGTACCGCCAGCGCCTGGCCGTCCTGGACGAGGTTCGCCGCAAGTAGTCGGCCCGGGCCACCTGAGCCCGAGCCCTGCCGACCTCTCCACCGGGGGTGTGGCTGCGACCGCCGTGGTCGCGGGCGCACCCCCGTTGGCGTGCGTGCCCACCTACACTGGCCGGGTGCGGAGGTTGTGGGCGTCACCGGCGGTCCGGATCGGCGCCTCGATCGCCGTCGCGACCGGGCTGTACGGCGTGTCGTTCGGAGCCCTCGCGGTCGCGTCCGGGCTGAGCGTGCCCCAGACGATGGCGCTCAGCCTGCTCATGTTCACCGGCGGCTCCCAGTTCGCCTTCATCGGCGTGATCTCCGGCGGCGGGACCGGCTCGGCCGCATTCGGCGCGGCCACGCTGCTCGGGCTCCGGAACGCCGTCTACGGCACCCAGATCAACCGGATGCTCAGGACCCGGTGGCCGCTCAAGCTGGCCGCCGCCCACGTCACCATCGACGAGTCCACCGCGACCGCCGTCGGGCAGGACGACCCGGACGAGCAGCGCCGCGGGTTCTGGGTCGCCGGGGTCGGCATCTACGTGCTCTGGAACGCCTTCAGCCTCCTCGGTGCGATCCTGGGCGGCGCCCTGGGCGACCCGACCCGGTGGGGGCTCGACGGCGCCGCCGTGGCCGCGTTCCTCGGCCTGCTGTGGCCCCGGCTGAAGGGGCGCGAACCGGTGGCCATCGCCGTGGTGTGCGCCCTCGTCACGGTGCTCGCGGTGCCGCACCTGCCGCCGGGCGTACCGATCCTGGTGGCCGGCCTGGTCGCCGCGGTCTGGGGCTGGATCAGCCACGGCAGGGCGGACGAGGGCCTGGAACCGGACGTCGATCCGTACCCGTCCGACGGGCACGGCCCCGCCGATCCGACCCACGGGGAGGTCCGGTGAGCACCGGCATCTGGTTCTGGATCCTGCTGGCCTGCGCCGTGGCGTTCCTGACGAAGCTCGTCGGCCACCTCGTGCCGGCGCGGCTGCTGGAGGACGAGCGGATGACCCGGGTCGCCGGGGCTCTGACGATCGGGCTGCTCGCCTCCCTGGTCGCCATGAACACCGTCTCCAACGGGCAGCAGGTCGTCCTGGACGCCCGCCTCGGCGCACTCGTCGCCGCGGCCATCGCCCTGGTGCTGCGGGCACCGTTCCTCGTGGTGGTGCTCGTCGGTGCGGGCGCCGCCGCGCTGCTGCGCCTGACCGGGATCGGGTAGCGGGCCGCTCAGGTCCGCCCGAGCCGCCGAGGCAGCAGCACCCACAGCCCGAGCAGGACCACGACCGCCAGCCCGGCGCTGATGAATGCGGCCGTGCGGCCGGCCACGACGTCGAAGACGAACAGCGCCGTCCCGGTGATCACGAGCGCCAGGGTGAGCAGGCCGACCTGCGCGAGCCGGTTCGCGGCCGAGACCAGCTCGGGCTTGCGCCGACGCCGGAACAGCACCCGGTGCAGGCTCACGGGTGCCACGACGAGGGCCGTCGCGGCGAGCGCCAGAGCGACCAGCACCAGGTAGATGGCCACCTGATCGGGGCGCAGGTCCGCGAACCGTTGCTGGAACGGCAGCGTGAGAAGGAAGCCCGTGAGGATCTGGGACCCCGTCTGGGTCACCCGCAGCTCCTGCATGAGTTCGTCCCAGTTGCGGTCGGCGCGCTCGGAGGCCGTCTCGTCCCGTCCGTCGCCGCTCGGTTCCTGCGTGGTCATGACGCCAGTCTGACCCGAACCCGCGAACGGCGCCCGTGCTGGGCCACCGGCTGGACGTCCGAGGCGACGCGCTCGCCTGCCGGGTAGGTTGCGAGATGAGTGGCGGCCCCTGTGCCGCGGAGAGTGAGCATGGTGGCAGTAGGCAACGCGCCGGAGAACCGGCTGTGGACGAGGGACTTCGTGTTCTCGATCGTCACGAACTTCTTCATCGCGATGATCTTCTACCTGCTGATGACGACGATGGCCGTGTACGCCATCGACCGGTTCCAGGCCAACCAGACCGCGGCCGGGCTGGCCTCCAGCGGCTTCATCCTCGGCGCGGTGGCCGGCCGGGTGTTCGCCGGGAAGTTGCTCGATGCGCTCGGGCGGCGCCGGATCCTGCTGGTCAGCCTCGCCCTCTTCGTGGTCATGTCACTGCTGTACATCCCGGCGCAGAGCCTCGGCCTGCTGATCACGGTCCGGGTCCTGCACGGGATCGCCTTCGGTGCCGGCACCACCGCGCTGGCCGCGTCCGTGATGGGCCTGATCCCACCGCTGCGCCGCGGCGAGGGCACCGCGTTCTTCGGCACCAGCAACACTCTCGCCACCGCGATCGGACCGTTCCTGGCGCTGCAGCTCGTGGCCGGCCCCGGCTACCCCACGCTGTTCGCGCTCTGCGCCGTCGTGTCCGCCCTGGCGATGGGCGTCGGGGTGCTGATCCGGTTCCCGACGGTGACGCTCTCGGCGGACCAGCGCGCCGCCGTCCGGCGCATGCACCCGAAGGAGTTCGTCGAGGTCAGTGTCCTGCCGATCGCCTCGATGATGCTGCTCGTCGGACTCGCGTACTCCGGAATCCTCACCTTCATCAACTCCTACGCGCTCGAGACGGACCTGGTCGACGCCGCCAGCACGTTCTTCATCGTGTTCGCGGTGGTGACCCTGATCGGTCGCCCGTTCGCCGGCCGCCTCCAGGACAGCCGCGGCGACAACGTGGTGGTGATCCCGGCGATGCTTGCCTTCGCCGCCGGTCTCGCCGTCCTCGCCCTCGCGCAGTCGCCCGCGATGATGTGGACGTCCGGCGGTCTGGTCGGCCTCGGCTTCGGCACCCTGATGTCGAGCTCCCAGGCGATCGCGGTCACCTCCGCCCCGGTCCACCGGGTGGGACTGGCGACGTCCACGTTCTACCTCGCGACCGACCTCGGCGTGGGCGTCGGCCCGCTCCTGCTCGGGTTGCTGCTCGGCGCGAGCGACTACCGCACCATGTACCTGACCCTCACCGTCGTGGTGCTGGGCGCCATCGTGCTGTACTACGCGGTCCACGGCCGCGACCACCGGCGCCGGCGCGGCGCCGTGCAGCAGGCGGCCGAGGACGACGCCGGCGAGGGCCCCGACCCCGACGGCACCGATGCAGAACCTCAGGTGGATCCCTGACCTCCGGCGGCCGTCGTCATCCGTTGGTAGGACGATCTCCGGTGCTCGGTTCCGTCCACGGCGTGACGAGCGGCGGCCCGACGCGCGGTTAGGCTCGTCGGGTGCGCAGCGACAACTCCGTGACCGTTCTCGCCGGTGGCGTGGGCGGCGCGAAACTCGCCGAGGGGTTCGCCCGCCTCGGTGATGACCTGACCGTCATCGTGAACACCGCCGACGACGCACGCGTGTACGGGCTGGCCATCAGCCCGGACCTCGACACCGTCATGTACACCCTCGCCGGGATCGCGAACCCGCGGACCGGCTGGGGCATCGACGGTGACACCCTCACAGTCCTGGACCAGATGCGCCGGCTCGGGCAGGACACCTGGTTCTCCCTCGGCGACGCCGACCTCGCCACCCACGTGCTGCGCACGGACCGGCGCAGCCGCGGGATCCCGCTCTCGACGGTGACGGCGGAACTCGCCGCAGCGCTCGGCGTGCGGGCCGCCCTGGTCCCGATGACCGACGACCCGGTCGCCACGCTCGTCGACACCCCGGCGGGCCGGTTCGCGTTCCAGGAGTACTTCGTCGCCCGCCGGCACGCGGACACCGTCACCGCGCTGACGTTCGACGGCGTCGCCGAGGCGAGTCCGGCCCCGGGCGTTCTCGAAGGGTTGCGGGAGGCCGCCGTGGTCGCCATCGCGCCGTCCAACCCGTTCGTGAGCGTCGGGCCGATCCTCGCGGTCCCGGGCGTCCGTGCCGCGCTGGCCTCGTCCACGGCCTGGCGGGTCGCGGTAAGCCCGGTGATCGGTGGCGCGGCGCTGAAGGGCCCGGCCGCCCAGATGCTCGCCGACCTCGGGCACGAGGTGTCCGCGCTCGGGGTCGCCCGGCTCTACGCCGGCCTGATCGATGCCATGTGCATCGACGAGCGGGACGCCGGCCTCGCCCCCGCGATCGCCGACCTCGGCGTCGACGTCATCGTCACGAACACCGTGATGGGCGACGGCGCCGACCGCGAGCGGTTCGCCCGCGAGCTGCTCGCAAAGCGGGCCCGATGACCGCGCCACCGACCGGCGTGACCGGGCGGCCGGCCCCGGCGACCGCCGTCGTCCCCCTGCGGGACGGCCGCACCGGCAAGACCCGCCTCGCCGAGCACCTGCCCGCCCCCGAGCGCGGCCGGCTCGTGGTCGCCCTGGCCCGGCACGTCGTGGCCACCCTGCTCGCCGCCGACGGCATCAGCCGGGTCCTGGTCGTGACCGCCGACCCGATCCTCGTCACCGACGCCCTCGATGCCGATCCCCGGCTGGACATCCTCACCCAGCCGTCCGCTCCCCCCGGCCTGAACGCGGCGGTCGAGTTCGGTCGCGAGCAGGTCCGCCGGCGCCGGCCCGGCGACCGGCTGCTCGTCATCCATGCCGATCTGCCCGCCCTGACCACCGCCGACGTGGCGGCCCTGCTGGCCCCGGCCGCACCGGTCACGCTCGGCCCGGACCGTGCCGGCCTCGGCACGAACGCTGTGGTCCTGCGGCCGGGCACCGACGCCTTCACGTTCGCCTTCGGCCCGGGCAGCCTCGCCCGGCACCGCCACGAAGCCGAGTCCCTTGGCTCACCCGCCGCCCTGGTCCGTCGGGACGGCACCGCGATCGACCTCGACACCGAGGCCGACTTCAGCGCGCTGGCGCCCGGTGTTCAGGACCGGCTCCGGGCCGGGATGGCGCCGCCGCACGATGCCCAGCGACGTCAGGCACTCCCATGACCATCCCCGTTCACCGGCGCCCGACCCGCTATCTTCGAGGGGTTCACGCCGCAGTCACCCGCCAGGTCTTCAGTGAGTCACACAGATATCTGCGACTGGAAGTTGCTCTATGACGCTCGCCTTCATCCCGCCCACCCGCACCGGCATCGAACCGGAGGCGGTCCGCACGGACCTGCCCCGGATCAACCAGATGTCCGAATCCGTGTTCGGTCCCAAGGGCCACGGGGTCCACACGGCATTCCTGGAGACCACCCAGGGGCTGCGTGACCTGGGCTACCAGGTGGGCACGAACGAGCGCTGGCGCGACGGCATCCTGCACGTGCACACCCTCGGACCGTGGCCGCTGTACCGGCTGCGGACCCATCGGGGGCCGAAGGTCGTCTCCGCGCACGTCACGGCGGACAGCCTGCGGGGCAGCCTGCGCGGCTCGACCCTGTTCCGCAAGCCCATCGAGGGCTATCTCCGGTACTTCTACGGGTCCGCCGACCACGTCGTCGCGGTCTCCGAGGCGGCGAAGGCCGAACTGCTCGACGGCGGCGTTCGCACCCCGATCAGCGTGATCCCGAACGGGATCGACCGGCGGGCGTTCGAGCGCTCCGCCGACAGCCGGGGGCTCGCGCGAGCGGACCTGGGCGTGGGCGCGGACGAGTTCGTCGTGCTCACCGTGGGCCAGGTGCAGCCCCGCAAGGGCGTGGAGACATTCCTCGAGGTGGCCCGCGCGCTGCCGCACGTGACGTTCGTGTGGGTGGGCTCGGTCCTGTTCGGCGCGCTGGCGTCCGCCCGCGGCCAGCTCGAGGCGCAGATGCGCTCGGCGCCGCCGAACGTCCGGTTCGTGGGGCAGCTCGACCGGGAACAGGTCGCGCAGTGGTACCTGGCCGCGGATGTGTTCACCTCCACGGCACGCCAGGAGACGTTCGGGCTGGTGGCCCTCGAGGCAGCGGCGGCAAGCCTGCCGATCGTGCTCCGGGACATCACCGTGTTCCGGGAGCTGTTCGGTGCCGACGGCGCCCTGTTCCCGTCCGACGCCGCCGGGTTCGCCGAGGCGGTGGAGTCGCTGCGCCTGGATCCGAAGGCTCGGGCCACCGCGGCCACGAACGCGGAGCAGCTGGCGCACACCTATGGCGCAGAGGTCGTCGCCCAGTCCGCCGCGGACCTGTACCGGTCCGTCCTCGGCGCCCCGGCCCTGGTGCGAGCCCGCCGCTGAGCGCACCCGGCAGCGACGCGCCGGCGTGCCGAGTGCCGTCACGGCGGCTCAGAGCCGCCCACGCACCGGTGTCCGCTCGGCCGGGTCACCGCCGTCGGGCATGACCATCTCGGCCCGCACCCCGAGCAGCCGCACCTCCCGCTCGGGGTCGAGGTCCGCGGTGAGCGCGAGCGCCGCCGCGACCACCTCGGCCCGGTCCCGGGTCGGTGCGGGCAGCTTGCGGGCCCGGGTGAACGTGAAGAACGGCGCGTACCGCACCTTCAGGGTCACCCGCATGACCGCGCGCCCCTCGGCGTCGGTGTCCGCGAACGCCTGCTCGGCGAGCACGGCGACGGCGTCCGCGACCTCCGCGGGGGTGGTCAGGTTGCGCTGGTAGGTGCTCTCCCGGCTGTGGCCGCGCGCGATCCAGGGACTGTCGTCGACCTCCGTCGGTCCCTCGCCGCGGCCCAGGTCGTGGTACCACCGGCCCATCCGCGGCCCGAACTCGGCGACCAGGACGTCCTCGTCGGCGGCCGCCAACTCGCGCACGGTGCGGATCCCGTGGCCGAGCAGGCGCTTGGATACCTTGGAGCCGACGCCCCAGAGCGCGATGGTGTCCCGGTCCCCCATCACCTCGAACCAGTTCGCGGCCGTCAGTACGAACGTGCCGCGGGGCTTGCCGAAGTCGGTGGCGATCTTCGCCCGCACCTTGTTGTCCCCGACGCCCACCGAGCAGTGCAGCTCGGTCGCGTCCAGGACGGCGGCGCGGACCCTGGCGGCGAACGCCTCGGGGTCGGCGAACATGCCCGGGTCGGTGGCGGGGGCGCCGAGGAACGCCTCGTCCCAGCCGAGGACCTCCACGACCACGCCGAGGCCGCGCAGCGTCGCCATCACCTGTTCGGACGCCTCGTTGTAGGCGTCGTGGTCGACCGGCAGGATGACCGCGTCCGGCACCTTGCGGGCCGCGATCCGCAGCGGCATCCCGGACCGGGCGCCGAACTCGCGCGCCTCGTAGGACGCGGTGGAGACGACGGCGCGCTCCGTCGGGTCGCCCCGGCCGCCGACGATCACCGGCCTACCGGCCAGCTCGGGGCGGCGGAGCACCTCGACGGCGGCGATGAACTGGTCGAGGTCGACGTGCAGCACCCGGTGCACGGTGGTGCCGGGCGTGCTGGGGCCCGGCTCGGCGCTCATCACGTCAGTCTTGCGCCGATGCCGGTCCCTGTCACTCCCCTACCAGGCGTAGTCCTCCGGCGCGGTGCGGTGGCCGGGGAAGATCTCGTCCAGTCGCGCGAGTGCGTCCGCGTCGAGGGTGACGTCCACGGCCCGGACGGCGGAGTCGAGCTGGTCCTGCACCCGCGGCCCGACGATGGGTGCGGTGACGGCGTCCTGGTGCAGCAACCACGCGAGCGCCACGTCCCCGGCCGGGTGGCCGAGTTCGTCGACGAAGTCCTCGTAGGCCTGCACCTGCTCGCGCCGCTCCGCGAGCACCTGGGCGGCCCGGCCCTCGGTGCGGCGCACGCCGTCGCGCTCCTTGCGCAGCACGCCGCCGAGCAGCCCGCCCTGCAGCGGGGACCAGGGCAGGATGCCGAGCCCGTAGTGCTGGGCGGCCGGGATCACCTCGAGCTCGATGTTGCGGGTGGCGAGGTTGTAGAGCGACTGCTCCGAGACGAGGCCCATGGTGTGCCGGGCCGTCGCCGCGGCCTGCGCCTGGGCGATGTGCCAGCCGGCGAAGTTGGAGGAACCGGCGTACAGGATCTTGCCCTGCGTGATCGCGACGTCGATCGCCTGCCAGATCTCCTCCCAGGGCGTGTTCCGGTCCACGTGGTGGAACTGGTACAGGTCGATGTAGTCGGTCTGGAGCCGCTGCAGGCTGGCATCGAGGGCCCGGCGGATGTTCAAGGCGGAGAGCTTGCCCTCGTTCGGCCACTCCCCCATGTCCCCGTACACCTTGGTCGCCAGCACCGTGCGCTCACGCCGGCCATCACCCTTGGCGAACCAGTTGCCGAGGATCTTCTCGGTGGCGCCCTTGCCCTTGTCCCGGCCGTAGCCGTTCGCTGTGTCGAAGAAGTTGATGCCGCTCGCGTGCGCGGAGTCCATGATCGCGTGCGCGTCCGGCTCGGAGGTGAACGGGCCGAAGTTCATCGTGCCCAGGCAGATGCGGCTGACGGACAGGCCGGTACGGCCGAGGTGGGTGTAATCCATGTCACCCAGCCTGACCCTCCCGGACCGACGAACGCAACGTCGTCCACGGGCCGGACGATCCACGACGGCCAGGCGTCCTGCCCGAGCGCCGGATCGTGCATGATGGCGGCCATGCATCGACGCGCAGCTGGACGCCCCGACGTGGCGACGATCAGGACCGAGTGGGAGATCAAGGACGAGCGGTTCCGCGGCATCGGCGGGGACCGGTTCGTCCAGGTCCTCTTCGAGGGCGGCCGCTGGCTCGAGGGACCGGTGTACTCCCCGGCCTGGCGCTCGGTGCTGTTCTCCGACATCCCGAACGACCGGGTGCTGCGCCTCGACGAGACGACCGGCGCCGTCGGGGTCTGGCGCGAGGGCGCCGGTTTCGCGAACGGGCGCACCCTGGACCGGGCCGGACGGATCGTCTCCTGCGAGCACGGGACCCGCTCGGTCACCCGGATCGAGCCGGACGGCACCCGAACGGTGCTGGCCGACGCCTGGGACGGCCACCCGCTGAACAGCCCCAACGACGTGGTCACCCGCGCCGACGGCACGATCTGGTTCACCGACCCCGCCTACGGCATCGACACCGTCTACGAGGGGCACCGCGCCGAGACCGAGACCGGCGGTTGCCACGTCTACCGGATCGGGACCGACGGCACCGTGACCCGGGTGGCGGACGACTTCGACCGACCGAACGGCCTCGCCTTCAGCGCCGACGAGCGCACCCTGTACGTCACCGACACCGGTCGGCGGCACCTGCGCCGGTTCACAGCGGGCGCACCGGGCGCACCGGGCACAGCGGGCACAGACCACCCGCTCAGCGGCGGCGAGGTGATCGCCGAGTGCGACGCGGGCGGCTACGACGGGATCCGCCTCGACGCCGCGGGCCGGATCTGGGCCGCCGCTGCCGACGGCCTGCACTGCCTGGCTCCCGACGGCACCCTGCTCGGCAAGCTCCGGCTCCCGGAGATCTGCTCGAACCTGACCTTCGGCGGCCCGCGCGGGAACACGCTGTTCGTGACCGCGACGAACACGCTCTACTCGCTGATGGTGAACGTCACCGGGGCCCGCTACCCGGCCGCGACGGCGCACTGACGAGGGATCCGGTCCGGGGCCGCACTCTTCGCGACGGATAGGCTCACCGGCATGGCCTGGCAGACCAACGACTCCCGCATCGTCTACGAGAACCCGTGGATCTCCGTGCGAGAGGATGCCGTCACCGGGCCCGCGGGCGATGGCATCTACGGGGTGGTGACGTTGCGGCATCCGGCCGTGTTCGTCGTCGCCGTCGACGAGCGCGAACGGGTGTGCCTCGTCACGCTCGACCGCTACACGGTGGGACCCTCCATCGAGGTTCCGGCCGGTGGCAGCGACGGCGAGGACCCGTTGCCCGCCGCTCAGCGAGAACTGCTCGAGGAGACCGGCCTACGTGCCGATGAATGGACACCGATCGGCACGATGAACGCGCTGAACGGCGTGACGGTGGCTCCGGAACACGTGTTCCTGGCGCGCGGACTCCACGCCGCCGACGGCGAGGCGCGCGCGGAGGAGGGCATCGAGGACGTCTCGTGGGTGCCGTTCGACGAGGCACTGCGCATGGTCGCCGACGGCCGCATCAGCGACGGGGAGACCGTGGCCGCTCTCGCCTTCGCCGGTATCCGCCTCGGCAGGTTCCGCTGAGCGGACGCCACGGCTCGGGCGCCCACCCCACACCGGTCAGGCGAAACGGATCTCGACCAGGTGCGGCACGTACACCGACGAGTCGATGAACGTCATGTAGGTGATCCTTCCGCCGTCGCGGGCGAACTCGGGGTGCTCCTTGCCGGCGTTGAACAGCGACTCCGGGCGGGTCGGCTCGGGGCGGAACACGACCTGCGGCTCGCTCCACGGGCCGGTGAGCTCCGGGGCCGTGCGCAGGACGAGCAGGTTCTCGCGCCGGTACGTCGTCAGCGAGATGAACGCACCCAGGTGCTCGTTCCAGGACGAGGACATCTCGTTCGGCACGTCCGAGAACAGGCATGCGGTCGGTGCGAACGTCTGCGCCCACCGGGGCTGCACGTCCGGTCGCTGCAGGGTCGGCGCCTCGACCAGGTAGGAGTAGGCGGAGATGTCCTCGATGTCCTGCGGCCGGACCCGAGCCAGGTACATGTCGCCCGACGACTTCTCCGCCGGCTGGATCGAGCCCCACAGGTAGAGGTGGTCGCCGTGCTCCTGCACCCAGACACCGAAGCCGGGCTCGTCGCCCTTCCACCACTCGTAGCTGCCGTCGGGTGCGGGCATCCGTTCGAAGTAGTGGTCCGGTCCCGCCTTGGCCACGCCCATGCCATCGAGGACGAAGGTCTCGAACACGTCGACCTCCGGGTCCATGGTGATCCGGTGGTAGTAGAGGTACAGCCGGTCGCCGACCTGGGTGCCGTGGATCGCCCACAGTCGCTGCCGCGCCCTGTGCTCCGGCGGGATGAACGGGATCAGCTGGCGTGCCCGGGACCCGTCCGGCTCGGTCAGGTACCGGAACTCCCGGACCCCGTCCGAGAGGTCCTGCAGCGGCACGATCGCCCCGGTGTTCGACAGCACCTCGGTGAGCTCGAAGCCCCGGATGGAGTCGAACGGGCCCTCGATGGTGTCCCCGAAGATCCAGAACGTGCTGCCGTCGGCCAGTTCCACCGAGCTCACCGCGTCCTGCCCCGTGATGTCGACGTCGTTGTTCAGGAACTGGACGCCGAGGTCCCGCACCGATGCCACCAGCGGACTGTCCTGCAACGTCATCGTCGCCTCCTGCTCCCGTGGGTGCCCCCTCGAGCACCGGGATCAACACTAGCCAGCGGCAACGGGCCGGCGGCTCGAATACCAGCCATCGGTGTGCTAGGAGTCGAGCCGGCCGGGCCTGCCGTAGGCCTCCAGCAGCCGCAGCCAGACCTCGCTCATGGTCGGGTATGACGGCACCGCGTGCCAGAGCCGGTGCAGCGGTACCTCCCCCACCACGGCGACGGTCGCAGAGTGGAGCAGCTCGGCCACGTCCTGCCCCACGAACGTGACCCCGACGAGCACCTCGCGGTCGGTGTCCACGACGATCCGCGCCGTGCCCGTGTACCCGTCCGCCTGCAGCGAACCCCCGGCGGTCTGCCCGATCTCGTAATCGAGGACCCGGGTCGCCAGGCCGGCCCGTTCGGCCGCGGCCGCGGTGAGCCCGATGGAGGCCACCTCGGGGTCCGCGAACGTCACCTGCGGGACGCTGCGGTGATCCGCCGTGGCCACGTGGGTGCCCCAGGCTGCGTCGTCGACCGCCCGGCCGCGGGCACGCGCCGCGATCACGTCGCCGGCGGCTCGGGCCTGGTACTTGCCCTGATGGGTGAGCAGGGCGCGGTGGTTCGCGTCCCCGACGGCGTACAGCCAGTCGATCGGCGCGCCGTCGGCGCCGAGGACCCGCAACGTTTCGTCGGTGGGCAGCCAGGCGCCGTCGTCGAGCCCGACGGCGTCCAGCCCCAGGTCGTCCGTGCGCGGTTCGCGGCCGGTCGCCACGAGCAGCTCGTCCGCGGTGAGCGTGCTGCCGTCGGACAGCGCGAGCCGCACCTCGCCGCCCGCCTGCGGCCGGGTCACCTCGTCGACACTCACACCGAGGCGCACGTCGACCCCGGCCTCGCGCAGGCCGGCGCCGACCAGCTCACCTGCGAACGGTTCCTCCTTGGCGAGCAGTCCGCTGCGCACCAGGAGCGTGACCGCGGCGCCCAGGTCCGCGTACGCGGTGGCCATCTCGACGGCCACCACGCCCCCGCCGATGATGGCCAGCCGGCCGGGGATCTCCGTCGCGGACGTGGCCTCCCGCGAGGTCCACGGGCACGCGGCCCGCAGGCCGGGGGTATCGGGGACCGCGGCCCGCGACCCGGTGCAGACCGCGACGGCGTGCCGAGCCCGCACCGTGCGGACGACCGTCTCGCTCGCGTCGTCGTCAGCGACGGTCGAGGTGGTCACCTCGACGGTCCGCTCACCGGCGAGACGACCACGACCGCGCAACAGGTCGATGCCGGCCGAAGCCACCCAGTCGACCTGACCCGAGTCATCCCAGTCGCTGGTGAAGGAGGTGCGCCGCGCGAGGACCGCAGCAACGTCCAGTGGGCCGGTGACGGCTTCCCGGGCGCCGGCGACCCGCTGGGCCGCGCGGCGGGCCGCCCCGCTGCGCAGCAGCGCCTTCGACGGCATGCACGCCCAGTAGGAGCAGTCGCCTCCGACGAGTTCGTTCTCCACGAGCAGCACGCTCAGTCCGCCCTGGACGGCGCGGTCTGCGACGTTCTCCCCGACCGCCCCGCCGCCGATGACGATCAGGTCGTACTCCGGCTCGATCCGGTCCTGCGTGGCACCCTGCTCGGACATGTGTGAATCCCCTCGGCGGATCGGCGTCGAGGCCGGCGGTGGACACCGGACGGCCCGGTTCGCACCCTAACCCGCACCCCGTCCGCCGGATAGGTCCACCCGCTCCGAGGAACGACCCGATGAGCCGGTGTCGGCGCGTCCCGTTACGCTCGGGCCCATGCCAGCGACTCTTCGCCGACCCCCGCCGATGCCGTGATCGAGTTCCGCGGCGTCGGGAAACGCTTCGCGGACGGGACGGACGCCGTCATCGACTTCAACCTGGTGATGCCCTCGCACCAGGTCACGGTGCTGGTGGGGTCGTCCGGATCCGGCAAGACGACGATCCTGCGGATGATCAACCGGATGGTCGACGCCACCGAGGGCGAGGTGGAGATCGACGGTGAGAACGTCGCCACCCTGGAGCCGGTACAGCTGCGACGGCGGATCGGCTACGTCATGCAGAGCGCCGGCCTGCTGCCGCACCGGCGCGTGCTCGACAACATCACCACCGTGCCGCGCCTGAACGGCATGGGCCGCGCCGCGGCCGACGAGCTCGGCCTGTCCCTGATGGACACCGTCGGGCTGGACCGGTCCCTGGCGCGGCGCTACCCGCACCAGCTCTCCGGTGGGCAGCAGCAGCGTGTCGGCGTGGCTCGCGGGCTCGCGGTGGACCCGAACATCCTGCTCATGGATGAGCCGTTCGGCGCCGTGGACCCGATCGTGCGCGCGGACCTGCAGGCCGAGCTGATGCGCCTGCAGCGGGACATCGGCAAGACGGTCGTGTTCGTGACCCATGACATCGACGAGGCGTTCCTGCTCGGGGACCAGGTCGTGATCCTGTCCACCGGTGGGGTGATAGCGCAGAAGGGCACCCCGGCCGAGATCCTCGCCAACCCGGCCAGTGACTTCGTGGCCGACTTCATCGGCGCCGACCGTGGCCGCCGTGCCCTGCGGATCGTCGACCAAGGTGGGCGACGCATCGTGGTCGATGGCGACGGGCGGGCCGCCGGGGTGCTCACCGACGATTCGGCGGCCCGGTGAACTGGGTCGGCGCCAACCGCGACCTCATCGTCGAGCTGACGCTGACGCACGCCAGGCTCAGCCTTCTGCCGATCCTGATCGGGTTCGTCGTGGCCGTCCCGCTCGGCGCGTTCGCGTGGCGCTTCCGATGGGCGCGCGGTCTGACCCTGACCGTCGTCGGCCTGCTCTACACCATCCCCTCGCTGGCGCTGTTCGTGCTGCTCCCACCGATCATCGGAATCAGTTTCCTGAGCGAGCTGAACGTGACGATCGCGCTCAGCATCTACGCGGTCGCCCTGATGACCCGGTCCGCGACGGAGGCCCTGGAGTCCGTGGACCCGGACGTGCGCGGTGCCGCGTCGGCGATGGGTTACTCCGGGTGGGGACGGTTCTGGGCGGTCGACCTGCCGCTCGCCGGTCCGGTGCTGCTCGCGGGCCTGCGGGTGGTGTCGGTGAGCACGGTCAGCCTCGTCACGGTCGGCGTCCTGGTGGGTAGCCGCAACCTCGGCTACCTGTTCCTGAACGGCCTGCAGCGCGGCATCGTCGCCGAGATCGCGACCGGGATCGTCATGACCGTCCTGATCGCCGTTGTCTTCGATCTGCTCCTCGCCACCGCCGGGCGCCTCGTGATGCCGTGGACCCGTGGCGCCGGCGCCGGCGCCGGCCGGACCCGACGGGCCGCTCGACGCGTCGCCCTCACGGAGGGTCCGACATGAACCTGTTCCAGGACGCGCTGGCCTGGCTCACCGACCCCGAGCGCAGTTCCGGTCCGAACCCCCTGGTGGACCGGATCGGTGAACACCTCTGGTACACCGTGCTCGCCCTCGTGGTCTCCGCGCTCATCGCGATCCCGTTGGGCTACCTGATCGGGCACACCGGGCGCGGGCGACAGCTGGCCGTCCTCGGGTCAGGGGCCGCGCGGGCGCTGCCCTCCCTGGGACTGCTCACGATCTTCACGCTGCTCGTCGGCGTCGGGAACGCCCAGGTCGCCGCGATCGCCGTGTTCGTGATCCTCGGGGTGCCCTCGATCCTCGCCGGGGCGTACGCGGGGGTGGAGGCCGTGGACCGTACCGTCGTGGACGCGGCGCGTGCGATGGGAATGACCGAGACCCAGATCCTGTTCAGGGTTGAGGCGCCACTGGGTCTGCCGCTGCTGCTCGGCGGTCTACGCAGTGCCGCGCTGCAGATCATCGCCACGGCGGTCCTTGCGGCCTACGTGGGCCTCGGCGGTCTGGGTATCTACATCCAACGGGGTATCTCATTGCGGACCTACGACGAGATGCTGGGCGGGGCGATCCTGATCGTCCTGCTCGCGCTGGCCGTGGACGCCGTGTTCGCCATCGGCGAGTGGGTCGCGCGGCGGGCCATCGGCTCCGGCCCGACCCGCTCCCGGCCTCACCCGGACCGAACCGAACCACTCACCACCGACCAGCAGTCAACACTGGAGGAGATCCGATGAGCATCCGAACCGTCCGGACGGGGCGCCTGGCCACAGGCGCAATCGCCGTCGGCGCCGTCCTTGCCCTGGCCGCCTGCGGCTCCGGCGACCCGCTCGACCCGGAGGACTCCGACTCGGAGACCGGCGGCGGCAGCGCCTCCGGTCCGATCGTGATCGGCTCGCAGGCCTACTACTCGAACGAGATCATCGCCGAGATCTACGCCCAGGCCCTCGAGGCGGACGGGTTCGAGGTGGAGCGGCAGTTCCAGATCGGCCAGCGCGACGTCTACATGGCGGCCATGGAGGACGGCTCGGTCCAGCTGATCCCTGAGTACTCCGGCAACCTGCTGCAGTTCTACGACGCGCAGACGCAGGCCCGCAGCACCGAGGACGTCGCCGCCGCGCTGCCGGACGCCCTGCCCGAATCGCTCACGGTGCTCGACCCGGCGGACGCCCAGGACGCCGACTCCTACAACGTCACCGCGGCCTTCTCCGAGGAGAACGGCATCACGTCGCTCGCCGACCTCGCCGGCTACGAGGGCACCATCACGGTCGGCGGCAACGCCGAGCTCGAGTCGCGCCCGTACGGCCCCCCGGGACTGAGCGAGTTCTACGGCGTCGAGGTGGAGTTCCTCGCCATCGGAGACAGCGGTGGCCCGCTCACCAAGGACGCGATCCGGGACGGCACCATCACCATGGGTGACATCTACACCGCCGACCCGGACCTCGCGACCGGCGACTTCGTCACCCTCGAGGACCCGGAGAGCATGATCCTTGCGCAGAACGTGACCCCGGTGGTCGCGGCCGACCTGGCCGAGGACGTGGCGCCCACCCTCGACGCGGTGAACGCGCTGCTGACCACGGAGGAGCTCATCGCTCTCAACGCGAGCAGTGTCAACGACGAGCAGGACTCGGCGACCATCGCGACCGCGTGGCTGACCGACAACGGGCTGCTCTGATCCGATGAGCGTGAGCACGGACATCCTGACCGACGGATTCTCCCGCGTGCAGGGTGTGGTCCACCGCATCCTCGCTGGCGCCGACGAGGCGGTCCTCACCGCTCGGCTGGACCCGGCGGCGAACACGATCGCCTGGCTGGTCTGGCACCTGACCCGGGTGCAGGACGACCACATCGCGGACGCCGCCGGATCGGACCAGGTGTGGACCTCGGCCGGTTGGGCGGACAGGTTCGACCTGCCGTTGCCTGCCGCCGACACCGGCTACGACCACTCGGCCGAGCAGGTGGGCCTGGTCCGCCCGGCCGTGCAGGACCTGCGCGGGTACCACGACGCGGTCCACGCCCGCACCCTCGGGTACGTGGCCGGACTCACCGAGGACGACCTCACCGCCGTCATCGACACGAGCTGGGACCCGCCTGTCACCCTCGCGGTGCGCTTGGTCAGCGTCATCGCCGACGACCTGCAGCACGCGGGTCAGGCGGCGTTCATCAAGGGCGCGCTCGGCCGCACCTCCTGACCGGGCACGGACGGCCCGGGTCCCACGGACCCGGGCCGTCCGGCCGTTCACCCGCCTTGCTCGGCGGTGTGGATCAGCGCACCTCGGCGAAGAACTCCCGAACGTCCGTCACGAACTCCTCGGGGGCCTCCATCGCGGGGAAGTGGCCGCCGACCTCGTACTCGGTCCAGCGACTGATGTTCCCGGTGTCGATGAGCGAGCGCACCGAGGTGTCGGCCGCGAACACGGCCACCGCGGTGGGCACCGACGGTTGTGACCACTCCTCGCCTCCGTCCGCGGCCGTGCCGACGCCGTCCGCATCGGGGCGCTCATCGCCCTCGACGCCCGGCAGAGCCCAGGCGAGTTCGCCGTTCATTGACTCGTAGACGAAGTTCGCCGAACCTGCCCCGCCCTGGAAGAACCAGGTGAGGGTGACGTTGGTGAGGAGTTGGTCGCGGTCCACGGCGTCCTCGGGAAGTTGCTTGGCCGGATCGGTCCACGCCTGGAACTTCTCGACGATCCAGGACAGTTGTGCGACCGGTGAGTCCGTGAGCGCGACCGCGATCGTGGACGGCTGGTTGCTCTGCAGCAGGAGGTACCCGGACCGGTGCTCGCCGAGCTCCGCCTCCACGCTCAGGCGCTCCTGCTCCCGAGGGGTGAAGCTCTGACCCGCGGTGGGCTTGGCGAAGTTGGTCGGTCCGTTCATGTGGATCCCGACGACGGACCCCGGCGCCACCCCGGCGAGCATGCCGGCCACGCCGGCGCCGATGTCGCCGCCCTGCGTGCCATACCGCTCGTACCCCAGCCGGCGCATGAGCTCGGCGTACGCGTCGACCGTCCGCGGTAGACCCCAACCGGTGGTCGCCACCTCGGGCGAGAGCCCGAATCCCGGCAGGCTCGGGATCACCAGGTGGAACGCCCGGCTCGGGTCGCCGCCGTGCGCCCGCGGATCCGTCAGCGGCCCGATGACCTTCTCGAACTCGGCGACCGTGCTCGGCCAGCCGTGGCTCATCAGCAGGGGCAGCGCGTCCGGTTCGGGCGAGCGCACGTGCAGGAAGTGGATCGCCTGGCCGTCGATCTCGGTGGTGTAGTTCGCGTACGCGTTCAGCCGTGCCTCCTGCGCCCGCCAGTCGAAACCGGTGCGCCAGTACTCGGCGAGCTCGCGCAGGTAGCCGACCGGGGTGCCACGCTCCCAGCCGACACCGGGCAGGGCGACCGGCCACCGGGTGCGGGCGAGCCGCTCGTGCAGGTCGTCCAGCTCGGCCTGCGGGATGTCGACGGAAAAGGGCCTGATCTGCGTGTTCATCTCCATACAGACGACAGTACGGACAAATGTGGCGGGCTTGCTTCCGCATCTTCTGCCACGATCAAGGAATGATCTCCACGTCGGCCCGACTGCTCCGGTTGCTGTCCCTGCTGCACGCCCATCGCACCTGGTCCTCCGGAGATCTGTCGGAGCGCCTGGGAGTGAGCACCCGCACGGTGCGCGCGGACATCGAAGCGCTGCGCGAACTCGGATACCCGGTCGGTGCGGTGCCCGGCCCGGGCGGCGGCTATCGACTCGTGGCGGGCACCAAACTGCCGCCGCTGCTGCTCGACGACGAGGAGGCCGTCGCCGTCGCCGTCGGCCTGCGCTCCGCGGCGACCGGCGTCGTGGGCGGGATCGAGGAGACCTCACTGCAAGCACTCGCCAAGCTCGAGCAGGTACTGCCCGGTCGGCTGCGGCACCGGGTCGCCACGTTCACCGAAGCCGTGGTTCCGATCCCGACGGCGGAGCCCACCATCGCCGTCGACGTGCTGACCGCGATCGCGTCGGCCGCGCGTGAGCACCAGCGCCTACGGTTCGACTACAGCGACCACCGTGGCGCGATCACGCGGCGCGACGTCGAGCCGCTCCGACTCGTGCACACCGCCAGCCGCTGGTACCTGGTGGCATGGGACACCGATCGCAGGGACTGGCGCACGTTCCGCGCCGACCGTCTCGAACCGAAGATCCCGCTCGGCCCTCGCTTCGCCCCGCGCGAGCCGCCGGCGACGGACCTCGCGGGATACGTCAGCGAGCGCACCGGGACCGCGGTCTGGGAGGTCCAGGCACGCATCCGCCTGCACGCCCCAGCGGCCGCGGTGGCGGGACGGATCAACCCGACGATGGGGTCGGTGACGCCCATCGACGACGAGCACTGTGAGTTCCGCACCGGTGGTTCGAGCCTTGCGGTGCTCGCGAGCTACCTCGGTCTGCTCGGCGTGGACTTCGAGGTGATCACGCCCGCGGCCCTCGTCGAGCACGTGCGCGCGCTCGGCGCGCGGTACCAGCGAGCGGCGGACGCCGCGGGGTGAGCCCCACGGAAGGTGACGCGTCAGCGCTCGGTGGGCTCCGCCGTCGGGGTTCTGATGCCGATCCAGGAGAACGTCGCACCGATCCCCATCAGGACGGCGCTGACCACGAGTCCGCGGTAGAACCCGGCCAGGTCGAGCGCTCCGCCGACGATCACGCCGATCATCGCCACCGCGACCAGCCCGGCCACGCGGGCGATCGCGTTGTTGACGGCCGAGGCGATGCCGGCACGCTCGGAAGCCACGGCGCCGAGCACCGCGGACGTCAGCGGGGCCACGGTGATGCTCAGGCCAAGCCCGAACACGATCACGCCGGGCAACATCTGGGTCCAGTAGTTCAGCGGCTCGGTGACGCTCAGCATCAGCAGGAACCCGGCGCCGGCGAGCAGTGGTCCGACGGTCATGAACAGCCGCGGCCCGAACCGTCCGGCCAGCCGCCCGAACGTCGAGGACAGGGCGATCATCAGGATCGTCGTCGGGATCGTGGCGAGCCCCGCGAGGGTGGCACCGAAGCCGGCCTCCTGCTGCAGGTAGACGACGATCACGAACCCGGACAGGCTCAGGGCGGCGTAGACGAACGTGGTCGCGAGGTTCCCCCAGGCGAAGTTGCGCGCCCGGAACAGCCCGAGCGGCATGATCGGTTGGGCCGTGGTCGCCTGCCGGTGCAGGAACAGGGCAAGGGAGATGACGCCGACGGCCATCGGGACCCAGATCGCCGGGTGTGACCAGCCCAGGTTCCCGTGCTCGATGAGAGCGAACACCGTGCCGCCAAGGCCCAGGACGGCCAGCACCGCGCCCGGGTAGTCGATCGTGGCGTCGGGGCGACGGACGTCACGCTGCTCGAGCCGCCCGAGCAGGTACAGGCAGACCCCGATCGGCAGCACGTTCACCAGGAACGCCGCGCGCCAGGAGACCAGATCGATGAACCCACCGCCGACCAGTGGCCCGGCGAGCTGGGCCACCGACGTCCACCCCGTCCACGACCCGATCGCGCGCGCCTGCGCAGCGCCCGAGAAGTTGGACATGATCAGGGCGAGCGAACTCGGCACCAGGAGCGCACCGGCGACACCCTGGAGCGCACGCATCACCACGATGAACTCGACCGTCGGCGCGACGGCGATCAGGACCGACGTGACACCGAACCCGATCAGGCCCACCCGCAGCACCACGAGGCGCCCGTACACGTCGGAGAGGGACCCGGCGATCAGGATGAGAGCCCCGAGCGTGATCAGGTACGCGTCGACGATCCACTGCTGTGAGCTGAGGCCTCCACCCAGTTCGTCGCGGATCGCGGGCAGCGCGACGGTCGCGAGCGTGCCGTCCAGGAACGAAACGAACGATCCGAGCACGGCGATCGCAAGCACCAGGCGCTGTTCGCGCGTCACGTCGGCAGCCTAGCGCGCGGGGATAGGTAGGCTCGGGCCGGGTCCGGCGCCGTGGCGGTGGCCTGGGGATCAGGCAAGCGATCGTCGACATCGGGGACCATACGTGAGCGAGAGTACGGCCGGAGCGGCACACCTCGGGGGTTTCCCGGGCACGCCGCCGCAGAGCGCGCCGCAGCAGTTCGACCACTGGGCGGACGGGGTCCGCATCACGGTGCGGGCGGCTCCCGAGCTCGCGGACCATGCGAACTCGTTCCTCGGGCACTTTGCCGGGTACGGCGCCACGCTGCGCAACCTCGCGGGCTTCCCGATCCATGTCGGGTTCAGCCCGTACATCATCCAGGAGATCGGTGCCGGCGCCTTCACGCTCCTGGGTGCGGACTACCGGCGGAACCCGCTGGCCGACACCACACCCGACCTGACCCTCCCGCTGTGGATCCACGGGATCCAGCAACGGTTCCGCGATGCGACCGGTACGGAGATGGACCCGATCACGCCGGCGTCCGTGGTGTCCTGCCAGCGCGGCATCGTGGACACGATCATCGCCGGCGCCGCCCCGCCGCTCTACCTCGAGCGGATCAGCGGTGCGACGAAGCGCGAGGACGGAACCCGGCTGACCGGGTGGATGCTCGCGAACGCCGGTCCGGCGACGGGTGCGCAGGCCGACCTGGTGGAGGTACCGGCGGCTGCACTGGTCTCGTTCGCGCCGTACCTGGCCGCGCCGCTGATGCTGCCGTTCGACCATTTCGTGATGTTCAGCGGCGGGCTGATCGCCGGCGCCTGGCACCTCCCACCGGAGGGTCGCCGACGGCTGGACAGCGACCCCTCGCTCCGGGGCGCGAGCATGCTCGAGGGCCTGCGCCTCGTCGGGCGTCCGCTGTTCGGCGCGGGCGCACAGGTTCGGCCGGTTCAGGCGGTGCCGATTCAGCCGGTTCAGGCGGTTCAGGCAGTGCCGGTTCAGCCGGTTCAGGCAGTGCCGGTTCAGGCAGTGCCTGTCCAAGCCGCCTCGACCCAGGACGAACCGCCACCCCCGGACACCCCGACGACCCCGACGCGCGAGAAGTTCACCGTCACCCTGTTCGGGCAGTCGTTCGCGGGTGAGGCCGATCCGCAGTTCCGCAAGGAGGCCGAGGCGATCGTCGGCTTCATCGGCAACCTGCACGCCGGCTCGATCAAGGACCTCGGCACCTTCTGGGGCGCCTTCTGGTGGCACTCGATGCACGCCGTCGACGGGGGCTACCGGGTGAGCCAGACGAATATCAACGCCGACCGCGACTCCGCCAACCAGTGGGACCTGACCCCGGCCGCGCGGCTACGACACGAGCAGACCGCGATCTACCGGTACCTCAAGGACGCGACGTGGAGTCCGGTCAACTTCAATAGGACGGTCCGTGTCGCCGCCGGCACCGACCTGACCGCCCCGGAGATCGCCATGACCCGGACCCAGCCCGACGGCGACTTCGGCGGCTGGGTCGTCGGCTCGCCGGCAGCGACCGACTTCGAGCTCCTGCGCGGGCGTGACCTGCACCGGCGGAACAGGAACCTGGCCAAGTACTTCGTGCTGCCGGTCGGCTATTCGGTCGTCGCCAGCGGCACCAGGATCGGCCGGCTCGTGGACCCCTCCGGCACGGTGCGCTGGACGAAGAAGTGAGCGGCCGGGTCCCTCACCCGGTCGCGTCCAGGTAGCGGCTGAGCACCTGCGCCTCCTCGCGGAGCCGCGCGCTGCCTTCGGTCCGCCCGGCCGCCTCGTACTCGAGATCCGCGTCGGTGCGCTCGCGCACCTCCCGCGCGACGATCGCGGCGACGTCGGCCTCGCTCAGGTCTCGGCGGGCCGTTTCCGCGGCGCCCAGCCCGACGGCGGCGCCTCAGGGTAGGGCGTGGCCCGCCGCGGTGAACAGCCGATACCACTCCTCCCGGGTCAGCGGGATCTCCGAGCCCGCCGCGGCGTCCGCCACCCGTTCGGGGTTGGTGGTACCGAGCACCACCTGCATGTTCGCGGGGTGTCGGGTGATCCAGGCGACGGCGATCGCAGCCGCGGGTACCCGATAGGCATCCGCCAGGTCGTCGATCTCGTCGTTGAGGGGGCCGAAGTGCTCTCGGTCGCCGAGGAACACCCCGGAGTCGAACCCGCTCTGGAACGGCGACCATGCCTGCAGGGTCATCCGGCTGAGCCGGGCGTGGTCGAGGATCCCACTGCCGCGGTCGATCGACTGCTCCAGGTGCGCCACGTTCGCGGAGAGCCCGCTCGCGATCAGCGGCGCGTGGACGAGGCTCAGCTGTACCTGGTTCACCACCAGCGGCTGGCGTACCGAGCGGCGCAGCACCTCGATCTGGCCGGGCGTGTGGTTGGAGACCCCGAAGTTGCGGACCTTCCCGCTGGACTGGAGCTCGTCGAAGGCCTCGGCGACCTCATCCGGTTCCATCAGGGTGTCCGGTCGGTGCAACAGCAACAGGTCGAGGTACTCGGTGCGCAGGGCGAGCAGCGACTCCTCGACCGAGCGGACGATGTGGGCCTTGCTGAAGTCGTAGAAGCCGTGCCGGATCCCGACCTTCGACTGGATGACCACGGACTCGCGCTCGGACGGGCTGAGGCTGATCGCGTCACCGAACCGTTGCTCGCACCCGTGCCGCTGGCCCCCGTAGATGTCCGCGTGGTCGAACGTGTTCACGCCGGCATCGCGGGCCGCTGCCACGAGGTGGCGGATCTCGTCGTCACGGAGTCGCTCGATACGCATCAAGCCAAGCACCACGTTGGAGGAGTGCAGGTCGGTGCCGTGGATGGGAAGGGTCAACATGGGTCCATCTTGGCGGCTACTCGACGAGTTTGCCTTCCTGGCTCACGTCCCCGATGAGTTCGGCGATCTCCGCCGACACCGGTGGGACCGGTTCGGCTACCACGCCCGCCCCCGGGGACCAGACCAGGTTGACCTGCAGTTCGGGATCCTGGTCCGGGTAGTCACTGCGGTTGTGGCAGCCACGGGACTCCCGGCGCTCCAGCGCCGCCGCCAGGGTCGCGCGGGCCGCCAGCGCGGAGGCCTTGAGGTCGAACGCGTGGGCGAGATCGGCGTAGCCGGCGATGTCCGGGTGGATGCCGACGTCCTCGATCCGCGCCTCGATCGCGTCGAGCTCGGCCAGGCCGGCGCGCAGGCCCTCCTCGTTGCGGACCACGCCGGCGTACTCGGTCATCGTGTTCCGGATCGCCCGCTGCAGGGCACGCACGTTCTCCGTGCCCTCGGCGGCCAGCAGGTCGTCGATCTCGGACCGGGCCCGGACGACGGCGTCCGCGGACCGGTGCTGCGCCTCGAGTCCGGCCGAGTACGCGGCCGCGGCCTGCCCGACGATCCGCCCGAACACGAGCAGTTCGATCAAGGAGTTCCCGCCGAGCCTGTTGGCGCCGTGCAGCCCACTGGAGGCCTCCCCGATCGCGTAGAGCCCGTCGACGTCGGTGCCGTGGTCCTCCGGACGCACCCAGACCCCGCCCATCGAGTAGTGCGCGGTGGGTGCGATCTCGATCGGGCTCGTCGTGATGTCGAGCATCTGCAGCTCCAACAGGGTCTGGTACACCCGTGGCAGCCGCGTCATGATCGTCTCGCGCGGGAGATGGGACACGTCGAGCCACACCCCGCCGTTCGCGGTGCCGCGGCCCTCGCTGATCTCCGTGTAGGCGGCCAGCGCAACCCGGTCGCGGGTGGACAGTTCCATCCGCTCCGGGTCGTAGCGGGACATGAACCGCTCACCGAGACCGTTGCGGAGGATCCCGCCCTCCCCACGTGCCGCCTCGGAGACGAGGGTGCCGGCCGCGTTCTGCGGTTCGAGGATGCCGGAGGGGTGGAACTGCACGAGTTCGGGATCCCGCAGCCGGCCGCCCGCCTCCACGGCGAGCCTGAACGAGTCGCCCGTGTTCTCGTCCCGACGGGAGGACGTGCGGCGCCAGATCCGGGTGTGCCCGCCGGCGGCGAGGATGACCGCGTCGGCGTGGATGAGGTAGCGGGTGCCGTCCTCGAGGCCGAACCCGTACGCGCCGAACACCACGTTGTCCCGGACCAGGAGCCGGGTGATGTACACCCCGTCGAGGATCGGGACGTCGAGCTGCTCCGCCCGGCGGACCAGGGTCCGCTGGATCTCCAGGCCCGTGTAGTCGCCGGCGAACGCGGTCCGCCGGTAGGTGTGTGCGCCGAAGTACCGCTGCGAGATCCGGCCGTCGTCCTCGCGGGCGAACGCCATGCCGTAGCGCTCCAGGTCCGCGATCCCCTGGCCGGCGCCCTTGGTGACGATCTCCACGGTGTGCGGGTTCGCCAGGTAGTAGCTCTCCTTGATGGTGTCGGCCGCGTGCTGACGCCAGCTGTCCTGCGGGTCCATGGTGCCGAGCGCGGCGTTGATCCCGCCGGCGGCGAGCGCGGTGTGGGCGTCCATTCGCGGCCGCTTGCCGACCGCGAGCACATCGACACCGGACTCGGCGAGCTCGATGGCGGCCCGCAGTCCGGAGCCACCCGTCCCGATCACGAGGACGGAGGTGGAGACGCGACGTTCGGCTGCAGGCATGGGATGGGTCCTTCGGGTCGGAGAGTCGGAACCTGTCACCTCTATGACCACGCTACGTCCGAGGACGTGACACGGCCCTGGGCCCAAGGTCCCTGGACACCGGTGGCAGGGCGCGGGAGGGTACCGGGTGTGGCGCGCACCGACCGGACCGGCATCTGGCCCCTGATCCACGCTGAACGAGCCGCCCTCGCGGCCGACGTCGCCGACCTCGACGAGGATGCCTGGCGGACCCCCTCCCTGTGCGCGGGCCTGACCGTGCGGGAAGTGCTTGCCCACCTGACCGCGGGCGCCAGCCTGAACGGGATCCGGTGGTTCGCCGGGGTGGTCCGGTGCCGATTCGACTTCGACAAGCAGGTCCGGATGCGCCTGGACGAGCAGCTCGGGTCGTCCGGGGCGGACACGCTGGCGCGCTTCAACGCCGTCCGCGGCGGCACCACGACTCCCCCGCTGCCGCGCCCGGCGATCCTCGGCGAGACGATCGTGCATGGCAGCGACATCCGCCGTCCGCTCGGTCTGGTTCGGGCGTTCCCCACGGACACGCTCGTCACGTTGGCCCGGTACTACGCCGGCACGGACCAGGTGGTCGTGGCGAAGGGCCGGATCGGCGGACTGCACCTGCGGGCCGACGACTCCGACTTCGAGGCGGGCTCCGGTGCGCCCGTGGTCGGATCGACGCTCGCGCTGATCATGGCGATGACCGGTCGCGTCGACTACTGCGCGGAGCTCACCGGCGAGGGTGCCGCGGTCCTCGCCGAGCGGGCCGTGATGTCCTGAACCCGGCCCGCCGCCCGGCGGGCCGGGACAGCGACCGGTGACCCGCACTCACCCGAGATCCTTCTCGGCCAGCTCGCGGAAGTCGTCCGGCACACCTGCGCCCCGACCCAGCGTGGCAGGCAGGTAGCCGACCGCGTTCTTGCCGAACCTCGCCCGGGCGGCATCCATCGAGGCGTCGAGTGCCCACCGGGCCGAGCCGATCGCCGAGCCGGGCCGCCACGGGTCCTCGGTGCCGAGCGGCAGTTCGAGCTGCACACCGTGCTGGGGACCGAGGTTGGAGACCGAGATCGCGAGCAGGCTCACCTCGGGCACCGGCTCCCCCTGGTCGCCGAGCGCCTGCCAGACGAGACGCTCCGCCACCTCGGTGATCGTGAGCGTGGACGAGACGGGCGCGCCAAGGGTGCTCGATCGGGTCACGGTCCGCATTCCTGCGAGGCGCACCCGCACGGTGATGGTGCGCCCGGCCCGGGCCTTCGCGCGCATCCGCCCACCGACCCGCTCCGCCAGGTGACCGAGCACGGATCGGACGAGCTCCGCCGTCGGCTCCCTCCGTCCGAGAGCGGACTGGGCGCCGACGGACCGGGCCCGCTGACCCGAGGACACCCGCCGGGGGTCCTCGTTGTGGGCGAGGGCGTGCAGCCGCTCGCCGGCGGCCGGGCCGAGCAGGGAGCGCAGCATCGCCGGGGTGGCCTGCCCTAGCTCACCGATGGTGTGGATGCCACGATCGGCCAGGTGCTGCTGGGTCACCGGTCCGACGCCCCACATCAGCGCGACCGGCAACGGCTCGAGGAACTCCCGCTCCCGCTCCGGTTCGACCACCACCAGCCCGTCGGGCTTGGCCACCTGGGAGGCAACCTTCGCGAGGTGCTTGGTGCGGGCGGCCCCGACCGAGATCGCGAGTCCGACCTCGGCCCGCACCCGGGCGCGCAGCCGGGCGCCGATCACGCCGGGCGGCCCGAACAGATGCACGGAACCGGACACGTCCAGGAACGCCTCATCGATCGAGATCCGCTGCACGGCCGGGGTCAGGTCCCCGAGGATGTCCATGACCTGGTCCGCCAACGGCTGGTACCTCGAGAAGTTCCCGCGCACGAAGACCAGCTCCGGGCACAGCCGGGCGGCCCGCCAGCCCGGCATCCCGCCCTGCACGCCGAACGCCTTCGCCTCGTAAGACGCCGCGAGCACGACGCCGCCGTGCGCACTGCCGCCGACGGCGATCGGCCGACCCCGCAGCGCAGGGTCCAGCAGTTGCTCGACCGACGCGTAGAACGCGTCCAGGTCGGCATGCAGGATGGTCGGTCCGACGAACACGAACCCGAGTCTAATCGCACATCCGTTCGACGTCGATGGGTTCCGCCTCGAGCCGACCGCGATCGTCGTCGGGGCATGCCCCAAACGGAACTAGTCATTGACAAGTTCTCGGCGTGCCACCTAATCTAGACAGCGACAAGTTCGCGTGGAGGAGCCGCTGCGAATGAACTCTCAGGCACAGGAGTGGACAGATGGAACCGGTGATCGTGTTGGTAGCGGTGACGGGCGTGCTCCTGGTCGTCGGGCGGATCCGGGTCCGACCGCCGCGGCGCCCGGCCGTCGCTCTCCGTGGCGGCCTGGCGGCCATGTTCCTGCTCACCGGCGGTTCGCACTTCGTCGGCATGCGACCCGAAATGATCGCGATGGTGCCCGACTGGGTGCCCGCTCCCGAGCTGGTCGTGACCCTGACCGGTCTCGCCGAGATCGCCGGGGCGATCGGGCTGCTCTGGCCGCGCACGGTGGCCGCGGCCGCCACCTGCCTGACGCTGCTGCTCGTCGTCATGTTCCCCGCGAACGTGAACCTTGCCCTCTCGGGCGGCTCGCTGCCCTGGTGGGACGAGCTGCTCCCGCGCACCATCCTGCAATTGGTGTTCCTTGCGGCCACCACGACCGTCGCCGTCGATGCCGGGCGCCGCCACCGCCGCGGTCCGCGGCGCCGGGACGAGGACGTGCGCGAACCGGACGCGGTGCGCCGCGGCGCCCGCTGAGGTTCAGCCCGCGGTGACGGCCCAGGTGCCGACGTCCGCCAGCGTGACACTCTCGAGCACGGCGGAGTCCGCGGTCAGCAGCGCCACGCAGTCGACGAGGGGCTCGTCGTCCGTGAAACCGGCGGTCGCGGAGCCGTCGACGGTGCAGTCGTAGTCACCGATCACCTGCAACGGCTGCGCATCGGCGCCGTTGGAGACCTCACCGGACCACTGGTCGGGCGCGAGCGATGGCATCAGGTCACGGTCGACGTCCTGGATCGTGCCCTCCGTGAGACCCATGGTGACCGTCAGGAACCACGGGCTCCGGCCTGCCAGCGAGGACGCGT
Source organism: Occultella kanbiaonis (assembly GCF_009708215.1). NCBI lineage: Bacteria > Bacillati > Actinomycetota > Actinomycetes > Micrococcales > Ruaniaceae > Occultella > Occultella kanbiaonis. Next base: position 2,582,579 of record NZ_CP046175.1, on the reverse strand, counting down.
CGACACCCATGCTCTCGAGGTCCTCGACGGTGCCCGCGCGGACGTCCGTCACCGTCACGGCGAGCGTCGCCGACTCCCCGGCGCTCACCTCGACCGACGTCCCGACGGCCAGGTCGTCACCGCCGCCGCTCGCCGTGGAGCAGGCGGACGTGAACAGGAGGAGGGCCGTGGTCGCGGCCACGACAGACCGGATGCGGCACATCCGCACAGACTAGCGGCGGGTTCCGGCCCGAGGAGGCCACCTCGTCGACGGCGTCAAGGCGCGCCATCGGGATCAGGGTGCAGACCTCCTCGCGAAAGCCCTCGTCCCGCCGCGCCCACAACGGCGTCTCGATCGCGCCCGGCAGGATCGCGTTGACCCGCACCGTGGTGCCGTGGTCGACGGCGAGCTGACGGACCAGGGCACCGAGGCGAGTCGAGCCGGGACCACCGCTCCTCGATCTCGGTGACCACCGCTGACCGCGGTTCATGCGCCGCGCCCGCCGTCGACCGGCCGGTGCTCCGCCCGGCCTTACGGACCGAGGCGTCATGCCGGCGGAGCCGGGTACCCGCCCGCGCCCGCATCGCGGTGGATCGGGCCGCTCAGTTCCGCCAACGGACGACCGGAACCGCCCGCACGTGTCGCAACCACGTGCGACATGATCGACACGGCGGTCTCGCGAGGGCTGCGGCCGGCCAGGTCGAGGCCGACGGGTGAGTGCAGCCGGGCCAGGGCGTGCTCGCCGAGGCCGCGTTCGCGCAGACGGTCGAGCCGGTCGGCGTGCGTGCGGCGCGAACCCATCGCCCCGACGAAGCCGAGGTCGGCGCCGAGCGCGACCTCGAGCAACGGCTCGTCGAACTTCGGGTCGTGGGTGAGCACGAGGACCACGGTGCGGGCGTCGACCCGGCCCGCGGCCAGTTCCCCGGCCAGGTAGCGGTGCGGCCAGTCGATCACGACCTCGTGGGCATCCGGGAACCGTGCGCGGGTGGCGAAGGCCGACCGCGCGTCGCAGAGCGTCACCTCGAAGCCGAGGAACCTGCCCATCGACACCACGGCGGCGGCGAAGTCCGTGACCCCGGCGACGATCAGCCGCGGTGGCGGCGCGACGACGTCGACGAGCACGCGGATGCCCACGCCCTGCCGGGACCCGTCGACCCCGTAGGTGAGCTCCGCGGTCCGACCGGTCTCGAGCACCGCCGCGGCGTCGGCCGCCAACGCGGCGTCCAGCCGGACCGACCCGGTCGCCCCCGTCGCCCGGCCCACGTCGTCGACACTCAGCACGGCACCCTGACGGGTCACCGCGCCCTCGGCACCGTCGACCACGGTGGCCAGGGCCGTGGCCCGTCCAGCCGTCACGGCAGCCGCGAATGCCGTCAGCGCGACCGCTGCGGCGCCAGCGTCGCCGGCCGGTGCGGACCCATCGCCCGGCTCCACCCGCTGGACGAGCACCTCGATCGTCCCCCCGCAGGTGAGCCCGACGGCGCCGGCCACCTCATCACTGACGCCGTACCGCACGAGGCGAGGTGCGCCGTCGGCCAGGACCTCGCCCGCGAGGGCGTGGACGTCCCCCTCCACGCAGCCGCCCGACACCGACCCGACCACGGACCCGTCGGAGCGCACGAGCATCCGCGCCCCACTCTCGCGGGGCGCCGAGCTCCAGGCCGAGACGACCGTGGCGAGCGCGAAGGGTTCGCGCTCACGCGCGATCGCATCGAGGACGGCGTCCATCAGGCCTCGCGCATCGCCCGAGCCCGGAGCCGGGGCAGGATGTGCTCGGCGTAGCGCTCGATGAAGGCGGCCTGGTCCGCGCCGGGGTCGTGGAACACCAGGTGCGTGAAGCCCATCTCGACGTAGGACCAGATCGCCTCGACGTGCTCATCGGGGTCATCGGAGACGATCCATCGGCTCGCGGTCCGCTCGACCGGGAGGGCGTCGGAGAGCCGCTGCATCTCGACCGGGTCCTCGACACCGGTCTTCTCCTCCGACGTCAGCGCGAGCGCGCCCCAGTTCCGGGTCGCGTCCATGGCGCGGGCACGGTCGGTGTCGAATGAGACCTTCACCTCGATCGTCAGGTCCAGGTCCGCGAGGGTCCGCGCCGACTTCGCGGCGCCGTCGGCAAGCGCCGGCAGCAGCGTCTCGGTGTAGAGCTCGCGGCCCTTCCCGCTGGTGCAGATGAAGCCGTCGCCGAGGCGGCCGGCCAGCCGGGTGGCCGACGGCCCCGAGGCCGCGATGTAGATCGGCACCGGGGACTCGGGCAGGTCGTAGATGGTCGCGTTGCGCGTGCTGTAGTAGTTGCCTTCGATCGTGACCCGCTCACCCGCCCAGAGCGCCTGGATCAGCGCAATGGCCTCCTTGAACCGGGCGAACCGCTCCTTGCCGTCCGGCCACTCGAGTCCGAGCGGTGACTCGTTCATCGCCTCGCCGGACCCGACACCGAGGATCACCCGCCCAGGGGCAAGGCAGCCGAGCGTCGCGAACGCCTGCGCCACGACGCCGGGGTGATAGCGCAGGGTCGGCGTCAGCACGCTCGTGCCCAGGAGCACCCGCTCCGTGCTGGCCGCCGCCGCACCGAGCCACGGCAGGGCGGCCGGTGCGTGGCCGCCGTCATGGCGCCACGGCTGGAGGTGATCGCTGACGAAGACCGAGTCGAAGCCGGCCTGTTCGGCAAGCACGGTATAGCCGAGCAGGTCGCGGGGGGCGAACTGCTCGGCGGAGGCCTTGTAGCCCAGGCGCAGCATGGTGTTCCTTCGGGGGGTTCGTCGGGTCGGAGGGTGGGTCAGGTGGCGTCGAGCTCGGCGCGGATCACGTCCCGCACGAGCGTGCGCACGCGTTGGCGGGCCTGCTCGGTGCCCGCGGCGATGTGCGGCGTCAGGAAGGCGTTGTCCAGGTCCAGCAACGGGCTGGACGGCGGCAGCGGCTCGGTCGCGTACACGTCCAGCGCCGCGGCCGCCGGGCGTCCGGCCCGGAGGGCGTCGACCAGCGCGACCTCGTCGACGAGTTCGCCGCGGGCAGCGTTCACGAGGACGCTGCCCTCCCGCATGCCCGCCAGGCGGGCGGCGTCGAGCAGGTGCCGGGTGGCGTCGGTGAGCGGGGCGTGCAGGGTGACCAGGTCGCTGTCGGCGAGCAGCTCGTCGAGGTCCACCTGAGTTGCCCCCTCGGCGTCCGAGGCGGTCAGCGGGCGCGGGTCGCTGCACAGCACCCTGGCGCCGAAGCCTCGTACTCGCCGGTGGACGGCGCGGCCGATGGCGCCGAAGCCGACGATCCCCACGGTCATGGCGCCGAGCTCCCGGCCGAGCGGACGAGCGTGCCAGCCGTCGCTGCGCAGGTCCCGGTCCGCGCCGACGCCGTCCCGAAGGGTGGTCAGCATCGCCAGCAGGGTCCAGTCCGCGACCGCCTCGGCGTTGTAGCCGGGAGCGTTGACGACCCGGATGCCCGCGGCAGCCGCAGCGGCCAGGTCCACGACCCCGTCGAGCCCGACGGCCGGGTGTACGAGCAGCCGGCAGCGCCGCATCCGGGCCAGCACGGCGGCATCAAGGGGGTAGCGCCGCGCCGCGTCGCCGACCACGATGTCCGCGCGTTCGAGGTCGGGGAGTAGCTGCGCGAGCGGGGCACCGTCGGCCAGCACCACCTCGACGCGCCCGGCGCGCTCGACCCAGGACTCCACCAGGTCCCTCGGGTAGGCGGACAGGCACACCAGCACGGTGCCCGTGCGGCTCGTGGAGTTCATGCGCGGATCCCGACGACGCGATCGGAGACGACGCTCGCCGGATCGATCGCCATCCCGAGGCCGGGCTGCGTCGGTGCGGCGATGCGGCCGTCGAGCGGACGGATCGGCGCGGCGAGGAAGTGCTGGTACATCGGCATCAGCCGGTTCAGGTACTCCATCTGCGGGATCAGGGCGGGCGAGGCCGCGAACGAGACCGCGGCGTTGCACTGCAGCGACTGTCCGTGCGGGACGAGCTGCCCGCCGGCCGCGCTGATCAGGGCCATGATCTTCGTGGTCTCGGAGATGCCGCCGTCCCAGTGCGGGTCGGGCTGGTACAGGTCGAGGGTGTCGGTGGCGATCAGGTCGGCGTAGCCCCAGCGCCCGTACTCGTGCTCGCCGCCCGAGATCCGGACGCCGTCGGGCAGACGGCTGCGCAGGGTCCGGTAGCCGGCCGCCTGGTCCGCGAGCAGCGGCTCCTCGATCCAGGCCACGCGCAGGTCCCGGGTGGCGTGCGCGACCTCGAGGGTGAACGGCACGTCCCACCCGCTCCACGCGTCGAGCATGATGTCGACGTCCGGGCCAGCGGCGTCGCGCACGGTGCCGACGAGCGCGACGACGGCGTCCACCCCGGCCCGTCCGTCCTCGGGGCCCCAGCGGGGGAACCACTTCAGGCCGCGGTAGCCCTGCTCGACCAGATCGGCCGTGCGGGCCGCGACCCGCCTCAACTCGAGGCTCTCGCCGAGCGTGGACACGTACGCCGGGATGTCGGTCCGGGTGGGCCCGCCGAGGAGCACGTGCGCCGGCACCGCGAGGTGCTGGCCGCGAATGTCCCAGAGGGCGCAGTCGACGGCCGAGAGGGCCACCATCCCGGCTCCCCGCCGGCCGTGGATCGAGGAGCGGTACAGCACGTCCCAGATCCGTTCGGTCGCGAGCGGGTCCGCGCCGAGCAGCAGCGGCCGGAGCGTGTGCGTGATGATGAACGCCTGCTCGCCGGACAGCTGCGCCGTGCTCCCCACCAGGCCGGTGTCGGTCTCGATGTGCAGGAACGTCGACCGGATCTCGTAGCGCCCCGGCGCCACCTCCGTGAACTCCTGCGCACTCCCGGCGCGGAACTCCGGGTACACGTCGCTCGGGCGGCGCAGCCGGTCGGCGAAGATCGGCTCGGGGGCGTCGATGTGGCCCACATACTCGACGCACCTGACGTCGGTGATGATCACGGGGTGTCCTCTCGATCGGTGCGTGCGGGGGCCCGGTGCACAAGCACCGGTGCGAGCCCCATGATGCCCACGACGGCGACGGCTGCCGCACCGGCGAGCAGTGCGCCGTCACCGCTCCAGGCGGAACCGGCCGCGAAACCGAGCACGGACGCCCCGGCCGCGGTGCCGCCGTCGAACGCCGCGTTCCAGACCGCACTCGCGGTGGGCGCGTCCTGCTCGGGCACGGCCCGGTAGCTCAGGTCCAGCAGGACCGTCTGCATGCCGCCGTAGGTGAGCCCGAACAGGGCGGCGCCCACCATGAGCGTGGCCACGGTTCCTCCTGCGAGGCCGTGCGCGGTCAGGATCAGGCCGGCGACCCCGACGACCAGCAGCAGCGGGTACAGCACGCGGTGCCCGATCCGGTCGGTGAGATGGCCGATCCGCCACCGGGCCACCATCCCCACGGCCCCGTACAGGAGCAGCGCGGTCCCGGCCGTGGCGCCCGCGGGCAGCTGGAGCGGCAGGATCGTGACCAGGCCTCCCCCGGCGGCCGTGACGGTGAGCAGCACCGCGGCCGGGATCAGCAGCGGAAGCAGGACCCGCCGCCAGGAGCCGGATCCGTTGGCGGGGCCACCGAGCGGGGTGCGGGAGACGGGGTGGGCCGCGACCAGCGCCACCACCGGCACGAAACCGAGCGTCGCGACGACGGGGAAGGACCCGCCAAGAGTCAGCGCGGCGCCGCCGGCGATGCCGAGCATCATCGGGACCGCGGCCGCCAGGCCGAAGATGCCGATGGCCTCGCCGCGCCGGTGCGCGGGGGCGGCGCGCGGGATCGCGAGCGCGCCGACGACCGTGACCAGGGCGAACCCGACACCTCGCACCGCGGAGATCGCATACAACGCCCAGAGGTCGGTGCCGAGCAGGTACAGCGGCGACGGCAGGCCGAGCAGCAGACAGCCCACGATCAGCAGCGTGCGCGTGGAGTACCGGCGCATGAGCCGGGCCGAGCCGAGCTGGACGAGGACGGTGACGCCGAGCATCACCCCGGTCACGGTGCCGACCACGGTGTCCGCGTGGCCCTGCTGGGCAGCCCAGGCAGGCAGCGCGGCGAGCGTGATGGAGAAGCTGGTCAGGCCCGCGAAGCACAGCACGAAGACCGCGCGGATCTCCTCGATCGCCCACAGCGACCCGGAGCGGGTGGTGGCGATGCTCATCCGGTCACCTCGTGCACGGGGCCGGAACGGTCGACGGCGGTGCGTGCGACGAGCCGTCCCGCTCGCCAGACGAGCCGCTCGGCCGAGGCGAGGGCGACGGCGTCGCCCACGGAGTCGGCGCGGATCGCGACCAGGTCCGCGCGCGCCCCGGGCACCGGGCCGGCCGGTGGGTGGCCGATGACGGCGCGGGCGTCGCTCCCGATCATCGACCAGGCACGCTCCGGGCTCTGGTGCGCCGCGGTGACGGCCAGCGACGCGGTCTCGAGCGGGTCGAGCCGGCCGGCCGGGTTGAACGGGTCGCGCACGTTGTCGCCACCAGCCGCGACGCGCACCCCCGCCGCCAGGAGGGCGTCGACCGCGGTCAGGCCCCGAGGTCGAGGCCACGTGTGGCGGCCCTGCAGGTAGAGGTTCGTCGCCGGCAGGGTCACCACGGACACGCCGGCCGCGGCGACCTCGGCGGCCACGTCCGCGACCACGCCGGGATCCTGGAAGCCGAGCGAGACGCAGTGGCTCGCGGTGACCGGCACGCCCACCTGCGGGGCCAGGACGGCGAGGCGGCGCAGCAGCAGCATGGAAGCGTCGGAGGTCTCGTCGATGTGCAGGTCCACGGGCACACCACGCTCGGCGGCGACCGCGACGCACTCCTCCAGCGCCGCTACCGGGTCCGCTTCGTTCGAGGGGTTGCCGCCCACGCCGTCGGCGCCGGCGTCGAGGGCGTCGGTCAGCCGGCGCCGGTGGACGCGCCACGTCTCCCCCGGGCCCGGGCCGCCGACGTGCGCGACCAGCTCCAGGTCCACGAGGTCCCGCAGGTCCTCCCGCACGGCCACGAGCGACAGCACCGCACGCACCCCGAGGAGGCGACCGCACCCGACGTGGCTGCGCACCGCCGTCGTCCCGTTTGCGACGAGGGTACGCAGCGCGCGCCGCGCCCGGGACTGCACGTCCGCATCGGACGCGTCCGCGAGGATCGTCTGGTAGCCGGCCATCGCCCCGGCGAGGGTGCCGTCACCGGTGGGTACCCGGGCCGCGGTGAACACCTTGTCAAGGTGCGCGTGCGGCTCGACGAACGCCCCGGCGAGCAGGTACCCGGTCAGGTCCGTGCTTGAGCCGGCAGGCTCGTCGACGCTGCTGTCCGGCGTGCCCGCGGGGAGGACCGCGGCGACTCGCTCACCCTCGATGCGGACGTCGACGCGCTCGCCGGAGGTCAGGTGCGCGCCGCGCAGGAGATGTGCCGTCATTCAGCCCTTCACCCCGCCGCCCGCGATCTGGGTGACGTACCGCTGCAGGTATCCGAAGATGGCAAGCACCGGGATCATCACGAGCACCCCGGCCGCCAGGAGGCGGCCCCAGTCGGTGGTGAACTCTCCGATCAGGGAGTTCAGCCCGACGGACAGGGTGCGCTTGGCGTCGGTGTCGATGAACGTGTTGGCGTAGAGGAACTCCTCCCACACCTGGATGATCGTGAACACCGCCGCGGCCATCACACCGGGCATCGCCGGGGGCAGGACCACCTGCCACAGCGCGCGGAAGCGGGAGCAGCCATCGATGAAGGCAGCCTCCTCGGTCTCCACCGGTACCGCCATGAAGTAGTTGCGCATCAGCCAGATACAGAACGGCAGCGCGAACGAGATGTAGACCAGGATCAGACCGGTCAGGGAGTCGAGCAGGCCGAGGGTCTTGACCGTGATGAACAGTGGGATCGCGAGCATGACCGCCGGGAACATCTGGGCGGCCACGACGATGAGCAGCATGCCGCGGTTCCCGATGAACGTGAACCGGGCGAAGCCGTAGCCGGCCAGGATCGCGAGCAGCAGGGCGATCGTGGTCGTGGCCGCCGCGACGATCACGGAGTTCAGGAAGTACGTGAAGAAGTTCGTGTCCGCGATCTTCTCGAAGTTGCCGAGGTAGAACCCACTGGGCAGCAGGCGCTTGTCGACGCCGTTGAGCTCCATCGGGGTCTTGAACGCGGACAGCACCATCCACGCGAACGGCAGCAGCGTGCCGAGCAGGAGCAGGATCGCGAAGGCGTGGGCGCCGGGCGAGGCGTACCGCCGGTCCCGGCGGCGCGGGCGTGTGGTCATGGTGGTCACCGCTTGTCTCCCTTGCGTCCCTCGACCACGTAGAAGTACACGACGGCGACCGCCATCATCATCACGAAGATGATCACGGAGATGGCCGCCGCCTTGCCGAAGTCGAACTCGGTGAACGCGGTCCGGTAGGCCATCGTGGTCAGGATCTCCGTGGCTCCCACGGGCCCGCCGCGGGTGAACAGCCAGATACCGTTGAAGTTGTTGATGGCGCCGGAGATCGTGGTCAGCGTGACCAGCGCGAGCGAGGTGCGGATGCCCGGCACGGTCACGTTCCGGAACCGCTGCCAGGCGTTCGCGCCGTCCATCATCGCGGCCTCGTGCTGCTCCGGCGGGATCTGCTGCATCCCCGCGAGCAGGATCACGGCTGTGAACGGCGTCCACTTCCAGGCACTGATCAGGACCAGGACGCCGAGGACGAACCGGGTGTCGGCCAGCCAGACCGGTGGGTTCTCCCAGAGCCCGGTGCCGCGCAGGATCTCGTTGATGGGGCCGGAGACCGGGTCCAGCAGGAACCGCCAGATCAGCGCGACCAGGACGGTCGGCACCACCCACGGCACGATGAGCGTGGTCCGGATCGCGCCCCGGGCGAACAGCTTCTTGTTCAGCGTGTTCGCGATGACGAGCCCGAGGCCGACCTGCACGATGAGCGCGGCGCCGGCCCAGACCAAGGTGCGGCCCATGACGACCCAGAACGCCGGGTCGCGGAAGAGTCCCGTGAAATTGTCGAACCCGGCGAACGTGTCCTGACCCGGCGCGAGCAGGCTCGCGTTCAGGAAGCTGGTGCCGATCGCGTTGAACACCGGGTACCCGATGATCAGTGCGATGGCCACGAAGGCCGGTCCGATGTAGAGGATCGGTGCGAGGCGTTGCCTGCGGACGCGCTGCTTGCGCGCGTGGGCTGCGTGCTCCGGCGACGTGCGCGGACGCTCAGTGGTGATGGTTGCCATGGTCTTCCTGGCTCGGGTCCGGAGCCGGTCGCCGCTGGGGCGACCGGCTCGGTGGCGGACTAGCTGGAGAGCTTCTGATTGGTCTCTTCGGCGGCGGCGGCCAGAGCGTCGGCGGGTGCCTGCTGCCCCTGGATCACCGCGTCCCACATGTTGGCCATGACGCCCCACTCGATGTCGCCCCAGACAGGCAACGCCGGGCGGGCCCTGGAGACCTCCATCTGCTCGACGAACACGAGCCGGTCGGGATCCTCGGAGGCCCAGTCGGAGTCGATGACGTCCCGGCGGCCCGGGATGTTGCCGGTGTCCTGGATGTAGGGCATCTGGTCGGAGGCGGTCAGCCAGCTGACGAGCTCCCAGGCCAGATCGCTCTGGCCGGAGTTGTGCCCGACGCTGATCGTCGCGCCGCCGAGGACGGATGCCTGCTCGGCGCCGCCGGGCAGCGGGGCCACCGCCCACTGCAGATCCGGGTTTCCCTCGACGACGGGCGCCGTGCCCCACGGCCCGATCGCCATCATGGCGCATCGACCCTGGACGAACGGAGCCACGTACTGGTCCCAGCTCGCGTTGGAGCCGACGAACTCCGGCGGTGCCACCTTGTCACCGACCGCGAGGCCGGCGTAGAACGCGAAGGCCTCCTGGCCAAGGTCATCGGCGAACGTCGCGGTGGTGAGGTCCTCGCTGAGGATGGTCCCGCCGTTCTGCCAGAGCCACGGCCAGAACAGGAACGCACCCTGACCCTGGGCGCCCATCATGTACCCGTACTGGTCCCCGCCGGTGAGCTCGATCGCAGCCTCCCGCAGCTCGTCCCAGGTGGTCGGCACCGCGATGCCGGCACCGTCGAGGAGCTCACGGTTGTAGTAGAGGCCCACGTTGTTCGTCGTGTACGGGAGCCCGAAGAGGCTGCCGTCGTAGCTCGAGCTGGCGAGCAGCTCGTCGCCGAAGTCGCCGGTCACCGAGCTCGCCTGGTCCGTGACGTCGGCGAGCACCTGCGCGGCCGCGAGCTGGGGCACCGAGGAGACGTCGACGATCGCCACGTCCGGGCCGGACCCGCCACTGCTCGTGGTGGTCAGCTTCGGGACGAGGTCCTGAGTGGGGATGCCCTGGACGTTCACCGTGACGCCGTTGGCCTCACCCCAGGCGAGGACGGCGCGCTGCAGACCCGAGTCGGAGTCGCCGGCGATCGCCGCGTTCGCCCAGAGCTCGAGGGTGCCACCGCCGGAACCGGAGCCGCCGCCGGTCGGGTCGTCACCGCCGCCACCGGAGCCGGTGCCGCAGGCGGCGAGGGTGAGGCCGGACGCGACGCCACCACCGATGGCGAGGAGCTGACGGCGGCTGAGGCGGGGAGAGGAAGTGCTCATTGTTCTTCGTTCCTTGTCTCTTCACTGAGGGGGAGCTGTGCGGGAGGGGATGTCCCAGAACTGCGGGACGCTGGAACCGGTACGAGCGGCGAGACTCCGGATCACGGAGGCCGCCTTCTCGGCGATAGCGACGCCGTCGGCAGCAGTGAGCTCGCCGTCGCGCAGGATGTGCCGGCCGGCCACGACCACGTCGGTGACGTGGGCGGGCGCGGCGCGGTGGACGACGGACCACACGGGGTCCGCCAGGGGCTGCAGGGCCGGTGCGGTGAGGTCGATGCGGACCAGGTCGCCGCCGTCGAGCCCCTCGGGCAGCCCGAGGGCCCGGGCGCCGGCGCCGGTGCCCATGTCGAAGGCCTGGGCCGAGGTCAGCGCACCGGGGTCACCGGCCGCCTGCCCCTGGGCGTGGACCGCCTGGCGCATCTCGTGGAACGGGCTCTCCATGCCGTCGACGCCGAGGGTGACGGCAGCCCCTGCGGCGAGCAGGTCGGTCACCGGCGCGAAGCCCTTCGCGAAGCGGAGGTGGTTCGTGGGGCAGTACGCCAGCACCGCGCCGGTGTCGGCGATCAGCGCGATCTCGGCGTCGCTGAGCCGGACGCCGTGCACCAGGACCGTCCCGGGGCGCAGGAACCCGGCGCGGTGGAGCAACTCCACGGGCCGAAGCCCGTGCTCTGCACGGCAGGCGTCCACCTCGGCCTGGGTCTCCGCGATGTGGGTGTACAGCCGCACGCCGAGACGTTCGGCGGCCCGGGCCACGACCGCGTAGTCGTCCGGGGCGTTGGACCGCATCGACACCGGCGCGAGGTAGAGGTGCTCGCGGGGCAGCACCGAGTCGGCAGCCCGTTCGGCGAGGCCGACGACGTCCTCCACCGAGGTGCACAGGTCGGCCGCGCCGCGGGTCATGATGCCGAGCGCGACGTATCCGCGTAGGCCGACGTCCCGGTGTCCCTCGACGACCGCCTCGAGCAGTCCGTCCCGGTGCAGCGGGTACACGTGGTCCACGACGGTGGTCACGCCGGCGTGGACCTGACGGGCGGCGCCCAATGCGGTCAGGGCCCGGTAGTCGGCCGGCTCGGCGACCGCTTGGGCGGCCGCCGAGGAGGTGATCGCGGTGGCGAGCGGCATCCCCTCGGACGCGCGCCCGGTGGGCAGGAACGCCCGCAGGTGGTCGTGCATGTTGACCAGTCCGGGCAACAGCGCGGCCCCGGCGACGTGCGCGCCGTCGTCCGCCCCGCCGGTGAGCGTCTCGACGCGCAACGCCTCACTGGCGACCGTGGCGGTCGCCGGCACGGGCTCGCTCGTCGCGTCGGCGACGGCGAGACCGGTCAACACGGTCGGGGAACCCACGCCGGTCACCACCACCCGGTCCGAGTGGCCTCGAGCAGACCGTCCCGGCCCACGCCGTCGAGCCCGAAGGTGGCCAGCGTGCGCCCCCGCGCCCGGTAGTCCGTCCCGGTCGCGATGCCGGCGAGGTGGATCATCGCGTCGACCGTCGGGGTCGGCACACCGACCTCGCGGCCGATGGAGGCCATCAGGCACAGCGCGTAGGGGACGTCCTCGGTGATGTACCGGCTCTCGAGCGCGTTCGGGCCGGTGCCGAACGTGGAGTCGGAGAACGCCGAGGACTGCAGCGTGGCGTGCAGGTCGCCGAGGAACGTCGGCGCGAAGCCCTGCTCCACCAGGTAGGTCTCGTAGCCCTTGAGGTTGGCGAATCCCAGGGTCCGGCGGATGTCGATGAGCTCGGCGTCGATCGCCCCGATGAAACGGGCCACCGCGGGGCTGGCGCCCTCGCCCCAGAGCAGGAACTTGCCCGGCCGGCCCTCGATGGCGCCCAGGTTGGCCAGGATCGGGGGCACGTGGTCGATCGCGTTGAAGTTCAGCAGCACGGTCTCCAGGACGCTCTCCCCCGCGCTCACCGAGGACCAGATCGCACATGCGGTCCGCACGGCGCGGTTCCCGGCCGGCATCCCCGCCGCGATCGTGCCGCCGATCTTGCGGGAGGCGGTGATCAGTCCGGGTTCCCGGACCCGCGCGCCGTACGGCAGGCTGTTCAGCTCGGCGATGTCGACCTCGATGCGGCGGTCGGCGCGGCGCATGGCGGCCACGAGCGCGAGGCTGCCACCGCCCTCACCGGCGAAGATGACCTGCTCGCCGCCGGACAGGTTCGCCGCGAGGAGGTCCGCGAACGTGTCGTGCCCGAACGCAGGCACCGACACCACGATCACGTCGGCATCGCGGATGGCGGCGGCCGGGTCGAGGCTGCCGCGCGCGGGGCTCTCGGTGATCCGATGCCACGGCGTCCTCAGGCGGATCACGCCGTGGGCGTTGATCGCGTCGATGTTCGTGCGGAACCGCTCGAAGTCGGCGACGGTCACTTCCACGCCGGCCAGCGAGAGCTCCATGGCGCTGGACAGGGCGCCGGCGCCTGAGCCGAGGACGGTGACGGACTGGGGCAGTGTGGTCATGAGGAGAGGGCCTCCGAGAGAGCGGTGAGCTGGTGTGCGGTCTGGTCGGGGGTCGAGCCGCCGACGCTGACGATGACCTCGTCGACGCCCGCCTCGAACAGGGCGTGCAGGCCGGCGGCGACCTGCGCGGCAGACCCGGCGAGGCCGAATGCCTCCGCCATCGAGTCGGTGACCTGGGTCGCGGCCGCGGTGCGGTCGCCGCTGCGCACCGTGGCCCGCAGAGCCCGGACCTCGTCGGCGTCGAGGCCGTAGATCCCGATGAGCTCGTCCGCGTAGGAACCGCCGGCCATGGTGACGCAGCGGGGCGCCAGGGCACGCAGGGCTTCGGTCCGGTCGTCGTTGATCTCGACATCGAGCATGAGGCAGATCGCCGCCGAGTCGGCGCGACCGGCGCCGCCGGCGGCGACCTTGTCCTTGACGAAGTCGATGTGCCCGGCGGAGATGCCGTGCGTGATCACGCCGTCGGAGATCGCACCGGCGAGTTCGAGCATCTTCGGGCCGCGGGCGGCGAGGTAGAGCGGGCCGTCCTGCGGTGTCCAGCGCAGTGTGGAGCCGTCGGCGGAGAACGTCTCGCCGGTCACGTGGGCCGTGCCGCGACCGAGTTCTCGGGCGATCTGCACGGTCTCCCGGGTGATCTGCAGCGGGCGGCGCATCGAGATGCCCATCTCGCCGGCGAACTCGTAGCCGCCGGTGCCCAGCCCGAGCACGAACCGGTCCGGTCCGATCTCGCGCAGGGTGGCGGCAAGACTCGCGAGCAGCGTGGGGTGGCGCAGGAACGGGGACATCACGGCGGTTCCGAGCCGGACCCGCTCGGTGCTCGCCATCATCAGGGCGAGCGCCGCGGACACGTCCCGGTGGAAGTAGTGGTCCGCGAGCCACACGGTCGAGAACCCGAGGTCCTCGGCTCGCCGCGCGCCCTCGGCGGCGGCGGTGATGGGCTGGTCCAGGCGGACGGTGACGCCTACGTTCACTGGTTCTTCTCTCTCGTGGTGGGGGTCACGTACTGGTCGGCTCGGGCTGTGCCCGACGGCGGCAGGAGGGCCTCGCGCAGAAGTCCGGCCGCGCATCGGCGGCGGTAGTGCGCGCTGGCGCGCAGGTCGTCGATCGGGCTGATGTCGGCGTCGATCGCGGCGACGGCTGCGTCCACGACGTCCTGGGTGGGTAGCTGTGCCTCGAGGACCGCCGCCGCGGTGCGCAGCCGCACCACCGTGGGTGCGACGGATCCCATCGCGAGCCGCACGCCGGTGAGCCGGCCGTCGGGCTCCCGGTGCCACTGCCACGCGAGGTTGAGGAACGAGATCGCCTGCGCGCGCCGGCCGCCGATCTTGCGGAACCCACCCTCGACCGGCGGCTGTGGGACGCGCACGCTCGTGACCCACTCGCCGGCGGCCAGGTCCACGCGCCGGGGGCCGAGCAGGAACTCGGCGAGGTCCACGGTGCGCAGGCCGCCGTCGGGCGTGACGATGTCGATCGCCGCACCCGCCGCGAGCAGGGCCGGCACGGTGTCCGCGGCCGGGGAACCGGTGACCAGGTTGCCGCCGATGGTGGCGCGGTTGCGGATCGTGGTCGAGGCGAACTGGCAGATGGCGGCAGTCAGCGCGGGGAAGACGCCGGCTCCGTCGGTGAGGCCGTTCGCGATGTCGGTGAGCGGGTGGACGGCGGAGATCGTCAGCTCGCCGGCCGCGTCGTCGGAGGTGACGGCCGGGCGCGCGCCGGCGAGCCCGGTGAGGTCGACGAGCGTGGGCGCCTCGGCGCCGGCGCGGCGTTGCACGAGCAGGTCGGTGCCACCTGCGACAGCGCGTGCCCCGGCCAGCAGTCGCGACACATCCGCGGGATCCGTGGGCCGCAGCAGCGTCGGGGCCGTGGGCGTCATGCGCCGGCACCGTTCGGGTGACGGGCCGCGGCGGCGTCGTGGACCGCGTCGTAGAACCGGTTGTAGGCGGTGCAGCGGCACAGGTTGCCGTCGAGCGCCTGGCAGATCTGGGCGTCGCTCGGGTCGCTTTCGCGGTCCAGCAGCGCGGCGCAGGAGTTCAGCACGCCCGGGATGCAGTAGCCGCACTGCACGGCCTGCCGCGCGACGAACGCGTCCTGGAGCGGGCCGTGCCCGGCCGCGGCGAGGCCCTCGACGGTGAGGATCTCGGCTTCCAGCACCTGACCGACGAGCACCAGGCAGGAGGTCATCGCCCGGCCGTCGATGATGACGGTGCAGCTGCCGCACTCCCCCATGCCGCAGCCCTCCTTCGCGCCGGTCAGGCCGAGGACCTCGCGCAGGTAGTCGAGCAGGCGCAGGCCGTGGTCGGCCTGGACGGGCGTGGCGACCGGGGCTCCGTTCACACGCATGGTTCCTCCTCGATCAGGGCGAGCATCCGTTCCGGCGTGATGGGCAGTTCCTGCGGGAGCACGCCGACGGCGTCCAGGATCGCGGCGGCGATCGCCGGCGGGGTCGGCACCACGACGACCTCGGACATGCCCTTCGCGCCGAACGGTCCGGAGTCCTCACTGCCCTCGATGAACAGCGTGTGCATGCGCGGGGTGTCCGCGATGGTCGGCACCAGGTAGTTCTCGAGGCTGGTGGTGCGGGGAATCCCGTCGCTGACGCGGTGGTCCTCCATGATCGCCAGGCCGAGGCCCTGCAGGATGCCGCCCTCAGCCTGTCCGATCGTGGCCGCCGGGTTGATCGGGGTGCCGCAGTCGAGCACGCACAGCAACTCCGGGACCCGGACCTCCCCGGTGAGGACGTTCACCTCGACGCGGACCACCTGGGTGCAGGTGCCGTACACGCGGTGCGGTGCGAACGTGGCGAGTTGCTCCGGCGGGACGATGCCGATGTCGTCGGTGTCCGGGAGCCGGAACTCGGCGTTCACCTCGGCCTCGCCGAGCTCGATGAGCTTCGTCCCGGCGCCCGCGGCGTCGGTGCCGAGGGGCAGGCCGAGTCCGCGGCACCGTGCGACGAGCTCGTCGCACGCCGCACGCACCGCGGCGCCGCCGGCATAGGTGGACCTGGACGCCGCCGTCGGGCCTGATTCCGGCACCCCGCCGGTGTCCCCGACGCGCACGTCGATCGTCTCGATGGGCAGACCGAGCGCGTCCGCGGCGACCTGTCCGTAGGTGGTCTGGATGGACTGGCCGGTGTGGTTCGGCCCGGCCCAGATGATGACGTGCCCGCGGGTGTCGATGTGCAGCCGGGCACGCGCGGTGTCGCCGGTCCCGGAGCCCATCCCGACGCCCTTCATGG
This sequence comes from Occultella kanbiaonis, assembly GCF_009708215.1. Taxonomy (NCBI): domain Bacteria; kingdom Bacillati; phylum Actinomycetota; class Actinomycetes; order Micrococcales; family Ruaniaceae; genus Occultella; species Occultella kanbiaonis. The sequence continues at coordinate 2,566,391 of NZ_CP046175.1, read as the reverse complement.
CGACCGCGATACCGGTGCCGCGACGCCACGGGCCGACGGCTCCCGCCTGCCACTGGCGCCGCTGCGCCCAGAGCGGGTGCTCGACGGCGGTGCGCAGGGTCTCGCGTACGTTCAGGCTCGTCGTGGTCCGGTGCCGGTAGAGGCTGTGGCGGTCGCCGCCCTCGAGGACATTCCGCAGCCGGACCTCGGCCGGGTCGAGGCCGAGCTCGTGCGCGGCCTCGGTGATCGCGTTCTCGATGGCGAAGGCGACCTGGGGCACGCCGTAGCCGCGGAACGCGCCGGCGTTGGCGTTGTTCGTGTAGTAGACGGTGCCGTCGAAGGAGGCGACGTCGAACCCGTACGGGCCGGTGGACATCTCGGCCGAGGTCTTCATCACGTTCGGGCCCGAGGTGATGATGGGGCCGGTGTCGGCGACGGCGCGCACGGCCGAGCCGAGGATGCGGCCGTCAGCGGCGAACCCGATGTCGATCCACGTCCAGAACGGGTGCCGCTTGGCGCCGGCGGCCATCACGTCCTCCCGGGTCATGTGCACGTGCACCGGGGCACCGGCCGCGCGGGCCAGGAGCGCGAGGAACACCGGCATCGGGTCGTCGTTGCGCGAGCCGAACGCACCGCCCACGGGGTTGGCGATCATCCGCACCGACTCCGCCGGGATGTCCAGGGCGCGGGCCACCTTGCGCTGGTGCAGGCCCGGGTTCTGGGACCCGCACCAGATGGTCACCGAGGTCGCGTCGGCGTCCCAGCGGGCCACCCCGCCGGGGGTCTCGATCGCCACGTGCTCCTGGGCCGGCGTGCGCACCCGGCGGCGCAGCACCAGGTGGGCGTCGGCGAGGGCCGCCTCGACGTCTCCGGAGGAGAACGCGATGGCGCCCGAGACGTTGCCGCCCTCGTGCAGCAGCGGCGCGTCGGATGCGGCCGCGGCGGCCGGGCCGTCGACGACCGGCAGCGGGGTGAGGTCGAGCCGGATCAGGCGCGCCGCCGCTTCCGCGGTCCGGGCGTCGGTGGCTGCGATGAGTGCGATCGCCTCGCCGACCTGGCGGACCACCGTGGCGGCGAGTGCGGGGCCGTCGACGTCCCGCGGGCCGAGGGCGTTGACGGGCACGTCGGCCGCGGTGACCACGGTGACCACGCCGGGCAGGGCGAGCGCCTCGCTGACGTCGATCCCGTCGACACGTGCGTGCGGCACCGAGCTGCGCAGCACGTAGCCGTGCAGCATGCCGTCCTCGCGCCGGTCGGTCACGTAGGTGATGGCGCCGGTGACGATGTCGTTGCCCTCGAGTGAGGGGCGGGACCGGCCGACCCATGGTGCGGGTGGCGTCTCGATCGCGTGCGCGTCCGCCGTCATGATTCCTCGTCCGTGGCCCAGGCCAGGGCGGCCGCGGCGGTCCAGGACTGGTTCCCGCTGCCGAGCGGCGCGCCGGTGACTGCGTCGTAGTACTCGGAGAACGTGCCGTCGGCGAGCTGGTTGCGGCCGGCGGCCGCGATGGTCTGGGCCGCCTCGGCGTGGCCGTGGTGACGCAGGGCCCATGTGAACAACCAGGTGATCACCGGCCACTGCGGACCGCGCCAGTAGTTGCGGCTGACGAACGCGGGACTGTCCGGGGACGTTGTGGGCGGCAGCGGGTTGGCCAGGCGCGGATGGCCGCACCAGTCGGGACCGAGCAGGTCGCTCGTCAGAGCGGCGTAGACGTCCGGCTCGGCGCCGCAGATCAGCGCCGCGAAGCCGCCGATGGTGTCGGCGCGCAGCCACTCCTCGGCCCGCATGTCGAAGTCCCGGGCGTGCCCGGTCTCGGGGTCCGCCGTGGCTGCGACGGCGGCCCTCGCCCGCGCGGCCATCCCCCGCAGCGTCCTGGCCTGCGCCGTCCGGCCGAGTCGATCGCCCAGCGTCGCGAGGACCGCGGCGGACAGCGCATGGGTGGCGGTGAAGAACACGTCGCCGACCCGGAAGTCGATCACCTCGCGCGCCGCCGCGTCCTCGTACCCGACCGAGACGAGTTGCTCGACGAGCCAGAGGTAGCGGTCGTAGTCTGCGTCCGCCGGCCGTTGCTCCACGTCCGCGACGTGCTTGGTGTCCTCCCGCACGTACGGCGCCATCTGCCCGACCCGCACCCTGGCGCACGCGGCGTCCCAACGGGGCGAGTTGTCCATGCCCGACTCCCACGGGTGGTGGATCTCGATGAGCCCGCTCGGGTGCGACCCGCGCGCGCCGTCCAGCCAGGCGTGCCAGCGGAACCATGCCTCGAACGTGTCGGCGAGGAACGCCTCGAACGCCTCAGCGTCGGCGCCGCCATTGCGGCGGGCCTGTTCCCCGATCACCCAGACCGCGAGACTATGTACGGCCGGTTGACAGATTCCCGAAGTCTGGACGTCGTTCGGGACGGTTGGCAGGCCCTGCGTCCGCCACCGGTCCGGGCCCGGGAAGTAGCCGGGCTCGGCGCTGAAGACGATCTGCGGGATCATCCCGGTCGCCCACTGGCCACGCAGCAGGTGCCGGAGTTCGTCGAGCGCCCGCGGCACCGACACGGTTCCCCAGCCGATCGCCACGAATGCGGCGTCCCACGACCACTGGTGCGGGTACAGCTGCGGCGCGGCAACCGTGCGTTCGCCCCGGTCATTGGCACGCAGCACATCGGCGGCGGCGTGCATGAGCGGGGTGGCGACGTCGGGCATCTTCGTCCTTCGTGGGGCTGGCATCGGTATCGCGAATTGCGTTCGCGCCCTGAACATAACTGCTTGTTCGAGAGACGTCAACGTGTCATCATTGCGGCACGCCGCGGCGCTCACGCCGAGCCGCCGGCGCGAGGGGACCGGCGAACGTTCGCCTCTCCCGGACCGGATCGAGGAAGGCAGTCGATGGCCACGGACCCACCCGTATCGCCGCCCGCCGCACCTGTGCCGACCCTGACCGCCACGCTCCCGGCGACCTCCCACGGGGCGCTCGTGTCCTTCATCCGGTCCCGGCCAGGCTGGACGCGGCAGCAGTTGCTGTCCGCGACGGGGCTGTCCCGGACCACCTTGTTCGACCGCCTGGACGGGCTCTTCCAGCACGGTTACGTCTACCAGGACGGGTCCGCACCCCCCGGCGGGGGCACGCGAGGGCCGGGCCGACGCTCCGAGCTGCTGCGCTGGGACACGCGTGGTCGGGTCGTCCTCGTGCTCGACCTCGGCCAGACCCACGCGCGGATCTGTGTGACCGGGGTGGACGGCGGGATCCGTCGGATGCGGGACGTCGCCCTCGATATCGACACCGACGCGCAGGGCTACCTGGAGCAGGTCGCCAAGATCGGCGACGTCCTCCTGCGCGCTGGAGGGGACGAGACCCTGATCGGGGTCGCCCTCGGCATCCCGGGACCGGTCGACCCGGGCACCGGCGTGCTCGGCACCTCCACGACGATGCCGCGGTGGGACGGGTATCCGGTGTTCCAGAGCCTGCGCGAGCGCTGGGGGGTGCCCGTGGTGATCGAGAACGACGCCCGCGCCTTCGCCCTGGGCGAGTCGAGCGTGATCGGTGCGGACCGCTCCGTGCTCGCGATCAAGTACGCGACCGGAATCGGCGCCGGCATCGTCGACACGGGGCACGTGCTCGAGGGTTCCGACGGTGCCGCCGGAGACATCGGCCACGTCCGGATCAGCGACGAGGGTCCGATGTGCACCTGCGGGCGACGCGGCTGCCTGGCCGCCTGGGCGTCCGGGCACGCGCTGATCCGTAGGCTCGCCGACACCGGGGTGCGGGATCTGAAGGACATCACTGAACGCGTCGCGGCCGGGGACCCGGTCGTGTGCGCGGCCGTGGACGATGCCGCCGCGCGCCTGTCCCGGGTGCTCGCCACAGTGGTCGCGGCGGTCAACCCGGACAACCTGGTGCTGGGCGGTTCCCTCGGCCGGCTGCCCCGGGTGGTGGCCCGGATCGACGCGCTGATCCGCGAGGACGTGACCGAGCGGGCCCGGCGACATCTGGTGGTGGGCGCGGCACACCTCGGGGCCGACGGGGCGGTCGTCGGCCTCACCCGCAAGGTCGTCGACCTCGTGTACGACCCGGCCGTGATCGACGCCGCCATCGCCGCCCGCGTGGCCGCGGCCCGGGCAGGCACGAGCGCCGAGCCGGCACCGGCGTGAGCGCGGTGTGGCGCGGATCTCACCGCGCCGGGCAGCCGGAACCGTGCCGACCATCGGCATAATGGAGCCGTACGACAACTGAATGCCACCGAACCGCGGCGGGAGAGTCCCGCACCAGCGGGCGCCGAAGGAGCAACCTCCCCGGGAAACTCTCAGGCCCCTTGGACCGCCAGCGGCGAGGCTCCTCTGGAAAGCAGCCCTTCGGGGTTCACCGACGGTGTAAGCGGGTCACGGCTCGCGAAAACTCTCAGGTCCGATGACAGAGCGGGGAACCACCACCCCGTCCCAGGCGTCCCCGCGCCCTGTCCCAAGGAGTCCCGTGGCACTCACCGTCGGCACGCCCCCGCTCGCCGCCGACCGGGCTCAAGCGCCCGATCCCGGGCCAACTCGCGAGCCGGACACAGCCCGCCACGGCCCGAACCGGCGGCTCGGCATCCTGGCGATCATCGTGTCCGCCACCGCGATGGGTGCGGCCGGACTGTTCAGCCGGATGGCGACGCCGTCCGGTGCCGTGATCGGCGAGTCCTTGACGCTCGGCCGGATGCTGGTCGGCGCGGTCGGAACCTTCGCGGTCCTCGCGCTGGCCGGTCGGCTCGGGCAGTTGCGCCGCGTCCGACTGTCACCATCGGTGGTCCTCGGCGGCGTGTTCCTCGGCCTCTCGCTGGCCACCTATCTGTCCGCGACAGTGCTCACGGACCTCTCCCGCGCCGTCGTGCTCCACTACATTGGACCGGTGCTGGCGACCGTGCTCGCCCGGGTGCTGCTGAAGGAGCGGCCGGGCCGGGTGGACGTGCTCTCCCTGGGGATCGGTTCGATCGGGATGGTCCTGGCCGCCGGGCTGCTCACCTCGGGAGCCGGCTCGTCCCACCCGCCGGAGCAGGAGACGCTCGGCACCATCCTCGGAGTGATCTCCGGTGTCTGCTACGCGGTCGCGCTGCTCTGCTACCGGTACCGGACAGACATGCCCGCCGACGTGCGCAGCTTCTGGAACTTCGTCTTCGGCGCCTTCGGCACCGGCGCGATGGTGGCGGTGACCCGGCCGGACCTGTCCGGGATGACGACCCAGAACTGGGCCTGGGCCGGCGCGTTCTTCCTGATCTGCGGGCTCCTCGCCCTCGGCCTGCTCGTCCTCGCGGGCAAGCACCTGCGTGCCGCCGAACTCTCCGGCCTGTCCTACTGGGAGGTGGTCGTGGCGATCGGCATCGGCGCGGCCGCGTTCGGGGAGGGCATCTCCCCCGTCGCCGCCGTCGGCGCGGCGCTCATCGTCGTCGCGATGGTGCCGATGCTGGCGCGGCGGCAGCCGGGGCGGGGCCGCCGGCGCCGGCGGGCCTGAGCCGGACCCGCGTGCCTGAACCAGGACCGGCTCACCGGACCCACTAGATTGCTGCACCGTGCCTCCCGAAGCCGGCTCCACGCCGTCGACCCCTGCCCTGATCGTCAACGGCGTCCCCTGGTTCGATGATCGTGGGCGGACCGTGAACGCCCACGGCGCCTGCATCGTCGCCGACGGCGAGCGGTACTACCTGTTCGGCGAGTACAAGACCGACGACGAGAACCGCTTCATCGGGTTCAGCTGCTACTCCTCGCCCGACCTCGCCACCTGGACGTTCGAGCGCCTCGTCCTGCCACCCCAGCCGGGCGGGCTCCTGGGACCGGGCCGCATCGGCGAGCGGGTGAAGGTGATGAGGTGCCCCTCGACCGGGCGGTTCATCATGCTGATGCACACCGACGACCTCGGCTACTCGGACCCCCAGATCGGCCTCGCGTCCAGCGACACGGTCAACGGCGAGTACACCTTCCACGGTGCGCTCACCCACGGCGGTGAGCCGATCCGCGGGTGGGACATGGGCACCTTCATCGACCGTGACGGCAACGGGTACCTGCTCCTGCACGAGGGCGACGTGTACCGGCTCAGCGAGGACTACACCGTCGCCGAGCAGAAGGTGGTCAGCGGCGTCGCCCCCGGCGGTGAGTCACCCGCCATGCTCGAGCGGGACGGGATCTACTTCCTGCTCTTCTCGAACAAGACCAGCTGGGATCGCAACGACAACTACTACCTCAGCGCCCCGGCGCTCGCCGGCCCGTGGACGCATCGGGGTCTGCTCGCGCCGGCGGGCAGCCTGACCTGGAACTCGCAGTGCACGTTCGTGCTGGACCTACCGGTCGACGGCGCAGCCGTCCCCATGTACATGGGTGACCGGTGGTCGTTCCCGCACCAGGCGTCCGCTGCCACCTACGTGTGGCTGCCCATCACCGTCGACGGGACCAGCCTGACCCTCGGTGAGTACTGGCCCGCCTGGGACGTCGCCCGCGTGCAGCCCGTCCCCCCGGAGTCGGTGTTCGACGGACCACCGATCGAGGTGACGTTCCGGTCCGAGGGGCCAGGGGACGCCGTCGACGTGCCGTTCGCGGGGACCCAGGTCGCTCTCGTCGGCACCGCGGACGACCACGGCGGCTACGCGCTCGTCGAGATCCGCGACTACTCCGGCGCTCTCGTGGCCTCACTGCTCATCGATCTCTACGCCGGCGCCGCGGAGTCCGGGCTGCGTTACGTCGGTCCGGAACTGCCGCGCGGGGAGTACTCCGTGCGCGTCACGGTCACCGGGGACGGGTCCGTGTTCTACAAGAAGGACGGAACGCGACTCGGCACCAAGGGATGCCGAGTCGCGTTGGACCGTCTGCTCGTGCGGGCCTGAGGTCAGGCCTTCTTCGCGAAGTCCTCTGGGAAGCCGTTGAACTCGTCCGGGTGGAAGCCCGTCCGGTCGCCGCGCTCGAGGCCGTTGATCTGGTCGATGTCGACGTCGGTCAGCTCGAAGTCGAAGACGGCGATGTTCTCCTTGACGCGCTCGGGCGTCACGGACTTCGGGATCACGATGTTGCCCAGCTGCAGGTGCCAGCGCAGCACCACCTGCGCGGGGCTGCGGCCGAGCCGGTCGGCGATCGCGGTGATGACCGGGTCGGCCAGCACCCGCCCCTGACCGAGCGGGCTGTAGGCCTCGGTCGCGATCCCCTGCGCGGCGTTGAACTCGCGGACCTCGCGCTGCTGCAGGTACGGGTGCACCTCGATCTGGTTGACGGCCGGCAGCGGCAGACCCGCGTCGAGGAGCTGCTGGATGTGGTGCGGCAGGAAGTTGGAGACGCCGATCGAACGGATCCGGCCGGCCTCCTTCAGCTCGCTGATCGCGCGCCAGGAGTTCGCGGCCTCGCCGCGCTTCGGGCAGGGCCAGTGGATCAGGTAGAGGTCGACGACGTCCAGGCCGAGGGCCGTCGCGCTCGCGTCGAACGCCGCGAGGGTGCTGTCATAACCCTGGTCGTCGTTGGCGAGCTTCGTCGTCACGAAGACCTCGTCGGTGCCGAGCCCGGAGGCGGCAAGCGCTGCACCGACGCCGACCTCGTTACGGTACCGGGCGGCCGTGTCGATCGCGCGGTAGCCCGCCTCGAGTGCGTGGGTCACCGCGATCTGGGTCTCCTCCGGCGGCACCTGGAACACCCCGAAGCCGAGCTGCGGGATCGTCACGCCATCGTTCAGTGTCACCTGGGGCAGGGTCATGGTGCTCCTTCTCTCATATCGGACAGTTAAGTATGACCATAGGCGACGTCGGCGCCTCCGCGGCTGTCGATCTCGCCTTCCGGGCTGGTCGGCGTGGCGTCGGCACGCGGCCGGCGCCCTGGTCGGGCTCGGCCCCTGGCCGGGCATGCCTCCTGCGCGAGCGCGTCGTCGCGGTGGCACCGATACTGACCACGTGACCACCGAACCAAAGCCCTCCTCCCACGCCGAGCTCAGGCGTCTCGCCGGAAGCGGACCTCGCCCATCCGCCGTGATCGTCAACCCGCACCGGCTCGACGACGTCGAGGGACTCCGACGGACCATCAGCGCGGTGCTCGCCGATGCCGACTGGCCCACGCCGATCTGGCTGGAGACCACGGAGGAGGATCCGGGTACGGGGCAGGCCCGCGAGGCCGTCGCCCGCGGCGCCGAGGTGGTGTTCGTCAGCGGCGGTGACGGCACGGTGCGGGCCTGCGTCGAAGGGCTGGCCGGCAGCGATGCGGCCCTGGCCATCCTCCCGGGTGGGACCGGGAACCTGCTCGCGGGGAACTTCGGGATCCCCACCGATCCCGCCGAGGGGGTGCGCCTGGCGGTCGCGGGCGGGCGTCGCCGCATCGACGTCGGTGAGGTGGATGGCCAGGTGTTCGCGGTGATGGCGGGCATGGGCTTCGACGCCAAGATGCTCGACAGCGCGTCCACGGAGTTGAAGGCACGGATCGGCACCCCGGCCTACGTGTTGTCCGCAGGCAAGCACCTGCTCGACCACCCGATGCGGGTGCAGGTCACGGTCGACGACGCCGAGCCGCTGGTGCGCAAGGCCCGTTCGGTCATCGTCGGCAACGTCGGGCAGATCCAGGCCGGCGTGGCCCTGTTCCCGGACGCCGAGCCGGACGATGGCTACCTCGACGTGGCGATCCTCGCGCCGGAGCACCTCGGACACTGGGTCTCGACCGTGGCTGGCGTCCTGACACGACAGAAGCGGGTGCCGAACCTCGAGATCCTGCGCGGCAGGCGCATCCGGGTGCGAAGCACGCAGGACCAGGAGCGCGAGCTCGACGGCGATGTCGTCGAGCCGGGCCGGGAGCTCGTGGCCACCGTGCGTCCGGCCTCGCTCTGGCTGTGCGTGCCGATCGACGACGCGCTGGAAGGCGCCTGACCTCACCGGCACGAAGCCGAGCCGCCATACGGAACTACCGCTGCGCCGTCGTACCTCGACCCAGCGCAGCCACGGCAGCCTCGACGGCGATCGCGCGGGCCCGCTCGTCCTCGGCCTCCGGCAGCACGAGCGCCCGGGTGAGGCCACCGACGGCGACGGCGGTGCGCACCCTTGTCTCCGCCGTCGCGACGTCGTACCCGAGCAGAGCCGACAGTCTGGCGAGCCACCGGAAGCTCGCACCCTCGAGGTCGAGGTCGGCCACGGCGCCCGGGTCGCGGAGCGTGCCGGCGAGCGCCCTACGGTGCGGCAGGAGTGCGTCGGCGTAGGCAGCCAGCACGTCCTCTGGTGGCAGCCGCCGACCGTCCAGATCGTCCAGGACGGCGTCGACATCGTCGATGAACGGCTGGAAGACACCGCGCGCGAGGTCCGCCTTGGCCGGGAAGTGGTAGTAGAGGGCCGCCTTCGTGATACCGAGCTCGTCGGCGATGTCCTTCAGGCTGGTGGCGGCGAAGCCCTTGGTCACGAACAGCTGCAACGCCGTGGACTCGATGCGTTGGCGCGTGTCGGTCGTCCGACCGTCGCGACGGGGCGCGGACTCTCCCACGGGCATGGTCACCACCTTCCTGGTGCTCGGTCCCCAGAGCCTATGAGACGGGCGCCGGCGAGCCCCTCATTGATACCTAGTCGGTCGGCAAGTAATCTACTCCCCATGGCACACAACATCCTCATCTCCGGTGCCGGCATCGCGGGATCCGTCCTCGCGTACTGGCTCGCACAACGCGGCTTCAACCCCACCGTCGTCGAGAAGCGGCCACACCTGCGCCAGACCGGCGGCCACGCCGTCGACCTGGCCGGCGTCTCGATCGAGGTGGTCGAGCGGATGGGCCTCCTGCCCGCCGTCACCGGCGCCCACGTCCGGCACGATCGAATGACCTTCAACCAGCGCCGTGGACGCCCGATCGAGATGCCGCGCCTGACCGCCACGATCGCGGACCGGCACGTGGAGATCCAGCGCGACGATCTCACCGGGATCCTGCACGCCGCTGCCGCGCCGCACGCCGAGTACATCTTCGGGGACACGATCACCGCGATCACGGACGGCACGGACGCCGTCACGGTCGAGTTCGAGGACTCCCCCCCGCGCGCGTTCGACCTCGTCATCGGCGCGGACGGTCTCCACTCCGGGGTCCGGCGCCTCGTGTTCGGTCCCGAGGAGTCGTACCGGCACGACCTCGGCGCCTATCTGTCCGTCTACAGCTACCCGAACAACGCCGGCCTCGGCAGCGGGGTGATCGGCTACTTCGACTCCGGCCGGGCCGCCTTCACCTACCCCGTCGACGACGGACACCTCGCCCGTGCGCTCCTGCTCTTCCGCGGCCACCCCGCCGGCGACCTGCGCGACCCGGCGCACCAGCTGCGCGTGGTCCGGGACGCGTTCGCGGGCATCGAGGCACACCTCCCGTTCTCCCTCGCCGACCTCCACGAGTCCGAGGACTTCTACTTCGACTCGATCAGCCAGATCCGGATGGACACGTGGTCGAAGGGACGCGTCAGCCTCGTCGGCGACGCGGCATACTCCCCCGGCCCGGCCGTCGGCGGCGGCACGGCGATGGCGGTGCTCGGCGCGTACGTGCTCGCGAACGAACTCGCGCTCGCCCGCGACGACCACGCCGCAGCCTTCGCGAGCGCGGAGTCGGTGCTGGCTCCGGCGATCGCGCAGAGTCGGAAGGTCGGCCCGAGCTCGCTCCGGCAGCTCGTGCCAGGCAACCGTCTCGCCGCCTGGCTGACGCCGCGCACCCTCAGGCTCCTGATCCGGCTACCGAGGCGGGTCTCCCTGGCCCTGTTCTCCCTGCAGGGCAGCGACACGAGCAGGCTCGACGACTTCTCCTCCGAGCGCCTCCCCGCCGTCTGACCGGGCGTGGCACCGCCGATCGCGGCGCGGGCACCGCGGCCGGACCGCGGCACGCAGGCACTACCGTGAGCGCGGGCATCCCCGCCCTCCGCTCAGCCCGAAGGATCCTGCGTGTCGAACGACGCTCCACTGAGAGTCCCCGATCCCGCCACCGACCCGCAGCCGGCCACCGGCTCCCCCGAGGCCGACGAGTCCTTCTCCGTCCGTGCCGCGCTGCGCTCCCCCCGCCGCCTGCGCACGGAGGTGCTCGGCGGGCTTGTGGTCGCCCTCGCGCTGATCCCGGAGGCGATCTCGTTCTCGATCATCGCGGGCGTGGACCCCCGGCTCGGGCTCTTCGCGTCGTTCACGATGGCGGTCACGATCGCGTTCGTCGGCGGCCGCCCGGCGATGATCTCCGCGGCCACCGGCGCCGTCGCCCTGGTGGTGGCGCCCGTGGTTCGTGATCACGGCGTCGACTACCTGATCGCCACCGTGATCCTCGGCGGGATCCTCCAGGTGGTGCTCGGGCTGCTCGGCGTCGCCAAGTTGATGCGGTTCATCCCGCGCATGGTCATGGTCGGCTTCGTCAACGCGCTCGCGATCCTGATCCTCATCGCCCAACTGCCCCACCTGCTCGGGGTGACGTGGATCGTCTACCCGTTGCTCGCCGTCGGCATCGCGATCATCGTGCTCTTCCCCCGCCTGACGAAGGTGGTACCCGCCCCCCTCGTCGCGATCGTGGTCCTCACCGCGTTCACGGTGCTCGCCGGCGTCACGGTACCCACCGTCGGCGACGAGGGCGAGCTGCCCGAGTCGTTGCCGTCCCTGCTGTTCCCGGACGTGCCGCTGTCCCTCGAGACGCTGCAGATCATCGCGCCGTTCGCGCTCGCGATGGCTCTCGTCGGGCTGCTCGAGTCCCTGCTGACGGCGAAACTCGTCGACGACGTCACGGACACCCACTCGAACAAGACGCGCGAGGCGTGGGGCCAGGGCATCGCGAACATCGTGACCGGCTTCTTCGGAGGCATGGGCGGCTGCGCGATGATCGGCCAGACCATGATCAACGTGAAGGTCTCCGGCGCTCGTACCCGCATCTCGACCTTCCTGGCCGGGCTGTTCCTGCTCATCCTGGTGGTCGGCCTCGGCGACCTCGTGGCGATCATGCCGATGGCTGCCCTCGTGGCCGTCATGATCATGGTCTCGGTGGGCACGTTCGACTGGCACTCGATCCGGCCCTCGACGCTGCGCCGGCTGCCGAGGTCCGAGGTCGCGGTGATGGCCGCGACGGTCGTGGTCACGGTCGCCACGAGCAACCTCGCCTACGGCGTGCTCGTCGGCGTGCTCATCGCCATGGTGCTGTTCGCACGCCGGGTCGCCCACTTCACGTCGGTCACCCGGCTGGACGCATCGGACGCCGACGGCGAACGCGTCTACGCGGTCGAGGGCGAGCTGTTCTTCGCGTCCTCGAACGACCTCGTCTACCAGTTCGACTACGCCGGCGACCCCAGCCGTGTGGTCATCGACATGACGAAGGCGCACATCTGGGACGCGTCCACGGTCGCGACCCTGGACGCGATCACGACGAGGTATCAGGCCAAGGGCAAACAGGTCCGGATCGTCGGGCTGAACCCGGACAGTGCCGCCCGCCACGACCGGCTCAGTGGCAACCTCGGCTCCTGACACAGGTCACGAGGGCCGGGCCGGCTCGAGCGAGGAGACCAGGACCGCGACCGCCTCGAGCGCGCCCTGCAGGTCCGCTCGGGTGAGCGGCCCGAGGTGCCGGGCCGCGGTGAGCAGCCCGATCGTCGTCGCGGACAGTGCGAGTGCGAGCGGCTCGGGCGCCACTCGTGTGCTCAGCGAACCCTGCGCCTGCAGGTCGGCGATCCACGCCACCACGGCGCGGTGCCGCTCGGCGTACCTGCCGTCGGTGACGCCGTCGACATAGGAGCCGAGCACGCCCTCGTCATCGAGGAACGCGGCGGTCATGAGCTCATCGTCGAGGAGCACCTCCACGGCGACGGCGTAGGCCCGGCTCGGCGAGGGCGGCTCAGCCTCCCCGAGTCGCTGCCTGGCGGCGGCGTTCATCCGGTCCATCGAGCGGGTCAGCAGGACGTCGAGGATCTCGCGCTTGCTGGTGAACTCCCGGTACACCGCCCCCTTGGCGATGCCGACCTCGGTCGCCACGGCCTGGATGCTCATCGCGTCGAAGCCGTCCGCGAGGACGAGTGCCTGCGCCGCGTCGAGGATCCTCTTCCGCCGGTCAGGGATGAGCGGGCGCGGCACCGTCGCCTCCGTCTCGCTCACCTCGGGTGTCGAGGAACCGCACGACGGCGGGGGTCACCAGGTCCGGTCGGTCCCGTTGGACCCAGTGCCCGGCTCCGTCGACGACGAGCAGGCGGGCGTCGGGGATGCGGGCCGCAGCTTCGCGAGCACGGGCGAGGGGCACGCCCGAATCCCGTGAGCCGTGCACGACGAGGGTCGGCACAGCGACGTCCGGGAGCCGGTCCTGGTAGTTCGTGCGGGTCCGGTTCCACAGGACCTGGTCGCGCTGCCACTGCTCGAACGCCACCCGGGCGCCCTTGCGCCCCGCCGCCACGGTGATCTCCGCGAGGAGGTCCTCGGTCAGCCGGTCCGGACTGCGGACGATCTGCCGCATGCCGCTGGCCAGCAGTCGCGGGCTACGCGCGTATGCCTCCTGGGCAAGACCGAGCGGGCCCGTGCGCAGCGCCAGCCAGGTCAGGGTCTGGGTGGGCAGGCTGAGCCAGCCGTCGGTGAGGCGGTCCTGGAGCCCGTAGCTGCCGAACAGCATCGCGCCCGTGACGCGCTCGGGACGGGCGAGGACGTGCCCGATGGTCAGCCCGCCGCCGAGCGAGAGGCCGCCGATCGCGTACTCCCCCAGCCCGAGGGCGTCCACGAACTCCCCGACGTAGGTGACGAGCCGGTCCTGGGTCGCCGTCCAGGGGGCGCGCGGGCTCTCGCCGAAACCCGGGTGGTCGGGCGCGATCACGCGGTGGCCAGCCGCGGCCAGGTGCCCGCCCAGCTCGCCCCAGGACAGCGATGCGCTGTCCGCGTTCCCGCCGTGCAGGAGCACTACGACGGACGGCGAGGTCGTTGCCTCGGCCGGCGGTGACCAGTGCAGGTAGGAGACCGGCCCCCAGGGCAGGTCGATGATCGATCGGCTCGGTTCCATGACACCCTTCCGTTATGACCACCGTAGCGTATCGGGTCATAACGGAAGGTTACTCCGCTGCGAGCACCCCACCGAGCCCGATCTCGTTCCCGTCGGGATCGCGGTAGATCATCTTGTGCACGCCGTTCCCGTAGTCCTCCTCGGTCTCCGCGTGGATCCCCCGGCGGGCCGCCGCATCGACCATCGCGGGGAGGTTCCCCACGTACAGGGTGACCAGCGCGTGGCCGGCGTGTTCGGGCGCCACGATCACATACACATGACGACGTTCGGCGACCGTCCACACCCGCTCGACGTCGTTCGGCTCGGACGTCTCGACCTCGCCGAAGAGCCGGTCGTACCACCCGACGGCGCGGCCGAGGTCGGTCACCGCGACGCCGGCGAACAGATCCAGTTCCCTCTCGGTATCCATGCCGGTACCGACCTGGGCCGGAACCGGAACTCATCGCCGGGCGCCACTGGTCGATCCGCACGACCGTGCCGCGAACGGGAATCCGAGCTGTTGTAGTAGGCGCCGAGCCGGGTAAGGGCTCGGTACCGCCCGGAGGCGCTCGGATCAGGGACGGCCGCGTCCCGGACCGTCGGGGTAGAGCCGGTAGGGCTCGGCGAGCGCATCGAACGCAGCGAGATCCGCCTGCCATCCGGCGATGATCTCGTCCGGTGCGACGCCCGCCTCGAGCTGGGCGCGCACGTCGCGGGTACCGGTGAGCTGGTCGATCCAGCACGTGTCCTCCGCGGTGCGGCAGTTGGCGCCCTCCCGCCAGTCGACCTCGTCGATCTGGTCGAACAGCACGTCGAGAACGTGCAGCCCGGTCCGGATCGGCTCGTAGCCCGCCGCGTCGGTGAGGTGGATCTGAACGCCGCCCGAGAACGCTCCGGTGTGCTTGCTCGAGGTCGGCGTGGCGGACATCGGCCGGAATGTCACGCCGGGCAGCCCACGGGAGTTGAGCTCGGCGGCCAGCGCGTAGGACTCCGTCTCGTCGATGTAGGGCGCGCCGAACCAGAGGAACGGGGTGGTCGTCCCGCGGCCCTCGGAGACGTTGATGGACTCGATGAGCCCGGTGCCGGGATACACCAGGGCCGTCTCCCGGGTCGGGATGTTCGGCGACGGCAGCACCCAGGGCAGGTCCCAGTCCGCCACGATGCTGGCGGCGTCGTAGTTGCGCATCGTGACCACGTGCAGATCCGCCGGCGCCGCGAGGAACTCGGAGTTGAACAACCCAGCCAGCTCGCCAACGGTCAGGCCGTGCTGCAACGGGATCTCCCGGAGCCCCACGAAGGAGCTCAGCTCTGGGTACTCGAGCACGGGTCCGTCGATACGGTCGCCCAGGGGGTTCGGCCGATCCAGCACCACGAACGGCTTGCCCTGCTCGGCGGCCGCCTCCATCGCGTAGTACATCGTCCAGATGTACGTGTAGAAGCGTGCGCCGATGTCCTGGATATCGAACACCAGCACGTCCACGCCCTCCAGCATCTCGGCGGTCGGCTTGCGAGTGGGTCCGTACAGGGAGTACACCGGCAGGCCGGTGCGCTCGTCGACGTAGCTCTCGACGTAGGCACCCGCCGGCACTCCGCCGCGCACCCCGTGCTCCGGCCCGTACAGCGCGGTGACCTCGTAGTCGCCCTCGGCCTCCCCGGCGATCAGGGCGTCGATGGTGTGGGTGAGGTCGCTCGTGGTTCCGGTCGGGTTCGTGATCAGGCCCACCCGCTGGCCGGCCAGCAGGTCGAGCTCGTCGGCGAGCAGGACCTCCACGCCGAGCTGGAGCGGGCGGTCATGCCCGGGTGGCGTCTCCGGTCGCCCGCCGGGCCCGCCGCCCATGGGCGCGATCACGCCGGCGACTCCGACGGCGGTCGCCGCCGCGACGGCCAGCGCACTCATCAACATCGGTCGTTTCCTGGACATAGCGGTCCTCATCTCACTCGGGATCGGAGGTCTAGTCGGTCGGGCGGCCCGGGTGCGAGCACCCGCCCGGTCCGGCGTGGTCCGGCGGTCCGGCGTGGTCAGGCGGTCCGGCGTGCGGCGGCCGGCCGTCCGGCGGTCCGGCGTTCGCGGGTGGCCCGGCGTGCTGCGGCGGCCCGGGGTAGGACAGACCGCTGCCGAGCGGGAGCAGGATGCCGTCGCCGTCGGCCTCGGGGACGTCCACCGGCAGCCGGCCCGCCGGGTTGATGTCCCCGGCGATCGCCCTGACGATCCCCTGGAAGTTGATCACCCCGGTGCCGTAGCTGTTGATCACCGCGTCCGCACCGGGCAGCACGCTGATGTCATACGGGTTGCGGGTGGCGATGACGACCACGGGGACCCCGGTCGCGGCGAGCTCGGCGACCATCTGCTGCTGTGCCGCGTTGCCGGTCGCGTTGTTCGAGGTGAACACGACGACATCTGCCTCGGCGGTGGCCGCCACGGCGCGGGCCCGGTAGGCGGCCGATGGCGAGGAACCGTTCTCGTAGTCCTCGATCACCTGATAGCCGTGGTCGGCGAGCATCGGACCGACCCGCTCCGGCCAGCCGGAGCCGGCGCCGACCATCAGGATCGTCTCGTCGCAGCCGAGCGGCAGCACGCGTGCCTCGTTCCGTACCAGCGTGGCGGCCCTGTCGGAGATCGTCGCCGCCGTGGCTTGGTGCTCCGCGGAGCCGACCACGCTGTCGATCGCGCCGGGGTCGGTGAACGGGTCCGCCAGGATCCCCCGCTCCGCCTTCCAGGTGAGGATCCGGCGGACCGACTCCTGCAGCCGCTCGATGGTGATCTCGCCGTCCGTGACCGCCTGGCGGACGCCGGCGAAAGAGGCGTCCACGTCGGGGGAGTTCAGCAGGATGTCCGAGCCGGCCAGGATGGTCAGGCGGGCGATGTCCTCCTGGCTCCAGTTCGCCGCGAGCGCGGCCATGTCCAGGGCATCGGTGGTGATGATCCCCTCGAAGCCCATCTCCTCGCGCAGCAGACCGGTCAGCACGGCGGGCGACAGCGTGCCGGGCATCGTCGGGTCGATCGCCTCCACGATGATGTGCGCGCTCATGATCATGTCCACGCCGCCGTCGATCGCAGCCTGGAAGGGCGCGAGGTGCTCGTCGAGGGTGGCCCGGTCGTAGGTGACCACGGGTAGCCCGTAGTGCGAGTCCTCGGCGGTGTCGCCGTGTCCGGGGAAGTGCTTGGCGGCAGCCGCGATGTACGTCTGGATCCCCTGGATCTGAGCGACCCCGAGCTCGCTGACCACGTCCGGGTCTTCGCCCATCGAGCGGATCCCGATCACGGGGTTGTCCGGATTGGAGTTCAGGTCGAGCACGGGAGCGAAGTCGACGTTCACGCCGAGTGCCTGCATCTCGGACCCGAGCACCTCGCCCTGCCGACGGGCCAGGTCCTCGTCGAACGTCGCGCCCAGCGCCATGTTCCCGGGTAGCAGCGTGGCCGGCGGTCCGACCCGGGCGACGAGGCCGCCCTCCTGATCGATCGTGACCGCGAGCGGGATGCCCGGGCCGCTCTCGCCGACCGCGGCCTCCTGCAGACCGTTCGACAGCGCGACGGTCTGCTCGGGGCTGCCGGTGTTGCCGGACCAGGCGAAGTAGAGGACGCCGCCGAGGTGGTACTTCTCGACCACCTCGGCCGGGGTGTCGACCCCGTAGCGGGCCTGGTTGCTGGCCGCCATCGACGTGTCGTCGGCGGATGCGCCGTAGACGTGCGTCCAGGTCATCTGACCGATGAGTTCGTCGAGGCTCATCGCCGCGACGATGGCGTCGATCTCGGCCGCGGTGGGTGTTTCCCCTACCTCCATCACCCCGACGCCGCCCGGCTCGGGCGCCCGGACGGCACCGGCGGGCGCGAGAGCGGAAAGGACAAGGGCTCCTGTCGCGAGCGCGGTGAGGCCTGCTCGGACCGTTCGCGAACCTGTCAGAGTCACGATGTGTCTCCTCGGTCATGCCTCGGGCGACGACGACGTCACTCCGACGGCTCTCCGCACGGCCGGACCTCGTTGCCCGACCGCCTGTCCGGGACCCTATTGAGGGCAGGAGGATGCGTCAAGTATTTCCGAACTTTTGCGGACCTGTGAAAATTACTTCCGCGATCATGGCGTCAGGACAAGACGTCCTTCGTGCTGAACCGCCCGTACGCGAGCGCCCCGAAGAACGCGACGTACGCGGCCTGGAGCAGCGCGTTCTCGGTGACCGAGGTCCACACGATCGGCTCCCGGAGCAGGTCGGCGAACGCGAGCCAGTGGTGCGTGAACAGCCACGGGTGCAGCCAGGCGAGCTGGTCCAGCTGGCCGAGCACCTGCGCGACGATCGTGAGCACGGCAACGGCGGCCATGGCGCCCACCCCGGCGTCGGTCAGGGTCGAGATGAACAGCCCGACGGCGGCCAGCCCCAGCATGCAGATCGTCACGTGGGCGCCCACGAGCAGGGAACGGACGACGGCGTCACCGACGCCGATCGTGTCCCCGGAGAGCAGCGTCGCCTCCCCCGTGCCGAACAGCGCCGCGCCGATCACCCACCCGGTGAGCAGCACCGTGCCGCTCGCGGCCAGGCAGAAGGCGACCGTGGAGACGTACTTCACCAGGAGCAGCCGGACCCGGCCGGCCGGTGCGACGAGGAGGTAGCGCAGCGTGCCGAGGCTCGCCTCGCCGGCGATCGTGTCCCCGGAGACGACGGCAACGGTCAGGGGAAGGAACAGCGGCGTCGTCAGCACCAGCGCGGTGACGGCAACGAACATGCCGTTGTTGGTCACCTGGTCCAGGAACGGCGGGCCCTCCCCCGGCCCCGGCGGTTCGGAGGAGAGCCGCACCACGACGGCCATGAGCACCGGGATCGACGCCAGCGCGGCCAGCATCGCCCAGGTACGCCAGCGGCGGAAGAGCACCCGCAGCTCCGAGGCGAGCAGGGCGCCGCCATGGGTCCGGGCGCGGGCGGTGTCGGAGTCAGCGGGCAACGTCGAACCCCTCCCCGGTGAGGGCCACGAACCGGTCCTCGAGACTTGGCCGCGCCACGTCGAAGCCCCGCACCCGCACCTCGGCGGTCACCAGCGCCGCGACGAGATCCTCGGCGGCCGGCCCGTCGTCGGGCAGCGGCGCCTCGACCACGACCTCCCCCGGCCCGGCCCGCAGGGCCGGACCCGCCAGCGCCGCGTCCAGCCCGAGGCGAGCGAACTCGGCAACCGTTCGCTCGCCGTCGGGCGTCTCGACCCGGACCACCCGGGCACCGGTGCCCCGCAGGTCGTCCAGGCTGCCCTGGGCGACGAGCGAGCCGACATGCATCACGGCCGCGTGCGTGCAGATCTGCTCGACCTCGGCGAGCAGGTGGCTGGACACGAACACGGTGGTGCCCTCGGCGGCGACGGCACGGATGAGCGAGCGCACCTCGCGAGTGCCCTGCGGGTCGAGGCCGTTCGTGGGCTCGTCGAGCACGAGCAGGTCGCGTGGGGTGAGCAGGGCGGCGGCGATTCCGAGTCGCTGCTTCATGCCGAGCGAGTAGGCCCGTGCCTTCTTCCTGGCGGCGTGCGTGAGACCGACCCGGTCCAACGCGCGGGCGACCCGGGCGTCGCGGGTGGCGGGATCGGCGCGGGCGTCGGCCGAGTCGAGTCGGCGCAGGTTGTCCGCCCCGGACAGGAACGGGTAGAACGCGGGCCCCTCGATGAGCGCCCCGACCCGCGGCAGGGCCTCGGCCAGCTCGGTGGGCACGTCGCTGCCGAGGAGGCGGGCACTCCCGCTGGTGGCTGCGGCGAGGCCGAGCAGGACCCGGATCGTGGTGGTCTTTCCGGAGCCGTTCGGGCCGAGGAACCCGAACACCGAGCCGCGGGGCACGGCAAGGTCGATGGCGTTGACGGCGATCTGGTTGCCGAACCGCTTGGTCAGGCCGGTCGTCGCGATCGCGAGGTCGGCGGCGTGCGCGTCCGCCTCAGCCGCGGCTGTCGCGGTGTCGCTCACTCAGCGGCCGCGGCCTGGAGCCGCTCGAGCGGCACCGCCCCGACAAGGACCCTGCCGTCGTCGGCGATCAGCACGTTCACGAGGTCGGTGCCGAGCAGGCGACCCCCGTCGACGGCGGTGGTCAGCTGTGCGAGCAGCGGTTCGCCTCCGAGGTCGGTGGCGCCGGCGTCGAGGATCGCCACGGACTCCCAGCCGGTCCCGACCACGGTCGGCTCCGGGTGTTCGGCCTGCTCGGCGTCGTCGCGTGCCTGGTCCTGCGCCGGCGGGGCGATCTCCTCGACCTCGGCGCCGGCCGGCGGGGTGAACTCGAAGAGGTCGGCATCGGGGGCAGCGAGCTCGAGCGAGGTGTAGCCGATCTGGAAGGCGGGCGTGGCCGCGCCGCGGGCGGTGACGCTCACCCGCAGCGGTTGGCCGGTCTCGCCGTCGACGGCGATCGCGACCTCGCCGACGAGCGTCGCGTCTGTGCGTGGGGTCAGGACGAGGTCGTACGCGGCGCGGCCGGCGACCTCCACGTCCTCGCGGACAGTCAGTTCGGTGCTGGGACCGACGGCCTCGATGATCCGGTCGGCGACCTCGTCCGGTGTGAACCGCTGGTCGAGGCCGGCGGTACGGGCGTCGGGGGGCAGGGTCGCGTGGGTGGCGGCGTTCTCGTCGGAGTCGTAGACCCAGACCTCGTCGCCGTTGACCATGACGTCGCGCTCGCCGAAGCTCTCGAACACCTGGAGCCGGGCCTGGTCCTGCTCGCCGACGAACACCCGGCCACTGTGATCACTGGTGAGCGCCTCGAGGGCGGCGGTCACGGCGGCGGCGTCACCATCGCCGTCCGGGAGGTCCACGCCACCGGGCAGCTCCGGGAGGCCGAGGTCGGAGGTCTGTTCGAACTCGCCGGAGAACGGTTGGTGGTCCCGGTCGGCGAGAAGCGTCAGGACGTCCTCGGGAGTGCGTTCGGGCAACTCGTCGGCGCCCGCCTGTGCGGCGAACGCCACCGAACCGGCGACCACGAGCGGGACCGCCGCGGCCGGTAGCCAGCGGGACCAGGTGCGTGCCATGAACATTCACTCCCTCGAAGACGTACGTCTGCTTCGACGGTACGTCGCGTGGGCGACGATCACCAGTGCATCGGTGCTGAGGAATTGTGTGGATCTGTGTGGGACGGGCGACGGATCGCACTCACGCGCCCGGCTCGCCGCCTCGTCGTGCCGCCCCATGGAGGGCCTGATCGACCAGGCGCGGGGCGAGCGTCTCGTCGAACGGCACCCGGAGCACGAGCATCCGGTGGTAGACGGCCCCCCACAGCTGGTCGACGATCACGTCGAGGTCGACACCCTCGCGCAGCTCGCCCCGGTCGCGGGCGATCCGGAGCCGGACGCGGGCGAGCTCACGGCGCGGCAGCGCGTACTTCTCGGACCAGGCGCGGCCCAGCTCGGCGTCCAGCTGTGCCGCACCGATGAGTTCGGAGACCGGCCGGCCGGCCCCCGCGACCGTGAGCAGTCGCACGAACGCGGTCAGCTGGGCCGTCAGATCCGCCGCCAGGTCGCCGGTGTCGTGGAAGTCGAGCGCTTCCTCGCTGCCGGCGAAGTACGCCTCGGCGGCGAGCGCGCCGGGCGAGGGCCACCACTTGTACAGGGTCATCTTGCTCGACCCTGCCTCTCGGGCGACCCGGTCGAACGTGACCGCCGGCAGGCCCTCCTGGAGCAGGACGCGACCCGCTGCCTCGAGGACGCTCGCGCGTACCTCGGCCGCCGGCCGCCGTCCGCGGCCGCGCCGCGGCGCTTGGTGACCCGTCATCGTTCCCGCTCCTATCTGGACAGGGTGTACATTTCTAGGTGACCATGAAATGGACACGACGTCCACATATTAGCGGGAGGTTCGCACCATGACGAACGACGGGGATCGCGTCGCGATCGTGACCGGCGGCTCGGGCGCCATCGGGAGCGTCTGTGCCGGACGCCTGGCCGCGGACGGCTTCGCCGTCGTCGTGCACCACGCGGGTGGCCGCGAGCGCGCGGACGAGGTGGTCGCCGCGATCCGGGCCGGCGGCGGCCGGGCGGTCACGGCCGGGGGCGACGTGGCGGACGAGACGGAGATGGCGGCCCTGTTCGATGTCGCCGAGCGGGAGTTCGGCGGCGTCGACGTGCTGGTGCACACGGCGGGCATCATGCCGCTGGCGCCGGTCGCGCAGATGGACCTGGACGTGTTCGACCGGGTTCAGCGCGTCAACGTCCGAGGGACGTTCGTGGTCGACCAGCTCGCGGCGCGCCGTCTGCGTGCGGGCGGGGCGATCATCAACCTGTCAACGTCGATCACCCGGCTCCAGACACCGACGTACGGCGCCTACGCGGCCTCCAAGGCCGCCGTCGAGGCGATGTCCCTCATCCTCGCCCGGGAGCTGCGGGGTCGCGACATCACGGTCAATGCGGTCGCGCCCGGCCCCACCGCGACGCCACTGTTCTTCGAGGGCAAGAGCCAGGAGCTGATCGAGGCGATCGCGGCCGCGAACCCGATGGGGCGCCTCGGCGCCCCGGAAGACACCGCGGAAGTGGTCGCGTTCCTCGCCGGGCCGGCCCGATGGGTGAACGGCCAGGTGCTCCACGTCAACGGTGGCGCCGCCTGAGGCGAACGCGACGGTGGGCGAGCCCTTCGGACCGACGCCGGCGTGAGTCCACCGTGGCCTTCAGCCTGACGTCGAAAGCCGCTATCATCGTCATATGACGATGCTGAACCGCGAGGCGGACACTGCCGCAGCGCAGGACCTGGCGCCGGCGGCGGCGCTGTTCCATGGCCTGTCCGACCCGACCCGGTTGGCGATCCTGCAGCACCTGACGCTCGGCGAGCACAAGGTCCGTGACCTCACCGAGCACCTCGGTCTCGCCCAGTCGACGGTCAGCGCACACCTCGCCTGTCTGCGTGACTGCGGGCTCGTGGCGTCCCGGCCGCAGGGTCGAGCCTCGATGTTCTCGCTGAGCACCTCCGCCGAACTGCTCGATGTGCTCGCGAGCGCGGAACGCCTGCTCGCGGCCACCGGATACGTCGTGACCCTGTGCCCGAACTACGGCATCGGGACCACCTCGAACCCGGCCCCGGCGGACCTGCGGGCGCACCCGAACAGGGCACCGTGACCATGGGTGAGCACAGCCATGCACACCCGCCGACCACGCACCGGGGACGGCTGGCGATCGCGTTCGCGATCACCGCCACCATCCTGGTCTCCCAGGTGATCGGCGCCCTGATCACCGGGAGCCTGGCGCTGTTCGTCGATGCCGGCCACATGATCACCGACGCGGGCGGCCTGCTCATGGCCCTGCTGGCCGCGACCCTGATGTCCCGGCCGGCGACCTCCCGGCGCACCTGGGGCTGGCGCCGCATCGAGATCCTGGCCGCAGGCGCGCAGGCGGCGCTGCTGTTCGCGGTCGGCATCTATGCCCTGATCGAGGGGGTGCGGCGGCTCCTCGAGCCACCCGAGATCGGTGCGACCGGCACCCTCGTCTTCGGCATCATCGGTCTGGCCGGGAACGTTGCCGCCATCGCAGTCCTCAGTACCGGCCGCGACGCGAACCTGAACATGCGGGCCGCGTTCCTCGAGGTGGTCAACGACGCGCTCGGCTCGGTGGCCGTGATCGTCAGCGCGCTGATCATCACCTTCACCGGGTGGACCAGAGCCGACGCTCTCGCCGGCATCGCCATCGCCGTCCTGATCGCACCCCGGGCGCTCGCGGTCCTGCGCACGGCCGGCCGCGTGCTCCTGGAGACCACGCCCGAAGGACTCGACCTGGACGTCGTGCGCGACCATCTCCTCGCCCAGCCGCACGTCCGGGGCGTGCACGACCTGCACGCCTCGCAGATCGCCACCGGACTGCCCGTCCTGACCGCCCACATCGTGCTCGACGACGAGTGCTTCCAGGACGGCCACGCGCCCCGCATCCTCGACGACCTCCAGGCCTGCGTCGCCGAGCACTTCGACGTCGGCGTGCAGCACTCGACGTTCCAGCTCGAACCCTCGACCCACTCCGGACACGAGCACGGCATGCACGACTGACCCGGCCGCCGTCGAGCGCCGGCACTCGCCACGTGGTCTGACCTGTTCCGTGCCGGTCCGTCAGGCTGTCTGGCCGGCGTGCTCGCCCTCGGCCAACTCCTCGACGAGCTTCGCATTGAACGCCGGCAGGTCGTCTGGCGTACGGGAACTGACAAGTCCCTGGTCCACCACAACCTCCTCATCGACCCAGGTCGCACCAGCGTTGCGCAGATCCGTCCGTAGGCTCGGGTAGGACGTGAGCGTGCGACCGCGCACGACATCTGCGTCGGTCAGGATCCAGCCGCCGTGGCAGATCACCCCGACAGGCTTGCGCTGGTCGAAGATGGCACGCACGAAGGCGACAGCATCCGGGTCCAGCCGCAGTGCATCCCCGTTCGCGACTCCGCCGGGTAGGACCAGCCCGTCGTAGGAGGCCGCATCCACATCGGCGATGAGAACGTCGACGCTCGCCTCGTGGCCCTTCTTACCGGTGATGCTGCCGCGCTCCGGTGAGATGAGCACCGCCGTCGCGCCGTGTTCGGTCACCGCCTGCCAAGGGCTCGTCAACTCGCTGTCCTCGAAGCCGTTCGTGGCGAGGAAGGCGATGGTCTTGTTGGTGAGATGGGACATGGTGGGACTCCTTTCTGGTGCCGTACTGCACCCGACCGTACGAGCCCCCGGCCGGCTCCGCCGCCGGGAGCCCCTATCGAGCGAAACCCCCAGGAGGCCCTCAGACTGTGCACATGCGAACGGTTGGCGTGGAGGAAGAACTGCTGCTTGTCGACGGCGAAACGGGTGTGGCCATGTCGATGTCGCCCGCGGTGCTGCGCCCGTTCGGCGGAGCAGCCGGCAACGACGACGGCGGCGGATCCCTCGTCGGCGAACTCCAGCGCGAGCAACTCGAGACGGACACGCCGCCGCGCGAGAGCATGACCGATCTGCTCGCCGACCTGCGGTCCTGGCGCCGTACGGCGGATCTGGCGGCGCGGGCGGCGGGCGCTCGCGTCGCCGCGCTCGCGACCTCCCCGCTCCCGGTCCAGCCATCGACCGCGCCGAAGCGCAGGTACGAGGAGATGGTGGAGCGGTTCGGCATGGCCGCCTCCGACCTGCTCATCTGCGGCTGCCACGTGCACGTGCAGATCCACTCGCCGGAGGAGGCCATCGCGGTACTCGACCGGATCCGCGTGTGGTTGCCCGCGCTCCTGGCCATCAGCGCGAACTCCCCGTTCATGCACGGCCGGGACACGTCCTATGCGAGCTACCGGAGTCAGTCGATGATCCGGTGGCCGTTGTCCGGACCCACCGACATCTACGGGTCGGCACGTGCCTACGAACAGATGATCTCGGAGGCATTGGCCACGGAGGTACTCCTCGACGACGGCATGCTCTACTTCGACGCCCGCGCCTCCCGCCGGTACCCGACGGTCGAGGTGCGCGTGGCGGACATCTGCCAGGACGCCTCCGATGCGGTGCTGTTGGCAGCACTCAGTCGCGCCCTGGTTGAGACGGCGGCGCGGGACTCGGCGACCGGTGA
This sequence comes from Occultella kanbiaonis, assembly GCF_009708215.1. Lineage (NCBI taxonomy): Bacteria > Bacillati > Actinomycetota > Actinomycetes > Micrococcales > Ruaniaceae > Occultella > Occultella kanbiaonis. The sequence goes on along the minus strand of NZ_CP046175.1, from coordinate 2,541,036 downwards.
CCCGGCCCCGGCCGTGCCCACCCGCATGCTGCGGCTGGCAACCTGGCAAGCCGCGCGTCACGGACTTGAGGGAAACCTCCTCGACCCGGCGACGTACCGGCCGCGGCCGGCCGCTGAGGTGATCGATGCTCTCCTGGCCCACGTACGGCCGACACTCGAGGACAGCGGCGACTCGGACCTCGTCCACGAATCGATGACGCAACTGCGCGAGCGTGGCAACGGCGCGCGCCTGCAGCGCCGCACCCTGGAGCGGACCGGAGCCATGGCCGAAGTGGTCGCCGCGGCGGTACGACGGACGGCAGGGCATGAATGAGCGCGCTCCACGAGGTCGATGTCACGGCTCCCGGGTGGGGCCGGCGACGGTGCGGGCGTGGCTGGGTCTACCTCGACGCCGAGGGGAAGCGCATCGCAAGCGTCACCCTCGTGGCCCGGTGCCGTGACCTTGTGATTCCGCCCGCGTGGCAGGACGTGTGGATCTGCCCCGACGCGCTCGGTCATATCCAAGCCGTCGGAACCGACGAGGCCGGCCGACGACAGTACCTCTACCACCCGGTCTGGCGCGCCGAGCAGGACGCAGCCAAGCACGAACGGGTGCGCGAGATCGCCGACCGCCTGCCGGCGGCCCGGAGGAACGTGCGACGCGACCTGCGCCGACCCGGGATGCCTCGTGAGCGAGCCCTCGCCGTCGCATTCCTGCTCCTCGATCAGGGCCTTTTTCGGATCGGCAGCGAGGCGTACACCGCCGACAACGGCAGCTTCGGCCTAGCGACCCTGCTCAAGCAACACGTCAGGATCACGAAGGCGGGCGTCGCCGTGTTCGACTACGTCGCCAAGTCCGGTCAGCAGCGGCACGTCGAGATCGACGACCCCGGGGTGGTCGATGCCGTCCGGGTACTGCGCCGCCGACGAGGAGGCGGCCCCGAGCTGCTCGCCTACCGCGAGGGATCGGCACGACGAGGTCCTTGGCGCGATCTGACCAGCGTGGACATCGGCGCCTACGTCAAGCTTCGCCTCGGGCAGGACGCCACCGCAAAGGACTTCCGCACCTGGCACGGCACCGTCCTCGCCGCCATCACACTGGCCCGGCACGGTGGCTCCGAGTCCGCAACCGAACGCGACCGGAGTGTGCGCGAAGCCGTGTCCGAGGTGGCCGAGCGACTCGGCAACACCCCGGCGGTGAGCCGATCCGCGTACATCGACCCCCGGGTTCTCGAGGCGTACGAGCAGGACACGGTGCTGGCGACGTTGCCGGTGCCGGACGAATCACCGGCCACTCCGGCGCCGCCGCGGATCGAAGCAGCCGTGCTCGAGGTACTCGACTCCGGCGAGGACTCGTCGTGAACCCCCGGGTGCGTACCCGGCTGGGCTGACTTAGCGTGGCTAGGACGGACCCACAACGGGTACGACACGAGATGGAGGGCTGACATGGGCATCGGCGACAAGATCAGCAACGCTGCCGAAGAGGCCAAGGGCAAGGCCAAGGAGGCCGCGGGAGACGCGACAGACAACGAGCGTCTCCAGGCCGAGGGCAAGGCCGAGCAGGCCCAGGCCAATGTGAAGAAGGCCGGCGAGAACGTCAAGGACGCCTTCAAGTAGTTCCGCCAGTTGCATGGGCCCGCGGGGGTGGCGACCCCGCGGGCCAGTGACTTGCGTCCTGAGCAACCGCGCGACGACCGAGCCTAGTTCTGGCCGTCCGCCTGGCATGCGGCACATGTCGAGCAGCGGCATCCGGTGGACGTCGCCCGGAGTGCCTCGGCCACGGTGTGTCCGTCCCGGCTACCGTCTCCATCATGACCTGGCCGGTCGTCCCGACCCTGCCGGTGAGTTCCGGTCGGCGGCTGGGTATCGACGATGTCGACCAGTTCGTTCAACTGCGTCGCCTCGAGGAGGAACAGTACGCGCGCGGGCGGATCGATCATCCGCACGCGGGTGCGCAGGCGGGTCGCCAACAGAGCCAGGGCCGCGATGACCGCCGAGTCCATGTACGTGACGTCGCGGGTGTGAACCTCGAGCTGTCCACCTCGTTCCAAGACCTGCTCGACGACGGACGTCAGGCGACTGTTCATCGCGATGTCCACCTCACCGCGGAACACAAGACATGTCGCGACTTCCGAAACGAGCAGGCTTACCGAGCCCACGCTTCCGGTGTTGTCATCCCGCGAAGTTCCAAGCGCTGCCATCTCGTGTTTGTCCCGCCCGTCGCCAAACGTGGCGTCGCCGGGGACAGGAGCGACAATGAGACCGTCGCGTCGGACGCGCGGTGCTGAGTTGATATTACGACGGTCCGGCTCATGCACACAAAACGGCTCGGCCAGGCGCGGGACCTGGAGCTCGTTGCGGTCAGGGCTCCGAGCGATCTGCTCCGGCCCTCCCGAGGTGCGGGACGGCCCGCTTGGATGAACACTCGATCACGGTTCACTCGACGAAGGGACCGGCATGTCGGATCAAGGCGAGGCAAACAGCGTGACCGAGCTCATCGAGTCGGGGACGACGTGAAGGTCGTCGTCGTCGGGGCCAGTGGCAACGTAGGCACCGCGGTCTTGCGCGCACTCGCGACTGCTGATGCGGTGACCTCGGTGGTCGGCATCTCCCGACGGCCGCCGGAGCCGAGCCAGGAACCGTACGACCGCGCAGACTGGCACAGCGTGGACCTCGCCGCACGCTCGGGGGTGGTGGAGGCATTGGCGGAGGCGTTCCATGGTGCGGATGCCGTGATCCACCTGGTGTGGGCAATCCAACCCAACACCGATCGCGACTACCTGCGCCGCGTCAACGTGGGCGGCACCGAGCGGGTGGCGCGAGCCGCGGTGCGTGCGGACGTGACGCACCTGGTGGTCGCCTCCTCGGTGGCCGTGTACTCACCCGTCGAGGGCGACGTATCTCGCGACGAGGATGCCCCCCGCGGCGGCATCCCCTCGTCGCACGACAGCGTGGACAAGGCAGCGCAGGAGCGGGTGCTCGACGAGATCGAGGCAGCAGCCCCCGATCTCACCGTCACCCGGATGCGGACCGCGCTGATCTTCCAGGGTGACGCCGGCGCCCAGATCGTGCGCTACTTCCTCGGCCCGTACGTACCGACGTCTCTGCTGCGCGCCGGGACCCTTCCCGCACTTCCCCTGCCGAAGGGCCTGCGCCTGCAGGTGTTACACGCGGACGACGCGGGCCGCGCCTACGCCACCGTGGTCGCGAGGCGGGCCGGTGGGGCGTTCAATGTCGCCGCCGCAGGCACTCTGTGGCCGGCCGACCTTGCCCGGATCCTGGACCACGGCCGCTACCTCGAGATCCCACCGGAGGTCATCCGGCCCCTCATTCACTACGGCTGGCGTGCACGGGCGATCGCCGCGGACGCGGGCTGGCTCGATATGGCGATGGGCGTGCCGGTGATGGACACCTCCCGGATCCGCGAACTCGGCTGGACGGAGCAGCGCACCGCCGAGGATGCCCTGCATGAACTGCTCGTCGGGATGCAGGAGCGCCGGGGCATGCCGAGCCCCTCCCTGCGGGCTGGCGACACCCGCTTCGGAGGGCCGGTCGAGTCCCTCACTGCGCAGCCCTCGGAGACCGCCGCGGATCGGGGGTTGCGGATGCTCCGGGCGGGTGGCCTGACCGCGCGCGTTCCCGACCACGTGGACGCCGAGCTGCTCGGCCTGTACCTGTCCGACCATCTGACGGGGGCGACCGCGGGCACCGAGCGGATCCAGCGAATGGCACACGCCTTCGCCGACACGCCCATGGGTCCCGACCTGATGGCCATCCGTGACCAGATCACCAGGGAGCGCGAACTCCTCCGCGAGCTCATCGAGCTCCTCGGCCTCCGGCAGCGCCCGCACCGGCAGGCGGTGGCCTGGGCCGCAGAACACGTCGGGCGGCTCAAGCTGAACAAGCGCATCGTGAGTACTTCGCCGATGACGCCGCTCCTCGAGGTCGAACTGATGCGCAGTGCGGTGATCGGCAAAGAAGGGGTCTGGCGGACACTCGAGACCCTCGCCCCCGACCTCGGGCTGCAATCCTCGACGTTCACCGACCTGGCTGAGGCCGCGCGGCAGCAGAAGACGACCCTGGACCGGCTGCACGCGCAGCTTCGTCCCCACGTCTTCGCCGCCGGCCCGGGAGGCGAGCCGCCGGATCCGGGAGCGGGCAAACCGGACGGCGCTGCGACCGGGTGACCGACGCGGCCGGCCGCACCGCACGGGCACCGGCCGCCGATGCGCTCCGGATGCGCGAACGACCGTCCGGGGTGATGCTTCTGGCACGCCCCTGATCGCTCGGGGGTGTCGGACCGCCATCGGCGGATTCGTCAACGGCGCGCCCGGACCCCGCACGCCTCAAGGTGAAGACCTCAGGGACAGACCGGGAGATACGACCGTGACAGATCAGAACCGACCCTACGAGCCGAGCGTCAGTCCGTCGGGCGCCCTACCTCCGACGTATCCGCCGGACCCGGGCGCCACGCCGTCGCGGGACGCGCTGGCGCCGTCCGCCGATGATCAGGGCAGCGCGAAGGAGGAAGCTACCCGAGTGGCGTCAGAGGCCCGTAACCGCGCCCAGGACGTCAAGGATGTTGCGATCGAGCAGGCACGCGACGTGGCCCGGACCACGAAGGAGCAGGTCAGAGTCTCCGCCGCGGAGGCGCGATACCAGGCCCAGAGCCTGTTCGAGCAGGCCCGCCGGGAGTTCACCGACCAGGCCGATGGCCAGCAGCAGCGCCTCGCCGGCGGGCTGCGCTCCTTCTCCTCCGAACTCTCCTCGATGGCGGACAGCAGCCAGGAGCAGGGACTGGCCGGCACCGTGACCCGTCAGGCGGCCGACTACCTGTTGCGGGCCGGAGACTGGCTGGAGCAGCGCGACTCGGCGCAGGCACTGGACGAGGTCTCCCGGTACGCGCGTCGGCACCCGGGCACGTTCATCGCCATCGCGGCAGGGCTCGGCGTCCTCGTCGGACGCGTGGCCCGCAGCGCCAAGGACGCCGGCGACAACGATCAGGCCGACTCGGGCCGGGCCGACACGACGCAGCCGACCGGCCGCACCGCGGCCGGCCCCGTGCGGCGCTCGGTGAGCGCCGAGCGGACCGGCGCGACCCCGTCGTCCATGAGTGCCGTGCCGGCGAGTCCCGGACCCGCGAGTACCGCAGCCGCGGGCGCTCCGGACTGGCGACTGGTCGGTGGCGCGACCGGGGACCCGCTCAGCACTCCCCCAGGTGGACCGGCATGATCGCCCCGAACGAGCCTCCGGCGCGCGACGAGCGGTCCATCGGTGACCTCTTCGGCGAGGTGAGCAGGGATCTGTCCACGCTCATCCGTCAGGAGGTGGAACTCGCGAAAGCGGAGGTAGCGGACTCGGCGCGGCGCGCCGGCAAGGGCGCGGGCATGCTGGGAGGAGCGGCCTGGGCCGCGAACTTCCTGCTGCTGTTCCTGTCCCTGGCCGTGTGGTGGGCCCTCGGGGCGATGATCGGCGAGGGGGACGACGTACCCGCTCTCGGCTGGTCCGCTCTGATCGTCGCCGGCGTCTGGGCGATCGTCGCGCTCGTCCTGGCGCTCGCGGGCAAGAAGTCGCTCGAGGCCGTGGAGGGGATCCCGCAGACCGCAGACACCGTGAAGAAGATCCCCGACGCCTTGAAAGGACACGAATCATGAGCACCGAACCCGACCGCATCCGCTCCGACATCGAGCGGACCCGCGCCGAACTGAGCAGTGACGTCGACGCGCTCACCGACCGGGTGAGCCCGAGCCGGATCGCCGAGAGACAGACCGACAAGGTGAAGAGCGCCGTGAGCAATGCCAAGGAGAAGGTCTTCGGCGCCGCTGAAGACGCCCGCCCGTCCGCCTCGGATTCGGCCGGGAGCGCCGCGGACACAGTCGCCGGGGCGGCCCACGTTGCCGCCGACCGGATCGGCCACGCACCACACCTGGTCAAGGAGAAGGCGACGGGCAACCCGTGGGCGGCCGGCCTGATCGCGTTCGGCGCGGGCCTGCTCGCCGGGTCGCTCATCCCGTCCAGCCGCAAGGAACAGGAGTTGGTCACCCAGGCCAAGGACTCCGACGTCGTGCATCGGGCCACGGGCGAGGCCAGGTCGATCGCACAGGAGGTGGGCGAAGATCTGAAGCAGCCCGCACGGGATGCCGCCCAGGCCGTCAAGGAGACCGCCACGGAGGGTGCCCAGGACGTCAAGGAGAGCGCGATGTCCGGAGCCGAAGAGGTCCGCGACTCGGGTCGGCAGGCCGCCGAGGACGTGCGCGGCGAGGCCGAGCAGTCCCGCGACCGCCTGCAGGGTTCCTGATCCATCCCGCCCCGTGGGCCGGCGCGCCGGCCCACGGGGCGCCACCCCCGCCAGGAGGTCTGCGATGCCCCAGCACACCCGCCCCGACGCCGACCACCCGGCGAAGCCCGACTCTCCCACCGATCTGCGGAAACCGTCCTGGCTGTACATCCTGCGCCGCACGGTGACCGAGTTCCTCGACGACCAGTGCACCGACCTCGCCGCCGCGCTCACCTACTACTCGGTGCTCTCGATCTTTCCGGCGATCATCGCCCTGGTCTCGATCCTGAGCCTGGTCGGGCAGCGGGCCACCACCGAGCAACTGCTCGGAACCGCCTCCGATGCGGTCCCGGAGGAGGCGATGGCGACCCTCGGCCCCATCATCGAGACCCTCACCAACGCGCCCGCGCCCGGTTTGGGCCTGATCGTCGGCCTCCTCACGGCGCTGTGGACGGCCTCGAACTACGTCAACGCGTTCTCGCGGGCGATGAACCGGATGTACGAGATGTCCGAGGGCCGGCCGATCTGGAAGCTGCGCCCGGTCATGTACGTCCTGACCGTGGTGATGCTCCTGCTCGTCGCGGCCGCAGGCGTGATCCTCGTGGTGAGCGGGCCGGTCGCGCGGGCCATCGGAGACGTCGTCGGGCTCGGGGCCACGGCCGTGAGCGTCTGGGACATCGCCAAGTGGCCGGTACTGTTGCTCATCGTCATCGTGGCGCTCGCGCTGCTCTACTACGTCACCCCGAACGTCAAGCAGCCGAGGTTTCGCTGGATCAGCATGGGCGCCGTGATCGCAATCGTGGTCGGCGCACTCGCCTCGCTCGGCGTCGCCCTGTACGCGGCGAACTTCGCCAGCTACGACGCCACCTACGGCGCGCTTGCCGGCGTGATCATCTTCCTGCTGTGGTTGTGGGCGATGAATCTGGCGCTGCTGTTCGGAGCGGAGTTCGATGCCGAGATGGAGCGCGGACGGCAGCTCCAGGCCGGCATCGCGGCCGAGGAGACGGTCCAGCTCCCGCCGCGGGACACCCGTGCCAGCGACAAGAAGGCTGCGAAGGAGAAGGAAGCGATCGCACGCGGTCGCGCCCTGCGCAGGTCACGTGGCCGTGACGGCGGCGAAGGCGGCAGCGAGACCTGACCTTGTAGGTGACGAGCCGTCGGGCCACAACCAGCAGACCGCCAGGCGGGCCGACCGGCCCCACTGTGTTCCCAGGGGCACTGCGTAAACTTGCACCCACTGACCTGGCACTTCACCTGCGATCGACGCGTCGGCAGGGCACCACGTCGCCGCCGCGGTTCGAAGGAGATCAACCTCGTGTATGACCACGCAGAGTTCGTCCGGACGACTTCGGAATTCGCCCAGAAACTCATCGAGCCCTACGAGGTCCATGAGGTGCTCGGCGATCTCGCGGAACGGACGTCGCAGTTGTTGGCGCTGGCAGGCGGCGGCGTCACGGTTGAGGTCGACGACCGAGTGCGGGCGATCACCACGATCCCGGAGTGGCTTGCCGACCTGGGACGGCACCAGGAGGACACCCAGAGGGGCCCGTGCATCGACGCGTCCGCCACGGGCGTCGTGGTGGCGGTCGCCGACCTCCGAGCAGATACGAGGTGGCCGGACTATCGCGCGGTGGCCGCGCGCATCGGCGTGCGGGCCGCCGCTGGGATTCCGATGCACCTCGGCGCTCACACGCTGGGCGCCCTGAACCTGTACGGCGAGGCTCCACGCATCTGGGACGCCGAAGACCTGGCCGCGGCTCAGGTCCTGACCGATCTGGCTACCGGCTTCCTGATCAACGCCTCCTCCCACGCCAAGCAGGCACTGGTCACCGAGCAGCTGCAGCACGCCTTGGACAGCCGGATCGTGATCGAGCAGGCGAAGGGGATTCTCGCGGAAGCGCGCGGCCTGGAGGTCGCTCGGGCCTTCGACGTGATGCGTAAGTACGCGCGGGATCGGAACCTGAGGCTGGTCGAGGTTGCACGTGCGATCGTGCACATGGGTCTGCGGCCCTAACCCCGCAGCAGTTGCAGGCACGAGTCCTGGTCCAGCACCGGCTGGCGCATCTCCTCGCTGAGGAACGTCAGCGCCGCCTCGGACAGCGACCGGTTCTCCGAGGCGATCGCGTCCCCCGCGATCGCGACCTGCAGGTCCTCCGCGAAGGCGGCCATCGCCGTCTGGGCGACACAACTGTGCGTGGACACACCCCCGATCAGCAGATGACGAATCGCCCGCTGCGCGATGATCTCGAGCAGCCGGGTGCCATGGAACGCGTTGTCACGCGTCTTCCTGATGTCGACGGCGTCCCCGACCTCCAGCGTGTCGACGTAGGCCGCCTGCTCGGTACCGGGAAATGCGAACCCCTCATCGTCCTCGAGCATGTTCAATGTCCATGTGGACCGGTCGCGTGCGTGGACGGTCCTCACCAGGATCACCGGCCGGCCGGCGGTCCGCGCCGCGCGGATGAGTTCGTTGGTGCGTTGCAGAAGTTTGGGCAGCCGCGCGGCGAGATCCGGATTTTCGAAGTAGGCATTCTGCAGGTCGATGACGAGCAATGCCACGCCGGTTGAGTAGCCCGGACCTGTGCTCACCGACGCCACCAGGTGTGTAGGGGCGTGACGGGGATGGTCAGCGCGTCGATCTGTGTGGAGGTCAGGCCGAGTTCCACCTCGTCGGGCCGGCCGGGGATGCCGTCCAGCAGGTCGGCGGTCGGCCCCTTCCCCCAGGGCCGTTCCGGACCACCCAGGTGCCGCGGAAGTTCGCGGTTGCGCTGCTCGTCGAGACCGAACCGGGGCACGACGTCAGCCGCGCCGTCACCGGACTTGGTCAAGCACCCGGTCACGGACTCCGCGCCGTGGTCGGTGCCGATGACCAGGAGCCCGCGCTCGCCCGCGAACGCGTACTGCGTGACCATCCGCAACCGCGCCTCGGTGTTGCCCTTCGTGGAATCCGAGAGCGGGAGCCGGGTCGCATTGAAGTATTCGGCCTCGAACACGTCCACCGCCTCCGCCACGTTGCACGCGACGATCTCGTCCGGGCCGACGTAGTCCAGCGTCGCTCGCGCATCGTCCTCGTCGAGCTGCATCTTGCAGGGCAAGCGCATTGTCACGAAGACGGTCTCGGCATCCACCTCGCGCCGGCCCTCCACCGCGAGTTGGGCGAGCCGGCCCGCGAGGGTGGAACCCAGCCCGCCAGAGATACCGCGCACATAGCCCAGGGCGCCGGTGGCGACCAGGTGGTCGGATAGGAACACCACGCGCGCCTCAAACCTCCGTGTCGGCGTCGAAGTGGGGCTGGACGCCCACCTCGGATCGGATGATCTTCTGCAGTTCCCGCATTCTCCAACCGTATGCGCCGACAACGGGTCCCACCTTCGGAGGGCAAGCAGATCGTCAGGGAGCAGCCCCAGAAGTAGAACGGTGCGATTCTGGCGGCCAGAGCAGGTGCAGGAGTTCGGGCTGGCGGTCATTGAGGCTCAGGGTGGGGCCAGACCAGGACGCACCCCGCACATCGATCGGCTCGGCGTCCCGGCGAGTCGCTGGGCACTGTGCAATCCCGCCCACGGTGCCGCGATGACGCCCTACGAGGTGTTCTTCACGCCGTCGCCGAACGTATCCAAGCCCCGGCGCAGCGCCAGCAGCACACTGTTGAGAATGAGGTCGTCCGGCCCGCCCGCCCGGTCGCATGCGGCCCGCACGAGTTCCGCGAGTTCGTTGTCCACACTGACCAGATCGTCACGCCGAGCCTCGACGTCCATGATCGTGAGTGCCCCCGCGAGCAGCCGGATGGAGTGCACGATCGGCGCCCGGAGATCCGGTGGGAGCCTCGTCGGCCCTCCATCGGGACCGGGAGCGAAGTGATCGCGCACGATGAGGTCACCCAGGTCGGTCGCGACGAACGTCAATCTCTCAACCGCATCCGCCTCGCGCACGAGCGCGTCGATGTCGTCGGAGTAGCGCTTGGCGCGGCGATTCGCCCGGCGGGCCTCCAGTGCTTGCGCGATCGCCTGCCGCATCGTGAGCCGGGCGCGATCGAGGTCACGGTGCCGTTCCTCCCAGTCCGCCACCGCGGGAAAGTCGGTCGTCTCCAGAACCTGCGCGAGATCACCGAGTTGAGCGGCGAGGCGTTCCCGGGTCGCCTCGATCGAGCGCGCGGCCGGGCCCATCGGGAGCGGCGGGAAGGCGGCGTTGACGGCGATGCCCACGCCTGCGCCCAGCAGGGTCAGGCCAGCGTAGGAGCCCGCGAAGGCGGCGTCGCCGTGGCCGATGATCAAGGTGAAGATCGCCGCCGTCGGCACCCAGCCCCCCATGGTGCCGAGCCACCGGAGTCCGGCCAGTGCCACGCCGATCGCGGCCACAAGGACGACCGTGAGCGGAGACGTCGTACCGATCGCCAGGTCCACGATGCCCGCTGTCAGGCCACCGAGCGCGATGGCGGTGACGGCTTGCACGGACTCCCTGACCGAGCTCGACACGGTGGCGGTCGTGGCGATGACCGCTCCGAACGGCGCGTAGTACGGGTACTGCGCCGCAGCTTCGGGCAGGAGACTCACGATCGTCCACGCAATCCCGGCCGCCGAGGCCGCCCGCAGCGTCAGCGCGATCCGGGGCTGCCGGAGCCACGTCTGGTGGGTCCATCGCGTGAGCCGGGTCATGGTGCCAAGGCTCGCATCCGATCAGGTGTCCAGCACCCGGTGGCCGGTTCGGCTCGCTGGTTCCGGTCGTGTCCGCCACGATGACCTGATGACCGAAGCCGAACCATCACCCACTCGTCTTCGGCAGGGCATCGGTGCGGGCTTGTTGTTCGCGTTCATCCTCGGTGACGTGCTCGGCGCCGGCGTCTATGCGTTGACCGGAGAGCTCGCTGCTGACGCGGGCGGTCTGATGTGGGTACCGATCGTCATCGCGATGGGCATGGCATTGCTGACTGCGGGCTCCTACGCCGAACTCGTCACGAAGTACCCGCGCGCCGGCGGGTCGGCCATCTTCGCCCAGCGCGCGTTCGGCCGACCGGTCGTCTCCTTCCTCGTCGGCTACTGCATGCTGTGTGCGGGCATCGTGAGTGTGGCGGGACTCGCGATCGCATTCAGCGGCGACTATCTGGCCACGTTCCTCGCGGTCCCCGTTCCCGTGGCCGCTCCCATCTTCCTGCTCCTGCTCGCCCTCCTGAACCTGCGTGGCATCAGGGAGTCGGTGACGTCGAACCTGGTGATGACCATCATCGAGGTCAGCGGTCTGGTTCTGGTGATCGTCCTCGTCGGACTGGCCCTCGGAGCAGGCCGGGGTGACGTGGCTCGGGTGCTGGAACCGCCGCCGGGTCCCGGGGCCGGCTTCGCGGTGCTGGGTGCTGCGCTCCTCGCGTTCTACAGTTTCGTCGGGTTCGAGACCTCGGCCAATGTGGCCGAGGAGGTTCGTGACGTCTCACGGGTGTACCCACGCGCTCTGTTCGGCGCCTTGATCGTGGCCGGTGTCGTCTACGTCCTCATCGCTCTCGCCTCGGCGGCGATGCTTCCGCCCCAGGACCTCGCCGGCTCGAGCGGTCCGCTGCTCGACGTCGTCAACGCCACCGGGTTCTCGGTCCCCAACTGGCTGTTCAGCGCGATCGCCCTGATCGCCGTCGCGAACGGGGCACTGCTGACATCGATCATGAGCTCCCGCCTCACCTACGGCATGGCCGACGAGGGGCTCCTACCCACCGTGTTCGCCCGGCTGCTGCCCGGGCGCCGCACCCCGTGGGTGGCGATCCTCGCGACAACGGCGCTGTCCGCGCTCCTGGCCGCGGTCGGCACCCTTGAACTGCTTGCCGAGACCGTCGTGTTGTTCCTGCTCTTCGTCTTCATCTCGACAAACCTGGCGGTCCTGATGCTGCGACGCGACGAACCCGGGCACACGCACTTCCGGGTCCCCACCGTTGTTCCGGTCCTCGCCCTGGTCAGCTGCCTGATCCTGCTGGTCCAACAGTCCTGGCAGGTGTGGGCGCTGGGTGGCGGCCTGATCATCGTCGGTCTCGTCCTGCATGGCCTCCATCGGCGGTTCAGCGACGCGAACGAGTAGGCCGCACCGACGTCAGTCGGCCTCGGAACCCTCCAGTCCCGGCAGATCCTTGGTGGCCGGTCCCTCGAGCAGAGTGCCGTCGGTCGTGAACCGGGATCCATGCAGCGGGCAGTCCCAGCTCCGTTCGGCATCGTTCCAGTGCACCAGCCCACTCAAGTGGGTGCAGGTGGCCGAGACGGCCCGGGTCACACCGTCGGTGGTGGAGATAGCAACCGGGCGCCCTCCTGCCCGGCCCACGCACCCGGTACCCTCGACCGGAGCAACGTCGGGGACCGGCTCGAGCGCCGCCACCCTGTCGACCACAAGATCGGCGACGACCTTGAGGTTCTGCTTCACGCCGGTGCCGACCCCTGCGAGTTCGTGACCGCTCCAACTCGCGAATGCGTCCGCCCACTCGGGTGCGCCGTCGTCGACCAGCCCACTGAGGACGGCCGCAGCGGCCACTCCGGTGGTCAGCCCCCACTTCGCGAAGCCGGTCGCGACCAGCACCCGGTCGTTCGACGGCGTCAAGGGCCCGACGTAGGGCAGGGCATCGATCGGGTGGTAGTCCTGGGCGGACCATCGGTGCGTCACCTCCGCTCCCGGGTAGTGCCGCAACGCCCACGCGACCAGGTCCTCGACCGCCTCCCGCTCGGAACTGCTTCGGCCGACCGGGTGCGAGTTGCCCCCGACCAGGAGCGTCTGTCCCTGCCCTCGAGGGGTGGTGCGGATCGACCGGACCGGACTGCCTGCGGATAGATACATGTCCGACGCGGGGAGGTCGGGCAGCCGCAGCGCGAGGGCATACGACCGTTGCGGCGCGACCCTGGCGAAGAAGCCACCCCGATCCGCGATCGGGATACCCGTGGCAAGCACGACCCGGTCCGCGCGCACGGAGCCGCGCTCCGTGGTCACCAGGCGGTCGGGGCCGTCGTCGACATCGGTGACCCGCGTGCCCGTGCACACGTGCACGCCGCGGGCCGTGGCGTCGGCGACGAGCGCGGCGAGGAGTTCGAGCGGATCCAGTTGCGCCTGGTCCGCGAGCACGACGCCGCCCACGAACGGGAACGGCACGTCGTCCTGCGCCCGCCAGGTCACGGGCAGGCCCACGTCCTCGCAGACCCGCTGTTCCTGCTCGACCGTCGCCACCTCGTCGGGGCCTGCGGCGTAGGTCACCGCGCTCGGACGTTGTACCCCGACCCCCGCACTCGCGCAGAATTCCAACAACCAGTCCTGCCCGAACCGCCCACCGGCCACGTAGTGCGCGAGCAGGTCGCCGGACTGCTTGGCAGCGATCTCGGACTGCCGGCGCCCCTGCAGCACGGACACCTTCGCCGTCGAGGAGCCGGTGGTGCCGGCGCCCGCGTGTCGCGCTTCGAGGACCACGACACGGCAGCCGCGAGCGGCCAGCATCACGGCGGTGCTCAGCCCGGTGATGCCGGCACCGACCACCGCCACGTCGTATTCGCCGCTGACCGCGGCTACAGCCTCAGGCGCCGACGTGGTAGTGGAGCTCCAGTACTTCTCCACGGCTCAGCCCTGCGGGTCCAGGACGACCTTGACGCAGCCGTCCTCCTTCTTCTGGAACGTCCGGTAGCCGCCGGGCGCGTCCTCCAGCGGCAGCCGGTGGGTACGCAGGTCGAGAACGCCCAGTGGATCGGCGTCGTCAGCCACCAGTGGCAGCAACGCCTGGACCCACCGGTGCACGTTCGCCTGTCCCATCCGCACCGTGAGCTGCTTGTCGAACATCTCCATCATGGGCAATGGGTCGGCCGCGCCACCGTAGACACCGGACAGCGAGAGCGTGCCCCCGCGCCGCACGGCGCTGATCGCGGTACGCAACGCCGCCAGGCGGTCGATCCCGGCCTTCTTCATCAGTGGTGCGGCCAGCGCGTCGGGCAATGCCCCCGCGACCTTCTGCACGCCCGCCGCTACCGGCGAGCCATGGGCCTCCATCCCGACGGCGTCGATCACGGCATCGGGGCCGCGGCCCTTCGTGAGCCCGCGCACGGTCGCCGGCAGATCGTCGATCTCGCGCAGGTCCAGCACCTCTACCCCGTGCCGGGCCGCCATGGTGAGACGTGCGGGCACGAAGTCCGCGGCGAGCACCAGCGATGCGCCCCGGTGCAGCGCGATGCGCGCACTCATCTGGCCGATCGGCCCGAGCCCGAGCACCAGGACCGTCGAGTTCTCGGGCACTCCCGCGTACTCCACCGCCTGCCACGCCGTCGGCAGCACGTCCGAAAGGTAGAGGTAGCGCTCGTCCGGGCTGGCATCGTCCGGCACCGGGATCGGCCCGAACTGCGCCTGCGGGACCCGCAGGTACTGCGCCTGACCGCCCGGGATCTGCCCGTACAGCTTGGTGTAGCCGAACAGGGCCGCGCCCTTGTCCTGGGACCGCACCTGCGTGGTCTCGCACTGGGTGGACAAGCCGTGCTGACACATCCAGCACGTACCGCAAGCGATCGGGAACGGAACCACCACCCGGTCACCGGGCCGGATCCGGGTCACCTCGGAACCGACCTCCTCCACAATCCCCATAGCCTCGTGGCCGAGGACGTCGCCGGGGTCGAGGAATGCTCCGAGCACGCTGTACAGATGCAGATCCGAGCCACAGATGGCCGTCGACGTGACTTTGATGACCGCGTCCGTCGGCTCCTGGATCAGCGGATCCGGTACGTCCTGCACCTGCACGTCCTCAGTGCCCTGCCAGGTCACTGCCCGCATCAGAAGATCGCCTTCCCGCCGGTCACGCCGAGCACTGTGCCGCTGACGTAGCTTGCCTCGTCCGAGGCGAGGAACACGAACGCCGCGGCGACCTCGACAGGTTGCCCCGGGCGCCCCAGTGGCGTGTCGGCGCCGAAGTCCTTCACCTTCTCGGCGTTGAACGTGCTGGGAATCAGCGGCGTCCAGATCGGCCCCGGTGCCACGGCGTTCACTCGGATCCCCTTCGGCCCGAGGTCGGCGGCGAGGTTGACCATCAGGTTGTTCAGCGCCGCCTTCGTGGCGGCGTAGTCGAGGAGCGGCTCGGACGGGTCGTAGGCCTGGATCGACGTCGTGAAGATCACGCTCGAGCCGGGGGCGAGGTGCGGCACCATCGCCTTCGTCAGCCAGAAGCCCGCGAACACATTCGTCTCGAAAACCCGCTCCAACTGACCGCTGGGGAAGTCGGTGATCCCTCCGGTCTGCGCCATCTGGAAGCCCGCATTGTTGACCAGGACGTGGATCTCGCCGAGGGCGTCGACGGCTGCCGCGGCGAGATCGATGTTGGCCGACTCGGTGCGCTGATCGGTCGGGAGCAGCACACAGCGGCGGCCGGCGCCCTCCACGGCGGCGCGGGTCGCCTCTGCGTCCGCCTGCTCCTGTGGTAGGTAAGCGATCGCCACGTCGGCACCCTCCTTCGCGAACGCGATCGCCGTGGCACGGCCGATCCCGGAGTCGCCGCCCGTGATCAACGCCTTCTTGCCGACCAAGCGGTCACGTCCGGTGTGACTCTGCTCCCCGTGATCGGGTTGCGGTTCCATCTCCGTGGTCCGCCCCGGCCACGGTTGGCTCTGGGCCGGGACGTTCGTGGGCTTCGCGTGTGACGTCATGAGTCATCGTGTTCCGGCTGACGGCGGTTCGCATCCGGGG
Organism: Occultella kanbiaonis; assembly: GCF_009708215.1. Taxonomy (NCBI): domain Bacteria; kingdom Bacillati; phylum Actinomycetota; class Actinomycetes; order Micrococcales; family Ruaniaceae; genus Occultella; species Occultella kanbiaonis. The sequence continues at coordinate 2,525,117 of NZ_CP046175.1, read as the reverse complement.
GCGTTACTTGAGTCGTTCACGATTTCGATCTACCGTGCTGGCATGACCGCGATCGCCGACCCGTCGGATGTCGAGTTGCTGCGCGCCTCGGGGTTGCGTGCGACCACGGGGCGCCTGGCGGTCCTGGCGGTCCTCGCCGAGACCCCCCACCTCGACGCCGAAACGCTGCGGCGACGCCTGGGCGAACACGCGCCGAGCCTGCAGGCGGTGCACAACATCCTTGCCGACCTGCACCGGGCCGGGCTGGTCCGCCGGTTCGAGCCGGCGCGGTCATCCGCGCGGTACGAGCGCTTGGTGCACGACAATCACCACCACGCCGTCTGCTCGGTGTGCGGGAAGGTGACGGACGTCGCCTGTACGACCGGCGAGGCACCCTGCCTGCACGGGCCCACCCCGCCCGGCTTCGCCGTGGCAACCGCGGAGGTCATCTTCTGGGGCATCTGCGACGAGTGCGCCCGACCCGCAGCCGAGTAGGTACGCCTCTCCTTGCTGGCGCGAGCGAACCGACCGTCCTAAACTGGAGTCGTTCACGAATACAGCACCAGCATCGCCGCCCGACCGGCGGCCAGAAAGGCAGGATCTCGTGTCCATCACCACCACGACAGCCTCAGAGAAGCTGCGCGCCAACCTCCAGCGGGTCCTGGTCGCACTGGTCGACCTGCACGTCATGGGCAAGCAGGCCCACTGGAACGTGACCGGCCGCGGCTTCCGAGACCTGCACCTGCAGCTCGACGAACTGGTCGACGTGGCGCGTGAGCAGAGCGACGTCGTCGCCGAGCGCATGCGCGCCCTACAGGTCGTGCCCGACGGCCGGACCGAGACCGTCGCCGCCACCACCGACCTGACCCCCTACCCCGCCGACCTCGTCTCCGTCGGCGACACGGTCGACACCATCGTCGAGCGAATCGCCCAGGCGACCGCCGTCGCCCGTGAGGTCCACGACGACGTCGATGCCGAGGACCCGACGACGGCCGACCTCCTGCACGCCATCATCGCCGACCTGGAGAAGCAGGCGTGGATGATCTCCTCGGAGAACCGCGAGGTCTGATCCCGCGCACCCCGGGCCGGCCGCGTCGGCCCACCGTACGAATGCCCGGTCCGCTCGATGCGGACCGGGCATTCGTGCCATCAGCGGGGCATGGCGTGCCTAGCGATCGGCGAGATAGGCGATCTCCTCGAGGATCGCTGCCCGGACGGTCTCGTCCGGGATGCGGCGCCCCGCCGCGGAGGCCAGTTCGTCCCAGTCCTCGTTGTCGAGGGCGGTGAGCAGCTGCCTCTGGAAGCCCGTGGGCAGGTCGAGCGCGATGATCCTCTCCCGAAGACCCTCGGCCGTGACGACCACGGTGAACGCGACCTCGTCGGTGGCGCTACCGTGCTCCCCCTCGGCGGTCGCGGTCAGCAGGTGGGCTCCCAGGGCCAGGTCGGACGCGGCGACCACATCGCCGACGGACACGGGCACGCCGTCGAGCTCGTAGGCGACGGACGTCACATCGGTGCTCGCGGCGGCCACGATGATCTGCCCGCCCCGCTCGACCTCGGCGTCGTCGGCGACCGCGACCAGGTCGACGGTCGGCTCGCTCGGCTCACCCGGCTCGGCCGCGTACTGGGCCTCGCGCCAGCCGATGTAGGCACCCGGGCGGTCGGTGACGATGCCGTCGACGCCCAGGTCCGTCAGCTCCTGCCAGGCGCTCACGCCGTTCACGGTGTAGGGCAGCACCGCGATGCCGGCCTCGTGCAGCCGGTCGATGATCTCGGCGGTCAGGCCACCGGTCGCCGAGGGGTTGTACATGGTGGCGCCGACGGACTGGGCCACCGCCACCGGGTCGGCATCCACGGCGCCACGGAGCACCCCGCGCGGGATCTCGGGGGCGTAGTCGCGGGCGTAGCCCACGGCAGCGAGATCGAAGGACTCGATGACCACGCGGTCGGACAGGCCGGCGGCGCGGATCAGATCGATCGTGTGCTCGACCTCGGCGCGGGTCTCCGGGCCCTTGATCTCGAGCATCAGGGTGGCCGGGTTGCGCTGCATCAGCTCGAGGATCTGCGCGAACGTGGGCAGCGGCTCGCCCGCGAAGACGGGATCGCGCCACGACCCGGCGTCGAGGGTCTGCAGGTAGCTGCTCTCGAGCAGTGCCACGTCGCCGGTGCCGTCGGTGGTCCGGTCGACCGTCTGGTCGTGCAGCACGATGGGTACCCCGTCGGCCGTGGTGTGTACGTCGATCTCGAAGTACTCCGCGCCGGACTGCATGGCGGCCGCCTCCGAGATCAGGGTGTTCTCGGGCAGGACCTGCGAGTACCCGCGGTGGGCGATGGCCACGGGCAGTTCACCCTCCTCGAGGATGAAGTCCGCCGGCTCGATCTCGGTGACGAGAATGTCGTCGAAGCTGACGGTCGAGTTGTCCGCGACGAGGCCGAGGACGCCGGCCTCGGAACGCTGGATCTGGCCGCGCAGGACGAGCTCGCCGTCGAAGTACCACCTCGCCGTGGTGCCCCGGACCTCGACGGCGACCCGGACATCCTGGCCGACGCCGGCGTCGTACGGGGCGGCACCGGTGTAGGGCACGTTCCAGCTGCCGGCAGCCGTGCGGTTGGCGAGCTCGATGCCGTTGCTCGCCGAACTCGTGGTCCGTAGCGCCGCCTGCCACCACGGCGCTGACCCGTCACCGGCGATGTCGAGGGCGATCGCCGCCCACCTCGTGGCGTTGGCGACCTCCTCGAAACGGACGGTCGCCTCGATCCGGTAGTTGTCCAGGTGGGTCCCAAAGGTGAGCTGGTCGATGCCGCCGGCGGTGACGACGAGGCGCCCGTCCTCGACGCGCCAGTCCCCCTCGACCGGGTTCCAGCCGTCGGGCAGCTCGCCCGAGTCGAAGTCCTCCGAGAGGACGATGTCGCCCGGATCGGCGGATGCCGCGGCTGGGAAGGCGACGACGATCCCTGCTGCGGCGAGCGTCATCGCGGCCAGACCCGTGATCGCGCGCCGTGGTGTGCTGTTCATGGGAGCTCCAAGTTCTCCGGTGAAGGTTGGCGCCTCGATCCTATGAAGCCCGGGTGGCCCGCCATGGTCCGTCAGGAGAACACCGGGTGGCGCCTCGGCGAGCGTGCGATGCCGTGCTGCCTCGCACCGCGGGCCCGTACGGGGATGACGATGCCGCGGTCCGGATCGTCGCCGCGACCTTGCACCTGGTCACGAGTGGATCAGGCCGCCGTCGTCACGGTGGCCGAGAACACGGCCGTGACGACGACGATCGCCGTCACGGCCACCACCCGCCGACTCGTGCCGCCCACCCAGCCTGCGCCGGCCACCCAGCCGGCGCCGGCCGCACCGAGCCCGAGCGGCAGTCCGTAGGCGATACCGATCGGCAGCCCAACGCCCCAGGAGACCCAGCCGGCCAGCGCGATCCCCGCGAGGACCGCCGTCGACGCCATCGAGAGCGGACCGCCCGAACCGAGCGCGACGACGCAGGCGACCATGACGGTCACGAGCACCGGCAGGAGCGCCCAGATCAGCACGGCATGGCCGACGAACACGGGAAGCGTCGACAGGTCCGGCGACCGCACGGCCGCGCTCGCCGCCTGTACGAGCACCACACCGAGGGACGCCCAGCCCGCCCGCCGCAGACTCACTCGCACGGCGTCGGCCCGCTGCGAACTCGCCCCGGTCGGTTGTGCCGACATCGCTGTGGCCATCTCCCCAAGGTATCCCTCCGCCCGGGCCGGCACCGGTAGGGTCGTGGCACACGTCGAGGAGGGGCCATGGGGGCCGGAACGGGCGGGGATGGGCACCGACTGCTCGAGATCGACGATGGGCACCGACTGCTCGAGAACGACCTGAGCGCGCCTCCGGGCGCGTCGCCGCTGGTGCTCCCGTCGGGACCGCTGGGCCTGGTGGTGCGCGCGCTGATCGCCGTCCTGATGGTCGCGGGCCTCGTCCAGGTGGCCCTGCAACCGGTGGAGCGGACGGTCGACGAGCTGCTCAGCGAACTGCGCGCCGGGCGCGTGTCCGAACTCGCCATCGAGCGGCTGCCGGCCGGCGGGCAGGGCCAGGGGACGTTCTGGGTGGAGTGGTCCGGCGATTCCGGTCACGGCGTGGCCCGCTACGAGCTCTCGACCTTCGCTGGCTCGCCATACGTCGACGAGGGCGCCACCATCCTCGCGGCCGCCGAGGACTCGCCGGCGCCGGTGTCGGTCACCCACCGCCAGGGCTGGGATCAGCCGGGCGTCCAGGTCAGCCTGGCAGCGTTCGCCGCCATGGCCGCACTGATCCTGCTCGTCGTTGGCCCGCAACCCCGGCTCGCGACGAAGTGGGCGTGGTTCTGGCTCACCTTTGCGGCAGCCCCGATCTGGCTGGCCTACCTGGTCCTCGAGCCGGTCCCGTGGTGGCAGCGCAAGCTGGTGCCGCCCCGACCCCGCCGGCTTACCGGTGGCTGGGCTTTCGCAGCCGCACTGTTCCTCGTTCCATTCGTGCTCGCGCTGATCCCAGGTGGCGCGCGCTTCTACGGCTGGTGATACCTGCGCTTGACCTTCTCACTGTGACAAGGTCTGTCATGGAGGGTGGAGGTGGTCACCATGACCCATACGCGTCCCCACGGCGCACAGTCCCTACGAACCCTGCTGCAGAGTCCGGACCCGTCGGCGCGCCTGCGGGCGGCGCTCTCCGCCGGAACGTACCCCAGGCCCGAGTACGTCGAGGTGCTGGTGGAGCAGTGCGCGGTCGAACCGGACTTCTACGTCCGCGACACGCTCACCTGGGCGCTCACCCGGCACGCCGCGCCGGCCACCGTCGACCGGGTGCTGCGCGAGCTGACGTCGCAGATCCCGCAGGCGCGCAGCCAGTCGCTGCACACGCTGTCCAAGTTCGGCGACCCGCGGACCTGGCCCGCGATCACCACCGAGCTGCTCCAGGACGACGACGCGGAGGTAGCCCGCGCCGCCTGGCGCGCCGCCGTCGCCGTCGTCCCGCCGGACGGTGTCGCCGAGCTCGCCGAGGTCCTGGCGACGCAGTTCGATCGGGGCGACCACGACGTCCAGCGCAGCCTCAGCCGCGCTCTCGTCGACCTCGGGGACCCGGCCTCCGACGTCGTCGAGCGGGCGAAGGCCCACCCGGACACCGGGGTGCGCAGGCACGCGATCGCGACCGGACGGCTCATCGAGAACCCCGACGAGGGGTTCGAGGCGGCGGTCCACGAGGCGAACCGGGTCCTCGCGCTCCTCGGGGCGCCCGAGGTACGGGACTGAGCCGATGTTGATCGGTGAGGTCTCCGAGCGGTCCGGGATCAGCGCCCGGATGTTGCGGCACTACGACGCCATCGGGCTGGTCCGCCCGACCGGGCGGACCGCAGGCGGGTACCGGCAGTACTCGCCGGACGACGTCCGGCGTCTCTTCCACGTGGAGGGGCTCAGGGCGCTCGGACTCACCCTGGCCGAGATCGGTGGTGCGCTCGAGGACCTCTCGTTCAGCCCGGCGGCCATGGTGGAGCAGCTCCTCAAGCGCACCAGCGAGCGCCTCGCGCGCGAGCAGGAGCTGCTCGGCCGGCTCGGGCAGGTGCGCGCGAGCGAACCAGCCGACTGGTCCGACGTGCTGCGCACGATCGGCCTCATGCGGGCGCTCGACGCCGGCAGCTCGGCGCGTCAGCGCGTCGCGCTGTCGATGCCCGACGGCGGCCGGTCGAGTGACGCCGTCGTCCTCGCCGAGGCGGTGCTCTCCGAGGCCGAGCCCAATGCCGGCGGCGCCCTCCAATGGGCCCTCGCTCGCACCGGGGACGCCGCCCTCGGTGTGCTCGCGAACGCCCTGGCCTCCCCCGCCGCCGAGCGGCGGCAACGCGCGGTGGTCGCCCTGACGAAGTTCGAGTCGTCCGGCGCCGACGCGATCCTTGCCGCTGCGCTCCAACACGAGGACCCGATCGTGCGGGCACGCGCCACCCTCGCACGAGGTTCGCGTGGTGGCCTCGACGCCGTCCCGGGGCTGGTCGCCATGGTCGTCGACGGCACCGACGACGTGGCGGCCGCCGGCGCGCTCGGCGCGCTCGCCGAACGCTACGACCGCGGCGACGAGATCGCACGCGCTCTCGCCGACGCGCTGCCCGAGGCCGGCGCCGACGCCAGACAGCGCCTCGCGACGGCGCTCGCGGACGTCCCCGGCGTCGCGGCGCGGACGATCCTGGAGGCACTCGTCGACGATCCGGACCGGCCGGTCTCGCTCACGGCGACCGCCGTGCTTCGCGCTCGCGGCTCCGGATGACGCCGATCTGAGAAATCGCTTTCGCGCGGCATCCGCCCACGGCGGTTACCGACCCACTACGATTGGCGACCATGGCGCTCTCGAAGAAGAAGGTGACGCTCAGCGACGTGGCGGCAGTCGCCGGCGTGTCGCTCTCGACCGCCTCGAAGGCACTCAACGGCGGAGGGCGAATTTCCACCGCGACACGGCAACGGATCGAGGAGACGGCACTTCGGCTCGACTTCCGGCCGAACGGGTTGGCCCAATCGCTGGCCCTCGGACGCAGCCGCACGGTGGCCGTCCTCACCGACCGCGCCGAGAGCACGTTCTCCCGCCCCGTGATCATCGGCGCCGCGACCTACCTCGGCCAGCATGAGCAAGCGGTATTGCTGTACGACGCCCGCCTGCGGCGCCGAGACGACATGGCGGAGAGCATCCGGGCCCTGAACGCCCGCCGGATCGATGGCGTGCTGGTGGTCGGCGAGGGCCTGCATCACCGGACCCGTTCGGTCTCCGCCGAGTTCTCCGTGCCGGTCACCTACGCGTTCACCCTTTCCGACGAACCGGACGATGTCATGTTCGTCCCGGACAATCGGGCGATCGGGCGGATGGCGGCTGAGCACCTGCTCGCCCTCGGGCGCCGACGGATCGCGCACGTCGCCGCCGAGGCGGACGACCTGGCGGCCCAGCTGCGTCTCGAAGGTTTGCGCGAGGCCCTCGCGGAGGCCGGCGTGACGCTCGCCCACGAGGTGCTCCACGGATCGTGGACCGAAGCCTGGGGACGAACCGCAGCCCAGCGGATGCTTGCGGAGAACTGGGAGATCGACGCCGTGTTCGGCGGGAACGACCACATCGCGCGAGGCGTCGAGAACGTGTTCGCGGCCGCCGGCGTGCGGATGCCGCAGGACGTCGCGCTCATCGGCGTCGACAACTGGGAGGGTCTGATCATCAACCAGTCCGCACGCCACCTGACCACGATCGACGTCGGGCTGACCGGGATGGGTGAGGCTGCGGCCGCGCACCTGCTCGGCGGCGAACAGACCCCCGGTGTGCACTACCAGCCGCCCACCCTGATCGTCGGCGAGACGACCGGCTGACGGGCCTCAGCCCTTGATCGCCCCTGCGCTGCCCGCGGCCCGGAGGAACTGGCGCTGGAAGGCCAGGAAGAGTGCGACCGGGATCACCACGGAGATGAACAGGGCCGCCATGAACACGCCGAGGTCGGTGCTGGACTCCACTCGCGGCAGAGCGACCGAGATCGGCTGGAGGTCGTGGTCGGGCAACGCCAGCAGTGGCCAGAGGAAGTCCTTGTACGCCCCAATGATCGTCAACAGGGACACGACGCCGAGGATCGGCTTGGCGAGCGGCAGGACCAGGCTCCAGAACACCCGGAAGGAACCTGCCCCGTCGATCCGGGCGGCCTCGAAGAGCTCGCGTGGGATGGCCTGGAAGTAGCGCGAGACGAGCAGCACGTTGAAGGCGCTCGCCGAAGCCGGTAGCCAGACCGCCCAGAACGTGTTCAGGAGGTTCACGTTCAGCAGCGGGACGTTCACCACGGTCAGGTACAGCGCGACCAGCGAGATCACGCCCGGGATGAACAGGGTCGCCAGGACGGCGATCTCGACCACCTTCGCGTAGGCGGGGCGCAGCACCGCGATGCCGTAACCACCGGTCGTGGCGACGAGGAGCCCGAAGAACCACGACCCCGCACAGATGATCAACGTGTTCCGCAGGTAGGTGCCGAACCTGACCGTGCTCCACGCCGCGGTCACGTTCTCCCAGTGCAGCCCGCTCGGCCACAGTCCGAACGGCTGCGCGAGGGTCTCGGTCGAGGTGGACGTGGCCGCCTTGAAGAGCCAGAACAGTGGTCCGGCGCACGTGATCACGAGCGCGACCAGCAGGAGTCCCCCAGCGACGGCCACCACCCCCCGCACGAGTGGGGACTTGCGGTCCATCGTGGAGATGATGCTGCGCTCGTCGCGCACGTCCTCCGGCCTGGCGCCGCGCCGGCGGGGAACGCTCGACGCCACGGTCGCCGGCTGGGTCGTCGCGTTCGTCATGAGGTGCTCCAACGTCGGGTGGCCCAGAGATAGATAGCCGAGAGCAGGGACAGTGCCAGCGCGAGCAGCAGACTCAGCGCGGTGGCCCGGCCGTAGTCACCGGAGACGAAGGCGTAGCGGTAGATGAGCAGGAGCAGGGTCATACTCCGGTTCTCGGGCCCACCGCCGGTCATGATGTACGGCTCGGTGAACACCTGGAACGTCCCGATCAGTTGCAGCAGCAACATGATGAGCAGGATGCCTCGCATCTGCGGCAGGGTGACGTGCCAGAACCTGCGCAGGATACTCGCGCCGTCGATCTCGGCCGCCTCGTAGAGCTCGGTGCGGATCGTCATCAGCGTCGCGAGATAGATGATGACGGCGGTGCCGAAGCTCGCCCAGGTGGCCTGCACCACGATGGCGGGGATCACGAGGTCCGGATCGTTGAGCCAGGGCAACGGCCCGAGTCCGAACCAGCCGAGGATGGTGTTGAACAGGCCGGCCTCGTCGGGACGGTAGAAGGTCTTCCAGAGCAGCACCGAGACCACCGGCGGGATGATCACCGGCAAGTAGGCGAGCACCGAGGCGAACCCACGGGTCCGGCGCATCTCGGCGATGAGGACGGCGAGCAGGATCGGCACCGGGAACCCGATGGCCACGGCGAGCAACGTGAAGTACGTGGTGTTCCAGACCGCCGTCATCAGGAGCGGGTCGGCCAGGACCCGCTCGAAGTTCGCCAGCCCGACCCACTCGGTGACGATGAAGTTCGTCTGCTGCAGGCTGAGCACGAGACTGCGCAGGATCGGCCACCAGGAGAAGTACGCGAAGGAGAGCAGGAGCGGAAGGAAGAACACCAGGGTGGTGAGACCGCCGCGGCGCAGCCAGGTCACTGGCGAACGCCGGCGACCGCGCGTCGGGCTGGAACGGTGGGCCACGGCCGGTGGGTCATCGAGGGCAACCATGCGGGGACCTCCTATCGGGACGGACGGCGGCGCGGCCGATCGGTGACCGCGCCGCCGTGGACTCATCCGGCGTCGAGCGCCGCCTGCACAGTGGACTGAGCGTCGGTCAGGAGCTGGTCGATGTCCGCATCCTCCCGAGTCAGGACCGCCTGCACCACCGGGTCGAGGCTCGCGTACAGTTCCTGGGCCTTCACGGGAGGTTCGGGGATCAGCGGAATGTCCTCGACCGTGCCGAGGTACAGCTCGAAGTTCTCCCTCGGCACATTGATCGCCGGGGCGATCCACGCGAGGTACTGGTCGTTCAGCTCGGCGTTGACGACCGGCAGCCCGGGCGCCCCGACGGCCAGCCCGTCCGCCGCCGCCGCCTCGGCGTTCGCAACCGCGACCTCCTCATCCGTGAACTGTTCGAAGCTCCGGAACTCGATCCACTCGAGCCCGGCGGCGATCTCCTCCGGCGTCGCTGTCGGGTTGACGATCGAAATCGTGCCACCGCCGAGCGTGCCGAGACCGTCATCGGTCTGCGGGAGCGGGGCGACGCCGAAGTCCTGCGGATCCATCCCACGGTTCACGACCATGTTGCTGTAGTTGTCCGCCCCCTGCACGAACATGCCCATCTGCCCCGACGCGAACGCGTTGACGGCGTCGTCGTAGTTGAGCAGGAAGTTCGAGCCCATGCTGTCGTCCTCCCACCGCAGCGAGCGGTAGAACTCAAGGACCTCGGTCGTGGCCGGGTTGTCGATGGTGGCCGTCGCACCGTCGTCGCTCTGCAGCGTGCTGCCGAACGCGTACGACGTCGTGGTGAGGATCCACCCGCCGGTGTTGTCGAGCGTCATGGTGCCGAAGCCCTGGGCGTCGGTGGCCTCGTCGATCGCCTGCGCCGCGGCCCGCACCTCGTCCCAGGTCTGCGGCGGTGCATCCGGGTCCAGTCCGGCCTGCTCGAACAGGGCGCGGTTGTAGAGCAGACCCATCGTGTATGCCGCGATCGGGACGCCGAAGATCCGATCGCTGTCATCGGTCACGACGTCCATCACCGTCGGGTTGAGGTGCTGGAGGACCTCGCTGCCCTCGATCTGGTCGGTGATGTCCGCGACCTGCTGGCGTTCGATCAGGGCGCCGATCTCGGTGAACGGGACCTGCATCACCGTGGGCATCGTGCCGCCGGCGAGGAGTGCCTGGAAGGTATCAGCCTCCCACTGCGTCTCCTCCGCCTCCACGGTGATGTTGGGGTGGTCCGCCGTGAATTCGTCCAGTCGACGCTCGAAGTCGGCCAACTGTTCGGGATTCTCCGTGGTCGGCTTGCCGCCGACGGAGATGGTGACCGGTGCGTCGGTGTCGGGAGCGTCGCCCCCGGTCGGGTCATCCCCGCTTCCGCCGCCGCTGCACGCGGAGAGGATCATGGCGGCAACGCCCAGGAGAGCGACCGGTGCCGCTCGTCGTGTCCTGCGTCTCATCGTTGAAACTCCTTCAGGGTTGGGTAGGTGAAGCAGGTCAGGGGGCGATGAGCCCCCCGTCGAGGCCGCGCACCTGCGCGGCCCATTCGTCGTGCCTGGACAGTTCCGCCGGGAATCGGGCTGCGGCACTCTCATCGATCTCGATGCCCCATCCGGGCGCCTCGTTCGGCCGCAGCCAGCCGTTCTCGATCCGCAGCGTTCCGGGGAACACCTCGTGTACCGCCTCGCGGTACAGGTGCCCTTCCTGGATCCCGAACGCGGCCGACGTCACGTCGAGGGCGACGTTGGCCGCAGCCCCGATCGGGGACGTGTCCCCCGGGGCGTGCCAGGCGGTGCGCACTCCGACGAGTTCGGCGGCGGCAGCCAGCTTCCGCGCGGGAGTGAGTCCGCCGAGCATGGAAACGTGCGACCGGATCAGGTCGACTCCCCCGTCCAGGACCAGCCGGGTGGCGTCGGTCATCGACGTGGTCAGCTCGCCGACCGCGATCGGCACCGGGGACGCGGCCCGGACCTGGGGCAGCGCATCCCAGTGTTCCGGCGGCAGCACGTCCTCGAGGAAGAACAGCCGGTACGGCTCGAGGGCCCGCGCGAGCGTGACCGCCTGCTTCGGGTCCAGCCTCGAATGGACGTCGTGCAGGAGTTCGACGTCCTCCCCCAGCCGCTCACGCGCAGCCTCGAACAGCTGCGGCGTCCGGCGCAGGTACTCGGAGACCCGCCAGCCCCGCGGGTAGGGCGCGGTCGCGTCCGTGACGGTGCCCAACCTCGGTGCCCCGTAGCTGCCGGCACCCGGCTGGGCGACCTGCAGGCGCACGTGCCGCCACCCGGCCGCAACGAACCCCTCGGCCTGGTCGAGCGTCGCCTCGATGTCCGCACCACCGGCATGGATGTAGGTGTCCGCGGCAGCCCGCACCCGCCCGCCGAGGAGTTCGTGGACCGGGAGTCCGGCCCGCTTGCCGGCGATGTCCCAGAGGGCCTGGTCGAGCCCGGAGATGGCATTGTTGCCGACCGGGCCCTCCCGCCAGTACGCGGAGAACCGGGCCAGCCGGGTGAGGTCCTCGATGTCACCCGGGTACCGGCCGATCACGAGCCGCGCGAGGTGGTCCTCGACGAAGCTGACGACCGCGCGCCAGCGCTGGGTGAAGGTTGCGCAACCGAGCCCGTACAGGCCCTCGTCGGAGGTGTCCACCCGGACCACCACCAGTGGGATCCCCTCGGGTGCGGTCACGATGGCGCGCACCCCGGTGATCCGCACGTCCGCGGGCGCCTCCCACGGCTGCCTGAAGGCGGCGGCTTCGACGGTCTGGGTGGTCATTGCGGGGCTCCGACGGGTGCGGGCGCCGGGCCGGAGCCCTCGGACGCGTGGATCGAGTGACGCGGGCTGAAGCCGAGCAGGTTCGCCGCTCGGGTCGTGTCGATGAGGCTGTCGCGGCCGGTGAAGGCCCGACGGCGGGGCACGCCCGGGGCGTATCGGTCCAGCAGGGTGGTCGCGTCGGTCGCGAGAAGCGTGTCCCGCGCTGCGACCGCGATCACATGGGCGCCGTCGAAGGGGACGACCAGACCGAGCAGCAGGACGCGCACGGCGTCGCGCAGGTCGAGGTAGGACCAGCCCTCCCGGACCAGGCGCTCCGGGGCCAGCGCCACCTGCGCCGCGTAGTCGCGCAGGCTCTCAAGGGACGCCACGTGCGGGAGCCGGACGGCGAGCACGTCGATGCCCCAGTGGCTGGCGGCCATCGCGGCGGTCAGCTCGTCGCTGCGCTTGGACAGCGAGTACCAGTCGTCGATCTGGGTCGGGATCTCCTCGTCGATCGGGAAATACGCGGGCTGCACGTCGTGGTGGTTCATCGGCACGCCGAACGCGTTGATGCTGCTCGCGATGACCGCCCGCGAGATGCCACGCTGCCCGGCCTGGGAGAGCACGTTGAAGGTGGCGCTCGTGTTCGTCCGGTACACCTCGTAGGGCGGCGCGAGATCGCGGTGGGCGATCGCGCCCAGGTGCACCACGGCATCGACGTCGGCAAGACCTTCGGAGACGTCGTCGACCTCGGTGGCGTCACCGGTCACGATCCGGTCGGCAGGGCTGGGTCGGTCCCACTTCGGCGACAGCGCCGTGACGCCGACCTCTGCCTCCACCAGCGCGGCCACCACGGCTCGTCCGATCAGGCCGTCGGCGCCGGTGACCAGGACCCGTCCGGGTCGGACGACCGAGAGGTCGGACCAGGCGTCCAGGGACTCGGACGAGTTCACAGTGATCCCTTCAGCAGCGTTGCTCAGGTCTTGACGTGCTTGCGAAAGTGCTTTCGCAGATGAGCATGGCGTTACCTGGCGCTACATGTCAAGACCTGGAACGAAGATTGCGAAAGCGCCAGCCCGATGCTGCTGGTCGTGTCGGGCCCGGATCTGCGCGCACGGCTGCGGGCTCGGGCCGGTCGACCCGGACGCTCCCGCGCCCGCGGAAGGCAGGGATCATCCAATATGACGATGCGCGATGTCGGACCCCTGATCTAACCTCGACGACGGCTCGAACCTCACCTCTCGGGAGCACCCTTCATGACCTTGCTTCGACTCTCCCTTCAGTACGCCTCCCCCTACAAGCGCTGGGTGGCCGCCGTTGTCGTCCTCCAGCTGATCTCCACGATCGCCGCGCTCTACCTGCCCAGCCTCAATGGCCGGATCATCGACGAAGGTGTCAGCACCGGCAACGTCGACCTGATCTGGGATCTCGGCCGGCAGATGTTGATCTGGTGTGGTGTCCAGGCCGTCACCGCCGTCGCCGCCGTGTACTTCGGCGCCAAGACCGCGATGGCGGTCGGCCGCGACATCCGCCGCGACATCTACCGCAAGGTGGACAGCCTCGGCGCGCTGGACATCTCCTCGATCGGCACTGGCTCGCTGATCACCCGCAACACCAACGACGTGCAGCAGGTCCAGATGCTCGTGCTGATGACCCTGAACTTCATGGTGTCGACGCCGATCATGTGCATCGGCGGCATCATCATGGCCCTGCGCGAGGACCCGGGCCTGTCCTGGCTGGTCTGGGTCTCGGTGCCCGCCCTGTTCATCATCGTGGGCTTCCTGGTGCGGATCCTGCTCCCCCTGTTCCGCCTGATGCAGGACCGGATCGACCGCATCAACGACGTCACCCGCGAGCAGATCGTCGGCCTGCGGGTGATCCGCGCCTTCGTGCGCGAGCCGTTCGAGGAGGACCGGTACCGCGACGCGAACCTTGCGATCACCGAGACGTCGGTCAAGGTCGGCAACGTCTTCGTGCTGATGTTCCCGATCATCATGATGGTGCTGCACATCGTGACAGCAGCCGTGCTGTGGTTCGGCGGGCACCGGGTCGACGCCGGCCAGATGGACGTCGGTCAGCTGAGCGCGTTCCTGCAGTACGTGCTGCAGATCCTCGTCGCCGTGATGATGGGGACGTTCATGGTCATGATGATCCCCCGAGCGGTGGTCTGCGCGGAGCGCATCGACGAGCTGCTCGTGACCGAGACCTCGATGCCGGTCCGCGAGCGGGGCACGGAGGACTTCCCGGCGAACGGTCGGGTCGTCTTCGACCACGTCACCTTCGGATACCCGGGCGCCGAGCTTCCGGTCCTCGACGACATCAGCTTCGTCGCCGAGCCCGGCACGACGACGGCGATCGTCGGCTCGACGGGAGCGGGCAAGACCACTCTGGTCAAGCTGATCCCGCGGCTCTTCGACCCGCAGTCGGGACAGGTGACGATCGACGGCGTCTCCGTGAGTTCGCTCACCCGTCACCAGATCGCAGGGCTGGTCGGGCTCGTTCCGCAGCGCCCGTACCTGTTCTCGGGAACCATCGGTTCGAACCTCCGGTTCGGCAACACCGAGGCCGACGACGCGGACCTGTGGCAGGCACTTGAGGTCGCGCAGGGCGCCGACTTCGTCCGTGACAAACCCGGCGAGCTCGATGCCAAGGTCGCGCAGGGCGGGATGAACGTCTCCGGCGGTCAACGGCAGCGCCTGTGCATCGCTCGCGCGCTCGTCGCCCAGCCGAAGGTGTACGTGTTCGACGACTCGTTCTCGGCCCTCGACGTCGCGACGGACGCCCGGCTCCGGGCCGCGCTCGACGACGCCACCGGCGGCGCGACCGTGATCATCGTGGCCCAGCGGATCTCGACGATCTCGGAGGCGGACAACATCGTCGTCCTCGACGACGGCGCCGTGGTCGGCCAGGGCCGGCACGACGAACTGCTCGAGTCCAACGAGACCTACCGCGAGATCGTTGAGTCCCAGATGAGCATCGAGGCCGCCCGATGAGCCCCCGCAAGCGTTCCGAGGAGAACCCGAACGTGAACAACAACCGCGTCGACCCGGCCGACGGCCAGGGTGCGGCGACCACGAAGCCGGGCTCCGCCGTCGCCGTGGCCGAGGCGCCCGAGGACGAACTGGAGGAGTTCACCCCCGGCGAGGCCGACATGGGGATGTTCGGCGAGGGGGCACCCGCGCGCAAGCCGAAGGCCTTCTGGCCCTCGGCGAAGCGGCTGTTCGGGTTGTTCGGACCGCACCGGGTGCGGTTCGCCCTGGTCGTGGTGCTGGTGGCCGCGTCGGTGGTGCTGACCGTGATCGCGCCCAAGGTGCTCGGCCAGGCCATGGACGTCATCTTCGACGGCGCCCTCGGCCGACAGCTGGACGACCAGTTCCCCGGCATGTCCCTCGCGGAGATCATCGAGATCCTGCGGTCCAGTGACGACCCGGGGGCGGACCGGTTCGCCGACGTCCTGTCCGGCGCCGCGGGCATCGTGCCCGGCATGGGGATCGACTTCGCCCTGCTGGCCCGGCTGATCCTGACCGTCCTCGTCATGTACGTGGTCGCGTCGATCCTCATGTGGGCGCAGGGCTTCATCCTCAACGCGCTCACCATGAAGGTCATCTACGACCTGCGCCGGCAGATCGAGGAGAAGATCCACCGGCTGCCGCTGTCCTACTTCGACACCCGGCAGCGCGGCGACCTGATGTCGCGGGTCACGAACGACGTCGACAACATGCAGCAGGCACTGCAGCAGGCCTTCAGCCAGCTGGTGCAGTCCGCGCTCCAGGTGATCGGCATCGGGATCATGATGTTCATCGTGAGCTGGCAGCTCGCGCTCCTGGCGCTGATCGCGCTGCCGTTGTCGGCCATCATCGCCGGCGTGGTCGGGTCCCAGTCGCAGAAGTTGTTCACCAAGCAGTGGAAGAGCACCGGCGAGCTGAACGGGCACATCGAGGAGTCCTACTCCGGCCTGGAACTGGTGCGCGTGTTCGGCCGCGACAAGGAGATGCTCGAGGAGTTCGACAAGCGCAACGACGGCCTGTTCTCCAGCTCGTTCGGCGCCCAGTTCGTCAGCGGCATCATCATGCCGGCGATGCAGTTCGTGAACTACCTGCAGTACGTGCTGATCGCGGTCGCCGGTGGCCTCCGCGTCGCGTCGGGCACGCTGACGATCGGCGACGCGACGGCGTTCATCCAGTACTCGCGCGAGTTCTCCCAGCCGCTCGGTCAGATCGCCGGGATGGCGAACATGCTGATCTCGGGCGTCGCGTCGGCGGAGCGGACGTTCGAACTGCTCGATGCCGAGGAGGAGGACCCGGACAGCGACGAAGCGCACCTGCCGGAGCGCACAGACGGGCACGTGGAGTTCCAGGCGGTGTCGTTCTCCTACAGCAAGGACTCGCCGCTCATCGAGGACCTCTCGTTCTCGGTCCAGCCGGGTCAGACGGTCGCGATCGTCGGCCCGACCGGTGCCGGGAAGACCACGTTGGTCAACCTGGTGATGCGTTTCTACGAGCTCGACGGCGGCCGGATCCTGATCGACGGCGTCGACACCCGCAAGCTCAGCCGTGCCGCCCTGCGCAGTCAGGTGGGCATGGTGCTGCAGGACACGTGGCTGTTCCAGGGCTCGATCATGGAGAACATCCGGTACGGCCGGCTGGACGCGACGGACGAGGAGGTCATCGCTGCCGCCGAGGCCACGATGGTCGACCGGTTCGTGCGTCAGCTCCCCGAGGGCTACGACACCGAGGTGAGCGCCGAGGGTGGCTCGATCTCTGCCGGCGAGCGGCAGCTGATCACCATCGCGCGTGCGTTCATCGCGAACCCGTCGCTGCTGATCCTCGACGAGGCGACCTCGAGCGTGGACACGCGCACCGAGCTGCTCGTCCAGCACGCGATGAACGCGCTCCGCACCGACCGGACCAGCTTCGTCATCGCGCACCGGTTGTCGACGATCCGCGACGCGGACACCATCCTGATGATGGAGGACGGCCGGATCGTGGAGCGCGGCACGCACGACGAGCTGATCGCTGACAAGGGGGCGTACTACGACCTCTACATGACGCAGTTCCTCGGTGGTCACGAGCAGCCGGAGGGCGAACTGGCTGCTGTCGGCGAAGCGGCGCAAGGAATGGGGCCGGAGGCCGCCGAGGAAGCGCCGGCACAGAGCTGACGGGCTCGGGGTCGGTACCCACCCCCGGTGGGACCGACCCCCCGGCCCGGCGACCGGATCGTGGTCAGCGCGTGGGCCGGCGGGTTCTGCCCGCGGTACCAGGAAGCCCGACATCGCATCCGTGGCGCCTGCGAGGGACAATGCCGTTGCCATGGACGTCCGCCAGGTCGAGCAGGAGCTGGAGCGTGCCCGACGCACCTTCCACGACCTGGTCGCGCAGGCGTCCGCCGAGAGCTTGCGACGTCGGTCCGCCGGAACCCGGTGGACCAACCGGCAGTTGCTCTACCACATGGTGTTCGGCTATGTGATCGTCCGCACCCTGGTCCCCCTGGTGCGCGTGCTCGGGCGGCTCGGGTGGAGCCGGCGCTTCGCCGCCTCGCTGGACGCCTGCCGCGGGCCGTTCCACCTGGTCAACTACCTCGGCTCCTGCCTGGGTGGCCAGCTCCTGCCCGCCGGAACCGTCGGCATCCTCATGGATCGCACCATCGATGCGCTGCAGCGTCAGCTCCGAACCGCGAGCCCCGGCACGCTGGCTCTGACGATGCACTTCCCGACCAGCTGGGATCCCTACTTCACTCCCACCATGAGCGTCCTGGACGTCTACCGCTATGGCACCCAGCACTTCGAGCACCACCGCAGGCAACTCACGCTGTGACCGTGCGGTCGCATGCCGCTGGAGCTGGCGTCCTGGGTCAGCCGAGTTCGGCGTCGATGATCGCCGCAAACGCCCCGATGACCGGCCAGGCCCCCTCGGTGCTGTTCCCGAGCACACTCACCGTGGTCTGCGACTCGATGATGTGCGTCGAGCGGAAGGACGCGCCGGCGTCGTAGCCCTCGAGGACCAACGCCGGTGCGGTCCGGTGCAGCCAGAATCCCATGCCGTAGCGCATTCCCTCGTCGGGCACGTCGTGCCGCGGGCGGGTCATCGCCTCGACGCCGGCTCTGGAGACGATGCGACCGTTGAGCAGTGCCAGCCAGAACCGGTGCAGGTCGGCTGCCGTCGTGAACGCTCCGCCGTCCCCGTTTCCGAGCACGGGCAGGTGCAGCGTGTTGACGAGGTCGCCGTCGTCGAAGACGTACCCGGGTGCGGCATCGGCCGGCAGCGCGTTCAACGGCAGGAAGTCGGTGGCCTCGAGACCGGCAGGGGCGAGGACCAGGCGCCGCACCACGTCGTGATACGTCTCGCCGGTGAGCCGCTCGATCAGGACCGCGAGCACCATGTAGCCGCCGTTGCAGTACGAGAACCGCTCGCCTGGTGGGAACTTCTGCTCGTGTCCGTCGAGCAGCGGGAGGAAGGCGACGGCGGTCGTGAGCGTGTGCGCCGGCACGGTGAGCACGTAGTCGGATGCGTCCCAGTCGGCCTCCTCGTCGAGGTAGTCGCCGATGCCGGAGGTATGGGTGAGCAGGTGCTCGACCGTCACGCTGCTATCGATGAGCGGCAGGTCGTCACCGAGAAGGTCGCGGACCAGCTGGTCGAGCCGCAGCGCACCGTCCTCGACCAGCCGCATCACCGCGAGGGCGGTGAACGACTTGCTGCCGCTCGCGATCGCGATCCGGGCCGTGGCGGTCATCGGCACGCCGAGCGCTCGGTGCAGAAACCCCTCGGTCCGCTCGAAGGTGCGTTGGCCGGCGACGTCCACCGTCACCACCCCCGAGAAGGTCGCCTTGGCGACGGCGTCGTCGAGCGCGCCGGTGTCGATCTGCATCACAGGCTCCGTGCTGTTCGTAGGTGGCATCAACCCGTCGGGTCAACGGCGGTTCGTTACGCGTTTCGGAGCAAACCTGTCACGTGGCCGGTCCGTGACGCCATCGAATATCGCTGCTGCCACCAGCGGCTCACGGCTCACGCGCAACGCTGATGCCCTGCGCCTGGATCACCCGCCACCCGCCGTCTTCGAACAGCCAGGTGCGGGTGTAGACCATCTCCGCTTCGAACGGTTGGTCGCCCGCGCGACCCGCGATCCTGACCTGAGTCCGGGTGACCCCCACCGAGTCGAACTGACGGGCGACGCTTCGGACCGGCTCCAGCCTGGTCAGGCGAAGCTGCCCGGAGGAATGCGACTCCAGGTCCTGTGCCTTGCCGGACTCGGCTCCGTCAGGGCCGATGTAGACGACGTCGGCATGCAGCAAGGACTCCAGCGCGATGACATCGCCCGCCAGTTGGGCACGCTGCAGCTCGGTCTCGGCCGCGGCCAGTGAGCCATCCGAGGGGACGGTCCGACCACCGTCGTCCAGCACCTGACGCAACGTGGCGGCGAACGCCGCCGGGTCATTGTCCGGCGTCCACTCGTTGGCGGCGAAGCCACCGTGGTCACCAGGAAAGGTGACGGGCGCGATGCCCAACAACCTCGCGAAGGCCTCGCCGCCGCGCCGTGCCATGGCACCCTCGCCCTCGGCACCGACGGCCGGCACGATCCGCACTCCAGAAGAGGCCAGTGCCGCCGCGTCCGGGGTGTACGGCGGCATGGCCATGTTGTAGGCGAGCAGGGCGTCGTCTCGGGATCCGTCGTCCTCGGTGGGCAGTCCGAACTGCGCCGGGTCGGGGTCGGGCCCGTCCAGGTAGTCCGACGGCAAGGGGCCCGGGTGGCTCACCAGTTGGATGAACTTCGCCATCGCGGGGCCGAATCCGCGGCGCCGGTAGGTGTCGACGATATCCGCGTTGACCTTCAGGAGGACGTCGGCGTCCTCCAGCAGCACCGCAAGGGGAGGCTCGTGCGCGACGAACGTGCGGAACTCGTCCGGGTGCTGCACCACCCACGGCAGCGCGGACACGGCCCCGCCGCTCGACCCGAACGCGTCGACGGGTCCGAGACCGGCTGCCTCGGCGACGCGGTGGAGGTCATCACCGTGGATCTCCGTGGTCACCGTGCCACCCTCCTCGAGGTGGCTGCGTTCCGTCATGCGTGGGTCGTAGGTGATCACGACGCGGTCGTCGAAGTGCAGCGCCAGCTGCTCGAAGCCGGATGCTCCCATCGGTGAGCCGAAGATGAACAGGGGCGGGTGGTCGCCCGGCCGGCTCGGCTCACGAATGTCGTAGGTGAGCACCGCTCCGGGCACGTCCAGGGTGTGGGTGGTCTTGGTCATCCTCGGGTCCCCTCGGGTGGCACGCTTCGGCCGTAGGTCAGGAGCAGGCTACCTTTCGGCGTGTGCTCCGCAGCCACCAGTTCGAGCCTGGAATGGCGGCCCACCCCGTCGAACAGCCGCCGCCCACTCCCGGCGATCGCCGCCGAGACCACCAACCGCAACTCGTCGACCAGGCCGGCCGCCAGGAGCGACTGCGCCAGCGTGATGCTGCCGTGAACACCGATGTCACCACCCTCTCTGCGCTTGAGCTCCGCGACGTACTCGGTGGCTGGGCGATCGACAACGTGCGTGTTCGCCCACTCCTGATCCAACGGCGAGGAGGTGAAGACGTGCTTGGGTGTCCGGTTGATGAAGCTCGCGAACGGCTCGACGTCCGACGTCGGCCAGTAGCCCGCCCAGTAGTCGTAGGTACCGCGCCCGAGCAGAATGTCGTCCTGACGCTCGATGATGCCGCCGAGATTGTCGAAGATCGGCCGGTCGCTGTCGTGCATCCAATCGCCCGGTTCCTCGGCGACGCCATCAAGGGAGAGCAGTTCGTACACCACTACGTCTCGCATGGTCGGGAGCCTGTTCCTTTCGATCGGCGCGGTCCCGTGGTGCGCTCACGATAGGAGCCGGTGGGGCGGTCGGCATCCGTCGAGGAGGGTAGGAGCATCTACGCCCACCAACGTATGCCGGGAATCACGGTGTGGGCCGCAACCCGCAACCCGGGACCCCGTTGGAGCGCCCTGTCGAACCCCGCTGACGAGTCTCGGCGCACTCGGCCTTGCCCGGAGCGACCTCACGGCGCAGGCTGTACCGGTGAGACGCGATCAGGTGAGGTCGGAGGCGGTCGCCTCCGTCGGGTACGACCCCGCGACGAACGAACTCGACATCGAGTACATCAGTGGCGACCTCTACCGCTACGCGATGGTGCCGCCCTCGGTCCATCGGGACCTTCTCGCGGCGAAGTCGATCGGCGCGTTCGTCAACCGTTTCGTCAAACCCCACTACCCGGGCCGCGAGGTTTTCGACAGCTGACCCGATGAGGGTGTAGCGCGACAGAAGAAGGCCAGCACGGCTGACGCCGTCTGGCCTTCCTTCTGTCGGGCTGACAGGATTTGAACCTGCGACCCCTTGACCCCCAGTCAAGTGCGCTACCAAGCTGCGCCACAGCCCGCCGGCCCGCGTGAACGGGCCTGGACGAGACTACCGCAGCCGGGGCGCGGATCCGAATCCGACAACTGTCAGATCCATGATGCAGACTGGATCCGTGGGACAGATCACAGGACTGCGGAACCGGCTCAGCCACTCCCTGCTGGAGAAGGTCGCCGGACCGGACGGCACCGAGCAGAAGCGCCGCATCCACCACACACCGGGGCCGAGGTGGTTCCCGCAGGGGTCGCCGATCCGGGTGGTGCACGCCGACGAGTCGATGTACATCGGCGGGATGCGGGCGCTGCTGCTGCAGGCGCTGCACCCGCTCGCGATGGCCGCCGTCGAAGAGCACTCCGACTACCGGGAGAACACCTGGGGGAGGCTGGCACGGACCGCCACCTACATCGCGGAGACCACCTACGGCACGATCGAGCACGCGGAGCGGGCGATCCGGATCGTCCAGGCCGTGCACAAGCGGGTCCATGGCACCGCCCCGGACGGGCGGCCCTACCGGGCGGACGACCCGCACCTGCTCACCTGGGTGCACGTCGCCGAGATCGACTCCTTCCTCGTCGCCCACGAGCACTTCGGCAGCGTGCACCTGACCCCGGCGCAGTACGACGAGTACGTGGCGCAGGCCGGCGAGGTCGCGACCCGGCTCGGCGCGGTCGACGTGCCGACCACGCGGGCCGGCCTGACCGCCACGATCGAGGCGTTCCGCCCGGAACTGCAGGGCACCCCGGCAGCGGCCGACGTGGCCCAGTTCCTGCTCCGGCATGCGCCGCTGCCCCGCCCGGTCAGGCCGGCGTACTGGCTCCTCGGCCGCGCCGCCGTCGCGACCCTGCCTCGCTGGGCACGCGAGCCGCTGCGGCTACCCGACCACCCCCGGCGCGACCGCATCGCCCTACTGGGCGGGCGGATCGGCACCGCCGGGCTCCGCTGGCTCACCGACGCCGAGCCGATGCGTAACCCCGCACCCCCGCCGAACCCGGGCAGCAACCCGGTTGCGGCCGGCCACGACACCCAGGAGTCCCGATGACGCTGCCCCCGATTCCCGAGGACTGGACCAAGGCGCTCGCCGTCGTGGCGCACCCGGACGACCTCGAGTTCGGCACGGCCGCCGCGATCGCCCGGTGGACCCGCCAGGGCAAGGAGGTCGTCTACTGCATGGTCACCTCGGGCGAGGCCGGCATCGATGGCATCCACCCGGAGGAGTCCGGCCCGCTGCGCGAGGCCGAGGAGGTCGCCTCCGCGCGCGCCGTCGGGGTGGACACGGTGGAGTTCCTGCACCTGCCCGACGGCGTCCTCGAGTACGGCGTCGACCTGCGGAGGGCGATCGCGCAGGTCGTGCGCGAACACCGGCCGGAGATCGTCATCACCATCAACTTCGCCGAGTCCTTCCCCGGCGGCGGGCTGAACCAGGCCGACCACATCGCCACCGGGCGCGCCACGCTGGACGCGGTCCGGGACGCGGGCAACCGGTGGGTGTTCCACGACCAGCTCACCGATGGTCTCGAACCGTGGAGCGGGGTCCGCCAGGTCTGGGTGGCCGGCTCCCCCGACGCCACGCACGGCGTCGACACCACCGACACCTTCGACGCCGGTCTCGCGTCGCTCTCCGAGCACCGGGCCTACATCGACGGGCTCTCCTGGCATTTCGACCCCGAGGAGTTCCTCACCGGGCTCGGCACCGCCGGCGGCGAGGCCACCGGCACGCGCTACGGCACCACGTTCGAGGTGATCGGGCTAGGTTTCGGCTCCGACGACTGAAAACACACGGACAATCGCCGTCAAAACCCTTGTCCGGTCGCCGGGGAGCACGTTAGCGTGAACGTTCACCAGGTCAGCGTCCCGATGCTGGTCCGCGTGCTTGCCGAACCGTCGTTTCCCGAGTCTCAAAGGTGATCTCCCCCATGACCTCCCCCGTTCGCTGGGCCGTGCTCGGCCCCGGCCGCATCGCCCGTCGCTTCGCCACCCAGCTCTCGGCCAGCGCCCACGGCACCCTCGTCGCAGTCGGCAGTTCGGACCCGGGCCGGGCCAGAACCTTCGCCGAGGAGTTCGCCGCTGCGCACGGCGAGCTGCGCACGGGCGACTACGCGCAGATCCTCGCCGATCCCGAGGTGGATGCCGTCTACATCGCCACGGTGCACACCACACACGCCGAACTGGCGATCGCCGCGCTGACCGCCGGCAAGCACGTGCTCAGCGAGAAGCCGCTCGCCCCCAATCATGCGCAGGCCATGGCGATGGCCGACGCCGCCCGCACCAGCGGCAAAGTGCTCCTCGAGGCGTTCATGTACCGGTTCCACCCGCAGACGACCAGGGTCCTCGAGCTCGTCGCCGCCGGTGCCATCGGCGAACTGCGCCACGTCGACGCGGCGTTCGCGTTCGCCACCGGATCCACCGAGGGCCGGCTGTTCGAGCCGGATCTGGCCGGCGGCGGCATCCTCGACGTGGGCGGCTACCCGGTCTCCTACGCCCGCGCCATCGCAGGCGCCGCTGCCGGGACCCCGTTCGCGGACCCGGTCGAGGTCAGGGCGGCCGGCACCGTCGAGAACGGCGTGGACACCTGGGCCGTCGCCGACCTGACCTTCGCCGACGGGACGACGGCGTCGGTGCGCACCGGCGTACGACTCGCCGACGTGGCGCTCACCGTCCACGGCTCAGCCGGCCAGATCCGCCTGAAGAACCCCTGGACGATCGCCGACGACAACGTGCTGACGCTCGCCGTCGTCGGGCAGGAGCCGGTCACCGAGACGTTCGACGGGCACCAGCCCTACGCTCTCGAGGCGGATGCCCTGGCGGAGGCGGTCGGCACGGGTGAGGTCGTTCGGATGAGCCTGGCGGACTCCCTCGGCAACGCCCGGGTCCTCGACGACTGGCGCGCCCAGATCGGTCTGACCTATCCGTTCGAACGGGACGAGGCGCAGATCCGCACCGTCTCGGGTGCGCCGCTCACCTTCGGTCGCGACGCCATGCGCTACGGCCGCATCCCCGGCGTGGACAAGGACATCTCCCGCGTGGTGATGGGCTGCGACAACCAGCGCACCCTCCCCCATGCCGCCGCGATGTTCGACCACTTCGCCCAGGCCGGCGGGAACGCCTTCGACACCGCGTTCCAGTACGGCGGTGGCCGGATGGAGACCCTGCTCGGGCGCTGGCTCGCCACCCGTGGCGTGCGCGACGAGGTGGTCGTGATCGCCAAGGGCGCGCACAGCCCGAACTGCAATCCTGAGGCTCTCAGCAGCCAGCTGCTCACCTCGCTGGACCGGCTCGGCATCGACGGCGCTGACATCTACATGATGCACCGGGACAACCCGGACATTCCGGTCGGGGAGTTCGTGGATGTCCTCGACGAGCACGCCAGAGCGGGCCGGATCGGGGTGTTCGGCGGGTCCAACTGGACCATCGAGCGCTTCGAGGAGGCGAACGCCTACGCCGCGGCGAACGGCCGACAGGGCTTCAGCGTGCTGAGCAACCACTTCGGGCTCGCCGAGGCCTACGACGTGCCGTGGGCGGGCTGCCGGCACGCCACCGACCCCGAGTCGAAGGCGTGGCTGACCCGCACCGGGACGCCATTGCTGCCGTGGTCCTCCCAGGCCCGCGGGTTCTTCGCCCGCGCCGATCCGGAGGACCGCTCCGACGCCGAGCTCGTGCGCTGCTATTACAGCGACGAGAACTTCGAGCGGCTGCGGCGCGCCCGCGAGCTCGGGCAGGAGTTCGGGGTGCACCCGACCGCGATCGCGCTCGCCTTCGTGCTGCACCAGCCGTTCCCGACGTTCCCGCTGATCGGGCCGCGCACGATCGCCGAGACCCGCTCCTCCCTGGAGGCTCTCGCCATCGATCTCACCCCGGGGCAGGTGGACTACCTGGACCTGCGCTCGGACACGCCATGAACGCGCGAGCCGACCGGCCCGGGTCCCGCCCGGCCACGATCATCGACGTGGCCGAGGCGGCCGGGGTGTCCCGGCAGACGGTGACCCGGGCCATGAACGACATGCCCGGCATCAAGGAGGCGACCAAGGAGCGGGTGCTCGCGGCCGCGAAGGAGCTCGCCTACCGCCCGTCCCGGTTCGGGCGCGGCCTGGTCGGGCACACCCAGCGCACCGTCGGTCTCGTGGTCGACGACCTGATGAACCCGTACTACCCGCAACTGGCGTCCGCCGTCGTCTCCAGCGCCCGGGACCGCGGCTGGAACGTGGTCCTCGCCCAGACCGCGAAGGCGGCGGACCAGTACACGCTCATCGCGGACCTCGCCAAGCAGGCGGACGTGGTGGTCGGGTACCCGGCGCTGACCGACACCCAGGCGCAGGAGGTTCTCGCCGGGGTCCCGTTCGTGCGCATCGACATGGGCGAGTACACCTACGGCGGCGGCATCCAGATGGACGTGGGCGACGCGATGGGCGCCATGGCCGACCACCTGCTCGAACGGGGATCCCGGCGCCCGGTGCTGCTCGACGTGGGCCTGCCGGGGTTCCCGTCCGCGCGTGGGAAGTCCTTCCTGGCGGCGATGGCGGCGCGCGGCGTGCAGGTCCCGACGGTCAGCGCCGCGTCCAAGTCACTGAGTTCCGGGGTGGCCGGCGCGAACGCCCTGCTCGAGGCGCATCCGGACGTCGACGCCATCATGACCTTCAACGACATCGTCGCCTGTGGCGCGCTGAAGGCGTTGCACGAGGCCGGTGTGGACGTGCCCGGGCAGGTGCGCCTGGCCGGCTGCGACGGGCTGAACCTCGGCCGGTTCGTCTCCCCCGAGCTGACCACGCTCGCGGTGGACATGGGCGCCGTGGCCGAGGCCGCCGTCGGGATGGCCCTGGCCATGTACGCCGGCGAGGTGCCGCTGCAGGGTGCCCGCGCCCAGGTGGCCCATCACCTGCTGGTCCGCGCCTCGACGTGAGCGTCGCGCCACGCTGGGACGTCAGGCTGGCGTGAGCGCGCCGGCCTGTTCCTTGAGCAGGTCAACGACCCGGATCGCGGCGGGGTGCTGAGCCGCCGAGTCCTTGACCGCGACCCCGATCCGGCGCGACGGCGCCGGCGCCACGACGGGCACGGCCCGCACGTTCGGGGGCAGCAGCCCGACGGCGAGCGAGGGCATCACCGCCACGCCGACCCCGGCCGCCACGAACGAGATCGCGGTGGCGTACTCGGGTGCCTGCACCCGGAACTGCGGGGTGAAGCCCGCCTCGGCGCACGCGCTCATCGTGACCTGCCGGCAGTACCCGGCATAGGGGTCGCTGTCCACCCAGCGTTCCCCGGCGAGGTCGGCCAGCGGGACCTGCCCGACCGCGACCGCCGGGTGCGTCCTAGGCAGGATGGCGACGTAGTCGTCGCGCATCAGCGGGTGCACCCGGTAGCCGCCGAGCACCGCGTCGTACTGCTCGTCCACCACGATCTCCACGTCCGCACCGGCGGTGTTCGTACCGCCCACGTCGTTCAGGCCAAGGTCCACCCGCAGCTCGGGGAACTCCTGCACCAGGGCCGCCACCACGGTGGGGATCCAGGCGGTGCCGGCGCTGCTGAAGTAGCCGAGGGACAGCGTGCCCACCCGGCCTGCGCGCAGGTCCGCGACCAGCGACTCCATCCCGCTCAGCGAGGCCATCACGTGCTCGGCCTCGGCGGCCAGGGCCCGCCCGGCCGCGGTCAGGTTGATGCCACGGCCGGCCCGTTCGGTCAGGCGCAGGCCGGTCTCGCGTTGCAGCGCGGTCACGTGCTGGCTGATCGCGGACGGGCTGTAGCCGAGCAGGGCGGCGGCGGCGCTGACCGAGCCGGTGGCCGCGACGGATCGCAGGATGCGCAGGCGGTGGATGTCCAGCATGCTCGCGATACTACAGTGCTGCTTACGAGTGGTACAGGAAGCCGTGCTTGTCCTTACGGGTCGTGCGTCGCAGGATGGTGCCCATGGTCGCCTCCCCCACCACGCGCACCGGTTCGGAACGTGCCCGCCCGACGGCGCCCCGTGCCTCGATCCCTCGGCTCGCCCTGGTCGCCGCGGGAGTCACCGCCCTGCTGTGGGGTTCGGCGTTCGTAGTGATCCGCGGGGTGGGCGCGGAGTTCGCGCCCGGCCCGATGGCGCTGGCCAGGGTGGGCGTGGCGGCATTGGCGCTGACCCCGTTGGCGCTGCGCGCCGGGGGCCTGCGCGGCCTGCCACGGGGCCGGGTGCTGCTGCTCGTTGGCCTCTACGGCGCACTCTGGTTCGGCGGCTACAACCTGGTACTGAACACTGCGGAACGCTCCATCGACGCCGGCACGGCCGCGATGCTGGTGAACACGGCGCCGATCCTGATCGCGGTCGGAGCCGGCGTGTTCCTCGGCGAGGGGTTCCCACGCCCGGTGCTGATCGGGACGGTGGTGGCGTTCGCCGGGGTGGCGCTGATGTCCCTGAGTGGGCGTGGGGCCGGCGGACTGGACCCGGCCGGCCTGGGCCTGGCGTTGCTGGCGGCGCTGCTGTACGCCGTGTCCGTGCTGATCCAGAAGGTGCTGCTGCGTGACCTGGACGGGCTGCGGGCCACCTGGCTGGGCGCGCTGGTGGGCACGATCGTGCTGCTCCCGTTCGCGCCGGCGCTGCTGGCCGCGCTGCCCACCACCCCCGGCGGCGCCGTGGCCGGGACCGTCTACCTCGGCCTGTTCCCGACCGCCGTCGCGTTCCTCACCTGGGCCTACGCGCTGCGGCGCCTGCCCGCCGGACGCGCCGCCCTGGTGGGATACGTGGCCACGCTCTGCTCGGTGCTGCTGTCCTGGGCGTTCCTCGGCGAGGTGCCCACCGCCGTGGTGCTCGCCGGTGGGGTGCTGTGCCTGGCCGGTGTGGCGCTGACCAGGTTGCCGGCCCGGTCCGCGCGCGTCCCCGAGCCCGGTGGGACGGCCTCGCGGCCCTAGCGCTTGCGCTTCTCCCGGACCCGCACGCTGATCTCGATCGGGGTGCCCTCGAACCCGAACGTCTCCCGCAGCCGACGCTCGATGAACCGCCGGTAGGCGGGGTCGAGGAACCCGCTCGCGAACACCACGAACCGCGGCGGACGGGTGCTCGCCTGGGTGGCGAACAGGATCCGGGGCTGCTTGCCACCGCGCACGGGGTGCGGGTGCGCCGCAGTCAGTTCGCCGAGGAACGCGTTGAGACGCCCGGTCGGGATGCGGGTGTCCCAGGAGGCCAGTGCCGTGTCCAGGGCGCGGGTGAGCCGGTCCACGTGCCAGCGGGTCTTCGCGGAGAAGTTCACGCGCGGCGCCCACTGCACCTGGACGAGTTGCTGCTCGATCTCGCGCTCGAGGAACGGGCGCCGGTCGGAGTCCATCAGGTCCCACTTGTTGTAGGCGATCACGAGGGCCCGGCCGGCGTCGATGACCTGCTGCACCACACGGATGTCCTGCTCGGTCATCGGGGTGCTCGCGTCGACGAGCACGACGGCGACCTCCGCCTTCTCCAGCGCACCCTGGGTGCGCAGGGAGGCGTAGAAGTCGGCGCCGGAGGTCTGGTGCACGCGGCGCCGGATACCGGCGGTGTCCACGAACCACCAGGCCCGGTCCCCCATCGTGACGAGTTCGTCCACCGGGTCGCGCGTGGTGCCGGCGACGCTGTCCACGACCACTCGGTCCGTGCGCGTGATCGCGTTCAGCAGCGAGGACTTGCCCACGTTCGGCCGGCCGATCAGGGCGACCCGGCGTGGACCGCCCTCGGGGATCCGGGTGCCGACCTCGGAGACCTCCGGCAGGAGCGCCATGGCGGCGTCGAGCAGGTCGCCCGCCCCGCGCCCGTGCAGCGCCGAGACCACGAACGGCTCGCCGAGGCCGAGGGACCACAGCATCGCCGCGTCGGCCTCGCCGCGCTGGTCGTCAACCTTGTTCGCGACCAGGATGGTCGGCTTGTTCGCCCGACGGAGCAGGTTCACGACGTAGGAGTCGGTGTCCGTGGGGCCGACGGTGGCGTCCACCACGAACAGCACTGCGTCGGCGAGCTCGATCGCGATCTCCGCCTGGTCGGCTACGCGGGAGGCGAGCCCCTTGACGTCACGTTCCCAGCCGCCGGTGTCCACCAGGGTGAAGTTCCGTCCGGCCCAGTCGGCCGCGTAGCTGACGCGGTCCCGGGTGACGCCAGGAACGTCCTGGACCACGGCCTCACGGCGGCCGAGGATCCGGTTCACCAGGGTCGACTTGCCGACGTTCGGGCGCCCGATGACCGCAAGCACGGGCAACGGTCCCTTGGCACCTGAGTCGACACCGTCGCCCTCGCCCTGTTCGAGCAGACTGAGGTCGGTCTCGTCCAGGTCGTAGTCGGACAGCCCGGCCCGGAGCGCGTCGGCGCGCTGGACATCGTCGGTCGTGTCGGCCACGTCGTAACGCTCGTCGCGCTCCTCGGCCGCCGCCGCGTCGAAGTCGTCGACGGCGGCGCGCGGGAGGTCGGCGGGGCCTGACGGGTCGTTCTGCTGCTCGTTCACCCGCCCATTGTTCCCGCTCGACGCCCGATGACCTAACGCGCCGCCGTGTCCGCCGCCCTCGCGCGCCGTCAGTGGTTGCGCAGGGCGTCGATGAGCTCGGACTTCCTCATCCTCGAGCGGCCCCCGATTCCGATCTCCTTCGCGCGCTCACGCAGCTCGGGGACGGTCCGGTCCTCGTAGTCCTCGGCCCTGCCGCCGCGCTTGCCCACCGTGGACCGGGACGAGGATGCCGCCTCGTTCGCGATCCGGGCGGACTTCTCCTTCGAGTTGCCCTCGTCACGCAGCTTCTCGTAGAGCTCGGGGTCCTTCACGCTCGGTCCGGGACTCTTCCTGCCAGGCATGCCTGCTCCCTCCGCAGCCGCCCGCGCGGTGCGCGTCTCGCCCCGCCGGGTCACTACAGCGTGCGCCCGCCGCGGCTCGGGCGCATCCGGGGACCTCAGATCTCGGTGCTCCCCGGCAGTTCCACGCCGGTCAGCTCCGACGCCGCGTGGACGTGCTCGCTCATCCGGGTCTGAATGGTCTCCATCGCCTCGGCCACGGCCTTGCGGCCCTTCCCGGTGGCCGGGTCGGCCGCGACGAACGGCTCCCCGAACACCACGTGCAACCGGGTCCGGAAGAACGGGATGTGCCCGGGCTTCTTGCCGGTGGGCCGGCTGCCAAGGATCGCCGCCGGCACGACCGGGGCACCCGAGTGCACCGCCAGCCAGGCGATCCCGGCCTTGGTCTCCTTGACGTCACCGCGCCCGCGGGTGCCCTCGGGGAACACCCCGACGAGCCGGTCCTCCTTGAGCAGCGCGAGCGCCGTCTGCAGGGCGGCCCGGCCGTTCTTGCGGTCCACCGGGATCTGACCCGCGCCGCGCATCAGGAAGCCGATGATCCCGGAGAACATCTCCTCCTTGATGATGATGTGCGAGCTGCGCGGGATGACGCCGTGCAGCAGCGGCCCGTCGATGACGCCGGTGTGGTTCGCCGCGATCAGCAGCCGCCCGGTCCGCGGGATGTGCTCGGCCCCGATGACCGTCGTGTTCCAGAACACGTGGGCGAGCATCCAGCCCACTCGGCGCGACCACACCGGGCCCCAGCGCCGGATGTCGTCCGGGGTGACGATCTGACCGGGCGAACCGGCCGGCTTCGCGGACCTGGCGGCGCCGGCGTCCTTCGGCTCCGTCATCGGGCCTCCTCCTCGATCGTGGCCAGTGCCCGGGTGACGATGCCACGCACGGTGTCCACGGACTCCTCAAGGGTCATCGTGGAGGTGTCCACGGTCAGGACACCGTCCGCAGCGGTGGTGAAGTTGGAGACGGTGGAGTCGTCCGCGTCGCGGCGCACCACCTGGTCCCGGGTGGCCTCAAGTGCGGCCGAGTCCGTGGTGCCGTGCAGTTCCTTGGCGCGGCGGGCGAGCCGGGCCGCCTCGTCGGCGAGGAGCAGGATCCGCACCTGCGCGTCCGGGGCAACCACCGTGGTGATGTCCCGTCCCTCGGCGACGATGCCGCGGCCGCCGGAGAACCCGTCCGGGCGCTGCTCGGCGGCGATCGCGGCACGCTGGCGGTCCTGCAGCTGCGCGCGCACGTCCAGGTTCGTGGCGACCGCGCTGACCATCGTGGAGATCTCGGTGCTGCGGATCACGATGCTCACGTCCTCGCCGCCGACGGCGAAGCTCGGCTCGCGCGGGTCCGTACCGATCTGCAGGGGTAGCTCACGCACCTGCGCGGCGACGGCCGCGGTGTCGGCCAGGTCGATGCCCTCGCGCACGCACCACCACGCGGCGGCCCGGTACATGGCGCCGGTGTCGAGGTAGGCGAGGCCGAACTCGGCGGCGATCCGCCGGCTGATCGTGGACTTGCCGGTGCCGGACGGTCCGTCGATCGCCACCACCAGCGCCGTCACGGCGCCACCACGCGCCAGCCCCGCTCCTCCAACGCCACCTCGAGCGTCGTAGCCGACGCCGGGATCACCGACACGATCGCCATCCCCACTCTCTGCCTGGTCGCATGTTCCATCTGGAAGTCCTCGATGTTGACGCCGATCTCGCCGATCTCGGTGAACAGCCGACCGAGCTCACCCGGCTCGTCGGGTACCAGCACCGTGACCTCGCTGTACCGCTTGCGCAGACCGCCGTGCTTGCCGGGGATCCGCGCGGCGCCGTCGTTGCCGGCGGAGATCACGCCGGCCATGCCGGCGATCGCGCCGAGTGCGAGCGGCCCGTCGACGGCGGCCCGGTCCAGGGCCTCGAGCAGCCCGTCCAGGTCGTCACGGACACCACGCAGGTGCGTACCCACGGCTGCGGCGTTCCCGGTCAGGATCGCCGACCACAGCCGCGGGTCGCTCGCCGCGATCCGGGTGACGTCGCGCAGGCCCTGGCCGGCCAGGCCGAGCGCCGCCTCCGGTGCCTCGACCAGCCGCCCGGCGGTGAGGGAGGCCATCAGCTGCGGCAGGTGGGAGACCAGGGCCACCGCGTCGTCGTGCTCGGCCGGAGTCATCTGCACCGGGCCGGCGCCGAGGTCCACGGCCAGGGACCGCACGGCGAGCAGCGCCTGGGGGTCCAGGCCCGCACGGGTGGTGATCACCCAGGGCCGTCCGACGAACAGGTCCGCGGAGGCCGCCCCGGCCCCGGAGCGCTCCCGGCCGGCCATCGGGTGCGACCCGACGTAGCGGCTCAGGTCGAGGGAGGCCATCGCGGCGAGCTCGGCGAGGATGACCGACTTCACGCTCGCGACGTCCGTCACGACGGCGCCCGGGTACGCCCGCAGCTCGGCGGCCACCACCCGCGCGGCGACGTCGGGCGGCACGGCCACGACGACGAGCGTGGGGACCGCGTCCTCGGTCCGTGCGATCGCGCCGGCACCCACATCCCGGGCCAGGGCCTGCGCCGTCGGCGAAGCGTCCGAGAGCGTGACCGGGACCCCCTGCGCGGACAGGCCGAGCCCGATGCTGGCACCGAGCAGCCCAGCGCCGACGATCCGGACCGGACCGTGGGTCGCAGCGACGTTGCTCGGCTCGGCGTTCACGAGGGCTCACCCTACCGTCGGCGGTGGCCACCCAAGCGCATCAGCGGTGCGACCGGCTCGGCAGCCGGTCCAGGTCCGCGTACCGGCCGTCGGCCTCGGACCAGTCCAGGTCGCGGCCATGCGGATCCGCCGTGCCAAGGACGCGGTCGTCGAGGCTGAGCACGAAGCGGCCGTCGGCGTCGGGGACACCTGCCAGGCCGAGGTCACGGGTCACCTGGGCGCCCTCCAGGCCGAGCCGGCGCACGTCCAGCCCGGCCAGCACCCCGGCGAGCTCGGCGCGTGCGTCGGCGTCCAGGTAGGCGACGGCGGCGCTGTGCAGCACCACGACCGTCGCCCCGGGTGCCTGCCCGTGCAGGTGGTCGACGGCGGCCGGTACGTCGCCCGGGAAGAGTCCGGTCCGGATCGGGGGTGGGTCGGCGGCGGCCGCCGCCAGGGCAGCGTGCAGCCGTTCGGCCCGTTCGGTGTGCTCCGGCCAGATCAGGCACTCCAGCCAGCGCTGCTGGTCCGGGTCGGCGGCGTCGATCGGGTTCGCGTCGAGGCCGAGGCGGGCGACCACGTCCGGCATCACGGTCGGCAGCGGCGCCGGCCCGCTGACCCGGGCGCCGACGCCCACCTGCTCGGGTGCACCGGAGCCGAGCCGCGCCACGCTCCCGTCGGGCCGGGTCCAGAAGTAGGACCAGCGGTCCGGGAGCAGGCACAACCCGGCGCTCGCCCCGAGCTCGAGCAGGGCCACCGGGCCGGGCACGAGCGCGAGGGCGGGCAGCATCACCGCGCAGCGGGCCACCTCGTTCGTCTGGGTGGCGTGGGAGAGCATGAAGCAGCGCAGGTCCTCGGCGCGGTCCTCGACGAAGGCGAGGGCCGCCGTCGGCTCCTCGACGGGCACCCCGAACCAGCGCAGTGCGCCGAGCAGCAGGTTCGGCTGGCGTTTGTGGCGCGGCAGCGACGCAAGCACGGCGAGCGCCGGCGCCGACTCGGCGATCGCGAGGCAGAGTGCCTCGTAGATGGGCGAGGAACTGCGGGCCTCGAGCCGCGCGAACCGGCGGTACAGGCCGGCGGTGTCCGGCGCCTGCGTCTCCACGTGCCTGGCTACATGCCGACCGCGGACATCAGGGACCCGAGCTCGCGTCCCTCGATGACCCGGGTTCGCCCGACCTTGAGGTGGCCGAGGCGGATCGGGCCGATCTGGGTGCGGGAGAGCTTGACCACGGGGTGGCCGACCTCCTCGAACAGTCGCCGCACGATGTGGTTGCGGCCCTCGTGCAGCACGACCTCGACGATGGAGGCACCGGGGGTGGTCTCGAGCACCTTGAAGGAGTCGACCTTCACGGGGCCGTCCTCGAGTTCCACGCCGTCCATGAGCTGGCGGCCAAGGCCCCGAGCGACCCGGCCGTCGACCTCGGCCAGGTAGGTCTTGGCGACCTCGTAGGAGGGGTGGGTGAGCCGGTGCGCGAGCTCGCCGTCGTTCGTGAGCAGGATCAGGCCCTCGGTCTCGGCGTCGAGGCGGCCGACGTGGAACATCCGCTCGGTGCGGTCCGCCACGAACTGGGCGAGGTCGGGGCGGCCCTGCTCGTCGCGCATGCTCGAGTAGACACCGAAGGGCTTGTTCAGCGCGATGGTGACGACGCTGTCGTCGAGCTGCACGCGGTCCCCGTCCACGTGGATGACGGCGGTCGTCGGGTCCACCCGGACGCCGAGCTCGCGCACCTGGACACCGTCGACGGTGACCCGGCCGGCGGTGATGATGTCCTCGCAGGCCCGGCGGGAGCCGAGGCCGGCGCCGGCGAGCACCTTCTGGAGGCGGACGCCGTCGGGGTCGTGGACGTCTCTGGGCGGGTTGTTCGGTCGCTGGGATCGGGGGGTCATCGGGTTGCTCCGTCAATGTCGTCGAACGCGTCGATATCGGGCAGGTAGGGGGCGAGTGGCGGGAGGTCCTCCAGCGAGCGGAGCCCGAGCCGCTCGAGGAAGTAGGAACTGGTCCGGTACAGGATCGCCCCGCTCTCGGAGTCGGTACCCGCCTCCTCGATCAGACCACGGGTGAGCAGGGTCCGCACCACCGAGTCCACGTTCACACCGCGGATGGCCGCGATCCGACCGCGGGCCACCGGCTGACGGTACGCGATCACGGCCAGGGTCTCCAACGAGGCCTGGGTGAGCCGGGCCGTCTGCCCGTCCAGCACGAACGCGTCCACGGCAACGGCGAACGCCGGCGCGGAGTAGAACCGCCACCCTCCGGCGACCTCACGCAGCTCGAAGCCGCGTGGCCGGGAGCCGCCGGTGTAGTCGGCGACCAGGTCCGCGAGCGCCTCGGCCACCTCGACCTCGGGGACGGTCAGGACGGTGGCCAGCTGGGCGGCCGCGATCGGGGTCTCGGTGACCATGAGGATCGCCTCGAGCGCCGCGTGCAGCCCGCCCGGGGCGTCCAGGACACCGGCTGCGGCCGGCGCGGCGGGCTCCGTTGCCGAGCCCTCGTCCGCGGGCGGGTCCTGCCCTGCTTGGCCCACCCCGGTGGGCGCCGCCGTGGGCGCGCCGGGGGCCACGCTCGGCTCCGTGGTGAACTCGGTCATCCTTGCTCCTGCTCTCCGGTCGGGTCGGGCGCTCCGGTCGGGTCGGGCTCGTCCTGTGGCACCACGGGCCCGTCCTCGTAGTCGTCCTCGACGGTGACGTCCCCCTCGTCGGCGCCGGTCCAGCGCACGGTCAACTCCCCCAGCGCGTCGGCCTGGTCGAACGCGACGGCGCTCTCCCGGTACAGCTCCAGCAGCGCGAGGAACCGGGCCACGACCACGTTCGTGCCGTCGGCGTCATCGGTGAGGGCCCGGAAGGACAGCGATCCCGACCGGCGCAACCGGTCGACGATGTGGGCCGCCTGCTCCCGGACGCTCACGACCGGGTTGTGCAGGTGGCTGAGGTCCACGCCCGGTGGCGGGGCCTTCGGGGCGAGCGCCGCCGCGGCCAGGGCGGCCAGCTCGGCAGGGCCCACCTGCATGACGAGCTCGGGCAGCAGTGCCGCGAACCGCGCCTCCAGGGCCACGTTGCGCGGGTAGGACCTGCCCATCCGGACCCATTCGGCGTCCAGGTGCCCGGCGACCTCCTTGAACGCCCGGTACTGCAGGAGCCTCGCGAACAGCAGGTCGCGGGCCTCGAGCAGCTCCAGGTCCTCGGCGTCGTCCACCACGCCCCGGGGCAGCAGCCGGGCCGCCTTCAGGTCCAGCAGGGTCGCGGCGATCACGAGGAACTCGCTCGCCTGGGACAGGTCCCACTCCTCCTGCGCGCGGATGTGCGCGATGAAGTCGTCGGTGACGACGGCGAGGGCCACCTCGGTCACGTCCATCTTGTGCTTCGCGATCAGCGAGAGCAGCACGTCGAACGGGCCCGAGAAGTTGACCAGGCTCACCTCGAAGGTGGCCCGCCGCACCGCCTCGTCGGAGGGCGCGTCGCCGGCGAGGGTGTCGTCAGGCGACGTCGCCACGGGAGATGAGTTCGCGGGCGAGCTTGCGGTAGTTGTACGCGCCGGCGTGGTTCGGGGCGTAGGTGGTGATCGGCTCGGTCGCCACGGACGCGTCCGGGAACTTCACCGTCCGGGTGATCACCGTGTCGAACACGGTGTCCCCGAACGCCTCCCGCACCCGGGCCAGCACTTCCCGCGAGTGCAGCGTGCGGGCGTCGTACATGGTCGCCAGGATGCCGTCGGTGTGCAGGCGCGGGTTGAGCCGGTCGCGCACCTTGTCGATCGTCTCGACCAGCAGCGCGACCCCGCGCAGCGCGAAGAACTCGGTCTCGAGCGGGATGATCACGCCGTGCGCGGCGGTCAGCGCGTTCACCGTGAGCAGTCCGAGCGAGGGCTGGCAGTCGATCAGGATGACGTCGTAGTCGTCGGTGATCGGGCGCAGCACCCGGCCGAGGGCCTGCTCGCGAGCCACCTCGTTGACCAGCTGCACCTCGGCCGCGGACAGGTCGATGTTCGCGGGGATCAGGTCCAGGTTCGGCACCCCGGTCTCCCGGATCACCTGGTGCACGTCCGGCTTCGCCGCCATCAGCTCCGTGTAGATGGTGTCGTCGAGTTCGTGGGCGGCGACCCCGAGTCCTGCGGACGCCGCGCCCTGCGGGTCGAAGTCCACGATGAGCACCTTGCGGCCGTACTCGGCCAGCGTTGCACCCAGATTGATCGTGGTGGTGGTCTTGCCCACGCCGCCCTTCTGGTTGCACATCGCGATGATCCGAGCCGGACCGTGACCGTTCAACGGTTGGGGCACCGGGAAGTCGCGTTCGGTCCTGGTGTCGGAGGCTTCGGTACTCACCCCGCCAAACTACTGTCCTGACCGGACATCACCAACTGCGCGCGCCGCACACGTTCGGTTTCCGCGACCCCTACGCTGGCCCGATGACCTTCACCACGCGGGAGCTCGGCCCGGACGACATCGCGGCCAGCCGCCGCCTCGGCGCGGAGGCCTTCGGCATGCCCGCCGGCGGCCTGACCGCCCCACAACCGGTCTCCTACCCGGCCGGGATGCACCTGTGGGGCACGTTCGACGACGACCGGCTCGCCGCCCGGGTCATCGGCCGCGAGTACTCCTCCTGGTGGGACGGCGCCTCGATCCCCACCTGCGGCATCGCCGGCGTCACCGTGGCGGCCGAGTACCGCGGCCGGGGACTGCTCGAGGCCCTGTTCGAGCGGGTGCTGGGCGGGGCCCGCGAGCGCGGCGAGGTCATCTCGACGCTCTTCCCCACGGCACCGGGGATCTACCGCCGGTTCGGCTACGAGCAGATCGGGGCCGCGGACACCGTCGAGGTCCCGACCGCGGCTGCCGCTGCCGTCCGGCCCGGCTCCGGCGTCACCACGCGTCGCGCCGGCGCCGCGGACATCCCTGCCGCGCGTGCCGTCTACGACGCGTGGGCCCCGCTCCAGCGTGGCCCGCTGAGCCGCCGCGGAGTGTCCTTCCCGGCCACCGACACCGAGGTCGTCGACGCATTCACCGGGGTGAGCCTCGCGCAGGACGCGAGCGGCGCCGTCGTCGGCTACGTCAGCTGGACGCGCGGACCGAGCGAGGGCGACCCGCTCGAGGTCGAGGACCTGCTCGCGCTGACCCCGGACGCCTACCGGGAGCTGTGGCGGGTGCTCGGCTCGTTCTCCTCCATCATCGAGACGATCAAGCTGGAGACCTCCGGCGCGGACCCCGCCCGCCTGGTGCTGCCGTCCGCCGCGTGGCGGCAGGTGGACACCGAGGGGTACATGCTCCGTGTCGACGACGTCGCCGGGGCGTTCACGGCCCGCCGCTCGCACGGCTCGGCGCGGGCGCGGTTCGCCGTCGCCGGGGACCGGCTCGCCTCGATGAACGGCGTCTACGACCTGCGGGTCGACGGCGGAGCGGTCGACTGCACGCGGGTGGCGGCCGGTCCGGGCTCGCGCGAGCAGGTCGCGACGTTCACACCGCAGGGGCTTGCCCTGGCGTGGGCCGGCGTGCAGTCCTGCGCGAACCTGCGCCTGGTCGGGCACCTCAGCGGGCCCACCGAGGCCGACCAGGTGATCGACCACGTGTTCGGCCCCGGTCAGGTACACATCCGGGACCACTTCTGACCCGTCCCGACCAGGCTGATTGACAAGTCCCAATCACTCCCGGATCCTGATCGGCATGTCCGAGCCGGACCGAGCGAGCGGCACTGCGAGCGAACCCGTTGAGCCGCTCGAGCCGACAGTGGTGCCCGATGCACCGCAGCGCTCGCTCTGGCGCGACGGGAACTTCCTCACCATGTGGTCGGGGCAGGCTCTCGCGCAGGTCGGCTCGCAGGTCACCGAGCTCGCGCTCCCGGTGCTCGCGGTCCTGCTGCTGCACGCGACCGAGTTCGAGATCGGGCTGCTGAACGCCGCCGGCGTCGCCGCCTTCCTCGTCGTCGGGCTTCCCGCCGGCGCCTGGATCGACCGCATGCGAAAGCGCCGCGTGATGATCTGGGCGGACGCGGTGCGTGCGGCCGCGCTGCTCGCCCTGCCGCTGCTGTGGTGGGCAGACCTGCTCGCGATGTGGCACCTCTACGCCGTCGCGCTCGTGGTCGGTATCGCCACCGTCTTCTTCGACGTCTCCTACCAGAGCATCATCCCTTCGCTCGTGCGAGCGAACCAGATCGCCGAGGCCAACGGGAAGCTCGAGTCCACCCGCGAGCTCGCCAACATCAGCGGGCCGGCGCTGGGCGGCTGGCTCATCGGCCTGATCACGGCGCCCTTCGCGATCCTGGCGACGGTCGGCACCTACATCGCGTCGTTCGTCGCGCTGCTGCTCACGCGCGATCACGAGGTGTCACGCGACGCGGAGGACCGCGGCCCGATCCTGCGCGAGATCGGGGAGGGGCTGCGCTGGGTGTTCGGCAACGGGCTGCTGCGGCGCATCGTCGGCACCACCGGCATCTCGAACTTCTTCAACACGATCTCGTTCACGATGCTGCCGATCTTCCTGCTGCGCGAACTGGGGCTCACGCCCGCCGCGATGGGCGTGATCTTCTCGCTCGGCTCGGTCGGCGGTCTCGCCGGCGCCGTTGCCACGCCGCATATCGTCCGGTGGATCGGCGAAGCGCGGGCGATCCCCGTGAGCGCGATCGCGTTCAGCGCCGTCGCCTGCATGCTGCCGCTCGCCGCGACCTTCCCGGCCGTCGCCTTCCCGCTGCTGGTCGTGCAGGGCTTCATCGGCAGTTTCACCGTGCTGCTCTACAACATCACGCAGGTCACCTTCCGCCAGCGCATCACGCCGCCCCGCCTGCTCGGCCGCATGAACGCCTCCGTGCGCTTCTGCGTGTGGGGCGTGATGCCGATCGCGGCGGTGCTCGCCGGAGCGCTCGGCACCTGGCTGGGCGTCGTGCCGACGATGTGGATCGGCGCGTCGGGGCAGCTGCTTTCTGCGTTGTGCGTCGTGATCGGGCCGTTCTGGTTCATGCGGGCACTGCCCGACGCGCAGCACTGAGCCGCTCGGGCAGGACTGTCACCCATACCGGCGAAGGCACGGATGCACGTCCACCCGGCCCGATGACCAGATCGTCGTCGCGCAGGGCGACGTACGGCTCGTCTCGCCACAGCGCGACGTGCTGCGGCCAGGCACCACCGGCGTCGACCTCCGACTCGAAGGTCAATTCCTCACCCTCGACGTCGAGCAGCCCGAGCGTGCCGGCGCCACGATTGGCGACGAACACCCGGCCCGTGTGGGCAACGACGATCTCGCCTGGATGCGTCAGTGGTCCACCGCCGTCGCGCGCCGAGGCGAAGCCCTTCCGACTGGCCGGCTGCACCCGCCACCGCGCCGCACCGGCCAACACGTCGTCGAGCGGTGCCGAAAGCACCTCGTTCGACAGTTCGGCGCTGACCACCAGGTTCGCGTCGTGGATCGCGAGGTGTCGCGGCCCGGACCCGGGCGGGGTCGCACACGTGCCGACCTGGACGAGCACGCCGGCGTCCCAACGGAGCAGTCGGAGCGTGTCGCAGCCGAGGTCGGAGACCACGACCCGCTCGCCGGTGACGAGCGCGAAATGCGGGTGCGGTGCGTCCTGACGGTCCGGCACCACCCCGGCGCCGGGCTCGTCGAACACGATCCGCTGCACGATGCGAGGGCTGCCGATCAACGCGACCACGAGCACCGAACCCTCGAGGTGGTAGTTGACGACCACCAGGTGCTCACCGTCGGGCAGCAGCGCCGCGTGGCAGGGCTCGCCGCCCTGCGTCGCGAGCTCCGTCGCGACGGTGTACCGGGCTCCGCTGCGCTCGAGGATGCGCAGGTGCCCGTCCTCCTCGCCGCCGAGGGTGGCGATCCGACCGTCCGGGAGCGGGAGCACGAACGCCGTGTCCGGTGCGTCCGCGACCTGCTCCGCCGGGCCGGTGCCGCCGTCCCAGCGCCACAGTCCGCCGGTCGGTGTCCGTGCGGCGATCAGGAACTGGCCGGCGTATCGCGCACCGCTGTGGGGTGCGCCCTGTCCTTGTCCGTTGGCCATGGCCGACTACGGTAGCCGCAGGTGAGCCGGCTCCGTTGCGGCACCTCGGTCGATGGCACGAGACGAAGGAAGACGACATGAAGTCAGCCACCTCCAGTTCCGGGCGCCCGGGTCGAGATCGCAGTCGTGCGGTCGCGGACCGATGATGGCGCAGTCACTCGACCTGGCCGAGCTCGGCACCCTGCCGCCGGACCCGCTGAGCAAGATCAGCGGACCGGGCTTCGACGACGTCGCCCGCGTCGACCTGGCCTCGACCACGCCACCGCTCGCAGCACTCACGACGCCGTACCTGACGATCGACTCCACCGCCGTCTCGGAGAACGTCGCAGCACTGCAGCGCTGGTGCGACGACCGTGGCTACCTGTTGGCGCCGCACGGCAAGACGACGATGGCGCCACAGCTGTGGTCGCGACAGCTCCAGGCCGGCGCCTGGGGCATCACGGTGGCGACCCAGGCGCAGCTGCGGGTTGCGCTCACGTTCGGCGTGCGGCGGATCCTGCTCGCGAACCCGCTCGCATCTGCCGCCGGAGGCGAGCGAGCCAGGGCCGCATTACGTCGCGACCCGCACCGCGAGATCCTGTCGTGGGTGGACAGCGAGGCCGCCGTCGAGGCCCTGGCCTCCCGGACCGGACCCGAGCTGCCGGTCCTGCTCGACATCGGACGCCCGGGCGGGCGGACCGGAGTACGTGACGTCCAGGAGGCACACGCCGTTGCCGCCCGGGTACGAGCAACCCCGGGTGTGCGGCTCGCCGGCTCGGCCGCGTACGAAGGGGCCATCGGCGGCGATCCGAGCCGCAGCGACCTCGCGGCGTTCACGACGCACGTCCTCCAGGTGCATCGGGAGGTCGTGCTGCCGCTCGTCGGGGCGCAGGCGTACCTGACCATCGGCGGGAGCGACCACCTCGCCGAGGTCGCCGACGGGTTGGCGGAGCTGTCTGCCGCGGACGGCGCGGTGTTGATCCGTTCCGGCGTCAGCGTCGCCCACGACGACTGGCACTACCGCCACGCGCAGGACGCGGCGCCGCCGAGCGCACCGCGGTTCCGGCCCGCGCTGAGGTTGGTGGCGACGGTTCTCGCGGTGCACGATGGCGGCGTCGCCCTGCTCGATGTGGGGCGGCGTGACGCCGGGCACGACAACGGGCTGCCCGTCCCGGTCGAGCTGTGGCGCGACGGCCGGGTGCGCGACGTCGTCGCCGATCCCGCGGAGGTGGCGGCGATGAACGATCAGCATGCGTTCGTCCCGGCGGGCACCTTCGCGACACAGCCGGCGGTCGGCGACCTCGTCGTCCTCGGTGTCTCCCACCCGTGCACGACCTTCGACAAGTGGCGCGACATCGTCGAGATCACCGGCCGGTTGACACCCGACTCCGTGGCCGTGGGGCTCGTGCGCACCTACTTCTGAGCCGCGTCCCCAATCGTGTTGACCCTCCCCCAGGGGCAGGGCCAACACTGGGGTCATGACCGAGACGGACCACTTCACCATCGGCGAGTTCGCGCGCCGGACCGGCCTGTCCCTGAAGGCGCTGCGAGGGTACGACGAGTCCGGCCTGTTGGTGCCCGCCTCGGTGGACCCCTACACGGGCTACCGCTACTACTCCCCCGCCCAGGAGCCGACGGCCCGGCGGATCTCCCTGCTGCGCCGCCTCGACATGCCGCTGGCCAGGGTCCGGGCGATCCTGGCAGCGCAGAACCCGGCGGCCGCCACCGATGACCTGATCGCGTGGTGGACCGAGCAGGAGCACGCGCTCGCCACCCGGCGTGGCACCGTGGAGTACCTCGTCGAGCAGTGGCGCGACGGCGCCACCTCCCCCGCGTTCGACGTCGCCGCCCGGACCGTCCCCGAACGCCTGCTGGCCTCGATCACCACCCACGTGCTGCAGACCGAACTCATGGGGACGCTCAACGACTCGGTGCGGCGCATCCGTGACCACCTGGGCACCCAGGAGGCCACCTTCGGCGACGAATGGTGGGCCATCTTCCACGGCGTGGTCTCCCCGGACAGCGACGGCCCCATCGAGGTGTGCGTGCCGTACGAGGGCACCGCCG
Source organism: Occultella kanbiaonis (assembly GCF_009708215.1). Taxonomy (NCBI): domain Bacteria; kingdom Bacillati; phylum Actinomycetota; class Actinomycetes; order Micrococcales; family Ruaniaceae; genus Occultella; species Occultella kanbiaonis. The sequence goes on along the minus strand of NZ_CP046175.1, from coordinate 2,482,339 downwards.
GCCCGTCCGGTCCGATCGTGATCCGCCTCGAGCCGGCGCGTACGGAGGCTGCCACCACGATCACCCGGGCCCAGTGCGCCTACCCCCAGATCCTGCATGCCTACGACGCCGTCGGGCGCTGGGCCCGTGCGCACGGGACGGTGACCGGGCCTCCGCGCGAGGTCTACCCGACGCCCTGGCCCGACGCACCGTCCGCGCCCGCCGCCCAGATCGCCCTGCCCTACCGAGAGGATCACCGATGAGCACTGCACCACAGACCGAGGCAAGGCTGCCCGCACCGCCGCCGGACGCCGTCGCCCGCTACGCCCGGCACTCCCGGTACAGCGACCCCGGGCCCCACGCCGACCTGCTGCGGGCCGTGAACCCGACCATCGCCGACGTCTCCGCGGCCGCGCGGAACCTGATCGCGCACTACCGGGGTGAACAGGCCCAGCTGCCCGAGTCCACCCGCGGTGACATCGACCTGCGCTGGCTCGCCGACCAGCTCGCCACCGACCAGGCCCGGCACGGCCTGCCGCTGAGCGCACCCCGGGCCCTGCCCGAGCGGCTCCAGGGCTGCTGCCGGGACCACTCCCTGTTCAGCGTCGGGGTGCTGCGCGAGCACGGCGTGCCGGCCCGGACCCGGATCGGGTTCGCCGACTACTTCCGGGCCGGGTTCCACCACGATCACGTGGTCGTCGAGGTGTTCGACGGCGGACGCTGGGTCCGCTTCGACCCCGAGTTGGACGTCGGTTACGCGCCCGGGTTCCGCCCCACCTTCGACGTCACCGACATCCCGACCGGCCTGGGTACCCCGTTCGAGACGGCCGCCCAGGTGTGGCTCGCCCACCGCGCCGGCACGATCGACGCGGACACCTACGGCGTGGACCCGACGCTCCCGCTCCGTGGCCCGGTGTTCGTGGCCGAGTACGTGGTCTTCGAGGCGGCCCACCGGCACCGCGACGAGCTGCTCCTGTGGGACATCTGGGGGCTCCTCAGCGAGGGTCCGCCGCCCGGCGATGTCGATGGTCTCGCGCCCTTCCTCGACCGGATCGACCGGGTGGCCTCGCTGCTCGTGGCGGCCGACGAAGAAGAGGCGAACGGCGTACACGGTGGACCGGCGGCCGTCGAGCTGGAGGAGCTGTACCGCACCGAGACCCTGCTGCACCCGGGGACCGAGATCCACACGGCCGACCCGTTCCACCCCGATGCCCCGCTCCGGGTCACGGCACTGCGCTGACCGGACCCGCAGCGCGGTCGTCAACGCCCGAGCGCGTGCTCCAGGCCGTCCAGGAACGCCGACACCGGGCCGAGGGTGAACAGGCCCGTTCCGGCTCCGGCCTGCTCGTGGCATGCAGGGCCGAGGGCCGCCTGGGCACGCCGCATCGCGGGCCGGTCCCCGACGGCGATCGCGGCGTGGGCGGTCAGGCACCACATCGCCTCGAGCAGGTGGTCCGGCGGCGGGTCCGGCAGGTCGCGAGCGCGGCCGCTGCCGCGGCGCGGTCCAGGGACACGAGCCCGGCCCGACGCGCGTCACGTACCCGTTGACGGGCCTGGGCCGCAGCATCCTGGTACCCCTGGCCGCCGTCTGCGACTGGACCGCCGCTCACTTCGAGGACCTGATCGATGCCCGTGAGCGCTACGAGGGCGCCCCCGCGGTGCGGACCCGATCCGTCGGCTGACGAACCTGCGCCGGCGAGGGCCGGGGTATCAGCCCCGAGCGCGCGGGTGCGCTGCGGCGTACACCTCGCGCAGCGTGTCCGGGGTGACCAGGGTGTAGATCTGCGTGGTCGTCACCGAGGCATGCCCGAGCAGCTCCTGCACCACCCGGACGTCGGCCCCGCCGGCGAGCAGGTGGGTGGCGTAGGAGTGGCGCAGGGTGTGCGGGGAGATGTGCGCGGTGACTCCCCCGCGCTCGGCCGCGGTCTGCAGCACCGCCCACGCGCTCTGCCTGCTGAGCGGGTTGCCCCGCTGGTTCAGGAACGCCGTCGGCGTGCCCCGCCCGGACTGGGCGAGCACCGGCCTGGCCCGCACCAGGTAGGCCTCCAGCGCCTCGACGGCGAACCGTCCCATCGGGACGATCCGCTCCTTGCGACCCTTGCCGAACAGCCGCACCGACGGTGCCGCGTGGTCCAGGTCCAGATCGTCGATGGCCAGTCCGACGGCCTCGCTGATCCGGGCGCCGGTGCCGTAGAGCACCTCCACCAGGGCCCGGTCCCGCAGACCGAGCACGCCCTCCGCGGCCGAGGCCCCGGTCAGGAGCCGGTCCACCTCGTCGGTGGAGATCGCCTTCGGCAGGCGCTTCGCGCCGCTCGGCGGGCGGACGGCCGCTGCCGGGTCATGGTCGGTACGTCCCTCGAGGGCCTCGAAGCGGTGCCAGCCGCGCACCGCCACCACCGCCCGGGACGTCGATGACGCCGAGAGCGAGCTGCCGCCGTCGGACCCGGCGCGCAGCGCCTCGACGTACGCGCCGACGTCCGCCTCGGTGACCTCGGCGAACGAGGTCCGCCCGAGCGAGCCCAGGAACGCCGCGTACCTCAGCAGGTCCCGCCGGTAGGCGGCGAGGGTGTGCACGGAGAGGCCGCGTTCGATGCCGAGGTGCGCGAGGTACTCGCGCAGTTGCCCGCCGTAGGGAGCAGACTCGTCGGCCGGCATCGGGTCAGAACGGCAGGAACGGGTCGATCGAGAGCGCCACGAACACGAGGGTCAGGTACGTGATCGAGCCGTGGAACACCTTCATGGCGCCCAGCTTGCGAGTGGTGCCGGCAACCGCCCGGCGGTACAGGTTGATGCACAGGATCAGGAACCAGCCTCCGGCGGCGACCGCGGCCACCGTGTAGAGCAGGCCCATCTGGGCGACCGGGATCAGCGCGAGGGAGCAGGCGATCATCGCGACCGTGTAGCCGATCATCTGACGGGCCACCCGGGTGTCCGCGCTGACCACGGGCAGCATCGGCACCCCGGCCGCGGCGTAGTCCTTCTTGAACTTCATCGACAGCGGCCAGTAGTGCGGCGGCGTCCAGAAGAAGATGATCCCGAACAGCAGGAACGGCGCCCAGTCCAGGGAACCGGTGACCGCGGCCCAGCCGATCAGGACCGGCATGCAACCCGCGGCCCCACCCCAGACGATGTTCTGGGAGGTGTGTCGCTTCAGCAGGATCGTGTATCCGACCGAGTACATGAGGTTCGCGGCGAACGCGAGGCCGGCGGCCACCCAGTTCACGGCGAGGCCGAGCCACAGGACCGAGAACACCCCGAGGGCGATCCCGAAGATCAGCGCGCCCGTCGGGCTCACCGCGCCGGTGACCAGCGGCCGCTTCTTCGTGCGGTTCATCAGCGCGTCGATGTCGCGGTCGTAGTACATGTTCAGCGTGTTCGCGGAGCCGGCCGCCGCGGTGCCGCCGACGAGGGTCGCGATGATCAGCCACCAGGACGGGAACCCGCCCTGGGCCAGGATCATGGTCGGCACGGTGGTGATCAGGAGCAGCTCGATGATCCGTGGCTTGGTGAGCGCGATGTAGGCCCCGACCTTCGCTCGCCATCCCGACCGCGCGGATCCGGCGAGGGCCGGCCCACCATGGAACGAGGAGGAGGCGCCGTCGGACCGGTCGTTCGGCACGGTCCGGTCAGGCCGATCTGGCACGGTCACGGGGCGGTGGTCAGCCACTGGGTCAACATCTCCGGATCATCATGCGCCGAACGACGGCGCCATCGGGCGGGCACGACCCGCCTTCGCCAGTGTAGGGCGCGGTGAGGCAAATGCGGGCAACCACGTGCCCTCCGGCCGAATATGAGTAGGGTCGGGACCAGCGTCGGACCGCTGTGCGCGGACCGCCTCCCGAACCCGCAACAGATCCCATTCGCGCCCGCACGCACGCGGACGCAGGAAGAGAAGGCTCAGTGAACGCGCAAGCCCCGAAGTCGGACACCGTCGGTTGGAACGAACTCGACCACAAGGCCGTCGACACCGTCCGAGTCCTCGCCGCTGACGCCGTCGAGAAGGTCGGCAACGGTCACCCCGGCACCGCGATCAGCCTCGCCCCGCTGGCGTACCTGCTGTACCAGAACGAGATGACGATCGACCCGAGCGACCCGGACTGGCTGGGCCGGGACCGGTTCGTGCTGTCCGCCGGACACTCCTCGATCACCCAGTACATCCAGCTCTACCTGTCCGGATACGGCCTCGAGCTCGAGGACCTCGAGTCGCTGCGTACCTGGGGATCGCTGACCCCCGGGCACCCCGAGTGGGGTCACACCAAGGGCGTCGAGACCACCACCGGCCCGCTCGGCCAGGGTGTCGCGACCGCCGTCGGGATCGCCATGGCACAGCGCCGCGTCCGCGGCCTGCTGGACCCGGACGCCGCTCCCGGTGAGTCGCCCTTCGACCACCGCGTGTATGTCATCGCCTCCGACGGCGACCTGCAGGAGGGCGTCAGCGGCGAGGCCTCCTCGCTGGCCGGCACCCAGAACCTCGGCAACCTCGTGGTCGTCTGGGACGACAACCACATCTCGATCGAGGGCGACACCGACATCGCGTTCACCGAGGACGTCGTGGCCCGCTACGACGCCTACGGGTGGAACACGATCCGGGTCGACTGGACCCAGGCCGACGGCAGCTACCGCGAGGACGTCGATGCCCTGAACGCCGCGCTCGCGCAGGCGCGCACGGTCACCGACAGGCCGACGTTCATCGCGCTGCGTACCATCATCGCGTGGCCCTCCCCCGGCAAGCAGGGCTCGCACTCCGCACACGGCTCCAAGCTGGGCGGCGACGAGGTCAAGGCGCTCAAGGAGATCGTCGGGTTCGACCCGGAGAAGTCCTTCGACGTGGACGCGGAGGTGCTCGCGCACACCCGTGAGGTCGTCGAGCGCGGCGCCAAGGCGCACGCCGAGTGGGATGCGGCACTGGCCACCTGGTCGGCCGCGAACCCCGAGCGGGCCGCCCTGCTGGCCCGACTCCAGGCGCGCGAGCTACCGGACGGCTGGGCGCAGGCCCTGCCCACGTTCGAGGCCGGCAAGGACGTGGCCACCCGCGCCGCGTCCGGAAGCGTCCTCAGCGCCCTCGCCCCCGTGCTGCCAGAGCTGTGGGGCGGCAGCGCCGACCTGGCCGGTTCCAACAACACCACGATGAAGGGCGAGCCGTCCTTCATTCCGGTCGAACGCTCGACCGAGGAGTTCTCCGGCACGCCGTACGGGCGCACGCTGCACTTCGGGATCCGCGAGCACGCGATGGGCGCGATCGTCAACGGCATCGCCGTCGACGGCCTGACCCGTGCCTACGGCGGCACGTTCTTCACCTTCAGCGACTACATGCGCGGCGCGGTCCGCCTCGCCGCCCTGATGAAGGCGCCGTCGATCTACGTGTGGACGCACGACTCGATCGGCCTCGGTGAGGACGGTCCCACGCACCAGCCGGTGGAGCACCTCGCCGCGGTGCGCGCGATCCCGGGCCTTGCCCTGGTCCGCCCCGCCGACGCCAACGAGACCGCGCAGGCCTGGAAGGCCATCCTGGAGCGCCGCGACGGCCCGGCCGGGATCGTCCTGACCCGGCAGAACGTGCCCACCTTCCCGCGTGGCACCGACGGCTTCGCCGAGGCCGACGGCGTCGCGAAGGGTGCGTACGTACTGCTGGAGTCCTCCACGGACACGCCGGAGGTCATCCTGATCGCGACCGGCTCCGAGGTGCAGATCGCCGTGACCGCCCGGGAGCAGCTCGAGGCGAAGGGGGTGGGCACCCGGGTGGTGTCCGCGCCGAGCCTCGAGTGGTTCGAGGAGCAGGACGCCGACTACCGGGAGTCCGTGCTGCCCCGCGCGGTGCGGGCCCGGGTCAGCGTCGAGGCCGGCATCGCGCTGTCCTGGTACAAGTACCTGGGCGACGCCGGACGCGCCGTGTCCCTCGAGCACTACGGCGCCTCCGCCGACTACAAGGTCCTGTTCGCCGAGTTCGGCATCACCGCGGAGGCGACCGTCGCCGCGGCCGAGGAATCGATCGCCGCAGCCACGGCCTGAGCCTGGATGCCGACGGCGGCCGCGTGCCGCCGTCGGCACCATCGACCGCAACGAGGGAGACCACGATGACCCAACCGTCCGCGACCACCGCCAACGCCCTGACCGCCATCAGCGAGGCCGGGGTGTCCGTCTGGCTCGACGACCTGTCCCGCGAGGCCCTGACCTCCGGCGCGCTGCAGAACCTCATCGACACCCGGTCCGTGGTGGGCGTCACCACGAACCCGACGATCTTCGCCAAGGCCATCGCCGAGGGGAACGCCTACGACGAGCAGCTGCGCGAGCTCGCCGCCGCCGGCACGTCCCTCGATGACGCGGTCCTGACCCTGACCACCGACGACGTGCGCAACGCGTGTGACCTCTTCGCCGGCATCCACGCCGCCACCGGCGGCCAGGACGGGCGCGTCTCGATCGAGGTCGACCCGCGCCTGGCCCGCCAGACGGAGGCCACCATCGCCTCCGCGCACACGCTGTGGGACACCGTCGACCGGCCGAACCTGTTCGTCAAGATCCCCGCGACGGTGGAGGGTCTGCCGGCCATCACCGCTGCGATCGCGGCCGGCATCAGCGTCAACGTCACCCTGGTGTTCAGCCTGGACCGGTTCCGTGCCGTGGCGCAGGCCTACATCGACGGGCTGGAGCTGGCGCACCAGGCGGGCAAGGACCTGTCCGCCATCCGCTCGGTCTCCTCGCTGTTCCTGTCCCGCATCGACACGCAGGTCGACAAGGCGCTCGCCGAGATCGGCACCGAGGAGGCGCTCGCGCTCCGGGGCAAGGCCGCGATCGCGAACGCCCGACTGGCCTACGAGGTGTACGAGGAGGTGTTCTCCACCCCCAGGTACGAGGCGCTGGCGGCCGCGGGTGCGCACACCCAGCGCCCGCTGTGGGCCTCCACCGGCACCAAGGACCCCGCGTACCCGGACACGATGTACGTCGACGAGCTCGTCGTGGCCGACGTCGTGAACACGATGCCCGCCAAGACCCTCGAGGCGGTCGCCGACCACTCACCGGCCGACGGCACCGACACCGTGCACGGCACGTTCGAGGAATCCCGCCAGATACTGGACACCATCGAGCGTCTCGGTGTCCCGTACGGCAAGATCCTGGAGGGTCTGGAGGACTCCGGCGTCGACTCGTTCGAGAAGAGCTGGGCGGAGCTGCTGGGGGACGTCACCGACGGCCTCGCGGCCGCCGGCTCCTGACCTGACCAGGCGAGACAGCAACGAAGGGTGGTACCACCGGATGGCACCGGCGAAGGTGACGAACGGGCACAACCCGCTCCGTGACCCATCCGATCGGCGACTGCCGAAGATCGCCGGGCCCAGCGGCCTGGTGATCTTCGGCGTCACCGGCGACCTGGCGCAGAAGAAGCTGCTGCCGGCGGTCTACGACCTGGCGAACCGGGGGCTCCTGCCCCCGGCCTTCGGCCTCACCGGGTTCGCCCGGCGGGACTGGGAGGACCAGGACTTCCGCAAGATCGCGCACGACGCGATCTCGAAACACTCGCGCACCCCGTTCGACGAGGGTGTCTGGGAGCAGTTGTCCAAGGGCTTCCGGTTCGTCTCCGGGGAGTTCTCCGACGACTCCGCCTTCGAGCGGCTCGCACAGACCGTGCAGCGTCTCGATGACGAGCGCGGCACGCGGGGCAACCACGCCTTCTACCTGTCCGTGCCGCCCGGGCAGTTCCCGCTGGTGCTCCAGCAGCTCGCGAAGGTGGGCCTGTCCACGCCCGCCGAGGGCACCTGGCGGCGGGTCGTCGTGGAGAAGCCCTTCGGCCACGACCTCACCAGCGCCCGGGAGCTGAACGACGTGGTGGAGCAGGTCTTCCCACCGGAGTCGGTCTTCCGCATCGACCACTACCTCGGCAAGGAGACGGTCCAGAACCTGCTGGCGCTGAGGTTCGCGAACCAGATGTTCGAGCCGATCTGGAACGCCAACTACGTCGATCACGTCCAGATCACGATGGCCGAGGACATCGGCATCGGTTCGCGGGCCGGGTACTACGACGGCATCGGCGCGGCTCGGGACGTCATCCAGAACCACCTGCTCCAACTGCTCGCACTGACCGCCATGGAGGAGCCGGTCTCCTTCGAGGCCGACGAGCTGCGCGCCGAGAAGGAGAAGGTGCTCTCCGCCGTCACCATCCCACGGGACATCGGACGGCACACCGCCCGCGGTCAGTACGAGGCGGGCTGGCAGGGCGGCGAGGAGGTCCTCGGCTACCTGCAGGAACAGGGCATGAGCACCGGCTCGATCACCGAGACCTACGCGGCCATCCGCCTCGATGTCGACACCCGACGCTGGGCCGGGGTGCCGTTCTACCTGCGCGCCGGCAAGCGCCTCGGCCGCCGCGTCACCGAGATCGCCATCGTCTTCAAGCGGGCGCCACACCTGCCGTTCGACCTGAACGAGACCCAGGAGCTCGGCCAGAACGCCATCGTGATCCGCGTGCAGCCGGACGAGGGCGTGACGATCCGGTTCGGCTCGAAGGTGCCCGGCACGGCCATGGAGGTCCGCGACGTCACCATGGACTTCGGCTACGGGCACGCGTTCACCGAGTCCTCCCCCGAGGCGTACGAACGGCTCATCCTGGACATGCTCCTTGGCGACCCGCCGTTGTTCCCGCGCCAGCGGGAGGTCGAGCTCTCCTGGCAGATCCTCGACCCGATCATCGACCACTGGGCGAAGCACGGGAAGCCGGAGCAGTACCGTCCGGGCACCTGGGGCCCACCCTCGGCCGACGCCATGCTGGCCCGCGACGGACGCACGTGGAGGCGACCATGATCATCACCCTCGAGGACACCACCAGCTCCGCCATCGGTGCCAGGCTCGTGGCGCTGCGTGAGGAGGGTGGCGCCGTGGCCCTCGGCCGGGTGCTGACGCTGGTCATCGTGGCGACCGGCGACGACGTCGAGTCGGCCGTGGCGGCCGCCAACGACGCCAGCCGGGAGCACCCGTGCCGGGTGATCGTGGTCGACCCGGGCGACGGACGCAGGGCCGCCGGGCTGGACGCCGAGATCCGGATCGGCGGCGACGCCGGGGCCAGCGAGGTCATCGTGTTGCGCCCGTTGGGTGCCGCCCGCGACCAGGTGGACACGCTCGTGGTCCCACTGCTGCTGCCCGATGCGCCCATCGTGGTGTGGTGGCCGCACGAACCGCCCGAGAACATGGCGGCCGACCCGCTCGGGGCGATGGCCCAGCGCCGGATCAGCGACGTGGGCACCTGTGGCAAGCCGATCGAGCACCTCGGCGGGCTTGCCGACACCTACGCCCCGGGCGACACCGACCTGTCCTGGGCCCGCACCACGTTGTGGCGTGGCCTCGCCGCCGCGGCGCTGGACGAGCCGCCCTACGAGACGGTCCGGGCCGTGCGGGTCATCGGCAGCCGGGACCGCCCGTCGACGCACCTGTTCGCGGCGTGGCTCGCGGCGAACCTGAAGGCCCCGGTCACCATCGAACACGACCCGGAGGCGTCCGCGATCACCGGGCTCGACCTGGAACGGCGCACCGGGTCGATCACGATGCGCCGCCCGGAGGGCAGCGCGGTGGTGACCGTCACCCAGGACGGCACACCGACGCAGCAGATCGCCATGGCCAAGCGACCGATCGCCGACTGTCTGATGGAGGATCTGCGCCGGCTCGACCCGGACGAGACCTACGCCCGCAGCCTGCTCAAGGGCCTGCCGAAGGTGGCCGGGGAGTGAGTCCGGTGGACGTCGACGGCCCGGCCCACCACGGGCCAGCGCGCGCCGTGGTGGTGCACCCGTCGGCCGACGCCCTGGCCGAGGCCACCGCCGCTCGGCTGCTCCTGGCCATCCTCGACGCCCAGTCCGTGCGCCACCCCGTCCACGTCGCGCTCACCGGCGGCACGGTCGGGATCCGGCTCCTCGAGCGGGCCCGGCAGACGCCGTTGGCCGACGCCGTCGACTGGACCGGGGTACACCTGTGGTGGGGCGACGAACGGTTCGTGCCGCGCGCCGACCCCGAGCGCAACGAAGGTCTGGCCCGAGCGGCCCTGATCGACCACCTACCGATCCCGGCGCAGAACGTCCACCCGATGGCGGCGACCGAGGACGTCGCCACGGCGGAGGAGGGCGCCACCGCCTACGCGGCGGAACTGGCCGCGTTCGGGGGCACCGACGGGCCTCTCGTGTTCGACGTGATCCTGCTGGGCATGGGCCCGGACGCCCACGTCGCCTCGCTGTTCCCTGGCCACCCCGCGCTGCGCGCGACCGGCACGACCGCCGTCGCCGTCCACGACTCGCCCAAACCGCCGCCGGACCGGATCTCGCTGACCTTCGAGGCACTCGAGTCGGCCCGCCAGGTATGGCTCGTCGTCGCGGGCGCGGAGAAGTCGGGCGCGGTGCGCCGCGCCCTCGGCGGTGCCACCGACGCGCAGGAGACGCCCTCCGCCGTCGTGGCCGGACGAGACGTGACGCTATGGCTGCTGGACACCGAAGCGGCCGGAGCCGACCCCGGGCTCGTCTGACGATCGCCCTGCTCTCCGATAAGGTGAGCCGGGCATTTGCCTCACGACATCAAGGGGATGGAACAGGGTGGACTTCGAGCCGGGCCAGGTCTTTGCTGGCTACACCATCGAGCGCGAGCTCGGGCGTGGCGGCATGGGTTCGGTATATCTGGCCAAGCACCCACGGCTCCCCCGCCGCGACGCACTCAAGATGCTCAGCACGTCCCTGTCGTCGGACGAGAGCTTCCGGACCCGGTTCGAGCGCGAGGCCGACCTCGCCGCACAGCTCTTCCACCGGAACATCGTCGCCGTCTACGACCGCGGTGAGTTCGAGGGTCAGCTCTGGATCGCGATGCAGTACGTCGAGGGCACCGACGCCTCGCACGCGATCGCCGACGCCGGCGGCGGTCTCGACCCGGCGCGGGTCGTGCACATCGTCACCGAGGTCGGCAACGGACTCGACTTCGCCCACCGGGCCGGGCTGTTGCACCGGGACGTCAAGCCCGCCAACATCCTGCTCGCCCCCGGTCTGGACCCGGACGATCCCGAGGAGCCGGAACAGGTCCTGCTGACCGACTTCGGGATCGCCAAGGCCATCGACGATCGCGACAACAACCTCACCGGCACCGGCAACATGCTCGCCACGTTGGCGTACGCCGCTCCCGAGCAGATCGAGGCCCGCCCCCTCGGCCACGAGGTCGACGTCTACGCGCTCGGCTGCGTGCTGTACGAACTCCTCACCGGTAGCGTGCCGTTCGTCGCCGACTCACCGTTCGCCAAGATGACGGCCCACCTCACCCAGGACCCGCCGAAGCCGTCCGAGGCCCAGCCCGGTCTGGGCACGAGCTTCGATGCGGTCGTCGCGAAGGCGATGGCCAAGAAGCCCGAGGACCGGTACCAGAGCTGCCGGGCGCTGAGCCGGGCAGCGGCCGCCGCGCTGAAGACACTGACCGAACAGTCCGAGACCGCCACGGTGCTGCAGCCCGCCCGGACGCCGGCGGCCGCCCCCGGCGAGCAGCCCGGCAGCCCGCACCCGACGCCCACGCCGAGCCGGGCACACACCGGCCCACGGCCTCCGTTCACGCTGAAGGTCCGCCGCTACTTCGCCGACGGCCGCCAGAGCCAGGAGGTCGGCCCGGTCGACACCCGGAACGTGCCGATGGCGGACCGCACCGCACTCGAGGCGCTCCTGCACGAGGCCCGATTCTTCGACCTGCCGCCGCGCCTGCCGCTCGAGCGCCAGATCACCGGCGACTACCTCGAGGAGATCACCGTCGGCGCCGGCGAGCGCACCTGGACGGTCGCCTACGAGCACCAGGGGTCGAGACACCCACTCGTGCTGGACCAGATCGCACCGCGCCTGGCCCGCATCGCACCCTGGCACGTCACCTCGGCGGCACCGGCCGCGTACCTGCGCGCGAACAACGCACCGGGCAACCGCAGCTGGTCACCGAACGCCACCATCGGCCCGATCGGCCAGGGCGGCCGCGACACCGGCCCGAACGCGACCGGCCAGGTCCCACCCGTGCCGATGCCGACCGGACCGATCCCGGCCAGTCCGATGCAGACCGGCTCGATGCCGACCGGGCCGATACCGACCGGCGCGGCGCCGACCCGGAGCACCGGCGGCATGCCGAGCTACCTCTCCGCGCCAGCGATGCCGAACGCCCAGCACAGCGGCATCCACGCCGTGGGTCACAAGGCGCCCGTCCGCCGCGGACCGAACCCGGCGATGATCACGGGGTTCGCGGTGGCGCTGGTCGCCATCATCGTGCTCATCGTGATCGCCGCCAACGGCGGGTTCGGCGGCGCGAACGACGATCCCGACGGGATCGAGGCGCCGGCCGAACTCACGATCACCGTGAACGGCGACGGCGAGACGGTCGTCAACTGGAGCTCCGTGCCGGACGCCACCGGTTACGAGCTGGACCGGGACGGTGAGCTCGTCTACGAGGGCACCGCGCGTCAGTTCGTCGACACGGCCCCCAGCGGGCAGGAGTACACGGTGCGTGCCATCGGGCCGGACGGTGAGACCTCGGACGACAGCACCCCCGCCGTCGCCGAAGCGTCGCTGGACCCCGGCAGCTGGGGTGATGCCGAGTTCATGCGGACGGCGTTCCCGAGCCTGGTGCCCGACGGCCCGAACCTGCCCGGTCACAACGACGCCACCTGCGCGCTCGGCAGTTCCGAGCAGCTGCCACAGCCGGACACGGTCGACGCCGCGATCACCTGCACCCAGTCGGACGGCCTGGTGTTCACCCTGCTGCACTTCACCTCGGCGGACGCGTTGGCCACGTTCGGCTCCGATGGTGTGGCCAACGAGGGCTGGTTCAGCCAGGAGTGGTTCTACGACTCCGCTCCGGACGACCCGGCCGGGACCGAGTACGGCAGCCAGGACGGCGTGACCGACCCGGGCTTCATCTACACCACGTTCGTCCACCCCGACCGCGCCCAGTACATGGTGGCCGTGTGGTGGCCCGACCACGAGCGGCTCGACATCCGCCGGGACTGGTGGGTCGGCGCCCCGTTCTGACGGTCCGGCGGCCGATCAGGCGCGCAGGCCGGCGATCGCCTGCGCGACGGCCTGCGCCGTCTCGTAGCGCTGCCCGAGCGGCGCGAGGCAGCGACCGACCACGTCGGCCTCGGCCGGTGACAGTCGCTCGGACAACGTCGGACCGTCGGCCTTCAACACCGTGCGGATGGCCAGCAGCGGCTGGTGCTCCGGCAGGTCGCCGTACAGACCGACACCCGTCAGGACGCGGTGCGCGGTGGCGCCAAGGCCCCAGATGTCCGTGGCGCGCGAGGGTGGCTCCCCCAGCAGCAGCTCGGGATCGACGAACTCGACGGACGTCTCCGGTGCCATGCCCGTCAGCGCGGCACCGGCTGCGAACACCCGAGCCAGGCCGAGGTCGGACACCTTGCCCCCGGTCGGGGTGATCATCACGTTCGCGGGCTTGACGTCGCCGTGCGCCAGCCCGGCCTCGTGCAGGGCGTCGATCGCGAGGGCGGCATGCTCCAACACGGTGAGCGCCTGCGCCCGTTCCAACGGCCGTTCCGGGTTGGCCAGCGAACCCAGCGGGAAGTACTCCATGGCGTAGAAGAACCGGTCGTCCAGCACCGCGTCGTAGACGGTCGCCAGGTACGGCGAGTCGACGGCGGCGAACGCACGCAGCTCCCTGGCGCCGCGTCGGTAGGCGTCCTCTGTGACCTGACCGGCGAAGACCTTGACCGCGACGTACTCGTCGGCGATCCCGAGCCGCGCCGGTGGCCGAGCCAGGAAGAACTGGCCGTGATTGCCGTCCCCGATCGGCCGCACCACCTCGAAGTCGGCCAGAACAGGCAGGTCGCGGACACGCTGATCGCGCAACGACATGTGACTTCCCCAAACGTGGACTCGGTGGGTCACGGACCCAATATCATTCGTGGCAGATCATCTGAAAGTCTATCGGGCGCGTTCCTCCCCCACGAGGGGAATCGTCCCCATCCGACAGCCACAAGGGGTCCGAACGGTCATGCATATCGCGGCGCACGTATTCCTGGCGATCGCCGTCATCATGCTCGTCGCGCGGGTCTTCGCGCGGCTCGCCGGCAAGATCCACCAGCCCCCCGTGGTGGGTGAGATCATCGCCGGGATCGCGCTCGGGCCAAGTGTCCTCGGACTGCTGCCGGGTGACCTCGACACGAAGCTGTTCCCCCCGGAGATCCTCCCGTACCTGGACATGCTCGCCCAGCTCGGCCTGGTGCTGTTCATGTTCATCGTCGGCCTCGAGCTCGACATGACCCTGGTCCGAGGTCGGGAGAAGTTGGCCGGCACGATCTCGTTGAGCTCGGTCATCCTGCCGTTCGCAATGGGCTTCGGACTCACGTTCGTGCTGTACCCGTTCCACAACGAGACGGACGCGGGCCCGGTGCCATTCCTGGGCCTGGCCCTGTTCCTCGGGATCGCGATGGCCATCACGGCCTTCCCGGTCCTCGCCCGGATCCTCACCGACCGGGGAATGCACCGCACCACCACCGGCGTGCTCGCACTGGCCTGCGCCGCCGTGGACGACATCCTCGCCTGGACCCTGCTGGCGTTCGTGGTGGCGGTGGTCCAGGGCGAGGGGCCGGCCGACGTGATCCGGATCGTCGTCCTCACCGCCGCGTTCGCGGCACTGATGTTCGGCATCGTGCGGCCGCTGCTGAAGCGGCTGGTCGACGCCTACCGGCGGGCCGGCCGCCTCACCCCCAACATCCTCGCGATCGTCCTGATCGGCGTGCTGGCCTCGTCGGTCATGACCGATGTCATCGGCATCCACGCGATCTTCGGTGCGTTCATCTTCGGCGCGATCATGCCGCGCCAGGGCGCCGCGGACCTCACCCGGGAGATCCTCGAACGGCTCGAACAGGTGAGCGTCCTGCTCCTGCTCCCGCTGTTCTTCGTGGTCACCGGTCTCAGCACGGACATCGGCGGCATCACCGGCGCCGGGTTCTGGCAGCTGGCGCTGATCATGCTGGTGGCGGTCGGCGGCAAGTTCGGCGGCGCGTTCGTCGCGGCCCGCCTCATGAAGGTGCCGAGCCGGCAGGCCACCGCGCTCGGTGTCCTGATGAACACCCGCGGGCTCACCGAGCTGGTGATCCTGCAGATCGGCCGCCAGCTCGGCGTCCTCGACGGGGAACTGTTCACCCTGCTCGTGCTGATGGCGATCCTGACCACGATGATGACCGGCCCGCTGCTGCGCCGCGTCTACCCGGACCGGGCGATCGCCAAGGACATCGCCGCCGCCGAGCGGGCCGCGCTCGGCGTGGACGAGTCCTACCGGGTGCTGGTCCTGGTCGACGACCCCGCCAGGGCGGACCGGATGGCTGCGATCGCCGGCGCCCTGCTCGGCACCGGCCGCGCCGGCAAGGTCGTGCTCAGCCGGTTCGTGGCCCGCGAGGCCTCACCGGTTGAGCTCGGCGCCGGCCTGTCCACGAACCTCACCCTGATGGCCGCCACCGTCGACGACCTCAACGCCCTCGCCTCCCGTGTGCAGGCCACCGGGGTTCCGGCGACGGTGCTGTCGCGGTTCACCGCGGATCCCTGGTCCGATCTCCTGGGCCAGGCTGACACGGCCGAGGCCGCCGTGCTGCTGGTGGACGCGGACTGGTTCGCCGCCAACGCACCCTCCGGCGACGGAACCGGCACCGACCTGTCCGGGCACCGGTTCAGCGTGGCCGCCGTGCGCCTGCCCGAGGCGGATGCCGCGGACGACGCACCCGTCGTCGTCATCGCCGGCGGCGACCCCGACGGGCGTGGCGCGGTGCTCGCAGGAGCCGCGGCCGCCCGCGCCCGTGGGACGGAACTGCTCCTGCACCTGCCCGACGGGGCCCGGCTCGCCCGGCGCTTCGGCGCCGCCCTGGCGGCGCTGCACGCGGACGGCCTCGGCTACCGCATGGTCGAGCGCAGCGAGGCGGACGCCGCGGGCGCGGCGATCCGGGTGGTGGCAGCAGGCCTGGCCGACGGCGCAGCGTCCTCGCCGGGTACCGCTGCGGTCACGCTGTGGGCGGGTCAGGACGTGGCGGACGCCGAACTCACCGAGGCCCTCGGCGCGCTCGTCACCGAGGACGAGGAGACCACCGGGGCGCCGAGGACCTGAGGTTCCATCCGGAACACAGCCCTCCGGAACCCGGCCGCACGCAGCGTCAACGCAGGCGCGCCGCCGAAGACTCGAACGTGAACGTCCGCTGCCCCACCCGCACGTGCGTGCCCGGGGTGAGCACGAAGTGCTGGTTCGGTGCCAACCGCTGCCAGGACTGCTCGTCCGTGGCCGCCACGTAGGTCCCGTTCGCCGAACCGCGGTCGATCAGCACGACGTCCCAGCCGGAGAGCCGGATCTCCGCGTGCACCCGGGAGAGCGCGCCCGAGGTGTCATCGAGCCGGACCGGGCGAAGCGTGCCCTCGCGGACCGCGGCGTCCGACTCGGGGTTGCGGCCGAGCACGTAGTTGTCGTCCAGCACGAACGTCGCGCCGACGTCGAGCACCAGCAGACCGAGCGGCGGGCGCCGCTCCTCGACGAGCACGCCGGTCATCTGGTCCATCCTGATGCCGCAGACGCGGCAGAACGAGACCCGCGGGTCGTTGAGGTGCTTGCGGGAGCATCGGAAACCCTGGACGTAGTCCTGTGGGCGCTCCTTCACGCCGGCGGCCTTCTCCGCCGCCCTCTGCTGCGCGGTCTGGCGCGGAGCCGGCGCGGCCGGCGGGAGCGGCGCTCGCGGGGGCTCGGCGGGGCCGTCCTGGATCAGTTCGGACAACCGTGGCGGCGCGAGTGCGGCCGCGGGAGTGCCCGCTGACGGAGGCGGTGGCACCACGGGAGCACCGGACGGCGGCGGCACGGGGGTACCGGACGGCGGCGGCGGCACGACCGGGGTGCCGGCGGAGGGCGCCGGCGGCACCACCGGAGTACCGGCGGACGGCGCCGGCGGCACCACAGAGCTCACCGAGGGCGGCGGCGGCGGCACGGACCGTACCGAGGGCGGCGCCGGTACGGACCCGGCCGCCGGGGGCGGCGGCACCTGAGCACCGGCCGACACCGGAGCGCCGGACGGCGGCGGCGGACCGCCCGCACCCTCAGCCATCGGCTCGCCGTCAGCCGGGGCCTCGCCGCCAGCCACCGCCTCACCGGACGCGGGCTCGGCAGCCATCGCCTCGCCGTCGGACATCGCCTCGGCGTCGTAGGCGGCCGACGAGAGGGTCGCGGACGAGCCGGGCACGGGCCCGTGGGCGCCCGGGCCGGACGGCACCGGCACCTCGGGCCCGGCCAGGTGGCTCCCGGACGCGGCCGGGACGTCGGCGACGGCCGGCTCGCTCATGTGGTCGGTGACCGGCCCGAACAGCAGCCCGCCGCCGGGCGTCACGCCGCGGTGGAAGCCGGCCCAGGCCGGCATCGGGCCATCGGCGGACGCGAGCGCGTCGGCGGCGTGCTCGGGGATGTCCAGCTCGCCGTCGGCATCGTCGTCGGCGATCAGCTGCAGAGCACCCGCGGGCCACGGCAGCAGCCGGTCCACGGTGAACGCCGCATCCTTGCCGAACAGCGCGACCCGGTCCTCGGGCGACGTCGCGGCATCAGCGCCGCGCTCGGTGACGCTGATGTCGCCGTACAGGAAGATCGCGACGCCGTTCTCGCTGGCGGAGATGGCCCCGAACCCCGGGGCGACCCCGTTCGTCTCCTCGAACCGGCTCAGCCAGATCGACAGCTGCCGGGCAAGGTCGCGCCCCGGCGCCGTCGGCGCGGTCCGGGAGGACGTCTGGATGCGCTCGAGCAGGTCGTTGGCGGCGTCCGGGTCGGTCCCGGGGTCGGTGCGGATGATCGCGACCACCCCCGGCAGACGCACCAGGTGATGGCGGCCCGGGTGGACCCGTGCCGGGACATCGTCGAAGTTCACCTTCACAGGAAACGACCTCCATTGAAGCGCCAGCGGATGAACGGGACCCGCAGGGGTCCATTCTGGACCGCCCAGATGAGGAACCACGTGGTGCAGAACTGGATCACGAACGCCCAGCCCGGCACCTGCCCGACGCCGGGGATCCAACCGAGGTTGATCAGCAGCCAGATCAGCAGGCCCTCGTTGATCCCCGTGAACAGACCCCAGCTCGTGGGCCAGTCCTTCTCCCACCGGAACTGCTGGAGGAAGTGGTAGAGGAACTCCCAGAGCACGCCGAGCACGATGACCGTGAGCAGGATGATGAACGTCGTCCGGTAGCTCTCGCCCAGTGGTGCGCCGGTCGGCAGCACCGGGGTGATGATCAGCGTCCAGATCCCGCCCAGGACGGCGGTGACGAGAATCCGTGATTGGAGTCGCCCGTTGAGGGTGGGTAGCACGGTTCGCCTTCCTAGATCGGCCGGTTCCGGGCCCAGCGCCACCACTGGGCGATGGATCGACCCGGACCCAGTTTCTTCACGAAGCCCAGTCGGGCGAGGTCGTCCGCGATCTCCTGCGCTGAGATCTGCAGACCGAGGAACGTGTCCACGCCGGGGAAGGGGCCACCGAGGGTCGAGCTCCCGGAGGCGTACAGACGCCCCGGGCGGCTCCGGGTGCCGATCACCTCGAACTGCGTGCTCACGTCGAGGCGGCCCTTCGGGTTCCGCCCGGCACCGCTGTGGTCGAGCAGGTCGGCGAGCACGCGGCTCTCCCGGATGTCCGCCTCCAGACCGGTGCAGTCGACCACGAAGTCCGCGTACTCCTCGAGCGCGCCGTGCTGCGTGCTCATCGCGACCACCACGCCGGAGCCGTTCGGTCCCGGGCGGAGCGAGTCGAACGCGCCCTGCATCTCGCGGTACCAACCCTGTGACCGGCCGCGCTTGAGCTGCTCGAGCCAGTTCTTCCGGAACGGCGTGTTCGTGCCGCCCATCTCCTCATAGGCCTGCGCGCGGGCGTCGCCCTCGAGCTTGGCCATCTTCTCCTTGAGCTGACCGCCCCAGACCGACTTCGGGTAGTTGAAGCCCTGATAGGCCCAGCCATGGCCGCCGGGGCGCCGGTTGAAGACGTTCTTCCCGTGCGGTCCGGTGTAGAACGTGCGGAACACCTGGAGGATCTCCGTCTGCAGGTTGTACTTGTCCCGGTCGTCGATGAGCCGCTGCAGCACCCGCGAGGCGACGATGCCGCCACCGCGCACGATCACCTTGCCCGGGCGGATCCGGAGCTGGTCGTAGACCTGCTCGTGCGGCTCGTAGGCGTTGACCACCTTCGTGGGGTCGCGGTAGCGCTCCCGGTAGTCCTGCAGGTCCTTGAGCAGCCTCAGACCGGGGTACCCGATCGCGATGTGCACGTACTGGCTCTGGTAGGCGATCCGCTTGGTCTGGGCGGCCCCCGCGGGCGGGGTCAGGATCGTGTAGTACCCGCCGCCCGCACGCCGGCGGACCATCCGGACCTGCCCCTTGCGCACCGACTGGAGGTAGCCGATCCGGTTCATCTCCTTCTCCATCGCGGAGAACGCCTGGCCGGCCCTCGGGGTGAAGTAGTTCGTCAGGATCGGCTCCGTGAACACGTTCCAGAGCGGCCACACGAACTCCTTGAGGTTCTTCGCCGCGAACGCCTCGGAGAGCGCATAGGACGGGAAGCCCCAGATGTTGTCCGGCCGCGACTGGGAGTCCGAGCGCAGCCGCTCGTTGCGCGGGATCTGGGAGACCCGCGTCAGGTACTCGTAGCTCTGCCACGGCACGTCAAGACCGGTCAGGACCACGATCTGCTGCGCCGGCACCCCGTAGATCCGCAGATAGTCCACGGTCACGAAGGAACCGATGCCGCCGCCCACCGTCACGAACGGCACCGGCACCACGGGGATGCCCGCGCGCGCGACCATCTCGTCCGTCCAGATGTCGGTGTCGATGAGTTCCGGGGTGAGGTCACCCGGTTCGGTCGTCGGTGCTGCGGATTGCGGGAGTGGCTGATCGCCGCTCATCCGTTCTCCCTTCGATGCAACGTGTTCTCTGTTCACGCAGGGCGAGGATCGCCCGCAGGAAGCACGCTATCGACTCCACGCAACCGATGCCGCCGCTTTCCGGCGGTCCGCGCGGGCAGATCGCCCCATCGACTCCCCTCGACGGTCACCGTAGCGGATGCGTCCTCACCCCTAGTCAGCGCCCGCGCCGTTTGTCAGGATCGAGGCATGGACATAGAAGGATGGACAGAAGTCGACCGCTACTTCGCCGACCGCCTGCGCCCTCGCGACCACGCCCTCACCGAGGCCGTCGCCGCCGGCTCCGAGCTCCCGCAGATCCAGGTCTCCGACCTGCTCGGCGGACTGCTCGGCGTGTTGGCCCGGACCGTCTCGGCCCGGCGCGTCCTTGAGGTCGGGACCCTGTTCGGATTCTCCGCGATCCACCTGGCCCGGGCGCTTCCCCTGGACGGCAGGCTCATCTCGCTGGAGTACTCCGCCGAGCACGCCCGGATCGCCCGGGAGAACATCGAGCGGGCCGGCCTGCAGGACCTGGTCGAGGTGCGGGTCGGGGCCGCGTTGGACACGCTGCCGGGCGTCGCCGCGGACATCGACGCACCGTTCGACCTGGTCTTCATCGACGCCGACAAGCAGAACAACCCGGGCTACCTCGATTGGGCGTTGCGCCTGACCCGGCCCGGCGGGCTGATCATCGTGGACAACGTGGTCCGCGGCGGCGCCGTCGCCGACCCCGACAGTGACCGCCCGGATGTCCGGGGCACGCGCACCATGGTCGATGCCGTCGCGACGGCGGTCGCCGAGCAGCGCCTCGACGCAACCGCATTGCAGACCGTCGGGAGCAAGGGATACGACGGCATCCTGCTCGCCTACGTGCGCTGATGTCGGATCCACGGACGACCGTGCTGGCGCTGCGGCCACCACGGAACAGGTACGACCACCGCGTCGTCGCCTGGTGGCGCTGGAGCGCGATCTGCTGGACCGCGGTGGTCGCACTCCCCCTCGTGATCCTCGGCATCATCATCGCTCCGGCCCGCACCTGGCTGCTCGGGCCGGCCGCCGTCGTGATCGTGATCGGCGCAGCCCTCGCGGTGGCGCTGCCCCAGTGGTGGTACGCCAAGCACCGGTGGGAGGTGACCGAGCACGCCGTCTACACCCGCACCGGCTACTTCTGGCAGACCTGGCGGGTCGCGCCGATGAGCCGGATCCAGACGGTGGACACCACCCGCGGGCCGCTGCAGCGGGCGTTCGGGCTCGCCACCGTGGTGGTGACGACGGCGTCCGCGGCCGGCCCGGTGTCGATCGCCGGGCTCGACGACGAGCAGGCGACCGAGATCGCGCACGAGCTGACGATCGTCACCGACGCGACCCCGGGCGACGCGACGTGAGCGCACCCGAGGAGGAGTCCCCCACGCCGCCGGGGGACGACGGCGGCCCGAACCCTGAGGACTGGCACCCGCTCGACCGCCGGACCGCGCTCGTCACGGCGATCCTGCTGTTCGCGATCTTCGCGGGAAGCTCGGTGCTCATCGTCATCCCGATCTGGGCACAGAGTGACGCTGGCCCGGCCGCGCTCGCCTGGTGCGTGGCCGGCACCGTGCTGATCACGGCGGGTTCCGCCGTCGCCGACCACCTGCGCTGGCGCACCACCCGGTACCGCCTCACGGACACCCGCCTGGAGATGCACAGCGGCATCCTGTTCAAGCGGCGCCGGTCCCTGGCCCGGGAGCGGATCCGGAACGTGGACCTGACCGCCAACATCCTGCTGCGGGCGTTCGGGCTGGTGCGCCTGTCCATCGGCACCGGGGAGAAGGTCAGCGAGAGCGAGGGTCAGTCGATCGTGCTCGACCCGGTCGCCAGGGCCGAGGGCGAGCGCCTGCGCACGGACCTGCTCCGCCGCGCCGGGCCCGCCGCCGATCCGGCCGACGAGACGGCGCTGGCCGTCTGGTCCCCGCGGTGGATCCGGTACGTCCCGATGTCCGTCTTCACCTTGCTGATCGCCGCCGGCGCGGCGGGCGCCGTGTTCCAGGTCGCGGAGTGGTTCGGCGCACCCGAGCTGCCGGTGGCGTGGGCGCGTTCGCTCGCGGACCGGTTCGGCGCCTGGCCCGCGCTCCTGGGTGCCATCGTGGTGTTCGTCGTGGCCGGCGCGGTCGGCCTGACCGCGCTCGGGGTGGAGTCCTGGTGGAACTACCGGCTGGAACGGGCCGACGGCGCGCTCCGGGTCCGACGCGGCCTGCTCACCTCCCGCTCGACCAGCTTCGAGGAGTCCCGGGTCCGAGGCGTTGAGCTGGTCGAGCCGCTCGGCATCCGCCTCGCGGGCGCGGCCCGCCTGGACGTGCTGGCGACCGGCCTGCGCGCGGACGCGGAGAAGCAGGACGCGGCCACGCTGGTGCCGGGATCGCCGCGGGAGGTTCCCCTCGCGGTGGCCGAACGAATCCTCGGCGTGCCGTTGCCGGCGGACCTGCGCCCGCACCCGCGCGCGGCACGCAACCGCCGCCTGTTCCGGGCCGCCCTGGTGATCGTCGGGCTCGTCGCCGTGGTCTGCGTGCTGGTCGTCGCGGTACGCCCGACGGCGTTCTGGACGTCGGTCCTGATCGTCGCCGCCGTGGTCGGCTCGGTGATCGCGGTCGCAGTCGCCGTGGACGGCGCCCGCAGCCTCGGGCACGCGCTCACGCCAGACCACCTGGTGGCCCGGCACGGCAGCATCCGACGGAGCACGGCGGCGCTGTCCCGGCCGGGGATCATCGGCTGGCGGATCCGGCAGTCCGTGTTCCAGCGCCGGCTGGGCGTGCTCACGGTGACGGCCACCACGGCCGCGAGCCGCGGCAGGTACTCCGTCGTGGATGTCGGGTCGGCCACCGGTCTCGGCCTCGCCGACGAGGCCGTGCCGGGGCTGCTGCGACCGTTCCTGATGTCGGCTGAACCGATGGGCGCCGACACGGAGGGTGTCGGCGCCCGTGGGGACTAGGCGGGCCGGCGGCCACAGTCGCGGGAGCGGTGTGGTTCCGACGTACCAGGTACATCGCAATCGCACCGGAACGGGGCTGGTCGCAGGCCCGACCTCCGAACCGGCCCAGTCAGGCCCGCAAGGGCAGCCCGGCCCGAACAGGCCGCCCGCGTGGGTCAGCCGCCGCGCCGGGCCCGCAGGGCCGCGAGGGCCTCGTCGAGGAGCGCGGCGCCGTCGGAGTCGGTCCGACGCTCCTTCACGTACGCGAGGTGCGTCTTGTACGGCTCGTTCTTGGGAGCCGAGGGCGGGTTCGCCTGGTCCTGACCGGCGGGCAGCCCGCAGCGTGGGCAGTCCCAGGTCTCCGGGACCACCATGCCGGGCTCCTGCGCGAAACTCGGCCGGGTCTCGTGACCCGACGCGCACCAGTAGGAGATCCACACCCGCGGTGCGGCGTCCCCACGCTCAGCCTCGCCCATCGGTCCGGCGCCGACGCGCGAACCTCGAATTGCACTACCACCAGCCACGTGAAGACTCCCTGCTCAGATCGTGAACTTCTGGATGAGACCCAACAGCACGACCACAACGCCCCAGATCACGGCGGAGCCGATCGTGATCCGATTGAGGTTGCGCTCGGCCACTCCGGACGAACCGAGGCTGGAGGACATGCCACCGCCGAACATGTCGGAGAGGCCACCGCCCTTGCCCTTGTGCATGAGGATCGTCATGATCAGCACGCCGCTGGTCATCACCAGCAGGACCTGCAGGATGATGGTCATTACCGTCACGTCGTCAGTACTTCCTCACGTCTTATGGGCATGCGCGGACGGCGCACAACCTTGGAACCCTCGGTGAGTTTACGCGATCGGCGCGGGGACTTCACGCGTTGCCCCCGCGCCGACGCGGACACCTGTCTACAGACCCACGTCGTGGGACTGGTACCGCGCGATCGCGGCGAACTCCGTCGGGTCGAGACTCGCACCACCGACGAGCGCGCCGTCGACGTCCGGCTGGGCCATGATCGTGGCCACGTTGCCGGACTTCACCGACCCGCCGTAGAGGACCCGGACGGCGTCGGCGACCTCCGCCGAGTACAGCTCGGCGAGCCGGCCACGGATCGCGCCGCAGACCTCCTGGGCGTCCTCCGGGGTCGCGACCTCGCCGGTGCCGATGGCCCACACCGGCTCGTAGGCGATCACGGATCGGGCAGCATCCTGCTCGGAGATCCCGTCGAAGGCACCGTCCACCTGGGCGAGGGTGTAGGACACCTGGTCGCCCGCCTGACGGACCTGGAGGCCCTCGCCCACGCAGACGATCGGGATGATGTCCGCGGCCAGCGCCGCCTTGGCCTTCGCACCCACGAGCGCGTCGTCCTCAGCGTGGTACTGGCGGCGCTCCGAGTGACCGACGACGGCGTAGCCCACGCCGAGCTTGGCCAGCATCGCCGCGGAGATCTCGCCGGTGTAGGCGCCCTTGGCGTGCGCGGAGATGTCCTGCGCGCCGTAGCCGATCTCGAGCTTGTCGGAGTCGACCAGGGTCTGCACCGAACGCAGGTCGGTGAACGGCGGGCAGACCACGACCTCGACGGCCTTGAAGTCGTGCTTCGCGTCCTTGAGGGTCCAGGCCAGCTTCTGGACGGTGTGCGTTGCCTCGTGGTGGTCGAGGTTCATCTTCCAGTTCCCCGCCATCAGCGGGGTGCGGTTCTTTGCCATCTTCGGTGGTGCCTTCCTGCTTCGTCCGGTCGGGGTCAGTTGAGAACGTCGATGCCGGGCAGGACCTTGCCCTCGAGGAACTCGAGGGAGGCTCCGCCACCGGTGGAGATGTGGCTGAAGCCGGCCTCGTCGAAGTCCAGCTGACGCACCGCCGCCGCCGAGTCACCGCCGCCGACGATCGTGAACGCGCCGGCCGCGGTCGCGTCGACGAGGCCCTGTGCGACGGCCTTCGTGCCGCCGGCGAACGCCGGGAACTCGAAGACGCCCATCGGGCCGTTCCAGACGACGGTCCTCGCCGACGCGATCGCCGCGGCGAACGCGGCACCGGACTCGGGTCCGATGTCCAGACCGATCTGGTCGTCGGGGATCTCGCTCGCGGGCACCACGGTCGCCGGGGAGTCCGCCTTGAACTCGGGCGCCACGATGATGTCCGTGGGCAGCACGATGTCCACGCCCTTCTCGGCGGCCGTGGCGAGGTAGCCCTTGACCGTTTCGATCTGGTCCTCCTCGAGCAGCGACTTGCCGACGCTGTACCCCTGGGCGGCGAGGAAGGTGAAGACCATGCCGCCGCCGATGAGGAGGCGGTCCGCCTTGCCGAGCAGGTTCGCGATCACGCCGAGCTTGTCGGAGACCTTGGACCCGCCGAGGACGACGACGTAGGGCCGCTCCGGGTCGTCGGTCGCGCGCCGCAGTGCCTCGATCTCGGTCTGCACGAGACCGCCGACGGCGGCGGGCAGCTTGGTCGCGACGTCGTAGACGCTGGCCTGCTTGCGGTGCACCACGCCGAACCCGTCGGAGACGTACGCGTCCGCCAGCGCGGCGAGGTCGTCCGCGAGGGCGCCGCGCTCGGCGTCGTCCTTGGAGGTCTCGCGGGCGTCGAACCGGATGTTCTCGAGAAGCACGACGTCACCGTCGGAGGCGGCTGCGACGGCGGCCTGCGCGCCCGGGCCGATCGTGTCGGACGCGAGGACGACCTCCTGGCCGAGCAGCTCACCGAGGCGGGTCGCCACGGGCGCGAGGGAGTACTTGTCCTCCGGCGCACCCTTCGGGCGACCGAGGTGAGCCGTCACGACGACCTTCGCTCCGCCGTCGACCAGGGTCTTGATGGTGGGCAGGGCGGCGCGGATGCGGCCGTCGTCGGTGATCGTGGTGCCGTCCAGCGGCACGTTGAAGTCGGAGCGGACGAGCACGCGCTTGCCGCGCAGGTCGCCGAGGTCGGAGATGGTCTTCATGGTTGCCACGGTTCCCGTGGATCCCTTCTGGGAGTGGTTCGGTTCGGGACATGACGACGCCCGCGTACACACCGGTACGCGGGCGCCATCATGAGCGGAGCGAGGGTCAGAGCTTCTCGCCGACGTAGACCGTGAGGTCCACGAGACGGTTCGAGTAACCCCACTCGTTGTCGTACCAGGCCACGACCTTGACCTGGTCGCCGATCACCTTGGTCAGGCCGGAGTCGAAGATGCTCGAGGCCGGGTCGGTGACGATGTCGGTGGAGACCAGCGGGTCCTCCGAGTACACGAGCAGGCCCTTGAGCTCGTCGGTCTCGGCGGCCTCCTTGACGGCGGCGTTGATCTCCTCGACCGTGACCTCGCGGGAGGCGGTGAAGGTGAGGTCGGTGGCCGAGCCCGTCGGGACCGGCACGCGCAGCGCGTAGCCGTCCAGCTTGCCCTTGAGCTGCGGGAGCACGAGGGACACGGCCTTGGCCGCGCCGGTGGAGGTCGGGACGATGTTCAGGGCGGCGGCGCGGGCGCGACGCGGGTCCTTGTGCGGGCCGTCCTGCAGGTTCTGATCGGCCGTGTAGGCGTGGATCGTGGTCATCAGGCCACGCACGATGCCGAACTTCTCGTCCATGACCTTGGCCAGCGGCGCGAGGCAGTTGGTGGTGCAGGACGCGTTCGAGATGATGTGGTGGTTCGCCGGGTCGTACTCGGTGTGGTTCACACCGACCACGAAGGTGGCGTCCTCGTTCTTCGCCGGGGCGGAGATGATGACCTTCTTGGCGCCCGCGTCGATGTGCGCCTTGGCCTTGGTTGCGTCCGTGAAGATGCCGGTCGACTCGATCACGATGTCCGCACCGAGCTCGCCCCAGGGCAGAGCGGACGGGTCACGCTCGGCGAGTGCCTTGAACGTGTGGTCACCGACGGTGATGGTGTCCTCGCCGTAGGACACGGGTCGGTCCAGCCTGCCGAGGATCGAGTCGAACTTCAGCAGGTTCGCCAGGGTCTCGTTGCTCGTCAGGTCGTTGACACCGACGACCTCGATGTCAGCACCGCTGGCCAGGACGGCGCGGTAGAAGTTCCGTCCGATGCGGCCGAAGCCGTTGATTCCGACGCGGATGGTCACGTTTTCCTCCTCGCGCGCTCACTGCGCGCATAGCGTCTGTCGGTCTTCGCGCTCACGCGCGAGTTTGTGGGGAGTGTGATGACCCTTCGATTGTTGCTTCATGGTGGGTCATTCACCAGATCCAAAGGTACACCCGCTCCAGGGCACCGCTCCCGTGCCGAAGGTCGGAACGAGGGTGGGTGTTCACATGTCGAGCATGTCCTGCGTCAGGTTGCTCTCGGTGTCCGGGATGCCCTGCTCCGCGGCCTTCTTGTCGGCCATCGCCAGGAGCCGGCGGATCCGCCCGGCGACGGCGTCCTTCGTCAGCGGCGGGTCGGAGATCTGCCCGAGTTCCTCCAGGCTCGCCTCCTTGTGCTCCAGCCGCAGCCGGCCGGCCTTGAGCAGGTGCCCGGGGACGTCCTCACCGAGGATCTCGAAGGCCCGCTCCACGCGCGCACCGGCGGCGACGGCGGCCTGTGCGGAGCGGCGCAGGTTCGCGTCGTCGAAGTTGGCGAGCCGGTTCGCGGTGCCGCGCACCTCCCGGCGCATCCGCCGTTCCTCCCAGGCCATCACCGCGTCATGGGCTCCCATCCGGGTGAGCATGGCGCCGATCGCGTCCCCGTCGCGGATCACGACGCGGTCAACGCCGCGGACCTCCCGGGCCTTCGCGCCGATGCCGAGGCGCCGGGCGGCGCCGACGAGTGCGAGCGCGGCCTCCGGGCCGGGGCAGGTCACCTCGAGGGCCGAGGAACGGCCGGGCTCGGTGAGGGAGCCGTGGGCGAGGAACGCGCCCCGCCAGGCGGCGACGGCGTCGCCGAGACTCGCGTTGACGACGTGCGGCGGGAGACCGCGCACCGGTCGTCCCCTGGAGTCGAGCAGGCCGGTCTGCCGGGCGAGTGCCTCGCCGTCCTTGACCACGCGGACCACGTACCGGTTCCCGCGCCGGAGCGCTCCGCCGGAGACGACGATCACCTCGCTGGTGTGCCCGAAGACCTCGTGGATGGCCTGCCGGAGCCGGCGTGCGGCAATGCCGGTGTCCAGCTCGGCCTCGATCACGATCCGCCCGGAGATGATGTGCAGACCGCCGGCGAACCGCAGGGTCGCCGCCACTTCGGCCTTGCGCGCGGACATCTTGTCCACGCGGAGCCGGGCCAGCTCATCCTTCACCTCGGCCGTCAGGGACATGAGGGTCATCCTCCCACTCATCGCGACCGCTCCCCCACGTCTGAGAGGAAGCGGTCGAAGGCATCACGGTAGGCGGCCGCGAGCCGCAACGTGTCATGGTGCGGGGTGCCGTCGCCCGCGGAGACCTGGCGCAGCAGCATGGCGCCGCCGACGGCCTCGGCGGCGGCGCTGAGGTCGTCGAGGTCCTCGACGGCACCCGGATCGGCGATCACGACGTCGACCAGCAGGTCGGGGGCGTACTCACGCAGCGACCGCAGGTGGTCCGCGGCACTGAAGCCGTCCGTCTCGCCCTGCTGGGGGGAGAGGTTGAGGGTCAGCGCGAGCCGCGCCGAGGTCTCGTGCAGAGCTCGGGCGATCCCGGGCACGAGCAGGTGCGGCATCACCGAGGTGTACCAGGAGCCGGGTCCGAGGATCACCCAGTCGGCCCCCATGATCGAGGCGACGGCCTCGGTGCACGCGGGCGGTTCCTCTGGCAGCAGCCGGACCTTCGTGACCCGGCCCGAGGTCACCGCGACCCGGCTCTGTCCGCGCACGAGCGTCGCCTGGTCGGCCGGCCCGTTCGGCAGCTCGACGTCCGCCTCGATCTCCAGCGGCACGGAGGCCATCGGCAGCACCCGGCCGCGCGAACCGAGCAGTTGCCCGATCAGGTCCAGGCCGGCCACGGAGTCCCCGAGCAGTTCCCACAGGGCCACGATCAGCAGGTTCCCGACCGCGTGCCCGTTGAGGGGCCCGTCGGAGGAGAACCGGTGCTGCAGGACGTCGCGCCAGATGTGGCCCCACTCGGACTCGTCACACAGCGCCGACAGTGCCATCCGCAGGTCCCCGGGTGGAAGCACGCCGAGCTCCTGGCGCAGCCTCCCGGAGGATCCACCGTCGTCGGCCACGGTCACCACGGCGGTCACGTCGCGGGTCACGTGCCGCACGGCGGCGAGGGTCGCGGCGAGGCCGTGCCCGCCGCCGAGGGCAACCACACGCAGGGCGTCGGGGCGGGCGGCACCCAGCCAGGCGGGAGCGGTCGCCCTCATTCGCGACCCAGATCACGATGGACGGTGCGCACGCTCTGTCCGCCCTCGCGCAGCAGGGCGGCGATCGCCTCGCTGATGGCGACGGAGCGGTGCTTGCCGCCCGTGCAGCCCACGGCGATCGTGACGTACGGCTTCTGCTCGGTGAGGTACCCCTGGAGCACCGGCTCGATCGCTGCGACGTACCGCTCGACGAACTCCTCCGCCCCGGGCAGGCCGAGGACGTAGTCCCGCACCGGTTCGTCCTTGCCGTTCAGGTGCCGAAGCTCGGTGACCCAGTAGGGGTTCGAGAGGAATCGCACGTCGACGACGTGGTCGGCGTCCAGCGGCAGGCCGTACTTGAACCCGAACGAGACGGTGGTGATCCGGATCCTGCGGTCCCCGGCCTCCCCCGCGACGACGTCCCGGACCTGCCGCGCGAGATCGTGCACGGACAGGTCGCTGGTGTCGATCACGACGTCGGCGCGCGAGCGCAGATGGTCCAGGAGCCGGCGCTCCTCCGCGATGCCGTCGAGCATCCGGCCGTCGCCCTGCAGCGGGTGCGGGCGGCGAACCTGTTCGAACCGGCGGACCAGCACCTCGTCGGCCGCGTCAAGGAACACGATCCGGTAGTCCACCTGCCGGGTGCGCAGGTCGGCGAGCACCTGGACCAGGTCGGAGAAGAACTCGCGGCTGCGCACGTCCACGACGGCGGCGAGGCGGCGCACGCCGCCGTCGGCCTGGGTCATCATCCCGGACAGCGCGAGCAGCATCTTGGGCGGCAGGTTGTCCACCACGTACCAGTCGAGATCCTCCAGCACGGCCGCCGTGCGGCTCCGCCCGGCGCCCGACATGCCGGTGATGATGAGCACCTCGGGGCGGGCATCCTCGGCCGGCGGGGTGTCGCGCTCGAGCAGCGGGATACCTTCCGGGACGGTCGGGGGCAGCGCAGGATCGGTCGCCTCGGTCATGGGTCTCAGAATGTCACGTTCGGGCAACGTCGGCCCGCCGGTCCACCTCCGGAGCGAGCGCTTCCGCGACGGTCGCGGCCATCTTCGGCCCGATCCCGGGCACCTGCGCGATCTCGGCCTCGGACGCCCCGCGGATCGCGCGGACGGATCCGAATGCCTTGAGCAGCGCGGCCTGACGCGTCGGGCCCAGGCCGGGCACCGAGTCGAGCGCGGAACGGGTCATGCCGTTGGCGCGGCGCTTGCGGTGGTGGGTGATCGCGAACCTGTGGGCCTCGTCACGCAGGCGTTGCAGCAGGAACAGCCCGTCGCTGGTACGGGGCAGCACGAGCGGGAACTCCTCCCCCGGCACCCAGACCTCCTCGAGCCGCTTGGCCAGGCCGACCAGCGCCACATCCACGATGCCCAGCGCATCCAGCGCGGACTGGGCAGCCGCGACCTGCGGTGCACCGCCGTCGACCACCACGAGGTTCGGCGGATAGGCGAACCGCTTCTTCGGTGCGCCCGCGCCGGCCTCACCCGGGGACAGATCGAGGGGACCCGACGGCGTCACCCGGGCTGCGCCGTCGACCGCGGTCTCGTCTACGGCCACGGACTCGGCCGTGCCGTCGACGCCGAGCGGGGCAACGCCGTCGACCTCCTCCTGGGTCGGCGAACCGGCCGGCTCGGCGAGGTAGCGCCGGAACCGGCGGGTGAGGACCTCGTTCATGGCCTCGGTGTCGTCGCGGGCCCCGGTGCCGTCCGGGCCGCGCACCACGAAGTGCCGGTACTCGCTCTTGCGGGGCAGCCCGTCCTCGAACACGACCATCGAGCCGACCTGCTCGGTGCCCTGGGTGTGGGAGATGTCGTAGCACTCGATCCGCAGCGGTGACTCGCTCAGGCCGAGGTGCTCCTGGAGGTCGGCGAGCGCGTGCGACCGGGCGGTGAGGTCGCCGGCCCGGCGGGTCTTGTGCAGGGCGAGCGCCGCCTTGGCGTTGCTCTCGACGGTCTCGGCGAGGGCGCGCTTGTCCCCACGCTGGGCCATCCGCACGCGGACCTTCGCACCGCGGATCTCGCTGAGCCACAGCTCGATCTGGGCCACGTTGTCCGGGACGGTCGGCACGATGATCTCCCGCGGCACGGCCCGCTCGGTGCCCTCGGCGTCCGGGCTCGCGGCGATGTCGCCGTAGACCTGCTCGAGCAGACGCTCGACGAGTTCCCCGGGCCGGAGGTCCTCGACCCGCTCGGTCACCCAGCCGCGCTGACCGCGGACCCGGCCGCCGCGCACGTGGAACACCTGCACGGAGGCCTCGAGGTCGTCGCTGGCCATCGCGAACACGTCCACGTCGGTGCCGTCCGGGAGCACGACGGCGTTCTTCTCAACCACCTTGCGCAGCGCTCCGAGATCGTCGCGCAAGCGGGCGGCCCGCTCGAAGTCGAGCTCCGCCGCGGCGGCCTTCATCTGCGCCTCGAGGCGGCTCACCGCGGACCCGGTGTTGCCGGCCATGAAGTCGCAGAAGTCGTCGGCCAGGTCGCGGTGGTCCTCGACCGAGATCCGGCCGACGCAGGGCGCGGCGCACTTGTCGATGTAGCCGAGCAGGCACGGCCGACCGGACTGCGCGGCGCGCTTGTAGACCCCGGGTGAGCAGCTGCGGATCGGGAAGACCCGCAGCAACAGGTCGACGGTCTCGCGGATCGCCCAGGCGTGCGAGTAGGGGCCGAAGTAGCGGGTGCCCTTGCGCTTCGCGCCGCGCATCACCTGTACCCGCGGCACCTCCTCGCCCATCGTGACGGCAAGGTACGGGTAGGACTTGTCATCGCGGTACTTGACGTTGAACCGGGGGTCGTACTCCTTGATCCAGGAGTACTCCAGCGCCAGTGACTCGACCTCGTTCGCTACGACGGTCCACTCGACCGAGCTCGCGGTGGTGACCATCTGCTGGGTGCGGGGGTGCAGCGCGGTGATGTTCTGGAAGTAGCTGCTCAGCCGGGAGCGGAGGTTGATCGCCTTGCCCACGTAGATGACCCGTCCGTGCGGGTCCCGGAACCGGTAGACGCCGGGCGACTCGGGGATCTCCCCCGGCTTGGGTCGGTACGTGGAGGGATCAGCCATGCCCTCAAGACTAGTTCGCGCTAGCGTGTGTCAATGGGCCCGCTGCACATGTACACGGTCAACGTGGACTGGACCGGCGCCGGAGAGCACGGCACCGAGACCTACACCTCTTACACCCGAGATCACGTGGTGCAGATCGGCGAGAAGCCGCCACTGCCGGGATCCTCGGACGCTGCGTTCCGCGGGGACCCCTCGCGGTACTCGCCGGAGGAGCTGTTCGTCGCCTCGCTGAGCCAGTGCCACATGCTGTGGTTCCTGCACCGAGCGGCGATGGCGGGCGTGGTGGTGGTCGGCTACACGGACCGGGCCACCGGGACGATGCGCGTGGAGACCGCGGGCGCCGGGCAGTTCACCGAGGTGGTGCTGCACCCCGGGGTGACCGTGGCGGCGGAGGTCTCCGAGGAGCAGATCGCCACGCTGCACCAGGAGGCGCACGACCACTGCTTCATCGCGCGGTCCGTGAACTTCCCCGTGCGGCACGCGCCGCTGGCGACCGAGGTCGGAGCACCCCAGGGCGTGTGAGGAGCGACCGGGCGATCGGGTTGCGGACGTCGCCGGAGCCGGTCAGCCGCAGTCGGGCACCCTCGCCGGGCTCGGCACCAGTCCGAGGTGCGCCGAGACTGTGGTCGAGATCTGCTCCAGCTGGGCCGTCTGCTCCGCGCTGAGCGCGTCGAAAAGCACGCTGCGAAGATGGGCGGCCCGGATCGGCAGCGCGCGGTCCAGTGCGCCCCGGCCGGCGTCGGTGAGCACGACGACGCCGCCGCGCGCCCCGGGCTGCGGTTCACGCCGAACGAGCCCTCTGGCCGCCATCCGGTCCACGTGCCGGGAGAGCCGACTCTTCTCGTAGTCGATGAACTCTCCGAGCTGGCTGGGCCGCAGCCGCTGCTCCGGGGCGCCGTGGAGCGCGGAGAGCACCGTCAGGTCCGGCTCGGACAGACCGGCCTCGGTCTGCAGCTTCCGGGAGAGCCGCCGCCAGAGTTCCACCTGCATCGTGTAGAAGGGCAGCCAGAGCCGCTCCTCCGCGGGCGTCAGCCCACCGGACCCGGCGGACGCACCCGCCGGCGTCAGCACATCGGACCCGCCGCCTGCGGCCGCCGTCAGCACCTCGGCCCCGTGGTCACCAGCCGCGGACTCGACCTCACCGGTCTCCGCCTCCGGGTCGGCACCCGCCGCCTCCAGCTCGCCGGTCACGGTCCCCGGCCGTCCTGACCGATCCATTCGCGATCTTCCTCCTTGCGCAGTCCGCGTCTCAGACATCGAGACAGCCACCTCATGGTTGACATGTCAACCTGAGCGCTCCTAGCGTCAAGTTGACACGACAACATCGTGTCACACCATCGCAGCCAAGGGTCCCAAGACCGCCATCGACAGGAGCAGCAATGTCCAGGATCGCCATCATCATCGGCAGCACCCGCCCGGGCCGCGTCGGCCCCGCCGTCGCGGACTGGGTGCTGACCCAGACCGCGAACCGCACCGCCACCTACGAACTGGTGGATCTCGCGGACTTCGCCCTGCCCGTCTACGACGAGCCCAACCCGGCCGCGCTCGGGATCTACGAGAAGGAGCACACCCGGCGCTGGGCCGAGGTGATCGACGCCTACGACGGCTTCGTCTTCGTCACCCCGGAGTACAACCACGGGGTCCCGAGTGCCCTCAAGAACGCGATCGACTTCCTCTACGCCGAGTGGAACCACAAGGCGGCCGCCTTCGTCAGTTACGGCGCCGCCGGCGGCGTCCGCGCGGTGGAACAGATCCGGCTGATCGCGGCCGAGGTGCAACTGGCCACCGTGGCGGCGCAGGTGACGCTGCCCATCGAGGTGGACTTCCCGAGCTACCCCGGCTTCAGCCCGGCCCCGTCCCGGGCCGCTGCCCTGGAGCGGCTGTTCGGCCAGCTCGAGCTGTGGAGCGACGCCCTGGCACCCGTGCGATCGGTGGCCGCCGTCGCATGAAGTTC
Source organism: Occultella kanbiaonis (assembly GCF_009708215.1). Lineage (NCBI taxonomy): Bacteria > Bacillati > Actinomycetota > Actinomycetes > Micrococcales > Ruaniaceae > Occultella > Occultella kanbiaonis. The sequence continues at coordinate 2,448,290 of NZ_CP046175.1, read as the reverse complement.
ATCCTCCTGCCCCACCTCTCCGACGAGCGGCACACCGCGGCCGACGGCGTGTGGCTCGGCGCCGACTCCCGGTTGGGTTCGCTCGCGACCGCGACCGTGGGCGGCTGAGGCCGGCCCGCCACACCCCGGGCCGAGGTGTGGCGGGCCGTCTCAGGCGGTCTTGGCCTTCTGCGCCCGGCGCACCGAGCGAGCCTTCGGCTTGGCGAGGTCGGCCACCTTCGTGATCGGCTTCAGCTCGGCCACCGCGTCGGTGCCGAGGATCTCGGCGAGGAACGTCCCGGTGTGCGATGCGGGCACGGCCGCGACCTGCTCCGGAGTCCCCTGCGCCACGACGGTCCCGCCGCCGTTGCCGCCCTCGGGGCCCATGTCGATGATCCAGTCGGCGTTCTTGATCACGTCGAGGTTGTGCTCGATCACGATGACGGTGTTGCCCTTGTCCACCAGGCCCTGGAGCACGTCCATCAGCTTGCGGATGTCCTCGAAGTGCAAACCGGTGGTGGGCTCGTCGAGCACGTAGACGGTGCGGCCGGTGGACCGCTTCTGCAGCTCCGACGCGAGCTTGACCCGCTGCGCCTCACCGCCGGACAGCGTCGGGGCCGGCTGACCCAGGCGCACGTACCCGAGGCCCACGTCGACGAGGGTGTTCAGGTGGCGGGCGATCGCCGGCACGGCGGCGAAGAACTCGGCGCCCTCCGAGATCGGCATGTCCAGCACCTCGGCGACCGTTCTGCCCTTGAAGTGCACCTCCAGGGTCTCCCGGTTGTACCGGGCGCCGTGGCACACCTCGCAGGGCACGTACACGTCGGGCAGGAAGTTCATCTCGATCTTGAGCGTCCCGTCACCGGAGCAGGCCTCACAGCGGCCGCCCTTGACGTTGAACGAGAATCGGCCGGGGGTGTACCCGCGGACCTTGGCCTCGGTGGTCTCCGCGAACAGCCGGCGCACGTGGTCCCAGACACCCGTGTAGGTGGCCGGGTTCGACCTCGGCGTCCGACCGATCGGGCTCTGGTCCACGTGCACGACCTTGTCCAGCTGGTCCAGACCGGTGACCCGCTTGTGCCGGCCGGGCACGTGCCGGGCGCCGTTCAACTCGTTCGCGAGCACGTTGTAGAGGATGGTGTTGACCAGGGTCGACTTCCCGGACCCGGACACCCCCGTGACGGACACGAAGCACCCGAGCGGGAACGACACGTCGACACCCTGGAGATTGTTCTCCCGGGCGCCCTCGACGGTCATGTACCGACCCTTCTCCGGCCGACGGCGCTTGGCCGGCATCGGGATGGAGCGTCGCCCGGAGAGGTACGCCCCGGTCATCGAGCCCTCGTTGGCGAGCAGCCCGGCGTAGTCACCGGAGTGCACGATGTGCCCACCGAGCTCGCCGGCACCGGGACCGATGTCCACGATCCAGTCGGCCGCGCGGATCGTGTCCTCGTCGTGCTCGACCACGATCAACGTGTTGCCGAGGTCACGCAGCCGGGTCAGCGTCTCGATCAGGCGCCGGTTGTCCCGCTGGTGCAGGCCGATGCTCGGCTCGTCCAGCACGTACAGGACGCCGACCAGACCGGACCCGATCTGCGTGGCCAGCCGGATCCGCTGCGCCTCGCCACCGGAGAGCGTGGCCGCCGGGCGGGACATGGACAGGTAGTCGAGACCGACGTCCAGCAGGAACCCCATCCGGGCGTGGATCTCCTTGAGCACCTGCCCGGCGATCGCGGCCTCCCGCTCGCCGAGCTCGAGGCCGTCCAGGAACGTCTTGGCCTCGTCGATGGGCAGGGCGCACACATCCGCGATCGACTTGCCGCCGATCTTCACGGCGAGCACCTCGGGCTTGAGCCGGGTGCCCTCGCACACCGGGCACGGCACCTCCCGCATGTACTCCTCGTACTTCTCCCGCGACCACTCCGAGTCCGTCTCTGAGTGGCGCCGCTCGAGGAAGGCGATGACCCCCTCGAACCCGGTGGAGTACGAGCGTTCGCGGCCCCACCGGTTCTTGTACTTCACGTGCACCTTGTGGTCCTTGCCGTACAGCACCGCTTCCTTCGCACGCTGCGGCAGGGCCCGCCAGGGGGTGTCGATGGAGAACCCGAAGTCGTCCGCGAGCGCGGCGAGGACCCGGTCGAAGTACTGCGAGGAACTCTGCGCCCACGGGGCGATCGCTCCCCCGGCAAGGCTCAGCTCGTCATCGGAGACGACGAGGTCTGGGTCCACCTCGAGTCGGGTCCCGATCCCGGTGCACTCCGGGCACGCGCCGTAGGGGGCGTTGAACGAGAACGTGCGCGGCTCGATCTCATCGAGCGCGAGCGGGTGTTCGTTGGGGCAGGCGCGCTTCTCCGAGAACCGGCGTTCCCGGCCCGGGTCATCGGCGTCCGCGTCCACGAGGTCGACGATCACGAGGCCCTCGGCCAGCCCGAGCGCCGTCTCGACCGAGTCGGTCAGTCGCTGACGCATGTTCTCGCGCACCACGAGCCGGTCGACGACGACCTCGATGCTGTGCTTGAGCTTCTTCTCCAGCACCGGCGGCTCGCTCAGCTGGACGACCTCGCCGTCCACCCGGGCGCGGCTGAACCCCCGCGACTGCAGGTCCCGGAACAGGTCCGCGTACTCCCCCTTGCGACCGCGGATCACCGGCGCCAGCACCTGGAACCGGGTGCCCTCGGGCATCTCCCGGAGCTGGTCGACGATCTGCTGCGGCGTCTGCGCCGTGACCCGCTCGCCACACACCGGGCAGAACTGGGTGCCCGCACGCGCGAACAGCAGCCGGAGGTAGTCGTAGACCTCCGTGATGGTGCCCACCGTGGACCTGGGGTTCCGGTTCGTCGACTTCTGGTCGATCGAGACCGCGGGCGACAGCCCTTCGATGAAGTCCACGTCCGGCTTGTCCATCTGGCCGAGGAACTGCCGCGCATAGGCGGACAGCGACTCCACGTATCGGCGCTGCCCCTCCGCGAAGATCGTGTCGAAGGCCAGCGAGGACTTCCCCGAGCCGGAGAGCCCGGTGAACACGATCAGCTGATCCCGGGGTAGGTCGATGCTGACGTTCTTGAGGTTGTGCTCGCGTGCGCCGCGGACGAGAAGGGTGTCACTCACGCCCAACATGGTAAGTCGAATCTCGGACATCGTACAACCGTTCGACGGCGTGTCGGCGCCGCCTCGGCGCGCCGTGCGCCTGCGTGGTCCACCGGCAGGGGCAACAATGGCTGGGATGAGCAGCCCAAGCACAGCCGCATCGCGCACGCCGATCGAGGATTACGCCGTCCTCGGCGACTCCCGCACCGCCGCCCTCGTCAGCCGGACCGGCTCCATCGACTGGCTGTGTCTGCCCGCCCTGGACTCGCCGGCGTGCTTCGCGAACCTCCTCGGCACCCCCGAGAACGGCCGGTGGCTCCTCACCGCCCCGGACGCGACCGACGTGCGACGCACCTACGACGGCGGGTCGTTCGTGCTGACCACCGTGTACACCACCGCGACCGGTCGGGCCCGGGTGACCGAGTGGATGCCCATGGAGGACGAGCGCGCCGACGTGCTGCGCCGCGTCGAGGGCCTCGAGGGCACGGTGTCGTTCCGCCACGAACTGGCCATCCGGTTCGGGTACGGCGCCATCGTGCCGTGGGTGCGCCGCACCGAGGACCCGAACGGGAGGCCGGTGATCAGGGCGGTCGCCGGACCGGACGCGCTCACCCTGCACGGTGACCGGCTCCCCCGTGCCACGGACAAGCGCCACGAGGACGAATTCGACGTGCCGGCCGGCGGGCGGCTCCAGTTCAGCCTGACCTGGACCCCCTCGTGGGCGGACGTCCCGGAGGCGCTGCCGGCCGACGACTACCTCGGCGCCACCACCGGGATCTGGGACGCCTGGGCATCGGCGGGTGCGTACGGCGGGTCGCACCCGGACGCCGTCAAACGGTCGCTGCTCGTGCTGCGGCTCCTCACCAACGACGAGACCGGAGGGATCGCGGCCGCGGTCACCACCTCACTGCCGGAGGAGTTCGGTGGCGTGCGCAACTGGGACTACCGCTACTGCTGGCTGCGCGACGCCTCACTCACGCTCGAGGCACTGCTCGACTTCGGGTACCGCGAGGAGGCCGCCGGCTGGCGGTCGTGGCTGCTGCGCGCGGTCGCCGGCGACTACGAGGACCTGCAGATCATGTACCGCATGGACGGCGGTCGCGACCTGCCCGAGCGGGAGTTGCCCCACCTGCCCGGCTACGCGGCCTCCGCCCCGGTACGGATCGGGAACGGCGCCGTCGGGCAGGTCCAGAACGACGTCCTCGGCGAGGTGATGGTCGCCCTCGACCAGGCCCGCGAGGCCGGCCTCGCGGAGAGCGAGGACTCCTGGTCGCTGCAGGTCCACCTGGTCGAGGACATGCTCGAGCGGTGGCGCGAGCCCGACCACGGCATCTGGGAGATCCGCGGCGACAGGCAGCACTTCACCCAGTCGAAGGTGATGTGCTGGGCCGCCGTCGACCGGGCGATCCACGGCGTCGAGGCCCACGGCCTGCCCGGCCCGGTGCGGATGTGGCGCGCCGCGCGCGACGAGATCCGCGCGGACGTCCTCGCCCACGGCTACGACCCCGCGACCAACAGCTTCACGCAGCACTACGGGTCCACCGAGGTGGACGCGTCGCTCCTGCAGTTGCTCCAGGTGGACTTCCTGCCACCCGACGACCCGCGGATCGTCGGTACCGTGACCCGGATCGACGCCGAACTCGCGCACGGGCCGCACGTGCTGCGCTACCACACCGCCACGGGCGTGGACGGGCTGCCCGCGGGCGAGCATCACTTCTATGCGTGCTCGTTCTGGCTGGTGGACGCGCTCGCGCGGATCGGGCGCACGGACGAGGCCGCCCGGCGGATGTCCGAGCTCGTCGCCACGGTCAACGACCTCGGGCTGCTCGCCGAGGAATACGACCCGGCCAACGCCCGGTTCGCGGGCAACTTCCCACAGGCGCTCTCCCACCTCGCCCTGGTGCGCGCCGCCCACACCCTGGAGGCCATCGAGTGAACAGCGCAGCTTTCGTGCCCGGACATGTCAGTCCGGGCGGTCCGTCCGTCCACTGGGCCGTGCCGGGCCTGGAGATCCGCAAGGCCAGCGTGTCCGCGCAGGACAACAACTGTTACGTGCTCACCGAGGCCGACGGCGGCACGCACCTGATCATCGACGCCGCCGACGACGCCGCACGGGTGCTGGCGCTCGTCGCCGAAGCGGGCGGTGGGCCGGTCACGGCCATCGTCACCACCCACCGACACGCCGACCACCACCGTGCGCTGGCCGAGGTGGCCGCCGCGACCGGCGCGCGGGTGCTCGCCGGCACGGCCGACGCCGGCGAGCTGCCGATCCCGGCCGACGGCGAACTCACCCACGGCGACACGCTCACCCTGGGTGGGATGGACCTCGCGGTGGTCGGCCTGCGCGGACACACGCCGGGTTCGGTGGCACTCGCCCTGCGCGAGAACCGGGGTGACGGCGGAGGTCGGGTCCATCTGTTCACCGGCGACTCGCTGTTCCCCGGTGGGGTGGGCAGGACCGGCTCGCCCGCCGAGTTCGCCTCGCTCATCGACGACGTCGAGGACCGGCTCTTCGGCGTGTACGACGACGACGCGGTGGTCCACCCCGGCCACGGCGACAACACGACGCTGGGCGCCGAACGCGGACAGCTGGCGCAGTGGCGCGAGCGGGGCTGGTGACGCGCTAGCCGACCTGTCCACCGGGTGCCTCGCGGCCGATCATCCGCTCACTCATGACCCAGAGGCGCCGTGCGGATCCGGGATCGATGGCGTGCGGTGCCACGTCGACCGGGACGTCGACGCCAGGATCGGTGAGGTCGACGGGCCGCAGGTCCGGGTCGACGGGTGCGATGTCGGAGTTGTTCAGGTAGACCCCGCCGATGCCGTCGAGCAGCGGGCTGGTGGCTGCGAACACGATCGTCGCGGCTCCCTGCTCGGGGGTCTTCTTGCCGCGGTCCGGCTCGATGATCGGCCGGCCGGCACCGTCGATGAGGTGCATGGCGCGTTGCGCGTCCTCGCCGACCGACCGGTTGAACGAGGTGGCCGGCACGATGCCCGGGTGCGGGGCGTACCCGCGGATGCCGTCGGCGGCCCAACGGCGGTCCAGCTCGACGGTGAACAGCACGTTCGCGGTCTTCGACTGCGCATAGGAGAGGCCGAAGTCGTGGGCGCCGGTGGTGAAGTTCGGGTCGTCCCACAGGATGTCGGAGGCCCGCTGGGCGCCGGAGGTGGTGGTCACGACCCGGGCCCCGCGTGCGGCTCGAAGGGCGGGATACAACGCGAGCGCCAGCTGGAAGTGGCCGAGGTGGTTCACCGCGAACTGCGCCTCATAGCCACGCGCGTCCCGGACGATCTCGGCCGAGCCGGGGAAGCCCGCGTTGTTGATCAGGACGTGCAGCGGACGCCCGGTGTCGAGGAAGCGCGTGGCGAAGTCGTCGATCGAGTCCGGGTCCAGCAGGTCCAGCCGGCCGACCTCGACACGCTCGATCCCGGCGACCGCCTCGGCCGCTCGCTCGGTGTCACGGGATCCGACGGTGACCGAGGCGCCGGCTCGGGCCAGCGCGCGGGTGGCCACGAGGCCGAGCCCGGAGTGGCCCCCGGTGATGATCACGTTGTGGCCGGTCAGGTCGATGCCCGCGAGCACGTCGTCCGCCGTCGAGCTGGGGGTGAAGCCGGATCCGATCGGGTGCTGCCGGTGCGCGGTGATGTAGGTCATGGCTCGATCCTCGCCCACCATCGTCGGACTCTGAATGCTTGTGGATCCGTATTTTCTTCGCAATAGTACGAACATGAGCACAGACCAGGTGTCCGAGGTGTTCGACCTGGTCGACGTCCGCGGGGTGCTCTCTGGCGGGTTCGTGGCCCGCGACCGGTGGGTCTCGCGAGGACCGCTCCAGTCGCCTCTCAAGTTCTTCGCCGTCGTGAGCGGGCGGGCCCGACTGACGACAGACGGCATCGACGCTCCGCTCGAGCTCGAGGCGGGCGACGTCGCCATGCTGAACAACCGGGCCTGGCTCGAGCTGGAGGGTGGCAGCGGCGATGGGCCACCTCGCGAGATCCGGCCCGAGGAGAACGGCCCGCTCGCCGTCATCGACCACCACACAGCCGACGCCATCGTTGGCGGTCGGATCGACCTGAACCCGGCCGGCCGGACGCTACTGATGCAGGCGCTGCCACCGGTGGGGCACCTGCGCGGATCGGGCTCGAGCGCCACGAATCTGCGCGGAACGCTCCACCGCCTGTTCGAGGAGGTACGGCTGCGCCGGATCGGCGCCGAGTTCGCGATCCGGCAGCACGTCCAGCTCCTGGTGCTGGAGATGGTTCGCGCCCACGTCGAGCAGGCCGATCTGCCGCCGGGCTGGCTCCGGGTGCTCACGGACGAGCGGCTGCGGCCGGCCGTCGCCATGATGCACGCCGATCCCGGCGAGCCCTGGAGCCTTGCGGACCTGGCCGGGGCGGCCGCGATGTCACGCACGTCGTTCGCCGAGCACTTCCGGACCGTGGCAGGCGTTCCGCCACTGACCTACCTCGCTCGGTGGCGGATGCTGCTCGCCCAGCGGGCGCTGCGCGATGACGAGGTCCGCGTCGGCGACCTCGCCGCGCGGCTCGGGTACGGCTCCGAGAGCGCGTTCAGCACCGCGTTCAAACGGCAGGTAGGACTGTCACCGCTGCGGTACCGGCAGAGCCTGACGAGCGCGCCGCGAAGCCGGTTGGGCCAGTAATGTCGCAGGCATGCTGACTACCTTCGCCGTCGAGTACACCTACGACATCACCCGCACCGCCGAGATGGACGAACTCCGCCCGGACCACCGCGCCTACCTGCGCGACCTCCTCGAGAACGGCACGCTGCTGGCGTCCGGTCCCTGGCTCGACAGCGCCACGCCCGGTGCGCTGCTGCTCGTCGTGGCCGACGACGCGGACGCGGCGCGCCGGATCCTCGACCAGGACCCGTTCCAGCGGGCGAAGTTCATCACGCACCGGACGGTGCGCGCCTGGAACCCCGTGATCGGGCCGTTCACGGCGCAGAACGACTGATCCGCGACGACACACGAATGCCGGCGGGCAGGGCCCGCCGGCATTCGTGTGTCGTGACTGAGGATCGGGTCAGCGAGGGTCGAGCTCGCGCTCCTGCTCCTTTGTTGTGGCCGCCGCTTCGGCGCGCTTCTTGCCGAAGGTGAGCGAGGCGACCGTCGTGACGGCGAGGATGCCGACGATCACGACCAGCGAGACGTTCGTACTGATCTCCGGGATGGCGTGGATCGGCTCGCCCCCGTTGATGAACGGCACCTCGTTCTCGTGCATGGCGTGGATCACCAGCTTGGCACCGATGAAGGCCAGGATCGCGGCCAGCCCGTAGTTGAGGTAGACGAGCTTGTCGAGGAGCCCGTCGATGAGGAAGAACAGCTGCCGCAGGCCGAGCAGGGAGAACGCGTTCGCTGCGAAGATCAGGTAGGTCTCCTGGGTAAGCCCGAAGATCGCCGGGATCGAGTCGACGGCGAAGAGGATGTCCGCGCTGCCGATCGCCAGCATCACGATCAGCATCGGCGTGATGTGACGCCGTCCGTCCTGGACCACGAGCATCTTGTCCCCCACGAAGCCATCCGTGGTGGGGAAGATCCGACGGACCAGACGCAGGACGGCGTTCTCCTTGAACTCCTCGTCGTCGGAGTCCTTGGCCTTGATCTGCGTGTACGCCGTGTAGAGCAGGAACGCGCCGAAGATGTAGAAGACCCAGGCGAACTCGTTCACGATCGCGGCGCCCAGGAAGATGAAGACGGTGCGCAGCGCGAGCGCGATCACGATGCCGATCAGCAGCACCTTCTGCTGATACTCCCGGGGTACCCGGAAGCTGGCCATGATCAGGACGAACACGAACAGGTTGTCGACCGAGAGTGACTTCTCGGTGATGTAGCCGGCGAAGTACTGGTTGCCGAAGTCGCCGCCCCAGACCATCCAGACGTACACGCCGAACAACAGCGCGATTCCGACATAGCCGGCGGACCAGAGTGCCGCCTCCTTGAGACTGGGGGCGTGTGGCTTGCGTACGTGGCCGACGAAGTCGACGGTGAGCATGATGACGATCAGGCCGAGGGTTACGCCCCAGGCCCAGGGGTGGACATCCACTTATTCAACCTCCGGTGAGCGGTACTGGACACCGGAGGTCTCCCTCACCCGAGAATCGGGCCGGTGGCACCGAGTCGATCCGAGATCGACTGTGATGACGACACCACCGCTTGCGAGGTACTCCCCTCCAACACCGGACACCTTACGCCATCGCAGGGCCGGCGCCCCACCCGTTGCGGCGTGTTGCCGCGGCTTCGCCCCAGGCGTACTCCGAACGACGTCCGGCGCCGGTTTCGTCGGTGACACTTAGCGGGTGCGTACCCTTGGTGTCGAGGAAGAATTCCTGATCGTAGATCCCTACAACGGCGCTCCCCTGCCCCTGGCCGCGGACCTGCTGCGCCTGGAGGACCCGGGCCGCGAGCCCGTCGACGCCACCGCTCACCCCACGCTCACGGCCGAGCTGCACCAGGAGCAGCTCGAGGTCATCACCCGCCCGCACAGCAGCCTGAGCGGACTCGCGGACGAGATCGTGGCCGGACGCGCGTTCGCCGACTCCCTCGCCCGAAGCGCGGGCGCGCGGATCGTGGCGCTCGCCACATCGCCGCTGGCCCTCGTGCCCCACCCCACCAGCACCGACCGCTACGATGCGCTGCTGGTGAAGTACGCCCTGACCGCCCGTGAGCAACTGACCTGCGGCTTGCACGTCCATGTCAGCGTCGGCGCGGACGAGGAGGGCGTCGCGATCCTGGACCGCATCAGGGCGTGGCTGCCGCCGCTGATCGCCCTGAGCTCGAACTCCCCGTTCTGGCACGGCGCCGACAGCGGCTACGCCAGCTTCCGCACGCAGGCCTGGAACCGGTGGTCCACCGCAGGTCCCACAGAGGTCTTCGGCTCGGCGCAGGCCTACCATGCACTGATCGCGGACCTCTCGGGCACCGGCGTGGTCGTCAGCCCGGACTTCGATGCACGCCTGTCTGCCCGGCACCCGACCGTTGAGATCCGGGTCTCCGACGTGTGCCTGGATCCCCGCGACACCGTGCTGATCGCGGCCCTGGTGCGGGCGCTGGCAGAGACCGCTGCCCGGGAGTGGAGGGCCGGAACGGAGCCGGACCCGGTTCCGGCCATCGTCCTGCGTCAGGCGGCGTGGCAGGCCAGCCGATGGGGCCTGGCCGGTGACCTGCTCCACCCGGAGACCCATCGGCCGGTCCCCGCGAGGCGTGCGATCACGGCACTGCAGAACCATGTCCGGGCTGCCCTGGACGACGCCGGTGACGCGACGCACGTCGAGGAGTCCCTGCAGCGGATCCTCCGAGACGGGACGGGGGCGAGCCGCCAGCGGCGGGCCTACGAACGCCGCGGCCTCCTGGCCGACGTCGTCAGCGAGGCCATCGCCATCACCCACGGGCTACCCGCCGAAGACGCCCGTCGGGTGGAACGGCTTCTCGTGTCGGACCGTGGGGCCGGCGCTGCCCGCGGCGATAGCCACCGTACTCCGATCAGTCTTTAGGAAGGGTCGGCGCCGCCCCAGCGGCACCGGCCCTTGCCCGCCAGAACTGCTACTTCATGGTGCCCTGGGACACCGAGCCCTGGAGCTGACGCTGGAAGACGACGTACACGATGAGCACCGGAACCACGGTGATCACCACTGCGGCGAACAACGAGCCGAAGTCGACGGCGTAACCAGCCGACGACGCGAATCCCGCCATCCCCTGGGACAACACGTAGTTGTCCTGGTTCGTGTTCAAGGCAACTGGGAGCAGGAACTGGTTCCAGAGCCCGAGGAAGTTGAAGATCGCGACGGACGCCATGCCTGGCCTGGCCATGGGCAACATCACCTGGAAGAACGTGCGCCACTCCCCCGCCCCGTCGACGGCAGCCGCCTCGGAGATCTCCTCCGGGAGCCCTCGGAAGAACGAGTAGAGGAAGAACACCGTGAACGGCAGCGCGAACGCAACGTAGGTGAGGATCAGGCCGGGCAGCGTGTTCAGCATGCCGATGTTCCGCAGCACGAAGAACAGCGGCACGATCGCCAGGAACACCGGAAAAGTGAGCCCGGCCAACATCAGGTAGTAGATCGCCCGCCGGCCGGGGAACGCGAACCGAGCCAGCACGTACGCGCACATGCCGCCGAGCAGCATCACGAGCACGAGCGCGAACCCGACCACGATGACCGTGTTCAGGAACATCCCGCCGATACCGGCCTCGGACCACGCCGAGACGTAGTTGTCGAAACTCCACTCCGCCGGCAGAGCGAACGGGGACGCGAAGATCTCCGAGGAGGTCTTGAACGAGGACAGCAGGGTCCACAACAGCGGCAGGATGACGATGATCGACCAGATGATCAGCACGGTGTGCGAGACCGTGGCGACCGCGCGGTCCCCACCTGCAGTGTCGCCCTTCCTGGCTGGAACCACCACGGGCGGGCCAGGGGTACTGGTCCGGGTGAGCGTGGTCATGCTCGTCCTCCTTCGTCGCGGCCGCCGGTCGCCCAGTTGATGACGAACACCAGGGCGGCGAAGAGCAGGGTGATGATGGCCAGCACCACACCCATCGCACTCGCGTACCCGAACTGCCCTTGCGTGAACGCGGTCCGGAACAGTTGCTGGGACATCACCAGGGTGGAGTTGTCCGGCCCGCCGCTCGGATTCAGGGCCTGCACGAACACGAACGCGTCGAGCGCCATGATGCCGAGGTAGATGAACGCCGTCTGCACGTTGTCCCGGATCAGCGGGATGACGATCGAGACCGCGGAACGGAACCGTCCGGCACCGTCGATCCGGGCGGCCTCGAGCGTCTCCGCCGGCACGCCCTTGATCGCGGCGATGAACAGCAGCATGTAGAAGCCCACCGCACCCCAGACGATCACGAACATGGTCACCGGCAGCGCCGTGCTCATCTTGCCCAGCCAGGCGTAGGACTCGAACTGTTCGAAGCCGAGCCCGGTCAGGATGCCGTTCAGCAGCCCGGCGGAGGGGTCGAACATCTGCCGCCAGATCAGGGCGATCACGATGGCGGGGATCACGTACGGGAAGAACGAGACGACCCGGTAGAAGCTGGAGTTGCGGATGCCTCGGATCTGGCCCCGGCTGGAGCCGCCCACGGTGATCAGGGTCGCGAACGTCAGTGCGATCACGATCGTCACGAGCGGCACCACGATCGCGATCTTGATGCTGTTGCCCATTGCCCGCATGAAGATCGGATCGTTGATCAGCTTCTCGAAGTTGCCCAGACCGATCACGTTGAACTCGGCCGTGAAGCCGGTCCAGTCCGTCATCGAGTAGAACACGGCCTGGATGAACGGCCAGATGACGAAGATCAGGAAGATCGCCAGCGGCAGCCCGAGGAACACCAGCATGAAACTGACGTAGTCGAAGGACAGCTTGCGCCGCCGGGGCCCCCGGGACGGCATGCGCCGCCGCCGGGGACCCACCTGGACGCCGAGCGCGTCCGCGGCATCGGTCGTGGTCATTGGACCTCGATCTTGGTGATCGAGTCATCCTCCCGGATCCGGTCGGTGAGGCCCTGCAGATCGGCGGTGAGCTTCTCCACGGTGCTCTGCCCGTCCAGGAAGGAGTTCCAGAACACGAGCTGCTCCTGGTTCATGCCGTAGGTGGCGACGAAGTTGTAGGTGAAGATGTCGTCGCCGGCGGCCGAGAGCATGTCCGTCTGCGAGACCAGGGCGGTGGACCCGAAACCGTCCTCGGGCACGAGGTCCTTGATCACGGTCGGCGCGAGCTTCGTCTTGCTGAAGTTCTCCGCCGACTCCTTCGAGAGCATCGTGCGCAGCAGCTCCTTGCCGCCCTCGACGCTGGCTGCGTCGGACGGCACGATGAACGGCTCACCGGCCGTGGAGTGCAGCGCGGTGGCCGGGAACGTCGAGTCCGCGGTGACGGGGAACGTGTTGGTTCCCGTCATCTCGAAGCCCTCCGCCGTCTGATCCTTCATCTCGTTCTCGATCCAGGAGCCCGACGGGTACAGCAGCGCCTCCTGGCCGTTGCTCCACTGTGCCTGCGCAGCGGTGAACTGGGTGCCGGAGCCACCGGGCTTCATGTAGCCGAGGTCGATGATCTCCTTGAACGCCGTGAACACCGACTGGATCGCCGGGTGCGACCAGCAGCCCTCCTCCAGGTTCTCCAGGGCAAGGCGCACCTCGTCCCCGCCCTCGATGATCGCGGAGTCGATGCAGAGCGTCTGGTAGTAGGTGGCCGCCTCGGTGCCGAAGAGGAACAGATACTTGCCCTGCTCCGCCGCCGCGGCACCGAGCTCCTTCGCCTCCGCCCACGTGGTGGGCGGGGTCCAGCCGTTCTCCTCGAACAGGCTCGCGGAGTACCAGAGCGCGTACACGGTCAGGACGTAGTTGATCGCGGCGAGCTTGCCGTCGAACGTGCCCGGCGCGAGCACGCCGCCGTACAGCGTGTCCCGGATCGTGGTGCCCTCGAGGTTGGGCGCATCGATGACGTCGGTGAGGTCCTCGAGCTGGTCCAGGATGGTGTTGAAGCCCATGGACTGCGCGCCGGAGTTGTCGATCAGGTCGGGCGGGTTGCCGCCGACGAATCGCGGCTGCAACTCGGTGGCGATCTGGGTCGAGGACTGCACCTCCACGCTGGAGCCGGAGTGGGTCTCGGCGAGGATCGCAGCGGCGAACTCGACGTAGTCGATGCCGTAACCACCGTCGAAGATGACGGCGTCCACGACGGTGTTCTCCGCCATGCCGAACGGATTGGTGTCCGACGCCTCGCCGGTGTTGCCACCGTCGGTCGGGTCGTCGTCGCCTGCGCCACCGGTGGCGCAGGAGGCGAGTGCTCCCGCCGTCGGGATTCCGATCGCGGCGGCGAACGCGCCGCGCAGAACGGTGCGCCGGTTCATTGGAACGTGTTGGACGGTCATGGTGGTTACCTTTCTTGGGGGGTAGGCGGCGGAGGTTACCGAGACGCCTGCGGGTCAGACACTCCAGCGGATCCTGTCGCGGTACAGGTGCTGCAGTGCCCGGTTGTGCTCATCGCCGCCAGGGACATTGGCGGAGAGGTAGACGGGTGGCGTGCCACCCGCATCGGCGAGGCGCTGGGCCACGCCGAGGGTCAACAGTTGGGCGACGAACGCCCCGGTGATCGAGGAGACCGCACCCACGCCCACGCCGTCGGCGATGGTCAGGGTGGTGTCCCCACGAGGAGCGAGGTTGTCGACGACGACGTCGGCGACCTCGGCCAGTCGGACCCCGCTCGGGTGCTGGGGCTCAACGCTGTTGGTGTGCTCGAGGCTGGTCACGGCGATCACCTTGTGGCCGCGCTCCTTGACCGCGAGCGCGAGCCCCACGATCGACCCGTTCACACCGGAGTTCGAGGCGATCAGGAAGACGTCCTCCTCCCCGATCCGGGTGACCCGGAGCAGTTCGCCGACGACGTTCGGGTCGCGCTCGAGCTCGCTTCCGAACAACGCGGCGGGCTCCCGGTTCCCGAACAGGACGACGTCACGGAGCGCGATGCCGTTCGTGGGGATCAGGCCGCCGGCTCGGCCCGCCATCTCCATGGCGAACGCCTGGGAGTGCCCGGTCCCGAACGCCTGGATCACCCCGCCGGCATCGATCGCGTCGACCATGAGGTCGATCGCGGGGTCGTAGGCCCCGTGGGCGGCCGCGGCTGCGAGCCGCTCCAGGCGATCTGTGGCCTCGGCGAGGAGATCGGGTGCGCCGGCGATCATGACGCGCTCGGATCATTGCGGTCCGCGGAGGCGAACCGACGGTGCCCGGAAACTGCGCGGGCGGACGCCGCGATCTTGTTCACGCTGTCAGTGAAGTCCTGTTGGATTACCAGGAGGTAAATCAGGTCCAGGACGAACAGCTGGGAGTGCTTCGCGGAGAGGTCGGCGGGGTGCAGGTACTGCTCCGGCACGGACGCGGTCAGGCAGACGTCCGCGAGTTGCCCCAGCGGGGAGGTGTGCCGGTTCGTGATGGCCACCGTGAACGCCCCGGACGCCTTCGCGCGGGCGAGCATCTCGATCGTCTCCTTGGTGCGGCCACTGTTGGAAATGCCGATCGCGATGGTGCGCTCGTCCTGGATCGAAGCGCTCGCCAGGCCGGCGTGCACGTCGCCCCAGGAGTGCACGTTGACGCCGATCCGGTAGAGCCGGTTCTCGAGCTCGTCGGCCATCGCGGCGCTACCGCCGGTCCCGTAGATGTCCAGGTGCCGGGAGTTGGCGATGCGCTCTGCCACGGCCGCGCACTCGGCGACGTCGACGGTGCCGGCCGTGGCGCGCAGCGAGCGGATGTGGGCATTCAGCAGCGTCCGCAGCACGGCCTGCGGCGGGTCGGTCGGCGAGAGTGTCCGCCCGATCTCGTCGCGCCACTGGTCGTCGGCCTCACCGCGGCCGCTGTCCGCCGCGACGGCGACCCGGAACTGGACGTAGCCGGGGTACCCGAGCTGGCGGCAGAACCGGGTCACGGTGGCCGCGGAGGTGCCGGCCCGGTCGGCGAGCTCGGTGATGGAGAGTTCGAGCGGTGCGGCCGGCTCGGCGAGCAGCAGGTCACCGATCTTCGACATCGTCGCGGACATCTGTGGGAGATTGGCCTGGATGCGCTCGACCATGCGGAGCGTGCCGTCCGCTGTCTCGACAGAATCCAGTTCCACTGAAAATTCCTCTCACGACGCCGTGGGTATCGCTGAAAGGTATTCTCGCAACCCGGGCACGTCAAGTCGTTCCGGGCCCGATGAGGTCCCGATTTGATAACGACTCGGCGGACGACGCGTCAGGCGCTCGGCCCGGCCAGTACCACGGTGTGCCAGAGCCCGGGCAGGTTCTGCTCCACGGCGGTCCGGATCGGGTTCGAACTGACCATCCGGGCCAGATCCGTGGGCGCGGCCGGCCCGTTCACGCGTGCGTTGCTCGCGTTCAGGTTCATCCCGAACACGTCACCCCGGGCAGGCGGCGAGGCCACGTTCAGGGTGCTCCAGGGGAACGCCGCCTCGATCAGGTACCCCTGCTCGGTGAACTGCAGCCCCGTGTCGACGCCGAGATCTCCGATCGCGGCCTCGAACGTGCCCCGCCCGCCCGGGGCGTTCGCGGCGGTCAGCACACGCTCCGCGGTGACGCCGAGCAGCACGTGCAGGTCATCGGGGCGCAGCTGCTCGGTGTCGGCGAGCGCGCGCGGGTCCGGGCCGAACTCGAACGAGACCCCGTCCCCCTCCCAGAACGCCGACGGTGAGTACGGGTCGACCGGCGTATGGGCGGGGTCCAGGACCTCGACGTGGACGAACAGGAAGTCCCTGGTCCACACCAGGTACCAGGCGCTCGCGAAGTCGGTGGCGCCGGCGTCCTCAGGGTTCGCATACACCGTCTCGCTCGCGTGCCAGGCGGGCACATCCCCCCAGTCCGACATGTCCCCGTCCATCACCGGCGCCTGCAGGGCACACGGGATGCTGACGAGGTCCGGGCTCGGATCGGGCAGCTCGGCCTCCTCGCCGCACGCTGTGACCACGTAGTTCTGGTCCACGCTGGGACTCGCACCGCTCGCGGAGTCGGCCGGCTGGACCGACCGCCACAGCGCATAGCCACCGACGCCCGCGAACACGAGAGCCGCGGTGAGCACGACGGCGGTGGTGAGCCTGCGCCGTCGGCGTGGGTCTGGGTGCGGCGTGCTCGGGCCGACGGGTGGGAACGCCGCCGGCGGTGCCGGCGGGGCGGGCTGGGGCGCCTGGTGGCGCGGCTGCGGTCCGGGCCGGACCGGAACGTCCGCGCGCGCGTCGGGCGGGACCGGGTGAGTGGGGTCACCGGTGGTATCGGCGCGTGCGTCGGTCTGCACCCTGGCGAGCAACGCCGTCGCCCCGTCGTCAGCGGGGTTCTCGGCGACCAACTGCTGCAGCAACGGCACCGCGACGCGGTCGGAGCCTGCTGCGGCTGCCTCCTGGGCGGCGGCGCGCATCGCGGCCCAGTGCTGGTCCCGGGTGGGCAGGGCAGCCGGCCGGGTGAGCAGGAACGGCTGCTCCTCGGCCGCGGACCGCAACAGCACCGGGGTGCCCCACTCGGAGTCCTCGTAGGTGAGGTAGATGGCCTTGCGCGCCTCGACGACAGCCTCCTCGACCGAGCGGCCGCTTGCGAGCACGTAGTAGAACTCGTGCGAGAAGGCCACCGCGGCGCGGTCGGAGATCTCCGACTGCATCGCCACCACCGCCGGCAGCCCCTGCCGGACCAAGGTCTGCCCGACGCCGGAGAAGACGTCCTGGCCCGATGTCTGCGCACCCTCGCACGCGTTCAGCACCGCGAGCTGGCAGCTCTTGGCATCGTGCAGGAGCGTGCCCAGCTTCGCGGCGGAGACGAGGTGGGAGGTGCCGTCCTCACGCTCCAGGACGAGGACCCCGGTGCCGGCGGCGCGGTCGAAGCCGCCGTGCCCGATGAAGTGGAAGACGTGGAAGCGCTGATTGATCGCGTGCTGCAGCCCGGTCAGGGTCGCGGACTCTAGGAACACCAGTTCGAGCGAGCCGGCCGCGGTCAGGTCCGCCGTCGTCGTGCGGAGCAGCTCGGCCTCGCGGTGCACGTCCAGTCGGGCGGCGTCGCTCGGGCTGGAGATCATCACGAGGACGCGCAGCGGCGGGTCCAGCCCGGCCGGCGTCGACCGCGCCGGGGTGTCCAGGAAGCGCACCAGCGGAGTGTCGGTGGACAGGGTGAGGAAGCGGCTCAGCGCGTGCGAGTACAGGTACTCCCAGGGCACGCCGGCCAGGTCCGGGGCGCCGCTCAGGTTGAGCCGGATCCTCAGCCCCTTGCCCTGCCGTTCAGCGAGCGTGAGGCTGCGCTGGAAGCAGGCCCGGATGTCACCGGCGAAGATCGCGTCGTTGAGCCGGCCGCCGATGTCCTGGAGGTCGATCGGGCCCGGGCTCAGCGAGATACCTCTCGCCGGCGCGCGTGCGGGGCCGGTGGCGACCAGGAATCGAGCCAGCTCCATCGGGGTGACGGGCAGTTCGAAGGCGGCCTCTGCAACGCCCGCCGGCGAACTCGTGACCCGCGCCTGTACCGCGCCGCCGCGGTCGGAGACGAGGGCCAGATCCAGATCGAGATACGCACGCACAAGTAACACCTCCGCTCCGCGGACCGCGTTCATCGGTGAACGCCGAGGACGGCTCGGTTCCATTGTCCGACCGCTGCGCAGCCCGGCACAGCGATTTCCCGTGTGATTCCCGCGAACCGGCCGATTCACCCGGGGACGGGCACCGAATCACCCGTCGCGGCAGGGCCGACCGCGCGAGACTTGAGCAACACGGCCGGCGACAAGGAGGATCACATGGCCGGCACCGTACGGGCACTTCTCGTGGGGATCGACGACTACCTCGCGATCACGCCTCTCGCGGGCTGCGGCAACGACGTCGCGGCGGCCGAGCAGGTGCTGCGGGTGCGCGCGGAGTCCGCGGGGGCCACCCTGGAGGTGCGCACCCTCCGTGACGCCGAGGCGACCAGGGAGGCCCTGATCGCAGCGTTCGTCGAACACCTGGGCAGCACCGGGCCGGACGATGTCGCCGTGTTCTGGTACAGCGGGCACGGCTCCCAGGAGCAGGCGCCGGAGTCCATCTGGCACGCCGAGCCCGATCGACTGATCGAGACCCTGGTCCCCTACGACGCCCGCACTCCCGGCGTATTCGACCTGGCGGACAAGGAGCTCGCGCAACTGCTCGGCCTGGCCGCGGGGCGCGGCGGTCATATGTTCGCCGTGCTCGACTGCTGCCACTCGGGGGGCGGGACCCGCACGATCGACGACGACGTCACCGACGGTGTCCGCGCGGCGCCGGCGGACGAGCGGATCCGCCCGCCGGGGGCGAGCCTGTCCCTGCCTGCCACCAGGGGCCCGGGCGGGGCGAGACCTCCCGGGCCCGGCGGTGGTCCGGCCGCTCGCTGGGTGGCGCTGTCCGCCTGCCGCTCGGACCAGAAGGCCAAGGAACGACCGGTGCGGGGTGTCACCCGCGGGGTGCTCTCGGCGGGCCTCGAGCGGGCCCTCACGGGTGCGATCGGGCCGCTCTCCTACCGGGACATCCACCGGATGTGCAGCGCGGCCACCCTTGACCTCGTCGCCGATCAGAGCCCGCAGCTCGAGGTCTCCGAGCCGGGCGACCTGGACCGGCCGTTCCTCGGCGGAGCGGCGGTGCTGGCTGCGCACCCGTTCACGATGAGCATCCGCGGTGGTCGGTGGCTGCTCGACGGCGGGGCGGTGCACGGTCTCCCGGACGTCTCCGTCGGCAGCACGGAGATCGCACTGTTCCCGATCGGCGCGCCGCAGGACGGCGCGCCGCCACCCTCGGCCGAGCCGCTCGCGCGGGGTGTCCTCACGCAGGTGCGGGTCGGCGAGAGCGACGTCCGGATCACCGACGGCGAGGGCGCCCTCGATCCCGCGCGCACCTATCGTGCGAGCGTCGGCCGTGCCGGCCACGCCCCGGGCGGCCCGGCCGGCGGCGCGGCGAACGGCGGCGCGGTCGGTGGCCGCGCGAACGCCGGCGGCGTGGGCGGTGGCCCGGCCGGTGACCTCCCCGGTGACGCAGGCGGGGATCCGGGCCGGGCCGCGCACATCGGTCGCTGGCACGACCTGCTCGACCGGCGCAACCCGGGCACCACGATCCCGGTGGGGACCGTCGATGTCGCCGTCGAGCAGCCCGACGGCACCCCGCTACCCGTGGACGGCACCGTGGAGGTGCGGTGCCCACCCGGGCAACGGTGGGCGCCAGCGCGGATCCGGGTGGTCAACCGGCTCGGGCCCAGGCTGTACTGCGCCCTGTTCGCACTCACCCAGGACCACGGCGTGGTGCCGCTGCTGCCCGGTGGCGGTGCCTGGCTCGGGGCCGGCGAGGAGGCCTGGGTCCTCGACGCCACCGGTGAGCCGACGGTCCGGATGACGGTGGCCCCGGGCCGGTCCCGGGCCGTGGACGTTCTCAAGCTGTTCGTCAGCACGGTGGAGTTCGATGCCCAGCAGATGCAGCAGGCCGAGTTGGGCGCCGACGCCAGCCGGGGGCTGACCCTGGATCCCGCCGCCCTCGTCGCGGACGCCGCCGCGGTATCAGCGCAGGACTGGACCGCGGCGGAGTGGGTGATCACGACCCTGGCGCCGTGACGGTCGCGTGCCCCCACCCATCGCGACGCAGGCGGGCCCCGGCCTCAGGCCGTCGCCTGCGTCATCTGCCGCAGTTCCTTCTTGAGGTCGGAGACCTCGTCCCGCAGCCGGGCCGCGAGCTCGAACTGCAGCTCCTCCGCCGCCGCGTGCATCTGGTCGTTCAGCTCCTGGATGAGGTCGGCGAGATCCGATGCGGCCGCCCCCGCGAGCTTCTCCCGCGTGGTCGTGGGCGTGGGTGCCTTCCCACCGCGTCCCTTGCCCTGCTGGCGGTAGCCACCGGACAGGAGCTCCTTCGTGTCGATCTCCTCGCGGGCGAGCATCTCGGTGATGTCCCCGATCCGCTTCCGCAGCGGCGTCGGGTCGATGCCGTTCGCCGTGTTGTAGGCGACCTGCTTCTCCCTGCGCCGGTCGGTCTCCTCCAGTGCCAGCTTCATGGACGGCGTGATCGAGTCCGCGTACATGTGCACCTCACCGGACACGTTCCGAGCGGCCCGCCCGATCGTTTGGATCAGCGACGTGGACGAGCGCAGGAAGCCCTCCTTGTCCGCGTCCAGGATGCTCACCAGGGACACCTCGGGCAGGTCGAGGCCCTCCCGGAGGAGGTTGATGCCGACGAGCACGTCGAACACACCCGAGCGCAGCTCGCGGAGCAGTTCCACCCGGCGCAGCGTGTCCACCTCGGAGTGCAGGTAGCGCACCCGCACGTCCCGTTCCAGGAAGTAGTCGGTGAGGTCCTCGGCCATCTTCTTGGTGAGCGTGGTGACCAGCACCCGCTCGTCCCGGCCCGCGCGCTCCCGGATCTCGGCGAGCAGGTCGTCGATCTGGCCCTGGGTCGGCTTGACGACCACCTTCGGGTCGACCAGACCGGTGGGCCGGATGATCTGCTCGACGACGCCGTCGGACTGGGACAGCTCGTAGGAGCCCGGGGTGGCGGAGAGGTACACGGTCTGCCCGATCCGGTCCAGGAACTCCTCCCACCGCAGCGGGCGGTTGTCCATCGCGCTCGGCAGCCGGAACCCGTGTTCGACCAGGGTGCGCTTGCGGGAGGAGTCCCCCTCGAACATGGCTCCGATCTGCGGCACGGTGACGTGTGACTCGTCGATGACGAGCAGGAAGTCCTCGGGGAAGTAGTCCAGCAGCGTGTGCGGGGCGGAGCCCGCCTCGCGCCCGTCGATGTGCCGCGAGTAGTTCTCGATCCCGGAGCAGGACCCGATCTGGCGCATCATCTCGATGTCGTACGTGGTGCGCATCCGCAGCCGCTGCGCCTCCAGGAGCTTGCCCTGTGCCTCGAACTCGGCCAGCCGCTCGGCGAGCTCGACCTCGATCGTCCCGATCGCGCGTTCCATCCGCTCCGGCCCGGCCACGTAGTGGGTGGCCGGGAACAGGTGCGTCTCGGTCTCCGAGCGCACCACCTCACCCGTGAGCGGGTTCAGCGTCTGGATGGACTCGATCTCGTCCCCGAACATCTCGATCCGGATCGCGAGCTCCTCGTAGACGGGGATGATCTCGATGGTGTCTCCGCGGACCCGGAACGTACCCCGGGTGAAGGCCATGTCGTTGCGCGTGTACTGCATGGTCACGAAGTGGCGGAGCAGGTCGTCGCGGTCGATGCTGTCCCCGACCCGCAGTGGCACCATCCGGTCCACGTACTCCTGCGGGGTGCCGAGACCGTAGATGCAGGACACCGACGCGACCACGATGACGTCGCGCCGGGTGAGCAGGTTGTTCGTGGCCGAGTGCCGCAGCCGCTCGACCTCGTCGTTGATCGAGGAGTCCTTCTCGATGTAGGTGTCCGACTGCGGGACGTACGCCTCGGGCTGGTAGTAGTCGTAATAGGAGACGAAGTACTCGACTGCGTTGTTCGGCAGGAGCTCACGGAACTCCGTGGCCAACTGCGCGGCCAGGGTCTTGTTCGGCGCCATCACCAGGGTGGGCCGTTGCACCTGTTCGATCAGCCAGGCCGTGGTCGCCGACTTCCCGGTACCGGTCGCACCGAGCAGCACGACGTCCTTCTCCCCCGCCTTCAACCGCTCCGTGAGGTCGGCGATGGCGGTCGGCTGGTCCCCCGAGGGGGTGTACTCGGAGATCACCTCGAACGGGGCGACGGTCCGCTGCAGATCGGTGACAGGGCGCATGACACAAAGGTACGTCGGACCGGTGACATTCATCGATCGCGCCGGTACGCCGTCGGCCGAACGAGGCGTGCCAGACTTCGGCCATGTCGACACTTCGCCCCGAGACCCTGCCGCTGGACGCCGGGGCGACCGTCTGGTCGGTGCCGCCGAACCGGGTCAACGCGGCGCTCGACGAGCGTCCGCTGCTCGTCCTGCTGCACGGCTTCGGCTCCAACGAGGCCGACCTCGCCGGCCTGATGCCGCACCTGCCTGCGGAGTTCGTGATCGCGAGCCTGCGGGCACCGCTGCCGGTCGCCGTCGGGGCCGGCCGCGGCTACGCCTGGTTCCCGATCACCGACCCCGGCCGCCCGGACCCCGCCTACCTCGACGCCGGTGTGCGGGGCATCCGCCGCTGGCTGGAGCACACGCATGCACGGGTACGGACCCCGGGACCCGTTGCCCTGCTCGGGTTCTCCCAGGGGGGCGCGATGGTGACCCACCTGCTGCGCCACAACCCCGAGGACTACACGTGCGGCGTGGTCCTGTCCGGCTTCACCGCCGGTGGGCTCGTGGCCGGCGACGAGGCCCTCTCGCAGATCCGCCCGCCGGTGTTCTGGGGCCGCGACGAGGCCGATCCGGTCATCACGGCCGCCGCGGTCGAACGCACGACGGCGTTCCTCGCCTCGCACGTCGACCTCACCGAGCGCCGGTACCCCGGTCTCGGCCACGGCGTGGCCGCCGCCGAGCTCGAGGACGTCGCCCGATTCCTCCGCGAGCACGTCGGTTCGCCCGGGTCCTGAGCCGCGCTGTCGCGAAGGCGGCCGGCGGGGCAGACTGGCTCACGACGCCGCGCACGGAACGTCCGGGCGGGCGAAGGAGGAATCGACAGATGGCACTCGTCAGCCGTGCAAGCGCATCCTGGTCCGGGAACCTGTTCCAGGGGTCGGGCTCAGCGAGCCTGGACAGCTCCAAGCTCGCGACCTTCGACATCAACTGGAAGGCGCGCACCGAGGAGAACGGCGGCACCACCAACCCCGAGGAGCTCATCGGCGCCGCGCACGCCGCGTGCTACTCGATGGCGTTCTCGAACGTGCTCGACTCCAACGGCACCCCGCCGACGCAGATCAACACGGGCGCCAAGGTCACGTTCGACCCGGGCGCGGAGGGCGGCGCCGCGATCACCGGCATCCACCTGACCGTCTCGGCGACGGTCGAGAACCTCTCGGAGGAGGACTTCCAGAAGCTCGCCCTCGCGGCGAAGGAGGGCTGCCCGGTCTCGAAGGCCCTCGCGGGCACCGAGATCACGCTGACGGCGTCGCTCGCCTGATCCTGCTCGATCCGGTTCGCGCCGCGGGGGCCGCTCAGCCGGCCTCCGCGGCTGCGTCGATGGACATCTCGACCACGTCCAGTAGCCGTTCCAAGGTCGTCTCGAACCCACCGACATCGTTGTCGAAGGCCCCCGCGAGATAGACCTCGGTCATCACCGGATACCGATCGACGTCGAACCAGTCCTCCCAGAAGCTGCTCATCGACTCCCAGTAGTCGTCCTGCCCGACCCCACTGGCGTCGCTGTCGACGGACTCGGCGATGGAGCTGCGCGCGAGGCCCTGCAGCACCGTGTCCACCAGGCCGATGGTCTGCACCACCTGGACAGGGGCCAGCGCCGTGCGGATCAGGGTGCGCAGACCCGCCTCCTGGGCGTCGAGCACGCGCGGCGACAGCGGGGCACGCCACATATTCGTCTGGAGCAGCCACGGCTCGCGCTCGTACAGTTCCCAGAACTCCCGGCAGTACTGCCCCAGTGCCGTCCGCCAGGGTTCACCCGCCTCGGGCAGCCCGAGTCCGCCATACACGCTGTCGATCATCAGGTCGATGAGCTCGGTGCGGCCGGGCACGTAGGTGTACAGCGACATCGCGCCGACGCCGAGCTCCTTGGCCACCTTGCGCATGGACAGCGCCTCGAGGCCCTCGGCCCGCACCACCGCCAGCCCCGCCGAGATCACCTCCGCGAGGCTCGTGCTGGCCGGCCGGCCCTTCGTCGACGGCTCCGGCGGCGACCACAGCAGTGCGAGCCGCCGGGTCACCTCGGGCGTGCGCGTGACGAACGGGTACCCGTCGGCCATCGCCTTCTGTGCGGCGAGCTGCTTCAGCCCGTCACCGTCGTCCGCAACCTGATCGTCGATCGTCACCGGCCCTCATCCTCCTCCGTCACGTGCGAGGCAATCTGACCACATCCGCCGGCACCCATTTCCCGTACAGCGTATGCTATCGTTCGGATCCCAATTTCAGTACACCGTACGAGAGGAAGCTCCCGGGTGATCCGTGCACGAGGCCTGACCAAGACCTTCCAACGCAAGAAGGAGACCGTCGAAGCGGTCAAGAGCATCGACGTCGACGTCCACGAGGGTGAGCTCGTGGCGTTCCTCGGCCCGAACGGGGCCGGGAAGTCCACCACGCTGCGCATGCTCACCAGCCTGCTCGAACCCACCTCCGGCACCGCCGAGGTGGCCGGCTGGAACGTCACCGACGACCCGGCGCAGGTGCGCGCCCGGATCGGCTACATCGGACAGGGGAACGGTGGTGGCTACTCCTACCGGGTGCTCGATGAGATGCACAACCAGGGCCGGTTCTACGGGCTGCCCGCCGAGGAGTACCGCCGCCGCACCTCCGGCCTGCTCGAGGCGCTCGAACTCACCGGGCTCGAGAAGCGCACGGTGCAGAGCCTCTCCGGGGGCCAGCGCCGCCGTCTGGACGTGGCGATGGGACTGATGAACCACCCGCCGCTGCTGTTCCTCGACGAACCCACCACCGGGCTGGACCCACACAGCCGGGCGAACCTGTGGGAGCACATCGGCGCGATGCGAGAGCGCTACGGAATGACCATCGTGCTCACCACGCACTACCTTGACGAGGCGGACACCATGGCCGAACGGGTGGTGGTCATCGACCACGGCACGATCATCGCGGATGCACCGCCGTCGGTCCTCAAGCGCGAGTACGCCGACGACGTGATCACGCTGACGCTCGCCGCCGGCGGCCGAGCTGAGGAGATCACCACGCTGCTCGCGGGAGCCGGTGGCGAGGTGCGCACCGAACCGGGACCGGACGCCGCACTGGTCGTCGTGATCGCCACGACGCACGGATCGGACCGGTTGCCGGCCGCGATCGAGGCGCTGCGGCTGGCGGGACACACCGTCACCTCGGCCGACCTCAGACGGGCCAGCCTCGATGACGTCTTCCTCAACCTGACCGGGCGCAGCCTGCGAGAGGAGGCCGCGTGATGTCCACGCTCACCCAGGAGCCCGAGCGCGAGGTACGTACCGTGCTGCTGCATACCGGCGCCCGCAAGTTCATCGGCGACGTCGGCGCCGTGTTCGTGCGGGAGATCCTGCTCGTCATCCGCGACCCGTTCACGCTGATCTTCTCGTTGCTGCAGCCGCTGGTCTTCCTCGGCCTGTTCGCGCCGATGCTGACCGGTGCGGTCGGCGGCCTCGGCGGTGGCGGTGGTTCCACGGCCGAGACGCTGCAGTGGTTCGTGCCCGGGGTGATCGTGATGATCTCCCTGTTCGGTACCTCGATGACCGGATCGAACCTGCTGTACGAACTGATGACCGGGTCCTACGAGCGGGTTCTGGCGACGCCACTGAACCGGTCCGCGATCCTGATCGGGCGCTCACTCAAGGAGTTCGCCCCGCTGGTGGTGCAGGGGCTGATCATCGTGCTGATCTGCGTGCCGTTCGGCTTCCGTCTCTACCCACTGCACCTGCTCGTCGGCCTGGCGCTGCTCGGCCTGTTCGGGATCGGCGTGGGAGCGCTGTCGATGGCGCTGGCGCTGGCCGCGAAGAGCCGGGAGTGGCTGTTCTGGGGTGTGCAGCAGGCGCTCCTGTTCCCGCTGCTCATCCTCTCCGGCATGATGCTGCCGCTGGAGAGCGCACCGAGCTGGATGCAGGTCGCGGCGCAGTTCAACCCGCTGACCTACATCGTGGAGGCGGAGCGAGCCCTGCTCAGCGGGTCCTTCGGAGCCGCCGAGGTGCTGTGGGGCTGGGTGGCGGCCGCGCTCACCTGCGCCGTCGGGCTGTGGGTGGGTATCCACCGCACCCGCAGGACTGTCTGAGCGCGCGGCGTTCCCGTGCCGAGCAGCCGGTCGGCACGGGAGCGCCCGTCCGTCCGTCACCGGGTCGGTGGCTGCCACCGTTCGGCGTCGACCCACGCCTGCAGGCGGGGCCAGACCTGGGTGAACCAGGGCTCCTTCGCCGCAGCGTAGGCGCCGGTGTCGGCAGTGGCCGACGCGGTACGGCGCTTCAGTGCCGCGTACTCCTCGCGGGCGGCATCGTCGGCGCGGAGCCAGTCCCGGAAGGCCAGAGCGTAGGTCCAGCCGAGTCCGCCCACCACCCGCACATGCAGGTTCACGGCACGGCACGGGTCCGCGTTGCCGTGCAGGCGCTTGTCCCACCGGCGCGCATCGGGTTCGTTCGGCTTCGAGGTGTCGACCCACTCCCCGGCCCGCACCGGGAACCCGGCCCGGCCGAGCGCCTCGGCGATCCGGTCCGCATCCGCGAGGGTGTCCACGCCGAGCTGCAGGTCGAGCACGTCCTTGGCCACCAGTCCCGGCACGGCGGTGGACCCGATGTGCTCCGCCGACCGGACCCGTTCCCCGCCGGCGCGGCGCAATCGGGCGAGGATCTGGTCCGCCTGCACGGCCCAGGTACGTGGCGGCTCGGGTGGTTCGACCAGCACTGCCCGCCCGGATCGGGCCGCCACGGCGCCCGCCTCGAGGTTGCGCGCGTACGGCACGATCCGGCTCCGCCACACCTGCCCGACGGCGGCACGCACCTCGTCCGGATGCCGTTCGTTGTCGATCCAGACGTCGGCGACCCGGCGCCGGGCCTCGTCGTCGGCCTGCGCCGCGATTCGGGCGAGGGCGTCCTCGGGCGTCATGCCACGGTCGGCGACCAGCCGGTCCAGCCGCACGTCGGCGGACGCACCGACCACCAGGACCAGGTGGTAGCCGGCCGCCAGTCCGTTCTCGACGATGAGCGGAACGTCGTGCACCGCGATCGCGTCGGCCGGGAGCGCACGCACCCGGGCCTTCGTGGCCTCGCCGACGAGCGGGTGCACGATGGCGTTCAGCCGCGCCCGGGCGTCGTCGTCACGGAAGATCACCCGGCCGAGGGCGGGCCGGTCCAGGGCGCCGTCGGCCGTCAGCACGCCGTCGCCGAACGCCTCGACCACGGCCCGCAGACCCGGGGTGCCCGGTTCGACCACCTCGCGAGCGATCACGTCCGCGTCGATGAGGTGCGCGCCCAGGTCGGTGAGAGCCGCGGCGATCGTGGACTTGCCGGCGGCGATGCCCCCGGTGAGGCCGATGTGTAGCACGGGCACCACCCTACGAGGTGGGGCGGGGTGTGGCCTCAGTCGGTCTCGCCCGCGGCGACCCGCAGGTCCGCCGCAACGTCCAACGCGGCGTCGACGCTGACGCGCACCGCCCGGGCGAGCGTCGCCAGACCGGGCGAGCCGACGCCGTCGGGCATCGGCACGTGCACGAAGCCGGCGCGACGGCCCTGCGCGAGGCCCGCCCACGCCGTCGCGCGGAAGAACATCGCGTTGCACACGAACGTGCCCGCGGTCATGGACAGTTCCGCCTCGATGCCGGCGTCCGCGAGCAGGGCGCGGGTGGCCTTGACCGGCAGCGAGGTGAACAGCGCGGTCGGCTGCCCGGCCAGCACGGGTGCCTCGGCGGGCTGGGCACCGTCGTTGTCGGGGATCCGGGCGTCGCACAGGTTCACGGCGAGCCGCTCGAGACTGACCCGGCCCCGCCCGGGGGCCAGGCCGACGCCGATCACGACGTCCGGCCGGTGCTCGGCGAGCAGGGCGTCCAGGTCGGCGCCCATCCGGTCATAGGCCACCGGCAGCTCGGCGGCGACGAGCAGCTCGGCACGGTCCCAGTCGCGCTCGACCACGCGCACCGCCTCGATCGAGGGGTTGCGGCCGGCGCCGTCGAAGGGTTCGAAGCCGGTGAGGAGCACGGTGCGGTTCAGGGCGGGCACCCGTGCAGCCTACGTGCGCCGACGGCGACGGCCCGCCACCCCGGTGCGGGGTGACGGGCCGTCGAGGTACTGCGTGGGGCTGGATCAGCCGCCGGTCAGCTTCTCGCGCAGTGCGGCGAGGGCCTCGTCGGAGGCCAGCGTGCCGGCCGCCTCGACCGGAGCCGAGCTGTAGGACGAGGAGTCCGAGCCCGAGTCCGAGGAGGAGGACGACGACGACGAGGAGCTGCTGGAGGAGGTGCCCGGGTCGGCGTCGGCCTCGATGGCCGCCGCGACCTGCTGCTTGTGGGCCTCCCAGCGAGCCTGGGCCAGCGCGTACTGCGCCTCCCATGCCTCGCGCTGGGTGTCGTAGCCCTCGAGCCACTCGTTCGTCTCCGGGTCGAAGCCCTCGGGGTACTTGTAGTTGCCCTGCTCGTCGTACTCCGCCGCCATGCCGTACATGGACGGGTCGAAGTCGTCGCTGCTGGGGTCGACGCCCTCGTTGGCCTGCTTGAGGGACAGCGAGATCCGGCGACGCTCGAGGTCGATGTCGATGACCTTGACGAACACCTCGTCGTCGACCTTCGCGACCTGCTCCGGCAGCTCCACGTGGCGCTGGGCCAGCTCGGAGATGTGGACCAGGCCCTCGATGCCGTCCTCGACGCGCACGAACGCACCGAACGGAACGAGCTTGGTGACCTTACCCGGCACGACCTGCCCGATGGCGTGCGTGCGGGCGAAGGCCTGCCACGGGTCCTCCTGGGTCGCCTTCAGCGACAGGGAGACACGCTCGCGGTCGAAGTCGACGTCGAGGACCTCGACGGTGACCTCCTGGCCGACCTCCACGATCTCGTTCGGGTGGTCGATGTGCTTCCAGGACAGTTCGGAGACGTGGACGAGACCGTCGACGCCGCCGAGGTCCACGAACGCACCGAAGTTGACGATGGAGGAGACCACACCGGGGCGGACCTGACCCTTCTGCAGCGTCTGCAGGAAGGTGGAACGAACCTCGGACTGGGTCTGCTCGAGCCAGGCGCGACGGGACAGGACCACGTTGTTGCGGTTCTTGTCCAGCTCGATGATCTTGGCCTCGATCTCCTGGCCGATGTACGGCTGGAGGTCGCGGACCCGGCGCATCTCCACGAGGGAGGCGGGCAGGAAGCCACGCAGGCCGATGTCGAGGATGAGGCCGCCCTTGACGACCTCGATGACGGTGCCGGTGACGACGCCGTCCTCCTCCTTGATCTTCTCGATCGTGCCCCAGGCCCGCTCGTACTGCGCGCGCTTCTTGGACAGGAGCAGACGACCCTCCTTGTCCTCCTTCTGGAGGACGAGGGCCTCGACGCGCTCACCCACGGAGACGACCTCATCGGGGTCGACGTCGTGCTTGATGGAGAGCTCGCGGGAAAGGATGACGCCTTCGGTCTTGTAACCGATGTCGAGGAGGACCTCGTCCCGGTCGACCTTGACGACGGTGCCCTCGACGATGTCTCCGTCGTTGAAGTACTTGATGGTCGCATCGACGGCTGCGAGGAAGTCTTCTTCCGAGCCGATGTCGTTGATCGCGACCTGCGGGACCTTCGTCGTGGCGGGGGTGGTGATAGTCATAGAGTGTTGGACTCCGATGTGGACAGGAATAGTACGGACAGGGGCTGGTGGCACACGTAGCCCCCGCGAACCGTGTGTTCCCATGGTCATCGGAGTTCCGATCACCGGGCGGCGCAGGAGGGCACGAAAAGCCGTCTACTAGTCTATCGTGTCCGGCCAGGCATCGCTACCAGCCCCGATGTCGGCCGCGACACCCGGGCACCGAGGCTCACGCCAGCGCGGACGCGACCGCGATCAATTCGTCCGGGACCCGCTTCAACCGGCCCGCGACCTCGCTCAGCGGCACCAGTTCGACCCGGTCCCCGCGCAGCGCGGTCATGACGGCGCTGCGGCCCTCGGCGAGGGCCTCCACCGCGGCGTAGCCGAACCGGGAGGCGAGGATCCGGTCACCCGGGAGCGGCGTGCCCCCGCGCTGCACGTGACCGAGCACCGTGACCCGGGTCTCGAACCCGGTGCGCGCGGCGATCTCGGCGGCGACCCGCTCCCCCGTGGAACCGGCGATGATCTCGCCGTGCGGGCCGAGCCGGGTCTCGAACTCGAACGACGTGCCCTCGGCGGGCACGGCACCCTCGGCCACCACCACGATGGAGAACGACGCGTGAGCCCGGTGCCGGTGCTTGAGTGTGCGGACCACCCGGTCCATGTCGAACGGTGCCTCCGGTGCGAGGACGATCTCGGCGCCGCCGGCGATGCCGGCCTGCACGGCGATCCAGCCGGCGTGCCGGCCCATCACCTCGACCACCATGACCCGGTTGTGCGACTCGGCGGTGGTGTGCAGGCGGTCGATCGCCTCCGTGGCGACGTGCACGGCGGTCTCGAATCCGATCGAGGCGTCGGTGCCCTCGACGTCGTTGTCGATGGTCTTCGGGATCCCGATGACGTTCACCCCGTGCTCGGCCACGACGCTCGCCGCGTGCAGGGTGCCGTCCCCGCCCACGCAGATCATCGCGTCGATCCGCTCCGCCTCCAGGGTGGCCAGCACCGCGTCCATGCCACCGGGCTCCGAGTGCGGGTGGAACCGTGCGGTGCCGAGCAGCGTCCCGCCGAGCGCCAGCACGCCGCGGATGTCGTCGCGGGCGAGCGGTCGGACGTCGCCCTCGGCCACGCCGCGCCAGCCGTTGCGAAAACCGGTCACCGAGTGCCCGTAGGAGCCGTGTGCATGCTTGACGACCGCCCGGATCGCGGCGTTCAGTCCGGCGCAGTCGCCGCCCCCGGTGATCAGTCCGATGCGCATGGCCACTCCCTGATGTCGATTCCCGTCGGCTGGTCGCTCGGCATCAGGGCCGCCCGGGTTCGAGTCTAGGCTGACGCCGAACGAGGGAGGACCCATGGGGACCGATCGGCGCGGGCCGTTGGCGAGGGCCGGGTACGAGCAGGTCGACGGCGGCCGGGCGGCGGGCGCGAACGCCGCCTGGTGGAGCGAGGGTGCGCAGGAGTACCTGGGCGAGCACGGCGAGTTCCTGGGGGCGGCGGACTTCTGCTGGTGCCCGGAGGGGCTGCGGGAGGAGCGGGCCCAGTTCTTAGGGCCGACGGCGGACCTCGCCTCCCGTTCGGTGCTGGAGGTCGGCGCCGGGGCGGCGCAGTGCTCCCGGTGGTTGCGTTCGCGGGGCGTGCTGGACGTGGTCGCGACGGACGTGGCGCCGGGGATGGTGGCCGCGGCCGCGGCGCTGGACGCCGCGACCGGGATCGGCGTGCCGACCGTGGTGGCCGACGCCCGCGACCTACCGTTCGCGGACGCCTCGTTCGACGTGGTGTTCACGGCGTTCGGGGCGCTGCCGTTCGTGCCCGACGCCGAGCGGGTGCACGCAGCAGTGGCGCGGGTGCTGCGCCCGGGCGGGTTGTGGGTGTTCTCGGTGACCCACCCGATCCGGTGGGCGTTCCCCGACGACCCGAGCGCGCACGGGCTGACCGCGGTCCGGTCCTACTTCGACCGCACGCCCTACGTCGAGACCGACGACGCCGGCGAACCGCTCTACGCCGAGTTCCACCGGACCATCGGCGACCATGTCCGGGACGTCATCGGGGCCGGCCTCGTCATCGAGGACCTGATCGAGCCGGAGTGGCCCCCGGACAACGCGAACATGTGGGGCGGCTGGGGGCCGGAGCGGGGAGCTCTGCTGCCAGGGACCGTGATCCTGCGGACCCGGCTGCCGGGCTGACCTCCTGGCCGGACCCGCGGCGACCAGTGTCCGAGGACCCGCGGTGCCCAGGGTGCGAGGACCCCGCGGTGCCCAAGGGGCGACGACCGGCCCGCACCCGTCAGTGACCCGCGTCGCGCCAGCTCTTCCCGGTGCCGACGGAGACGTCCAGCGGCACCGCCAGGTCCGCGGCAGCGCCCATCTGCTCGCGCAGCACCGCCTCCGCCGCCTCGGCCTCACCGGGTGCGACCTCGACCACGAGCTCGTCGTGCACCTGGAGCAGCAGGCGGGACGTCAGCCCCTGCTCGCGCAGGGCCCGCTCCACCCCGATCATCGCGACCTTGATGATGTCCGCCGCGCTGCCCTGGATGGGCGCGTTCAGTGCCATCCGCTCGGCCATCTCCCGACGCTGCCGGTTGTCCGAGGTGAGGTCCGGCAGGTACCGCCGGCGGCCGAGGATGGTCTCGGTGTAGCCGGTGGTGCGGGCCTGCGCGACCACGGAGGCGAGATAGTCGCGGACGCCGCCGAAGCGCTCGAAGTAGCCGTCCATGAGGGTGCGGGCCTCGGACGTCTCGATCTTCAACTGCTTGGACAGCCCGAACGCGGACAGGCCGTAGGCGAGCCCGTAGGACATCGCCTTGATCTTCGAGCGCATCGCGGCGGTGACCTCCTCCGGCTCCACCTCGAACACCCGCGACCCGACGAACGAGTGCAGGTCCTCCCCCGACCGGAACGCCTCGATCAGACCGGCGTCCCCGGACAGGTGCGCCATGATGCGCATCTCGATCTGGGAGTAGTCGGCCGTGAGCAGGTTCTCGTAGCCGGAACCGACGACGAACGCGGCTCGGATCCGGGTCCCCTCCTCGGTGCGGATCGGGATGTTCTGGAGGTTCGGGTCCGCCGACGACAACCGGCCGGTGGCCGCGATCGTCTGGGAGTAGGTGGTGTGGATCCGCCCGTCCGGGGCCACGGTGCGCAGGAGCCCCTCGACCGTCTGCCGGAGCCGGATCTGGTCCCGGTGGATGAGCAGGTGCTCCAGGAACGGGTGCTCGGTCTTGGCGTACAGGTCCGCGAGGGCGTCGGCGTCCGTCGTGTACCCGGTCTTGGTCTTGCGGGTCTTCGGCATCCCGAGCTCGTCGAAGAGGACCTCCTGGAGCTGCTTCGGGGAGGACAGGTTCACCTCGCGGCCGATCACCTCGTAGGCCTTGGTCGCGGCAGCGGTGACCGCGTCGCCGAACTGGCTCTCGAGCTCGTTGAGGTAGTCGACGTCCGCGGCGATGCCGGCCTTCTCCATCTCGGCGAGGACCGCGGCCACCGGCAGCTCGAGATCGGTGAGCAGCTCGGCCGCACCCCGGTCCGCGAGGTCGGTGCGCAAGGCGGCGGCCAGATCGAGGACGGCGGCGGCCCGGACGGCGCCGATCTCATCCTCGGCGGGACCCTCCAGGACGAGCATCTGCTGACCGGAGTCGTCCTCGCCGGCGCGCAGTTCCCGGTGCAGGTACCGCACGGACAGGTCCGCGAGCGTGAAGCTGCGCTGGTCCGGGTGGCACAGGTAGGCGCCGATGGCGGTGTCGAAGGTGATGCCGTCGAGAACGAGGCCGCGCCCGTCCAGGCTGTGCCACGCTGCCTTGGCCTCGTGCACCACCTTGGGTGCGGCCGGGTCCGCGAGCCACGCCGCGAGCGCCGTCTCGTCCTCGACCGAG
Organism: Occultella kanbiaonis; assembly: GCF_009708215.1. Taxonomy (NCBI): domain Bacteria; kingdom Bacillati; phylum Actinomycetota; class Actinomycetes; order Micrococcales; family Ruaniaceae; genus Occultella; species Occultella kanbiaonis. The sequence continues at coordinate 2,414,555 of NZ_CP046175.1, read as the reverse complement.
ATGTCGGCGAGATCGATCGTGAGGGCGGTGCCGCCGTCGGCCGCCAGCGCCAGACCCCACGCGTCCCCGCTGCCCTGAGCCGCGGAGCCGCGCACATCCAGGCCCACCTCGGCACCGGCGCGGGCTTCCAGCCAGGCGGGCAGGCCACCCGGCGCGAGCGCGGTGACGTCCAGGTCGAAACCCTCGGACGCCTCGGTCTCGGCGTCCTGCGGGGTCATCTCGAACAGCCGGTCCCGCAGCACCCGGAACTCCAGCGCGTCGAAGACCTGATGCACCTTCTCACGCTCGAACGGGCGGCGGGCCAGGTCATCGACGCCGAGCGGCAGCTCCATGTCCCGGAGCAGATGGTTCAGCTGCCGGTTCAGGATCACCTGGTCCAGATGGGCGCGTAGGTTCTCCCCCGCCTTGCCGCTGATCGCTGGGGCGTTCGCGATGATGCCCTCGAGCCCGCCGTGGGTGTTGATCCACTTCGCCGCCGTCTTCGGGCCGACGCCGGGGATCCCGGGCAGGTTGTCGCTCGTCTCCCCCACGAGTGCGGCCAGGTCCGAGTACTCCGCGGGCGTCACGCCGTACTTCTCGGTGACCGCTTCCGGGGTCATCCGGACCAGGTCGGAGACCCCCTTGCGCGGGTAGAGCACCGTGACCGACTCCCCGACGAGCTGGTAGGTGTCCCGGTCCCCCGAACAGATGAGCACGTCCAGTCCGGCGGCGCTGGCCTGGGTAGCGAGGGTGGCGAGGATGTCGTCCGCCTCGAAGCCCTCCTTGCCGAGGGTCGGCACCGCGAGCGCGGCCATGACCTCCTCGATCAGCGGGATCTGCCCGCGGAACTCCTGCGGGGTCTCGCTCCGGGTGCCCTTGTACTCTGCGTAGGTCTCCTTGCGGAACGTCTGACTCGAGACGTCGAACGCGACGGCGACGTGCGTCGGCTCCTCGTCGCGGAGCAGGTTGATCATCATCGAGGTGAACCCGTAGACGGCGTTCGTGGCCTGCCCCGTGGAGGTGGAGAAGTTCTCCACGGGCAGGGCGAAGAAGGCGCGGTACGCCATCGAGTGCCCGTCGATCAGCAGGAGCTTGGGTCGCACGTTCTCACTCACAGGTGCCACCCTATGCGTCATGACTGACATCGCGGACCTGGCCGACCTGACCCGGGGCACGCTCATCGAGAAGCTCGGTATCGAGATGCTCGAGATCAGCGCGGAGCGGGCCGTCGGCCGGATGCCGGTGGCCGGGAACACCCAGCCGGTCGGCCTCCTGCACGGCGGCGCGACCGCGGCGCTCGCCGAGACCCTCGGCTCCTTCGCGGCGGTCGCGCACGCGGGACCCGGGCGCTACGCCGTCGGGCTGGAGCTGAACGCCACCCACCACCGCGCCGCGCGGGAGGGCTGGGTGACCGGGACGGCGACGGCCATCCACCTGGGCCGCTCGACGGCGACCTACGAGATCGCGGTGGCGGACGAGTCCGGTCGGCGGGTCTGCACGTCCCGGTTGACCTGCATGCTGCTGGACGCCCCGTCCTGATCCGCCTGATCGGCCCGGTCGGTCCGCTCCGCGCGGTCGGCCAGGTCCACCAGGCTGAGCCCCCGGGGCGGGGTCTCGGGCAGCCCACGGGACCGCCGACGGCGGGCGATCAGCTCGTCGATGCCACGGACCCGCTTGTCACGGCCGCCGGCTGGCTGCTCCAGGCGGCGGAGCAGGGCGGCGGTCTCGGCGATCCGACGGGAACCTGCCGGGACGAACCCGAGCCCGGAGAGGAAGCGCTGTTCGCTGCGGGCACCGGTGAGCGGCATGGTCACGACGCGCTCGCCGGCGCAGCGGGCGGCGACCACCGCGATCTGGTGCATCAGCGCCCGACCCACGCCCCGCCGTCGGTGCTCGTTGTCGACGTAGAGCGCCTCGATGTGCAGGTAGGCGATGTCCGAGAACAGGTTCACGTCGATCTGCTGGACGAGGGCCAGCCCGACGATCGTCTCGTCCACCTCTGCGATGATCAGGCTGGAGTTCTCCATCCCGAACCAGGCCCGCAGGAGTTCGTTGAGGGCCCCGGAGTCGGGGTTGATCAGTTGGACGCCGAGCGGTGAGTCGGCCCGCGCGGCCCGGAGGACGGGGAGGACGGCCTCGAGGTCCTCGGCGTGTGCCACCCGTGCGGTCACACCACCCATCCGAACCAACCGTCTCACCACCGTTCATCGTCCGTTCCAGCGAGGTCGGCCCCCACCATACGCCCGATGGGGCCACGGGCAGAAGTCCCGATATGCATTCGAACGAATGAAACCCGGACCAGGATTGAAACGCCACAAGAACGGCCGACGACCGTGACCGCGGGTGCGGTCACTGCGGTCGTCGGCCGTTGCGTGCGTCAGTCCTTGGCCGCGCCGACCTGCGCGATGACGGCGTCGGCGACCTCACGCATGGTGAGACGCCGGTCCATCGAGGTCTTCTGGATCCACCGGAACGACTCCGGCTCGGACAGGCCCATCTTCGTCATCAGCAGGCCCTTGGCCCGGTCCACCCGCTTGCGGGTCTCGAAGCGGTCGGTCAGGTCAGCGACCTCGGACTCCAGGGCCGCGATCTCCTGGTGCCGCGAGAGGGCGATCTCCAGGGCAGGCAGCAGGTCGTTCGGGGTGAACGGCTTGACGACGTACGCCATGGCGCCGGCGTCCCGGGCGCGCTCCACGAGTTCGGTCTGCGAGAAGGCGGTCAGCAGCACGACCGGGGCGATCCGTGCCTTCGTGATGCGCTCGGCCGCGGAGATGCCGTCGAGGATGGGCATCTTCACGTCCATCACCACGATGTCCGGTTCGAGCTCGGTGGCCAGCCGCACGGCGGTCTCCCCGTCACCGGCCTCGCCGACCACCTCGTACCCGGCCTCGTTGAGCGTCTCGACCACGTCGAGGCGGATCAGAGCCTCGTCCTCGGCCACGACCACGCGTCGGGTCCGCCCCGCCTTGGGCTTCGGCGCCGGCTCGGCCGCAGGGGCCGTGTCGAGGTCGAGGAGATCTGCGTCGTTCGACGACTTCTTGCCCGGCTTCCCGCCGGTGGTCTCATCCGTGCTCACGATCGCCTAGCCTAATGCCTGTGCCAGAATGGCACGACAGCGATCGCAGTGACGCGGCGCACTGGCCCCGATAGCCCAACCGGCAGAGGCGTTCGGCTCAAACCCGATCCAGTGTGGGTTCGAATCCCACTCGGGGCACCAGCAGCGAGGTACAACCAGACCCACCAGTCGGCATCTCTCGGCCTGATCAGTGGGCCCTGAGTAACCCTCGCAGGCTAACTCCAAGTGGCTACATCTGGCCCCTGCTTCGCCAAGGGTATGACAACGCATGCCCGCTGCTGCGTCGACGGGTTCGCACCCAGCAGCACCCGCATCTCGGCGTGGATCCTCGTCAACATCACCGCGAGCATGTCCTGTGCCGCGGCACGCAGCTCCGCCCCCACACGCATCAGGGTGACCCGGTACGGGACCCGGCCCTTTGCCTCGATCGACCGACACCCAGGTCGGTGGATCACGGCTACGGGACTGAGTGCAGCGAGACTTGCAGAAGGTTGCGTCCGGTGATGGTGAAGAGGTCGGTCCCGTCCGCGGCCACCATGGGAAAGCTGGTCGGGTCGGCAGCCAGTTCATCCACCAGTGTCTCGGCGCTCAACGTGGTCGGGTCGATCCTCCAGAGACGTTGGTGATCAACGGCGTAGAGCACATCGTCAGAGACCGTGAGATCCACTCGGGCCGTGCCGATCTCGGCGGTTCGGAGCAGCTCGCCGCTGCGGGTGTCGATCCTGAACAGCAGGCCATCATTCGTTGTGCCGTAGAGCGCGTCGCGCAGGACGACCAGCGACGGGATCGACGTCGCCGCACTGTCGGGCACCGTGGTGCCGACTCGGGTCCGGGTCCCCAGGTCGAAGATCGCCACGGTTGCCGGACCGTACGAACTGTCGGGCGGAGCACTCCCGACGTACGCGAGGCCGCGCCGTTCATGGGCGGCGACCGAGACCAACGCGTGGTTCTCGACCAGGTTGCGGTAGACATCGAGCTTCCGGGTGCGCAGGTCCAGCGTCGACAGCGCTCCACCCAGCTGGCCGTAGCCAGGGCTGGTCGGGACGAGGAGAAGCTGGCTCCGGCGATGGTAGGTGATGTCGCCGGGGCGGTTCTGGTCGTGTCCGATCGACGCGATCGTGTTCAGGGCACCCGTGGTCGGGTTGTAGGCCACGATCGTCGCCGAGGGATACATCGCGAGATAGAGCGTGTTCCGCACTGCCTGCATCGCCTTGACCTCACCACCGAGGCGGACTCGATCTGTGGCAGCCGGCGCCCTCCGGTGGTGGATCTGGAAGCCACCGTGCCCTCCGACATAGACGTTGTCGGCGTGGACGGCGATCGACTGTGGCAGATCGGGTGCGGAAGGCATCCCGGCCGCCTGGAGATCGGCCATGGACATGGTCCCCGTGCTGCGGTCGTAGGTCCACATGGTCGCCGAGTTGGTGAAGACGGCGACCGTGGTGGCGCGAATGCTGACCGCGGTGATGAAGTCCCCGCCGGCCGTGGCACCGACAGCTTCTGCGACCCCTGTGGTGAGGTCGAGGTGCCAGAGAGAATCACCGGCGCCGTAGTAGACATCGTCGTCCTGCGCTGCCATCTTGCCGATGGTGATGCCCGAGTCGGGGTGCACGATCCGATAGTCGCCCGGATCCGCCTTCGAGATGATCGCGATCACACCGGAGCCATGGGTGCCGCCGATCACGTGGCTGTCGGTCTGAGTCAGTTGATAGATGAAGGCTTCACCGCTGAGCTCCGGCGGTGTGATGTCGGTCCGCGTGCCGGTCCCGCGGTCATAGGCCACCAGGGTGGCCTGCGCCCCCACCCCCGCATAGACGGTGGTGTCGTCGGCGATGATGCTGCGCACGTATTTCTGCCCAGCGACGGCGACGCCCCTGTCGATAAGGGTGTTGTCGGCGGGCCGGTACTCCCAGACCTTCCCGTCCGGGTAGGTGCCCAGGAAGATGGTGCCATCCGAGGTGCGCGTCATATCCCAGATGTACGTCGCTCCTGCCGGGCCGGCCAGCTTGTCGAGCCGGTGCGTGGTCGTGTCGAAGGCGTACAGGTCGGCGACGGTGTGCGTACCGACGTAGATCCGCTCGGCGTCCACGAGACTTGCCCATGCTCCTCCGCCGGAAGGGATCTCCACCAGGTCGACGATCTGGTCCGCGGCGGGAGTGAACACGCCGAGTCGCACGGGCTGCAACAAGTGCGAAACGATGTAGGGACGATCGCCGACGAAACCTCCCGAGAGGGTCGTGCAGGCCAACGTGGCGGGTCCGAGGTCAACGGTCTCTACCGGCTCTTGCGCGCCGGCGCTCGAGCTCGAGGTCCACGCCATCCCCGTGCCCGCCCCGGCGGCCAGCACGGTCATGCGCAACATGGTCCGACGATCCATCTCGTCTCCTAATTTTAGACCCAACATAATCAACCATTGAGGCGACTGTAATTGGATCTGGCTGATCGTAGGTGCGGTGCCGATGGGCGTCAAGGATGCGCGTTGACTCATGAAGACCTCCGCGTGGATCCAGACGTTGCCTCAGTTGAACCTCTGAGAACGTCCGCATGTCGGTGTGGCGTCGCGTGGTGGGTGGAGTGCTCTACGCCAACTGGATGGGTCTGACGGTGGGCCAGCGCAAGGCTGCGACGAGGCGAAGGCCTCGAGGAGCCCCTTCGAGGTCGAGCGCGGCGGTGAAAGCGAGTTCGACCTGGGTGGAGACAAGACCTCGCCCGAGAAGCGCCCGGTACATCAGTCGACTGGTACAACCAAACGGTGGCTTCACGGCTCCCTTGGCATGACGAGCCCAGCGGAGTTCGAAAGCCACTACGCGACCCTCACCCGGGAGTCGCAACCCAGATTGCGGCGGCAGAGAACCTGGCGCGCTTCACCCCGAGCCATGTTGGTGCCGGTGGTGGCATCTTCTGGCTTGTTCGCAGGGCTCTCGGCGTCGGCGATCCCTCGTCTCGATGCACCGATCTCAGTTCGTCGCGAGGTGCTCCAGCCTCTTGCCCGGCGAGTAGATGTCCAGGATGTTCCAATGTCCGGTGGTGGGCGTGGGCACGTTGACCATCGACACGTCGATCACGACCGGCTCGTCCAGGGCGATGGCCCGTTCGAGCGCGGGTTTGAACTCCGACGCCGACGTGACCCTGATTCCTTCGACGCCGTAGGCGCGAGCGATCGCCGCGTAGTCGGTGTACATCGGATCCTCGACGTCCCCGAAGACCGTCCCGTATGTCGTGCCGAACGCCGCCTTCTCGAGACCTGCGATGGTGCCGAACGCGTTGTTGTTCATGACGACCCAAACCACGGGAATGCGCTCTTCCCGGGCGGTCGAGAGTACGGACGGGTTCTGCCCGAAGCCGCCGTCCCCCACGAGCGACACGACGACGCGATCGCGTCCGGCCAACTTCGCTCCGACCGCTGCGGACGCGCCGAAGCCCATCGTCGCGAAGCCCCCGGGGGTGAGGAACGTGCCCGGCGTCAGGACGTCGAACTGCTGGCCGACGCCGTTCTTGTTCCATCCCACATCGGTGGTGATGATCGCGTCGGCGGGGAGCACTTCCCTCGTCTCGGAGAGGATCCGCTCGGGGCGCATGGGCCAGTCGTCGGATGCCTGCGCCGCAGCGTTGCGATCCTTCAGTGCTTGACGGTTCGCCGCGATCTGCGCGCGCAGGGCGGCGCGGGAAACGCCGGCCGGCGCGAGCCGACGCGCGACCCTCACCAACACCATGAGCGCGGCCTTGAGGTCGGCGAGCGCGCCGATCTCGAGGGGGTAGTTGCGGCCCAGTTCGGCGGGATCGATGTCGATCTGCATGAGTTTGGTGGCGGGGATGTCGAATGTGTACTCCGGGTACCACGAGCTCGAGTCTGCCTCGGCGAAGCGAGTGCCGAGGGCGAGGATCCAGTCGGCGGTGCGCGTCGTGGAGTTGACGAGAGCCGTTCCCCAGAATCCCGTCATACCCAGAACCAGCGGGTTGTCATCCGGTAACGCGCCCTTGCCCATGAGGCTGTGGGCAACGGGAAGCGAGAGCAGTTCGGCGAACTCGGCGAGTTCCGCCGCGGCGTCGGCGCCGACGATCCCGCCGCCGACGTACAGGACCGGGCGTTCCGCGGCGAGGAGGTTGCCCACGATCTGTTCGGCCACCGCTTCGTCGAGGCTCGGCTTCGCGAGCGACCGGGTGTTGGCGATCACCTTGTCGAACGAGGCGACATCGACCTCGGCGGAGAACACGTCCATCGGCACGTCGACGAGCACCGGCCCGGGCCGGCCGCTCTCGGCGAGGGTGAACGCCTTGTCGAGCACCTCGGCCACGAGGTGCGCGCGGTCGAGCCGCCAGGCCCTCTTCACGAACGGTCGGTAGATCTCGTACTGGGCGCCGTCGGCGTGGAGGTTGATCTCCTGGTGCGGATGCTTGCCGTAGTAGTGACTCGGTACGTCGCCGGCTATCACGACCATCGGGATCGAGTCGAGTGCGGCGTTCGCCACACCGGTCGCGGCATTCGTCATCCCTGGTCCGAGGTGGGTCAGCACCACCGACGCCCGCTTGGTCACCCGGGCGTAGCCGTCGGCGGCGTGCGACGCGATCTGCTCGTGACGCACGTTGACGAAGGAGATGCTGGCACTCTTCTCGATGGCGGCGAGCAGCGCGATGTTCGTGTGCCCGCAGAGTCCGAAGATGTGCTCGACCTGGCGCGCCCGGAGATATCGGACGATCTGGTTGGAGACGAGGTCCTTCATAGCGGGCTCCTTCTGGCGTCGCGATCGCGAGGGACCGGTCGCCGCGCCGGCCCGGTGTAGGTGTAGCGGACCGACTTCGGCGTGGGGCCCTTGATGCGTCCACCCTGCGCCAACTGCTCGGCGGCATGGGCGAGGATGCCGATCGAGCGCGCGAGGACGAACACCCCGCGTCCGAGCTCGGGTCTGAGCCCGAGCTCGCAGTACACGACCGCCGTCGCCCCGTCGATGTTCATCGGGACGCGTGCCGCCTTGCCCGTGCTGAGCGCAACTTCGACGGCACGGCCGATGGCGGCGAACCGGCCGTCCACGACACCCGCTGCGGCGCCGGAGTCGACGAGCGCCAGCAGACGGGGTGTCCTCGGGTCGAGCGGGTGAAGTCGGTGACCAAATCCTGGCACGTAGTTCAGCCCCGCCTCGCGACGCCGCTGGAGGACCAGCCCGACGGCGGTGTCGAGTCCGCCGGAGCGGTCGCGTTCGCCATCGATCTCGAGGTACAGCTCCATGCACTGCTGGCCGGCACCGCCGTGCACGTCGTCGAGGACGTTGATGGCCGACGCCATCGCCGCGTTGATCGGCGACCCGCACGTCACCGCCATCCGTCCGATCGCGATCGAGGGGGCTTGGGGTCCGTGGTCGACGGACGCCACCATGGCCGCCTCCAGCAGCGCGGCCTCCGCTCGTGTCGGCAGCTCGCCACGCAGCATGAGCCAGATCGTCTCGACGAGACTCGCGTCACCGATCAGTTCCTGGATCGGGTAGCCGCGCAGGGCGATCTCTCCTGGTCGGACGTCGATGATTCCGGTGCTCCACCACCGCCGAACCTCGGCGACGAGTTCCTCGGGCGAGTGCTCGGTCATGGGACCGCGCCCGCCGTCTCGAGCTCCGCATCGTAGAAGTCCCCGAAGAGTTCGGCGTCGGTGGGGCGATCCTCAGCGATCGTGCGTGAGACCCACGTCGTGTTGAGGTAGTGGCGGAGCGAGACGTTCTCGGAGGTGATGTTGCCGCCCCAGGTACCGCATCCCATGGAGGACGTCATCGGCATCCCGTTGGTGAAAGAGCCCGCGTTCGCCTTCGAGTTGGGCTGGCGCACCATGATGCGCGAGACGGGCATGTGTCGCGCGAAGTAGTCGATGTGGGCGTCATCGGTTGACGCGATGCCGCAGGAGTGGCCCTTTCCTCCGATCTCGTACAGGTGCTTGGCGAGTTCTACACCGTCCTCGAAGTCGCCCTCGTAGGCGTGGACCGTCATCAGGGTCGTCAGTTTCTCCTTGCAGAACTGGTGATCCTCGCCGATGCCGTCCCCCTCGACGACGACGAAGCGTCGGTCGGCGTCGATCTCGAAGTCCGCCGCGCGCGCGAGCGCCTGCGGGGCTATCGCGACCGTGCCTGGGAGTCGCTGCCCGTCCTCGTCCCACATCGCGCGCTGCAGGGCGGCACGTTCATCCGCGGAGGCGAGATACCCACCCACGTTCTCAAGCTCGTCGAGCATCTCGCGATAGCGGGCCGCGGGCACGAGCACATTGCCGTCGGCCGAGCAGCCCGAGCCGAAATCCGAGGTCTTGGACAGCATGCAGTTGCGAGCGGTCTCCTGAAGGTCTGCGGTCTCGTCCACGAACTCGGTCGCGTTACCGGCTCCCACCCCGTAGGCCGGGGTGCCGGACCTGTACGCCGCACGCACGAGGCCCTGCCCACCGGTCGCGATGACGAGATCGGAGCGCCTCATGACCTCCTGAGACGCTGCGAGGCTCGGACGGGTGATGCACTGAAGGATGTCGGGCGGGGCACCCTCGGCCTCCAGTGCTTCGCGCATCAGCCGAACCGTCTCGAACGTCGTCTCGCGTGAGCGTGGGTGAGGAGAGAACACGACGACGTTGCGAGCCTTGACCGCATAGATCGCATTGCCCGCCGGCGTGAGGTCGGGGTTGGTGGTGGGTACCACGCAGCCGATGATGCCGACCGGCTTTCCATACTTCACGAGGCCTCGCGCGGCATCGGTCTCGATGACTCCCACAGACGGGCTTCGAAGTGCATCCCGGAGGACGCCGCGGATCTTCATCCGCTTGTTCATCCGGCTGTCGTGGTCGCCGAGCCCGGACTCCTCGATGCCCATCCGGACGAGCCGCTCGAACGAGGCGCGGTTGGCCACAGCCCAGGCGATGGCCTGGATCAGGCGGTCGACGCGTTCCTGGTCATAGATCTCGATCACCTCGAGCGCGGCCTGCGCGCGGGCGAATACGTCGCCGAGCTCGCTCTGTTGCTCAGGCGACAATGGCCGGGATGGTGCGGTGGTTGCCATGACTTCTCCGTCTTCAGGCTGGTCCGACGGCGGCATGCAAACACAGGCCCGACCGAGCCGACAAACGGTGTCTCACTGGGCAGAACCACCCGATCGGCGCGACACGTCGGTGCGCCACCGCGATGCCGGTGTCCCATTGCGCGAGACTCGGCTTTGCGCAGGCATGGCACACGATCGAGAGTCTCACCGACGGTCGCCCGTGTGCGCCCGAGAGCGGCATGACCCCAACGGAGAGGTTGGCTATGGCTTCTGACTTGCCGGCGGCGACGACGTGAGCAAGCGCACGCCGGATGGAGACCGGATCCCGAAACCCGACGACACGCCGGACCCCGACATCGCGGCGTCAAACTACGGCCTCGCGCCGGCCGCCGGTGAGGACGTGCCGCGCGAACCCCTCCTGCTGCGCATCTGGTCAGGCGTGGAGCTCACGATCGGAGTGATCCTGTTCGCCCTCATCGTCATCGGGGTGATGTACCAGGTGATCGGCCGGTACTTCCCTGAGATCGGATGGGTGGGTGCGGGTGAGCTCGCGCTGCTGTCGATGATCGCCATGACCTTCATGACGACCGGCTACCTGGTCGGGCGCAATGGCCACATCGTGATCGAGGTCTTCGACCAGGTCCTCGCGGGATCCCGCGCGTTCAGCGTGCTCCGGGTCGTCTCGGCCCTCATCATGGTCGCCACCTGCCTGGCGCTCGCCTACGAGGCGTTCGTCAAGATCGAGATCGAGTGGGCTCGCGCGAGTGCCGCGATGCGCGTGCCCATCGGAACCCTCTACGTCTTCGCGTTCATGGGATTCCTCTCCGCCGCGATCCACTCGGCGTGGAAGATCCCATACGCCAATCGTCCGGAGCGCAAGCTCGACATCTCCGAGATGGAGGGCTAGGGACGGTGGATCTCTGGCTCTACATCCTGCTGCTCGTCGTCCTGCTGCTGCTCCGGGTGCCCGTCGCGTTCGCAATGATCGCCCCCAGCATGGCGTATTTCTACAGCCACAACCTGTCGCCGGGATACGCGATCACGTCGGTCCTGAACGGCATCAACAGTTTCCCCCTGCTCGCGGTCCCGCTCTTCGTGTTCGTCGGAACGATCGCGAACCACCTGGGGATCGCCACCAGGCTGTACGACTTCGCGAAAGCACTGCTTCCGCGATTGCCCGGCAATCTCGCGTACGTGAACCTGGGCACGGCGATCGGGTTCTCGTGGATCAGCGGGTCAGCGCTCGCCGACGCTGCTTCGACGAGCAAGGTGCAGATACCGCAGATGCTCAAGCAGGGGTACCCCTACGGCTTCTCGGCCGGCCTCACCGCCTCGGGCTCGCTCATGAGCACGGTGATGCCACCCAGCATCCCCGCGGTCATCTTCGCGGCGACTGCCGCCGTCTCGACCGGGGCGCTCTTCGCGGGGTCGATCCTCCCGGCAGGACTGATGGCGGTCGGGTTGGCCGTCTACGTCGCAGTCTGGGTCAAGATGCACCCTGGCATCGCGGTGAAGCGGCCCTTCGACGGCGGGACGCTTCGTCACACCTCGGTGCGCGTGCTGGGCCCACTTCTACTCCCCGTGATCATCCTGGGCGGCATCTTCAGCGGGTGGTTCACTCCCACGGAGAGCGCCGGCATCGCGTCGGTCTACATGCTCGCGCTCGGCGTGGTCTACCGGACGCTCACGCTACGGCGCTTCTGGCTGGCCGCAAAGGACACTGTCATCGTCTCGGGCGGCATCCTGCTGATCCTGGGAGCCTCCAACCTCATGGGTCAGGTGCTGGCGCGCGAGCAGGTGTCGCGCGCCCTCGGAAACTGGCTGGCGAGCCTCACCGACAACCCGGTCGTCTTCCTCCTGCTGCTGAACGTCGTCCTGATCCTCCTCGGCATCTTCCTGGAGGCACCGCCCGTCATCCTCGTCCTCGTCCCGATCCTCATGCCGATCATCGGCGAGTTCGGCATCGACCCGATCCACCTCGGCGTCATCATGATCCTCAATCTCATGATCGGGTCCCTGACACCACCCGTGGGCGCGGTGCTCTTCGTTGTCGGGTCGATCACCAGACGGCCCATGGCCGAACTGTTCCGCGGCATCCTCCCCTTCCTCATTCCCCTCGGCGTGGTTCTCCTGCTGCTAACCCTGTTCCCGGAGATCGTCACCATCGTGCCGACCCTGCTCGGCCTCACCTAGGACCCGGCACAAGTCGCAGAGGCTGTTCCACTCGTCGGGACATCCGTTTGAGAAGGTAAGGATTTCCGCCAGAGTCGGTACGACCACACGACCGCCTCGTTGGGAGGCGATCAACCGGCATTCGAAGTCCTGCACTTGCACGAAGGCGTGCAACAGACAAGAGGAGAGTCAGATGAGCACAGCCCGCTCGAGGCGCCGGGGCCTGGTCGCCGCGTCGGTGCTCGCAACCGCCACCCTCGTCGCCGCCTGCTCCGGCGGCGGCGCGGGCCCCGAGGAGACGTCGGACGAGGGGGACGCGGCCGGTTCGGAGAACAATCCGGTCACGCTCAGTGTCGCGACTTCTCAGAACGAGCAAACCCCCAACTACTACTGCGGCGTCGAGCTGCTCAAGGAACGCCTGGAAACAGCTGACGTCGGGTTCACGATCGAGCTGTACCCCTCCAGTCAGCTCGGCCCTGATGCCGACCGGTTCCCGCAGGTGCAGGCCGGCGACATCGACATCGACCTGCAGGGAGCGTCGGCACTCAGCTCGACGTTCGAGCCGATCGGGGTCGTCGACGCGTCCTACGCCTTCAACGACGTCGAACACGCGTTCCAGTGGATCGACGAGAGTTCCGAGGGCCTCTTCACAAACTTCCACGAGGCGACCGGCGTGACGATCGTCGACGGCTGGTTCTTCGGCAGCCGCACCTTCTCGACGGCGGACATCGAGATCACCAGCCCGGATGACCTGGCGGGTGTGCCGATCCGTTTCCCGAACTCGCCGCAGTTCCTCGCCAATGCCGAGGCTCTCGGAGTCACCAACCCTGTCTCCGTGGCCGTCGAAGAGCTCTACACCGCCCTCCAGCAGGGCATCGCCGTCGGTCAGGAGAACCCGATCGTGGCGACGCAGTCCTCGAGCTACTTCGAGGTACTCAACACGGCGAGCCTGAACAACCATCAGGTGGGCATCCACTGGATCCTGGTCAGCGACGCCACCTACGAGAAGCTGAGCGAGGAGCAGGCCGCCATGCTCGACGAGACCATTCGGGAGATCCGTCCGGAGAACCGCACGTGCGTCGAAGAGGCGACAGAGGAGATCCTGGACGAACTGAGGTCGGACCCGGCGTTCACCGTCGTCGAGACGGAGGACATCGACATTGATGCCTTCATCAGCCAATCCGAGGAGTTCTTCGAGAGTTACTTCACCGGCGAGAGCCTGGAGGCCTACCAGGCGATTCGCGAGTCCGCAGGCTGACCGGTCGGAGAGCGGGTGGGTGCGGGATGGCCCACCCGCTTCGTCTCCTCCAGTGAGCGATCCTCACGCGCATCGACCCGACGGCCGAGGGTGATCGCCGCGGAGCGAACGGCGGCAGCGACGCGCTCCTCAGCGATCACCGGCGGCGGCCCGGTCACGGAGATCGCCGCCTTCGGCACCGTGCCCAGCGAGAGGATCGCGCCCGCGACGCAGGCGCGGCCGGCGTCGCACTCCTCGCGCTCGAACGCCACGCCGTTGCGCCGTACCTCACCGAGCTCACGAACGAGCGCTGCCGGGTCGCATATCGTATTCGGCGTGCGTCGTGGCAACGCGCCTTCGAGCAGGTAGGGCGCGGTCCGATCTGACGGCGAGAAGGCCAGTAGTGCCTTGCCGAGCGCGGTCGCGTGCGCTGGGAGACGGCTGCCCACCACCGCGCACGAGGCGTCGTCGGTCCTGCCGCGGACCACAGAGAGCAGGACGACGTCACGGTCGTCGAGTACCGCGAGGTGCACGGTGTGACCGGTGACGTTGCGCAACTCTGTCATGACGGGATGAGCCAGGGCGCGAAGGCGCCGCGGGCGCTCGACCGTCTGACCCAGTTCGAAGAGCCGAACTCCGAGAAGGAGCACGTCGCCCTCGCGGTCGAGCAGTCGTTGGCCGACGAGGTCCGCAGCGATCCGTGAGACCGTCGACTTCGGCAGGTTGGCACGTCGCGCCAGCTCCGTGACTCCCATGCCTTCCGTCTCGCCGAACGCCTCGAACACGGTCGTGATCCGGTCGAGGACACTGATGGACTCCGTCCAGCCTGCTGTGCGCATGGCCGTCATGCCGCCGCGAGACGGCGGGTGACAGCAGTCCCGGCGCTGCGGATCAACGGGGCGAGGTGGCCGGCGTCCATCGAACCGCTTGGAGCGGCGATCGACAGCGCACCGACGACGTTCCGGTCGGCCCCGAGAACAGGACTCGCGACCGCGAGGATGCCGGGATACGAGATCTCCCTGTCCACGGCGACGACCTCCTCCCGCACCTGGTCAAGCTCATCGAGGAACGCGTGCGCAGCAGAGGAGATGAGCGGCGCACTCACGCGCCTGACCACCGCTTGATCGGCGCAGAACGCGAGATACGCCTTGCCGCTCGCCGTCGTGAGTGCGGGTGATCGCATACCGGCACAGGTGGGGAGCATCGGCAGGCGCCCGACGACCACGGCGATCGAGACCATGTCCGTGCCCTGCTGCACCCAGAGCCCGATTCTCTCCCCGGTGGCGTCGTGCAGGGCGCGGATGACGGGTGCCGCAGCCGCCAGCAGACGCCTGGGCAGGATCGCGCGCGCGCCGAGCTCGAACAGCCGCAACCCGAGGGTCACCCCGCCGTCGTCGCGTTGCAGATAGCGCCGGTCGACCATCTCGGCGACCAACCGGGAGACGGTGGACTTCGGGATCCCGGTCCGCCCGGCGAGCTCCGTGATAGAGATCGGACCTCCGCTCTCCTTGACCCCGTCGAGGATCGCAACGACCCGACCGAGCACGGACACCGGCGCGACCGGGGCGGTAGCCGACGTGTTCCATTCGGCGAGACTCTTCATCGAGCGCCTTCCTTCAAGAGGGTTGAATCGCCATAGATCGCCCTACACTGTTAAACGTACTAGTTAGTACGTTTAGAGGCAACGGTGCTCCGAGGGTCGGGGTCACCGCCGTACCAGGTCTAAGAAGGGGTGCCATGCGCACGTTGACACAGGCGACGGCAGCGCGCAGGCATGACCTGGCGCCCGCATGAGATATCTCGTCGGCCTCATCGGCTCCGGCATCACCGAGTCCCTCACTCCCCCGATGCACGAGGCCGAGGCATCGGCGCTGGCTCTCGACTACGAGTACCGCATCCTCGACCTGGCCCGGCTCGGACGAGCGCCGGACGACGTGGGCTCGCTCCTGATCCAGGCGAGGCAAGAGGGCTTCTCAGCCATGAACATCACGCATCCGTGCAAGCAGCGCGTGGTCGACGTCGTGGATGAGCTCGAGGAGGACGCCGACCACCTGCGGGCAGCGAACCTGGTCGTCTTCGTCGGCTCGCGCACGGTCGCGTTCAACACCGATTGGATGGGCTACCGCGATGCGCTCATCATCGGTCTACCGGGTGCCTCGTTCGAACGCGTCGTCCAGGTCGGCTGCGGTGGCGCGGGCGCAGCGACCGCCTACGCGCTGCTGTCACACGGCACCGCCACGCTCGAGCTCTGCGACGTCGACGAGGCGCGGCGCGAGGACCTCGCGGCCCGAATGCGCACGCGTTTCCCGACCCAGGTCGTCCGGACCTGGCCGCCCGGGGAGATCTCCGCCGCGATCGCACGAGCGTCCGGCGTCGTCCACGCGACACCGACTGGGATGCGTCACCACCCGGGAGTCGCCTTCGATGTGGGCCTCCTGCAGCCCCACGCCTGGGTGTCGGACGTCGTGTATCGGCCACTGCAGACGGAACTCCTCCGGCAGGCTGCTGAACGCGGTCATCGCGTCCTCGACGGCGGCCTGATGGCGGTCGGGCAGGCCTACGCTAGTCTCCGGATCATCACCGGCGCGCAGCCCGATCGGGACCGTATGGAGCGGCACTTCCGAATTCTGACCAGCGCTGAGGACCGGGCCCGCGGCCGGAGGAGGCCTTGATGGAGGAAGGTTCGGCCCACGTCGCCGACGTCCGCCCGGGCCAGCGGCGGGCTGCCCGCACCCAGGCGGACATCCTCGAGATCGCGACGGACGAGTTCGCCGCGAACGGCTACGCCGGCGCGCGGGTCGACGTCATCGCCGCCCGCACGCGGACCACAAAGCGGATGATCTACTACTACTTCGGCTCCAAGGAAGGCCTGTACCTCACCGTCCTCGAGCGGGTCTACGCACAGATCCGACGGGTGGAGCGCGGGATCGACATCGAGGAGCTCTCGCCGGACGAGGCACTGCGCCGGCTCGCCGAGGCCACCTACGACCATCACACGACGCACGAGGCGTTCATCAAGCTCGTCAGCATCGAGAACATCCACCGCGCCGAACACCTGCGGCAGTCGGAGACGATCATGCGCGAGAACGTCACGGCGATCACACTGCTCGAGCAGGTCATCGAGCGCGGAGTGCGGGTGGGCCTGTTCCGCGACGACATCGATGCCGTCGACGTGCACATGATGATCAGTGCGTACGCGTGCTTCCACGTGGCGAACCGGCACACCTTCGCCGCGATCTTCGAACGCGACCTGCTCGCGCCGGGGTTACAGGACTCGCACCGCCAGCTCATCGGCGACATGGTCGTCGCGACCATGACGCAGGGGCGCTCGGCGGAGCCCGCCTGACCGGCGGTCGACAAGACGCCGACGACGGCCGGCGCGGCACCTCAGGCCGTCATCGCCGCGGCCGCGTCGAGGTGGCGGCGCGCGGCGTCGATCGCCCGTCGTGCGTGCTCCTTGGCCCCGACCTGCGCCACCAGCATCGCGCGCGGGATCTCGAGCGCGTACGGGATGCCGACGGGCAGAGCCGCGAGGATGCCGTGCATGTCGATGCCTCCCTCCCCCGGGAAGAGCCGCTCGAATCGCGCCGTGTGGATGAGCTCGGCAGTCGTGGCGGGGATCTCGGCCGGGGCATCGCACACGTGGACGAAGCGGAACCACTCCCGCGGGAGCTCACGCAACTCGTCCACGCTCGAACGAGATCTGGCGAAGTGGAGGAGATCGATGAGCATTCCGGCGTTGGGTTGATCCGCTGATCGCAGCACCCTGCTGGCCTCGGTCAGGTTCGGTGTCTCGGTCCATGAGGGGAACTCGAGGTCGATGGTGAGGCCGAGCGGGGCTGCGAGCTGGCACAGCTCGGCGAACCGGGCCGCCTTGCGCGAGAAGTCCGCGTCGGGTAGCTGGGTGATGACGTGACGCGCTCCGAGTTCCGCACCCGCCTCGAGGAAACGCAGGTAGTCGCGGGGGCTGTCACCGGAGGTCATCCGTGCGAGCTCGATGTCGAGCACCTCGATGCCGGTCGCGGCGAGGTGCGTCTTCGTCGCGCGCATGAGTGCCGGATCGTACGGCAGCGGGTAGTAGGGCTCCTGCGCGGTGACCTTCGTCATCCGAAGTCCCACATAGCGATAGCCGGCGGCAGCGGCAGCGTCCACCAGCTCCGGGGGCGACAGGCTGAGCGCGGTGAGATGTGCGAGCGAGTATCGATGAAAGTGGTCGGCCTCAGCAACGGTTGGCGCGCTCGCGAGCATGCGCAGCCGCTGACGGCGGTGCGCTGCCATTCGCAACGGGATGCTGTGCGGATCGCCGTAGCCGTCGTATCCCTCGACCCTCTGGACCACCTCGAAGATCACGCGCGAGCCGAGCATCTCCGTGAAGAAGTGCAGGTACTCGCCGCGGGAGTCGCGATCGTAGACGACCGAGTTCTCACGCAGCGCCGTCAACACCTCGGCTGGGAGCGGCATCCGGGCGTCGAGGTCGTCGTAGTAGTTGCGTGGGATCTCGAGGATCCTCGCACCCCGCTCACGGAGGACCTTTGCGCACCGGATCGCGTCCTCCGTGGCGAAGGCGATGACCTGGGGACTCGAGACGCCGGGGGCCCAGTCACCGCGTCGCAGCGCGGTTGTATTCAGGGTCACGCGGACGTTGCGCCCGGGGTCGCTCGCAGACCAGCCACGGATCAGCCCGAAGGGCGCCGTGACCTCCGTCGCCTCTCCCGGAACGAGTCCCAGTACCGACCGGAAGAACAGAGTCGATTGGTCGAAGTCGTCAACCGACTCGGTGATCGACACGTGATCTATCCCGGTGAGCAACGGCGACGGCTCCGCAGTTCTCTCGGTCGGGTCGAAGTCGTCACGCCACGAGTTCCCGGTTCCGGGAGCACAGAAGAACAGCGCGGTGCCATCGGGCACGGCGACACCGCTCAGGGTGGCCTCGTCAGGAGCTCGCCGCCTGGCCAGCTCCGGTGCGAGCATCCGCTCGGCACGTCGCATCGAGGCATCCGGATCGGCACTCTCGACCGCCAGCGCAGAGATCGAGGCTGTCGCCGGAGTGATGGACCGCTCCGGCGCCAGGTTGAGCAGAACCCGAGCTCCGCCCTGCTCCCACAGCTCCACAGGCTTGGAGCGATGCCGACCGACCTGGGCGAACCCCAGTGAGGCCAGTGCACGCGAGACCAGAGGGGACGACACATCGTCCAGAGCGAGTTCCGCGAACGCGAAGCCCCCCAGCTCGGGCACCGCCGGTAGGTCCTCCGTGCCGAACCGCTCAGGAATGCCGAACGAGGCTCGCGAGTCCAGTGCCTCGGCGAACGCGAACAGCGAGCGCATCGCGTCGGTCGCGGCATGCCGTGGGTCCTCCTGCTGATAGACGTCGTTGAAGACCTCGAGCGCGATCGATCCCCCATAGCCCTTGACGAGCAGCCGGTCGACGAAGCCCGCGACGTCCAGTGCGCCCTGGCCGGGGAACATCCGGTAGTGCAGGCTCCACTCGCGGACGTCCAGGTTCGGTCTGAAGGCGTCGGCGAGCTGGACGTGCGAGACCAGGTCGACGGGGATCCGCTCCACGGCCGAGGAATCGTTCTCCGGCGATAGCAGGTGGAAGCTGTCGAGGCACAGCCCGAGCGCAGGATGGTCGGCCTTGCGGACCACACGGAGGGCGTCCTCATGTGTGCGCAGCCGCCCCCAGGGCACCGCCTCGTACGCGAGGCGGACTCCGTGCGCCTCCGCCCGTTCCGCCAGCGAACGCAGCTGATCGGCCGCCAGATCGTCGTCATCGATACCGTCGGCGGTCCTCGTCGCGCAGCACACCATCACCCGAACGCCGAGCTCAGACAGGAGTTCGAGCTTGCTCTCGGCCCGGCGAAGAGTGGCGTGGAACGCAGTGGGCGAGATCGCCTCGACATGGAACGGCTGATACGCCTCGATGGACAAGCCCATGCCCGCCGCCTCCTCGGCGAGCCGGCGCGGCGACCACGACGACATGACCAGGTCGTACTCGATCAACTCGACACGGGTGAACCCCGCTGCCGCTGCCGCTGCCAACTTGTCCTCGAGAGCGCCGGCGAGGCACACGGTCGAGATGGCGATGCTGTGCGGACCGGGCGGGCTGTTCACGAGCGGACCTTCTTCGCGACGATTGGTCAAGCCATCGGCCGCATGCTAGGTCGGGCCGCGACCGCTTCGTCGGATCGGTTCCACCCACCGGGACGGCAGACAGACTGTCTCGGCTGCTCGCCGGCGTGCACAGGTAGTTGACAGACAGCCATTCGCTCGCCGGGTAGCTTGATTCCGGCTCGAGCGCGTGTCGCCGCGAAGATCCAGGATCGCAGACGGTCGAGGCACCACGGTGGCTCAACCCTCGTCCACCGCGGACGGGAGGACCGCACGGGCCAGACTGCGCGAGGATGCTGCCGTCGCAGGTGTTGTCCGGTCCGTTCACTCCGGTCGGTTCGCTTCAGCTCGGTTCGCGTCGGGCGAGGCGCTGGCCGGTCACGGTCAAGTGCCGCGGGTCCGAACTATTCGTCACCCGAAGGTGAGCCGAGCGCGACGGAACGTGACGTAGGTCCCTGGCATCCGCCGTCGGGCCGTTCCACTCTGGAGAACAGAGAGGAATGGTGAGCGCAATGACCGCCTACATCGTCTACGAGAGCATGTTCGGAAACACCGCCGGCCTCGCCGAGTCGGTAGCGGCGGGGGTCGCGACATGCCTGCCGGTCGAGCTGGTCGAGGTCGGCGACGCACCGATGATCCGCGACCTGGTCACGGAGTTGCTGATCGTCGGCGCGCCGACCCACGTGTTCGGCCTGAGCCGGCCGCGCACGCGGGACGACGCCGTCGACCGGGCCGGTCAGGTCATCTCCGACGGCCGCCTGATGCGCGACTGGATCGACTCCCGGTCGGCCCTGTCGCTATCCGTCGCGACGTTCGACACCCATGTGAACGCCCCGATCCCGGGATCCGCGGCCAAGACGATGGCCAGGCTCCTGACCCGGCGCGGCTGCACGCTGGTCACCGACCCGGTGAGCTTCCAGGTGGCAGGCACGGACGGGCCCGTGGTGTCCGGCGAACTTGAGCGGGCCACCGAATGGGGCGCCTACGTCGCCCGGCGGGTGGGGCTGCGTCCGAGTCCGGCCTGAGCCTCTCCGGCGGGCCAGGTAGGCAGCGGCACGGCTCCTCTACATCCGACGCAGACATGGCCGTCGTCATGGCGCAGCACAATGGAGCATCAACCACGCGCCCGGAGGTCACCCCGATGCCCAGCCCGTTCCACAGCGACCGCCCGGTCACCGGCGGAGCCGACCGAGGCCTGCGCCGATGGATCGCTTGAGGACCGTCGGGCCCTTGGCCCACCACTTGAACTCCTAGTGATCGAGGGCTACGCCACGCTCGATCCTGAGGGGCGCCCGGGCCTCGGTGCCCATGCCGCAGACGCCTTCGGCATCCCGGTGATCGGGGTCGCGAAGACGCCGTTCCGCACCGCAACCCACGCCTTCCAGATCATCCGCGGCGCCGCGTCACGGCCGCTCTACGTCACGGCGGCCGGCGGCCTGGACGTGGCCGAGGCCGCACGGATCGTGTCCGCGATGGCGGGACCCCATCGCATCCCTGCCGCTCTCGCCAGGGTGGACCGTCTCGCTCGCGGCCGCGAACAGCCGGTCGCAGAGCCCACATCCCGCTGAGAGTTCCATGCGGACACCGGGGCGGTGGGCAGCGGTCACCACCCGCGCCCCTTGCCGACCCCCGCCGTCGGCCTGCATTCTTCCTGCGCCAGCTTTTGTCGAGACTGAGAGCAGGAGCATGACCACGACCGAGACGCTCGAGGAGAGGGCGCCCGGCGCCGCCGGTCCCACGCCACCCCCGCGGTGGTACGCCCGCGCCACGCTCGGCAGCTGGGTGGAGTCCGACCGGGTCCAGCGATTCGTGATCGTCCTGATCCTGATCAACGCCGCCACGCTGGGGCTGGAGACCTCCGACGCCGTGATGGCCGGGCACGCCGACCTGCTGCACACCCTCGACCGGATCTGCCTGGCGTTCTTCGTCGTCGAGCTCGCCGTGAAGCTGTACGCCTTCCGTGGCTCGTTCTTCCGGTCGAGCTGGAACGTGTTCGACCTGCTTGTGGTCGGCGTCGCCCTGATCCCGGGCTCGGGTGCGTTCGGAGTGCTGCGGTCCCTGCGGGTGCTGCGGGTGCTACGCCTGGTCTCGATGGTCCCGCAGCTGCGCCGCGTGGTCGAGGCGCTGGTCAAGGCGGTGCCCGGGATCCTCTCGATCGGCGCCCTGCTGATCCTGCTGTTCTACGTCAGCGCGGTGATGGCCACGATGCTCTTCGGTGACTCCTTCCCCACCGAGTTCGGCAGTCTCTCGCGGTCGCTGTTCACGCTGTTCCAGATCATGACCCTGGACAACTGGAGCGTCATCAGCCGAGCGGTCCTCGACGTCCACCCGTGGGCCGTCGCGTTCTTCGTGCCGTTCGTCCTGCTGAGCGCGTTCACCGTGCTGAACCTGTTCATCGCCGTGATCGTCGACGCCATGCAGCACATCCGGGCCGATGAGCCGGCGGCGACCGAGGACGAGGCGCCCGCCGAAGCCGCGACCACGCGAGCGCTGGAGGGCGAGATCCGGGGCCTGCGGGACCAGGTCGCGGAGCTCACGGAACTGGTGCGGAACCGCTCCTGAACCGTCGTTGCGCGCCCACGGCGGGATGGTGAGACTGGTCGGGTGTTCATCGACCGCGATCGCGACGCCGGCGACCTCCCCGCACCCCGGGGAGTGGACGAGGTCGCGCGGTCCTTCGCGGTGCCGCTGCTGACGCTCGTCGAGCAGGACTCGATCGAGGAGGCCTCGGTCGGCGAGCAGGTCGAGACGCACGGCAGCACCGACGACCAGCAGCACGCCGTTCTCGAGTCCGCCTAGATCTTTCCTGCTATGGGAGGCGGTCCGCACGACCCACATCAGTGACCACTCGCTCGCCGGTTGGCACACGCCGGCGTACGAGCTCGTCGATCACACCAACTACATCCTGGCGAACACGTTCCGCGATACGCGGACCAGCGGGGGGGCCGCACTGCACCGTGCGCGACGCGGCGACCGAGGACGATCTCACCCGGGACGTCCCGATCCGGGTCGACGGGCGGGACGTCCCGGGACTACGCCTCGACGGTGACCCCGATGTCCTCGGGCTCGCAGCGGACCGCGGTGACCGGATCCTCACCGCGGTCCTTCCCCGGGAACGCGTGCCGTTCCTACGGCTGGCCTTCGCGACCCGGCCGGACCGGGCTCGGCGGTGAGCCGAACCGGTCAGGTGCCGGGCAGGAAGTCCTCGCGGGCCGGGGTGAACACGTCGATCAACGTCCCGCCGGTGGCGGTCTCGCAGCCGTGCCACTCGTTCGACGGCACCACGATGCTGTCCCCGTCGGTGATCGTGATCGGTTCCCCGGACACCACGAAGTCGAACGTGCCCTCGCGCACGTAGGTGGCCTGCACGTGCGGATGGGTGTGCGTGGCGCCGACACCGCCGGGCGCGAACTCCACCTCCACCACCATCAGTTCCGGGGTGTGTGCCAGGATCCGGCGACGGGTCTTGTCGTCGACCTGGGTCCACTCGGTGCTCGTCCGGCTGCTCTGCGCGCTCTGGGTGCTCACCCCGCCTACGTTAGCCTCATGCGGTGTCCCGAGACCCCGCCGCCATCCCGAGGCTCACCTCGGACATCCGACGCAGCATGGTCTGCCTGATCCCGGGCCTCGTCATCGTCGTGGTGCTCGGCCCGGTCATCTTCGCCGAGCCCGTCGGGGACAGTCCGGTCAGCGCGGTCGGCGCCGGGATGCTCGGGTGGAGCTGCTTCGCCGCCATCTACTGCGCACTGACCCTCTGGGCGTTCCGGGGGCTGCGTGGCGAACGCTTCCGCCGGTCGCTCGTCGAGGCCGAGTCGACCGAGCCCCGGGCCGTGCGCCGCATCCTCCGGGTGCCGGGTGCCCGGACCATGCTGACCGGTGGCGACGGCCCGAGCTGGGCCGCTCAGGTGGCCCTGGTGGCGCTGGCCGCGGCACTCCTGCTCAGCGTCAACTCCCAGGTCCGGTCCGATCCGGCGCTTCTCCTCGTCGGTGTCGCGACGGTGGTCACCTCCTGGTTCACGGTGCTCGTGTCCTACGCGTTGCACTACGCGCGGGCCCAGACCCGGGACGCCGGTCTTCGGTTCCCCGGCGAGGAGCCGGACGGTCTCGCCGACTACCTCTACTTCGCGACCTCGGTGTCGACCACGTTCGCGACCTCCGACGTCACCGTCGAGACCGCCCGCATGCGCCGGCTCGTCACCGGCCACGGGCTGTTGGCCTTCGCGTTCAACACCGTGATCGTGGCGATCGTGGTCGCGATCCTCGTCGGCACTCTGATCTGACCCACCCGCGCGTGGGAGGTGGTGACTTCTCCCCATCGGCGCGACGCCTGCGGGGCGCTCGCACCGGTCGACGCCTACTAGGGTTGAAGGCCAGGGGGTTGGCCCCAGTCCCCGCGGTCCGCCGCGGAGGGCTCCCGGGGCTCTTCTGCGCGGCCCGCCGCGCCTGTGATGAGACCCGTGCACCGGTGCGCCCACCCGCACCCGTGCCATCAGGCGACGGGGATCCGAACAGACGAAAGTGAGACCGGGGATGAACTCCAGGCGTATGTGGACGGCGTCGGCAGCAGCCGTCGCGGGGGCGTTGCTGCTGGCCGGCTGCGGCGGTGGCGACACGGACGAACCGGACGCCGGTACCGACCCGACCGTCGAGGACGTGGCAGCCGACGAGCCCACGGAGGAGGAGACCACCGAGGAGCCCGAGAGCACCTTCGACGTCGACGCGATCGACTTCGGTGAGCCGGGTGCGGCCACCGCGCCCGGAGCCGCGCTGACCCTCGGCCAGGTCGCGTGGGTGGAGCGGACGGTGACCTTCAGCGACGAGACGGAGGTGACCGGCACCCAGGGCATCAGCGTCCTGCAGATCATCGAGTCGGACGCGTCGCTGTTCGAGCAGTACTCCAACGCGGACGAGTTCGCCGACTACATCCCGTACCTGATCGTGACGCAGCAGCAGTGGATCGGGGACGTCCCGGCGGACGAGAACCCGCCGTCCGCGGACCTGTTCCCCCTGCTCGCCGACGGCGCCGACGCCGAGTACCTGACCACGCAGTTCTCCTTCAACAGCCCGGGCGACGCGTGTGGTCTCGAACTGCCGCCGTTCGACGAGGAGACGGACATCGCGGTCAGCTGCTTCGTGGGCCTGTCCAACTCGGGCCAGCCGGTGAGCGCCGTCGAGTACAACGGCGAGGGCTACTACTCCTTCGTCGCGACCCCGGGCAACCCCTACCTGGAGTCCCCGATCGTCTGGCAGTGACCCCCAGAGGCACAGCCGCTGCGCCCGGAGCCGCCGAGGAGGCGGTTCCGGGCGTTCGCGTTCCGTGGCGGTGACGCCGCGTCAGGGCAGCGACCGGGCCAGCCGGAACCCGACGTCCTCGATGGCGAAGGTCGGGTGACTGCGTCTACGGACCCCGGCCCGCACGCTCCACTCCGGGTCGCTCCAACCGCCGCCGCGCAACACCCGATAGTCCCCGTAGACGTCCGGGTCGTAGCGCTCGAAGCACCATTCCCAGACGTTGCCGAGCATGTCGTGCAGCCCCCACGCGTTCGGCGCCCGGGTGGCGACCCGGTGCGGCCGCTCCCCCGAGTTCCCGGCGTACCAAGCGATCTCGTCGAGCTCGCCGTAGCGCGGTCCGGTGGTGCCGGCCCGGCAGGCATGCTCCCATTCCGCCTCCGTGGGGAGCCGGTAGCCGGTACTCCCGACGGCGGAGGTCACCTCGTCGTCGATCGTGTAGGCCGGCTCGAGGTGCTCACGCATCGACAGCGCGTTGCAGAACCGCACGGCGTCGAGCCAGGAGACGGTCTCCACCGGGAGATCGTCTCCGGTCGCGGCACTCGGGGAGGCGCCGAGCACGGCGCGGTACTGCGCCTGGGTGACGGGTGTCCGTCCGAGCAGATGTGCGGTGACGTCGACCTGCCACCGCGTGGAGGTGCGCCGGTCGTGCAGCGTCACGGAACCGGGCGTCACCTCGACCAGGTCCGGTGGTGCTGGGGCGAACACGCGGCTCAGCCGCCCGCGAACGTCAGCACGACCGAGACGACGATCGAGAGCAGGCCAACGCCCACCAGCAGCCCGCCGACGAGCCGCAGGGTGCTGATCGCGGATGGCTCCGGCGCCCCGCGCAGCCACGCCTTGGCCACGGCCGCGACCAGGATGCAGAGCAGGCCGAGCGGCAGGGTCGTCCAGGTGAACACGTCCGCGATCGACCCGACCACCTGCGCAGCATTCACGAACGCACGCTACCCCGTCCGGCTCGGCTCGGCGTACCCGCGGACCTCGTCGTGCAGCATCCGAGCGACCCACCCGATCGTCTGCTCGGCCACGGGCTGCGTGGTGGCGGGTACTCGCGACTCGGTCAGAGCGGCCACGACGAACCGTCCGCCGTCGCGGTGCGTGACGACGCCCACCTCGTGCCTCAGGTGCAGGAACGTGCCGGTCTTCGAGGCCCAGGACGCGGCGTCGGTGGCCAGGTCCGGCGCGAGCCGGTGCCGCAGCAGGTTGCCGGCGAGCAGTTCCTGAAGCCGGTCGGAGGTGCCCGGCCGTAGGTCCGTGCCGCTCCAGATCCGCTCGAAGACGTCCGCCATGGCGCGCGCCGAGCCGGAGTTGGCCATGGAGACGTCCAGCTGCGGGATCACGTGGCCCCGGCCCTGGGTGGCGGAGTCGATCGCGAGCGTCTGGGCCAGATGCGCGTCGGCCGGATCGAGCCGGGACGCAAGGGACCGGTGCAGCTCTCCGATCGTGTGCCGCACGGTGACGTCGGTGACCGACATCGACCGGAGCCGCCGGGTCACCTGCTCCGGTGGGCACAGGCGGAAGAGCGCCTCGGCCGCCGTATCGTCGCTGACCGCGACGGCGAGATACAGCAGATCGGCGAGCGCGATGGAGGCCGGTTCGGTGAACCGGCACAGCCCGGTGGCCCCGGGCACGCGGATCGTGGCGTCGATGAGGACCTGCTCGTCGAGGTCGAGGTCGCCGGTGCCGGCGAGCTCGAGGACGTCGAGGGCGAGTGGCACCTTCACGAGGGAGGCGAGCGGGAACAACAGGTCGGGCTCGAGGCCGAGCTCCCGGCCGGTGTCGAGGTCGCGAACGAGGAAGGAGCCACGCAGCCCGGCATCCTCCAGTGCGCTCGAAGCGGCCGCCAGCACCTCCGAGGTGCGCCTCACCTCGCCACCGCGACCCGGTCGGTCAGCTCGGCGCCGAGTGCACCCGCGACGTCGGTGATGGCCACCACGAGGAACCGACGGACCAGGTCGGCGTCCCGGCCCACCACGTCGTAGCCCCTGACCAGGCCGGCAATCCCCACCCGTGACCAACCGAGCCCGTACTGCTCGGCGTCCGCCTCCGAGCACAGCACCAGGTCGTCCCGCGACCACACCTCGGCCACGGCGGCGACCATGTCGGTCGCGACCCGCACCTGCGCCGGAGCCAGTCCGGCGGACTGTGCGGCGAACACCAGGCGGTCGCGCACGTGCGGCACGGCGTCCTCCGGCTGGATCCAGATCCGGCCGGCGTCCGCCGGCCGGGAGCCGCGCCCGCTCCGGATCGACGCCAGGTAGAAGGTGACGTCCGCACCCGGGTCCCGGCCGCCACGGCTCGATCGGCCGACGCCGAGCGGGACGCACCACCGGGCCTGGTCCGCGGCAGCGGGCTCCAGTCCAAGGTCCAGCACCCCCGAGCGGAGCGCATCCGCACGCTCGGCCGGATCCGCGGGCCGCACCTCGAGGTGAAGGTCGGCGCGGCGCGCGGTCGCGACGAGGTGGGCGAGCTCGGCGGGCGGGAGGCCGCTCGGTATGCCGAGGGCGATCGGACGGCGGCGCGAACGCCGGGCGTCCACCCGGAGCTCACCGGCGGCGCGGACCAGGCGCTCGGCCGCCGGCAGCACCTCATGGCCGAGTCGAGTCAGCTCCACGCGTCGCGATGTCCGTTCGAAGAGGCGACCGCCGAGCTCGACCTCGAGGGCGGCGACCTTGCGGCTGGCCACCGACTGGGTCACGCCCGCCACTGCGGCGCCGGTCGTGAAGCTGCTCCGCTCCGCGACGCTGACGAACACCTCACACGCGGAGACGAGATCCATCCGAACGGGCATAGATGCGAAATTAGCATCAATGGCGACCTTCAGTGCTTGGACTGCATGGTTGCTCGGCACCGATGCTCTCTGCCATGAGCACCGATACCGACCTCACCGCACCCAGCCGCCGCGCCCTGCTCCGTTGGGGTTCGGCCACCGCCGCCTCCGTCGGCCTGTTCGGCAGCGCGGCTCTCACTGCGTGCGCCGGTCCCTCGCCGGCCCGCTCCGAGCCGACCGCCCCGGGTCACGACGCACTCGTCAGGCTCGAGGAGGAGTCCGGCGTCCGGATCGGCGCCGTCGGGATCAGCGCGGCCGCTCGCGTGGATCACCGGGCCGAGGAGGCGTTCCCGATGTGTTCCCTGTTCAAGGTCCTTGCCGTGGCCGCGCTCCTGCGCGAGCGGGCCTATGACGACGCCTACTGGGCCGAGCCGATCCCGTTCGGACCGGCGGACCTGGTCGAGGACTCACCGGTCACCTCGGCGACCACCACGTGGGCGATGAGCCCGACGGCGCTCGCCGATGCGGCGCTGCGGTTCAGCGACAACACGGCGGGGAACCTGCTGTTGGCCGAGCTCGGTGGTCCGGAGGCGATCACCACCTTCGCCGCGGACCTCGGCGCGGCGAACACCAGGCTGGACCGTTGGGAGCCGGAACTCAACGAGGCGACCCCGGGCGACCTGCGCGACACCTCCACCCCCTCGGACATCGCACTGCTGTACCGGGCGCTGCTGCTCGAGGACCGGGCCGGCGCGCTGGCGGGCGCGCGACTGCGGGACTGGATGCTCCGCAACACGACCTCGGCCGCACGGATCAGGGCGGGCCTGGACGGTGACGTCGAACTGGCGGACAAGACCGGTGCGGGCAGCTACGGCGTCGTCAACGACGCCGGCGTGCTCTGGACCGGCGGTCCCGACCCGGTCACGCTGGTGATCCTGACCCGCACCGACGACCCGGCCGCGGTCAACGATAACGAGGTCGTCGCCGAGGCGACCCGCATCATCATGAGCGAGCTGACCCGTGGCTGAGCCGGCCCGAGGCGACCGGGTCCGGTCGCTCGCCGGTCTCGCCGTGGGCGCAGGTGGCTCGCTCGTCACCGCGATCTCGATCCTGCCGGCGGTCGTCTCCGCTGCGGGCTGGGGAGCCGGCACCTTGCTTCTGGCGATGCTCCTGGCGGCTCTGTTGATCGCCGTGCCGGTGTCCCTCGGCCTGGCCATCGCGAGCCCACGTGGAACCCGCTGGCGTTGGGCGGCGGTCGCCGTTGCGGCGCTGGCCCTGGTGCTGGTGCTGAGGCCCGCCGTCGGTTCGCTCGACGTGCTCTGGTTGGGCTGACCGGGCCCGGATCCGGACGACCGGACCAGAACCATCCGAACTGGGTGGTGGCCCCGGGAACGGTGCGCTGCCACGATGTGCGGACCACCCGAAGCACAGATGGGCACCAGATGGTCACCGAGCACCGCGCGGCAGCGAGCGATCCGGACGCTGATCCGCTCCCCGACGTGGGTGCGGCCACCGTGCCGGCCGGCGAGGTGGGCCGGTCGGGCCGGGCGAGCCGGTGGTTCGCCGGCGCACCCCGGGCACCGCGGGACCGCCGTCCGACGGACGCGGTGCTGCTGGGCCTGTCCGCGCTCGTCCTGCTCCTGGTGTGGGCGTTCGCGCGCCCCGCGAGCACGGATGTCCGGCTGCTCGAGTCCTTTTCCGACTCCGCCTGGTTCGGGTCCTGGATCTGGCAGGCCCTCCTCACCCTGCTGATGATGTGGGCGGTCCTGCTCGTCTCGGTCGCGATCGCCCGCGGTCGCTGGCACCTCGTCCGTGACCAGGTCGGGGCCGCCGTCACAGCGGGTGCGGGTGCGGTCGTGGTGGGGCTGACGGTCGGCTCCGCGGCCGACGTGACGGACGCGCTCGTGCCGTGGTCAGCCGCCGGTGCCACGTACCCGGGCCTGGTGCTCGCCGTGACGACCGCCGTCGTCACCGTCACGGCGCCGCAGGTGGTCGCACCGATACGCCGGATCGGCCGCGCTCTGGTGATCTCCGGCGCCGTCGCCGCCGTTGCCACCGGCATCACCGGTCCCTGGGGCAGCCTCACCGGTGTTGCCCTGGGCTGGGTCGCCGCGGCCGTGGTCCACCTGATCGCCGGATCACCCGGCGGCAGGCTCACTCTCGCCGAGGTAGGGCGGGCCCTCGAGGAGATCGGGGTCGATGCCGGCGACCTGCGGTACCTGGCCATGAACGAGCGGGGGCAGCTCCTCGTGACCGGCGTCGCCGCGGACGGCGCGGAGCTGTTGGTGCGCGTCTACGGTCGCGATGCCTGGGACAGCCAGTTCGTGACGGCCGTCGGCACCTCACTGTGGTACCGCGACCGGGAGCCGTCCGCGCGCGTCTCCCGGCTCGGACAGGTGCAGCACGAGGCCTTCGCGACCCTGCTTGCCGAACGGTCCGGGGTGCCGGTACAGCCGATCGTCGCCGCGGGTCTCGCGGGCGACCGGGACGCCCTCCTCGTGGTGCGGGCCGACACCAGTCCGTTCGCGAACACGGGCGCCAGTGAGGACGGTGAGCCCGAGGCCCTGGTGGCGGGCTATTGGGCCGCCGTCGCCCGCCTGCACGAGATCGGGCTCTCACATGGCTCGCTCCGGCCTTCCGCGCTGGTGGTGCGCGCCGATGGCAGTGCCGCCCTGGCCGACCTGAGCCAGGCCCGGATCAGCCCTACCCCGTTCCTCCGAGCGGCGGACAACGCCGGGCTCCTGATCGCGACGGCCCTGGTGCTCGGGCCAGAACGCGCCGTGGCGGCGGCGTCGGCCGCACTCGGCGCGGAGCGGCTCGCGGAGGTGCTACCGCTGTTGCAGCCGGGGCTGCTGGGTCGCACCACCCGCAAGCAGGTCCGCGATCACGCGCTCGACCTCGGCGCGTTGCGCGCGATGGCCAGCGAGGCCGCCGGTGTGGAGCCGCCGAAGCTCGCACAGCTGCGCCGGCTCAGCCTCGGCAAGGTGCTGACCGTGGTCGTGGTGGTCCTGCTCGCCTACGTCATCGTCGGGGCGATCAGCGGCATCGGGCTGGACAACCTCATCGCCGAGCTCAGCGAGGCCATACCCGGCTGGGTGATCGCGGCGATCCTGGTGACACCGCTGGTGCAGGTTGGCTCGGCGATGTCCACCATCGGCGCGTCGCCTCGCCCGTTGCGGTTCATGCCTGTGCTCGCGCTCCAGTACGCCATCCAGTTCATGGGGCTGGTGGTGCCGAGCGTGGCAGCCCGCGTCGCCCTCATCGTGCGCTTCTTCCAGCGCGCCGGCCTGCCCTCGACCACCGCGGTGACCGTTGGGGCGATCGACGGCGCCAGCGGCATCGTGACCCAGGCGATCATGCTGGTCGTGCTGGCTGCGACCGGCCTGGTCTCGCTCACCCTGCCCTCGGGAGGCCTGGAGATCGACCTGCCGCTGGCACTGATCGCCCTCGGCGTGGTCGCGGCGATCGCGATCGCCTGGGCGATCCCGCCCGTGCGCCGATTCCTCCGGGCCCGGTTCGCGGAGACCCACGAGAGCCTGCAGGTGCTCCGCTCGCCGAAGAACCTGGCCCTGATGCTCGTCGGCAACGTCGTCGCCCAGACGCTCCTCGCCGTCGTGCTGTGGCTGTCCCTGCGGGCCTTCGGTCAGGAGCTGCCGCTCACCGAGCTCATCCTGATCCAGTGTGTGGTCGCCCTTTTCGCCGGGCTGATGCCCGTGCCGGGAGGCATCGGGGTGGCCGAGGCCGCGCTCACCGCCGCCCTGGTCGCCGCCGGCGTCGAGGAGGCGACGGCGTTGTCCACGGCCCTCGTGTTCCGGATCGCCACGTTCTACCTGCCGCCCGCCTACGGAGGCCCGGCCCTTGGCTGGCTCCGACGGCGTGGCGACGTCTGAACTACTTCGCCTTGGTCTTCCTGCTCGAGCCGCCATCGCCGGAGCGGGCGTCGGCCACCTTGCGCTTGACGAAGATGACCGGCAGGAGCACGGTCGCGATCATCGTCAGGAGCCAGACCACCACGGACGTGATGAGCCAGGAACCCACCCCGCCGGTGATCTGGAAGTTGTCACCGAACACCAGCGAGCTGACCAGGAGTCCGGCGAAGGTGCTGACGAGTCCGGCGGCACCGATCAGCACCGGCGCGGCGTTCCTCGCGACCGTCGAGATGAACGGCGTGAGCACGGACTGGATCACCGCGAACACCACGACCACGGCGATGAACGAGACCGGGGTGATAGTCAGGTCGTCGATGACCAGCACGGCGATGGCGAGCCCGACGGCGGCCGCCCCGAGGAAGAAGGCGAGTCGGATCAGCAAGCGGATCATCCGGCGGACCTGCTCTCTGCGGTGCCCTGGCACCGGCGGGATGCCGGCGGCAGTCGGTCCGCTCGCATCGCATGCTAGTCCTCACCCGGTCGGGTCCGCGCGGGGGTCAACCCACCTGGACGCTGTCCACCAGGGGGCCGCACCCGGCCTCGACCACGTCCCGGTTGCCGGAGGTCCACTGACAGTAGACGTGCAGCAGCTGCGTCTCGGAGAACAGCCAGTAGCCGTGGTAGTCGTAGGAGGCCAGCCCGATGTCCTGCTCGAGGGCGGGCAGCCCGGCGACTGTCGTCATGCTGGCGTCGGTGAGGGGCTCGGCGTCGATCTGTTCGCGATAGGAGGCGAGCCGGGTCTCGATCGCGGACAGTGGTACCCGGCCACAGTCGTCGGCCACGTCGCCCCAGTCGAGACCGGAGTAGAGCACCACGTTCAGCACGTTCAGCGTGGGCAACGGCGGACTCGTCGGTTCCGCGTACCAGGTGCTCTCGATCGTCTCGACCGGGTTGTCCTCGTGGTAGGTCGTGACGACCTCGAAGCCCGACGGGGTGGACCAGGTGGCCGTGGCCAGGTCCACGTCGGCGAGCTGCAGCTCCTTCGGGTTCGGGTTGTCGCTGCACTCGAGGAATCCTGGCGGCACGGTCCTCGGCTCCGTAGGTGTCGCACCGGTCCCGCCGCCCGCGCCGGTGGGGCCGTCGGGTCCGGGCGCCGGGCCCGCCCGGTCGCACCCGGCCACGAGGGCTACCGCCAGCGCCACGGCAGCCACCGCCGTCGCCCGCCACGCGGGCCGCATCCGGTGGCCCATCAGCTGACCGTCAGCGACTCGACGATCTGCAGGCAACCGTCCTCGATCGGGCCCCGGTACTCCTCGGCGGTCCACTGGCAGTAGGCGTGCAGCAGCTGGTTCTCGGAGAACACCCAGTAGCCGGTGTAGTCGTAGGACGGGAGCCGGATGTCCTGGTGCAGGGCCGGCAGACCGGCGATGGTGATCCGCTCGACCTCACTGAGCGGCTCGGCCCCGATCTGTTCGCGGTACCGGTCGAGCTGGGCCTCGATCGCGGTGATCGGGACCCGGCCGCACTCGTCGGCCAGGTCGGTCCAGTCGAGGCCGCCGTAGATCACCACGGCGCCGACGTTCAGCCGCGGTAGCGGATCGTCGACCGGCTCACCGACCCAGTTCGCCAGGATCTCCTCCAGCGGGTTGTCCTCGACGTAGCCGCTAGCATCGGCCCACCCGGTCGGGGTCGCCCAGGTGGCCGTGGTCAGGTCCACATCGGCCAGCTGCAGGTCCTTGTCGCTCGCAGCGTCGGGGCACTCGAGGAAGCCGGCGGGCGCGCTCGGCTGGGCGGTGGGTGTCCCGTTCATCGAGCCGCCGCCGGTGGGGCGGTCCGCGCCGCCCGGGTCCCCCGCGCCGTCGGTGGGCGTGGTGCAACCCGCAAGGAGCACGGCGCCCGCGAGCAGCACTCCCAGTCGCCGCCAGAGTCCGGCCGTCACGGGATCACCACCGACTCGAGGAACTGGTCGCAGCCCGTCTCGAGGCCGGGCCGTTCTGCCTCCGAGACCCACTGACACTGCAGGTGCAGCAGCTGGGTGTTCGAGTAGAGCCACCAGCCGTGCGCCTGGGTGCCCTCGAACGTGAAGTCGTGTGCGATCGCCGGCTGCCCACCGATCCGGACGATCTCAGGCTCACCGACCGGCACATCGGTGGTGCCCGCAACCTCCCAGTACTCGGCGACCCGGGCCAGCGCTGCCTCGATCGGGATCTGGGCGCAGCCGCCGACGACCAGGTCCCCCCACGCGACCTCCGGGTAGAACGTCACCGCGATCGCCGACGCGGCCGTGGCCTCCGGCCCTTCGTAGGAGGCCACCCAGAGTTCGACGTTCTGTTCCTCGTAGTCGTTGACGGAGACGAAGTCGTCACTCTCATGGAAGTCCGCCGGGGTGGTCCAGGTGACGCCCTCCAGGTCCACGTCGCCGAGGGAGTCCTTGACCTCCTGCCCGCACTCCAACAGTCCGCCCGCGCCCGACGGCGTCTCGCCACCGGATCCCCCCGTGCCGCCCGGGAACGTGGTCGTCCCGGTACCGGTGGGCACCCCGGTGCCCTCGGGGTCGCCCGGCGCGCAGGCGGCGAGTCCGGTGAGCAGCAGGCCGGCGCCCAAACCCGCGGTGAGCGCCCGCTGCCACGCCGACGTGGGCACGCCGCTCACTGGCCGACCTGGATCGACGGGATCAGTTCGGCACAGGCGGCCTCGACGAGCTCCTGCTCGTTGGTCCACTGGCAGTAGGCGTGCAGCAGCTGATCCTGGGAGAAGAGCCAGTAGCCGTGGTAGTCGTAGTCGGGCAGGTCGATGTACTGCTCGACGGCGGGGAATCCGGCGACGGTGGTCACCTCCGCTTCGGTGATCGGCACGGCACCGATCTCCTCCGTGTAGCCGGCCTGCTGGTCGGTGATCACGTCGACGGGCAGGGTGCCGCACTCCCCCGCCTGCTCGCCCCAGTCGACGCCGTCATAGATGACCACGTTCACGATGTTGAGGATGTCGACGTCCGCGGTCGGCTCCGCGGTCCAGGTCGAGAACACCTCGTCGACCGGGTTCTCCTCGTGGTAGATGAAGGTCTCCTGGAACCCGGTCGGCGTCGACCAGGTGGCGGTGGTGAGGTCGACGTCGGCGAGCTCGACCACCTTGTCCGCATCCGGGTCGCCGCACTCGAGGAACCCGCCGGGCGGCGAGGGCGTGTCGGTCGCGTCGCCGCTCGCGTCGGCCGGGGTCGTCGGATCGTCCGCCGAGGGCTCGTCAGCTCCCGGTCCACAGGCGGCCAGGGCCACCGTCGCGAGCGTGGCCACGAGCGCCACCCGCCATCCACTGCGCATCACATGGCTTGTCTAGCACACACAGGTGGGAGCGCCCGGAGCCGCGGGCGGGCAGCACTGCCCACGGCGCCGGGACGCACCCCGCCCAGCCGGCCATGTCGGTCCCGGCTGCGGCCGGCGCGGACCCGTCAGAAGGATGCGGAGGCGATCAGCTCGTCGCAGCCGGCCGTGATGACCGACTCCGCCTCCACCCACTGGCAGCCGAACGTCACGAGCTCGCTCTCCCCGTAGACGGCGTACGTGCGGACGGTGAAGCCATGGCTCGGGTACCACGCGTCGTACCGGACGGCCGGAAGCCCGCCGACCTCCACCCAGGCGTACTCCCCGAGGAGTTCGGCGCCGGCCTCGGCGTTCACGACGTCGAGCCGGGCGAGCACCAGCTTGCGGTCGAGCTGCCCGCAGTCGCTCGTCACCGGTCCGAGCGCGAGCTCGGCGTAGTAGACCACCGCGAGGACGTTGAGGTTGCCGACGCCCGACGCGGTCGGCACCAGGTAGTCGGCGGTGTAGTCACCCTCCGGGGAGGAGATCTGCGTGTAGCCGCCGCTCTCGGTGAAGCCGTCCGGGACGCCGTGGTCGAACCGGTGCAGGACCTGCGGCGCCGGCTCGGCGCCCGCGTCCTTGCTGGCGTCGTCGCACTCGAGCAGCCCGGGCGGCACGGTGGCCGGGCCGGTCGCGCCGCCGGAGACCTCCCCGCCGGGCGTGGTCTGCGCCCCCGCCGGCCCGGGTGCCGGTTCGGCGCAGCCCACCAGGGTGAGCAGCACGCCGAGCACGAGCACCACGGCGCCCGAGCGGGCGTGGGCGCGGGTGCTCTGCATGGTCGTCATCGTCGCACGGGTCCGTCGGAACGCCCGACGGCGCAGGGCGGGTAGTCCTGCCCTGCGCCGTCGGCGAGGTGTTGCTCCGGGCTCGACCCGGCCGAGCCAAGTCTTCAGTTGACGCTCTGTTCCTCGCCCACGGTGTGCACGCGGATCGAGTTCGTGGTGCCGGGCTGGCCCGGGGGCATGCCCGCGACCACCACGACGGTGTCCCCGTCCTCCGCCTGGCCGGAGTTGCGCAGCACCACGTCGACCTGGTCGATCATGTCGTCGGTGTGCTGCACCTTCGGCACGATGAAGGTCTGGGTGCCCCAGGTCAGTGCGAGCTGGTTGCGGGTGGCCTCGACCGGTGTGAAGGCCAGCAGCGGCGTCGCCGAACGGAGCCGCGACATCCGGCGAGCGGAGTCGCCGGACTGCGTGAAGCAGGCCAGGTACTTCACGCCGAGGGTCTCGCCGATCTGCGCGGCCGCCTTGGTCAGCACGCCGCCGCGAGTGTGCGGGGTGGCCCGCAGCTTCGCGATGCGCTCGAGGCCGTGCTCCTCGGTGTTCTCGATGATGCGGGCCATGGTCCGCACGCACTCGATCGGGTACTCGCCAACGGAGGTCTCACCGGAGAGCATCACCGCGTCGGCGCCGTCGAGCACCGCGTTGGCGCAGTCCGAGGCCTCGGCGCGGGTGGGCCGCGGCGAGCTGATCATCGACTCCAGCACCTGGGTGGCCACGATGACCGGCTTGGCGTTGCGCAGGCCCATCTCGGTGGCCCGCTTCTGCACGAGCGGCACCTGCTCCAGCGGGAGCTCCACCCCGAGGTCGCCGCGGGCGACCATGATGCCGTCGAAGGCGTCGACGATCTCGGCGAGGTTCTCGACCGCCTGCGGCTTCTCGATCTTCGCGATGACCGGGACGGTGCGCCCCTCCTCGTCCATGATCGCCGCGACGTCGGCGTAGTCCTTCGCGGACCGGACGAAGGACAGCGCGATGAAGTCGGCGCCCAGCCGCAGCGCCCAGCGCAGGTCCTCGGCGTCCTTCTCGGACAGGGCCGGCACGTTGACGGCCACGCCGGGCAGGTTCAGCCC
The DNA here is from genome assembly GCF_009708215.1 of Occultella kanbiaonis. Taxonomy (NCBI): domain Bacteria; kingdom Bacillati; phylum Actinomycetota; class Actinomycetes; order Micrococcales; family Ruaniaceae; genus Occultella; species Occultella kanbiaonis. Next base: position 2,377,848 of record NZ_CP046175.1, on the reverse strand, counting down.
CTTGTTGTTGGACACCGGGCCGGCCACCTCGACGCGGGTCGTCACGTGGGTTGCCGTGACGTCGGTGACCCGGACCGTCACCCGACCGTCGTCGATGAGGATCTGGTCGCCCGGCTTGACGTCCTGGGGCAGGCCCTTGAACGTCGTCGAGACCAGTTCCTTGGTCCCGGGCACGTCGTCGGTTGTGATCGTGAACACGTCGCCCTCGGCGAGGTAGTGCTTGCCCTCGACGAACCGTCCGAGACGGATCTTCGGTCCCTGCAGGTCCACCAGGACGGCGACGGCACGCCCGGACGCCTCCGCCGCGGCGCGCACGTGACGGTAGACCGCCTCGTGCGCCGCCACGTCCCCGTGGCTGCGGTTGATCCGGGCGACGTCCATGCCGGCGTCCACCAACGCCTGGACCATCTCGGGGGACTCGGTTGCCGGTCCCAATGTGCACACAATCTTGGCTCTACGCATGTTCAAACCTTATGCCCTCTCGCCGGGTGCCCTGACGGCACGCGGCATCACTCGAACGAGCCGTCACCGCCCGTTCGACAACTCCTTGCCACCCGTTCGGTGGGTGGCCATCCGGTTCCTGCGGCTCAGACCGTGATCGAGACCGTGGTGGGCTCGATCGGGGCCGGCAGCTCGGTGTGCCCGCGCAGGAACTCGTCCACGGCGGCGGCCGCGGAGCGGCCCTCGGCGATCGCCCACACGATGAGCGACTGACCGCGTCCGGCGTCACCGGCGACGAACACGCCGGGCACCGAGGTCGCCCAGGCGCCGTCCCGCGCGATCCGGCCGCGCGGGTCCACCTCGAGCCCCAGCTGCTCCACGACTCCCGCGGTCGGCACGCCGGTGAAGCCCATCGCAAGCAGCACGAGCTGCGCCGGGATGACGCGCTCGGTGCCCTCGACCGCGACCGGCCGGCCCGACGCCATGTCCACCTCGACGACCCGCAGCTCCTTGACGTTGCCGTCGTCGCCGCCGACGAACTCGACCGTGGAGGTGGCGTAGACCCGCTCGCCGCCCTCCTCGTGGGCGCTGGCGACGCGGTAGACCATCGGGTAGGTGGGCCACGGCTGTCCATCGGGCCGGTCCTCGGTGGGACGCGGCATGATCTCCAGCTGGATCACGTTCTTCGCGCCCTGGCGCAGGGCGGTGCCGAGGCAGTCCGCGCCGGTGTCGCCGCCACCGATGACCACCACGTCCTTGCCGGCGGCGGTGATCTGGTCCGGGACCAGGTCTCCGGCGGTGGCCCGGTTCGACTGCGGCAGGTACTCCATGGCCTGGTGGATGCCACCGAGCTCCCGGCCGGGCACGGGCAGGTCGCGGCGCACGGTGGCGCCCATGGCGAGCACGACGGCGTCGTACCGCTCGAGCAGCTCGGTCCCGGTGAGCTCGCCGTCGGCGCCGATCTCGACGCCCGGTCGGAACCGGGTGCCCTCGGCGGCCATCTGCTCGAGGCGGCGGTCGACGTGCCGCTTCTCCATCTTGAACTCGGGGATGCCGTAGCGGAGCAGGCCGCCGATGCGGTCGTCACGCTCGAACACGGCGACGGTGTGCCCCACCCGGGTCAGCTGTTGCGCGGCGGCGAGGCCGGCCGGGCCGGACCCGATGACCGCGACCGTCGAGCCGGTCAGCCGGTCCGGGATCTGCGGGGTGACCAGGCCGTCGTCGAACGCCTTGTCGATGATGGACTGCTCGATGTTCTTGATCGTCACGGCGGGCTGGTTGATGCCGAGCACACACGCCGTCTCGCACGGCGCCGGGCACAGCCGGCCGGTGAAGTCGGGGAAGTTGTTCGTCGCGTGCAGGCGCTCGATGGCCTCGTCGAAGCGGCCGGTCCGGGTGAGGTCGTTCCACTCCGGGATGAGGTTCCCCAGCGGGCAGCCGTTGTGGCAGAACGGGATGCCGCAGTCCATGCACCGGCCCGCCTGCCGGGTCAGCGCATCGGCGTCCTCCGCCCGCTTCTCGTAGACCTCCTTCCAGTCCATCAGCCGGATCGGGACCGGCCGGCGGACCGGGAGCTCCCGGTCGCGGATCTTCAGGAATCCCTTGGGGTCAGCCATGGGTCGCCTCCAACACTCGGGTCCAGACATGGGGTTCGCTGACGTCCACGCCATCCGCGCGGGCGTCGGCGAGGACGGCGTTGACGCGGGCGTACGCCGGTGGCAGCACCCGGGTGACCCGGCGCCGCACTTCCTCCCGGTCATCGCGCAACTGCGCCGCGATCCGCGAACCGGTGTGCTCGGTGTGCCGGGCGAGCAGGTCCATCACCAGGTTCAGGTCCTCCTCGTCGAGCTCGTCGAGGGCCAGGTCGCCGGCGGCCACCGCGGGGCCGTTGACCAGGTCGCGGTCGAGGTCGAGCACGTACGCGGTGCCTCCCGACATCCCGGCACCGAAGTTCCGCCCGGTCGGGCCGAGGATCAGCACGGTGCCACCGGTCATGTACTCGCAGCCGTGGTCGCCGACCCCTTCCACGACGGCGGTCGCACCGGAGTTGCGGACCGCGAACCGTTCGCCGGCCAGCCCGCGCAGGAAGATCTCCCCGGACGTGGCGCCGTAGGCGATCACGTTCCCGGCGATCACGTTGTCCCCCGGAGCGAAGGTGGCGCCGGGATCGGGCCGGACGATCACCCGCCCACCGGAGAGCCCCTTGCCGACGTAGTCGTTGGCGTCCCCGAACAGGCGCAGGGTCACGCCCGGGGTGAGGAAGGCACCGAACGACTGCCCGGCGGAGCCGTGCAGCGTCACGTCGATGAGCCCGTCAGGCAGCCCAGCGGCCCCGTGGCGCTTGGTGATCTCGTGGCCGAGCATCGTCCCGACCGTCCGGTTCACGTTCCGCACACGCGTCGTGTAGCGGACCGGCTCGCCGTCGTCCAGGGCGGGCCGCGCGGCCGCGATCAGCTCGTTGTCGAGTGCCTTCTCGAGCCCGTGGTCCTGTCCGCGCACCGCGCGGGGTGCGGATCCGGGAGGCAGCACGGGCTGGACCAGGATGGGGCTCAGGTCGAGCCCGGACGCCTTCCAGTGGGTGACGGCGGCCCTGGTGTCCAGCGCATCGATCGCGCCGATGGCCTCGTCGATGGTGCGGAACCCGAGGGCAGCCAGGTACTCCCTGACCTCCTCGGCGATGTACTCGAAGAACGTGACCACGAACTCCGGCTTGCCGGAGAACCGGGCGCGCAGTTCCGGGTTCTGGGTGGCGACCCCCACCGGGCAGGTGTCGAGGTGGCAGACCCGCATCATGACGCAGCCGGAGACGACGAGCGGTGCGGTCGCGAAACCGAACTCCTCGGCGCCGAGCAGGGCGGCGATCACCACGTCGCGGCCGGTCTTGAGCTGGCCGTCCGCCTGCACCACGATCCGGTCCCGGAGGTTGTTCATCACCAGCGTCTGCTGGGTCTCGGCGAGGCCGATCTCCCACGGCGCGCCCGCGTGCTTGAGCGAGGTGAGCGGGCTCGCGCCGGTGCCACCGTCGTGGCCGGAGATGAGCACGACATCGGCGTGCGCCTTGGACACCCCGGTGGCGACGGTCCCGACGCCGACCTCCGACACCAGCTTCACGTGCACCCGCGCCTGCGGGTTCGCGTTCTTCAGGTCGTGGATCAGCTGGGCGATGTCCTCGATGGAGTAGATGTCGTGGTGCGGCGGCGGCGAGATGAGCCCGACGCCGGGGGTCGCGTGCCGGGTCCGGGCCACCCACGGGTAGACCTTGTTCCCCGGCAGCTGGCCGCCCTCGCCGGGCTTGGCACCCTGGGCCATCTTGATCTGGATGTCGTCGGCGTTGACCAGGTAGTCGGAGGTGACCCCGAACCGGCCGGACGCGACCTGCTTGATGGCGCTGCGCCGTCGGGGGTCGTACAACCGCTCCGCGTCCTCGCCGCCCTCGCCGGTGTTGGACTTCGCGCCCAGCTGGTTCATGGCGATCGCGAGGGTCTCGTGCGCCTCCATCGAGATGGAGCCGTAGCTCATCGCCCCGGTGGAGAACCGCTTGACGATCTCCGAGACCGGTTCGACCTCCTCGACCGGCACCGGCGGGCGCAGGCCCTCGCGGAACTGGAACAGGCCGCGCAGCGTCATCAGCCTGCGCGCCTGGTCGTCGACCCGGCGGGTGTAGTCCCGGAACACGTCGTAGCGGCGGGACCTGGTCGAGTGCTGGAGCCGGAACACGGTCTCCGGATCGAACAGGTGCGGGTCACCTTCGCGGCGCCACTGGTACTCGCCGCCCACCTGCAGGCGCCGGTGCGCCGCCGTGATGCCGCTCTTCGGATACGCGATCGCATGCCGGGCCGCGACCTCGGCGGCGATGACGTCCAGGCCGACTCCGCCGAGCGGCGACGGCGTGGCCGTGAAGTACTTCTCGATGAGGTCGCCCGACAGACCGAGGGCCTGGAACACCTGGGCGCCGCGGTAGGAGTGCACGGTGGAGATGCCCATCTTGCTCATCACCTTGAGCACGCCCTTGCCGAGGCCCTTGATCAGGTTCTTGACGGCCTGCTCGGGCGTGACGCCCTCCACGACGCCGGAGCGCACGAGTTCCTCGACGCTCTCCATCGCGAGGTAGGGGTTCACGGCGGCCGCGCCGTAACCGATGAGCAGCGCGACGTGGTGCACCTCGCGCACGTCCCCGGCCTCGACGAGGAGACTGATCCGGGTCCTGGTCTGGCGGCGCAGCGTGTGGTGGTGCACGGCGGAGGTGAGCAGCAGGGACGGGATGGGCGCGAGCTCGGCGTCCGACTCCCGGTCGGAGAGCACGATGAAGGAGACGCCCCGCTCCACGGCCTCGTCCACCTCGTCGAAGATCTCCTCGAGGCGCGCCTCGAGCGCTGCGGCACCGCCGCCGACCCGGTACAGGCCGGAGATGGTGATCGCCTCGAAGCCGCGCCCGGGTCCGGGGGTGCGCTGCACGTGCTTGATCTTCGCGAGCTGGTCGTTGTCGATCGTCGGGAACGGCACGATCAGCTTGCGGGCGTGCGTCGGCGTGTCCTCGAGCAGGTTCGGCTCCGGCCCGATCGCACCGCCGAGGGAGGTGACGAGCTCCTCGCGGATCGCGTCCAGCGGCGGGTTGGTGACCTGCGCGAACAACTGGCTGAAGTAGTCGAACAGCAGCCGGGGCCGTGAGGACAGCACCGCGATCGGGGTGTCGGTACCCATCGAGCCGAGTGCCTCGGCACCACTGGCCGCCATCGGCCGGAGCAGGATCCGCAGTTCCTCCTCGGTGTAGCCGAACGTCTGCTGGCGGCGCAACACGGACGAGCGAGAGTGCGCCACGTGCTCACGGTCCGGCAGGTCCTCGAGGGTGACCAGGTTCTCGTCGAGCCACTGCGGGTACGGGTGGCCGTCGGCGAGCTCGCCCTTGATGGCCTCGTCCTCGATGACTCGGCCGGAGCCGGTGTCGACCAGGAACATCTTCCCGGGCGCCAGGCGTCCCTTACGGGCCACCCGGGCCGGGTCGATGTCGAGCACACCTGCCTCGCTGGCGAGGACCACGAGCCCGTCGTCGGTGATCCAGAACCGACCGGGGCGCAGCCCGTTCCGGTCCAGGACCGCACCGATGTAACGGCCGTCCGTGAAACACATCGCGGCCGGGCCGTCCCACGGCTCGATGATCGTGGAGTTGTACCGGTAGAAGGCGCGCCGGTCCGCGCTCATCGAGGCGTGGTTCTCCCACGCCTCCGGGATCATCATCAGGACCGCGTGCGGCAGCGAGCGCCCGCCCAGGTGCAGGAGCTCGAGCACCTCGTCGAAGCTGGCGGAGTCGCTCTCCTCCTCGCTGCAGATCGGCAGGAGGTCACGCACGTCCCCGAGCCGGTCCGAGGCGAGGGTGCCCTGCCGGGCCGCCATCCAGTTCCGGTTCCCGCGCACCGTGTTGATCTCACCGTTGTGCGCCACCATCCGGAACGGGTGCGCCAGCGGCCAGGACGGGAACGTGTTCGTGGAGAAGCGCGAGTGCACGAGCGCGATCTCGGACGCGAACCGCGGGTCGGTCAGGTCCGGGAAGAACGGGGCGAGCTGGGTCGTCGTGAGCATGCCCTTGTAGACGATGGTCCGCGAGGACAGGGACGCGAAGTACACCCCGAGGGCGTGCTCGGCGCGCTTGCGCAGCCGGTACGTGCGGCGGTCCAGGTCGAGCCCGGACAGCTCCCGGGCCGGGTCCGCGACCACGAGCTGGCGGAACGTCGGCATGCAGGCGCGCGCCGTCGGGCCGACGAGCTCCGCGGTCACCGGCACGTCGCGCCAGGCGAGGACGTCAAGACCCTCCTGACCGGCCAGCTCCTCGATGCCCGCCTGGGCGGCGGCAGCCTCGTCGGCGTCGGCCGGGAGGAAGGCGATGCCGATGGCGTAGTGCCCGGGCCTGGGGAGCTCACCGGGGATGACGTCCCGCACGAAGGCATCGGGGATCTGGGTCAGGATTCCCGCGCCGTCGCCGGAGTTCTCCTCGGCGCCCACCGCACCGCGGTGGTCGAGGTTGGCGAGCGCGGTCAGGCCGGCATCGACGATGTCGCGGCCGGGCGTGCCCCGCAGGGTGGCGACGAACGCCACCCCACACGCGTCATGCTCCTGGGCGGGGTCGTACAGACCCTGCTTCTCGGGAGTGGCGCTGAACGCCGTGAAGGCGCTCGTGGCGGTCGTGACGTTGCCGACGCTGTTCGCGCTTCGGGACTGCGGGGACCTGTTCATCCGATCATCCTCACCACCGCGGAGATCGGGGGACCCGCGGCATCGGTTGCACTACTTGTTGGGACGCCGTCGACCCACCTGCGGCGGAGACTTTACTCTCCGCAGACCATCAGAGGATGCACGCCCCATGTTTCGGTTGTGTTACGCCCATGTGAAATAGCAGACCTGCAGAGCCCGGACCGTTGCGATCGTGGAGGGCTCGCTGCGCACACGGGTCACCGACCGGGGTCGTCCTCCGGGAGGGGATCCTCAGCGCCCGCCTTGGTGCGGGTCTGCTCGAGGTCTGCCTGCTCGTCGACGGTCTCCGTTGGAGTCTCGTCGCTCATGTCGTTCTCCTCAGCGTCGTCGACCGGATCGGTCTCGGCTGTGTCGACCACGTCGTCCGAGTCTCGCTCGGATGCTGCGTCGACCTCGTCATCGGCCGAGGTTTCGGCCTCGTCCTCGCTCTGTTCGTCCGGTTCACGACCGGGGAGCCAGACCGATTCGTCCCGCCCGGGGTGGCGGCGGGAGATCACGATGAAGATTATCAGGGCCGCCACACCGACGATGATCGAGGTCCAGACGTTCAGTCGCAGACCGAGGACCTCCTCGGCCTCATCGATGCGCAGGTACTCGATCCAGACGCGGCCGAGGGTGTACCCGAAGACATAGAGCCAGAACACCCGGCCGTGCCCGAGCCGGAGCCGGCGATCGAGCCAGACGAGCACGCCGGCGAGCGCCAGGTTCCAGAGCAGCTCGTACAGGAACGTCGGATGGAACAGGGTCCCGGCGGGATAGTCGAGGCCCTGGGCGCGCAGGGTCTGCTCGGAGATCTGCAGGCCCCACGGGAGCGTCGTGGACGCACCGAAGAGCTCCTGGTTGAAGTAGTTGCCGAGCCGGCCGATCGCCTGCGCCACGGCGAGAGCGGGCGCGAGGGAGTCCGCGAACGGGGCGAGGCGCAGGCCGGCCCGGCGCAGACTGATCCAGGCACCGAGCGCGCCCGCCGGGATCGCGCCCCAGATACCGAGCCCGCCGTTCCAGATCGCGAACGCGAGCCAGGGGTCGCCGTTCGGCCCGAAGTACGCGTCCGGTGACGAGAAGACGTGGTAGATCCGCGCGCCGACGATACCGAACGGCACCGCCCAGAAGATCGCGTCGAGGACGGCGCCCTCGGGTCCGCCGCGGGCCCGGTACCGGCGGATCGCGATGAAGCCCGCCACCACGATGCCGGCGAGGATCGCCAGGGCATAGGCCCGGATCGGGATCGGTCCGAGGTACCAGACCCCCTGCGAAGGGCTGGGGATGCCCCCGAAACCGCCGGTGGCGCCTGCGGACTCGGCGGTCACTCGCATCAGCGTGTTCATCGGGCCGGTCCGCCGGACGTGACCGGTCGGCCCGATCGCACGCCCTCGGCGAGCTCGCCGATGAGGCGGCGCAGGTCCTCCAGGGCCGCGTCCCGGTCACCGTCGGAGCGGATCAGGGTGCGCACCAGCGCCGAGCCGACGATCACGCCATCGGCGTAGCTCGCCACCTCGGCCGCCTGGGCACCGGTCGAGACCCCGAGGCCGACGCAGACGCGTTCGGCCCCGGCCGCCCGGGTGGCCGCCACGAGCGCCTCGGCCTTCGGGCCCACGCTCGCGCGCGCCCCGGTGACGCCCATCGTGGAGGCCGCGTAGACGAAGCCCCGGCTCGCGGCGGTGGTCAGGTGAAGTCGCTCCGTGGTGGAGCTCGGCGCGACCAGGAACACCTTGTCCAGGTCGTGGGCGTCCGCCGCGGCGATCCACTCCCCGGCCTCGTCCGGGATCAGGTCCGGGGTGATCAGACCCGCTCCCCCGGCTGCGACCAGATCGGTCGCGAAGCGGTCCACCCCGTAGCGCAGCACCGGGTTGTAGTAGGTCATCACGAGCGTGGGGGCACCGGTCTCGGCGACCTCGCGGACCGCGCGCAGCACGTCGGCGGTGCGGGTGCCGCCGGCCAGGGCGGCCTGCATGGCCTCCTGGTTGACCGCGCCGTCCATGCCGGGGTCGGAGTACGGCAGGCCGAGCTCGACGATGTCGGCACCGGCCTCGACGGCGGCGCGGGCAGCCGCGATCGAGCCGTCCACGTCCGGGTACCCGACCGGCAGGTACACCACGAGTGCGGCGCGACCCTCAGCCCGGGCTGCGTCGATGGTTGCAGCCGTCCTGGATCCGGTCATGCCGTCGTGCTCCCGCCCTCGTCCTGGCCGCCGGCTGAACCCGAGTCCACGAGCCCGAACCACTCGGCGGCCGTCTCCACGTCCTTGTCCCCACGTCCGGACAGGCTCACCAGGAGCACCGTCTCGGCCGGGTCGGCGCCGGCGGCGACGAGCTCGCGGCCGAGGGTCATCGCGCCGGCGAGTGCGTGCGCGCTCTCGATGGCGGGCATGATCCCCTCGGTGCGGGTCAGCAACCGGAACGCCTCCATGGCCTCCGCGTCGGTGACCGGCCGGTACTCGGCCCGCCCGATGCTCGCGAGCCAGGAGTGCTCCGGCCCGACGCCCGGGTAGTCCAGGCCCGCGGAGATCGAGTGGGACTCGATGGTCTGCCCGTCCTCGTCCTGCAGCAGGTAGGTCTTGGCACCGTGCAGCACGCCGGGGCTGCCGGCGCCGATGGTGGCCGCGTGACGCCCGGTCTCGACACCGTCACCGGCGGCCTCACAACCGATCAGGCGAACGTCGGCGTCGTCCAGGAAGGCGGTGAAGATGCCGATCGCGTTGGACCCGCCGCCCACGCAGGCCACGACGGCGTCCGGGAGCCGCCCGATCCGTTCCGTCAGCTGCTCGCGGGCCTCCTCGCCGATGATCTTCTGGAGGTCGCGCACCAGGGCCGGGAACGGGTGCGGACCGGCGGCGGTGCCGAACACGTAGTTGGTGGTCTCGACGTTCGCGACCCAGTCCCGGAACGCCTCGTTGATCGCGTCCTTGAGGGTCCGGGAGCCGGCGGTCACGGGGATGACCTCGGCGCCGAGCAGACGCATCCGCGCGACGTTGAGTGCCTGCCGGCGGGTGTCCTCCTCGCCCATGTAGATGGTGCAGTCGAGCCCGAACAGTGCGGCCGCGGTGGCGGTGGCGACGCCGTGCTGGCCCGCGCCGGTCTCGGCGATGACCCGGGTCTTGCCGACCTGTTGGGTGAGCAGTGCCTGACCGAGCACGTTGTTGATCTTGTGGGACCCGGTGTGGTTGAGGTCCTCGCGCTTGAGGAACACCCGCACGCCGCCGGCGTGCTCGGCGAACCGGGGCACCTCCGTGATCGGACTGGGCCGGCCGGTGTAGTCCCGGTGCAGCGCGGCGAGGCGCTCGATGAACGTCGGGTCATCCTTGAGCTTGTCCCACGCGGTCGCGAGGTCGTCGAGCGCCGCGATCAGTGCCTCGGGCACGAATCGGCCGCCGAAGTCGCCGAAGTAGGGGCCGACGGCGTCCCGGAAGTCCGTCACGGCGGCTGGCTCGGTCCTGGGCTCGCTCACCGGCTCCGCACCGCCCGCAGCGACGGGTGGGTGCCTGCGGCGACCATGTCCTTGACGGCGGACCGCGGGTCGCCCTGGGTCACCAGCGCCTCCCCGACGAGCACCGCGTCCGCGCCCCAGCGGGCGTAGTCCATGAGGTCGTGCGGACCCCGGACGCCGGACTCGGCGACCCGGACGATCCCGTCCGGGATCCGGGGGGCCAGTTCCGCGAACACCTCGCGGCGGACCTCGAGGGTGTGCAGGTTGCGGGTGTTCACCCCGAGCAGGCGGGCGCCGGCATCCACGGCTCGGTCCACCTCCTCGGCGGTGTGCGCCTCGACGAGGGCGGTCATGCCGAGCGAGTGCACCCGTTCGGTGAGCGAGGTCAGCACGGTCTGCTCGAGGGTCGCGACGATGAGGAGCACGATGTCCGCGCCGTGCGCCCTGGCCTCCCACACCTGGTAGGGGGTGACGATGAAGTCCTTGCGCAGCACCGGCACCTCGACGGCGGCCCGGACCCCGTCGAGGTCGTCGAGGGAGCCACCGAACCGGCGTCGCTCGGTGAGCACGCTGATCGCGGACGCCCCACCGGCCTCGTAGTCCGCGGCCAGGCCGGCCGGATCCGCGATGTCGGCCAACGCACCCTTGGAAGGGCTGGACCGCTTCACCTCAGCGATCACCGTGACGGCATCGTCCTTCGCGAGCGCGTCGAGGGCGTTCTTGGCCGACGGCCGGGCCGCCGCCTGTTCCTTCAACTCCTCGAGCGGAGTCGCCGCTTCCCGGACCGCCAGGTCCTCCCGGACCCCGGCCACGATCTCCTCAAGAACGGTCACCATCCGCCTCTCCCTTGCTCGGCCACCATCGTATGCCGAAACCTCCGACGCCCCGGACGCATCTCACGAAGGGCGTCGGGGACACCTCAGACCGGGGAGAGATAGGGCGCCAGCGCGGGCAGGTTGCGCAGCACCGTGAACGCGAGCAGGCCGACGCCGAGCGCCACCCACACCCACGTCGGCGACCGGCGGACGGGCTCCGAACGCCAGGCCCGCACGAGCCACCAGACCCAGCCGAGCGCCACCATCGGCAACGCGATGGTGAGCATCGGGTTCGCCGCCCACGCACCGGCCAGGTCGCCGGTCGCGAGCGAGTGCGTGGTCCGCAGGCCACCGCAGAACGGGCAGAACCACCCCGTCAGCCGCAGCATCGGGCAGAACCCGTATCCGCCGTCGTGCGGGTCCACCAGCGCCAGCAGCGCGGTGCCGGCGGCCACAGCGGCACCGACCAACACCGGCGTGCGCCGGTCCCGGGGCGGTGCCGTGGCCTCGACGCTCACCCGTAGTAGCCCCGGGAGAGGGAGACGAGGATCCAGAAGACGCCCGCGATGATGGCCAGCACCCCCATGACCAGGCCCCCGGTCGCGGCGCCGCGGTTGGTCGCCTGGCCGGCGTCGGCGGCCAGGCGGCCCTTGTTTCCGGTCACGACGGCGCCGATCCCGAGGCCGAGGCCCACGAGCGGGATGCACGCCAGGAAGAACCCGACGATCCCGAGCACGAGAGCGGTGGTGCCGAGACCGTTCCGGTGCGAGGCCGCCAGGCCGTACCCGTACGGGCTGACGCCGTAGGGCGACTGCGGCTGGCCGTACTGCTGCCCGTACTGCTGTGCTCCGTACTGGGGCTGGCCACCGTACTGGGGCGGTGCGCCGTACTGGGACTGGCCGTACGCGCCGGGCACCTGCGGGTCCCAGGGCTGTGGCCCCTCCACGAACGCCCGGTCCTCGTGCGAGGGGACCGGGTTCGATCCCGCCGCGCCGTACGGGTCCTGTGACTCGTAGGGGTTCACACCACCGCTGGACGGTGGCACGGGTGGGTAGGACATCGCAGGCTACGCGCTCCGCCCCGAGTTCCGCTCGAGCTGGCCGTAGCCGAGGGCTCGCAGGATCGCACTCGCGACGCACCCGATGACGACGACGGCCGCTCCGACGATCCCGAGCGTCAGGTTCTGCAGGATGAACGCGATGCCGACCACCAGGGAGCCGACCACGCCGCCCCAGAACAGGGTCCAGCCGGCGATCGTGCGGCCGTGGTTGGACGGCGCGGCGGTCGGCAGGTTCTCGGGGGCGTAGTGCCCGCCCGCCACCGAATCCTCGGAGTGCCGGGTGGATTCGGTCATGGCTTCGTTGATCATGGTGCTGTGGCCCTTCGCGGTGGTCGTGCTCGGCGCGACCAGACTACCGGTCCGCCTCCTCGCTCGGGTCCTCGCCGCGGCTCAGCGCGTCCCAGTCCTCCATCCGGACCGTGCGCGCCGACCCGGCGGCGGCCGGCGCCGCGGTCGACCCCGGCGCACCCGGTCCCGGCGCCGCGGCGCCGGCCGCGGCCGGATCGGAGCCGCGCTCGTAGCGGCGGCCGACCCGGCCCCACTGCCCGACCAGGAACGGCAGGGCGATACCGAGGACGAGGATCACCGCGGCCACCCCGAGCGCGAGGTAGGGCAGGGCGGTCACGGCAGGCTCGCCGCTGATCTCGCGGACCCCGATCAGCTCGCCCGCGGCGGCCTGCGCCGGGGTGGCCGGGTCCCGCAGGAACGCCAGCACCGCCACCAGCGCCGCAGCTCCGGCGAGGGCCGCCAGCACGGCCGCCAGCATCCGGACCACCCGGCCGGACAGGCCGAGGGCGAGCGCGGCTGCGAGCACGACGAGCGCCACGGACGGGACCACCGGGGCGGCAGCGGCGCCGCCCACGCTGACCGTCTCGGTCCCGAGCGTGCCCGCCACGGGCGCGCTGACCCAGGTGCCCAGCGTGGTGACCAGGAGGGCCGCCCCGGCCACGAGCAGGATCAGCACGGCCGGACCACGGCCCAACCGTCGGCGCCTGAACGCCGGCGTCACGGTGCGATCGCTTCGATACCGGCGGCGATCTGCACCGCCCGCACCGCCGCGGCGGCCTTGTTCCGGCTCTCCCAGTACTCCGTCTCCGGCACCGAGTCCGCCACCAGTCCCCCGCCGGCCTGAACGCTCGCGACGCCCCGCGAGATCAGCGCGGTCCGGATCGCGATCGCCATGTCGAGGTCGCCGGCCAGGTCGAAGTACCCGACCGTGCCGCCGTAGATGCCGCGGCGGGCCGGCTCCAGCTCGTCGATGAGGGCGATCGCCCGCGGCTTCGGCGCCCCGGAGAGGGTGCCCGCCGGGAACGTCGCCGTGAACACGTCCACCGCCGTCGACTCCGGGCGGAGCCGGCCGTTGACCGTGGAGGACATGTGCATGATGTGGCTGTACCGCTTGATCTCCATGAACTCCACGACGGCGACGCTGCCCGGCTCGCAGACCCGGCCGAGGTCGTTGCGGGCGAGGTCCACCAGCATCAGGTGCTCGGCGCGTTCCTTCGGGTCCACGAGCAGCTCGTCGGCGTGCTCGCGGTCCTGGGCGGCGTTCTCGCCGCGCGGGCGGGAGCCCGCGATCGGGAAGCTGACCACGTCCCGGCCGGTGACCTTGACGAGGGTCTCCGGGCTGGACCCGACGACGTGGTAGTCGCCCTCGCCGTCCGCCCCCGGGTCGCCCAGGTGCAGGAAGTACATGTACGGGCTCGGGTTGATGGTCCGCAGCACCCGGTACACGTCGAGCGGGTCCGCGGTGCACTCCAGCTCCAGGCGCTGGGACAGCACGACCTGGAACACCTCGCCCTCGCGGATCGCCTGCTTGGCGGCGAGGACGCCGGCCTCGAAGTCGGCCCGCTCGGTCCGGAACCGCAGCTCCGGTTCCCGCGCCGCCGCGCCGTCGAGGGTGACCATCGCGCGGGACGGGGCGGGGGCCACCAGCGCGGCGGCCATGGCGTCGAGCCGGGCGACGGCGTCGGCGTAGGCCTCGTCGACCCGCTCGTCGGTGTCGTCGAAGTTGATGGCGTTCGCGATCAGCCAGACGTCACCGGTGTTGTGGTCGACGGCGGCCATGTCCCCGACGAGGCACAGCGCGACCTCCGGGACGCCGAGCTCCTCGCGGGCCAGCCGCGGCAGCGTGGGTTCCCAGTGGTGGATCACGTCCCAGCCGAGCGCGCCGACCAGCCCGCCGGTCAGCGGCGGCAGGCCAGGCAGCGCCGGGGTGTGCAGCACCCGCAGGGTCTCCCGGAGCACGTCGAGGACGTCACCGGTGCGGGGCACCGCGACCGGGACGTCGCCGTACCAGTGGGCCTGACCGTCGGCCTCGCTGAGGATCGCCCGGGAGGAGACCCCCACGAACGACCACCGCGACCAGACGCCGTCCGAGGCCGCCGACTCCAGGATGAACGTGCCGGCCCGGCCCGAGGAGAGCCGGCGATACAGCCCCACCGGTGTGACGTCGTCGGCGAGGATCCGGCGCACCACGGGGATCACCCGGCGCTCCTCAGCGAGGTCGCGGAAGCCGGCGCCGGAGGGCCAGGTCTCGCCCCAGGCCAGCTTCAGGTCGGCGCCCGAGTCGGCGGCGACGTCGGGCTGCGCGCCGGTCATCGTCCGGCCTCCGGGGTCTGGCCGCCCACGACGGCGCCGAGGTCCCCGCCCGCCTCGAAGCAGGTCCGGGTGCCGGTGTGGCACGCCGGGCCGATCTGTTCCACCCGGACCAGCAGGGCGTCGCCGTCACAGTCCAGCGCCACCGAGCGCACGTGCTGCGTGTGCCCTGAGGTGTCGCCCTTGCGCCAGTACTCCTGGCGGGACCGGGACCAGTACCAGGCCCGGCCCGTGGTCAGCGTGCGGTGCAGGGCCTCGTCGTCCATCCAGCCGACCATGAGGACGTCACCTCCTGCGTCATCCTGCACGACGGCGCAGACGAGACCGAGCTCGTCCCGCTTCAGCCGGGCCGCGATCGAGGGATCCAGGGCGGAGGGGTTCACGTCGGACACGCCCTCGATCCTCCCACGCCCGGGGCACGTTCACGGACCCCCGCGGGGCCTCATTCGCTCGCCGAGATCCACGTCGCGTGCATCCGTGCGTAGACCCCGTCGGCGGCCACCAGAGCCGTGTGCGGGCCGAGCTCCACGATCCGGCCGGCGTCAACGACGACCACCAGGTCCGCGGCCTCCGCCGTGGAGAGGCGGTGTGCGATCGCGACCGAGGTGCGCCCCTGGGTCAGTTCGGCCAGGGCCCGGCTGATCCGGTGCTCGGTCGCCGGGTCGACGGCGGAGGTCGCCTCGTCGAGGACCAGCACGTCCGCGTCGGCCAGGTAGGCACGCGCGATCGCGACGAGCTGCCGTTCGCCGGCGCTGAGGGACTCGCCGCGCTGCCCGACATCGGTGTGCACACCGAGCGGCAGCGTGGCCAACCAGTCGCCCAGGCCGAGACGCTCGAGCGCGGCGGCCACGCTGTCCGCGTCGGTGTCCGCCCGGCCGTACGCCACGTTCCCGGCGATCGTGTCATCGAACAGGAACCCCTCCTGCGGCACGATCACGACCCGCGAGCGCAGATCCGCGAGCGCGATCTCACGCAGGTCCACACCGTTCAGGCGCACCGAGCCCGCGTCCGGATCCATCATCCGGGTGAGCAGCTTGGCGAGCGTGGTCTTGCCCGATCCGGTCTCCCCGACCACGGCCACGCGGGCACCCGCGGGGATCGCCAGGTCGATGTCGTGCAGCACCGCGGCCGCCGTGCCGGGGTAGGCGTAGGTGACGTCGGTGAAGTCCAGGGCCGCCGGGCCGCGCGGTCCGGCCGGGGTCGGCTCGTCCGGCTCGGTGATGTCCAGCGGGGTGTGCACCACCGAGATCACCCGGCGCCACCCGGCCACGGCGTTCTGCAGCTCGTTCAGGACCTCGGTGGCCGACTGCACCGGGCCGGTGAAGATCTGCACCAGGAACAGGAACGCGAGCAGCCCGCCCACGGTGAGATCGCCGTCGATCCCGAGCAGGGTGCCCACGACCACCACGGAACCGAGCGCAAGGCCGGAGAGCAGCACCCCGGAGGAGAACGCCAGCGACGCGAACGCCTGCGCCCGCACCGCGGCGTCCCGGTGCTCGCCGATGGCCTCGTCCATGCGGCGCTGGGTGCGGGCACCCGCGCCGTAGGAGCGGATCGTCTGCGCACCGACGATCGACTCCGAGATCCGCCCGAGCATGGCCCCGACCCGCAGGCGCACCGTGCCGTAGGCCACGTTCAGGGACTTCTGCGCCTTCGGTGCGAGCACGATCATCGGCGCGAACGCGAGCCACACCACCACGGTCAGCTGCCAGGAGTAGAACAGCATCGCCACGGTCGCGCCGGCGATCTGCAGCACGGACAGCACGAGCTGCATGCCGCCCCACTGGACGAACAGGGAGATGGTGTCCACGTCGGAGGTCACCCGGGACACCAGCGACCCGCGCCGCTCCGTGTTCTGGGTCAGCACGGACAGGTCGTGCACGTGCCGGAACGCCCGCACCCGCAATTGCAGGAGCCCGGCCTCGGCCGCGCGGAACAGGCGCACGTTCACCCAGGTGGTGCACGCGGCCGCGGCGAGCAGCCCGACCGCGGCGATCCCGCACAGCCGCAGGACCAGGCCGACGTCGACCCCACCCGGCGCGAGGATGCCGACGTCCGTGGTCTGCTGCACCACGATCGGGACGATCAGTCGCCCGGCGGTGGCCAGCACGGCGAGGGCGAGGGTGACGCCGATACCCGTGCGCATCGCCGGCGAGAGCGCCAGGCCCGCCCTGAGGGTGCCGAGCACCCCGAGCGAGGAGGTGCTCTCGATCCGGGCGCTGGTTCCGGGGGTCGTGGCGCTCACCGGGCCACCTTCCGTTCGTGCTGTTCGTGCCTTTCCTCGCGGCCGCGTTGGTAGGCGGTGACCAGGCGCCGGTAGCCCCGGTCGCGGCCGAGCAGGTCGGTGTGGGTGCCGGCGTCGACCACGTGACCACGCTCGACGTGCACCACCGAGTCGGCGAGCCCGATCGTGGCGGTGCGGTAGGCGACCAGGATCACCGTGACGTCCCCGGCGCTGCGGCGGAGCCCGGCCAGGATGGCCTGCTCCACGAGCGGGTCGACGGCGGAGGTCGCGTCGTCGAGGATGAGGAGCCTCGGGCGCCGGATGAGGGCGCGCGCGATCGCCAGCCGTTGGCGCTGACCACCGGACAGGGACGCGCCCCGTTCGCCGATGACGGTGTCCAGGCCATCGGGCAGCGCGGCGACGAAACCGTCGGCCTGCGCGATCGCCAGCGCGGCCCAGACCTGCTCGTCGGTGTATCCGTGACCCGTGCCGACCGGCTGCCCCTCGCCGTCGGGCTCCACCTCGTCGGCGAGGGTGACGTTGCCGCGGACGGTGTCCTCGAACACGAACGCCGACTGCGCCACCAGGGCGATCGCGCCGGTGCGGTCGGAGTCGGTGATCTCCCGGGCGTCGCGGCCGTCGTAGCGGACCACCCCGGCCGAGGGGTCCCGCAGCCGGGCGATGACGTCCACCAGCGTCGACTTGCCGGAGCCGGTGGACCCGACGATCGCGACCGTCCGGCCGGCCGGTACGGAGAACGTGACATCGGTGAGCAGGTCCGCCTCGGTGGCCGCGCCGTCGGCATCGTGGCTCGGCACCCGCACGCCGACGCGGTCGAGATCCAGACGCAGGCCCTGCTCGGCTCCGGCCGCGTCGCCGAGCCGGCGCCGGCCCGCGCCGAGGTAGCCACGGGCGTCGATCACCCGCGAGACCCGGTCGTGGCCGACCAGCGAGCGCGGCAGGTCACCCAGGACGAAGCCGATCGCGCGGACCGGGAACGTCATCACGGTGAGCAGATAGGCCGTCGTGATGACGGCACCGGTGTCCACCACGCCGGCCGCGACCCGCGTCGCGCCCACCGCGAGGACGCCGAGCGTGGCCAGGCCCGGGAGCAGGTCGATCACCGGGTCGAACACGGACCGGATCCGCCCGACCGCGATGTTCGCGTCCCGCAGGGTGCGGCTCGCAGAGGCGAAGCGCCGCTCCTCGAAGTCCTCGGTGCCGAGTGCCTTCACGACGGCGGCCGCCTCGAAGCTCTCGTGGGCGACGTCCGCCACGACCGCCCGCTGGTGCTGGACGCGGGTGATCGCCGGACTCATGTAGTTGCGGTACACGGCGTTCACGACGAGCACGAGCGGGAGCACGCTCACCCCGATGATGCCGAGGACCGGGTCGGCGACGATCATGGCGACCCCGGCGACGATGATCATCACGAGCACTCCGAGCGCGAACGGCAGCGGCATGAACACGCCGCCGGCGGCCTCGGCGTCCGCGTTCGCGTTGGAGAGCAGTTGGCCGGCCGGGTGCCGCCGGTGCCAGGTCATCGGCAGCCTGAGGTACTGGCGGGTGACGGCGCGCCGGTGCCCCGCCTGCACGTCGAGGGCGCCGATCCCCGCGTAGATGCGGCGCAGCGCCACTCCGACGGCGGTCACCGCGCCGATCAGCAGGAGCCCGAACCCGGCCAGCCAGATGGACCCGGTCGACACCCCGGACCCCTGGATCGCGGGCAGCACGACGCCGTCGGTGATCCGGCCGAGCAGCCAGCCGGAGGCGACCAGGCCGATGCCGTAGACCACGCTCGCGATGATCGCGATCGTGAACGTGCGCGGCTGCGAGGCGATGCCCCGGCCGATCAGGAGCAGGGAGCGTCGGACGGCGCCGCCGGACAGAGCGTGAACGGGCTCCGCGTGGCCCCCTCCGTCGTCGGGGCTGGGCGTTGCGGGGTTGCCGTCTCCGGCGGGTTCTGCGGGCACTGGCACAAGCCTACCGTCGCCTGAGGTCGGCCCGGCCCTGCCGACGCGAGTCCGGCGCAGGTGTGTGAGAACGTGGAGCCCATGTGGTCCGCGCGCGAGAAGTCCGCCCTGGTCGAGTCCCTGACGGAGGCGGGTCCGAACGCCCCCACGCTGTGCGAGGGCTGGCAGACCCGGCACCTGGCCGCGCACCTGCTCCTGCGCGGGCAGGAACCGTGGCGGCTGACCCCGCTGCCGTGGGCGCCCGACGCCGCGGACCGGCTCATCGACGACGTCGCGGACGGCCTGCGCGAGCGCGCCGCCTACACCGACGCGGTCGAGACGTTCGCGGCCGGCCCGGACGGGGCGAACCCGATGCGGCTGGTGCGCGGCCGGGCCGACGAGGCGATGAACCTGCTCGAGTACGTGGTCCACCACGAGGACGTCCGTCGCGGCGGCCCTGAGCCGTTGTCCCCGCGGGAGCTGCCGGCGCCCATGCTCGACGACATCTGGCGGCGCCTCGGTCAGTTCGCCGGGTTCGCGTTCCGGTCCGCGCCCGTCGGTGTGGTGCTGGTGGTCCCAGGGGGCCGCCGACGGCGTGCCCGCTCCGGCGCGGTGTCGGTGGCCCTCACCGGTGGTCCCCTCGAGCAGGCGCTGTTCGCGATGGGGCGCCGCGGCGCCGCGCAGGTGCAGGTCACCGGAACGCCTGACGCCGTCACCGCCTTCGAGGCCTGGGCGGCGCTCTGACGTTCAGGCCTGTGCGCGGCGGCTCAGCCCTGCGCTCAGCGGCTCAGCCTGCGCTCAGCGCACCTCGAAGCCGGCCGCCCGCAGGTGGTCCTTGACCTCGGAGATGGTGAGGGTGCGGTAGTGGAACACGCTGGCCGCGAGCAGCGCGTCCGCGCCGGTGCGGGCCGCCTCGACGAAGTGCTCGGCGGTGCCGGCGCCGCCGCTGGCGATCAGCGGTACCTGGACCCGCGCGCGCACGTCGGTGAGCATCTCGAGGTCGAACCCGGACGTGGTGCCGTCGGCGTCGATGGAGTTCAGGAGGATCTCCCCGACCCCGGCGTCCTGAGCCCGGCTGACCCAGTCGAGCGCGTCGATGCCGGTGCCCCGGCGACCCCCGTGCGTGGTGACCTCGTAGCCGGAGGGCGTGCTGACGCCGTCGGGCGTGCGGCGGGCGTCCACGGACAGCACCAGTACCTGGGAACCGAACCGGTGCGCCACCTCGGCGATGAGCTCCGGGCGGGCGATCGCGGCCGTGTTGATGCCGACCTTGTCCGCGCCCGCGCGCAGCAGGGCGTCCACGTCGTCGGTGCTGCGCACCCCGCCGCCCACCGTCAGCGGCACGAAGACCTCCTCGGCGGTGCGGGCGACGATCTCCAGCGTGGTCGCCCGCCCCTCCGTGGAGGCGCTCACGTCGAGGAACGTCACCTCGTCGGCGCCCTCGGCGTCGTAGCGGTGGGCCAGCTCGACCGGGTCCCCGGCGTCGCGCAGGTTCTCGAAGTTCACGCCCTTGACGACGCGGCCCGCGTTCACGTCCAGGCAGGGGATCACCCGCAGCGCGAGGCTCACTCGCCCGCCCCATCGGTGCCGTTCAGGGCGGACACGGCCAGCACATCGATCACGTAGACGAGCGTATCGTCACCGAACGCCTGCTCGGGCGGCACCACCAGCATCACCTGCGAGCCGACGGTCTCGTCGACCAGGCCCTCCTGCCAGCCCTGGATGAGCCCGGTGAACGCCACCGTGGTGGGCGCCTGCCCCTCCCCCCAGGTCGACTCGACGACCGCGCCGGTGCTCCAGGCGACCGTGGTGTAGCGCACGGTGACGGCCAGCCCGGATCGCACCTGGGCGCCGTCGCCCCGGATCAGCTGCACCACGCTCAGGTCCGCGGGCGGTGCGGTGTCCGGGACGGCCACGGTGGGCTCGCCGGTCTCACTGCGGGTCACCACCGGCATCCCGGCGACCGCGGGCGCCTCCTCACCCCAGGCGCGGGTGTGCAGGATGTCGTAGACGAGCACCAGCGGGTTCGGTTTGGTGGTGGTGCCGACCTCCACGCGCAGCAGCCGGGATCCCTCGGTACGACCGAGCAGGTCCTCGTACAGCGGCCCGGCATCCGCCTCGGTGAGCAGGATCACTTCCGGCTGGGCGCTGAACGTGTCCTCGATCACCTCACCGGTGACCGCGTCCACGGCGAGGAAGGAGACCATCACGGCGGCGCCGTCGACGAGCAGGGTGCCCTCGCCGGTGACCAGTTCCTCGGTGTCGGTCTCGGTGACCTCGAGCGGGGCGTCGAAGGTCACCTGCGGGTGCGCACCGAAGTTGCCACCCACGCTGACCAGGTCGATCCCGGTCGGCTCGGGTTCGTCGGGGGCGCAGGCGGCCACGGTCAGCAGGGCCATCACGGCCAGCAGACGCAGGACCATCATCCCCACCGGGCCGGGGCCGTGGGGTCGTCGAGAAGCAGGCATGATCGTCGAGTCTACGGGGCGAGGCTGGGAGTCCCCTGGGCCTGCGCCGGTGGATCGAGGCTCGCGATCAGCCGGTCCACCCGGTCGTCGACGTTGCGGAACGGGTCCTTGCAGAGCACGGTCCGGCCGGCGTTGTCGTTGAGCTTCAGGTGCACCCAGTCGACCGTGTAGTCCCGGCGGCGCGCGGTCGCCGCCGTCACGAAGTCACCGCGGAGCTTGGCCCGGGTGGTCTGCGGCGGCTCGGTGGTGGCCGCGTCGATCTCGTCGTCGGTGACGACCCGGCTGACCATGCCGCGCGCGGCGAGCCGGGCGAACAAGCCGTCGGTGCGGGAGATGTCGTGGTAGGCGAGGTCGAGGCGCTGCACCCGGGGGTCGGACAGCGGCACGTCGTGGGCGTCGACGTAGCGGTCCACGAGGCGCTTCTTGATGGCCCAGTCCAGGTCCCGGTCCACGAGGCTGAGGTCGCCGCTGCGGAGCGCGTCCAGCCCGCGCCCCCACAGTTCGAGGACCCACTCGTCGTGCGGGCCCCCCTCGGGTGCCTCGGCGATGAAGTCGCGGGCGCGTTGCAGATACGAGGCCTGCAGCTCGACCGCGGTCACCTTCGTGCCGCGGGCCAGCGTCACCTGCTTCGTGCCGGTGATGTCGTGGGAGATCTCCCGGATGGCCCGCACCGGATTCTCCAGGTTCAGGTCGCCGAAGATGTGGCCGGCCTCGATCATCCGCAGCACGATGTCGGTCATGCCCACCTTGAGCATGGTGGTCGTCTCCGACATCGAGGAGTCGCCCGAGATGACGTGCAGGCGGCGGTACAGGTCCGCGTCGGCATGCGGCTCGTCGCGGGTGTTGATGATCGGCCGGGACCGGGTGGTGGCCGAGCTGGTCGCCTCCCACAGGTGATCGGCCCGCTGCGAGAAGCAGTATGTCGGCCCGCGGGGGGTGGTCAGGATGTGCCCGGCGCCGGTGAGGATCTGGCGGGTGATCAGGAACGGGACGAGCACCTCGGCGGTCCTGGCGAAGTCGCCGCGCCTGCGGATCAGGTAGTTCTCGTGGCAGCCGTAGGAGTTCCCAGCGGAGTCCAGGTTGTTCTTGAACAGGTGGATCCGGCCCGGGATGCCCTCGGCGTCGAGGCGCTCCTGCGCGTCGCCGACCAGGCCCTCGAGGATCCGCTCGCCGGCCTTGTCGTGGTAGACGAGCTGGCGCAGGTCGTCGCACTCCGCGGTCGCGTACTCCGGGTGGGAGCCCACGTCCAGGTACAGCCGGGAGCCGTTGCCGAGGAACACGTTCGAGGAGCGGCCCCAGGCCACCACCTTGCGGAACAGGTACCGGGCGACCTCCTCCGCGGACAGGCCGCGGCCCTCCGGAGCGGCGCAGGTCACGCCGAACTCGGTCTCCAGGCCGAAGATGCGGCGGATCCTCATCCCTGCTCCGCGGTGGGCAGCAGGTCGGTGAGGGCCGGGACGCTCAGCCGCTGGAACGCGCGCCGGGGCCGGTCCCGGTCGAGCACGGCGGCCTCAAGGCTGGCCGGGGCGAGGACGCGGTCGGCCGAGCCGTCCTCCTCCTCGCCGGCGCCGAGCACGCGCACCGCAAGGCCGAGCACCTCGGCCAGCGAGAGGTCCTCGGTCCACTCCGCGCGAACCAGGGCACCGAGGCGTTCCGCGGCGCCGCCCATCACCACGAAGCCGGGCTCCTCGGCGACCGAGCCGTCATAACCGAGCCGGTAGATCTGGTCGCCGGCCTGCGAGGCGGCCACCTCGGCGACGGCGAGCTCGACCTCGAGCGGCTTGGACTCGGTGGTGAACACGGCGCCCATGGTCTGTGCGTACGCGTTCGCAAGGCCACGGGCGCTGACGTCGACGCGGTCGTAGGAGTACCCGCGCAGGTCCGCGTACCGGACCCCGGCCACCCGCAGGTTCTCGAACTCGTTGTACTTGCCGACGGCCGCGAAGCCGATCCGGTCGTAGATCTCGCTGATCTTGTGCAGCGCGCGGGACGTGTTCTCGGTGACGAACGCGATGCCGCCTCGGTAGCCGACGACGATCACGGACCGGCCCCGGGCGATGCCCTTGCGCGCGAAGTCAGCCCGGTCCTTCATGAGTTGCTCGGGCGAGACGTAGAACGGCTGGGTCATGACTCCTCCTGCCCCGATGTGATCGCTCGGACGACGGCGGCGAGGTCGAGGTCGCCCACCCGTCGGTAACCGCCCGAGTCCACCACGGCGACGATCGGGTAGATGCCCCGGGCCACGTCCGGTCCGCCGGTGGCCGAGTCCTCGTCGGCGGCGTCGATGAGCGCGTGCACCGCGATCCGCACGGCCTCCTCGGACCCGAGCCCCGGCGCCCAGAGCTTCTTCATGGAGCCGCGGGCGTGCACGGAGCCGGAGCCGATCGCGTGGAAGTCCGCTTCCTCGTAGCGACCGCCGGCCACGTCGTAGGAGAAGATCCGGCCCTCGGAGCGCCGCTCGTCGTAGCCTCCGAACAACGGGACGGCGGCGAGCCCCTGCAGCGCCATCGGCAGGCCGGCCCGGACCATCGTGGCGAGTCGGTTCGCCTTGCCCTCGAGGGACAGCAGCGTGCCCTCGATCTTCTCGAAGTGCTCGAGCTCGAGCTGGAACAACCGGACCAGTTCGATGGCGACCCCGGCGGTTCCCGCGATGCCCACCGCGGAGTAGTCGTCGGCCGAGAAGACCTTCTCCATCTTCCGGTGCGCGATCGTCGAGCCCATCGTGGCGCGCCGGTCCCCCGCCATCACGATCCCGCCGTCGTAGGTGAGCGCCACGATCGTGGTCGCGTGCGGGGCCTCGACCGACCCGATCGGGGCCGGCTCACGGCCCGGCAGCAGGTTCGGGGCGTGGTCGGCGAGGAAGTCGACGAACGACGAGCTACCGGGTCGGGAGAACGCGGCCGGGAGCCGGTCGCCGAACTCGGCCGTCATTGGCCGCCCTTCTGGACGAAGCCCCGCACGAAGGTCTCCGCGTTCGTCTCGAGCACGTCGTCGATCTCGTCCAGCAGCGAGTCCACCTCCGCATCGCGGGCGCTCGCGCTCGCTCCGGTCGGCGGCGGGCCCGCGGGCTCGTCGTCCGGCCGGGCGTCGGGGGTGTTGCGCTGGTCGTACTGCCGTGCTGCCAAGATGTCCTCCTCGTGGCGCTGACGCGGGTGGTTCGATCCTACGTCCCAGACTCCCCCGCCGGAGGCGGCACGGCCGTCAGGGCGCGCAACAACGAGCCGGCGTCGGTGTGGGCGTCGAGCAGTTCGCCAACGTGCCGCCGGGTGCCTCGCAGGGGGTCCGCCGTCGGGACCCGTTGCAGGTGCGCCAGCCCGGGCACGTCGAAGACGATCGCATCCCAGTTCGCGGCACTGATCGCATCCGGGAACCGGCGGATCGCCTCACCGCGGAAGTACGCCCTGGTGTCCTCGGGCGGGTGGGTGATCGCGCGCTCGACGTCGGCCGCCTCGACGAGCCGCTCCACGGCCCGGGCGGCCGCCATCTTCGCGTAGATGCCGCGCTCGGGCCGCAGGTCGGACCACTGCAGGTCCAGCGCCGCCAGCCGCGGGTGGTCCCAGGGCAGGTCGTCCCGGGTCCGCATCCCGTCCAGGACCCGGAGCTTCGCGAGCCACTCGACCTCCCGGGCGCAGGAGGCTGGTGCGTCCGCGAGCCGGGTGACCAGGTCGGACCAGCGCGCCAGGACGTCCGCGGTCTGGCCGTCCGGGGCGGTGCCGGTGCGCTCGGCGTGGGCGCCGACGGCGGCGGTGATCACGTCGACGTAGACGCGTTGGATCTGCAGAGCCGTCATCCGGCGACCGTCGGCCAGGTCGAGCGGGATGCCGAGGCTGAGGTCGTGGCTGACGGCGTGTGCGGCACCGACCGGGTCGGCGAGCCGGAGCGCACTCAGCTCGAGGGGCACCTGGCCCTGCTCGAGCAGCCAGAGCAGGACCGAGGTGGTGCCGAGCTTGAGGTAGGTGGACACCTCGTGCATGTTCGCGTCCCCGACGATCACGTGCAGGCGCCGGTACCGGGTCGCGTCCGCGTGCGGCTCGTCCCGGGTGTTGATGATCGGACGCCGCAACGTCGTCTCGAGCCCGACCTCGGCCTCGATGAAGTCGGCCCGCTGGGAGATCTGGTACCCGGGCTGCTCACCGCGCTGACCCCGGCCGAGGCGGCCAGCACCGCAGAACACGGGCCGGGTCACCAGGAACGGGGTGAGGTAGTCGATGATGTCGTCGAACGGCACGGCACGGTCCACGAGGTAGTTCTCATGGGTGCCGTAGCTGGCGCCCTTGCCGTCGGTGTTGTTCTTGTACAGCGCCACCTGGGGCATGCCCGGGATCTGGGCGAGCAGCCGAGCCGAGCGGAGCAGCACCTCCTCGCCGGCCCGGTCCCAGCGCACCGCGTCGAGCGGGCCGGTGACCTCCGGGCTGGAGTACTCCGGGTGGGCATGGTCGACGTAGTACCTCGCGCCGTTCGGCAGGATCACGTTGGCGACCGTCGCCGGTTCCGGCTGCGGGGCCGGGCGCCGACGCTGCGTCACGCCGCCCCAGTGCACCCCGGTGGCCTCGTCGGTGCCTCCGGTGCCGCCGTCGCCGCCGGCGCCACCGTCGTCAGGACGGTCGCCGTCCGGCGCTGGCCGGCTCGGGTTGTCGGTGAGCTGGCTGGGGTGCGCGGAGGATCGGTCGAGGCTCCACCCGCGCGCGTCCCGCAGCGGGTCCTCGTCCTGGTAGTCCCAGCGCGCCCGCGAACCGCCGTGCACGCCCTCGTTGGCGTAGGCCGTGACTACCTGCGCGGACATCAGCATCGGGTTCGCCCCGGGATTGCCGATCCCGAGGATGCCGTACTCGGTCTCGATACCCATGATGCGTCGCACTGTCACGGGCCCACCCTAGTTCCGCCGGCCCGAGCCGCCGCGCGACCCACGGGTCGACGGAGTTCCTACAGGTACTGCCCCGTCGGGTTCAGGTTCTCGATGGTGCGCCCCGCCTCGGGGTTGCCCTTCTTCTGCACGATCGTGCGGATGAACACGATCCGCTCACCCTTCTTGCCGGACACCCGCGCCCAGTCGTCGGGGTTGGTGGTGTTCGGGAGGTCCTCGCTCTCCTTGAACTCCGCCACGCACGCGTCCAGGAGGTGTTCCACCCGGATCCCACGCACGCCGGTGGCGAGCAGGTCCTTGATGGCGCTCTTCTTCGCCCGGTCGACGATGTTCTGCACCACGGCCCCGGAGTTGAAGTCCTTGAAGTACAGGATCTCCTTGTCGCCGCTCGCGTAGGTGACCTCGAGGAACTGGTTCTCGGGCTCCTCCGAGTACATCCGGCCCACGGTCCGCTCGATCATCGCCTCGACGACCGCCGCCGCGTCCCCGCCGTGCTCGGCCAGGTCGTCCGGGTGGATCGGCAGGTCCGGGGTCAGGTACTTCGTGAAGATGTCCCGGGCCGCCTCGGCGTCGGGCCGTTCGATCTTGATCTTCACGTCCAGGCGCCCGGGCCGCAGGATGGCCGGGTCGATCATGTCCTCCCGGTTGGAGGCGCCGATCACGATGACGTTCTCGAGCCGCTCCACGCCGTCGATCTCACTGAGCAACTGCGGCACGATCGTGGTCTCGACGTCACTGGACACGCCGGTGCCGCGGGTCCGGAACAGGGACTCCATCTCGTCGAAGAACACGACCACCGGGATACCCTGCGAGGCCTTCTCCCGGGCCCGGGAGAAGATCAGCCGGATGTGCCGCTCCGTCTCACCGACGAACTTGTTCAGCAGCTCCGGTCCCTTGACGTTCAGGAAGTAGCTGCGCGCCGCCCCGGGGGCCGCGCCACCGTTCTGGGCGGCCGCGGTCTCGGCCAGCGACGTCGCGACGGCCTTCGCGATCAGTGTCTTGCCGCATCCGGGCGGGCCGTACAGCAGCAGCCCCTTCGGCGGCTTCAGCCCGTGCTCACGGAACAGGTCCGGGTGCAGGAACGGCAGCTCCACGGCGTCCTTGATCTGCTCGATCTGGGCCGCCAGCCCGCCGATGTCGGCGTAGTCGACGTCCGGGACCTCCTCGAGCATGAGGTCCTCGACCTCCGAACGCGGGATCCGTTCGAACGCGAAGCCGGTGCGGGCGTCGACGGTGAGCGTGTCCCCGACGCGGACGGTCACGTCCTGCAACGGCCCGGCGAGCCGGACCACCCGCTCCTCGTCGGCGCGCCCGAGGACCAGGACGCGTCCGCCGTCGAGCGCTTCCTTCACGGTGACGAGCTCGCCGACCGGCTCGTACCCACCTGCGGCGACCACCGTCATCGCCTCGTTGAGCTGGAGCTCCTGTCCGGGCCGCAGCGTCTCGATGTCCACGCTGGGCGCGACCCCGACCCGGAGTTTGCGCCCGGATGACATCACGTCGATGGTGCGGTCCCCGTGATCGTGCAGGTGGATCGCGTAACTGCCCGGCGGCTTCGTCATCTCCTCGAGCTGGGTGCGCATCTCCACCAGCTGCGAGCGCGCGGACGTCAGCGCCGTCACGAGACGCTCGTTCTTGCCGGCCAGGTCGATGGCCTTCTTCTCAAGCTCACGCTCGCGGGGGGTGCTCGACACCCGCCCCGGAACCTCGTTCTGCTCGGCCATCGGACCCTCCTCGCCTCAGTGTCAAGAATAGGTCAGTGTCATCAGCTCGCGTCGGACGGTCCAGTGGTTGGTCCGCCCTCGCGGCGGTCCCGCCGGGCATCGAGGTCGCGCCGGACCCGCCGGATCTTCTTGTCCGAGACGGCGCGCTGACCCAGATCTGTGGCCAGCTCACCCTCGTCGAAGGAGACGGCGGACTCGGCGTAGGCACCCGGTGCCGGGCGACGGCGGCGCACCGGGGCGACCACGCCGGGCGCCATCCTGCGGGTGGTGATGAGGAAGCCGGTGTGCCCGATCATGCGGTGCTCGGGTCGCACCGCGAGCCCCTCCAGGTGCCACCCGCGCACCATCGACTCCCACGCCGTCGGCTCGGTGAACCGGCCGTCGGCCTTGGCGTCCTCGGCGAACCGGGACAGCTGGGTGGCGGTCGCGACATAGGCGACGAGCACGCCGCCCGGGGCGAGCGCGTCCGCGACGACGCCGAGGTTCTCCCAGGGCGCGAGCATGTCCAGCACCACCCGGTCGACCGAGCCGGGCTCGACGGCGTCCGGCAGCACGTCCGCGAGGTCGCCGACCCGCACGTCCCACGCCGGGTGGACCCCGCCGAAGAACTCCTCGACGTTACCCTGGGCGATGGCCGCGAAGTCTTCTCGCCGCTCGATCGACAGCAGCGTCCCCCGGTCACCCACGGCGCGCAGCAACGACAGGGACAGGGCGCCGGAGCCGACCCCGGCCTCGACCACCCGGGCACCCGGGTAGATATCGGCCATGGTGACGATCTGCCCCGCGTCCTTGGGGTAGATCACCGCGGCGCCGCGCGGCATGGACAGCACATAGTCCGAGAGCAGCGGGCGCAGCGCCAGGTATTCGATCCCGGACGTGGTTGCCACGACGGTGCCCTCGGGCGCACCGAGCAGGACGTCGTGGTCGAACGAGCCCCGGTGGGTGTGGAACACCTTCTGCGCCTGCAACACGATGGTGTGCAACCGGCCCTTCGGGTCGGTCAGTTGCACCTTGTCACCCTCGCGGAACGGGCCGCGGCGGATGGTGGCGCCGGTGGGTTCGTCAGTCACGGGCCGCGAGTCTATCCGCTCTATCCGCGGCGGGGCGTGAGCGCGTGCGCGACGTCGGCGACGGCGACCAGCCCGAGGACCTGGGGTGTCCCGCCGTCGAGCCCGACCACCACGACCGTGGCGGCGCCCGCCTTCGCGGCCCGGGCCACCTGGGCGACGGCGGCGGGTCCGGTGTGCTGGGTGATCAGGGCGAGGCGGGCGAGGGCCGTGGCGACGGCGGTGGCCGGCACCGCGTCGCGGCCCGCAGCGGGCACGGTCGCCAGGGCGCCGGGATCGACGAGTCCCACCGGGATCCCGCGGGGGTCCACCAGGACGACGGCGACGGACGGCGCCGCGGCCACCGCCCGGTCCACGTCGGCGACGCTCGCGCCGGCGGGCAGCACGTGCGCACCGACGGCGAGGCTGCGCAGGTCCATGCCCTGGGCGCTGCGCTGGGCGCGGGCGTAGCGGACCGAGGCGTACGCACCGTTCCACAGCATTCCGGCCAGCAGCAGGGACCAGATCGCGGCGAACAGGTCGGGTCGGCCGCCCTGCAGCACCGGGCCGCCGAGGACCACGACGGGCAGGGCGATCGCGACCACCTGCCCGCACCGGCCGGCGGCGATGGTGCCGGCCAGCCGGTCCCCGCGGACCTTCCAGATCAGTGCCTCGAGCAGCTTGCCGCCGTCCATGGGCAGCGCCGGCAGCAGGTTGAACACGGCGACGAAGCCGTTGGAGTAGGTGGCCGCGGCGAACGCGACCGAGGCGACGCCGTCGGTCAGGTAGGCGCCGCCGGCGGCGAGCAGCGCGAGTGCGACGTTCGCGAGCGGGCCGGCCACGGAGATCGCGGCGGACGGGCCGGGCGTGCGGATCGCGTCCGTGAAGGACGTGTGCCCACCCCAGAGGGTGATCACGTACTCACCGACGCCGACCCCGAACCGGCGGGCCATCAGGCCGTGGCTGAGCTCGTGCGCCAGGACCGAGACCAGGAGCAGCACCGGCAGCACGAGCGCCCACAGGTACGCCTCGAAGCCGAGGTTGAGCAGCGAGTCCAGCCACGGTGCGAAGGTGACGACCAGGACGACGGCGATGAGCGCCCAGCCGGGCGTGATGATGACCGGCGCCCCACCGATCCGGCCGATCCGCCAGCCGCGGCTCTCAGTCCTGGCCGGCGTGGTCATGCACCTCTCCGGCGACGATGCGCCGCAGCACGTCCAGATCCACGTCGGACAGGCTGTCGACCCTGCTTCGGCCGGGTGCGGGCTCGATCCGCTGCACCGCGGGCACGGCCAGCACGCGGGCACCGGAGGCCTCCGCGGACGCGAGCCCGGGGATCGAGTCCTCGATCGCGACGCAGGCAGCGATGTCCACGCCCAGCTCGCGGGCGGCCCGCAGGTACGGCTCGGGGTGCGGCTTGCCGTTGGTGACCTGGTCGCCGGTGACGACTGCGGCGAAGGTGTCGGCCGGGAGTGCCCCGACGATGACGTCGGCGAGCGCACGCCAGGACATCGTCACGAGTGCGCAGGGGATGTCGGCCGCCCGCAGCTGGGCGAGCAGATCGAGGGCCCCCGGACGCCACGGCACGCCCTCCTCGCGGACCCGGCGAACCACCCGGGAGAGGAGCTCGTCGACGATCTCGGCGTCCGTGCCCCGGATCCCGGCGCGCTCGCGCAGCAGCTCGGCGCTGGTCTCCAGCGAGTTCCCGACGAGTTCGACGGCGAGCGTCTCGTCCCAGGTGCCGCCGTGCTCGGTCGCCAGGTCGATCTCCGCCCCGATCCAGTACGGCTCGGTGTCGACGATGGTGCCGTCCATGTCCCACAGGACAGCGGAGAGCACGGTGGTGGAGGCTGGGGGCACGGTCAGCAAGTCTACCCAGCGCGACCCGCGCGGGCCGACGGAACCGGGGGCCACGGCCGGGCGTCACACCTCCCGTAGGGTAGGACGGTGAGTAGTTCCCCCCGTCATCGCGAACCGGACGAGCACGCGCAGGCCGACGAGACCGGCGAGGTCCCGCCGGCGATGCTGGTCGCTGCCTTCGAGGGCTGGAACGACGCCGGCAGCTCGGCCACGTCCGCCCTTGCGCAGATCGCCGAGGTCTGGGGCGCCCACACCTACCGCACCTTGGACCCGGACGACTTCCACGACTTCCAGGTGAACCGGCCCATGGTCGGCCCGGACGGTTCCGGCGGGCGCACGCTGACCTGGCCGTCCACGACGATCTCGGTCACGGTGGGTCCGCAGACCGGGCGCCGGATCGTGCTGGTCCAGGGCGTGGAGCCGTCGACCCGGTGGCGCACCTACTGCAACCAGATCCTCGACGCCGCCGAGGAGCTCGGGGTGCGCACCGTCGTGTGCCTTGGCGCGCTGCTCGCCGACGTGCCGCACACCCGGCCGATCCCGGTGCAGACGTCGTCCGAGGACCCGACCGTGCAGGCGCTGCTCGGGGTGGAGGGCAGCGACTACGAGGGTCCGACGGGCATCGTCGGGGTGCTCTCGCACCTGGCCTACGAGCGGGGCATCCACACCCTGAACGTCTGGGCCGCCGTGCCGCACTACGTGGCGCAGCCGCCGTCGCCGAAGGCCACGCTGGCGATCCTGATGGCGCTCGAGGAGTTCCTCGGTGAGTCGGCGCCCGTCGGCGAGCTCGCCGAGGACGCGAAGGCCTGGCAGCTCGGGGTGGACGAGCTCGCCGAGGACGACCCGGAGGTGGCCGAGTACGTGCGCCAGCTCGAGGAGGCCAAGGACACGGCCGAGCTGCCCGAGGCCAGCGGTGAGGCGATCGCGCGCGAGTTCGAGCGGTACCTGCGCCGTCGGGACACCGGCGGCGGCCCGGTCGCCGGGTCGTAGGCCCGGGCGGCCAGGTCTGGGCCGCTAAGCCCGCAGGTCCACGCCGAGCAGCGCGTCGACGGCGTCGATCACCACGGTGTCCGCGGCCGTGCCCGTCCGTGCCCAGGCGTCGACCACCGCGAGCGCGGCGACGGTGTCGAGGTCGTCGCTGAGCGCCGCGCGCAGACCGTGCAGCACCGGCTCGGGGTCCGTGCCGCCGCCCTCGGCCGGACGGGTCGCCGCTGACCGCCAGGCCTCGTGCCGGGCCGCGCCGGCCACCAGGTCGGCGTCGGTGAACTCCCAGTCCGCCCGGTAGTGGTGCGCGAGGAGCGTGAGCCGGATCGCGCCGGGGGCCACGCCGTCGGCCGTCAGCGCGGACACGAACACCAGGTTGCCGCGCGACTTGCTCATCTTGTGGCCGTCGTAGCCGACCAGCCCCGAGTGCACGAACGCCCGGATCGGTTCGCTGCCGTCACCGAGCAGGCGCAGGTGGCTCGTGCTCATCTCGTGGTGCGGGAAGATCAGGTCCGTCCCGCCGCCCTGCACGGTCACCGGAAGGCCGAGGTGGGTGGCGGCGATGGCCGCGCACTCGATGTGCCAGCCGGGCCGCCCCTCGCCGAGGCTGCGGCCGTCCCAGTGGGGTTCGCCGTCGCGGCGGCCACGCCAGAGCAGCGGGTCGAGCGGGTGCCGCTTGCCGGGGCGCTCGGGATCACCGCCGCGCTCGGCGAACAGTTCGTCCATCTGCGCCGGGGCCAGGTGGGAGACGCCACCGAACCGGGCGTCGCCGCTCAGGTCGGCGTACACGTCGGAATCGACCCGGTAGGCGGCGCCGGCCGCGACGAGCCGCTCGACGGCCTCGACGACGAGGTCGATGGACTCGACCACGCCGACGTAGTCGTCCGGCGGGATCACCCGAAGTGCCAGCATGTCCCCGCGGAACAGGTCCACCTGGTCCGCGGCCAGGTCCCGCCAGTCGACCCCGGTCTCGGTGGCCCGCTCGAGCAGCGGGTCGTCCACGTCGGTGACGTTCTGCGCGTAGCGCACGTCCACGCCGGCGTCGCGCCACACGCGCCCGATCAGGTCGAAGGTGACGTACGTGAACGCGTGGCCCAGGTGGGTCGAGTCGTACGGGGTGATGCCGCAGACGTACAGCCTGCCGACGCCGTCGGCCGCCGGTTCCACCCGGGTGCCGGTCGCGGTGTCGGAGAGCCTCAGGCCCGGGCCGCGACCGGGAAGTTCAGGAACGTGGGGGGCGGGCCATGACTGCACCCGCCCACCCTATCCGCCTGTCGGCAGCGGCTGGAGCACGCCGGCGACGAGCAGCACCACGACGAGGGCCGCGAGCGCGAGCCGGTAGTAGACGAACGGCTTGTAGGAGTAGGTCGAGACGATCTTCAGGAACGCGATGATCACCACATACCCGACCACGAACGCGATCACGGTAGCCAGCGCCGTCGGTCCGAACCCGGCCGCTCCCCCGGTGCCGCCGCTCTTGACGAGCTGGTAGAACCCCGAGCCGAGGACGGCCGGCACCGCGAGCAGGAACGAGTAGCGCGCGGCGGCCTCACGGGTGTACCCCATCAGCAGCCCGGCGGTGATGGTGCCACCGGAACGGGAGACACCGGGGATGAGCGCGAGCGCCTGGGCGAACCCGAACAGCCAGGCGTGCTTCATCGTGAGGGACTCCAGTGGGCGGGTCTTCGCGCCCCGTACGTCGGCGAAGCCGAGGATCAACGCGAACAGGGCCAGCACGAGCGCCGTCAGGTAGAGGTTGCGCAGCGCGTGCTCGATCGCGTCCTGGAACAGGAGACCGAGCACCACGATCGGGATCGACCCGAGGATGATGTACCACCCCATCCGGGCGTCGGGGTCCGAGGTGGGCACCCGGTTCTTCCACGGGCCCACCGGCAGGGCCTGGAACCATCTGCTGATGATCCGGGCGAAGTCACGCCGGAAGTAGAGGATGACGGCCGCCTCGGTACCGATCTGCGTGATCGCAGTGAACGCGGCGCCGGGGTCGCTGCCGCCGGGCAGCAACTCACCGACGATGCGCAGGTGCGCCGACGACGAGATCGGGAGGAATTCCGTCAGTCCTTGGACCAGACCCAGGATCACTGCTTCCCACCATGTCACGGGCCAAGGGTAGACGCCCCGGCAGGTAGCCTCGTCTCCCATGGAGTCACGGCGTGTGGGCGGCAGCGGGCTGACGGTCTCGGCGGTCGGCCTCGGCACGATGACCTGGGGCCGTGACACCGACGAGCACGAGGCCGCCGAACAGCTGCGCGCGTTCCTGGACGCGGGCGGCACCCTGCTGGACACGGCGGCCACCTATGCCGACGGCGCGGCCGAGGAGCTGATCGGGGCCCTGTTCGCGGACGCGGTCGACCGCGACGAGGTGGTCCTGTGCTCCAAGGCCGGCGTCCGTGACGGCCGGGTCGACGCCTCCCGGCGCAGCCTCCTGGACACGCTGGACGCGAGCCTGGCCCGGCTCGGCACCGATCACCTGGACCTCTGGCTGGTGGGCGCACCGGACCCGGCCACGCCGGTCCGGGAGACGATCTCCGCGCTGCGGGAGGCGGTCCGGTCCGGGCGCACCCGCTACGTGGGCCTGTCCAACTTCCCGGCCTGGCAGCTCGCCCGGATGGCCACGCTGCTCGAGGCGGACGACACGTTCTGCACCGCGGCGCAGATGGAGTACTCGCTGCTCGAACGCGGCATCGAGCGGGAGGTCCTGCCGGCCGCCCGGGAGCTCGGTGTCGGCGTGCTGGCCTGGTCCCCGCTCGGGCGGGGCGTGCTCAGCGGCAAGTACCGGCGTTCGGTGCCGGCGGACTCGCGGGCGGCGTCACCGCACCTGCGCGGCTTCGTGGACCCATACCTGACGCTCGAGGCGCGGGGCGTGGTCGAGGCCGTCGCGACCGCGGCCGACGGACTGGGTCGCTCCCCCGTCGAGGTCGCCCTGGCCTGGGCCCGGGACGTCGACGGCGTCGCGAGCGCCATCGTGGGCGCCCGCACCCCCGCGCAGCTGCGGGGCACGCTCGCGGCCGTCGACCTCGAGCTGCCGGATCAGATCCGGGCCGTGCTCGACGAGGTCACCGCGCCGTCGCTGGGCTACCCCGAGCGACGGTGACGGCGTCCGCCCAGGTCAGGCTCCGCCGTCGGGCCGGTCCGGCGACCTACTCGTCGTCGTCGTCGCCGTCGGGACGGTCCTCGTCCTCGTCCTCTTCGTCGTCGAAGTCGTCATCGTCGAAGTCCTCGTCGTCGTCCTCGCCGTCGTAGACCACGAACGGGGTGTCCACGCCGTGGGCGTCGTACAGGGCCTCGTCGTAGGTCTCGAACGCGTCGGCGAGGGTGTTGGTGGCCGCGATCACGGCCGGCGCGTCGTCGTCGGCGGCGGATCCGACGGCGTCGAGGTGCGCCTCGAAGGCAGCGATGAGGCGGTCCAGTGCTGCGCGAGGTTCGGTAGCCATGTGCTGACCGTAGCGGTGAACGGCGGCGTTTGACACCGCAAAAATGCGAACTCCTCGCCTACGCTGTGCGGATGGAGTCCGCAGCACCCAGACCGTCCAGACCTACCCATGCCTCCCAGTACGAGTTCCGGGTGCTCACCCTGCCCCGCAGCACCAGCCGCCATGATGTGCGCCGCCTGCTGACCGAGGAGGCGGAGTACGGGCGGTGGGAGCTCGCGCGGCTGTGCCTGTACGTCGGCGGGCACCGCAAGGTGTGGCTGCGGCGCCGGGTCATCAAGGTGGCCAGCACACTCTAGAGCGCTGCAGGCCCGACACCGTGCTCCTCAGCAGGTTCGCAGGAACCTGCTCAGCACCCGGACCCCGAACTGCACGGAGGAGACCGGCACCCGCTCGTCCACGCCGTGGAACATGCCCGCGAAGTCGAGCTCCGGGGGCAGCAGCAGCGGCGCGAAGCCGTAGCCGGTGATGCCCAGCCGGGCGAGGGACTTGTTGTCCGTGCCGCCGCTGAGCATGTACGGCAGCACCACCGCGCCCGGGTCCTCGGTGTCGAGCGCCGCCACCATCGCGTCCACCAGGTTGCCGGAGAAGGGCACCTCAAGGGCGATGTTGCGCTGCACGTCCTCGAACCGCACGCCCGGCCCGGCCAGTTCCGCCAGGGTCGCCATGGTGGCGTCCTCCTGCCCGGGCAGGAATCGGACATCGATGACCGCCTCGGCGCTGCCGGGGATCACGTTCGCCTTGTACCCGGCCCCGAGCTGGGTCGGGTTCGCGTTCGTGGCCAGCGTCGCGCCGACGAACTTGCTCGCCGGCCCGAGCGCGGCCACGAGCGCGTCGACCGAGCCCTCGTCCTGCGGATCGAACGAGGTCCCGGTCAGCTCCGCGACGCCGTCGAGCAGGGCCGCCACCGTCGGGGACAGGCTCCGCCCGAACGAGTGCGCCCCGATCCGGGCCACCGCGCCGGCCAGCCGGGTGACGGCGTTGTCGGTGTTCACCTGCGATCCGTGCCCCGCCGTGCCGTCGGCGATGAGCTTGAGCCAGGCCAGGCCCTTCTCCGCGGTCTGCAGCAGGTAGGCGCGGCGCCCGTTCACCTCGACGCTGTACCCGCCGACCTCGCTGATCGCCTCGGTGGCACCCTCGAACAGCTCGGGCCGGTGGTCGACGGCGTACCTCGCCCCGTAGGTGCCGCCGGCCTCCTCGTCGGCGAAGAACGCGACGACGAGGTCCCGGGGTGGTTGCCAGCCGGAGCGTCGCATGTCCCTCAGGACGGCCAGGATCATGGCATCCATGTCCTTCATGTCCACGGCGCCGCGGCCCCAGATCATGCCGTCCATCTCTTCGCCGCCGAACGGGTCCATCTTCCAGTCGGAGGCCCGGGCGGGAACGACGTCCGTGTGCCCGTGCACCACGAGCGCCGGCCTGGTCGGGTCCGTGCCGGGGATCCGCAGGACCACGTTGCCGCGGCGGTCGGCGGACTCGAAGTACTCCGGGTCGTAACCGACCTCGGTGAGCAGGCCCATGACGTACTCGGCGGCCTCCCGCTCCCCCGGGCCGGTCCCGTCGCCGTAGTTGGAGGAGTCGATCCGGATCAGGGCACGGCAGATGGCGACCGCGTCGAGCTCCGCGGCGCTGACCTGGGTGGGGTCGGTCATTCGCCCAGTCCACGACGCTTGAGCAGCGGGTCGATCACGGCGTCGCGGCCGCGCAGGTCACGGTAGGACTGCAGCGGGTCCTGGGCGTGCCCGCGGGAGAGCAGCTTCGCGCGGAAGGCGGCTCCGGCGGCGCGGTTCAGGCCGCCGTCGCCGTTCTCGGCGGCCTCATCCTTGAACCAGTCCACGGTGTCCGCGTCGAGCACCTCGCTCCAGATGTAGGAGTAGTACCCGGCGTCGTAGCCGCCACCGAAGGTGTGGTTGAAGTACGTGGACCGGTATCGCGGCGGCACCAACGGGTAGGCCACGCCGGCCCGCTGCAGGGCCGCCGCCTCGAACGCCTCGACCTCGGCGACGTCGTCGGGCACCTCCTCCGGAGCGATCTGGTGCCACGCCTGGTCCAGCAGCGCGGCGGCCAGGTACTCGGTCGTGGCGAAGCCCTCCCCGTAGGCCTGCGAGGCCCGCAACTGGTCGAGGGTCGCGGCGTCGAGCGGCGCTCCGGTGCTGTGGTGCCGCGCGAAGCTGGCCAGCACCTCGGGGTGCCAGGCCCACATCTCGTTGACCTGGGAGGGGTACTCGACGAAGTCCCGGGGCACGGAGGTGCCGGACAGCGACGGGTAGTGCACCTGCGAGAACAGACCGTGCAGGGCGTGCCCGAACTCGTGGAACGCCGTGATGACCTCGTCCCAGGTGAGCAGCGTTGGCTCGCCGGCGGCGGGACGGGTGATGTTCAGGTTGTTCACGACGACTGGCGGCAGACCCAGCAGGCCGGACTGGTCGACGAGGTTGTGCATCCAGGCGCCACCACGCTTGCCCTCGCGGGCGTAGTAGTCGGCCACGAACAGACCGAGGGCGGTGCCGTCGGCCTCCGCCACCTCGAAGACACGGACACCGTCCGCGTAGCCGGTGAGGTCCGCGCGCTCGGTGAACTCGAGCCCGTAGATCGCGTTCGCGGCGAAGAAGACCCCGTCGGCGATGACGCGCTCGAGCTCGAGGTAGGGGCGCAGCTCGCCCTCGTCGAACGCGAACGTCTGCTGGCGGACCCGGTCGGCGTACAGCGACCAGTCCCACGGCGCCAGTTCGGCGTCCGGCTCGTCGGCTGCGAGCGCCGTCTGCAGGTCGGCGGCCTCCGCGCGGGCGTTGCGCACGGCGGGCCCGGCGAGCCGGCCGAGCATCTCGTTCACGGCCTCGGTGGTGGCCGCCGTGCCGTCCTCGGCGACGTAGGCGGCATGGTGGGCGTAGCCGAGCAGGCGGGCCCGCTCGGCGCGCTTGCGGGCCAGGTCGAGGATCACCCGGCGGGTGTCGGAGTCCGGGTCGGAGCCGGTGCCGCGGCCGGTGGAGGCCTCGAACACCCGACGGCGCAGCTCGCGGTTCGGGCTCTGCGACACCACGGCCTGGGGGGTGGGCAGCTGCAGGGTGATCAGGTAGCCCTCGACGTCTCGGTCCGTGGCCGCCTGGGCGAGGGCGGACACGGCGTCCGGGGCCAGGCCGGCCAGCTCGGCCGGGTCGGTGACCGTGACGGCGGCGGCCTCCATCGCCTTGACGACGCGCTGCGAGAACTCCGTCTCCAGAGAGGTGAGCTCGCCGTTCAGGGCGCGCAACCTCTCCTGCTGCTGCGTCCCGAGCCGGATGCCGGCCCGGACGAAGTTCTTCAGGTGTGTCCGCAGCACCCAGACGGTCTCCGGCCCGGCCTCGGCGGCGGCGTCGGTAAGCGCCTCCAGCCGGGCGAAGATCCGCCCGTCGAGCAGGAGCGCGTCGCGGTGCTCGGAGAGCTTTGGCGCGTAGTCGGCCTCGATCTCACGGATCTCGTCCGTGCCCGCCGAACTGACCAACGTGTAGAAAACGGTCAGCGCCCGGTCGAGCAGCCGGCCGGACACCTCGAGCGCCTCCAGCGTGTTCGCGAGCGTGGGCGCGGAAGGATCGGTGGCGATCGCCTCCCACTCCGCCCTCTGCTCGGCGAGGCCGGCGTCGAACGCGGGCCGGAAGTGCTCGGTGCGGATCGCCGCGAAGTCCGGGAGTCCGAAGGGAAGGGTGGACGCGGCGGCGAAGGGGTTGTCGCCGAGTGTCGATGAGGTCATGCGCCCATTCTTACCGGAACGCCCGATCGGCGGTCTCCTGTCCCGGTCCGGGCGCGGTCGGTGGACACGCTCGAACCGGTCGGTGGACCACTCGTTGAATGCCGGACTTTCTAGTACAGTTGGTCCTCAGCCGGGACGAGTCCCCGTCCCCCTCGGAGACGTTGAAGCCCGGCTCGTCGCGACGGGCCGAACGGCCCCCCTCTGAACGGCCGTCGCGCGGGCGGCCCCGAGGCGTACTGCGCCTCGGGGCCGTTCCCTTTCTGGCGCGCCGTGCCGACGGGCCCGAACGCCCGCCGGACCCACCGTTCGGTGTGAGCCTGTTCACATTTCCCCCTCATTCCCAGTATGTTCATCGAATGCTCCTGGTCCGGGAGCACCGCGACATCACGATGAGGAGATCCTTCATGCGTCGACCCAGTAGGTCCGGGGTGAGCCCGAACAGACGTCGGGCCATCGCCCTGGGCGGAGTGGCGGGCATCATCGCCGCCACCGCTGTCCCCATGACAAGCGCGACCGCCAGTCCCGACGATGCCGGATATCTCGGCTCGGCCGCCGACTACGGAGTGACCACTCCCACCGAGGCCGGCGACCTCACCTCCCCGACCGGGGCCTGGTTCGTCCAGCTCGAGGCCGCGCCGACCGCCCAGGGCGGCACCGTCGCCGCCACCGCGAGCGACCAGCAGGCGTTCCTGGACGAGGCGGCGGACCTGGGCGTCGACGTGGAGGTGCGCAGCAGCTACAGCACCCTCTGGAACGGCCTCTCGGTCACCGTGTCGGACGAGGACGCCGTCACGCTGTCCGAGGAGGCAGACGGCGTCGTCGCGGTCTTCCCGGTCCTGTTGTACGAGATCCCCGAGGATCAGAACTCACCGGTCCCGGACCTGGCGTCGGCGCTGGGGCAGACCGGCGCTGACATCGCCCAGAGCGAGCTCGGCTTCACCGGTGAGGGCCTGCGCGTCGGTGTCATGGACACCGGTATCGACATCGACCACCCGGACTTCGGCGGCTCCGGCGTACCCGGTGAGACGTCCTTCCCGACCGAGCGCATCGCCTACGGCTACGACCTCGTCGGCGACTCCTACAACGCCGATCCCTCCGACCCGGCCTACCAGCCGGTACCGGAGCCGGACGCCGTCCCGGACGACTGCGAGGGTCACGGCACGCACGTGGCCGGGATCGTCGGAGCCAACGGCGACCTGGGAGGAGACGGCGTGCGGGGCGTGGCCCCCGACGCGACGCTCGGCGCCTACCGTGTCTTCGGCTGCGCCGGCTCCACCACGGCCGACGTCATGATCGAGGCCATGGAACTGGCGCTCGCCGACGGCATGGACGTGCTGAACATGTCCATCGGTTCGGCCCTGGCCACCTGGCCGGAGTACCCGACGGCCGTGGCGGCGGACAACCTCGTCGACGCGGGCGTCGTCGTGGTCGCCTCGATCGGCAACGAGGGTGACCTCGGCACCTGGGCCGCCGGCGCCCCCGGCGTCGGTGACAAGGTGATCGGTGTCGCCTCCTACGACAACACCCAGATCACGGCCAACGCCGTCGCCGTGGGTGACCGTCTGGCCGCGTACACGCCGGCCAGCGCCGCCCCGGCACCGCCGACGTCCGGCTCGATGCCTCTGGTCGCCCTCGGCGAACCCGGCACCGACGAGGCTCGGGCGTGCACACCCATCGAGGCGGACCTGACCGGTTCCGTCGTGCTGGTCGAACGTGGACTCGGGCCGAACACGCCCGAGTGTGACGCCAGCTTCTACAACAAGGCGCTGACCGCGCAGAACGCCGGCGCGGCCGCCGTCATCATCTACAACAACGTGCCGGGCCTGCTCAACGCCACCGTCGAGGGCGCCGAGGAGATCACCATCCCGGTGATCTTCATCGGGGCCGAGGACGGACAGGCGTACACCGCCGCGGCGCTCGCCGGGCCGGTGGACCTGACCTGGACGGATCAGACCACCACGGCGCCGAACCCGACGGGCGGGCTGATCTCCAGCTTCAGCTCGTACGGGATGACCGCGGACCTGCAGATCAAGCCCGACCTGGGCGCCCCCGGCGGGTCGATCTGGTCCACGGTTCCGCTCGAGCTGGGTGGTCACGCCAGCAACTCCGGCACCTCGATGTCGTCCCCGCACGTGGCGGGCGCCGTCGCGCTGTACCTGCAGGCCCACCCCGACGCGACGCCGGCAACGGTGCGCGACGTCCTGCAGAACAACGCCGACCCGAGCCAGTGGTCCCTCAACCCGACGGTCGGGCTGCTGGAGCCGGTGCACCGTCAGGGCGCCGGCATGCTGGACATCGACGACTCCATCCTCGCCGAGACCGTCGTCTCCCCCGGCAAGCTGTCCCTCGGTGAGAGCGAGGCCGGTGCGGTCACGCGGACCATCACGGTGACCAACACCGGTGCCGAGGACGTCACGTACGCCCTGACGTTCGAGGACGCCATCTCGACCGCTGACGCACCGTACGACCCGGGCTTCTACTGGGCCGAGTCGACCGTGGACATGCCCGCGTCGGTGACCGTACCGGCCGGTGGCAGCGTCGACGTGGAGGTCTCGATCACGCCCAGCGCCGACC
Source organism: Occultella kanbiaonis (assembly GCF_009708215.1). NCBI lineage: Bacteria > Bacillati > Actinomycetota > Actinomycetes > Micrococcales > Ruaniaceae > Occultella > Occultella kanbiaonis. Next base: position 2,336,393 of record NZ_CP046175.1, on the reverse strand, counting down.
TGGACCTGGCTCAGTACGGCGGCTACATCAGCCTGTCCGCCACCGACGCCGAGCCGATCCGGGTGCCCTACGCCGGGTTCGCCGGTGACTACCAGGCACTGCCGCTGATGCTGAACGAGGGCTCGGTCTTCCCGACCCTGGCGACGCTCAGCGAGTGCGGCGTCTTCGAGGGCGTCGACTGCGCCGCCGGTGGCGTCTGGGAGCTGGCCGAGGCCGGTCAGGTCTACTCGATGGCGGACGGCGACGTGCCGACCGCCCTCGTGCACCTGGAGCACCCGGCGCGGTCCCTGCAGGTGGACATCTACCACGCGAACGCGGACGGCACGCGTGGCGACCCGGCCGGGGTGAACCCGACCTACCAGGTGCACGACTACCTGGGTCGCGACGCCAACCCGGACGCGTTCGGGGCCTTCACCTGGGACGGCACGCTGACGGGCCACGGCCCGGGGCGCACCGGCGGGGGCGTCCAGACCCTGCCGGACGGTGACTACATCATGGAGATCACCGTGCTGGCCGCCCTCGGTGACGAGGCGAACCCCGATCACGTGGAGAACTTCACGACGCCGTCGTTCACGGTCGACCGTGACGGTGACGGGAACCCGCCGGTGGACCCGCCGGGTCCGCCGTCGATCGGGGACCTGCTGAAGCTGCTCGCCCAGCTCCTGGCCGCGCTGCTGAAGTGCATCCTGTTCGGGATCTGCTGATCGGCTGATTCGGTACTGAAGCGATGGGGTCCGGCCACTCGGCCGGGCCCCATCGTCCGGTTCGGAACAGCGGCGCGCGCGTGATATCTTTACGGGCGTTGTGAGGCCCCCACCGGGGTCGCGCACACACCTGAGTCCGGGTGGCGGAATTGGCAGACGCGCTAGCTTGAGGTGCTAGTGCCCTTTATCGGGCGTGGGGGTTCAAGTCCCCCCTCGGACACTCGTTGAGACAGCGACACGAAGGCCCCTGACCTGCGGAAACGCCAGGTCAGGGGCCTTCGTTGTGGTGCGCCTCGACTCAGCGGGCGCGAAGGTCGGCCGCGGCGTGCGCGGGGACCTCTGCCGGCGCCCGGTCCTTCGCCGCCGGCGCCTTGCGCAGGAACGTCACGGCAACGACGCCGAGGAGGATGAATGCCGCAGGCAGCAACACGGCCGATCCGGCCGGGCGGCGCACGGAGATCGGCTGGCCCGTCTTCCGGGTGGGCCGTCGCTGAGCCGGTCGGAGTTCGGCAGGACGACCCCTTGTCAGGGCAGTCGGGGCCAAAGGCATGTGGCGGCCCGGTGCGCGTCAGTCCTCGTCGGGGAGCTCGGGCTCCGATCCGGTGCCGTGCTCGGGCGTCACGGAGACGTCCACGTGGGTATCGCCGTGTTCCGAGCCGGGCGCCTCGGGTCGAGGGTCTTCGACTGGCTCCTCAACCTCCCGGTTCCGGTCCGGATCCTCGCCGTGCGTCTGCTCCATGCCGTGACCTCCTCGATGCCGGGTGACTCTCGTGCCATGCGCGTTCTCCGGTCAGGGTACGACGGGCCTGCGGCCTTGGCACGGCGGGACCGCGCATCCCTGTCACGACTGCGCGACGTCGACCTCGAACAGGATGTCCCCCGTCGGCGCGGGCGAGCCCCCCGGTGGCTCGATCGTCACGGCGACGGCGTCCGCGGCGAGGACGTCGCCACCGAGCAGCACGGTCGCGCCGCCGTCCGAGGCGTTGAACACCCCGGCACTCGCCGGAGTCGACCCCGTGAGCGTCCACGCCTGGAAGACCTCGTCCGGTCCAAGACTCGGCAGGTTCTGCAGGATGGCGGCCGAACTGTCCAGGGCACCCGAGCGCAGCACGGTGCCGTGTACCCCGTCGGGGTCACCGCCCGTATGGACCTCGAGGTCAGGTGCGTCCAGCAGGGCCCGCAGTCGGGTCTCGCTCTCCTGCTGCACGCCGGCGGTCTCGCGAACCGGTGGCCCGTCGGGTCCGAGCGCTCCCCACCCGACGCTGCCGAGCGCGACGACGACGGCCGCCGCCGCCACGAGTCGCCATCGGTTGGCGCGCCGATCCCGACGAGCCCTAACAGATCCAAGTTCGGCCGGCTCGGTCGCGACGTCCGGGCCGGGGGCACCGGACATCGGCGGTTCGCGGTCGGCGCTGCCGCTGCGCTCGGGCAGCGGCGGCAGCGGTCGCACCTGCGAGATGAGCTCGAGTATCGATCCGCGGAGCTCGGGCGGCGGGGTGGCCGCGCTCACGGCGGGCAGTCGCAGCACCGCCCGGCGCAGGGTCCGCACCTCCTCACGACAGTCTGAGCACGCGGCGAGGTGGACCTCGAATGCCTCGTGCTCGTCGCCATCGAGGGCATCAAGGACGTGGGCCCCGGTCAGCGCGTGCGCGGACTCACCTGCCACAGTCATCGCGTCTCACCTTCGAACTGGTCTCGTAGCCGGATCAATCCGTCCCGCAGCCGCGTCTTGGCCGTGCCGAGCGGAATGTCGAGCAGGCCGGCCACCTCGGTGTGGGTGTATCCACCCAGGTAGGCGAGCTCGATCGCCTCGCGCTGGATGGTGGTCAGGGTCGCCAGGGCCCGCCGCACTCGTTCAGCGTCCAGCGTGTCCACGACCGCCTCGCCGACATCGCGTTCCTGCGTAGGTTCACGCACGGCGTAGTGCGCGTCTCGCGCCCGGGCGGCCTGCGCGGAGCGCACCCGGTCCACGGCTCGCCGGTGGGCCAGGGTGAGCATCCAGGCGAGCACGGAACCCCTGGCCGCATCGAACCTCGCGGACTGCTGCCAGACCTGCAGGTAGCAGTCCTGAGTCACCTCCGCGGCCTGCGCGCGGTTTCGCACCACGCGCAGCACCACGCCGAAGACCCGGGCCGAGGTCGAGTCGTAGAGCCGCGCGAACGACTGCTGGTCACCCCGCGCGCTCCGACGGAGCAGGTCCGCCAGCTCGGTCGGCTCGTCGTGTCCCGAGCCGGCACCGAGGGGCTCTCGCTCCCTCGGCGCCGGTTGTACTCGCGGAACCATGTGGCTCGTCTCGCTCGGGTCCTGTCTACGCCGGCCGACTCACTCGGTCGGCGGCATCAGCACGCCGTCGATGATGTAGACGGTCGCGTTGGCGGTCTGCACATTGCCGCAGACGACGCTCGCCGCGTCGGCGCCGACCGTGAAGTCCTCACCGGAACCCTCGACCGTGAGCTCGTCACCCTGCAGCGTGGTGAAGGTACCGGCCAGGTCCTCGGGCGCGATCCGCTCCGGGACCACGTGGTAGGTGAGCACCGTCGTGAGCAGTCCGTCCGGGTCTGCCTGCACGGCCTCGACGGTCTCGGGCGGCAGCGCCTCGAACGCAGCGTTGGCGGGCGCGAACACCGTGATGTTCTCCGTGGTGTTCAGCGTGTCACCCAGACCTGCGAGTCCGACCAGGTCCACGAGCGTCGACAGGTCGGCGTTGTTGCCCGCCGCGGTGGCGACCGGGTCCTCGGACATGCCGTCGAAGCTGCCCGCTCCGGTGGCGGGGACATCGGCGCATGCAGGTCCGAACGGGCCCGCCATGTCCGCACCGTCATCGGTGGCCTCGCTGGTCTCGTCCGCCGGCGAACTCGCGGTGTCGTCGGGGGCGTCGGTGCCGTCGTCGGTGCCGCCGCCTGAGCACGCAGCCAAGGACAGGGCCGCCACGAGCGTGAGCGCGGGAGCGATGGAGCGAATTTTCACGATGATCTCCTCGGGAGTCGTTCTCGACCGGATGGTCCAGTCACCGATCATTCGGAGCTGGTCGCCGAACGGATGGGTCCGTCAGCCCTCGACCGCGAACACGACCGAGTGCCGGCCGCGAGCCCCGTCGGGGAAGGGCTCGGTGCGCGCCTCCGGCTGCGTCTGCCCGGTGCCGTCCGTGGCCCGCACCTGCACGTCGTGCCGGCCTGCGGCCATGCCGACCAGATTCAGACTCCAGGAGCGCCACAGGTCGACCCCTGCGTCATCGGCGAGGTCCGTCTCCTGCCACTCACCGTCGTCGACGCGCACCTCGACCTTCGCGACGCCGCGGTGCTGGGCCCACGCCATGCCGGCTACGGTCACCTCCCCCGCTGGGACGTTCTGGAGCGGACCCGGGACGTCGATACGCGACTGTGTCAGGGCCGGTGCGTCCGTTGCCCAGCCTCGCTCGGTCCAGTACGCGATGTCATCCGCGTAGGTGGACAGCGTGAGTTCGGTCAGCCACTTGGCAGCCGACACGAAGCCGAACAGGCCGGGCACGATCAGCCGTGCTGGGAAGCCGTGGTCGAACGGGAGCTGCTCGCCGTTCATGCCCACTGCGAGCAGGGCGTCCCTGCCGTCGCGGATGACCTCCAGCGGCACACTGCAGCTGAATCCGTCCGCACCACGCGCGAAGAGCTGCTCGGCGCCGTCGTCGATCCCGGCCTGCTCGAGCAGGTCGGCCAGGGGGATTCCGAGCCAGCGAGCGGTGCTCACGTATGGTCCGCCGACCGGGTTCGAGACGCAGCTGAGCGTGATCAAGCGCTCGACCAGCGGCATCGAGAGCAGATCGTCGTAGCTGAACTCGACGGGCTCCCGCACGAGTCCGCCGATCGGCAGCCGCCACGTCGTGGCGTCGATGCGGGGCGTGGTGAGCGCGATGTCGACCCGGTAGAAATCGGCGTTGTCCGTGACGTACGGCGTGATGCCCCGGACATCTGGCTGCACGCCGGCGGGGAGGTCACCCGCCGCGCTGGTCGGCGACGGCAGCATCCGGTCCCGCCCGACCGCGTCGTCGGAGGCCCGGAACGCTCCGATCGCGGCTCCCGAACCGATGCCGGCCACGGCGACCGCCACGGGCCCTGCGAGCAGCAGGCTGCGTCGGTTCGGAAGGAACCTGCCCGAGCGCACGTTCGGGCCGGCGAGTGGCGAGCTGGCCGGAGCCTCGGCACCGTCCACGGCTCGGGCAGTCCCGTCCGCGCTCGGGGACGACTGCGTGGCTCGGAGCACGAGCGCGAGGGTGATGCTCGAGACCAGGGCCGCGACGGCGGCCGGCGCCACGGCGGCGACCTGGGGGGTGCGCACGGCCGCGGCGACGGCCGCGACGACCCCGAGCAGGACCATGCCGACCAGCCCCAGCCACCGCCGTCGGAAGCCGATCAGGCCGATCAGGGCGGTGACCACGAGCAGGGTCGCGCCGATGCCGCCCAGCAGAACCGGCTTGTCCGCGGTGCCGAAGGTCGCGATCGCCCACTCCTTGACCGCGGTGGGGGCCGCGTCGACGGCGACGGATCCGACCGCGAGCAGTGGCGAGGCCGCCGGGACCGTGAGCGCGGCCACCAGATGGGCGATCCCGATCCCTGCGGCGGCGCTCACCACGCCGACGGCGGCTCGGAACGGACGCGACGGCACGCGCGGTCGCCGGGTTGTTGCCGGGGTCATATGGGCAATTCGGAGCCGACCGAGCTCCGGATGGGTCGTGCGGCCGGGGTGTGTGCGGTCGCGACCGGTTCAGTCGAGCGTGATCGTGGTGGTCATCGTGTGGGCCTGCCCGGGTGAGAGGGTGATCGCGTCGGAACGGACGTTCCCGGTCTCGACGCACACCATCCACGGCCACTCGTCGTCGCCGAAGTCGGGCATGGCCTCGGCCTTGTCCGACCAGGGGTTCCACACCACGGTGCTGGCCGCCCCGGTCTTCGCGATCCGCACCGTGTGCAGGGTGTCCTGGATGTAGGTGGGGGCCGTCGTTCCCTCGAACACCCGGTCGGTCTCGGCCACGATGTGCATCGGCCCGCTGAGGACGCCGGACGCGGCGGCACCCGGGGCGCGGTCGGTGTAGGTCTCGCCCTCGAGGCCGCGGATCGCGATACCGGCGACGTCGTTGACGTTGAAGTAGCTGTGCAGGGCCTGTTCGAACGTGAAGGCCTCGGTACCGGTGTTGCGGATCTGCAGACTCAGCCGGAGCTTCTCCCCGAACAGCACCTGGTACGTCGCCTCGAACGGGTGCGGCCACTGGGCCGTCGTGGCCGAGGACTCGGTGAGGTGCAGTACGACGAGCACGCCGTCGTCGGTGCCGCGGACCTCCTCGATCGCCCACGGGAGCCGGCCTGCGAAGCCGTGCAACGGACTCCGGGTCCCGTCGGGACCGTTGCCGAACCACGGGAAGCAGATCGGGACGCCGCCGCGGATGAGCGCACCCCCGCCGTCGTATGGCACGGCGCTGAGCCACAGGGCCGAACCGCTGCCGACCGGTACCCACTCGACCACGTGCGCGCCGTGCAGGTAGATCGAACCCGTCGCCGGTCCGCACTCCACCCGGATCATGGGCAGGCCGGCCTCTCCGGTGGTCAACGTGACCCCCGGGGCAAGTTCGGACCGTTCCGAGAGCTCCTGCGCCATGGCGCGACGGTAGTGCCGCGGCACCACCGTGACTGCAAGGTTGCCACCACTTGCCGCCGTCGGTCGCCGCGGCCCGGTTGACGGCGGCTCCGTGTCAGCGGTGGCCTCTACTGTTCGGTCCATGCTCACCACGCTCGCCGTCCAGGGGTACCGCTCGCTGCGTGATGTGGTGGTGCCGTTGGGGCGGCTGACCCTGATCACCGGCGCGAACGGCTCCGGCAAGTCCAGCCTGTACCGGTCCCTGCGCCTGCTCACGGACGCCGCCCGCGGTGGCGCGGTGGCGGCGCTGGCCCGGGAGGGCGGGTTGCCGTCCACGCTCTGGGCGGGCCCGGAGACCATCTCGGGGTCGATGCGCCGCGGCGAGGTGCCGGTCCAGGGCACCCGGCGCACAGGACCGGTGCGCCTGCAACTGGGGTTCGCCGGGGACGGCTTCGGGTACGCGATGGACCTCGGGCTGCCACGTCCGGATGTGGGCTCGGGAGCGTTCGCCCTCGACCCGGAGATCAAGGTGGAGACGGTGTGGTCCGGACCGGTCGCCCGGCCGGCGGCGGTGTTGGCACACCGCCGCGGGCCCGTGGTGCGGGTGCGGGACGGACGCTCCTGGTCCGAGCTCACCCGGTCCCTCGCGGACTACGACTCCATGCTCGGGCACGTCGCGGACCCGCACCGGGCACCGGAGCTGCTGGAACTGCGCGAGCAACTGCGCGGCTGGCGCTTCTACGACCACCTGCGCACCGACGCGGCCGCACCGGCCCGGCTCGCACCGGTCGGCACCCGCACGCCGGTCCTCGCCCACGACGGTGCGGACCTCGCCGCCGCGCTGGCAACGATCCAGGAGATCGGCAGGTCCGCGATGCTCGTCCGCACGGTCGACGCCGCGTTCCCCGGTTCGCGGATCGAGGTGTCGGTGGACTCGGGTCGCTTCTCGCTCGCGCTGCGTCAGGACGGCATGCTCCGACCGATGCGCGCCGACGAACTCTCCGACGGCACCCTGCGGTACCTGATGCTCACGGCGGCGCTGCTCACGCCCCGGCCGCCGGAGCTGCTCGTCCTGAACGAGCCCGAGACGAGCCTGCACCCGGAGCTGATCGGGCCCCTCGCCGGCCTCATCCACGCGGCGAGCGAGGAGATGCAGGTGGTGGTGGTGACGCATTCCGGTGCCCTCCAGGCCTCGCTCGCCGACCTGGCCGGCGAGGAGCTGGAGCGGGTCGAGCTCGTCAAGGAGCTGGGCGAGACGACGATCGCCGGGCAGGGCATGCTCAGCAGACCGTCGTGGACCTGGCCGAGCCGCTGAATCCGGCCCGCGGCCGGTCGGGCCCGCCCGCGGTGGGACGATGGTCGCGTGTTCCACATCATGTTCTTCGAGCCGCGCATCCCCGGTAACTCCGGGAACGCCATCCGGCTGACGGCCGCCACCGGCACCACGCTGCACCTGGTCGAGCCGCTCGGCTTCGACCTCTCGGACGCGAACCTGCGCCGGGCCGGCCTGGACTACCACGACCTCGCCCGGGTCGAGGTGCATCCCGGTCTCGACGCCGCGCTGACGCGCGTGCAGGCCGTCGGAACCGGGCGGGTGTACGCCTTCACCGGCCACGCGACCCGTTCGTTCACCGATGTCGCCTACGCACCGGGCGACACGCTGCTCTTCGGCCCGGAGCCGACCGGACTGCCCGAGCACGTGCTGGCGGACGAGCGGGTCACCGACCGGGTGCGGATCCCGATGCTCCCGGGGATCCGCTCGCTGAACCTGTCCAACGCCGCCGCCCTGGCGATCTATGAGGCCTGGCGCCAGCACGGCTACGCCGGCGGCTCCTGAGAGACCTGCGGCCGGCCGGCGACGTACTCACGCCGGCACCGGGACGTCCTCGGGATCGGGCAGAGAGTACAGGAACCGGTACCCGATCAACGAGGTCAGCGCGGCCAGCCCTCCACCGACCAGGAGAGGTGTGACCAGGTCGATCCGTGCGAGCAGGCCGCCGATCACCGATCCCAGTGGGACCACGCCCCACAGCAGGGTCCGCCAGGTCCCGTGCACCCGGCCGAGCAGCCGGCTCGGGATGATGCTCTGGCGCAGCGACATGACCAGGACGTTCCACGCCGTCACCGCGCCGGAGGACACCGCCAGTCCGACGGCGCCGCCGACCACCGTGGGCCACACACCGATCGCGACCAGGGCGAGCGCCGAAGCGAGGCTGGCGACCGCCATCACCGGCCCGGCGCCGAAGCGCTCCTTCGCCGGCGACGCGACCCAGGCACCGACGATCCCGCCGAGCGCCATCGAGAGCATGAACACCCCGAACAGGGCCTCGGGCACGCCGAGGCGGTCCAGCACGTAGAGCACCAGCGTCGCCGTCGCCGCGGAGTGGCCCAGCGCGACCACCGTGCTGAGGAACCACAGCGGCCGCAACATCGGATTCCCGAGGATGAACCGCAGGCCCTGCCGTACCTCGTCACGCCACGGCACCCGCTCACGGGTTGCGCCGTCGGCTCGGTGCGCCCCGGCGGCGGCCAACGGCAGCCAGAGCGCGAGCAACCCGGCGACGGCGTAGCCGAGCGCGCCGATCCCGAGCGGGATCAGCACCGAGACGGCGAACAACGCGGACGTGAACGGAGCGGCCGCGAAGTTCTGCACCACGATCTCACCGGCCTCGACCCGCGAGTTCGCGCGCGGCAGGTTGTGCCGCTCGACGAGGCTGGGCACCACCGCCCGGATCGCGCCGTCGTACAGGGTCTCGAACGCGCCGTAGACGAAGATCACGGCGTACAACCACCAGATGGTCAGGGCACCGGTGGCGGTGAGGACGAACAGGGTGACCGCCAGCACGGTCCGCACGGCGTTCGCCATGGCGAGCGCCCGCCGCCGGTCGATCCGGTCCAGGACGATCCCGGCCGGGATCGCGAAGAACAGCCAGGGCAGCAACGCGACGGCGGCGATCCCCGAGATCAGCAGCGGGTCGTCGGTGAGCCGGACCGCGAGCAGCGGCGCGGCGACCCGGGCGATCCCGTCCGCGAGGCTGGATCCCAGGTTCGCGACGAAGACGTTCCGGAACCCGGACCCGAGCGAGGAGTCCGCCATGACCCCTCTCCCCCGCCTACCAGTGTGCCGGGCGGGTGAGCCCGTCCGGGATCCTGGTGCGGGTGTCACCGGTCGCGGCGGCGAGCTGCGGCTGGGTCAGGAACAGGACGTCGGCGAGGTCAACGCCGCGCACGTCCGCGCCCCGCAGGTCCGCGCCGATCACGTCGGCCCGGTGCAGCCGGGCACCGCGCAGGTCGGCGCCGATCAGGGCGGCACCGCGAAGGTTCGCCCCGCGCAGGTCGGCCCCGCGCAGGTCCGCACCGATCAGGTCCGCGCCCCGGTGCTCGCGACGCGGTCCGGGTACCCGGGCCCGGGTGTACGCGCTGGCCCGCAGCGCGGCGTCGGCCATCTCGGCCCAGAGGGCGTCGACGTCGAGCGCGGCCAGGTCCGCCGCATCGCCGGTGGTCGCGTCCTCGATCCGGGTCCCTAGCCGGTGCAGCTCGGCGGCGAGTTCCCCGGGCAGGTCGAGCGCCCGGGCGCAGGAGAGGTACCAGAGCGCCTCGTGCAGCCGCCGCATCACCGCGAACGCCGCGAACATGGCCGCGCCGGTGTCCGGGCCGTCCCGCCAGGTCCGCCCCGCGAACGTGGTCCCGGTGATGTGTTGCCCGGCCCCGAAGCAGTCGTAGGTGGTGCACCCGGCCATCCCCGTGGCCCGCAGGTTCGTGTGGATCGCGCACCGATGGTCGGCGAGCAGGTTCCGGCAGGGGTCCCCCGCCGCCTTGTCGAACGCGAAGTCGGCGGACCTCGCGAACGCCAGGGCAACGCAGCACAGACCCACGCACCGGGCGCAGTCGGCGCGCAGGTCGGGGCCCGCGGACGGGGCGCCGGCGGTCGGGGTGATGCGGTCGGTCGGTTCGATGCCGCCACCCTACCTATTAGGCTGACGCGGGTGAGGATGCCCGAAACTGCGACAGCGGTCCTGCTCGATCTGGACGGAACCGTGACGGACTCGGCACCCGGCGTGATCGACTCGTTCGTCACGGCCGTGCGCGGCCTCGGCCTCGCCGAACCGCCGCAGTCCGCCCTTCGAGCCGTCGTCGGCCCACCCCTGGCCTGGACGCTCGAGCACATCGGTGGCGTGGCCCCGGCAGACGTCGAGCGCGGCCAGGACCTCTACCGGGCCCACTACGGCGGCGGGTCGATGTTCAACTCCGCCGTGTTCGACGGGATGCGTGACCTGCTGGTCGAACTGCGCGACGCCGGCGTCCCGGTGAGCCTGGCCACGTCCAAGTCGGAGGAGTTCGCTCGAGAGATCCTCGCCCACTTCGAGCTGACGGAGTACTTCACCGCCATCTGCGGCGCCGACGACCGTGGCCGCAACTCGGACAAGGCGTACGTGATGGGCAAGGCCCTGACGGTGCTGCGCGCGGCCGGGGCGGACCTGTCCGGCGCGGTGATGGTCGGTGACCGCGTGCACGACCTCGAGGGCGCCCGCGCGCACGGCGTGCCGTGCGTGCTCGTCGCCTGGGGCTACGGCACCGAGGCGGAACACGCGGACGCGGACGCGGTCGCCGCCGATCCCAGGCATCTGGCCGCCCTGCTCGGGCTGCCAGCGGGCCCGAAGGGCGGGCCGGTCAGCGCCCACGGCGCGGCGGTCGGGCACTGAACGGCCCCGTCCTGCCCACGTCGCTGACGACCGGGGCAGCATCGACACCGGCCGGCGCGGCCTGGGTGGCTCGGCTTCCGGGCCTGATCGACCGTGCGACCCGCCGCTGGGGGCTGAGTCTCGGTACCCCGTTCTCGGTGGGCACCGCGGCGTGGACGACGCCCGGCGTCATGGCGGACGGGACCCCGGTCGTCCTCAAGCTCACCTTCCCGCATGACGAGGCCAAGTACGAGGCGACCGCGCTGGCGCTCTGGCAGGGTCACGCCGCCGTGGAACTGCTCGACCACGACACCCAGGACTGGGCGCTGCTGCTGCGCCGGGCCCACCCCGGCACCCTGCTGCTGGCGGACATCTCACCGCCGCACGTGCGGCTGGGCATCGCGGTGGAGATCCTGCGGAATCTGCACCGCGCCGTGGCCAGCGGGACCGAGATGCCGTCGCTGACGACCGTGAGTGCGGCGTGGTCCCACATCGCGACGCAGCGGGCGAACCGGTGGGCCCACCTGTACGAGGCATACCGGGAGGAGGTCACCTACGGGCTCGGCCTGCTCGCGGCGTTCGGGCGGCCGGGAGCCAAGCCCGGACCGCTCGTGGTCCTGCACGGCGATCTGAACCCCGGCAACATCCTGCTCGACGCGCCCGGTTCGGTGCCGCCGCAGTGGCTCGCGATCGACCCGAAGCCGATGATCGGCGATCCCGGGTACGACCTGTGGCCGGTGCTCTCGCAGATCGACAACCCGTTCCTCTACCCGGATCCGTTGGCCGTGCTGCGCCCGCGGGTCGAGCTCGCCGCGCGTGCGCTCGGGATCCCGTTCCGACGGATCTGCGAGTGGGCGTGCGCCCGATCGGTGGAGTCCGTCCTGTGGCAGCTCGAGACCTGGCCGGATCCGGCCCGCCAGGCGCTCGCGCTGAAGGATCTGACCCAGGTGCGGTGCTGGGCGATGCTCGCCCGCAGCTGAGGCGCCCCGGTCGCGGTTCGCCCACCGGCCGTCAGTGCGCGGCGAAGTACGCGCCGTCCCCGGTCCACGTGTCCGCCACCAGCCACACCGCGCCCGGCTCGTCCTGCGCGCCCTCGGCAATGGCGAACGTGACGTTGCCGGTCACGGTGGCGCCGTCGAACACGTCGGCAGCCAGGTAGAGCGGATCCGGCCCCATCAGGTAGCCGTCCGCGGTGAACAGACTCGCCTCGTCGTAGGAGTTCCCCTGCGCCGAGACGAATGAGACCCACAGGTCCACGCCCGCATTCGCACGATCGGGCCCATGGTAGGTCGCGGTGACCGGCACCACGAGATAGGCCTGACCGTCCGGGGCGGGATCGTTGAGCGGATCCACGTCGCGCACGATGTCATCGGCGTCGTACTGCGGAGTGCCGAGCGTGACCTCCCACTCGTACCCCTCGTCCAGGATCGTCACGCTGGACCCGAGCGCGGCCGGCTGCTCACGCGAGGTGGTGTTGCCCGACTCCCAGCCGACGGCCAGCGGTCCGCCGAACGGCGCGGTGAGCGCTCCGGCCACGAATCCGAACACCAGCGCAAGCACCCCGACCAGGCTCGGCACCAGCCAGACCAGGACGCGGCTGCGAGCCGGGGGTGCCGGCGGCCACATCGCCCCGGGACCGCCCGACGGCGCAGTGCCGGTCTGCGGGTACGACCAGCCGGCCTGGTTCCCGGTGGCGTAGGCGGCCTGGTTCCCGGTCGGGTAGGTGGCCTGGTAGCCGGCGGCGTGACCGGTCGGGTAGCTGCCGGTCACCGTCGGGCGGTGCTGCGGATACGGAGGGGCGAATGACTGGTCGGAAGGCTGGGCGGCCATGGGCGTGTTCTTTCGTGGAGGCCACTCGTGGCGCCGGTACGTTCGCCCGGTGGGCCGAATGTAGGGCACGCCGGGGTCGCCACGGGCAGGATTCGAGGACCGGGTCTGCTTCCGCGCGAACCGGCCGACTCTGGGGCAGACTGGCGGCGTGAGACTCGTGCCCCAACGCATCCAGGCCGTCGCGGTCCGCCAAGCCGCGGCCGCGCGCCGGGCGGCGTCCGCGAACGCCGGCGGGTCGGCGGCGGCGATCGGATCCGCCACCGACGCCGACGACGGTTCGCCCGCCACCCCAGCCCCCCTGCCCCCGCTGCCGCGCTCCCCCGCCCGGGGCGCCCGGGCCCGGGTGCACCGACTCCCCGAGGCGCACCTGCGCGCCGACGACGGCGGCGACGGCGTCCCCCGGTGGATGCGCAAGTCGGCCGGCTGGTCGTGGCGCATCCTCGTGGTGATCGCGCTGATCTCGCTGTTGGTCTGGGCCACGGCCCGGATCCAGCTGGTGTTCGTCGCGGTCTTCCTCGGCCTGGTCATCACCGCCGTGCTGCGCCCGCTGGTCAACGTGTTCGCGAAGGTCATGCCGCGCGGCCTGGCCACCGCACTGGGCCTGCTGTCCGCCCTCGCGTTCGTCGGCGGGCTGCTCACGTATGTGATCACGTCCGTGACCGGGCAGTGGGAGTCCCTCTCGGAACAGTTCTCCACCGGTATCGCCCAGCTGTTCGCACTCGCCGAGAACCTGCCGTTCGGCCTGACGATCACCGAGGACCAGGTCAGCGAATGGCTGGAGCAGGGCCAGGCCTGGCTGCAGGAGAACCAGAGCGCCCTGCTGGACCGGGCCGCCGCCGGCGCCGGATCGGTGTTCGAGGTGTTCGCGGCCCTCGCGCTGGCGATCTTCTGCACCGTGTTCTTCCTCGCCCGCGGCAACGAGATGTGGAAGTGGTTCCTGAACCAGCTGCCCGCCAAGGTCCGGGAGAAGTGGATGCTCGCCGGCGGCGTCGGCTGGTACACGTTCTCCGGGTACGCCCGCGGGACCGTGATCATCGCCCTGGTGGACGGCTTCCTGGCCGCGATCATCCTGCTGATCGCCGGGGTGCCGTTGGCCGCGCCGCTGGCAGTGCTCGTGTTCATCGGTGCGTTCATCCCGCTCGTGGGTGCGCCCGCGGCGATGATCATCGCGATGGTGGTGGCCCTGGCCGTGAACGGCCCGGTCAACGCGATCCTGGTCGGCATCGGGATCGCCCTCATCGGCCAGTTCGAGGGGCACATCCTGCAGCCGCTGGTGATGGGCAAGCAGGTCTCCCTGCATCCGTTGGTCGTCGCCCTGGCGGTGACCGCCGGCACCCTGGTGGCGGGCATCCTCGGCGCCGTGATCGTCATCCCGATCGTCGCGGTGATCTGGGCCGTCTACGCGAAGCTGCGGAACCTCGACCCGCCGATGGAGGACCTCGAACCGGACGCGAAGGCCATGGAGCCGTAGCGCTGGACACGCGGGCTCACTGGAAGTCGCGGGAGGTGGAGGCCACCCGCAGGCTCAGGGCGGTGATCGAGTCGGCCATCAGGTTCGTCACCCCGTCGGCGGTCTCCACGGTGCCCCGGACCACCAGCGCGGCGCTGGTGCGGGCGACCCGCCGGTAACGGCCCCACAGCCCCTGTGTGCAGATGACGTTCAGCAGGCCGGTCTCGTCCTCGAGGGACAGGAACGTCACCCCGCCGGCCGTGGACGGGCGCTGCCGGTGCGTGACCACCCCGGCCACCCGCACCCTCGTGCCGGACCCCGCGCCGGGCACGTCGGTCACCCGCACCACCCCGCGGGCATCCAGGTCGGTGCGCAGGAACTCGGTGGGGAACGAGTCCGTGGACACCCCGGTGGCCCACACGTCGGCGACGGCGGTGGTCACCTCGTCCATGCCCGGCAGGGTGGGCAGGTCGATGCCGACGGCGGTGAACGGCAGCGGCTCCTGCACGGCCCGGAGCACCTGCTGCCCGTCGCCGGAGCGGACCAGGGTCGAGGTGCCGCTCTCGGCGGCCAGGGCACCGGCGAGCCAGAGCGCCTCCCGCCGGGAGTGCCCGAAGGAGTCCAGCGCACCGGCGGTCGCGAGCGCCTCGAGCTGGCCGGCGGACAGCCGCACCCGGCGAGCCAGATCGGCGAGGTCGCGCAGCGGCGCGGCCTCCCGGGCCGCGACGATCCGCTCGGCCCCCTTCTCTCCGATCCCCCGGACCGGGGCGAGCCCGAGGCGCACCACCAGCCCTCCGCCGTCGACCCGCTCCACGCACGCCTGTACCTGCGAGAAGGCGACGTCCGCACGCTCGACCCGGACCCCCCGCCGTCGGGCATCGGCGACGAGCGACTGTGGCGAGTAGAACCCCATCGGCTGCGCCGCGAGCAGCCCCGCGTAGAACGCCTCCGGGTGGTGCACCTTCAGCCACGAGCTCGCGTAGACGAGGTAGGCGAAGGAGAACGCGTGCGACTCGGGGAACCCGAAGTCGGAGAATGCCTTGAGCTTGTCGAAGATCTGTTCACCGATCTCGACGGAGATCCCCTTGACGGCCATCCCGGCGAGCAGGCGGGCGTGCAGGGCCTCCATCTTCTCGGCGGACCGTTTGGATCCCATCGCCCGGCGCAGCTGGTCCGCCTCGGCGGCGCTGAAATCGGCCACGTCGATCGCGATCTGCATGAGCTGCTCCTGGAACAGCGGCACGCCGAGGGTCTTGGACAGGGCAGGCTCGAGCAGCGGGTGCAGATAGGTGATCTTCTCCCGTCCCCTGGCCCGGTTGATGTAGGGGTGCACCGAGTTGCCCTGGATCGGCCCGGGGCGGATCAGGGCGACCTCCACGACGATGTCGTAGAACTCCCGGGGCTGCAGCCTCGGCAGGGTGGCCATCTGCGCCCGGGACTCCACCTGGAACACGCCCACCGTGTCCGCGGCGCAGAGCAGGTCGTAGACCGCTGGGTCCTCCTGCGGCAGCGAGTGCAGCCCGACGTCCACCCTCTCGAGGTCCCGCACCCAGGTGAACGCGAGCCGCAGCGCGGTGAGCATGCCGAGGCCGAGCAGGTCGAACTTCACCAGGCCGGCGTCGGCGCAGTCGTCCTTGTCCCACTGCAGCACGGTGCGCCCGGGCATGGTGGCCCACTCCACCGGGCACACGTCGATGACCGGACGGTCGCAGAGCACCATGCCGCCGGAGTGGATGCCGAGGTGACGGGGCAGGCGCAGCATCCGCTCGGCCATGTCCACGACCTCCGCGGGGATGCCGTCGAGGTCGCCGCCGCCCGCGTCGTCGGCTGCGGCGACCACCTCCGGGCTCGGGGTCCACGGTCCGTCCCGACGGCGGCGCTCGAGTTCGCTGAGCCGCTCGCCGGTGTCGTCGGTGCCGCCGGGCGACGGGCTCGGGCGCAGGCTGCCCCACCGTTCGATGCCCTTGGACCAGGCGTCCTGCTGCCCGGCGTCGTAGCCGAACGCCTTCGCGGCGTCCCGGATCGCCGAGCGCGGCCGGTAGGAGATCACGTTCGCCACCTGCGCGGCGTGGGTGCGTCCGTACCGTTCGTAGACGAACTGGATCACCTCCTCCCGGCGCCGGGACTCGATGTCCACGTCGATGTCCGGCGGGCCGGAGCGGCCCGGGGACAGGAACCGTTCGAACAGCAGCTTGTGCTGCACGGCGTCGACGGCGGTGATGCCGAGGGCGTAGCAGACCGCGGAGTTCGCGGCGGAGCCACGGCCCTGGCAGAGGATGTCGTTGCGCCGGCAGAAGTCGACGATCTCGTGCACGATCAGGAAGTACCCGGGAAAGTCCAGGTCGATGATGATGTCGAGCTCCCGCTCGATCGTGGCGTACGCGCCGGGCAGCCGCGGCGCCTCCGGCGGGCCGTACCGGTCCAGGGCACCCTCGTAGGTGAGGTGGCGCAGCCAGGTGGCCTCGGTGTGCCCGGGCGGCACCGGGTGCGGAGGCAGGTTCGGTGCCACCAGGCGCAGGTCGAACGCGCACTGCTGTGCCAGTTCCACGCTCATCGCGACCGCCTCCGGACGGGTGGCGTGCCGGGCGTACATCTCCGCCGGCGCACGCACGTGGGCGGCGCTGGGCGGGAGCCAGCCGTCGAGCTCGGCCAGGGTGGAGCGCGCCCGCACCGCGGCCAGGACGTCCGCGAGGGGCTGGTCCGCCGGGCTCGCGCAGTGCACCGCGCCGGTGGCCACCACCGGCAGCCGCGCGGCCGCGGCGAGTTCGGCGAGCGCGTCGCAGCGTACCGAGTCCAGCGGCGCACCGGAGTCGGTGATCTCGACGACCACGTTCTCCGCGCCGAAGTGGTCCACCAGGACGTCCAGCTCCGTGCGCGCGGCGGCCAGGTCGAACCGACCGGGCTCGGGTTCGAGGGCCCGGCGCACCGCACCCTTGCGGCAGCCGGTCAGCACGAGCCAGTTCCCGGCGGCGAGATCGGCGAGCTCACCGAGCCGGTAGTGGGCCTCCCCCTTCTTCCCGCTGGCCAGGTGGGCGTTCGCGATGGACCGGGACAGCCGTCGGTACCCCTCGGTCCCGCGGGCCAGGACGAGCAGATGGGTGCCCGGCGGATCCGGCATCCCGGTGGGACGCACGGGTGCGTCCAGGCTCAGTTCCGCCCCGTACAGGGTGGGCAGCTCCAGGGTGCGGGCGGCCTCGGCGAACCGGACCACCCCGTAGAGGCCGTTGTGGTCGGTGATCGCCATCGCGGACAGGCCGAGCCCGGCGGCTTCGATCGCCAGTTCCTCGGGTTGGCTGGCGCCGTCGAGGAAGCTGAACGCCGAGTGGGCGTGCAGTTCGGCATAACCCGATGCGAACATGTGTTCGATTATACCCTTGCCTTGGCGCCGGCCGCTCGGTAGCCGGAATCACGGCGGGCATCATCGCGACTCCGCCTCGAGCGGGCCCGATTACGCTCCACGGGAACATCCGTGCGCGGCGCTCACGTCGTCCGTAGGCTGCCCGACATGGGACAGGTCATCGAGTTCGCGACCCACCAAGCGGCGCGGGCGGCACGAGCCGCGCCGCCTGTGGAGTCACCGTCGTCCCGCGACCGACCCGAGCGGACCCGACCCGGGTACGACCAACCTGCACCCGACCACCGAACCACGCCCTCGCCGTCGGGCACCACGCCCCCGCCGTCGATCGTCCCAGCCGTCGACGACCCGGAGCCGCGCCCGCGCCCCGGCGTGCAGCCCCGCCCGCTGCTCTGGCGCGAGGCCGTCGGTCACGAGCTGCGCGCCGAACGCCACGAACAGGGCCGTACCCAGGGTGACGTCGCCTCGGTCGCCGGGGTCTCCACCCAGTACCTGTCCGAGATCGAACGCGGCCGCAAGGAGCCGTCCTCGGAGATCCTCGAGGCGCTCGGGGGCTCCCTCGGCCTTGAGCTCGCCGAGCTGGCCGGCCGGGTATCCCGCTCGCTCACCGCGAGCACCCCGGTGCTCCTCGCGGCCTGAGACTGGGGCACGCCCGCCGTCGACCCGGGTCAGCGTGACGCGACTGCGCGGGCCCGCACGGCGACCACCTCGTCCACCAGGTGGTAGTCCACCGCCTGTGGCGCCGTGAAGATCCGGTCCCGCGAGGTGTCCTCGGCCAACCGCTCGACGTGCTGCCCGGTGTGCTGGGACAGGATCTCGTCCACCTCGGCGCGCATCCGGGCGATCTCCGCCGCCTGGATGCGTAGGTCCGGCAGCGCGCCCTGCCCGCCCATCGACGGCGGGTGCAACAACACCCGGGCGTGCGGGAGCACCCCGCGCCGGCCCGGCTCCCCCGCCGCCAGCAGGACCGCCGCGGACGACGCGGCCTGACCCACGCAGATCGTCGCGACGGGTGCCCGGACGAACTGCATGGTGTCGTAGATGGCGAGCATCGCGGTGACCGAGCCGCCGGGTGAGTTGATGTAGAGGTTGATCTCGCCGTCGGGGTCGACCGACTCGAGATGGATCAACTGGGCGATGATCGTGTTCGCCACCCCGTCGTCGATCTCGGTGCCGAGGAACACGATGCGGTCCGAGAGCAGCCGGGAGTAGACGTCCGCCGCCCGCTCCCCCGAGGTGGTCCGCTCGATGACGCTGGGGATCGTGTACTGGCTCATCACAGCTGCCCTCCCAACCCGGCGCGGCGGGCCCGCACGGGCATCACCTCACCGACGTCGCTCACGATCGCGTCCACGAAGCCGTACTTGTGGGCCTCCTCGGCGGTGAACCACCGGTCCCGGTCGGAGTCCGCCTCGATGCGCTGCAGCGGCTGCCCGGTGTGCTCGGCGATGAGGGAGAGCATGACCGAGCGGGTGTGCTCGAGGTTCTCCGCCTGGATCGCGATGTCCACCGCCGTACCCTGCAGCCCGGCGGAACCCTGGTGCATCAGGATCCGCGCGTGCGGCAGCGCGTACCGCTTGCCCGGGGTGCCCGCGGAGAGCAGGAACTGGCCCATGCTCGCGGCCAGTCCCATCGCGACCGTGGCGACGTCGTTGGGGATCAGCCGCATCGTGTCGTACATGGCGAGCCCGGCCGAGACCGAGCCACCCGGCGAGTTGATGAGCAGGGTGATGTCCGCCCTCGGGTCCTGGGCGGAGAGCAGCAGGAGCTGGCTGGTGATGCGGGCGGCGACGTCGTCGTCGACCTCGGTGCCGATGGCGATGACGCGGTGTTGCATGAGACCGTCCGCCAGGCGGTCGTCGAGTCTGGTCCCTTCGGACATGGCAGGCTCCCTTCGTGGGTTGGTCCACTCAGCCTGCGCCGCTCACGCGTCGGTCGGGGTCGATGCGCCCGACGGCGGATCTGCTCTGAGCAGATCGGCGCGCGGGTGATCACCGAGCCGACGTCGACGAGGCCGAGGCCGAGCGCCGGATGACCCTGCCGCGCTTCCAGGAGGCGATGGCCTCCGTGCAGTCGGTGGAGTTCCACCCGGGACGCTGACGCCCGATCAGGTCCTGCCGTGGACGGTGGCCGAACAGGCACCGCCCTGGACGCACACCTGCAGACCGAACTCCCTGTTCGCTGGGACGTCCAGGTCGAGCGTCTGCGTTCCGGGACCGGCACCGAGGAACACCTGCGGACCCTCACTCTCGATCCAGACGTAGGCGAGCACAGGTGCGCCGTCGTCGGCGTTGTCGACGAGGACCAGCCGGCCCGGCCCCGGCTGGAGCTCGGCGCGGTACCCGACCGCGCCGTCGGGGTCGGTCAGGCCCACGACGACGGCGCCGGCCGGCTCGGCCCCCGACGTCTCGGTCGACGTCGAGACCCAGTCGACGGGGTCGCTGCGCTCCACCCCGTACGTCCCCGTCAGCAGCATGACTCCGGTCAGCGCGGTGAGCCCGGCCCAGCTCGCTCGGCGCGCGGCCACGATCATCGACATCGTCGTCCCCTCGTCCGTGGCCGCGTCGGGCGACCGTCGGCGGCAAGCGTCCCCCGACCTGCTTACATCGCGCTTTCATGCCTAGGCTGGTCCATGCGCAAGATCCCCCGCGTGATCGCCCGTGCCCCGATCCCCATGTTCCGCCTCGGTCTCGGCGGGCTGCTCAGCAAGCGGTTCGTGATGCTCGAGCACCGCGGACGCAGGAGTGGGCTGATCAGGGAGGTGGTGCTGGAGACGATCAAGATCGACGGGGACGACGTCTACGTCATCTCCGGGTACGGGTGGACGTCCCAGTGGCTGCGCAACGTCAAGGCCGATCCGCGGGTACGGATGTGGTCCGGGTGGGGCACCGGCGTGAGTGCGATCGCCCGGATCCTCGATCCGGTGGAGGGTCGCATCGTCCTGGACGACTACCGCAAACGGCACCCGGGCACGGTGCGCACACTGGCCAAGGGCCTCGGCATCGAGGGGTTCACCGTCGACGGCCCGCTGCCCGAGGACATCGCGGAGCGGATGCCGTTGGTGCGGGTCCGGCCGCGACGCTGGGACGCGCCGATCCCGGACACCCAGCGGGCGGTCAGTCGGTGACGACGTCCGTGAGGGTCCTCAGCAGGTGGTGCTTCCACCAGGCGTAGTCGTGCCCGCCGGTGACCACGCGCAGACTCGCCGCTCCCCCGGCCCCGGCGCAGGCGGCGTGGAAGTGTTCGGCCTGGTCGACCATGGTGCCCTCGTCGGTGCCCGCCTGGACGTGGAACCGCGCCAGCGGGCGCCCGAACTCGCCGGCCCGCAGGCGGCGCACCAGGTCGGCGGGGACCGGGTTGTGGCGCCGCGGCTCATCGCCGTCGGTGAACCAGAACGACCCGGACTGGACGATCGCCGTCGCGGCCAGATCTGGCCGTACCAGCGCGACACCGGCGGCCGCCAGCCCACCGAAGCTCTGACCTGCCACGATCACCCGGTCCGCGGGTACCCGCCCGCCGAACTCGGTCGCGCGCCGGGCCAGCGCGGCGTCGACGATCCGGCTCGCCCGCTCCGGGTACGGCAGGTCCGCCGCGCGACGCTGTGGGCCGTGGGAGTCCACAAGGAGGATCTCCACGTCCAGGCCGGACCGCTCCATGGCGTCGGCGAGACCGAGGGCCGTCCACTGCTCGCCGTCGAACAGCACGAGGACCCGGCGCCGCGTGCTCGCTCCGGCCGGCTGCCAGTGGTGCAGCGTCCGGGGAGCGTCGCCGTCGCCCGGCAGTTCCCAGGTGATCCACGGCGCCGCGGTGCCCGGGGTGTCCGCCCACGCGGGGTGCTGATAGGCGTCGGGCATCACGAGCAGACTCGAGATCTGACCGAGCGCATGTGGTTGCGAGCGCGGGTTGAGTGGATCCGGGCGCCCGGCCTCGTGGATCGCCAGCCAGCCCGCTCGCGTGGCGCCGGCGTCGGTGGGCAGCCGGTCCAGCTCGACGATGCGGTACCCCCAGGTGCCGTCCGCCGGTAGCCAGTCGGTGCGGTGGCACAGGTCGGTGCCCTCGATCCGGTGCAGCCGCGCGGGCGTCAGGTCCTCGCGGTGGGCGTCGGTGATGCCGTTGAGGTGCACCATGACCTCGGCGCCGGGGTCCTGTGCACGCCACAGGAACGTGACCGGGTGGCGGCGTCTGCCGTCGATCTCCCGAGCGGGGCCGATCAGCGGCGCGCGTTCGAGGGTGTCCCAGAACGCGCTCGCGGCCCGGCCCCGGTCGGGTGCGGCGACGACCTCCTCGAGCAGGGCCGGGACGGGGCCATCGGTGGTGGTTCGGCTCTCGCGAGTCATCGGTCCGTCCCCTCGTCCGAGGCGGCGCGCCGGTCCCGGGGCACGACCAGTGGCCGGCCGTTCTCGGGGTCGGCGAGCACGAGCGCGTCCAGACCGAACGCCGTCCGGAGCAGGTCGGGGGTCAGCACGTCCGCAGCGTCACCCTGCGCCACCACCCGCCCCTCGCTCATGACCACCAGGTGCGTCGCGTAGCGGGCGGCCATGTTCAGGTCGTGCAGCACCGCCACCAAGGTTCGACCCTGCCGGTGCAGGTCCGAGCAGCGGTCGAGCACGTCCAGCTGGTGGACCACGTCGAGGAAGGTGGTCGGCTCGTCGAGCAGGAGGATCGGCGTAGCCTGCGCGAGGGTCATCGCGATCCAGACCCGCTGGCGCTGACCACCGGAGAGCTCGTCCACCAACCGGTCGGCGTGCTCGAGCATGCCCACCTGTCGCAGCGCGGCCTCCACCACCTCGGCGTCCTCGTTCGACCATTGCCGGAGCAGGCGCTGGTGCGGGTACCGGCCCCGGGCCACCAGGTCGGCGACGGTGATCGCGTCCGGCGTGACGGGCGACTGGGGCAGCAGCCCGATCCGCCGTGCGACCTCCTTGGTGGGGTACTGCGTGATCACGCGGCCGTCCAGCAGCACCTGCCCACCGGTGGGTGCGAGCATCCGCCCGAGGGCTCGAAGCAGCGTCGACTTGCCGCACGCGTTCGGGCCGATGATGACGGTGAACTCGCCATGGAGAACCTCCAGGCTGAGGTCCTGCACGACGGTGCGGCCGGGATACCCGAGGTCGACGTGGTCGGCGCGCAGGGCGCCGCCGGGCGGGGATCCTGCCGCTGCGGGGGAGGTCGAGGTGAGCGTCATGCGGTCCTTTCAGGCTCGTCGGGCGAGCAGCCAGATGAGGTAGACGCCGCCGATCACCGAGGTCACGAGTCCGACGGGGGCCGGCATCCCGAAGTCGATGCGTTGGGTGATCAGATCGGCGCAGGCGAGCAGGGCGGCCCCCATCAGGAACGACGGGATGACGATCACACCGCCGCGCCGGGTGATGCGCCGCACGATCTGTGGCGCTGCGAGGGCGATGAATGCGATCGGTCCGGTCGCGGCCACGGCCACGCCCGTGAGGGCAACGGCGATGACCAGGACGGCGAACCGGTAGGTCTCCACGGGGATGCCGAGGGCATGGGCGGACTCGTCGCCCATCTCGACGTAGGTGATCCGGCGCGCGCACACCATGATCGCGGGGAGCAGCACGGCCACGGCGACGGCGACGCTCACGGCGTGCGGCCAGCCGCGCCCGATCAGGGACCCGGCCTCCCAGCGCTGGACGGTCTCGGCATCGTTGATGTCCGCGCGCACGATGAGGAACGACGTCACGGCGGCCAGGATCGCGCCGACCCCGATGCCGACCAGGACCAGCCTCATCCCACCGGTGATCCCGTCCTTGCGGGCGAGGGTGTACACGACGAGGGCGGTCAGGACACCGCCGGCGATCGCGGACATCGCCACCTGCACCACCCCGCCGTCGAAGAGCACGATCTGCACGACCGCCCCGGTCGCGGCGCCGGTGGTGAACCCGATGATGTCCGGGGAGCCGAGGGCGTTGCGGGACAGGCTCTGGAAGACCGAGCCGGCCACCCCGAGGCTGCCGCCGACGAGCAGCGCGGTCAGCAGTCGTGGCAGCCGGCGGCCCTGCACGGTGCGGAGCGTGCGATCGTCGCCGTGGCCGAAGACGGCGGCGACCACCTCGCCGACGGAGAGCTCGATGGTTCCGGTCAGCAGGGTCACCGTGCCGACGACCACGACGGCGAGCAGCAGGAGGGTCCCGACGAACAGCAGCCGGGGATCGAGGCGGATCGACAGCGGACCCAGCCGCAGCACCCACCCGCCGATCAGGCCGGGTCGGGTCACGAGGGCGACCGGTGCGGCGCCGCGGGTCCCACTCACAGCGAGGCCATCCGTCGGGAGCGCACCAGGAACACGAACACCGGGCCGCCGAGGATGGCAGCGGCGATGCCGGTCTGCAGCTCGCCCGGGGCGATCGCCCACCGCCCGATGACGTCGGCGGCGACGAGGAACGCGGGCGCCACGACCAACGTGGCCGGGAGCAGCAGGCGCTGGTCCGGCCCGACGATCGAGCGCACGATGTGCGGGGCGGCGAGCCCGACGAACGCGATCGGGCCGGCCGCGGCCGTGGCTGCTCCGGCGAGTAGCACGACGGCGAGCGCGCTCGCACCGCGGACGAGACCGGCGTTCACGCCGAGCGCCCGCGAGGTCTCGTCACCGAGCGCCACGGCGTTCAGCGATCGGGCCAGCAGGAGCGTGATCGCGACCCCCAGCAGGGCGAACGGGAGCACGGTCCCGATGACGTCGAAGCCGCGACCCTGCAGGGAGCCGACGGCCCAGTACCGGAACTGGTTGAAGGCCGCCTGGTCGCCGAGCAGGATCGACCGGGTCAGGGCACCGAGAACGATGCTGATCGCGGCGCCGGCGAGCGCCATCCGCACCGGGGTGCCCTGGCTCCGGTGGGCGGTCCCGAGCAGGTACACGCCGACGGCGGTGATCGCCGCTCCCAGGAAGGCCAGCGGCAGGTAGCCGGCGACCGTGGTGACGCCGAGGTAGGAGATCCCGATGACCACGGCCAGGGAGGCGCCGGCGTTGATCCCGAGCAGCCCGGGTTCGGCGAGCGGGTTGCGGGTCACCGCCTGCATGAGCGCACCGGCGAGGCCGAGGCAGACTCCGACGACCACCCCGAGCACGGTCCGTGGGATCCGTGAGGCGACGACGATGGTGTGATCACCGTCGGTGGGGTCGTAGGCGCGGATCGCCTCGACGACCGCGGCGAGCTCGATGGGGTGCGAGCCGACCGCGAGGCCACCGACACCGGCCACGACGAGCACGATCAGGGCACCCACGACGAGGGCGACGAACCTCCGGACGGCGCGGGCCGCCGTCGAGGTCGTTCGGACGCTCCCACCGACCCGGGGGCCGCTCTCGCGAGCGACCCCCGGGTCGGACGGCGCGGGTGCATTGACCGCTCGGGACACCGATCAGGCGCCGAACGCGGCGATGATCGCCTCGACCGCCTGGGTGCCGGAGTAGAAGTCGATCCGGAACGACGTCGGGCCGAGCGGCAGCACGTTGCCCGCCACCACGGCGGGGGTGTTGGCCAGGAGCGAGTCCGCCAGGAAGGCGTCCGTGTCCTCGTCGCCACCGGAGATGATGAACACCGTCTGTGGCTCGGCGAGGGCGGACGGCAGGTTCTCGGCGGTGTAGAAGGTGACATCGGTGCGCACCTCGTCGGCCAGGTCCTCGGGGCCGGCGGCGTACTCGAAGCCCAGCCCGGTCATGATGGCGGCCTGGGAACTCGTGTCGGAGAAGATGCCGCCGCCGTCCGCGCCGTTGTAGGCGACGGTCGTGACGGGCTGGTCCGGCAGCGTGATCGCCGCGGCGGACTCGGTCAGGAAGGCGTCGAACTCCTCGACGACGTCGGTCGCGTTCTGTTCGAGGCCGGTCGCCTCACCGAGGGTGACGGCCAGCTGCTGCCAGGTGTTCGAGCCGTAGTCGAGCAGGATCGTCGGAGCGATCTCGCTGAGCTGGTCGTAGGCGTCCACCGTCGAGTCCGCACCCGTGACCGAGCCGATGATCAGGTCCGGGGCGAGCGCGTCGACCGCCTCCAGATCCAGTTCCAGGTTCGGGTAGAGGACCTCGACGCCGCGCTCGACGGCGACGTCCGCCCACTGCGCGAAGAACCCGTTCTCGTCCGTGAGCGGCCCCACGCCGGTGGCCGCGCTGGCGGCGACCGGGACGTCCATGGCCAGGAGGGTCCCGGTGATGGTGATCGAGGTGGACACGATCGTGATCGGCGCCTCGGGGATCTCCGTCTCGCCGGCGTCGTGCTCGACGGTGCGCGGCCAGTCACCCTCGACGGCGACGTCGGCCTGCTCGCCGTTCGGGGAGGTGGTGCTGTCCGGGTCGGAGTCGTCACCGGAGGAACAGGCGCTCAGGAGTAGGGCTGCGCCGGCGATCGTCGCCAGCACGGCGCGGGCGCGCCGGGGCGCGAGGGTACCGAGGGACACGGGTGTGCGTCCTTTCGTCAGAGGGGCACGCACCCGAACGGTACGCAAGAATGCAGGTTACCCTTACCTAAATAAGGCGAACCTCATCGGACCCTGCGTAGGCTGTGACCTCGCACACATCTGGCCCGCCTGACGACGCGGTTCAGCCTGCGGCGAGCTCCCCGACCAGGTCGCCGTCGCGGTCGAACAGGCTCAGCACTGCGCCGTCCAGCGCGGCCGTGCGTGACATCGCCACCCAGGACGGCACCGGCGCACCCTCGCACCCGATGAGCGTCTGCGGCCCGGACGTGGTGAGCACCAGGCCGTCGGGGTCGATGACCCATCGGCCACCGCCACCGTTGCAGCCATCGGAACCGGTCCAGGTGCCGTCGGCGGCGAACTCCACATGAGGGTCGGTGGGCACCGGGTCGGTGGGAACCCACCGACCCACCAGGTCGTCCTCCGAGGCCGGGGTCACGCCGTCGGGAAGCGGTGCCGGCGCCGCGAGCCACGCTCGCACCTCGTCGGTGACCTCGGGCGGCTCCGCGTAGGACGACGCCGCCGTGTCGATCGGCTCGGGGGCGCCGTCGATGCTCAGGGTGGCGACCACCGCGCCATCGGCGTCGAGCAGGTCCCAGCCCGAGGCGGCCGACCGGTACTCGGTGACCCGGTCGAGCCACGGCGCGACCGGGGTCGCGGCATCGTCGGCGCCATCGGCATCGTCGGCGTCGTCGGCATCGTCGGCGTCGTCGGTCGAGCAGGATCCCGACCACCCGGACAGGCTCGCCAGGAACAGGGTGGACGACGCCGCCCACTCGCCCATGAGCATCCCGCAGTCACGCCACAACTGGAACTGGCCGGCCTCCAGGCGCAACCAGGTGTCGGGCCGTTCACCCTCCGCGCCGCTGACCCGCCAGAGGTCGACCAGGTCGACCGGGTCGCCGCGCGGTGTGTCCGTCGGGTCGCCCGTGGTCCCGGTCGAGTCGGTGGGCGGGGCGCCGTCGCCCGGGTCCTCACCGCCGGCTCCCCCGCACCCGGCCACGAGCACCAGTCCGAGCGAGACGGCGGCGGCCACGAGAGCGTGCCGGACTCTGCTGGTCATGTGGTCGAGGGTATCCCGGCGCCCTCCGACCGCCGGGGCATGGCCGGATCGATGCCCGATCGTGATCGGTCCGCAGCGGTTCGCCACCGGCCTGCCGTCCGGATTCGTCACCCGTCAGTCATAGACCCCCTCGACCCACCACCTGCCGCCCTCCCCCGCCAACAGCAGGGCACCGCCCTCGGTGACCACCTGCAGGTAGGTGCGCGGCTCGGTGCCGGACCACCACCGTTCATGCACCGGCCATGGGCCGGCCCACCCGGTGATGGGGTGCGCAGTCGCAGTGGTTCCAGTTCCGCGAGCGGCCCCGGCACCTCGGACGGTCCCGGCCGCCCGGACGGTCCCGGCCGTCGAGACGGTCCCGCTCGACGCGGTTCGGGTGGCTCGGCGCACCTCAACCAGGGCCGGATCGCCCTCGAGCTCGCCGCGCCGGCCCACTCGCACCGGATCCCCCTGGGCGTCCACGAGACGAGCCGGCACCGGCTCGGCCGGCACCGTCGCCGGCAACGGCCGCGGGATCTGCCCCGGCCACGGCGCCTCGGGGTCGCGGAGCGGGCGCAGCTCGTCCCCCCAGGTCACCAGCCGCACCCGGTCCCGCGGCGAGCGTCCGCCCTCCAGCACCGGGGCGAGCACCCCTTCGGCACCGATCAGCCCCTGGACCCGCAGCACGGCCCGGCCGGCCTGGACCTGGCCCCGCCCCACCCGGCCCCACAGCCCGTCCTGGACCGCGGCGGCCGGACTGATCTCCTCGGCGGCGAGTTCCAGATGGGTCAGCGCCGCACTCGGTGGCTGGCCACTGCGCCCACTGAGCCAGCCCTCCAGCTGCCACCGCACCCGGTCGGTCAGTTCGGTGGCGGTGAGTGCGCCGTCGATTCGCCAGGTACGGGTCAGCTCGGAGCCGTTCTCCGCCCGGGCGGACACCCGCAACCGGGCACACACCACGCCGCGCCGGACCATCCGGCTCTGCAACTCCTCGGCCAGCCGGCGCGCCGCGAACGCGGCGGTGTCGATGCGCTGCGCGGGCGGGTCGAGCTCGGCATGGGTGGTGATGTCGGGTTCGGGCCGATGCGTCTGCGGCGGGTACGCGTCCAGCCCTCTGGCCAGCCGCTGGGCCTGCACCCCGAGCTCACCGAACCGGGGCAGCACGTGTGCCGTGCGCATCATGGCGAGATCGGCCAGGGTGCTCAGCCCCAACCGGCGCAGCAGGTCCACCAGATCGGTGTAGGCCGCCCGGGACTGACGCGTGGTGGTGATGTAGATGAGGTCCCGCACGTCCCGGGGGGCGAGGAACCGTGCCGACCTCCCCGGCGGCACCACCGTGGAGGTGCGGGCCGCCAACAGGGCCGCGAGCAGGCCGTCCGCGATCCCCACCTGGGCCTCGGAGCCGCTGGCCTGCGCCACCGCACCGACGAGCGCCTCGGCCACCGCCTCCTCCGACCCCAGGTAACGGCTCGGGCCACGGGCGCCCACGGCGATCACCCCGGGCCGCATCACCTGCACCTGCGGCACCACCTCCTCCACGCCCTGCACGAGCGGCTCGAACGCACGCACGTCCCGCGCCTCGTCCGCGGGCAGCAGCACGAGGTCCGGGCAGAGCCCCTGCGCGGTGCGCCGACGCATCCCACGGCGCACCCCCTCCGCACGGGCCTTGGCGGAGACTGCGGTGACGCCGCGCCCGTCGTGGAGCACGACGCTCTGGTGCGCACCGATCAACCCCTCGGCGACGGCGGCGGCGATCGGCCAGTCCGGGACCCACAGCACCGCGAGCCGGGTGGCGGCCTCGGCGAGCCGCGCGCCCTCGGGAGCCGGAACCGGCGGTGGCAACTGCTCGGCGGCGCCCATCAGCCGACCTGCGCCAACGAGCGTCCGGCGACCGGCACGACGAACTCCGGGGCCGCCGTCGGGCCGTTCGCGCCGACCTCGTCGGGGGCGGCGGTCTCCACCCCACCCGGGCCGATCCGCACCCGGACCCGGACCGGTCGGGCAGCCGCGGCGCCCCGCCCGTACGCCACGACTGTGAGCTCCTCGGTGCGCAGCACCCCGGCCCCCCGCCCGACGCCGCGCCAGACCCGGTCCCCGGCGTCGAGCACGAGTTCCGAACCCGGCCAGGGCGTGGTGGTCAGCAGCACCGACCCTCGGGTCCTGGCCCGGGAGGCGAGCAGCCGCCGGTCCCGGTCCGCCAACGCCGTGCAGTCCCCCAGCACCAGAACGTCGAACCCGTCCACGAGCGCTCCCACCACGGACGGGGAGTCCGGGCCGGGCCGGGGCACCACCACCATCCGGTCCAGGGGCAGGCCGGCCTCGGCGGCGGCCGCGAGCCCCACGTCCGGCAGGGCCACCACCGCGCACCACACGTCGGCGCAGGAGGCCGCGGCCGCGAGGCGCAGCAGCAGCGAGGTGGACCCGGCCACCTGCACCCCGGTGCCGCGGCGGATCCCGCCATAGGGGAACAGCGGCGCCAGCGCGGCTGGCACCGGCAGCACCCGTTCCGGATCGAGGCCCACCCCAGCGGGAGGAGGCGGGGGCTCCGGCGAGCCCGGCGCCGCGTGAGCGGGTGGCGCGAGGCCGGACACCGCGCGAACGGTGGGACCGCTCAGCACCGTCCGCAGCCCGGCCGAGGCCTCCGCGGCGGCCAGCGCCCGCCGCGCATCCTCCAACTTCGACGTGGTCGCCATCGTTCCTCCTCCCACGTCCATCACGCTAGAAGCCACCACCGACATTCGAACGTCGGTTCGAATACTGTACCAAGGTCGGACCGCTCGCGAGCGGCGACCCGACGCGCGCGTGCCCTGAGGGCCGAGCGCCCGAAGTCGTCGTAGGTTTAGAGGTGGAGCCGGAGGCAACGGCCGGCTCACCTCGCGCAAGGAGATGACATGGACCTGCAGCGCCCCGTCGCCCCCGCCCCCTATGACGTACTGCCCGCCACCGCCACGTTCACCGTCACCAGCACCGACATCACCGACGGCGTTCCCCTGCCCGCGCTGCACTCGCTGACCGGCGGCAACGTCTCGCCCCAGCTGAGCTGGTCCGGCTTCCCGCCGCAGACGCAGAGTTTCCTGCTCACCTGCTTCGACCCGGATGCCCCCACCCCGTCCGGCTACTGGCACTGGACCGTGGCGGACCTTGACGTGACCGTCACGGAGATGGAGCAGGGCTGGGGCAAGAGCGACCTGACCCTGCCCGGCGCGTCCTTCCACGCCCGCACCGACGGCGGGGCGTTCGCCTACGAGGGCGCCGCACCCCCGCCCGGTGACGGCCCGCACCGCTACGCGTTCGCGGTGCACGCCCTCGACGTCGAGACCCTGGAGCTCTCCCATGAGGAGAGCGCCACCAAGTTCTCCTTCGTCGCGCTGTTCCACACCCTCGCCCGCGCGGTGATCACGCCGACGTTCGAGCGCTGATGCGGTTCGGAACCCTGGACTGGGCACCCGCCCTCGATCACCCGGACCTGCTCGCGACCGGCGTCCGCGCCGCGCTGGCAGCGTGGGCGCAGCAGGCGCCCGACGCCGTCGGGCAGGTGCTTGTTGCCGAGATCGACCCGGGCTGCGCCGACACCGCGGAGATGACCGAGGCCTACGACCTGCCGCTGGAGGCGTCCGCGAACTGCGTGCTGGTGGCCGGGCGGCGCGCCGGCCAGGAGCGGATCGCGGCCGCCGTCGTGCGCGCCACCACCCGCGCGGACGTCAACAACGTGGTCAAGCGCCTGCTGGACGTCCGCAAGGCCTCGTTCCTGCCGATGGACCGTGCGGTCGCCGACTCCGGCATGGAGTACGGCGGGATCACCCCGATCGGGCTGCCCGCCGACCACCGGATCCTGCTCGATCCGGCGGTCGGCACCGGCCGGGCGATCATCGGCAGCGGCCTGCGCCGGTCCAAGATCCTGCTCCCGGGCGAGGTACTGGCCGCGATGCCCGGCGTCGAGGTCGTCGAGGGCCTGGCGAGCTGACCCCTACGAGGCGATCCGGCGCCGGTAGGCGACCATCGACAGGACGTAGGCGACGGCGAGGATACCCACGCACCACGCCAGCGCGATCCAGATGTCGCCACTGACCGGCTCCCCCGCGAGCAGTGCGCGGATCGTGTTCACGATCGAGGTGACCGGCTGGTTCTCGGCGAAGGCTCGCACGGGGGCGGGCATGGTGTCCGTCGGGACGAACGCGGAGCTGATGAACGGCAGGAAGATGAGCGGGTAGGAGAACGCGGTGGCGCCCTCCCCCGTCTTCGCGGCGAGCGCGGCGAGCACGGCGAGCCAGGTCAGCGCCAGGGTGACCAGCGCCAGGATGCCCACCACCGCGAGCCACGCGAGCAGTCCCGCCGGCGATCGGAACCCCATCACGAGCGCGACGAGCACGACGATCGCGACCGAGAGCCCGTTGGAGACCAGCGAGGTCAGCACGTGCGCCCACAGCACCGACGAGCGCGCGATCGGCATGGAGTGGAACCGTTCGAAGATCCCACTGGTCATGTCGTTGAACAGCCTGACGGCCGTGTAGGCGATCCCCGACGCGATCGTGATCAGCAGGATCCCGGGCAGCAGGTAGTCGACGTACCGGCCCGCCCCGGCCTGGATCGCGCCGCCGAGGACGTAGACGAACATCAGCATCATCGCGATCGGCGTGATGGTGACGGTGATGATGGTGTCCATGCTGCGCGTGATGTGGCGCATCGACCGGCCGACGAGGACGGACGTGTCGGCGAGGACGTGTGCGGTCATGACTGCTCCTTGGTGGTGTTGGTCCCGACGATGGCGAGGAAGACGTCCTCGAGCGAAGCCTGCTTCTCGACGTAGGTGACCTCGGCGGGCGGTACGAGCTGCTTGATCTCGGCCAGCGTGCCGTTCGCGATGATCCTCCCCTCGTGCAGGATGGCGATCCGGTCCGCGAGCTTCTCCGCCTCCTCCAGGTACTGGGTGGTGAGCAGCACCGTGGTGCCGTCGTCGGCGAGGTCGCGGACGATCTGCCACATGTCGTTGCGGGCCTGGGGGTCGAGCCCCGTGGTCGGCTCGTCCAGGAAGACCACCCGCGGAGTCCCGATGAGGCTCATGGCGATGTCGAGCCGCCGACGCATACCGCCGGAGTAGCCCGAGACCGGCCGGGCCGCCGCGTCGGTCAGGTTGAAGCGCGCGAGCAGGTCGTCCGCCACCCCGCCCGGGTTCGACAGGTGCCGCAGCCGGGCGACCAGCACGAGGTTCTCCCGTCCGGTGAGGATCTCGTCCACAGCCGCGAACTGGCCGGTCAGGCTGATGGACTCGCGCACGTCGGTCGGCTGCGTGGCGAGGTCGAAACCGTTCACGGTCGCGGTTCCCGCGTCCGCCCGCAGCAGGGTGGACAGGATCCGCACGATCGTGGTCTTGCCGGCCCCGTTGGAGCCGAGCAGGGCGAAGATGGCGCCTGGCGCCACGTCGAAGTCGACGCCGCGCAGCACCTGCAGGTCCTTGTAGGACTTCTCCAGGTCCTTGACGTGGATCGCTGGGGGTCGGTCCGCAATGGTTGTCATCTGGTCGTTCCTTTCGTCCGGCGCGTCGATGGCCGACGGCGGAGGTCGTGTTGGCATGGCCGGCCCACCTCCCGAGGCAGTGGGTGGGTGGGCAGGCTCGCGCCCGCCCTTGAGACGTGCGGGCGTTGCTGGGCAGGCTCGCGCCCGCCCGTGGGCGGTGGTGGTGCGCCCGGGGCCTATCCCCCGGCGGACTCAGATGTCGAGGTCCTCGACCTCGGGAACGTCGGCACTGGCCGCGACCAGGTCGTAGAGCGAGGCCGGGACCTTCTCACGGAGAGCGTCCAGGTCGTCGAAGATCTCGAGCGTGGCGACGGCAGCCGTGGTGCCCCAGGTCTGGTCCGAACTGACGTGCTTGCGCCAGCCCTTGGCCTGCCCGTCGGCCCCGGCCGCCCAGATCTGTTCCGGCGAGTGTTCGGCGTGGACGACGTACTTGCCGGTCCGGCTGCGATACACCTTGTACTTGTGCACCCGGTCCTTCGTGGACTGGAGCCATTCGACGAGCAGCACACCCAGGAACCGCTGGCGCCGCCCCTTGCCGGGGCCGACCCGGACGGTGATCTCCTCGAAACCCTCGTCCTTTCCCTCCTCGACGTCGACGTACCGACGCAGCGCCTTGACGATCGCCTGGGAGAGGTTGCCGCCGACGAGTTCCTGCGCCCGCTCGTAGAGGGGCAGGTCGGCGTCGGAGACATAGATCGTCTTGTTCGGCATGGGCTCATCGTATCCTCCGGTAGGAGGATACGCATATGTATACGTATAGTGCAAGGCATCGGAGAGATCGGGACATCACGACTCGTCCCGCACCGCCTCGGGTCAGCCCCCGCCGACCCCGGCCGTCCGCGCCGACCTCACCTCCGGGGCCAACCGCGCGGCCACGATCGTCACCGTCATCACGACCCCGTCAGCGCAACCACTCATCGCGGCGGTCGGCCACGAACTCCTCATCAAGCAGCTCCGGGAACTGCGTCCGGACGCGTCCGATCAGATCGGCCTGCCCCGGTGAGAGCGCCTCGACGGGGTCGAGGCAGTGCGCCGAGGTGAGCAGCCCCTGCTGCCGGAGCACCTCATTGACCCCGGGCACGCATCCGGCGAAGTCATGGTCGACGTCGAACACGGCCGCGTTGACCTCGACCAGGTCGGTCGCCTCGGCAAGCAGATCGGTCCCGACCGCGTCGGCCGCGACTGCTTCTCGGGCGCGCCGGACCAGCCCGACCGCGGCCCGGGTACCGACCGCCCACTGTCCGAGCAGGCCACCGGCCGCTCGTACCACCCGGTCGCCGCGGCGGTACGGGGTGATCAGGTCGTGCACGATCGCGTCGTCGTTACCGGTCAGCAGCGCCACCTCGGCCCAGCGATCGTGCTCGAGCAGCGCCCGGACCACGTCGTTGGTCCGGTACCTGTCGAACGGCGCGGTCTTGACCGCGATCACGGACTCCAGATCGAACAGGGCGCTCCAGTAGCCGCGCCCGAGCGGCCCGCCGCCCACGCTGTCCTGCAGGTAGAAACCGATGGTGGGCAGGATCTCCCCAACGGCTCCGGCGCGTTCGAGCAGGGCCCGCTCGCTGCCGTCCGCCATCCCCCACGGGCTGAGCAGCGCGGCGTGATAGCCGGCGGCCACCGCCGCCTGCGCCTCGGCTACGGCCTGCACGGTGTCGCCAACCAGGCCGGCGATCAGCATCCGCTCGGGGGCGAGCTCGAGAACGGTGGCAGCGGCGAGGTCCCACACCTCACGCAACGCGCCCCGATCCGCGTGCAACGAGAACTGGGTGGTGTGCACCCCCACCGCCAGGCCGTCGGCACCGGACTCGAGGTAGTACCGGGTCAGCGCACGCTGGGCCTGCAGATCGATGTCGCCGTCGGCGGTGACGGCCAACGGGTGGGCAGGGATGACCACACCGCCACGCAGACGCTCCTGAAGGCGCATCAGAACTTTCCCTCCCGTTGCTGGAACTTGGTGACCTTGCCGAGCTGGCGCCCGCCGTCGGCCACCCATTCCCCCACCCAGCGCACCAGCCGGCGCAACGGCACACTCGGATAGCCGTAGCGGTCATGGCACTCACCGGCGTCGCTCAGGAGGGCATCGGTGGACTCCTCGCCGGCCAGCACGGGCGCGCTGCCCATCACCTCGCCGAGCAGCGTGGCGATCCGGCGCACCGAGACCGTCTCCGGCCCGGTGGCGTTCAGGACGTGTGGTGGTACCCCGGCGAGCTCGATGCTGCGCAGCGCCCACGCGTTGATGTCGCCCTGCCAGGCCACGTTCACCGCCGGCATCGTGACGTCCACCGGTGCACCGGCGGCGATCTTCGTGGCGATGTCGGCGATGACCCCGTAACGCAGCTCGCAGGCGTAGTTCAGCCGGAAGATCGTCGTCGGGGTCCCCCAGGTGTGCGCTGCGTTGGTGAAGATCCGCTCCCTGGCCAGCCCGGACTGGGCATACTCGCCCACCGGTCCCGGCGGGTCGGACTCGATCGAGCCGGCGTGAGCCAGTGGCGTGAGGGGATAGACGTTCCCCGTCGAGTACGCCATCGTCGGAACGCCACGGTAGCGATCGGCCACGAGCACCGGGATGGCCGCATTCGACCACCAGGTCTGGTGCTCGGCGCCGGTGGTGCCGAACTTCATCGCGGCGAGGAAGAACACGGCTGCCGCATCGGGCAGCGCGGAGTAGCTCGCCGGCTCGGCCAGGTCCGCGCGGTGCACCCGCACCCCGTGCGCCTCGAGCGACTCGGCCGCGACCGGGTCGGAGAACCGGGACACGGCGATCACCCGGGCGTCGGAGCCCACCTCGGTGAGCGCGCGCTTGGCCATCCGCGCCATCGTCGGACCGATCTTGCCGCCGGC
Source organism: Occultella kanbiaonis (assembly GCF_009708215.1). Taxonomy (NCBI): domain Bacteria; kingdom Bacillati; phylum Actinomycetota; class Actinomycetes; order Micrococcales; family Ruaniaceae; genus Occultella; species Occultella kanbiaonis. The sequence goes on along the minus strand of NZ_CP046175.1, from coordinate 2,300,953 downwards.
ACCGAGCAGCACGATGTCGCCGCTCACCGCGGCGAGCGCGGCACCCACGCCGGGTCCGGGCCGGGAGAGCAGCTCGTCCAGGTCGGCCTCGTCCACGGGCCGGGTCATCTCGGTCACAGCAGGTTCCTCACGTAGGTGATGGCGAGCAGGGTCAGGAAGAGGACCCCGATGACGGCAAGCACCAGCTGCGGTGTGCCGAGGCGCAGCGTGCCACGGGCGCGATCCCGGGAGAGGGCTACCAGGACCACGCCGATCAGGGGAACCAGCAGGATCGTCACCGCCTGCGCGGTGAGGATCAGCTGCACCGGGATGCCCCCGAACGCCACGGCGACCACCCCACCGAGCACCAGCACCAGCGTGATGCAGAGTTTCACCCGCTTCGACTCCAGGCCACCGGCCTCGATCCCGAGCGCACCGGCGAGCATGCTGCCGCCGATGGTGCTGTTGCCGATCAGCGAGGAGAACGCGGCCGCCCAGAGGCCGAGCGCGAACAGGACCGTGGCCCATTGTCCGATCGCCGGTTCGAGGATCGTCGCCATGTCCGCCGGGGACGTGACCGACAGTCCGGCCGGGTTCAGCACGGCCGCCGCCGCGATCATGATGACGGTCGAGAGCGTGCCGAGGATGAGGGTGCCGACCACCGCGTCCCGACGAGCCACCTGGTAGTCGTCGACGCCCCAGCCCTTCTCGCGGACGAGCTGGATCTGGTAGAACGCGCCGACCACCGAGAAGGTGGTGGCCACGGCGCTGACGATGACCGCCGAGGAGCCGGTCGGGATGCTCGGCACGAGGCCGGCGGCCAGCGCACCGAGGTCTGGGGCGGAGACCACCGCGGTGACCACGAAGATCACGAGCATCGCCAGGATGATCACGATCATGGTGCGCTCGAGGTACTTGTAGAACGACGGCAGCCACAGGAACCCGATCGCGACGAGCGTGAACACCGCCGCGAACACCGCGGTGCTGCCACCGAAGAGCACGTTCCCGGCCGCGCCGGTTCCCACGGAGTTCCCCGCCTGGAACGACGCGGTGACGGCGAACGCGCCGAGTCCGACGAGCACGCCGACGACGCGCCCCAGCCGGCGCGACACGGTTCCGATCGGGCCGGTGTCCGTGGTCAGGCCGATCCGTACGGACAGGTCCACGAAGCACAGCATCAGCACCGTGGCGATGACCGGGACCCAGACGAGGTCGTAGGCGAACTCCGCCCCCATCGAGCTGGCCGTGGTCACACTGCCCGGGCCGAACACCAGCGCCGCGGTGATGAAGGCTGGACCGAGACGACCCGGCACGCGGACCCGCGACTCGACCGGCGGAGAACTCGTCGACATATAGAAAGCCTTTTCTCAGGGGGTAGGTGATGAAACTATGACCGCGGACACATCGCCGTCAACCCCGCGCGCCGGAGGTCTGTCGAATCGGTGACGAGCCGCCCGATGCCATAGCCTCCTGCCATGGCCGTCAACCTGCGTGACGTCGCACACCGCGCCGGCGTGTCCGTGCCGACGGCGTCCCGGGTGCTCTCCGGCAGCGACTACCCGGTGGCCACGGCCTTGCGTGAGCGGGTCGAGCGGGCCGCCCGTGACCTCGACTACGTCCCGAACGCACAGGCGCAGGGTCTGCTCGGCGGCGCCGCCCGGACCGTCGGAGTCCTGGTCGGCACCGTCGACGACCCGTACTTCTCCGAGATCGTGAACGGCATCCACGAGGTCGCCACCGACCGTCAGCTGCTGGTCACGATCTGCAGCACCGAACGGGACGTGGACCGTGAGCTCGAGTACTTCCGGCTGCTGCAGGCGCATCGCACCGGCGTGGTGATCATCGCGGGCTCGGGTCGCACGGACGATCGCTACGGCACGATGATGGCCGCCCGGGCCCGTTCCTTCGAGGCGGCCGGCGGGCGGGTGGTGGCGATCGGGCATCCGTACTTCGACGTCGACCACGTGCTCGTGGACAACGCCACGGGCGGTCGCCGGCTCGGCGAGCACCTGGTCGCGCTGGGCCACCGTGACGTCGGGGTGCTGGTCGGCGTGGCCGAGGTGAGCTCAACGGTGGAACGTGTCGACGGTATCCGGTCGGCCATCGAGGGCGCGGGCGGGTCTGTCACCTTGCGCCAGGGTGCGCCCACGCGGGACGAGGGCTATGCGGGCGCGGGTGCGTTGCTGACCGACCGGCCCGGTCTGACGGCTCTCGTGGGCACCGCGGACCAGATGGCGATCGGAGCCATGTCCTGGCTGCGCGAACACGGCCGGGCCGTGCCCGAGGACGTCTCGGTCGCGGGTTTCAACGACATCGCGGTCTCCCGGGACCTGAACCCCGGACTCACCTCGGTGCGGTTGCCGTTACGCGCGATGGGCGCTGCTGCGCTCGAGATCGCGCTCGCCCCGGCGCCCTCCACGCAACCGGTGATCCGTGAACTGGGCACGGAACTGATCGTGCGCGGCTCCACCGGCCCGGCGCCGGGCACCCCAGCCCGGGGGTGAGCCGGACCGGGGGCCTGCGCACCGCTCACACCGAGAAGTACTTCGCCTCCGGGTGGTGGAACACGATCGCGTCGGTGGACTGCTCCGGGTGCAGCTGCAGCTCCTCGGAGAGCTCGACCCCGATCCGGTCGGCGCCGAGGAGGTCGACGATCTTGCGGCGGTCCTCCATGTTCGGGCAGGCGGGGTAGCCGAGGGAGTACCGGGCGCCGCGGTAGGCCACCTTGAACATGCCGTCCAGGTCTGCCGGGTCCTCGGCTGCGAAGCCGAGCTCCTCGCGGACCCGGGAGTGCCAGAACTCGGCGAGCGACTCCGTCAGCTGCACCGACAGCCCGTGCAGCTCCATGTAGTCGCGGTAGGCGTTGGCCGCGAACAACCGTGCCGTGTGGTCGTTCACGGCCGCTCCGACGGTGACGAGCTGGAACCCGACGACGTCGATCTCGCCGGACTCGCGCGGCCGCACGAAGTCGGCCAGGCACAGGTGCCGGTCCCGCCGCTGCCTGGGGAAGGTGAATCGCATCCGCTCCGTGCCGGGTTCGCCCCCGGAGCCGCCGTCTGGCCCCTCGTGGTGCAGGATGACCATATCGTCACCCTCGGACACGGCCGGGAAGTACCCGTAGACCACGGCCGGGGCGAACATCTCCTCGGTCTGGATGCGGTCCAGCCAGTCCCGCAGACGCGGTCGTCCCTCTGTCTCGACCAGTTGCTCGTAGGAGAGTTCGCCGTCGCGGGAGGGCTTCAGACCCCACTGCCCCATGAAGGTGGCGCGCTCGTCAAGGAACGCGGCGTAGTCGGCGAGCTTGATGCCCTTCACGATCCGGGTGCCCCAGAACGGCGGCGTCGGGATCGGGTTCGTCAGGGTCACGTCCGAGCGGGCCGGCAGGTCCTCCGGCGGGGTCTCGTCGACCGTCACCTTCGCGTGGATGCGCTTCTTCAGTGCGGGGAGCCCGACGGCGTCGCGCGCCTCCCCGCGCGCGACCCGGACGAGCGGCTCCATCAGACGCAGGCCCTCGAAGGCGTCCCGGGCGTAGCGGACCTCGCCCGGGTACTGGCCGGCGAGGTCGTCCTCGACGTACACGCGGGTCAGGGCGGCACCGCCGAGCAGCACCGGGTACTTCTCGGCGAGACCACGGGCGGCGAGCTCGGCGAGGTTCTCCTTCATCACCACCGTGGACTTCACCAGCAGACCGCTCATCCCGATGACGTCCGCGTTGTGCTCCTCGGCGGCCTCGATCATCGCCGAGACCGGCTGCTTGATCCCGATGTTGACCACCGTGTAGCCGTTGTTGGTGAGGATGATGTCGACGAGGTTCTTGCCGATGTCGTGCACGTCGCCGCGCACGGTGCCCAGGACGATGGTGCCCTTGCCTGCCTCGTCCGTCTTCTCGATGTACGGCTCGAGGTAGGCCACCGCCGACTTCATGGCCTCGGCGGACTGCAGCACGAACGGCAACTGCATCTCGCCACGGCCGAACAGTTCGCCGACCACCTTCATGCCCTCGAGCAGGTGGTCGTTGATGATCGCGAGCGCGCTCCAGCCCTCGCCGAGCGCAGCCTCGAGGTCGGTGTCCAAGCCCTTCATCTCGCCGTCGATGATGCGGCGCTGCAGCCGCTCCCCGAGGGGCAGTGCCGCCAGCTCCGCGGCCCGCTGATCCTTCAGGGCGGCCGAGTCGACGCCCGAGAACAGGTCGAGCAGGTGCGCGAGCGGGTCGTGCGTCATCGCGCCGGTCTCGTCGAACTCGCGGCGGTCCCAGACCAGGTCGAGCGCGGCCTGGCGCTGCTCGTCGGGGATCTTCGCGAGCGGCAGGATCTTCGCGGCGTGCACGATCGCGGAGTCGAGCCCGGCCTGGACCGCCTCGTGCAGGAACACCGAGTTCAGGACCACCCGGGCCGCCGGGTTGAGTCCGAACGACACGTTCGAGACGCCAAGGGTGGTGTGCACGCCCGGATACTTCGCCTTCAGCGCCCGGATCGCCTCGATCGTCTCGATGCCGTCCCGGCGGGTCTCCTCCTGGCCGGTCCCGATCGGGAACGTGAGGGCGTCGACGATGATGTCCTCGATCGCCATGCCCCAGGTCCCGGTCAGCTCCTCGATGAGGCGGGTCGCGATGTCCACCTTCGTCTGCGCCGTGCGGGCCTGCCCCTCCTCGTCGATGGTGAGAGCGATGACGGCGGCACCGTGCTCCTTCACGATCGGCATGACCCGGGCGTAGCGGGAGCCCGGACCGTCGCCGTCCTCGAAGTTCACCGAGTTGACCACGGCCCGGCCGCCCACGAGTTCCAGCCCTGCGCGGACCACCTCGGGCTCGGTCGAGTCGATCACCAGGGGCAGGGTGGACGCGCTGGCCAACCGGGAGATGACCTCGCGGGCATCGGCGACGCCGTCCCGCCCCACGTAGTCGACACAGACGTCCAGCAGGTGCGCGCCGTCACGGGTCTGGGCCCGGGCGATCTGGACGCACTCGTCCCAGTCCTCCGCGAGCATCGCCTCCCGGAACGCCTTGGACCCGTTCGCGTTCGTGCGCTCGCCGATGGCGAGGAACGAGGCGTCCTGGTCGAAGTCGACGTGGGTGTACAGGCTCGCCACGCCCTGCTCGGGCTCCGGCGAGCGGGCCACCACGGGGCGGCCGCCGACACGCTGGACCACCTCCGCCAGGTGCTCGGGGGTGGTACCGCAGCAGCCACCGACCAGGCCGAGCCCGAACTCCGTCACGAACTGTTCGTGCGCGAGACCGAGTTCGGTGGGGGTGAGCGGGTAGGAGGCACCGTTCGCCCCGAGCACCGGCAGTCCGGCGTTGGGCATGCAGGTGACCGGCAGGTCGGCGTGCCGGGCGAGGTGGCGCAGGTGCTCGCTCATCTCCGCCGGGCCGGTGGCGCAGTTCAGCCCGATCGAGTCGATGCCGAGGGCGCGCAGGGTGGTCAGCGCGGCCCCGATCTCCGACCCCATCAGCATGGTGCCCGTCGTCTCCACGGTGACCTGCGCGAAGATCGGCAACTCGGTGCCCGACTCGGCCATGGCAGCCTTGGCGCCGTTGATGGCGGACTTCGTCTGGAGGAGGTCCTGGCTGGTCTCGACCAGGATCGCGTCCGCGCCGCCGGCGATCAGGCCCGCGGCCTGCTGCGCGAACGTGTCCCTGAGGTGGGCGTAGGTGGTGTGCCCAAGACTCGGCAGCTTCGTGCCGGGACCCATCGACCCGAGCACCCAGCGGGGGTGGTCGGGGGTGGAGTTCTTCTCGGCGCTGCGCCGCGCGATCCGGGCGCCGGCCTCGGCGAGCTCGAAGATCCGGTCGTCGATGTCGTAGTCGGAGAGGTTCGACCAGTTCGCGCCGAACGTGTTCGTCTCGACGCAGTCCACGCCGACGGCGTAGTACGCGTCGTGCACGGACTCGATGACGTCGGGCCGGGTCACGTTCAGGATCTCGTTGCAGCCTTCGAGTCCCTGGAAGTCGTCGAGGGTCAGGTTGGCGTCCTGCAGCATGGTGCCCATGGCACCGTCGGCGACGACCACCCGGGTGCTGATGGCGTGCTTCAGTGCGGCGGCGCGTTCGGGGAGCATCCCCCGAGTCTAGGCGGCTGCGGCGCCGTCCGAGCACGAGTCACGACACTGTGGGCCGGAGCACCTCCAGCAGCCGGGACACCGACCCGCCGAGGCCCCACCGGTCCACGAGTTCGGTGAGCGCCGCCGGGTCCCGGGGCACCGGATAGCCCGGCCCGCTCCCGGGCAGCGCGGTGTCCACCTCGCCGAGGTTGATCCGGCGCGCGACCGCGACCACCTCCGGCGCCACGTCCAGGTAGTCCGACGCGGCCTTGATCTTGGCGCGCACCCCGGCGGCGAGCGGCGTGCCCGGGTCGGCGGCGGCGGCCCGGATCCCGGCCAGGTCGCCGAAGCTCGCGAGCAGCGACGCGGCGGTCTTCTCCCCCACCCCGGCCACCCCGGGCAGCCCGTCAGAGGAGTCCCCGCGCATCGTCGCGAAGTCGGCGTACTGATCCGGCCGGACGCCGTACTTCTCGACCACGACGGCGTCGGTGAGGACCTCGTGCCGGCCCACCCCGCGCGCGGTGTACAGCACCCGCACCGGGCCGCCGGCAGCGCCGTCGTCGACGAGTTGGAACAGGTCCCGGTCCCCGGTGACCACGTCCACCGGCATGCCCGCGTCCGTGGCCAGGGTGCCGATGACGTCATCGGCCTCGTAGCCGTCCGCGCCGACGATCCGGATCCCGAGTGCCTCGAGGGTCGCCACGATGATCGGGATCTGTACCTGGAGCGGGTCCGGGACCTCCTCGACGTCCGAGCCGCCGGGGACGACCTCCTCGACCCGATGGGCCTTGTAGGACGGGATCAGGTCCACCCGCCACTGCGGCCGCCAGTCGTTGTCCCAGCAGCAGACGAGATGGGTCGGCCGGTACTGCTCGACCAGCCGGGTGATGAAGTCCAGCAGCCCGCGGACCGCGTTCACCGGGGTGCCGTCGGGTGCCGTCATCGAGTCGGGAACGCCGTAGAACGCACGGAAGTACAGGCTCGCGGTGTCCAGGAGCATCAGTCGGTCCATGTCGCCGAGTCTGTCACGGCGCGCGGACATCGCCCGTCGCGCACGTTCGCGCCACTGCTCGGGGGCGTCCGTGAGGACGGCCGCGTCGATGCCGTACAGGCGCGCGTCGGTGAGCACCTGGAGGAACGTGCCGAGCTCGGACCCGGCGTCGACGAGGAGGGCCTCGGGGTCGGTGAACACGAGCACGTGCCGGCCGGTGCCCACCGGCCGTCCGGAGTGAGGCAGCCCCGGGCGCGGCGCCCCACGTCGCTGCGGGCCGAGCCGGTCAAGGCCGAGCAGGCAGTCGAAGAGGGCATCCCAGTTACGGCCGAACCAGTCCGGGAACTCGAGCACCCGCGCGATCTCACCGAGCAGGTCGGACTTGGTGCGGCAACGGCCGCCATCGATCCGATGCCACACATCGTGGGCGCCACCGGGCGGCCCGCCGTCGTGGCCCGGACCGGTCGCCCCGACCGGAACAGTCCTCATGCGGCCGGCCGAATCCGGCCGGCCACGATGCACGGCCGCGGGACGCGGGTTCCACCAGCGGGCCGGATCACCCGGCCGATTCTGGCACACGGTGCCCGCGCCCGTGCGGGCCAGGAGGGCCGGACCACGCGGGGCCCGTGATCGAAACGCAATCTCGGTGTGCTAGACATCAGACCACACAGAATGTGACAAGCATCACCAGGCGTTCGTGCACCCACGGACCCAGAGATCGCAAGAAGGATGTGGAACATGGCTACAGCCAGCTTCCGGCGTCGCGGCCTGAGCGTGGTCGGCACTGCCGCCGCCCTCGCCCTCGTGCTCGCCGCGTGCGCCGAGACCGAGGACCCGAACACCGATGACGGCACCGGCGGCGACACCGGCGCCGGGATCACGGTGGGCACCACTGATGTGATCATCGCGCTCGATCCGGCGGGGTCCTACGACAACGGCTCCTGGGCCGTGATGAACCAGGTGTACCCGTTCCTGATGAACTCCCCGTACGGGTCGCCGGACGTGGAGCCGGACATCGCCGAGTCCGCCGAGTTCACCGCCCCGACCGAGTACACCGTGGTACTCAAGCCCGACCTGACCTTCGCGAACGGCCACGCGCTGACCGCCTCGGACGTGAAGTTCACGTTCGACCGCCAGGTCGCCATCAACGACCCGCAGGGCCCGGCCTCCCTGCTCTACAACCTGGAGAGCACCGAGGTCGTCGACGAGACCACGGTCGTGTTCCACCTGCTCAGCGAGAACGACCAGATCTTCCCGCAGATCCTGGCCTCACCGGTGGCCCCGATCGTGGACGAGGAGGTCTTCTCCGCGACCGAGGTGACGCCGTCGGCCGACATCGCCGAGGCCGAGGCGTTCGCGGGCCAGTACTCGATCAGTGACTACGTGGAGAACGAGGTGATCCGCTACACGGCGTTCGCCGACTACGCCGGTGTGCTGCCGCCGGCCGTGACGGAAGAGATCACGGTGCAGTACTTCGCCGAGGAGACCTCGCTGAAGCTCGCCGTGCAAGAGGGCGACGTGGACGTGGCGTTTCGGTCGATGAGCCCCACCGACATCGGCGACCTGCGCACCGACGACTCCGTGGTGGTCCACGACGGGCCCGGTGGGGAGATCCGCTACATCGTGTTCAACTTCAACACCCAGCCGTTCGGTGCCACCACCGCCGAGGCCGATCCCGCGATGGCCCTGGCCGTCCGGCAGGCCGTCGCCCACCTGATCGACCGCAACGCACTGTCCGAGGAGATCTACCAGGGCACCTACACGCCGCTGTACTCCTACATCCCGGAGGGGCTGACGGGTGCGAACACGGCGCTGCAGGATCTCTACGGTGACGGCGAGGGCGGCCCGGATGCCGATGCGGCCGCTGCGGTACTCGCCGATGCCGGCGTGACCACCCCGGTGACGCTGAACCTGCAGTACAGCCCGGACCACTACGGCGCCTCCTCCGACGAGGAGTACGCCATGATCGAGGCGCAGCTGGAGGCGACCGGCCTGTTCGACGTGCAGCTCAACTCCACCCTGTGGGATGCGTACTCGGCCGAGCGCACCCAGGATCTGTACCCGGCCTACCAGCTCGGCTGGTTCCCGGACTACTCGGACGCGGACAACTACCTGTCCCCGTTCTTCCTGACCGAGAACTTCCTCGGCAACCACTACGACAACCAGGAGGTCAACGACCTGATCCTGGCGCAGGCCACCACCGTGGACGAGGCCGAACGCACCGCGCTGATCGAGCAGGTGCAGGACCTGGTCGCCGCCGATCTGTCCACGGTGCCGTACCTCCAGGGCGCCCAGGTGGCCGTCGCGGCGGCGGACATCACCGGCGTCACGGACACGCTGGACGCGTCCTTCAAGTTCCGGTACGCGGCCCTGGGCCGCTGAGTCGAAGACCGGGTGCCGGTGCCGCCGTGCGGTGGCACCGGCGCTCGTGACGCCGCCGGAACGCCTGCGAAAGAGGTCCAAGTGTGACGATCGTCGACGATCGCACGGTGGGGTCGACCGCCGCGGTCCGGAGCAAGGGCTCCGGACTCGGCGGCTACATCCTCACCCGTTTCCTGCTCATCATTCCCACCGTGTTCATCCTGGTCACCCTCGTCTTCTTCCTGATGCGGGTGGTCGGAGACCCGATCACGGCATCCGTGGGCGACCGGCTCACCGCGGCGCAGCTCGCCGAGCGGCTCGCCGACGCGGGCTTCGACCGGCCCCTGCACGTGCAGTACTTCGAGTACCTCGGTCAGATCTTCACCGGCAATTTCGGGCGCACTCTCACCGACAACCGAGCGATCTCCGAGATCCTGGTCACCTACGGCACGGCCACCCTCGAGCTGGCCATCTACGCCCTGATCGTGGCGCTCGCGGTGGGCATCCCGTTCGGGATGCTCGCCGCCCAGCTGCGGGACCGGTGGCCCGACGCGGTGCTCCGGGTGATGGCCATCCTCTTCTACGCCACGCCGGTGTTCTTCGCCGGCCTGTTGCTGAAGCTGGTGTTCTCGGTCTGGCTGGGCTGGTTCCCGCTCAGTGGCCGGGCCACCTCGAGCACCCAGCTGACCCTCAGCGGGATCAGCGGATCGTCCGGCATCAACATGCTGGACGCGCTGCGCACCGGACGGATGGATCTGATCGGGGACGTGGCCGCCCACGCGGTGCTGCCGGCGATGGCCCTCGGTCTGCTCACGGCCGGGGTGTTCCTGCGCCTGGTGCGGACGAATCTGATCGGCACCCTCGGGCGGGACTACGTGGACGCGGCCCGGTCGCGTGGCGTGAGCAAGTCCCGCCTTGTCCGCAAGCACGCCTACCGGCCGGCACTGATCCCGATCATCACCGTGATGGGCATGCAGATCGCGCTGCTGCTGGGCGGGGCCATCCTCACCGAGAGCACGTTCGAGTGGCGCGGGCTCGGCTTCCAGCTGGCGCAGTACCTGGGCGCCCGTGACTTCGTGGCGGTGCAGGGCATCGTCGCCATGCTGGCCGTGATCGTCGCCGTCACGAACTTCATCGTGGACGTGGCCGCGGCGCTCATCGACCCGAGGGTGAGGTACTGATGAGCGAGCGGCTGCTGACCGAGAGCGAGCTGCCCGGGCCAATCGAGGAACCCGCGGTGGTGCACGGCACCTCCGCCGAGCCACGGTGGAAGAAGTTGCCCCTCATCTGGCAGCTGCGGCGCTCCGTCGGCCTCCAGCGCGGCATGCTCGTCGCCGGTCTCGCGCTGTGCGTGCTGTTCCTGCTGCTGGCCGTGTTCGCGCCGTTGATCGCGCCCTACTCCTACAACGAGCTCTCCGGACCGGACGGGAACTTCCCACGCCAGGCGCCGCCGTCGGCCGAACATGTCTGGGGTACCACGGTGGGCGGCTACGACGTGTTCTCACGGGTGATCTGGGGCGCCCGGACGGCGCTGATGGTCGTCGTCGTGGCGATCATCGGATCCCTGTTCCTGGGGGTCCTGCTCGGGCTGGTCTCCGGCTACCTCGGCGGCTGGCTGGACCGGGTGCTGGTCACCATCGCGGACGCGATCTACGCGTTCCCGTCGCTGCTGCTGGCGATCGTGCTGTCCATCGTCATCTCCGGCGGTCGGGCCAGCTTCCTCGGTGGCATCCTCGCGGCCGGCCTGTCGATCACCGTGGTGTTCGTGCCGCAGTACTTCCGGGTGGTACGCGCCGAGACGGTGCGCCTCAAGGCCGAGCCGTTCGTGGAGTCGGCCCGCGTGATCGGCACCTCCACGCCGCGTATCCTCGGCCGGCACGTGCTCCGCAACGCGACCCGGTCCCTGCCGCTGATCCTCACCCTGAACGCGTCCGAGGCCATCCTCACCCTGGCCGGACTCGGCTTCCTCGGGTTCGGCATCAACCCGACGGCGGGCGCCGAGTGGGGCTACGACCTGAACCGGGCGATCTCCGACGTGGCGAGCGGCATCTGGTGGACCGGCGTGTTCCCCGGCGCCGCCATCGTGCTGCTGGTGCTCGGTGTCACCCTGGTCGGCGAGAGCCTGAACGACCTCTCCGATCCCAGGCTGCGGATCCGACGGCGGGTCAAGGGTGTGCTCACCACCCCACCACCCGAGCCTGCCACCGAAGGAGCACCGACATGAGCGCCGTCGTGGACATCAAGGACCTGCACGTCACCTTCGCCACCGACGGGGATCCGGTCACCGCCGTCGACGGGGTGAGCCTGCAGGTGCAGCCCGGTGAGGTGCTCGCGATCGTCGGCGAGTCCGGCTCGGGCAAGACCGTCACGGCGAAGACGATCCTGCGGCTGCTGCCGGAGACGGCCACGGTCGACGGTGCCGTGATCCTGGCCGGCAACGACGTGGTCACCCTCGGTGCCACCGAGATGCGGCGGGTCCGGGGCCGGGACGTGGCCATGGTGTTCCAGGAGCCTTCCGCTGCGCTGAACCCGGTGTACACGGTCGGCTGGCAGATCGCCGAGGGACTGCGTGCCCATGGCGCCGTCTCCAAGAAGGACGCCCGCCGCCGTGCCATCGAGGTCCTGGACCGGGTGGGCATCCCGGACGCGGAGATCCGGGTGGATCAGTACCCGCACCAGTTCTCCGGCGGGCAGAAACAGCGCATCGTCATCGCCATGGCGCTCGTCCTCGGCCCCAAGGTCATCGTCGCCGACGAACCGACCACGGCGCTCGACGTGACCGTGCAGGCCGAGATCCTGGACCTGCTGCGCCGGGTCCGGGACGAGTTCGGCTCCTCGATCGTCCTGATCACCCACAACATGGGTGTGGTCGCGGACCTCGCGGACCGGGTCGCGGTGATGTACCAGGGCCAGCTGGTGGAACAGGCCAGTGCGCTCGAGCTGTTCGCCCGACCGCAGCATCCCTACACGCGCGCGCTGCTCGCCGCGGTGCCGCGGCTGCAGGCGCACACGAGCGAGCCCGACGGCGGCCCTGCCGCTGCGACGTCGGCCGGCGGGTCCGCGGTGGCCCCCGTCGTGGCCGCCCAGGATCTCGAGGTGGTCTACCCCGGGCGGTTCGGTCGGAGCGGGTTCCGTGCCGTCAACCGGGTCAGCCTGCAGATCGCGCCCGGTGAGGTGGTCGGCCTGGTGGGTGAGTCCGGCTCCGGGAAGACGACGATCGGGCGGGCGATCGCCGGCCTGACCCCGGCCACCGGTGGCTCGTTGCAGGTCCTCGGCCACGAGATGGTCGGCTTCCGCGAGCGGGAGTTCCGCCCCCTTCGGGCACGTCTGGGGTTCGTGTTCCAGGATCCGGCGACGAGTTTCAACCCGCTGCTGACGATCGCTGACTGCGTGGCCGAGCCCCTGGTGGTGCACGGCCGGTTCCCGGACGTGAACGCGGCCCGGGACCGGGTCCATGAGCTGCTCGATGCGGTACACCTGCCCACCCAGTACGCCGGCCGCTACCCGCACGAACTCTCCGGCGGGCAGCGTCAGCGGGCCAGCCTGGCCCGGGCGCTCGCCCTGGATCCCGAGTTGCTGATCGCGGACGAGCCCACGTCGGCGTTGGACGTCTCGGTGCAGGCGAGGGTGCTCGAGGTGTTCGCGGAGCTGCAGGAACGCCTCGGGTTCGCGACCCTGTTCATCAGCCACGACCTCGCCGTGGTGGCGATGGTTGCGGACCGTGTCGGGGTGCTGCACCGGGGCGAGCTGGTGGAGGAGGGCACCAGCGCGCAGGTACTCGGGGCACCGACGCACCCGTACACGCAACGCCTGCTCGCGTCGGTACCGGTTCCGGACCCGGTGGCACAGAAGGAGCGGCGACTCGCCCTGGCCGAGCTCGAGGGCTGACGCCCGGCGGGTGTGGCCGGACCGGAGGTGGCCGTCAGCGGCGCCGGGTGGCCCAGAACGCGACCGCCGCGGCGGCCGCGACGTTCAAGGAGTCCACGCCACCGGCCATCGGGATCCGCACGGTCAGGTCGCACGCCGCGACGGTGCGGGCCTTGAGTCCGTGACCCTCGGCGCCGAGCACCATGGCGAGCCGCTCCGGCGGGTCGTCCGCGAGCTCGTCTAGGGTGATCGAGTCGTCGTCGAGCGCCAGGGCGGCCGTGACGAAACCGGCGTCGCGCAGTGCGTCGATCCCGTCGGGCCAGGGGTCCACGCGCGTCCACGGCACCTGGAACACGGTGCCCATCGAGACCCGCACGGACCGCCGGTAGAACGGGTCGGCGCACCGAGGGGTGACCAGCACCGCATCCACGCCGAGCCCGGCGGCGCTGCGGAACGCCGCGCCGACGTTCGTGTGGTCGACGATGTCCTCGAGGATCGCGACCCGCCGCGCCCCAGCCACGATCTGCGCCACCGGCGCGAGCGGTGGCCGGTGCATGGCCGCGAGCGCACCGCGGTGCAGGTGGAAGCCGGTGATCTCCTGGAGGAGGTCCTGCTCGGCCAGGTAGACCGGGATGTCCCCGTGCTCCCCGGCACCGACCTGCGCCAGCAGGGGCTCCAGGTCCGGGAGCCACTTGGGCTCGAGCAGGAAGGAGCGGGGCCGGTGCCCGGCCGCCACGGCCCGGCTGATCACCGTGGAGCTCTCGGCGATGTACATGCCACGCTCGGGCTCGCTGCGCGAGCGCAGCGCCACGTCGGTGAGGCTGGTGTAGTCGGCGAGTTCGGTGGATCCGAGATCTGTGAGCGGGACGATCGGCACGCCCGCGAGACTAACGGGTGATCAGCCGGCGCCGCATGGGTCGTCCGCCGGACGCGATCCGATCCCGGGCCGCGAACTCGATCGCGTTCGCGTAGTGCTGGGTCACCTCGGCGTTGACCGCGTCCCAGGTCCGGGGCGCGGTGGACTCCCGCGCCGCGAGGCCCATCATCGTGCGGCGGACCGGGTCGGCGGCGAGCGTGGCGACCGCACGTCGCATCGCGACCAGGTCGCCGGGCGGGTAGAGGAATCCATTCTGACCGTCCGCGATCAGGTCGATCGGCCCACCCCGGGCGGGCGCCACTGCGGGCACGCCGCAGGCCTGGGCCTCCTGGATGGTCTGGGCGAACGTGTCCATCTCCCCGGTGTGCACGAACACGTCGAGGCTGGCCATCATCCGGGTCAGGTCCGCGCCCTCGAGCCGGCCGGTGAACGTCGCGTTCGGCAGCGCCCGCATGACCTGGTCGCGGCGCGGCCCGTCGCCGACCACCACCAGGCGCACGCCGGGCAGGTTCTGCAGCACGGCGAGGTCCTCGACCTGTTTCTCCCGGGCCAGCCGGCCGACGTATCCGACCACGACCTCGTCGCCGCGCGCCACGGTGGCGCGCAGGGCATCGTCGCGGTGCACCGGCGAGAACCGGTCTCGGTCCACCCCGTGCGGCCAGACCGCGACCCTGTGCACGCCCCGGTCGATCAGCTGCCGGCAGGCGTACGAGGACGGCGCGAGAGAGAGCGTGGCGCTCTTGTGGATGTCCTCGATCCGGCGCCACAGCAGCGGTTCGATCTGGCGCACCTTGTACCGCTTCGCGTAGCTGGGCACCTCGGTCTGGTACACCGCGACGGACGGCAGACCGAGCGACTGCGCCGCTCCGATCGCCTGCCAGCCGAGCACGAACGGCGCGGCCAGGTGCACCACGTCCGGCCCGAAGTAGCGCAGGTGCTCCTCAAGGGTCCGCACCCGCGGGTTGGACAGCCGCATCTCGGCGTAGCCCGGCAGCGGGACCGCCCGGTAACGACGCACGGTCGCGCCGGCGTACTCGGCGACGGCGTGCTCACCACGGCCGGGAGCCGGCGCCAGGACCAGCACGTCCTCGCCGCGCACGTCCAGGTACTCCAGCAGCCGCAGCAGGGTCACGGTGACCCCGTTGGCCTGGGGAAGGAACGACTCGGCTACCACGGCGATGCGCATAGGCCGATCGTGGCAGAAGCGGGCCGCGTAGCGTATCCACCGCGCGGGTGATGTCATCCGACGTGTTGTCGAACTTCAGGTGTACGACGGAGTCACTCCACCTCGGCCGCGGCCGCCGCGAACTGGGCCTGGTACAGGCGGGCGTAGGCGCCGCCGACCGCGATCAGCTCGTCGTGGCTGCCCTTCTCGACGATCGATCCCTGTTCCATCACCAGGATGATGTCGGCATCGCGGATGGTGGAGAGCCGGTGCGCGATGACGAAGCTGGTGCGCCCGCGCCGCAGCGCGTTCATGGCCTCCTGGACGAGCACCTCGGTGCGGGTGTCCACCGAGGAGGTGGCCTCGTCGAGGATGAGGATCGAAGGGTCCGCCAGGAACGCCCGCGCGATGGTCAGGAGCTGCTTCTCCCCCGCGCTGACCGCGGTGCCGTTGGTGCCCTCGTCGTCCAGCCTGGTCTCGTAGCCGTCCGGCAGGGTCCGTACGAACGGGTCCACGTGGGTGGCCTCGGCGGCGGCGACGAGCTCGGCCTCGGTCACCTCGCGGTGGGTGCCGTAACTGATGTTGTCCGCGATGGAGCCACCGAACAGCCAGGTGTCCTGCAGCACCATGCCGATGTTCGAGCGCAGCCCGGCGCGGGTCAGGTCGCGGGTGTCCACGCCGTCGATCGTGATCCGACCGCCGTCCACCTCGTAGAACCGCATGATCAGGTTCACCAGCGTGGTCTTGCCGGCCCCGGTCGGGCCGACGATCGCGATGGTCTGCCCGGGCTCGGCGACGAAGGACAGGCCCTCGATCAGCGGCCGCTCCGGTGTGTAGCTGAAGGACACGTCCTCGAACGCGACCCGGCCCTGGACCGTCTCCAGCGTGGCCGGTGCGACCGGGTCCGCGGACTCCTCCGGCGCGTCCAGCAGTTCGAAGACACGCTCGGCCGAGGCCGCACCGGACTGCAGCAGGTTCATCATCGAGGCGATCTGGGTGATCGGCTGGGAGAACTGGCGCGAGTACTGGATGAAGGCCTGCACGTCACCGAGGCTCATCTGACCGGACGCGACCCGGAGCCCGCCGACCACGGCCACCACCACGTAGCCGAGGTTGGACACGAAGCCCATCACCGGCTGGATGGTGCCGGTGATGAACTGCGCCTTGAAGCTGGCCTCGTAGAGCTTCCTGTTCTCCTGCTCGAACGTCTCCCGGGCGGTCGTCTCGTGGCCGAAGACCTTCACGAGGGAATGCCCGGTGTACATCTCCTCGACGTGCGAGTTCACGGTGCCGGTGCGCTTCCACTGCTCCACGAACTGGGGCTGGGAGCGCTTGGCGATCTGGGCGACCACCACGGCCGAGAGCGGGATCGTCACGAGCGCCACCAGCGCGAGGATCCAGGAGATGTAGAACATCATGAACAGCACGCCGACCACGGTCAGGACCGAGGTGATCAGCTGGGACAGCGACTGCTGCAACGTCTGGGCGATGTTGTCGATGTCGTTCGTGACCCGGGAGAGCACCTCGCCGCGGGCCTGCTTGTCGAAGTAGCTGAGCGGCAGCCGAGCCAGCTTCGTGTCCGAGCGTTCCCGCAGGTCGTACACGGTCTGCTGGACGACCTTGGTCGTGATCCGGCCCTGCAGCCAGCTGAACAGGAACGATGCGGCATACACGGCCAGGACCACGCCGAGCAGCTGGGCGAGCCGGGTGAAGTCGATGCCCTGCCCGGGGATCAGGTTCGGCATCCCGCTGATCAGATCGGCCTGGGCGTCCATCCCCTGCGAGCGCAGGAGCTCGACCAGTTCCGGCTGGGTCAGGCCCGGCTCGAACTGGCTCCCGATGAACCCCTCGAAGATGGCGTTGGTGGCGTTCCCGAGCAGCTTCGGGCCGACCACGACAAGCGCCGTGGAGACCACACCGAACGCGATCGCCACGATGACCGCGACCCGTTGGGGACGCAGCTCCGAGACGATCCGGCGCAAGGTGCCGCCGAAGTTCATCGCCTTCTCGGCGGGCATCCCGAGCCCGCCCCCGGGGCCGTGCGCCTGGGGCCGGCGTGCCGCGGGCTTGACGGACGCCTTCAGCTCGGAGTCGTCGGCGCGCTCGCCGCTGGTGACATCGCGGTCGTCGGTGCTCATGCCGCCTCCGCCGCGGTCAGCTGGGAGGAGACGATCTCCTGGTAGGTCTCGTTCGACGCGAGGAGCTCGTCGTGCGTGCCCCTGCCCACCACCCGGCCGTGCTCGAGCACCAGGATCTGGTCCGCGTCCCGGATCGTCGAGACCCGCTGGGCCACGATGATCACGCTGGCGTCCCGCGTCCGCGGTCTCAGCGCCGCCCGCAGCGCCGCGTCGGTGGCGTAGTCCAGCGCGGAGAAGGAGTCGTCGAACAGGTAGATGGAGGGCTTGCGGATCAGGGCCCGAGCGATCGCCAGGCGTTGGCGCTGCCCACCGGAGACGTTCGTGCCGCCCTGCGCGACCTCCGCCTCAAGGCCGCCGTCCATGGAGCGGACGAAGTTCTCGGCCTGCGCGACCCTCAGCGCGTCCCACATCTCCTCGTCGGTGGCGTCTTCACGTCCGTACCGCAGGTTCGAGGCGACCGTTCCGGAGAACAGGTACGGCTTCTGCGGGATCAGCCCGATCTCACCGGTGATGATCTCCGGGGCGATGTCCCGGACGTCGATCCCGTCGATGCGTACCGCGCCCTCGGAGGCGTCGAACAGCCGGGGCACCAGGTTCAGCAGGGTGGTCTTGCCGGAACCGGTGGACCCGATGATCGCCGTGGTCCGGCCCGGCTCGGCCCGGAACGAGACCTCGTGCAGCACCGAGGCCTCGGCCCCCGGGTAGTGGAAGTCGACGGCGTCGAACTCCACGGCGCCGCGCACCTGGTCGGGCCGCTTCGGGTCGAGGGGGGCCAGCACCGTCGGTTCCGATCCGAGGACCTCGTCGATCCGCTCACCCGAGACCACGGCCCGCGGGGCGAACATGAACATCATCGTCGCCATCATCACGGCGAACAGGATGAACATCAGATAGCTGAGGAACGCCACGATGGACCCGATCTCCATCGCACCGGAGTCCACGCGCTGGGCGCCGAACCACATCACTCCGACGGACGCGACGTTCACGATCAGCATCACCAGCGGGATCGCGAACGCGAGCACCCAGCCCACCTTGATCGCGACGTCCCGCAACGACGTGTTCGCCACGGCGAACCGGGCCTGCTCGTCGCCCTCCTTCACGAACGCCCGGACCACCCGGATCCCGGTGATCTGCTCACGCAGGATCCCGTTGATGGAGTCGATCCGCTTCTGCATGCTGCGGAAGTAGGGCACCATCCGGCTGGCCACGAGGGCCATGGTGCCGCCGAGCACCGGGACCACGACGACGAGCAGCAACGACAGCCCGGTGTCCTCCTGGACCGCCATGATGATGCCGCCGACGAGCATGATCGGCGCCGTGATGATCATGGTCAGGGACATGAACACGAACATCTGCACCTGCTGCACATCGTTCGTGGAGCGAGTGATCAGCGACGGTGTACCGAGCGCCGACATCTCCTGGGCGGAGAAGTCCATGATCCGTCCGAACAGGGCCTCGCGCAGGTCCCGCCCGAGGGCCATCGCCGTCCGCGCACCGAAGTAGATGGCGATCACGTTCGCGACCATCTGCACCAGCGAGATGCCGAGCATCATGCCGCCGGTGCGCATGATGAAGTCGGTATCGCCCGTGACCACACCCTGATCGATGATGCGGGCGTTCAGCGTCGGCAGGTACAGCGCGGCGAGCGTCTGCACCAGCTGCAGGACGCTGACGATCACGATCGCCGACGTGTACGGCCTCAGGAAGTTGCGGACCAGTCGAAGCACACGGTGACGTTACACCGCGTCAGCATCTACTCCCCGTGTGGGCTCCACGGCTTCGCTGCCGGCGGAATCGGCTCGTCCGGCGGGGCCTGGCCGGCCTCCGCGGACCGGTTGAACGGTGCCCCGGTGTGCTCGCCGGCGGTGCTCGCCTCGGCTGTCGCCTCGTCCACCTGGCTCCGTGCCTCGCGCAGTGCCTCGGCGGGGTCCTGCAGGGAGGTCTCGGGCAGGGCGATGTCCAGGCCCTCGATCATCTCCGGTGCCGCCTCGCGGGCCTTGCCCGCGTCCGAGGGGCCGTCGCCGCGGGGGGCCGGCGGGGAGGTGTCGCCGCCACCGCCGAACGCGGACGTGATGGAGCCGAGCGCGGCGGTGAACTCCGCCGGCACGACCCACAGCTTCGAGGACGAGCCGTTCGCGATCTGCGGCAGCATCTGCAGGTACTGGTAGGCCAGCAGCTTGGGGTCGGCGTCGCCACGGTGGATCGCGTCGAACACCTGGAGGATCGCTCGCGACTCACCCTGGGCCCGCAGGATCGCGGCCTGGGCCGCACCCTCGGCCCGCAGGATGGAGGACTGCTTCTCACCCTCGGCGGTGAGGATCTGGGACTGCTTGACACCCTCGGCGGTGAGGATCGCCGCACGGCGGTCACGCTCGGCGCGCATCTGCTGCTCCATGGCGCCCTGCACGCTCTGGGGCGGGTCGATGGCCTTCAGCTCCACCCGGTTCACGCGGATCCCCCAGCGGCCGGTGGCCTCGTCCAGCACCCCACGGAGCTGGCCGTTGATCTGGTCGCGGCTGGTCAGGGTCTGCTCAAGGTCCATCGAACCGATGATGTTACGGAGCGTGGTGACCGTGAGCTGCTCGATGCCCTGGATGTAGTTCGCGATCTCGTACGTCGCGGACTTCGGGTCGGTGACCTGGAAGTAGATCACCGTGTCGATGCTGACCACGAGGTTGTCGGAGGTGATCACCGGCTGGGGCGGGAACGGGACGACCTGCTCACGCAGGTCGACGCCGGCCCGGACGCGGTCCACGAACGGGATCAGAAGGTGCAGCCCGGCGTACATGGTCGTCTGGTACCGCCCGAGGCGCTCGACGATGAGTGCCACGGCCTGGGGCACGATCCGGATCGCGCGGCGAGCCGCCACGACCACGAAGATCACCACCAGGATCAGGATGATCGCTCCGACTACCTGACCGAAATCCATCAGCTACCCCTACTCTCCTCTGGCCCGCAGATCGGGCCGTGCGTGTGTGGAAGGTCGTCGGTCAGTAACCGGGACCCGGCGTGCCGTACGGCTGACTCGGGTTCTGCGGCACGGCTTGCGCCGTGACCACGGCGGTGGCGCCCTCGATGCGGACGACGGAGACCACCGAGCCGACGCCCAGCACCACTCCGGGCTGGTCCACCCGCGCGGTCCAGACCTCGCCGACCAGTTTGATTCGGCCGGACTGCTGGGTCACGTCGGCCAGCACCGTCGCAGTGCGGCCGGTGAGCGCCGAGATGTTCGTGTCCGCCTCTGGGGTGGTCTTCTTCAGGTGAGCCAGTGCCCACGGCCGGACCGCGAAGATCAGCAGGATCGAGACCGCGGCGGCCACGAGGGCGGACACCCAGAAGGGGGCACCGAGGCCGGCCGCGATCGCGCCGGCCACCGCACCACCGGCGAGCATCAGGAACAGCAGGTCGACGGTGAGCATCTCGACGACCCCGAGCAGCAACGCCGCTCCGAGCCACCACAGCCAGCCGTAATTCATCGCTGCCTCCCCTCACCTGTCGCCTTTGAGTGCAGTGTAAAGGAAGTTTAAAGCACGTGACGACGTTCAGGCTCACGCTCGTCACGGGTGAGGGCCCGCGCGCTCCACCGCTTGCCGTGCCGCTCGACCAGCAGGTCGAGTCCGAACGTGCGCGAGAGGTCCTGCGGGGTCATCACGTCCTCGAGACGCCCGGAGGCCTCGACCTTCCCGTCCCGCAGCAGCAGACCGTCGGTGAACCCGGGCGGGATCTCCTCGACGTGGTGGGTGATCAGGATGAGCACGGGTGAGTACACGTCCGCAGCGAGCTCACCGAGGGCGGCGACGAGCTCCTCCCGGCCACCCAGGTCGAGGCCGGCCCCCGGCTCGTCGAGGATGAGCACCTCGGGATCCGTCATCAGGGCCCGGGCGATCTGGACCCGCTTGCGCTCGCCCTCCGAGAGCGTTCCGAAGAATCGGCCGCTCAGGTCCGCCACGTCGAACGCACCCAGCAGATCGTGTGCTCGGCCGACGTCGAGCGTCTCGTAGTTCTCCCGCCACCGGCCGGTGACCCCGTAGGAGGCGGTGAGGACGACGTCCAGGACGGTCTCGCCGCCCGGGATCCGGTCGGCCAGCGCCGCGCTGGCAAGGCCGATCCGCGGGCGCAGCTCGAACACGTCGACGGCGCCCATCCGCTCGCCCAGGATCTCCACCTGTCCCGCACTCGGGTGCATCCGTGCCGAGGCGAGCTGCACGATCGTGGTCTTGCCGGCCCCGTTCGGGCCGAGCACCACCCAACGCTCACCCTCCTCGACCGACCAGTTCACGCCGTCGAGAATGGTCTTGGTCCCGCGACGGACGCTCACGTCGTCGAACTGCAGCACGTCACCCATGACTCCTGACCCTAATTGACCTAGGTTCTGCCTGTGACCATCGACGTGCCGCGCAGCGTGCTGGCCGCGCTCTGGGTCGACGCGCTGCGCGACCCGGACGCCCGGACCTCCGTCTCGGACGCCCTCGCCGCGATCATCGGCGAGGACGAACCGCACACTGTCGACGGCGGTGGCTCGCTCGCTGAGCTGCTGCTGCGGGCCGGCGGTGGTCAGGTCGTCGCGGCGCTGCCGAGCCCGGGCCAACCGGTCGCCCTCGGCGGCCCGGCCGGGGAGCTGGCCATGGAGGTCGGCGAGGCGCTCGTGGTGTCCGGCTCGCAGCTCGGGCCGCCGAACGGCCCGAACGGCGCCACCGGGTCCTTCGTCGCGGTGCCGATCGTGACCGAGTTCGGCTCGGCGCTCGAGCCCGGTGCGATGGTGGCGTGGCAGGTGTTCGCGGGCACGGCCGGGCCCCCCGCGGTGGACTCCCTCGGCGAGGCACGCGCGGGGCTCGCCGAGGCGCTGAACGTCGCCATCGAGGCGCTCAGCCGGATGGATGTGGCGCGGTGGCGCGAGGAGGCCGCCGAGGAGATCTCCAGGCTGGCCTCGTCCGTCGTACCCCCGGCGTTGGAGATCCGGCTGCCCCCCGATCAGGACCCCCGCCGCACCGACCTCCTGGCCCGCGCGGCCAGGCTCACCGCGATCGTCGAGCTCGCCCGGACCGACGACGGCGCGGCGGTGAACGCCTGGCAGGCCGATCAGCGCTCGGCCGCGCTCCGGCACGTCGCCGCCGCGGCCCGGCGGGCCCTGACCGCGGCGAGCGCGAGCGCGCCGCGACCGGGCTGACCGGATCCGTGATCGCCGCGCGGGATGCTCAGCGCTCGGCGAGCACCCCCCGGTACACCTCGAGGGTGCGTTCCCCGATCGCGGCCCAGGAGAAGTGCTCCTCGGCCCGGGTCCGCCCGGCGGCGCCCATCCGCGCCGCACGCTCGGGGTCCGACGTGAGTTCGGTGAGGGCTGCGGTCAGGTCGCGGACGAAGGTCTGCGGGTGCACCGGCGTACCGGTGCCGTCAGTGACCTGCTCGATCGGCACCAGGAGCCCGGTCACACCGTCCTCGACGACCTCCGGGATGCCGCCGGTCGCGGACGCCACCACCGGGAGCCCGACCGCCATCGCCTCCAGGTTCACGATGCCGAGCGGTTCGTAGATCGACGGGCAGACGAACACCGTGGACGCCGCGAGCAGCCCGACCACCTCCGCGCGGGGCAGCATCTCGTCGATCCAGATCACCCCGGTGCGTCCGGTGGTGAGCTGCGCGAACGCGCCGGAGACCTCGACCGCGATCTCCGGGGTGTCGGGCGCTCCCGCGCACATGATGATCTGGACCTCGGCGGGCAGGTCCCGGACCGCCTGCAGGAGGTAGGGCAGCCCCTTCTGCCGGGTGATCCGGCCCACGAAGATCACGGTGGGCCGGGAGCGGTCGACGCCGAACTTCGCGGCGACGGCGTCCACCTCGGCGGGCTCCGGGCGGCGCCAGGAGTCCAGGTCGATCCCGTTGTGGACGACCACGACCTTCTCGGGGTCGAGCGACGGATAGCTGCGCAGGATGTCGGAGCGCATGCCCGCGCTCACCGCGATCACCCTGGCGGCGCCCTCGTAGGAGGTCCGTTCGGCCCAGCTCGAGACGGCGTAGCCGCCGCCGAGCTGCTCGGCCTTCCAGGGCCGCAACGGCTCGAGACTGTGTGCTGACAGCACGTGCGGGATGTCGTTGAGCAGTCCGCCGAGGTGCCCGGCGAGGTTGGCGTACCAGGTGTGCGAGTGGACCAGGTCCGCCCCGGCGACGTCGGCGGCGATCTCCAGGTCGACGCCGAGGGTGGCCAACGCGGGGTTGGCGCCGGCCAGGCCCGGCGGCACGTCGTACCCGGTCACGCCGACGGCGTCCGGCCGCGGGCCGTCGAAGCACCGCACCTGCACCTCGATGTGCTCGGCGAGAACTGCCGCGAGTTCGGTGACGTGCACGCCGGCACCCCCGTAGACCTTCGGCGGGTACTCCCTGGTCAGCAGGTCGACGCGCATCCCGCTCTCCTTCCGGTTCGGTGCCGGGCCCCGGGCGGAACTGCTGGTGACAAACCACGGCAAGCAATGGTGGGAACCCTCGCCTCACCCTATGGTTCAGACCATGGCAGCACCACGAGTTCTCGCGATCGTCCTGGCCGGTGGAGAAGGTAAGCGATTGATGCCACTGACGGCTGATCGCGCCAAGCCAGCGGTCCCGTTCGGCGGCATCTACCGCCTCATCGATTTCGCCTTGTCCAACGTCGTGAACTCCGGCTACCTCAAGGTCGTGGTGCTGACGCAGTACAAGTCGCACTCACTGGACCGCCACATCGCGAAGACCTGGCGGATGTCCCACCTGCTCGGCAACTACGTGGCCCCGGTCCCGGCGCAGCAGCGGGTCGGCAAGAACTGGTTCCTCGGCAGCGCCGACGCGATCTACCAGTCCCTGAACATCATGGACGACGAGCGTCCCGACATCGTGGTCGTGGTGGGCGCCGACCACGTGTACCGGATGGACTTCTCCCAGATGGTCGCCTCCCACATCGCCTCCGGCGCGGAGATGACCGTCGCCGGGATCCGGCAGCCGATCGGCCTCGCCGACCAGTTCGGGGTGATCTCCGCGGACGCGTCCGACCCGCTGCGGATCGCCGAGTTCCTCGAGAAGCCGGCCGACCCGGTCGGCCTGGCGGACTCCCCGCAGGAGGTCCTGGCCTCCATGGGCAACTACGTGATGAACGCGGACGCGCTGCTGGACGCCGTCACCAAGGACGCCGCGTCGACCGCCTCCCGCCACGACATGGGCGGCGACATCGTGCCGTACTTCGTCGACCGCGGGCAGTGCGGCCTGTACGACTTCATCCACAACGACGTCGCCGGCTCCACCGACCGGGACCGTGACTACTGGCGCGACGTCGGAACCCTCGACGCCTACTACGAGGCGAACAAGGACCTCATCGCCGTCGAGCCGGTGTTCAACCTCTACAACGACAACTGGCCGCTGCATACCGGGTACGTGGGTCTGCCGCCGGCGAAGTTCGTGCACGCGTCCGCCGACCGGATCGGCCAGGCGCACGACTCGATCATCTCCCCCGGCGTCGTCGTCTCCGGTGGCGAGGTGTCCGGCTCGATCCTGTCCCCCGGGACCCGCGTGAATTCCTGGTCCTCGGTCGCGGACTCGGTGCTCATGGACGGTGTCCAGGTGCACCGGCGGGCACAGGTGAACAAGGCGATCGTGGACAAGTTCGTGGAGATCGAGGCCGGTGCCACGGTGGGGGTCGACGCCGAGCTCGACGCCAGCCGCGGCTTCGCGGTGACGCCCGCCGGGGTCACCGTGGTTCCGAAGGGCACCCGGGTCACCGCCGTCTGAGCACGCATCCGGGCACGCGTCCTCGCCATGCGGGTCCGCCCGGGTGGGCGGCTACGGCATGATTGCCCCATGCCGACCACGCCGACCGGACCGACTGGGCCGACCGGACCGACGACGCCGAGTTCTCGCCGCCGGCTGGTGGTCATGGACGTGGACTCCACGTTCATCACCGCCGAGCAGATCGACCTGATCGCGGCGCACGCCGGTACCGGCGACCTCGTCGCGGCCATCACCGAGCGGGCCATGCGTGGCGAGCTCGACTTCGCCCGGTCGCTGACCGAGCGCGTCGCCACGCTCGCCGGGCTACCGGCGTCGGTCCTGGACGAGGTCCGCGCGCAGGTGCGCACCGCACCGGGCGCCCTCGAGCTGGTGCGCGAACTACTCGCGCGCGGCTGGCCGGTCGCCCTGGTCTCCGGCGGCTTCCACGAGATCGTCGACCCGATCGCCGCCCAGGCCGGCATCACCCTGGTCCGGGCGAACCGGCTCGAGGCCGACGGCGGGGTGCTCACCGGCCGCGTCAGCGGCCCGATCGTGGACCGGGCCGCGAAGGCTCGGCACCTGCGCGAGTTCGCGGCCGCCGAGGGTATCGACCTCGCCGACACGGTCGCGGTGGGCGACGGCGCGAACGACCTCGACATGATCGCCGCCGCCGGGCTCGGGGTCGCCTTCGCGGCGAAGCCGGTGGTGGCCGCCCAGGCCGACGTCGCCCTGCCCGGGCCGCGCCTGGACGCGGTGCTGGCCCTGCTCGACGAGAGCTGACCGGTCCCGACGAGAACTGACCCGGTCCCGAGCGACCGACCTACTCGACGGGCGTCGGAGCCGTCGACAACCCGGTCAGCACCGCGGAGCGGTCCGTGAGCGTCGACCAGGGCGCGTTGAACTCCAGGAACGCCGCGGTCGCCGTCGAGATCCCGGTGCGTACCCGCAGCGCCGCGGACTCCTGCGACTTCGGGCCGGCGAGCCGGTGTGCGGCTCCGGAGAGCACCGGCTCGTGCCCGACCACCAGGACCCGGACCACCTCGGGCGCGACCGCCCGCAGCAGGTCCAGGATCTCGTCGACATCGGCGCTGTAGAGGTCGTCGGAGTAGGTGACCTCGATGGCCTCGGCAGCATCGCCGAGGGCCGCCGCGGCCAACTGCCAGGTCTGCCGGGCTCGAACGGCCGCCGAGCACAGCACCAGGTCCGGCACGATGTCCCGCTCCGCGATCCGCTGACCGACGACCGTGGCCTGGGCCCGTCCGGTGACGGTCAGGACCCGGTCGTAGTCGGTCGGTGCCGAGTGCTCCGCCTGCGCGTGCCGGAGCAGGATCAGGTGCCGCTCAGAAGCTGACTCGTTCATGGACCTAGAGTCCCATGGCATGCACGCCACCGTCGACGTGAACGATCTCTCCGGTGGTCGCCGGCATCCAGTCCGAGAGCAGGGCGGCGATCGTGCGGGCCGTGGGTTCGGCGTCGTTGACGTCCCAGCCCAGCGGGGCACGGGTGGGCCAGCCGCCCTCCATCGCCTCGAACCCCGGGATCGACTTGGCCGCGGTGGTGCGCAGCGGCCCGGCCGAGACGAGGTTCACCCGGATGCCGTCCGGCCCGAGGTCCCGGGCCAGGTAGCGGGCCGTCGACTCGAACGCGGCCTTGGCCACGCCCATCCAGTCGTAGACCGGCCAGGCGAACTGGGCGTCGAACGTGAGACCGACGATCGAGGAACCCGCGCCGAGCAGCGGCTTGGCCGCGACCGCGAGCGACTTCAGGGAGAACGCGGAGACCTCGAGGGCGGTGGCGACGTCCGCCCACTGCCCGGTGAGGAAGTTGCCGCCCATCACGCTCTGCGGCGCGAACCCGATCGAGTGCAGCACGCCGTCCAGGGAGTCCACGTGCTCGCCGACCCGGTCGGCCAGGGCGGCGAGGTCGTCGTCGTCGGTGACGTCCAACTGCACCACCGGTGCGGGCGCGGGCAGCCGGCGCCCGATCGCCTGGGTGAGCTTGAACTGGCGGCCGAACGAGCTGAGCACCACCTCGGCGCCCTGCTCCTGCGCGAGCCTGGCGACCGTGAACGCGATCGAGCTCTCCATGAGCACGCCGGTGATCAGTAGCTTCTTACCCTCGAGCAGTCCCATGCCTGCGTCTCCTGTGCTGTGTCTGTGGTGCCTGTGTGTGGTGCGTCGGGTGGTTGTCGTTGTTGGGCCCTTGGGGCCCCGCGGTCAGTGGCCCATGCCGAGGCCGCCGTCGACCGGGATGACGGCTCCGCTGATGTAGCCGGCGTCCGGGCCGGCCAGGAAGCTGACCGCACCGGCGACCTCGGCCGGCTCGGCGAAGCGTGCGGCCGGGATCGACGCCAGGTACTTCTGCTGCGTCGCCTCCGGCAGTTCCTGGGTCATCGCCGTGTCGATGAACCCGGGCGCCACCACGTTCGCCGTGATGCCGCGGGCGCCGAGCTCGCGGGTGACGGACCGCGCGATGCCCACCAGTGCGGCCTTGGTGGCCGCGTAGTTGACCTGCCCGGGCGAGCCGTACAGGCCCACCACGGACGAGATCAGGATGATCCGGCCGGACCGCTTGCGGATCATGCCCTTGCTGGCTCGGCGCACGCACCGGAACGTGCCGGTGAGGTTCACGTCGACGACGTCCGTGAACTCCTCGTCGGTCATCCGCATCAGCAGCGTGTCCCGGTTGATCCCGGCGTTCGCCACGAGGACATCGGTCAGGCCCTGGTGTTCCTCGATCGCCGTGAACGCCGCGTCGATGGAGTCGGAGTCCCGCATGTCCCCGACCGCCCCGAAGACCCCATCGGGCAGGTCCCCGCCGCGGTAGATCGTGGCGACGCGGTAGCCGTCGGCGACGAAGCGTTCGGCGATCGCCCGCCCGATTCCCCGGTTCCCCCCGGTGACCACCACGGTCCGTTCGTTCTCGCTCACTGCGCCATCCCAGTCGTTCGTCCGGGGCCCTTGTTCCCTCGAATCCTCACGCCCAGACGCTAGTGCAGATCGCGGCCGGGCGTCACAATCGTCCGCGGCAGCCCCAGGTGGTGACGACCCGGCGTAACCTGGGAGGGTGCCAGAAGTTCACGCGATCACCTCGGTCGGGCGCGGCCGCAGCGAGCAGCTCCACGATCGCACCAAGCGCTACCTCATCACCATGGGCATCCGCACGGTGTGTTTCGCGCTGGCGATCTTCGTCACGATCACCTGGCTGCGCTGGACGTTCGCGGCGCTCGCCGTGGTGCTGCCGTACCTGGCCGTGGTGGCTGCGAACGCCGGCGGCGACCGCCGAGCCGCACCGGGTACCCAGGTCGAGCAGCCGTCACTGCCCGCCGCGCATCCCGCCGACGACGACCCCGAGCCGGGCACGCACGATGGCTGAGCACCTCGTCTGCAGCGCGAAGGGCTGCCGCCAGGAGGCTGCGTGGGCGCTGCGGTGGAACAACCCGAAGCTGCACACCGCGGACCGGCGCAAGACCTGGCTCGCGTGCCCGGACCACCGCGTCCACCTGGAGAACTTCCTCGGCGCCCGCTCGTTCCTGCGCGAGACCATCCCGGTGGCGGACCTGCCGCCGGAGTCGGGCGTGGGTGGATCGGAGCCTCGAGTGAGCCCCGACGAGCCGACGTGAGTGCTGAGACGAACCGGATGCAGGGACGGTACGGGTTCCTGCTGAGCGGCCGGTGGGCGGGCACCGTGGCCGTCGCCCTCGTCGTCGCGCTCGCCTGCACGGCCCTGGGCTACTGGCAGCTGACCCGCTACCAGGGCAAGGCCGCCGCGATCGAGCTGGTCGAGGCGAACTACGAGTCCGCCCCGGTCGGTATCGAGGAGGTCCTCCCCTCGCCGGGCACGGTACTGGCCACGTCGCAGACCTGGACCCCGGTGACCGTGACCGGTCACTACCTCACCGACGCCCCGCACCCCTCCGTGGTGCTGCCGCAGCGTCCGATCGGGGGCAGTCCCGCCGACCACGTGGCCGCCGTCTTCGCCGTGGAGCTGGCCGACGGCGGCACCTGGCTGCTGACCGTCGACCGCGGCTGGTACGCCACGGACACGTTCACCGACCACGGTGCGCAGCAGGAGGTCCCCAGCGGCGACGTCACGCTCACCGTGCGCCTGCGCCCCGCGGAGCCGACCACCGACAGGGACGCCCCGGACGGGCAGGTCTACGGCCTCGCGCCGGCACAGGTGCTGGCCGCGACGATCGGCGACGGCGCCTCGGGCAACCCTGCGGTTGGCGGCGACGGCGAGCTGGTCACCGGGGCCTACGGCGTGCTCGCGGTCGAGTCACCGACCACGGCCTCACCCCCGAGCATGCTCCCGCGGCCGGCCGCGGACCTGGGGAACCACCTCTCGTACGCGTTCCAGTGGTGGATCTTCGGGATCGGAGCCCTGGTGGGCACGGTCATCCTCGCCCGCCGCGAGGCGGTCGAGAGTTCCGGCTCCGGTCCCGCCCCGGCCGACGGTCCGAGCTCCGGCCCGAGCGGGCCGAGCCCGCACGTGGCCCGGGACCGCCGCCGCAGCGCCGAGGAGGAGGAGGACGCCCTCATCGACGGGCAGTTGCGGCACCGGGCCTGACGTCGCCCTGGTCGGTCGGCGATCGGATCCGAACCGGCCGCTCCTGCGCAGGGCAAAGCGGCTCAGCTGCTCAGCGGCTCAGCGCCGGACGCTTCGGGTCGAACGTCCATCCCGGGACGAGGTACTGCATGGCGGTGGCGTCGTCGCGGGCTCCGAGCCCTTCGGCGAGGTAGAGCTCGTGGGCCGCGGCCAGCGCGTCGAGGTCCAGATCGACGCCGAGCCCCGGACGGTCCGGCACCGCGATGGCTCCGTCGGCGATCCGGAGCGGGTTCGACGTGAGGTGTTGCCCGTCCTGCCAGATCCAGTGGGTGTCGATGGCGGTGATCTCACCCGGCGCCGCCGCCGCCACCTGGGTGAACATGGCCAGTGAGATGTCGAAGTGGTTGTTGGAGTGCGAGCCCCAGGTCAGACCCCAGGCAGCACAGATCTGGGCCACCCGCACGGAGCCGTTCATGGTCCAGAAGTGCGGGTCCGCCAGCGGGATGTCGACGCAGGAGGAGCGCACCGCATGGCCGAACTGGCGCCAGTCCGTGGCGACCATGTTCGTGGCGGTCCGCAGGCCGGTCGCGCGACGGAACTCGGCCATGGTCTCGCGGCCGGAGTAGCCGTCCTCCGCTCCGCACGGGTCCTCCGCGTAGGCCAGGACGTCGCGCAGCCCGCGGCCGAGCCGGACCGCGTCATCCAGGAGCCAGCCGCCGTTGGGGTCGATCGTGATCCGCGCCCGGGGGAACTCCCGCGCCAGGGCGGTCACGACCTCCGCCTCCTCGTCACCGGGCAGGACGCCACCCTTGAGCTTGAAGTCGCTGAAGCCGTACCGGGCCTGCGCCGCCTTCGCCAGCGCCACCACGGCGCCGGGCGTCATGGCCTCCTCGTGACGCAGCCGCAGCCAGTCGTCGTCGGCGTCGGTGCCGGCCGCGTAGGCCAGGTCCGTGCGGGCCCGGTCGCCGACGAAGAAGAGGTAGCCGAGCACGGGCACCCGGTCGCGCTGTTGGCCCTCACCGAGCAACGCGGCGACGGGCACCTCGAGGAACTGGCCGAGCAGATCCAGCAGGGCGGCCTCCACGGCGGTGACGGCGTGGATTGCGACCCGCAGGTCGAACGTCTGGGCGCCACGACCACCGGCGTCCAGCTGGGCGAACCGGGCCCTGATGTCGCGCAGCACCGAGTGATGGCGAGCCACCGGGCGGCCCACGACCAGGTCGACCGAGTCCTCGAGGACCCGGGTGATCTGTTGCCCACCGGGCACCTCGCCGACGCCGGTGCGTCCGTCCGAGTCGGTGAGCACCACGATGTTGCGGGTGAAGTACGGCCCGTGCGCTCCGGAGAGGTTCAGCAGCATGCTGTCCCGGCCGGCCACGGGAACCACCCGCATGTGCGTGATCACGGGCAAGGCGCCGACGTGGCCCGACGGCGTGGGCGCCGCCTCCACGCCGGTCACCGCGTCACCGAGGACGCGGTCCGCGCCTCGTCCGGGTGCACGGCGCTCTCGATGAGCGCGGCGAGGTCCGCGAGGTCGTCCGGTCCGAGATCCAGCAGCGGGCCGCGCACCGGACCCGCCGGGCGCCCGACTGCGGTCATGCCCGCCTTCACGATCGAGACCGCATAGCCCTCGCTCCGGTCGCGGATCTCGAGGTAGGGCAGCACGAACTCCCGCAGCCGCCGGGCCACCTCCGCGCGGTCACGGGCGAGCACCGCCCGGTGGAACGCGAGAGCGAACTCCGGGATGAAGTTGAACATGGCCGAGGAGTAGGTGCGCACCCCGAGCTCGAGGTACGGGAGGGCGTACACCTCGGCCGTCGGGAGCCCCCCGATGAGGAGCAGGTCCTCGGTGCCGTGGCACAGCCGGGTCATCAGGTCCACGTCGCCGACGCCGTCCTTGAAGCCGATGAGGTTGGGGCACGTCTGCGCGAGCGTGGCCACGGCCGCGGCGGTGAAACGGGCGTTGGCCCGGTGGTAGACGATGACGCCCAGTGACGTCGCGGCACACACGGCACGCACGTGCGCGACCAGACCCGCCTCGCTCACCTGGACGAGGTACGGCGGGAACAACAGGATCCCGTCGGCACCCGCGGCCTCCGCGTCCACCGCCATCGCCACCGCCTGCGCCGTGCCGTACGCCGCCGGCGCGACGATGGGCACCTCCTCCGGTACCGACGCGACGGCGGCCCGCACCACCCGGGGCACCTCGTCCGGAGTCAGCGCGAAGATCTCCCCCGTGCCACCGGCCGCGAACAGGCCGGCCGGGCCGAAGCCGGCCTGCCAGGCGACGTGCTCGCGGTAGCCGGCCTCGTCGAAGCCCAGGTCCGGTGCCGTGTGTGTGACCGGGAAGGAGAGCAGTCCTGATCCGAGTCGGGTCCGTAGCTCCGGCGGGGAGAAACGTGAGGTGTTCATGTCTGCGCTCCGAGAGGTAGGTCGTCGGGTCGA
This sequence comes from Occultella kanbiaonis, assembly GCF_009708215.1. Taxonomy (NCBI): domain Bacteria; kingdom Bacillati; phylum Actinomycetota; class Actinomycetes; order Micrococcales; family Ruaniaceae; genus Occultella; species Occultella kanbiaonis. Next base: position 2,268,818 of record NZ_CP046175.1, on the reverse strand, counting down.
ACCTACGCCGCCCGAGCCATACCCGTCCAAGTCCAATGAAGTATCGTGCGATACACAAAGGGCATACCTGGGTGGGGAGGACGGAGATGTACACGCTCGATCAGCTCGTGGGTTTCGTCGCCGTCGCCGAGGAGGGCAGCTTCGCGGGCGCGGCCGACCGCCTGCGGATGACGCAGCCCCCACTGAGCCGGCAGGTGCGCAAGCTCGAGCGGGACGTCGGCGTCGAGCTCCTCGTGCGCCACCACCGGGGCGCGCGCCCGACCCCGGCCGGCCGGGTCTTCCTGGAGGAGTCGCGCCGGCTCCTGGCCCGGGCGGAGACGGCGCGACTGCGCGCCCGGAGCGCCGCGGACGGGACAACCGGCACGGTGCGGATCGCCTTCACGGCCGTCTCTGCGATGACCGTGCTCGGCCCCTGGGCGAGCACGCTCGCCGAGCAGCTGCCGGACGTCGACCTGATCCTCACCGAGATGGTCACGGGTGAGCAGGTAGAGGCGCTGCTCGCCGGCGAGATCGATGTCGGGCTGGCCCGCGGCCCCGCCCGGACCGAGCCCCTCACCGCGCGCCCGGTCGCCAGCGAGTCCATGGTCCTGGCGGTTCCGACGGGTCATCCGTTCACGGGTCTGCGCCCGACGCTCTCGGACGTGGCCGCGCACCCGGTGGTCACCTACGCCCCGGCCCAGGCTCGCTACCTCTACGAGACGGTGGCGGGGGTTTTCCGGGAGGCGAACCTCACCCCGCGCTACGTCCAGCACGTCGCGCAGGTGAACAGCGTGCTGGCGCTCGTCGGTGCGGGACTCGGGGTAGCGCTGGTGCCGTCGTCCGTGGCCACCCTGCAGCTGCCGTCGGTGACCTACCTCGAGGTCTCGGACATGCCCGACCACGCGGTGCAGGTGCACTGCGTCTGGCGCTCCGACAACGACAATCCCGCGCTGGCGCGGGCGCTGACGTTCATCTGAGCGCCTGCCCCGACCCGCTCAGGCCAGCGAGACCAGCTCGACGTAACCGTCGTTCCAGTGGTCCTCGTCGCCGTCGGGCAGCAGGAGCACCCGCTCCGGCTCGAGAGCCACCACGGCGCCCTCGTCGTGCGTCACCAGCACCACGGCACCGGTGAACGAGCGCAGCGCGCCGAGGATCTCCTCGCGGCTGGCCGGGTCGAGGTTGTTCGTGGGCTCGTCCAGCAGCAGCACGTTCGCCGAGGACACCACCAGCACCGCGAGCGCGAGGCGGGTCTTCTCCCCGCCGGAGAGCACCCGAGCGGGCTTGTCCGCGTCGTCGCCGGAGAACAGGAACGACCCGAGCACGCTGCGGACCTGGGTGTCGTTCAGGTCCGGGGCCGCCGAGCGCAGGTTCTCCACCACGGTGCGCTCGGTATCGAGGGTCTCGTGCTCCTGCGCGTAGTAACCGACCTTCAGCCCGTGCCCGGGCTGCACCTCCCCGGTGTCGGAGGCCTCCACCCCGGCCAGGATCCGCAGCAGGGTGGTCTTCCCGGCACCGTTCAGGCCCAGCACCACCACCTTGCTGCCGCGGTCGATCGCCAGGTCCACGTCGGTGAAGACCTCTTGCGACCCGTAGGTCTTGGACAAGCCCGCGGCGCGCAACGGGGTGCGCCCGCACGGGGCGGGGTCGGGGAAGCGCAGCTTCGCCACCCGGTCCTTGGTGCGGACCTCGTCCAGGCCCGAGAGCATCCGTTCGGCCCGGCGGGCCATGTTCTGGGCGGCGACTGCCTTGGTGGCCTTGGCGCGCATCTTGTCCGCCTGCACCATCAGGGTGGAGGCCTTCTTCTCGGCGTTCGCGCGCTCGCGCTTGCGGCGCCGTTCGTCGGTCTCCCGCTGTTCGAGGTACGCGTCCCAGCCGAGGTTGTAGACGTCCAGCTCGCTCCGGTTGGCGTCCAGGTGGAACACCTTGTTCACGGTGGCGCGGAGCAGGTCGGTGGCGTGGCTGATCACGATGAACCCGCCGGAGTAGGACGCGAGGAACTCCCGCAACCAGGCGATGGAGTCCGCGTCCAGGTGGTTCGTGGGCTCGTCCAGGAGCAGCGTCTCGGAGTCGGAGAACAGGATCCGTGCCAGTTCCACCCGGCGGCGCTGACCACCCGAGAGCGTGCCCAGTGGTTGCGCGAGCACCCCGGTCTGCAGGCCGAGGTTCGAGGTGATCCTCGCTGCCTCGCTCTCCGCGGCCCAACCGCCCTGCGCAGTGAACTCCTCGTCCAGCCGGGTGTAGCGGTTCATCGCCTTCTCGCGGACGGCGTCGTCCTCGCTGGCCATGTCCACCTCGGCCTTGCGGATCCGGCGCACCACCTCGTCCAGGTTGCGCGCGGAGAGCACTCGGTCCCGGGCCAGCATGTCCAGGTCACCGGTCCGTGGGTCCTGCGGCAGGTAGCCCACCTCGCCGGTCCGGGTGATCGTGCCTCCGGTGGGTTGCCCCTCCCCGGCCAGGGTCTTCGTCAACGTGGTCTTCCCGGCGCCGTTGCGGCCCACGAGGCCGATCCGGTCACCGGAGTCGATGCGGAAGGTTGCCCCGCTGAGTAGCTGGCGAACCCCGATCCGGAGTTCGACGTCCTGCGCGATGATCACTGGCACCAGTCTACCGATCGGCGACCAGCAGATTACCGGCAGACCTCGGACCCAGTACCGTGGCAGGGTCCGGCGGGCGGCTTCTGCCGCCACCGGCGGCCGATCCGAGGAGGTAGATGTGAGCGAACCGACACTCTCGCTGCGCGACTGGCGCGACGGCGACGACGTGACGGTCGCCGACGCGCTCGGACCGGCCGGGTCGCCGCAGGCCGCGCTCAGCCGGGCGCTGCTCGGTCCGGCCACGCAGCGGCCGTGGCGGCGCACCGTCGTCGCCGAGGCCGACGGCGTGGTCGTCGGGGCCGCGGCGGTCTCGGAGAGCAGTCTGCACCCGGACCGGCTCTGGCTGTACGCGGAGGTGCGGCCCGCCAGCCGTCGGCAGGGCGTGGGCACCGCCCTGGTGGGCGCCCTGACGGACGAGATCCCGCCGTCGGGCACGAGCGGCCTGCGGACCCGCTACCCGGTGACCCAGGACGAGGACTCCGAGGACTTCGCCGCGGCACCGTTCGCCGCGTCGATCGGGCTCGTCCCGATCCAGCGCTCCCGGCTCGTGGTGGTCTCCCCGGACTCGTTGGCGGTCCCGCCGTTCGGACCGACCGGCCCGACCCTGGAGGATCTCGCCACCGGCTCCGTCGAACTGACGAAGGTGGTCGCCGCGTTCTACGACGCGGTGCACGCATCCTGGGACCGGTCGGAGATGACGCTCGGGCGGGCGCAGGACCACCTCCTCGCGCCGGCCACCGGGGCACGCGGCGCCGTCGTGCTCCGGGACCGCCCCAAGGACGCCGGCGGCCGGATCCTGTCCTTCGCGGTGAGTTACGACCCGCCCGCGACCGACACCGCGGAGCCGCTGGACGCGCCCACCGAGGTGCTGCTCGGCTACGACGCGGACCTCGATCCGGCCCGGGCCCGCGGGGCGGTGCACAACCTGCTCGCGATGCTGGTGGCCCGGTACCCGGTCCAGGTGGAGGTCGACGACGCCATGGAGCCGCTCGCGGCGGTCGTCACCGGGCTCCTGAACGCCGGGTCGGCAACCATCGGCGCCGAGACGGAGATCGCCGCGACCCCGGCCTGACCAGCGCAGACGCTCGACGGGTAGCCATGCCGGTTCGGCGCTAGCGTTTGCCCATGACGTTCAACGAGGACGCGAAGCTGGACCCGTCCCGGGTCCGGCGACGCCGCCGCACCGGCACCGGCGTCGCCGTGGGTGGCGGCACCGTACTCGTGCTGTTCCTGCTCTCCCAGTTGCTCGGCGTGGACCTGACCGGACTCGCCCCGGGCGGCGACGGCGGCGCTCCCGCCGGCGAGAGCGACACGGGTCTCGAGCACTGCACCACGGGTGCTGCCGCGAACGAGGACGTGGAGTGCCGGATGGTCGGCGCGTACAACTCCCTCGACGACTACTGGGCGGACGCCTACCCCCAGATCAGCGGCGGCGCGTACGCGTCCCCCGGCATGGAACTGTTCACCGACGGGACCACCACCGGCTGCGGCCAGGCGAGCAGCGCCGTCGGGCCGTTCTACTGCCCACCGGACCAGGGCATCTACCTTGACCCGACGTTCTTCCAGGTGATGACGACCCAACTGGGCGCCGAGGGCGGGCCGCTCGCGGAGCTGTACGTGGTGGCGCACGAGTGGGGCCACCACATCCAGAACCTGTCCGGGATCATGGGGCAGGTGGACACCTCCGACACCGGTCCGACGTCGGACGCGGTGCGGCTGGAGCTGCAGGCGGACTGCTTGGCCGGCGCGTGGGCGGCGGACGCCGTGAACACCCTGGACTCCGACGGCAACAGGTTCCTGGAACCGTTCACGCCCGACCAGCTCGCCTCCGCGCTGGACGCGGCGGCGTCCGTCGGGGACGACCACATCCAGACCCAGCAGGGCGGTCAGGCGCACCCCGAGTCCTGGACCCACGGGTCCTCGGAACAGCGCCAGCGGTGGTTCACCGCCGGCTACGACTCCGGTCCGAACGCGTGCGACACGTTCGCCGTGGACGGCGCCTCGCTCTGATCAGACGTTGAAGCCGAGCGCCCGCAACTGCTGGCGGCCGTCCTCGGTGATCTTGTCCGGACCCCACGGCGGCATCCACACCCAGTTGATGCGCTGGCCGGCGGTGATGCCCTCCAGCGCCTGGGCGGCCTGCTCCTCGATGACGTCGGTCAGCGGGCAGGCCGCGGACGTGAGCGTCATGTCGATCATGGCCACGTTGTTCTGGTCGAGGGTGATCCCGTAGATCAGACCCAGGTCCACGACATTGATGCCGAGTTCGGGGTCGATGACGTCGCGGAGGGCCTCCTCGACGTCTGCCGCGTTCGGGACGGCGCTGGTTGCTTCGGTGCTCATGACTTCTCCTGATCCGGTGCCACGGTGGACGGTTCGGCGGTGAGGGCGTGCGCGAGGGCGTCCCGCAGGGCCATCCAGCCCAGCAGAGCGCACTTGATCCGGGCCGGGTACTTCGCCACGCCCACGAAGGCACCGGCATCACCGAGCAGCTCCTCGCGGTCGGCGTCCAGCGGCTGCCCACGGCCCGACATGAGGGCGCGGAAGGTCTCCGTGAGCTCGTCGGCGCGGGCCACGTCGGCGCCGGCGACCAGGTCGCTGAGCACGGACAGGGACGCCTGCGAGATCGAGCAGCCCAGGCCCTCCCAGCTGACCCGTTCGATGACGGGGGCGGCGGTGCCGTCGGCGAGGTGGACGCGCAGGCGCACCTCGTCGCCGCAGGTGGGATTGACCTGGAACGACTCCCCCGCCGCACCCTGCTCGAGGCCGTAGCCGTGCTTCTCCCGGGCGTGGTCGAGGATCACCTGCTGGTAGAGCTGCTCCATCGCGTCAGCCACGGCTGCCTCCCAGTCCGAAGAACGAGCGGACACCGGCCAGCTGCTCGAGGAACACGTCGATCTCCGCGTGCGTGGTGTAGATGCCCACGGATGCGCGCGCCGAGGCGTGCACCCCGAGCCGGCGGTGCACCGGCTGTGCGCAGTGGTGCCCCACCCGGATCGCGATGCCGGCGTCGTCGAGGACCTGACCGACGTCGTGCGGGTGCACGCCGGCCACGTCGAACGCGACGACACCGAGGCGGTCGGCGGCGTCGGTGGGCCCGAGTACCCGCACGCCGTCGATGCCGGCGACGCCGCGGACCAGGTGTTCGGTCAGCACGGCCTCGTGGGCGGCCACGGCGGACATGCCGAGCTCGGCCAGGTAGTCCGCGGCGGCGTTCAGACCGACGGTCTGCGCGACCATCTGGGTGCCGGCCTCGAACCGCTGCGGCGGCGGGGCGTACGTGGTCGCCTCCATGGTGACCACCTCGACCATCGATCCCCCGGTCAGGAACGGCGGCATGGCGGCGAGCAGGTCGGCACGGCCGTAGAGGACGCCGATACCGGTGGGCCCGAGCATCTTGTGGCCGGAGAACGCAGCGAAGTCCACGTCCAGGGCGCGCAGGTCGACGGGCAGGTGCGGCACGCTCTGACAGGCGTCCAGGACCACCAGTGCCCCGACGGCGTGGGCGGCGGCCACGATCGCCGTCACCGGTGCGATCGCGCCGGTCACGTTCGAGGCGTGCGCGAACGCCACCACCCGGGTGCGCTCGTTGATCACGCCGAGGTTGTCGGTGTCGATCCGGCCCTCGTCGGTGACGCCGAGCCAGCGCAGGGTCGCGCCGGTGCGGGCGCACAACTCCTGCCAGGGCACCAGGTTCGCGTGGTGCTCGGCCTCGGTGACCACGATCTCGTCGCCCGGGCCGAGCCGCAGCGCGGCCGCGGCCTCGCCGCCCCGGCCGAGCGTCGCGTTGGACATCGCGTACGCGACGAGGTTGATCGCCTCGGTCGCGTTCTTGGTCCAGACGATCTCACCGGCGTCGACGCCCACCAGGCCGGCGACGGCGGCCCGCGCCTGTTCGTAGGCCTCGGTCGCCTCCTCGGCGAGCTGGTGCGCGCCGCGGTGCACGGCGGCGTTGCGGCGCAGGTAGAAGTCCTGCTCGGCGTCCGTGACGCACTCGGGCTTCTGCGACGTGGCCGCGGAGTCGAGGTAGACGAGCGGGCGACCACCGCGGACCGTGCGTTCCAGCAGCGGGAAGTCCTCGCGGATCGCGATCAACTCCGTCGCCGTGAGCGACGCTGCGGCCGTGGTGGTCATCCGGTACTCCTCGATCGTGGTGAGGGTCAGTTGGTGCCGACGAGGTAGCGGTCGTACCCCTCGGCCTCGAGGCGCTCGGCCAGCTCCGGGCCGCCCTGCTCGGCCACCCGGCCGTCGACGAAGACGTGCACGAAGTCGGGGGTGATGTAGTTCAGGATGCGCGTGTAGTGGGTGATCAGCAGCACGCCCACGTCCGTGGTGGACTTCACCCGGTTGACGCCCTCGGAGACGATCCGCAGGGCGTCGACGTCGAGACCGGAGTCGGTCTCGTCCAGCACCGCGAACTTCGGGGAGAGCAGCTCCATCTGGAGGATCTCGTGGCGCTTCTTCTCGCCACCGGAGAACCCCTCGTTCACGTTGCGCTCGGCGAACACCGGGTCCATGCGCAGGTTCTCCATGGCGGTGCGGACGTCGCCGACCCACTGGCGCAGCGCGGGCGCCTTGCCGTCGATCGCGGTCTTCGCGGTCCGCAGGAAGTTCGAGACGGTCACGCCGGCGACCTCCACCGGGTACTGCATGGCGAGGAACAGGCCGGCGCGGGCGCGCTCGTCCACGGTCATGGCCAGGACGTCTTCGCCGTCGAGGAGAACCTCGCCGGAGGTGACCTCGTACTTGGGGTGCCCGGCGATGGAGTAGGCGAGGGTGGACTTGCCGGAGCCGTTCGGGCCCATGATGGCGTGCGTCTGCCCGCTGCTCACGGAGAGGTCGACGCCGCGCAGGATCTGCTTGGCACCCTCCGGGGTCTCGACGCTGACGTGCAGGTCGCGGATCTCAAGTGTCGACATGTGTGCGGTTCTCCTTCTTCTCAGACGTTCTGGTGGGCGGCGAGCGGGGCGTCCACGTCCACCAGGACGTTGTCGCCGTCATAACTCACCGGATACACGGGGACCGGCCGGGTGGCCGGGAGGGACAGGGGCTTGCCGGTGCGAAGGTCGAAGGTGGAGCCGTGCAGCCAGCACTCGACGGTGGTGCCGTCCACCTCGCCCTCGGAGAGCGAGACCTGCCCGTGCGAGCAGATGTCGTTGACGGCGTAGTACTCGCCGTCCTCGGCCCGGACCAGGGCCACCTCCACGAGCGAGCCGTCCTCGCCGTCGAGCTCGAGCTTGAGGGTCTCCCCCAGCTCGAGGTCGTCACGGGCGGCCACCACCTGCGCGGTCACTTCACCACGCCGCTCTCCACGGCGGCGATCACGTCCGCCTCGTCGAGGTCATCGGTGCCGATGAGCTGGCCCATGACGATGTCCAGCTCGGCGTCGATCGCGGCGAGGAGGCGGTCCTGCACGGACTGCACGCCGATCTTGGAGATCATCTCGGCGAAGAAGCCACGCACCACCAGGCGGCGGGCGGCCGCCTCGGGGATGCCGCGCGAGCGCAGGTAGAACAGCTGCTCGTCGTCGAACCGGCCGGTCGCGGACGCGTGCCCGGCGCCCTCGATCTCACCGGTCTCGATCTCCAGGTTCGGCACCGAGTCGGCGCGGGCACCGTCGGTGAGCACGAGGTTGCGGTTCAGCTCGTAGGTGTCGGTGCCCTCGGCCTCCTTGCGGATCAGCACGTCGCCGATCCAGACCGAGTGAGCACCGTCGCCCTGGAGGGCGCCCTTGTAGGTCACCCGGGACCGGCAGTTCGGCACGGCGTGGTCCACGAAGAGGCGGTGCTCCTGGTGCTGGCCGGCGTCGGCGAAGTACAGGCCGTTCATCTCGACCTCGCCACCGGGGGCGGTGAACGCGGCCTCCGGGGTGATCCGGACGACGTCCCCACCGAGGGTGATGACCACGTGCCGCAGGGTCGCGTCCCGGCCGATCACGGCGCGGTGGCTCGACGCGTGCACGGCGCCGGCGTCCCAGTCCTGGACCGAGACGACCCGCAGCGAGGCGCCGTCCTCGACCTGGATCTCGACGGTCTGCGCGAGCTCGGCGCTGCCGCGGTGGTCGAGCACCACGACTCCCTCGCTGAGGGACTCGGCGACGATCAGGACGTGCTGCGCGGCGGGCGTGGTGTCGGTCCCGGTGATCGTGACGATGGTCTCGCCGGTCGTGACGTGGTTGGCCGGCACGGTGATCACCAGGGCCTCCGCGAAGGACTCCCACGCGGTCGCGGCGAGCCGGTCCCCGGGGGCGCCGGCGGCGCCGAGGCGCGGGTCGTCGTGACCGACGCGCTCGATCGTGACGGCCGGGTCCCCGGCGATCTCGACCTGCGGGGCGGCCCCGGTCAGGACACCACCGAAGAGGCCCTGGAACCGACCGACCGGGGAGAACCGCCAGTCCTCCTCGCGGCCGGTGGGCAGCGGGAAGTCGGCGAGCGCGAAGGAGGTCGCGCGGTCGCCACGCGAGCTCTCCGGGACGGTCCCCTGACCGTGGGTGTGGGCGCCGTCGGCGACCGCTCGGGAGTGGTCGGTGGTCAGTCCGGCGTTGTCGGTGGTCTCAGTTGTGGTGGTCGACATCAGCCGACGGCCCCTTCCATCTGCAGTTCGATCAGTCGGTTCAGTTCGAGCGCATACTCCATCGGGAGCTCGCGGGCGATCGGCTCCACGAAGCCGCGGACGATCATCGCCATCGCCTCGGTCTCGGCGAGGCCGCGGGACATCAGGTAGAACAGTTGCTCGGCGCTCACCTTGGAGACCGTGGCCTCGTGGCCCATCTCGACGTCGTCCTCGCGCACGTCCACGTACGGGTAGGTATCCGAGCGGGACTCGGTGTCCACCAGCAGCGCGTCGCAGAGCACGTTGGACTTGGAGCCCTCGGCGCCGTCGAGCACCTGGACCAGGCCGCGGTAGGACGCGCGCCCGCCGCCCCGGGCCACCGACTTGGAGACGATGGAGGAGGAGGTGTGCGGTGCCATGTGGACCATCTTGGAGCCGGTGTCCTGGTGCTGACCCTCGCCGGCGAACGCGATCGAGAGGGTCTCGCCGCGGGCGTGCTCACCGGTCAGGTAGACGGCCGGGTACTTCATGGTGACCTTCGACCCGATGTTCCCGTCGATCCACTCCATGGTGGCGCCCTCGGCTGCCGTCGCCCGCTTGGTGACGAGGTTGTACACGTTGTTCGACCAGTTCTGGATCGTCGTGTAGCGCACCCGGGCGTTCTTCTTGACGATGATCTCCACGACCGCCGAGTGCAGCGAGTCGGAGGAGTAGATCGGCGCGGTGCAGCCCTCCACGTAGTGCACGTAGGAGCCCTCGTCGGCGATGATCAGGGTCCGCTCGAACTGACCCATGTTCTCGGTGTTGATCCGGAAGTAGGCCTGCAGCGGGATCTCCACGTGCACCCCCGGGGGCACGTACACGAACGACCCGCCGGACCAGACCGCGGTGTTCAGGGCCGCGAACTTGTTGTCCCCGGAGGGGATCACGGTGCCGAAGTACTCCTCGAAGATCTCCGGGTGCTCGCGCAGCGCGGTGTCGGTGTCCAGGAACAGCACACCCTGACGCTCGAGCTCCTCGTTGATCTGGTGGTAGACCACCTCGGACTCGTACTGGGCGGCGACGCCGGCCACGAGGCGCTGCTTCTCCGCCTCGGGGATGCCGAGCTTGTCGTAGGTGTTCTTGATCTCCTCGGGGAGATCCTCCCAGCTCTGCGCCTGCTTCTCGGTCGACCGGACGAAGTACTTGATGTTGTCGAAGTCGATCCCGGTGAGGTCGGCGCCCCAGTTCGGCATCGGCTTCTTGTCGAACAGCCGCAGCGCCTTGAGCCGGGTCTTGAGCATCCACTCGGACTCGTTCTTGAGATGCGAGATGTTGCGGACCACGTCTTCCGAGAGTCCCCGGGTGGCGTTCAGACCGGCGTCGTCGGCGTCGTGCCAGCCGTAGTTGTAGTTGCCGATGGACGCGATCGTCTCGTCCTGCGTCATCGGTTCTGTCTTCGGGGTGGTCTCGGTCGGTGTCGTCATGGGTGTGTTCTCTTTCCTTCCGCACGGGTCTGGATCGTCACCGGGATATGGGTCGTGCACACATGCTCTCCGCCGGCGAGGGTGGCGAGCCGCTGGACATGGACGCCGAGGAGGTCGGAGAACGCACGCGTCTCCGCCTCGCACAGCTGGGGGAACTGGGTTGCGATCTCCTGCACCGGGCAGTGACCCTGGCACAGTTGCACGGCCAGGTCGTTCCCGATCGGACGCGATGTGGCAGCGTAGCCATCCTTGCTGAGCGCCTCCGCGAGGGCTGCGGTCCGGGCCGGCAGGTCGGGCCCGGCGGCGTCCACGGCGGCGGCGTACCGCTCCCGCAGCTCCGTCGAGCGTTCCTCGGCGAAGCCGTCGACGGCACCCGGCCCGAGGACCCGGTTGAGGTGCTCGAGCGCGTGCACGGCGAGGTCCGCGTAGGCCTGACCGAGGTGGCTGTGCGCCGCGGCGGTGGCGATGTACTGCTTGGCGGGCCGCCCGCGTCCGCGGGGCGCGTGCGTGGTGTCCTCACGCTCGGCGATCTGACCGTCGGAGTCGAGCGCCGACAGGTGCCGGCGGATCGCGGCCGACGTCAGGTCGAGGCGCTCCGCGAGCACCGCGGCCGTGACCGGGCCGAGTTCCACGATGAGCGCGAGGACCCGTTCGCGGGTGCTGGACTCGGTGTCCTCTACCGGTTCGGTCGTCACGTGCTCACCTCCTGGCGTCGATGGGCATGCCACGGCCCTCGAATTACTCAACAGTTTCGTTGCCCAAATGCTTCCAGGCAAGCAAGGCAAGCCTTATCGCAACGCTCGCGCCGCCCGGATCCGGCCGCCCGACCCGCTCGGACCGGCACCAGCAAGCCGCTCGAGGACGCCACCTGAGGCGGATCAGGTCCCGGAACGGTGCGTCCAGCATGCGAGAAATGAGAGACACGCCACAGTGCGGGCACCTGAGACATCCGCACTACGCTGACGGGATGCTCGCACCCGGCACCGATCACTGGTGTCTCGAACTCGACGGCGTCACGAAGTCCTTCGGCGACACCCACGCCCTGCGGTCCCTGTCCCTGTCGGCCCGGCGCGGTGCCGTGACCGCGATCCTCGGCCCGAACGGTGCCGGCAAGACGACGCTGATGGAGATCTGCGAGGGCCTCCAGGGCGCCGACGGCGGGCTGGTGCGGGTCCTCGGCCTCGATCCCCGGCGGGACGCGGCCGAGCTGCGGCCGCGGGTCGGCGTGATGGTCCAGGACGGCGGCCTGCCCATCATGGCCCGGCCGCTTGAGCTGCTGCGGCACGTCTCCCGCATGTACGCCGCGCCCCGGGACGTCGACGAGCTCGTCGACCTCCTCGGCCTGGACGCGTTCGCGCGCACGTCGGTGCGCCGCCTCTCCGGGGGACAGCGCCAGCGCCTGGCCCTGGCGATCGCCCTGGTCGGCCGGCCCGACCTGGTGTTCCTGGACGAGCCGAGCGCCGGGCTCGACCCGCAGGCGCGCCTGGTGGTCTGGGACCTGATCGAGGCGCTGCGGGCCGACGGCGTGAGCGTCATCCTGAGCACGCACCTGATGGACGAGGCAGCCCGGCTCGCCGATCACGTCGCGATCATCGACCACGGCGCCGTGCTGGCGCAGGGCACGGTCGCCGAGCTGACCGAATCGGTCGGGGTCCCGGCGGCCAGGTCGGCGCCGGGCCTCGAGGCCCCGGACGGCTCCGCCGGGTCCGCGGCGCCACCCACCCCGCACGCCGCCCGCCTGTCCGGTCCGCTGACCCCGGCCGCGCGGACCGCGCTCGCACAGCTCGCCGACGCGCACGGACTCACCCTCGAGCTCGAGGGTGGCGCACGCACCCTCGAGGACGTCTTCCTCGACCTGACCGGACGGAGCCTGCGATGACGCTCACGCGGCAACCCCACGCCGGCGGCGCCCCGTGGCCGCGCCGGGTGGTGGCACATGGCGGCTTCGAGCTCCGCAATCTGATTCGCAACGGTGAGCAGCTCCTGCTCACCCTGATCCTGCCCGCGCTGATGCTCGTCGTGCTCGTGCGTACCGACCTGATCCGCCTGGACACCGGCGGCGCCCCGGCGATCGACGTCGCCGCCCCGGGAGTGCTCGCGCTGGCCGTGATGTCCACCGCGTTCACGTCCCAGGCGATCTCCACCGGGTTCGACCGGCGGGCCGGCGCACTGCGTCTGCTCGCCACCACCCCGCTCGGACGCACCGGGCTGCTCGGCGGCAAGGTGCTCGGCGTGTTCGCGATGGAGGCCGTCCAGGTCGTGATCCTCGGCGGTCTCGCGCTCGCGCTCGGTTGGCAGCCGAACCCGTCCGGGATCGCCGCCGCGCTGCTCGCCGTCGTGCTCGGCACCGGCGCGTTCACCGCCCTGGCCCTGCTGCTCGCCGGGACGCTGCGCGCCGAGGCGGTCCTGGCCGGGGCGAACCTGCTCTGGTTGCTCCTCGTGGTCGGCGGGGGCATCCTGCTCCCGGCCGCCGGCCCCACCCGATTCCTGCCCTCCGGGGCGCTCGGCGAGGCGATGCGGACCGCGCTCGGCCCCGGTCCGTCGGGCGCCACGTGGATCGCGCTCGCCGTGCTGGCCGCCTGGACCGCGGTCTTCAGCGTTGCCACCGTGCGCTGGTTCAAGTGGGAGTGAGCGGGGCGATTACGGTAGGCATGTGTCCCCCGTAACCCACACCAAGCTCACCGGCGCCGCGATCGTGGCGAACCTGATCGGCCAGATCCTCATCATCGGCACCGGCGGTGCGGTGCGCCTGACCGGTTCCGGCCTCGGCTGCTCCACCTGGCCGCAGTGCGAGCCGGGCCAGTTCGCGCCCGTGTTCCACGAGGCTGCCACCTACCACCCGTTCGTGGAGTTCGGGAACCGGACCATGTCCGGCGTGCTGGTGGCCATCTCCGCAGCCGTGGTGCTGCTCGTGTTCACCCAGGAGCGCGCGGGCGTCACCCCGGTGCGGGACCGGGGCTTCCGGCGGCTCGCACTGGTCCCGCTGATCGGGGTGCTCGTCCAGGCGGTCGTCGGTGGCATCACGGTGCTGATCGAGCTGCACCCGGTGATCGTGGGCTCACACTTCCTGCTCTCGGCGGCCCTGGTCTGGGTGTCCACCGTGTTGTTGCTGCGTTGGCGCGAGGGCGACGGGGCGCCAGTGTCGGTGGTGGCACCCGCGGTGCGGGTGCTGGGCCGGGTGCTCGCCGTGCTGGCGGGCCTCGTGGTCGTCCTCGGGGTCGTCGTCACCGGCGCCGGCCCGCACTCCGGCGACGATGAGGTCGGCTACCGGTTCGCCGTCGACCCGTTGCTGGTCACCAGGCTCCACTCCGGCACCGTCTGGGTGTTCGTGGGCGTGCTGGCGCTGCTGCTGGTGGCTCTGTACCGGGCCCGGCCGCAGGCCGACGTGCCCGACGGCGCAGCGGCTCTGGTCAGGGCGCGTCGGCGCGGGTGGGTGCTGGTCGCAGTGACGGCCCTGCAGGGGGGCATCGGCTACTACCAGTACTTCAACGGGTTGCCCGAGCTCGTGGTGGGCATGCACCTGGTGGGCTCGGCGCTGCTGATCGTCGCGACGACCGTCGCGGTGTTCGGCCTGCGGGTCCGCCCGGTCACCCCGGCCGCAGCCGGGTCGGTCACGTCGGTCGACGCCGGCGCGGCCTGAGGTCGGCCCGTCCGGTCAGCGCACCCAGGGAGCGTCGGCGGGCCGGAGCCCGCTCAGGCCGGTGGCGCGAGCCGCCTGCAGGGCCAGTAGCCCGGCGACCGCACTCGGGTTGTGCAGGTCCCCGGCCATGACCATGGCGACGGCGTCGGCGAGCGGCACCCAGCGCAGCTGGATCCCGGCCTCCTCGCCCTCGCGGGTGAACCGGTCGCCGTCGGGAAGCTCGCCGAGGTCCCGGGCGAGGAAGATCCGCAGGGCCTCGTCGGAGCCGCCGGGGCTCGTGTAGTAGTCCACGAGCGTGTCCCAGCGGCCGGCGCGCAGGTCCGCCTCCTCGGCCAGCTCCCGGGCGGCGGCGTCCACGAGCGGCTCGTCCGCCACGTCGAGCAGTCCCGCCGGGACCTCCCACAGGTAGGACCGGACCGGGTGCCGGTACTGGCGTAGCAGCAGCACCCGCTCGGCGTCGTCGAGGGCCACCACGGCCACGGCGCCCGGGTGCTTCATGAACTCCCGGTGCACGGTGCCGGCCGCGCCGAGGTCGACCGTCTCGGCGACGATGTCGAACACGTAGCCGGCGTGGATGGTGCGGGAGTCCGTGACCGGCAGGTCAACACGCTCGTCGGCGATCGGACCCTCGATCGGCGTGGCGTCCGGCACAGACGGCACAGCATCCGGCACGGGGCCGCCGTCAGGCATTGCGGGCCGGTTCCACCTCGAGGAGGCGGGTCTCGCGCTGGCGGCCGAGCGCGGCCGCGATCAGCCCCACGAACAATGGGTGGGCGCGGGTCGGCCGGGACTTGAACTCCGGGTGCGCCTGGGTGGCGACGTAGTACGGGTGCTGCTCGCGGCCGAGTTCGACGAACTCCACCAGCGAGGAGTCCGGCGACCGGCCGCTGATCTGCAGTCCGGCCTCGGCGAGCACGTCGCGGTAGGAGTTGTTCACCTCGTAGCGGTGCCGGTGCCGCTCGGAGACGCGCTCCGCACCGTAGGTCTCGGCCACCACGGAGCCGGGGGTGAGCACGGCCTCGTAGCTGCCGAGGCGCATCGTGCCGCCCAGGTCTCCCCCGCCGTCGACGATCGCGAGCTGTTCCTCCATGGTCGCGACGACCGGGTCCGGGGTCTGCGGGTCGAACTCGGTGGAAGACGCCTGCTCGAGGCCGAGGACGTTACGGGCGTACTCGATGACCATGCACTGCAGCCCGAGACAGATCCCGAGCGTGGGCACCTGCTGCTCCCGGGCCCATCGCAGCGCCCCGAGCTTGCCCTCGATGCCACGGACGCCGAAACCACCGGGGATGAGCACGGCGTCGACGTCGGCGAGGGCCTTGCGGGCGCCCGCCTCGGTGGCGCAGTCGTCGGAGGCGACCCAGCGGATGTTGACCCGGCTGTTCTCGTGGAAGCCACCGGCGCGCAGCGCCTCGGTGACGGACAGGTAGGCGTCCGGCAGGTCGATGTACTTGCCGACCAGGGCCACCTCGACCTCGTCGGCCGGGTGGTGCACCCGGTCGAGCAGACCGTGCCAGGAGTCCCACTCGACGTCCCGGAACGGGATCGACAGGCGGCGGACCACGTAGGCGTCCAGGCCCTCGCTGTGCAGCACCTTGGGGATGTCGTAGATGCTCGGGGCGTCGACGCACGTGATGACGGCCTCGCGGTCCACGTCACACATCGCGGCGATCTTGCCCTTCACGGACTCGGGGATGTCCCGGTCGGCACGGCACACGATCGCGTCCGGCTGGATACCGATGCTGCGCAGCGCGGCCACGGAGTGCTGGGTGGGCTTGGTCTTGAGCTCACCGCTCGGGGCCAGGTACGGCACCAGTGAGACGTGCACGAAGAACACGTTGTCGCGGCCGATGTCCTGGCGGACCTGGCGCGCCGCCTCGAGGAACGGCTGGGACTCGATGTCGCCGACAGTGCCACCGATCTCGGTGATGATGACGTCCGGTGCCTGCTCGCCGGCCGCGGGGGTGGCCTGGGCGCGCATCCTGAGCTTGATCTCGTCGGTGATGTGCGGGATCACCTGGACCGTGTCCCCGAGGTACTCACCGCGGCGCTCCTTGGCGATCACCGTGGAGTAGACGACGCCCGTGGTGACGTTGGCCCCGGCGTTCAGGTTGACGTCGAGGAAGCGCTCGTAGTGGCCGATGTCCAGATCCGTCTCGGCGCCGTCCTCTGTGACGAACACCTCACCGTGCTGGAACGGGTTCATCGTGCCCGGGTCCACATTGATGTACGGGTCGAGCTTCTGCATGGTCACCCGCAGCCCGCGAGCGCGGAGCAGATGGCCGAGGCTCGAGGCGGTCAGACCCTTGCCGAGCGAGGAGGCGACACCGCCCGTCACGAAGATATGACGCGGGATGTTGGCCAGGTTGCCGGCGTACCGGTCCGAAGAGTTCACCACGGACTTTTACGCTATCACCGTTGTGTAGATCCTGAGCACCTGAGCGAGCGAGTCGGCCGCCGTCGGCAGCCCGGCGGCCCGCGCCAGCGAGGCCGCACGCATCGACTGCTGGCGCTCCGGATCGGACAGGACGGCGGCGATCCTGGCCGCCATGGCGTCCGCGTCCGGGAAGGGCACGAGCTCCGCCGCGTCGCCGGTGACCTCGGCGGTGCCACCCACGTCGGTCGCGACGATCGGTGCGCCCGCGGCGAGCGCCTCCTGGAGGTTCAACGGCTGCCCCTCCCACGCGCTGGTGCTCACCACCACGTCCGCGGTGGCCATCAGGGTGGACAGGTCGTCGCGCCACCCGAGCAGGATCACGGGGAGATCCTCCCCGAGCACCTGATCGGCCAGCTCGTCGAGCAGCGGCCCCGAACCGGCCACCAGCCAGCGGGCGTCGGGGGCCCGGGCGGCGAGCAGCGCAGCGGCATCGGCGAGCAGGCCGAGACCCTTCTGCGGAGCGAGCCGGGCGGCCGTCAGCACCATCCGGTGCTCGGGCGAGATACCGAGGTGGCGCCGCCCGGAGGCGTCCAACGGCGTCGCACCGCTCTGCCCCGCCGACCCGGTGACGCGCACCGGCGCCGGCACGAGGGCACGCTCGGGGTTCTTGGCGCCCAGCTGGCGGGCATGTTCGACGAGGTCGCCGCTGACGCCGAGGACGGCGTCGGCGCGGGCGAAGATGAGCCGTTCCAGGCCCGCGGCCACCGTCCGCATCCCGACGCCACCCACCGGTGCGTTGTGCAGCGTGACCACGAGCGCGGTCCGGTCCGGGCCGTGCCCGGGAGGAGTCAGGGCAAGCGCCGCGAGAGCCCCGGCCCGCAGGCCGTGCGCGTGCACCACGTCCGCGCGCCGGGCGATGCTGCGGATCCGGGCGACGGCGTTCGCGTCGGACATCCGGGGGCGGTCGGCGATCGTCACCTGCTGGGTGTGCACCCCGTCGGCGGCGGCCTCGATCACGCCCGGCGGTCCGGCCAGGATCACCCGGTGCTCGCGGGCGAGATGCTCCGCCAGCTCCCGGGCGTGGCGGCCGACCCCACCGTCGCTGGAGCCGGTGAGTTGCACGATCCGAAGCTCAGGCACGGGTCCTCCTCAGGATGCTCAGGATGTCACGGTCCGCGGCGAACACCGCACCGCACACGGCCGCCGCGGCGAGGATGGCGCCGAGCAGGCCGGCCATCACGGCGGCGAGGCCGGAGTGACCGGCGAGGTCGAGAACCGCGTCGGTGGCCCACCGGCCCACCAACGAGCCGATCACGGCGCCACCACCACAGACCAGTACCGTCCGAGCAGTCGCCCGCGTCACCGAGCCGGGCAGGGCCCGCGCGAACGCGACGAGCAGGGCCAGCCCGGCGACGGTCATCCCGATGCTGTGCCCGAGGCCAAGTACCGCCAGCGTCGCCGCGGGTGCTCCGCCGTCGGGCGCCACCACCCGGACGCCGACGGCGCAGGCGACGGTCACCACGAGCCACCCGCCCGCCGTCGCCGCCACGGCCACCCGCTGGCGGTCGAGCGCGAACAGGGCCCGGCCGACGTGGAAGATCATCGCCAGGCCGACCACGCCGGGTGCCATGAGCGTCAGCGCCATGGTCATCCCGGCGGTGTCGTTGTCGAGAGCGAAGACGGCCTCCGCCGCCGGGGCCACGGCCAGCAGGGCAGCCATGCCGAGCATCGAGACGGCCAGCACCGCCCGGGTCGACCCGTCGGCGGTGCGGGCGAACTGGTCCCGGTGCCCGTTCGAGGCGAGCTCCGCGAGGCGAGGGAACACGGCGGTGGCGAGCGGGATCGCGAGCACCGCGTACGGCAGCAGGTAGACCGCCTGGGTCCACTGGAACACGTTGATGGTGCCCTCCGCGCCGCCCTTGCGGGCCAGCAGCACGACCGCCAGGACGCTGACCTGCTGTGCCACGAGGGAACCGATGCCGGCGAGCGCGAGGGCGCCGGCCCGGCGGGCCACCCCGGGCGGGAACCGCAGCGTCGGGCGCAGCCGGACCCCACACCGGCGGACCGGGATCAGCAGCGGCAGGGACAGCACGGCGACCCCCGCCGTGGTGCCCCAGGCGAGCCAGGCCAGCGCGGCGTCCGAGAGCTGGCCCGGCTGGTCCTGCATCCCGTCCGCGAGCACGCCGAACGCGACATAACTGAGGATGACGACCGTCGAGGACACCAGCGGCGCCAGCGCCGGTGCCAGGAAGCGCCGGTGCGCCTGCAGGACACCGGTCAGCACCACCCCGATGCCGTACAACACGACCTGCGGTGCGAAGACGATCAGGAAGAAGGTGGTCAGGTCCTCCTGAGCGGCGGCGTTCCCGCCGACGGACTGCGGCAGGGCCTCGGCGATCGGCCGGGCCAGCAGGGTCAGCGCGAGCGCGATCGGGATCAGCGCGAGCATCGCCCAGGTGAGCAGCGCCGAGGAGATCCGGTCCACGTCGGCCTGGATCTTCCGGGCCAGCGGTCCCGCGAGCAGCGGGATCACGGCGCCGGCGAGCGCACCGCCCGCGACCACCTCGTAGAGCACGTTCGGGACCGTGTTCGCGGTGGCGTAGGCGTTGCCGACGGCGGTCGCACCGACGGTCTTGGCCTGGACCCACCAGCGGCCGAAGCCGATCAGGCGGGACGCGACAGTGAGGACGGCGATCATGGTCGCCGCCCCGGCGACGCCACCGAGCAGGCGGCGTGAGCTCACGCCGTCCGGCCCCAACCGTCCACCCGGCGCAGCACCGGGGTCGCCTCGATGACCTTCGAGAAGCTGACCCGCTCGCTCAGCAGCGTCGCCGCCACCACGGCACCGAGGCCGATCCCGCGAACGCGCGCACTCGGATGCAGCGCGAACGCGGTGCCCACCAGGGCACCGAGCGCATTCGCGCCGGTGTCGCCCATCATGGTCCGCTCGGCGAGGTCGTCGGACCAGGAGGCCACGATCACGGCGAGCACGCCGGTCGCGAGCGGGGCGCCCGGCCCGCCCGCGAGGGCCAGCGGCGCGGCGAGCGCTCCCGCGGCCTTCAGTCCCCGGCCGGGGCGCAGGTCGAACAGGTTGACGAGGTTCGCGGTGCCGGCCACGAGGGCGCCCGAGGTGAGCACGTCGAGTCCGCGGGCGGCCGCCGAGCGGACGGCCGTCCCGGTCTCACCCGGGTCGATCGCGGCGCGCTCACCCATCCGGGTGCCGACGGCGGCGGCGACCATGGCCGACGCGCCGATGCCGAGGAGCTTGATGGCGCCGGTGGTCACCTCACCCCGGGCGAGGGCGCCCAGGTGACCGCGCAGGCCCTTGGAGGCGGGAGCGCCCGGGTCGAGGTCGTCGACGGCCCCGAGGGCGCCACCGACGGCGGCGGCGAGGGCACCGGCCGCACCGGCCCGCCCGCCGGCGCCCAGCGCCGCCGCTACGGACCCCTTGGCGGTGGCCACACCGCCGAGCAGGCTGACCGTGTTGCCGCGGTAGTTGCTCCGCTGCCAACGCGCCGCACCGCCGGGGGCGGCCTCACGCAGCAGGACCGACGCGGCCACGGTCAGGCCGCCGCCGAGGAGCGCCGCGGCCAGCCGGCTCATCCCTCGCCGTCCGTGGCGTCGTCGGTCGGCTCCGCGTCGCCGGTGTCGTCGGAGCCGGCCGGGGCGTCCACGGGGCCGGGGGCGAACGTCGCCGGGTCGGGCGGGGTCAGGGTCGTCGGCTCCGGGATGACCGCGGTGACGCCCTCGGCGAAGCCATAGCTCGCGGGCGCTCCGCCCGTGGTCGCGGCGACCGCGAGCGGCACGGTCACCTGTCCGGTGATGGTGCCGACACCGTCCACCGTGGTCACGGCCGAGGCGGCCGCCTCGTCCGCGCGCACTGCTCGGACCAGGTCGCCCTGGACGG
The DNA here is from genome assembly GCF_009708215.1 of Occultella kanbiaonis. Classification (NCBI taxonomy): domain Bacteria; kingdom Bacillati; phylum Actinomycetota; class Actinomycetes; order Micrococcales; family Ruaniaceae; genus Occultella; species Occultella kanbiaonis. The sequence goes on along the minus strand of NZ_CP046175.1, from coordinate 2,248,303 downwards.
CGTCCCCGCCGGCGAGCACGGATGCCTCGCCGGAACCGGCGAGCTCGACGGCGAGACCCGTGTAGGCGACGTTGGCCTCGGTCAGCTCGGTGACCGCCGCCTCGTCGGCCGGTTCCTCGACCAGTTCCGGCGCGATCACGACGGTGGCGTACGCCGGCGCCGTTGGCGCGCTCACCTCGGTGATCAGCTCGCTGCTGATCAGGAGTTCGTAGAGGTTCTCGGCCTCGGCGGACCTGGCCTCGAGGTTCGCCGGGTCCCGCAGCGTCAGGGCCTGGCCAAGCGCCTGACCGAGGATGGTCTCGGTGCTGGCGTCGGCGGCGGGTGCGGGGTTGAGGTAACCGACAAGGCTCTGGGCGATCCCGGAGCGGAACGCGCGCTCGGTGGGGTCGGCCCAGTTCTCGCCGACCATCACCCGGGCGGTCACGGTGGCGCCGGACTGCTCCAGGCGGGTCATCACGGCCTCGGTCACCTCCGGGTTCGCACCCGGCAGTTCCACGACGGCCACGGACCGGTCCTCGAGGACGCCGCCGAGCAGGGCCGGGGCGGACGCGGAGATGAACTCCGAGCGGCGCTGCAGGTTCATCTCGGCCACGTCGAGTTCGGCGCGCAGCGCATCCTTCTCGTCGCGCAGCAGTTCCACCTGACCGGTCAGCTCGTCGGCGATGTAGTCGCGCAGCGGCCCGGCGCCGAGCACGATGCCGACGGCGAGCGCGAGGAACACCGAGATCAGGGAGACGATGTGGTAGCGGAAGTCGATCACGTGTGGGTTTTCCTTCTCGGTCTTCGGCCGGGGCAGGTGGGGCGGCGGGACGGCGTACTAGCCGCCGAACAGGCCCCGGATCCAGGACCAGATGTCGTCGAACCGGGCCAGCAGGATCCCGAAGAACGCCTGGCCGGCCGGCGTGGAGGCCAGCGCGGCGATCAGTGCCGCGAGGCCGGCCAGGATCAGGCCGGTGACCTGCCAGTTGGAGATGCGGTGCCGGTACAGGCGGGAGACACCCTTGGCGTCGATGAGCTTCCCGCCGACCCGCAGCCGGGTCAGGAACGTCGAGGCCATCCCGGAGCGTCCCTTGTCGAGGAACTCCACGAGGGTCTCGTGGGTGCCGACGGCCACGATCAGCGCGGCACCCTTGTCGTCGGCGAGGAGCATCGCGATGTCCTCGGACGTGCCGGTGGCCGGGAACACCACGTGGGGGACGTCGAGCTGCTCCACGCGTTCCAGTCCGGGTGCGCGACCGTCGCGGTAGGCGTGCACCACGACCTCGGCACCGCTGCGCAGGGTCTTGTCCGAGACGGAGTCCATGTCCCCGACGATCAGGTCGGGTTTGAGCCCGTCCTCGATGATGGCGTCGGCGCCGCCGTCCACGCCGATGAGGATCGGCCGGTACTCGCGCACGTACGAGCGCAGCATGGCCAGGTCCTCCTTGTAGGAGTACCCGCGGACCACGATCAGCACGTGCCGGCCCTCGATCTTGGTGGTGATCCTCGGCACGCCGACGCCGTCGAGCAGGAGCTCTCGCTCCCGCTTCATGTAGTCCATGGTGTTCGCGGCGAACGCCTCGAGCTGCACCGACAGGCCTGCCCGGGCGTCCTCCATCGCGGCCGCGACGCTCGCGTCGTCCTGGCGGGTGCCCTCGGCGACCACCGAACCGGCCGCGTCGAAGACGGTGCCGCCGTCGAACCGGATGGTGGTGCCCTCCTTGAGGGTCATCACGTCCGGGCCGAGGTCGTCGATCAGCGGGATTCCCGCGTCGACGAGGATCTGCGGGCCGAGGTTCGGATAGCGCCCGGAGGTGGACTTCGCGGCGTTCAGCACGGCGGTCGGCTTCACCGCGACCAGGGCCTCCGCGGAGACCCTGTCGATGTCCTCGTGGTCGATGACGGCGACCTCGCCCGCCCGCAGGCGCTTCGTCAACGACTTGGTGCGCGGGTCCACGCGGACATGGTGGAGCGCATCGGAGGGAGCGTTGGCGTCACTCGATCGGCGTCGGAGCAGGGATCTCATCGAGTCTATGGTCCCACGCCCGTTCGTTCGAGGAGTTCTGCGGCATGCCGCATGGCGGTGTCGGAGTCCGCGTCGCCACTGAGCATGCGGGCCAGTTCGGCTTCGCGCTCGGCGCCCAGCACCTCGCGGATGTCGCTGTTCGTCACCGCATCCGCACCGTCGTGCGTGGTCTTGGTGACCACCACGTGCCGGTCCGCGTAGGCGGCGACCTGAGCCAGGTGGGTGACGATGATCACCTGGGTGTGGCGGGCCAGTTCGGCCAGCCGGCGACCCACCTCGACGGCGGCCCGTCCACCGACGCCGGCGTCCACCTCGTCGAACACGAACGTGGGCAACGCGCGATCGGTGGAGGTCGCCTGCTCCCGGGCGAGCGCGACCTCGATCGCCAGCATCACGCGGGACATCTCACCGCCGGAGGCACCCTTGGCGAGCGGGCGCGAGGGCGCTCCCCGGTGGGCGACCAGGAGCAGTTCGACGTCCTCGGCGCCCCACCCGGCGAGCTCCGCACGCGGGGTCAGGACCACCTCGATGCTCGCGCCACCCATGGCGAGCCCGGCGAGCTCGGCGTTCACGGCACTGGCCATCCGGGCCGCCGCGTCCTGACGCCCGGCGGTCAGGGCCGCGGCGGCCGCCGACTCGGCCTCGGTGGCCTCGGCGGCCCTGGCCTCGAGGGCGTCCCGGCCGGCCCCCGGTGCCGTGAGTTCCCCGATGCGCACCCGGGCCGCGGCGGCGTGGGCGAGCACGGCGGCGAGGGGGTCGTCGTCGCCCGGGTCGGCGTAGGCGCGGGTCAGTTCGCCGAGGGCGGAACGCCGGTTGTGAAGCTGTTCGAGCCGATCCGGGTCCGCCTCGAGGGCGCTGGCGTAGCTGCTGATCTCGGTGACGAGGTCGCTGAGCTGGTAGGACATCTGGGCCAGTCGGGCGGACCAGTCCGCCAGCGAGGCGTCGAAGCCCTCCGCGGCTGCGAGGGCTCGGCGTGCCGCCTCGGTCAGGGCGACGGCGTTCGGCGCGTCCAGGGTGTCCTCGGTGCCGGCCAGTGCTGCGTGCGCCTGCTCCGCGGCAAGCCGTAGCTCCTCCACGTTGCCGAGCCGTTCGGCCTCGTCCCGGAGTGTGGCGAGCTCGCCGGGCACGGGTTCGAGGGCGTCGATGCGTTCCAGGTCGCGTTCGAGCCTGGCCAGTTCGGCGCGGCGGTCCTCGACCTCGGCGTCCCACGCGGCGAGCTCGTGCTCCAGTGCCCGACGGCGGCCGTGGGCCTGGGTGAATGTCGTCAGGGTGTCGAGGTGCTCGGGGCCCGCGAACGCGTCGAGGGCCTGGCGCTGGTGGGCGCTGGACCGCAGGCGCAGCTGGTCGCTCTGCCCGTGCACGGTCACCAGCTCGGCGCCCACGTCCGCGAGAATGCCCTGCGGGACGGTGCGGCCACCGAGGTGCGCACGAGAACGTCCGGCAGCGGCCACCGTCCGCAGCACGATCAGGGCGTCGTCGTCGAGCAGGGCACCGGCGTCGGCAGCGAGGTCGAGCGCCGGGTGTCCACTCGGGGGCACGAGCCGGCCCTCCACGGAGGCGGTGTCGGCGCCGGGCCGTACCGCGCCGGCGTCGGCCTTGCCGCCGAGCAGCAGGTCGAGCCCGGTCAGCACCATCGTCTTGCCGGCGCCGGTCTCCCCGGTGATGACGGTCAGTCCCGGGGAGAGCTCGATCCGGGCGGACACGATCACACCGAGGTTCTCAATGCGGATCTCCTCGATCATGGCGCTTCCCGACCGCCCCGCCAGCCGGCCACCGGCAGGTTGAACTTGCCGACCAGACGGTCGGTGAACGGGGCCAGGTTGAGCCGGGCCAACCGCACCGGCTCGGCGCCGCGGACCACGTCGATGTGGGAGCCGGGCGGGGCGTCGATCCGCCGTCGGCCGTCGCACCACACCACCGCGGAGGAGTAGCTGCGGGCCAGGATCTCCACGGACATGCGCGAGTCCGGTCCGACCACGAGCGGCCGGGCGAAGAGCGCGTGGGCACTGATCGGGGCGAGCAGCATGGCCTCGACGTCGGGCCAGACCACGGGGCCGCCAGCGGAGAACGCGTAGGCGGTGGAGCCGGTGGGCGTTGCCAGCACCACGCCGTCGCACCCGAACGTCGACAGGCCCCGCTCGTCGATGCCGATGGCCACCTCGATCATCCGCTCGCGCTCGCTCTTCTCCACGCTGGCCTCGTTGATGGCCCAGCCGTGGTGGAGCTCGTCGGAGTCGGGTCGCTGCACGGTCACGTCCAGCGTCATCCGCTCCTCGACGACGTAGTCCCGCTCGGCGGCCCGGCGCACCACGTCGGCGACCCGGTCCACCTCGGACTCGGCGAGGAACCCCACGTGGCCGAGGTTGATGCCGACCAGCGGGGTCTCGCGGCCGCGGATCAGTTCCGCGGCACGCAGGATCGTGCCGTCCCCGCCGAGCACGATCGCGAGCTCGATGTCGCCGTCGTCGACCTCCGACTCCTCGATCGGGGTCATCCCGCGGTCCCGCAGTCCGGACGCCACCGACTCCGCCGTGTGCACCGCGGCCGGCCGGGTCGGGTGGGTCAGAATCAGGACCCGGCGGCTCATGGCGCCGACCCCGCGGGGCCGTTCTCGATGGCGACCGCGATCATCGCGTCGATCTCCTCCGGAGTCGGGAACACGCCGTCGCCGGCGCGAAGGTGGACGAAGTACTCGACGTTACCGCTCGGCCCGGGCAGCGGGCTGGCCACGACGGCCCGCAGGGCCAGGCCGAGCTCGGCCGCGGCGCGGGCGACGGTGCGCACGGCGTCGGCGTGCAGGGCGACGTCGCGCACCACTCCCCCGGAGCCGAGCCGCTCCCGGCCCACCTCGAACTGCGGCTTGACCATCAGGAGGAAGTCGGCGTCCGGGGCGACGGCGCCCACCAGCGCGGGCAGCACCAGGGTCAGTGAGATGAAGGAGAGGTCCCCGACCACGAGTTCCGGTGCGGGGGCCACGTCGGCGGGGGTGAGCGAGCGGACGTTCGTGCGGTCCCGGACGGTGACCCGCTCGTCGGTCTGGAGCTCCCAGACGAGCTGGCCGTATCCGACGTCCACGGCCACCACGTGGGCGGCGCCGCGCCGCAGCAGCACATCGGTGAAGCCACCGGTGGAGGCGCCGGCATCGAGGGCGCGACGACCCGCGACCCGTGGGGCGGCGCCGGCGAGCGCGTCGAGCGCTCCGGCCAGCTTGTGGCCGCCCCGGGAGGCGTACTCCGGTTCGATGCCCTCGGCCGGCGGCAGGACGCGCACGGCCTGGGCCGGGTCGAGCTGGGTGGCGGCCTTGGTGGCGGTCGTGCCGTCGAGCAGCACACGGGAGCCGTCGATCAGCTCGGCGGCATGCTGCCGCGACCGGGCCAGCCCCCTGCGGACCAGCTCGGCATCCAGGCGCGCCCGACGCGCCACGTCAGTTCTCGGCCTGGGTGAGCCGGTCCTGGAGCACCCGGTAGACGTTCTCGAAGGCCTCGACGTGCTGGCTCAGCGGCGCCTCGGACATGCCTCCGAGTGCCGTGAGGGCGGCCTCGATCTCGGGGTCGTCGAACTCGGTCGGCTCGTCGTAGGCGCTGTCGTCACTGGGGGGCACGGTCGTTCTCCCTTCGCCTGACCCACGCTACCTGCCCCGCGGCGCGCTCACTCGGAGGCGAGGCGCAACGGTGGAAAGTCGGCGGGCAGGACGGATGTGTCGGTTCCGGCAGTGCCGACAGTGCCGACGGCGTCGCTGGCCGCCCAGGCCGCGGCGGCGGCCGCGCGGAACTCGTCCAGGGAGACGGTGGTGGGGTCCGATCCGGCGGTCAGCGTGAGCTCGCCGCCCGGCCTGGTGAGGATGAGCGTCGCGTCATCGACGCGGGCTGCGGCCGTGCCACTGGTCCAGGCTCCCTCGCGCCACTGTGGCTCGGGGTGTGCCTGGGCGAGGCCGCGCAGGTCCGCGGCGAGGAACGTCGGTCGCTCCCCCGGGACGGCCCGGAGCACCTCGGTGATCTGGTCGACGCCGGTGAGCACGTGCAGGCTCGGATAGCCGGCGGCCCGGGCACCGGCGATGTCGGTGTCCAGCCGGTCGCCGACCACGAGCGGGCGCTCGGCGCCGGAGCGGCGGGCGGCCTGGTGGAAGATCGAGGCCTGCGGCTTGCCGGTCGAGCGCGGGGTGACTCCGGTGGCGTGCACGACGGCCGCCACGAGCGAGCCGTTCCCGGGAGCCATGCCGCGGTCGGTGGGCAGGGTCGCGTCCAGGTTCGAGGCGATGTAGCCGGCACCAGCGCGGATCGCGTACACGGCCTCGGCGAGGTCGGTCCAGCCGAGGGTCGGTGCGAAGCCCTGAACCACGACGGTGGGCGCGTCGTCCGCGGAGGCGACGACCGTGAGCCCCTCCGCGAGCATCGCCTGCCGGAGCCCGTCACCACCGATCGTCAGCACCCGGGTCGTCGCGTCCGCCTCGGAGGCGACCAGGGCAGCGGCCGCCTGCGCGGCCGTGGTGACCTCGTCGGCGCTGGTCGGGATGTCGAGCTCGGTCAGGTGATCTGCGACGGTCTGCGGGGCGCGAGCGGCGTTGTTCGTCACGTACATGACTCGCATGCCCGCGGCGCGGGCGCCGATCACGGCCTCCGGCGCGTGCGGAACACCGAGCGCGCCCCGGTACACGACGCCATCGAGGTCGAGGAGGGCGACGTCGTAGGCGTTCTGCAGCGGCCCGCTCGAGCCGAGCAGGCTGGCGCCCGTCGTCACTTCTCGCTCTCCGGAGCGTCCTCGGCAGCGTCGGTCGGAGCCGCTGACCCGGACTCGTCAACGGGCTCAGGGTCCGGCTCGGCATCGACCTCGAGGTCGGGGTCGTCCACCTGCTCCGCGTCGGGATCCGCGTCCTCCTCGGGGCTGGGCTCCGTCGCGGCTTCCGCGTCCTCCTCAACGTCGGAGTCCTCGGAGTCGTCCGAATCGTCAAAGCCGTCGTCCGCGTCGTCCGAGTCGTCCGCGTCGTCCGAGTCGTCCGAATCGTCCGAATCGTCCGAATCGTCTAAACCGTCGTCCGAGTCGCCTGCCGGCCCCCGATCGACTTCGGCCTCCTCCTCGGCTTCTTCCTCGGCAGCCTCGTCCAGTCGCTGCTGAGCGCGCGCCGCGCGCTCACGCTCGGCGGCCTCCTCCTGCTCCTCGACCTGAGCGGCCATGGCCTCGAGTTCGGCCGTCGAGTACGGCACCTCGGCGAACTCGACGCCGTCGTCCTCCAGGTCGTCCTCGCTCGGCACCGGCAATGTTGCGGCGAGCGCGTCCGCCTCGTCCTCCCGGCCCAGCGCCCGCAGCACCTCCACGCGGGCCTCGTCCAACCGATGCTTCAGGTCGGGGTCGGTCACGGCCGCGGTGACGGGTGTGTCGAGGGTGAGCAACGCCGCCTCGGACTCACCGAGGTCGAGTCGCGCGCCACTCGCCACGATCGCGAGCTCCACGCGATCCACGTCTGTCATGTCCGGGCTCGGCTCGGCGGCTGCAAGCGTGAGGGCACGTTCGGGGCGCCCCAGTCCACGCTCGCAGTCGGCCTCGAGTGCACGGTGCGCATCGATGCCGCTCAGCCGGCGAACGGTGCGCAGTTCACGGAGAGCCTCCGCGTAGTTCCCGGTGGCGTAGGCCGTGAGGGCGACCGCCTCGCGGACGATGTCCACCCGGCCGGCGCGGCGGAGCGCGGCCTGCGCGTGCTCGTAGGCCTCCTCGGGGCGAAGGTCCATGAGACGGCCGGCCATCACGAGGTGACGTGCGACCTCGTCTGAGTTCTCCTTCGAGAGGGTCCGGAGTCGCTGCCGTGCCACGGGATCGAGGTCCTGAGGAACGACGTCCTCGTCGATCTCCGGCGCCGGCACCCGCTCACTCTGCGGCGGGCGGCTGTCGAGGCGGCGATCGGCGCTGCGCAGCGGACGACGCGAGTCGTCCGAGCCGGGACGCTGCGAGCCCCCGGCTCGATCAGCTCGCGGCGGCCGTCCGGTGCCCTGGGCGTCGCGAGACTTCCACTCCCGACGTTCGCCATCACGGGCCGGACGCGAGTCACCAGACCGCTGACCCTCGCGAGGCGGGCGCGAGTCATAGGAACGCCGCTCACCCTCGCGAGGCGGGCGCGAGTCATAGGAACGCCGCTCACCCTCGCGAGGCGGACGGGAATCATAGGAACGCCGCTCACCCTCGCGAGGCGGACGGGAATCATAGGAACGCCGCTCACCCTCGCGAGGCGGACGCGAGTCGTACGAGCGTCGATCACCATCACGCGGAGGACGCGAGTCACCAGACCGCTGACCATCACGGGGCGGGCGCGAGTCATACGAGCGCCGCTCACCATCACGCGGAGGACGGGACTCGAACGGACGCCGCTCACCATCTCGCGGCGGACGCGAGTCATAAGAACGCCGCTCACCATCACGCGGAGGACGCGACTCATAAGAACGCCGCTCACCATCACGCGGCGGACGCGAGTCACCAGACCGCTGACCATCACGGGGCGGGCGCGAGTCATACGAGCGCCGCTCACCATCACGGGGCGGGCTTGACTCGTACGGACGCCGCTCACCATCACGAGGAGGACGCGAGTCATAAGAACGCCGCTCACCATCACGAGGCGGACGCGAGTCACCAGACCGCTGACCATCACGAGCAGGGCGCGAGCCGGAGCCTCGACGGTCCCCATCACGCGGAGGACGGGAGTCATAGGAACGCCGCTCACCATCACGCGGAGGGCGCGAGTCGGAGCCTCGACGGTCCCCGTCACGAGGCGGACGCGAGTCGGAGCCTCGACGGTCCCCGTCACGAGGCGGACGCGAGTCGGAGCCTCGACGGTCCCCGTCACGAGGCGGACGCGAGTCGTAGGAACGGCTGTCCCCATCACGAGGCGGACGCGAGTCGGAGCCTCGACGGTCCGCGTCGCGAGAAGGACGCGAGTCGTAGGAACGGCTGTCCCCATCACGAGGCGGACGCCCCGAGCTCTGGCCGTCGCGCGGCTTCCACTCGCGTCGCTCGCCATCGCGGGGCCGGCCGGAGCCACTTCCGCGCTGGGGCCTGGAACCGGACGCACCGGCACCCTCGCGCCGCGGGCTTCGAGAGCCGCCCTCGCCACTGCTACGTGGCTTCCGGCCGTCGGCGTTCTCGCCGCGGTCAGGTCGCTCGTCCGACATCGTGCTCCTTCATGCCCGCTCAGTGATGCGTTCCCAAAACTACCTGAAAATGCGACAAGGGCCACCCCGGTGTGGGGTGGCCCTTGTCTAAGTGTTGTCCGGCGGCGTCCTACTCTCCCACGTAGTCTCCCACGCAGTACCATCGGCGCAGAGGGGCTTAGCTTCCGGGTTCGGAATGGGTCCGGGCGTTTCCCCCTCGCTATGACCGCCGTAACTCTATGGAGATGTTCTCGGTTTCCCGACCGTATCTCGGGAACCGCACAGTGGACGCGTAACACACAGGTATTGACTTTTTTGTGTGGTCAAGTTATCGGCATATTAGTACCGGTCAGCTCCATGAGTCTTTGAGTCCTCACTTCCACATCCGGCCTATCAACCCAGTAGTCTAGCTGGGAGCCTCTCAGGGACTAGCCCTATGGAAATCTCATCTTGAAGCAGGCTTCCCGCTTAGATGCTTTCAGCGGTTATCCCTTCCCAACGTAGCTAACCAGCCGTGCTCCTGGCGGAACAACTGGCACACCAGAGGTTAGTCCGTCCCGGTCCTCTCGTACTAGGGACAGCCCTTCTCAAATTTCCTGCGCGCGCAGCGGATAGGGACCGAACTGTCTCACGACGTTCTAAACCCAGCTCGCGTACCGCTTTAATGGGCGAACAGCCCAACCCTTGGGACCTACTCCAGCCCCAGGATGCGACGAGCCGACATCGAGGTGCCAAACCATGCCGTCGATATGGACTCTTGGGCAAGATCAGCCTGTTATCCCCGGGGTACCTTTTATCCGTTGAGCGACGGCGCTTCCACGAGCCACCGTCGGGTCACTAGTTCCGACTTTCGTCCCTGCTCGACTTGTCAGTCTCACAGTCAAGCTCCCTTGTGCACTTACACTCGAAACCTGATTGCCAACCAGGCTGAGGGAACCTTTGAGCGCCTCCGTTACATTTTAGGAGGCAACCGCCCCAGTTAAACTACCCACCAGGCACTGTCCCTGATCCGGCTTACGGACCGAGGTTAGATATCCAGAACGACCAGAGTGGTATTTCAACGTTGACTCCACAAGCACTGGCGTGCCCGCTTCATAGTCTCCCACCTATCCTACACAAGCCGTACCGAACACCAATACCAAGCTATAGTAAAGGTCCCGGGGTCTTTCCGTCCTGCTGCGCGTAACGAGCATCTTTACTCGTAGTGCAATTTCGCCGAGTTCGCGGTTGAGACAGCGGAGAAGTCGTTACGCCATTCGTGCAGGTCGGAACTTACCCGACAAGGAATTTCGCTACCTTAGGATGGTTATAGTTACCACCGCCGTTTACTGGGGCTTAAATTCTGAGCTTCGCCCGAAGGCTGACCCGTCCTCTTAACCTTCCAGCACTGGGCAGGCGTCAGTCCGTATACATCGTCTTGCGACTTCGCACGGACCTGTGTTTTTAGTAAACAGTCGCTTCTCCCTGGTCTCTGCGGCCCTCAAACGCTCCCACAGCAAGTGTGTTCACGCCTCAGGCCCCCCTTCTCCCGAAGTTACGGGGGTATTTTGCCGAGTTCCTTAACCACGATTCACTCGATCGCCTTAGTATTCTCTACCTGACCACCTGAGTCGGTTTAGGGTACGGGCGGCTAGAACCTCGCGCCGAGGTTTTTCTAGGCAGCATAGGATCACCCAATCATCCAGCATACGCTGTCACCATCAGTTCTCAGGCTATATGAGGTACGGATTTGCCTATACCTCGCCCTACAACCTTGGACGTGCCAAGCCATAAGACACGCTGGGCTACCTTCCTGCGTCACCCCTGTTAATACGCTTACCTACTACCGGTTCGGGTCACACGCTCCACGACCACGTCCTCCGAAGAGGATCTAGGACGCTTCGGGTGTTTAGCATCACCGGGCTCGGTATGGGCGGTTCTTCGCCGGTACGGGAATATCAACCCGTTGTCCATCGACTACGCCTGTCGGCCTCGCCTTAGGTCCCGACTTACCCAGGGCGGATTAACCTGGCCCTGGAACCCTTGGTCATTCGGCGGACGGGTTTCTCACCCGTCATTCGCTACTCATGCCTGCATTCTCACTCGTGTGGCGTCCACGGCTGGATCACTCCGCCGCTTCACTCGCCACACGACGCTCCCCTACCCATCCACACACCTGGACCAACACTACAAGAGTGCCGGCCGGGTAAAAATGTGAATGCCACAGCTTCGGCGGTATACTTGAGCCCCGCTACATTGTCGGCGCGGAATCACTTGACCAGTGAGCTATTACGCACTCTTTCAAGGGTGGCTGCTTCTAAGCCAACCTCCTGGTTGTCTGTGCAACTCCACATCCTTTCCCACTTAGCATACGCTTAGGGGCCTTAGCTGGTGGTCTGGGCTGTTTCCCTCTCGACTACGAAGCTTATCCCCCGCAGTCTCACTGCCACGCTCTCACTTACCGGCATTCGGAGTTTGGTTGACGTCAGTAACCTTGTAGGGCCCATCAGCCATCCAGTAGCTCTACCTCCGGCAAGAAACACGTGACGCTGCACCTAAATGCATTTCGGGGAGAACCAGCTATCACGAAGTTTGATTGGCCTTTCACCCCTATCCACAGCTCATCCCCCCAGTTTTCAACCTAGGTGGGTTCGGTCCTCCACGCGGTCTTACCCGCGCTTCAACCTGGCCATGGATAGATCACTTCGCTTCGGGTCTAGAGCACGCGACTCAATCGCCCTATTCGGACTCGCTTTCGCTACGGCTTCCCCACACGGGTTAACCTCGCCACGTACCGCTAACTCGCAGGCTCATTCTTCAAAAGGCACGCTGTCACCCCTGCTAGGGAGGCTCCAACGGATTGTAAGCACACGGTTTCAGGTACTATTTCACTCCCCTCCCGGGGTACTTTTCACCTTTCCCTCACGGTACTTGTCCGCTATCGGTCACCAGGTAGTATTTAGGCTTATCAAGTGGTCTTGACAGATTCACACGGGATTTCTCGGGCCCCGTGCTACTTGGGATACTCATCGGGAGGCCATGCGATTTCGTCTACGGGAGTTACACCCACTATGCTTGGCCTTTCAAGACCATTCGACTATCACAAGGCTTTCTGACTCCCCGTCCGTCCGGCAGAACGAACTGATAAGTCCCACAACCCCACTGATGCAACGCCCGCCGGCTATCACACACCAATGGTTTGGCCTGATCCGATTTCGCTCGCCACTACTCTCGGAATATCTCTTCCTGTGGGTACTGAGATGTTTCACTTCCCCACGTTCCCTCCACGCACCCTATGTGTTCAGATGCGGGTAACCGGGCATGACCCCGGCTGGGTTTCCCCATTCGGAAATCCTCGGATCAAGGTTCGTTTGCCAACTCCCCGAGGCTTATCGCAGGCTACTACGTCCTTCTTCGGCTCCTGGTGCCAAGGCATCCACCGTATGCTCTTAAAAACTTGTACCACAAAAATCAAAGATGCTCGCGTCCACTGTGCAGTTCTCAAGCTACGGGCGGTCCCACACCCCCACCCGACACAACCGTGCCGGAAGGCGCATGGCCCGAACGAAGAAACAAGCTCTCGCCCGTTCCCTCAGGACCCAACAGTGTGTCAACCGACCCCCCAACCAGACCACCCACCCGTTCCCACCCACCACCCAACAGAGCAGCAAGCTGTACTAACGCGAGCAGCCCAACCAACAGGGCCGTTCCATCGATGTTCCACCCGAGAGCACCACCTCGGAACATCCGTCCGAGCAGTGGTACCTGAACCGTCCCCCTCCAACCACCACGAAGGGCGATCAAACCAGGGCCGGCCAGTGCTCCTTAGAAAGGAGGTGATCCAGCCGCACCTTCCGGTACGGCTACCTTGTTACGACTTCGTCCCAATCGCCAATCCCACCTTCGACGGCTCCCCCCACAAGGGTTGGGCCACCGGCTTCGGGTGTTACCGACTTTCGTGACGTGACGGGCGGTGTGTACAAGGCCCGAGAACGTATTCACCGCAGCGTTGCTGATCTGCGATTACTAGCGACTCCGACTTCATGGGGTCGAGTTGCAGACCCCAATCCGAACTGAGACCGGCTTTCTGGGATTCGCTCCACCTCGCGGTATCGCAGCCCTTTGTACCGGCCATTGTAGCATGCGTGAAGCCCAAGACATAAGGGGCATGATGATTTGACGTCATCCCCACCTTCCTCCGAGTTGACCCCGGCAGTCTCCTATGAGTCCCCACCATCACGTGCTGGCAACATAGGACGAGGGTTGCGCTCGTTGCGGGACTTAACCCAACATCTCACGACACGAGCTGACGACAACCATGCACCACCTGTACACGAGTGTCCAAAGAGTGCGTTATCTCTAACACGTTCTCGTGTATGTCAAGCCTTGGTAAGGTTCTTCGCGTTGCATCGAATTAATCCGCATGCTCCGCCGCTTGTGCGGGCCCCCGTCAATTCCTTTGAGTTTTAGCCTTGCGGCCGTACTCCCCAGGCGGGGAACTTAATGCGTTAGCTGCGGCACAGAATCAGTGGAACTGACCCCACACCTAGTTCCCAACGTTTACGGCATGGACTACCAGGGTATCTAATCCTGTTCGCTACCCATGCTTTCGCTCCTCAGCGTCAGTAGTGGCCCAGAGACCTGCCTTCGCCATCGGTGTTCCTCCTGATATCTGCGCATTCCACCGCTACACCAGGAATTCCAGTCTCCCCTACCACACTCTAGTCTGCCCGTACCCACTGCAGGCGCGAGGTTGAGCCTCGCGTTTTCACAGCAGACGCGACAAACCGCCTACGAGCTCTTTACGCCCAATAATTCCGGACAACGCTTGCGCCCTACGTATTACCGCGGCTGCTGGCACGTAGTTAGCCGGCGCTTCTTCTGCAGGTACCGTCACTATCGCTTCTTCCCTACTGAAAGAGGTTTACAACCCGAAGGCCGTCATCCCTCACGCGGCGTCGCTGCATCAGGCTTTCGCCCATTGTGCAATATTCCCCACTGCTGCCTCCCGTAGGAGTCTGGGCCGTGTCTCAGTCCCAGTGTGGCCGGTCACCCTCTCAGGCCGGCTACCCGTCGTCGCCTTGGTAGGCCATTACCCCACCAACAAGCTGATAGGCCGCGAGTCCATCCCGAACCAAAATTCTTTCCAAACACACCCATGCAGGCGCATCTCATATCCAGTATTAGCACCAGTTTCCCAGCGTTATCCCGGAGTTCGGGGCAGGTTACTCACGTGTTACTCACCCGTTCGCCACTGATCCAAGGAAGCAAGCTCCCTCTTCACCGTTCGACTTGCATGTGTTAAGCACGCCGCCAGCGTTCGTCCTGAGCCAGGATCAAACTCTCCGTAAATGCATAACAGCACCCACAACCACCCAAAGGCAGCCACAAGCACCGACACTACGAAGCAACCCCCACCACAACCAAAGCTGCAATGGAAGCCGATTCAAAACCCGGCCCGACCAGTCATCTGGCACAACTGGTCAAACCAAATAAACAAACTATTCGGCATCGATCATATGACACACTGTTGAGTTCTCAAGGAGCGGACGCGCACCAACCCAGACCCGTTCAGATCCTCGCTGGGGCAACCTCTCTACCTTAGCCTCCCGCACCCTCGCCGTCAAATCCTGCGTTCCGGCTCGTACCTGCTGCCGGTGGGCATGGAGTTGCTGCGTGGACTGTGGTCCAAGGCCCGTCCTGTCGCTCCTCGATGCATCGCATCGGGTGACTGCCGGGGGTTCGTGCCCTCTATCCGGGACCGTCCACCTCTCGGTGTCCGTTCCTCCCTGTCGGGGCAACGAGGTGAAACATTACGTCGTGCCGAGGCAGCGGTCAAATCACCCGCAGCGCGCCCCACGGGCACCGGTCCGGACCCCGTCCATGGCCCCTGACCTGCGGCTACGTCCGTTCGGCGGAACTCCCAGGTCTCGGCTTCGGCCCAGATCCGGCAGGAACTGGTCCCAGTGACCTGAGTCACGATCCGCGACTGCTCGGGTGATGGCCCTCGCCGGAACGGGCACGGCCGGCCGCCGGGACCAAGGGTCCTCGGCAGGCCGGCCGGCATCGGGCAGCGGGTGCGGGTCGGTCAGCGGCGGGTGATGACCGCCAGGTTCCGACGCCCCCGGCGCACCAGGGCAACACCGCCGGCGAGGAGGTCTCCCTCGGTGATGATCTGCTCCGGGTCGGTGATCTTCACGTTGTTCAGGTACGCACCACCCTCGCCGACCACGCGGCGGGCGGCGTTGCGTCCCTTCTCCAGGCCGGCGGCCACGAGGGCATCGACGATGGTGGACTCCCCCGGCACCACGGTGCCCCGCGGCACCTCGGCCACGGCATCGGCGAGGGTTCCGGCGTCGAGGTCGTGCAGGTCCCCGGCGCCGAACAGCGCCGCCGAGGCGGCCTCGACCCTGGCCGTGGCGTCCGCGCCGTGAACCAGCGTGGTCACCTCACGGGCGAGCACCCGTTGGGCCTCGCGGGCGCGGGGTGCGTCGGCGACGGCCTGCTCCAGCTCGGTGATCCGCTCCCGGTCGAGGAACGTGAAGATCTTCAGGTAGCCCACCACGTCGGCGTCGTCGGTGTTCACCCAGAACTGGAAGAAGGCGTACGGGCTCATCAGGTCCGGGGCCAGCCAGACCGCACCGCCCTCGGTCTTGCCGAACTTGGTGCCGTCCGCCTTCGTGATGAGCGGGGTGGTGAGCACGTGGACCGTGCGACCGTCGGCCTTGCGGATCAGGTCCACGCCGGAGAGCAGGTTGCCCCACTGGTCGTTGCCGCCGGTCTGCAGCGTGCAGCCGTAGCGCCGGTTCAGTTCCAGGAAGTCCATGCCCTGCAGGATCTGGTAGCTGAACTCGGTGAAGCTGATGCCCTCGTCGCTGCTGAGCCGGCGGGCCACGGTGTCCTTCGCGAGCATGGTGCCGAGCCGGTAGTGCTTGCCGATGTCCCGCAGGAAGTCGATCGCGGACAGCGGCGCGGTCCAGTCGAGGTTGTTCACCATGGTGGCCGGGTTGTCGCCCTCGAAGTCGAGGAACCGGGAGATCTGGGCGTGCAGACGCATCGTCCACTCGGCCACGACCTCCTTCGTGTTCAGGGTTCGCTCGCCGGACATCCGCGGGTCGCCGATCAGCCCGGTGGCGCCGCCGACGAGCGCGAGGGCCCGGTGGCCGGCGCGCTGCAGGTGACGCAGCAGGACCAGCTGCACGAGGTGCCCGTGGTGCAGGCTCGGGCCGGTGGGGTCGAAGCCGGCGTAGTAGGTGACCGGCCCCGCCGCGAGTGCGTCGGCCAGGGCCGACTCATCGGTTGACTGGGCGATCAGACCGCGCCAGCGCAGCTCGTCGAGGATGTCGTTCACGGCTACTTCTCTGCCTCTCGGGTGGGGTGACACACGCGTAGCTCTCGGGTCCGCGTGGGGTGTGGCGGGTTGCCCGCCAGGTGCGAGCCTAACGGCGACCGGCGGACCGGTAGGCGGACACGTGCGGGTCACCGTCGACCCAGTACCGCCAGCCGAACCGCTCGGCGTCTCCCCCGGCGCCGCTCACGCCGACCCGGCCGCCGCTGGCCACCGCCGCCGGCGGCTCGCCGCGGTCCAGGCTCAGGAGCCCGACGGCGTCGCCGCCCTGGGTGACGGCGGCTCCGTTGTGCTCGCGGGTGAGTCCGAGCACGACGGCCAGGCGCGCCGGTCCCCTCGCGAGGTCTCGATCGGTGCGGCACACGCCCGAGGCGAGCCGACGCCGTCGGGCCTCGCCGGTCCCGGCCACCACCTCGCCGGCGCGCAGCAGGACCGCTGAGGCGACGCCGTCGGGCCCGCAGACGAGATTGGCGCAGTGGTGCAGCCCGAGGTGTCGGTACACATAGAGATGCCCGGCCGGCCCGAACATCACCTCGTTGCGCGGGGTCGGGCCGCGGTAGGCATGCGAGCCCGGATCATCGGTGCCCTCGTAGGCCTCGACCTCCACGAGCCGGACGGTGACCTCGTGCCCGCCGACCCGGGACGTGAGCGTGGCCCCCAGCAGCTCCGTCGCGAACTCGGTGCTGCGCCGGGACAGGTCGAGGGCGGTGCTCATGGTCGTAGCCGGCCCCAGGCGTCCACCTGCACGTCGGCGAGGTCGCGGGTCCCGACGCGGGCGAACAGGTCACGCTCGGCGCTCATCCAGCTCCGCCAGTGCGGTTCGGCGGCGACGCCGTCGCGGGCGAGGCCGCGGGCCAGCCGGACGTCGTCGTCGGCCTCCACCCACACGATCACGGACAGGAACCGGCGCGAGGACGCCCGCACGCACCCGACACCCTCGACCACGAGGTGGTCGGCGATCGGGACCTCGTGGGACTCGGCGAACTCCTCGGAGTGCCAGTCGTAGCGCCGGTATCGGCCCGGTCGGCCGAGCCAGATCGGCGCCAGGATCTCCTCGGTGAGGCGGTCCCCGGCCGCCGCGAGTCCGGACCACCCCTCGTAGAGGTCGTCCATGTGGATGGTCCGGGCGGCCAGCACGGGCGCGAGGGCGGCGGCGAGGCTCGTCTTGCCGGAGCCGGCCGGCCCGTCGATGGCGATCACCGTGGTCCGCCCACACTGCGGCCCCACCGCGGCCGCCGCCGCGACGATCGCGGCGACGGTCCCGGCAGCGGCGGCCGCGCCGTCCGTGGTCGTCCGGGTCACCGCATCGCGGCGATGCCGGCGCGCCACGTCGCGGACGTGCCGCGCGCCGCCTCGAGCTGCTCGGCGACGCGTTCCGGGGCGGTGCCACCGACGCCGTCGCGGGAGCCGATGGAGCCGGCCACGCTGAGCACGTCCCGTACCCCGGGGGTGAGGTGCTCGCTGATCGCGGCGAGGTCGTCGTCGCTGAGGTCCCAGAGCTCGATGCCGCGCCCCTCGCAGGCCTGCACGCAGGCCCCGGCGATCTCGTGGGCGTCGCGGAACGGGACGCCCTGACGCACCAGCCACTCGGCGATGTCGGTGGCGAGGGCGAATCCCTGCGGGGCGAGCTCGGCGAGCCGGTCGACGTGGAAGGTCAGGGTCGCGACCATGCCGGAGACGGCGGGCAGCAGCAGAGCGAGTGTGTCGACGGCGTCGAACACGGGCTCCTTGTCCTCCTGCAGGTCCCGGTTGTAGGCCAGCGGAAGGCCCTTCAGGGTGGCCAGCAGCCCGGCAAGGTCGCCGATGAGGCGGCCGGCCTTGCCGCGGGCGAGCTCGGCCACGTCCGGGTTCTTCTTCTGCGGCATGATCGAGGAGCCGGTGGAGAACGCGTCGTCGAGGGTGACGAAGCCGAACTCCTTCGTGGCCCAGAGGATGACCTCCTCGGAGATCCGGGACAGGTCCACCCCGATCATCGCGGTCACGAACGAGAACTCGGCCACCACGTCCCGGGCGGCCGTGCCGTCGATGGAGTTCGCCACCGGGGCGTCGAAGCCCAGGTCCGCGGCCACGGCGGCCGGGTCGAGGCCGAGCGAGGAACCGGCGAGCGCACCGGACCCGTAAGGCGAGATCGCCGCTCGGGCGTCCCAGTCGCGGAGCCGGTCCACGTCGCGCAGCAGCGGCCAGGCGTGCGCGAGCAGGTGATGGGCGAGGAGCACGGGCTGGGCGTGCTGCAGGTGGGTGCGCCCGGGCATGGGGGCGTTCGGGTGCGCCTGCGCCTGCGCGATCAGGGCGTCCACCACATCGAGCACCCCGCCGGCGATGAGGAGGGCCTGCTCACGCAGGTACATCCGGACCAGGGTGGCGATCTGGTCGTTGCGGGACCGCCCCGCGCGCAGCTTGCCGCCGAGGTGCGGCCCGGCCCGCTCGATCAGACCCCGCTCGAGGGCGCTGTGCACGTCCTCGTCGCCGTCGGCGGCCACGAACGCGCCGGAGGTGACGTCCGCGTCGAGTGCGTCCAGGGCGGCGAGCATGCCGGCCAGCTCCTCCGCGGTGAGCAGGCCGGCGCCGTGCAGCACCCGGGCGTGGGCGCGGGAACCGGCGATGTCGTGCCGTGCGAGGCGCCAGTCGAAATGGGTCGACTTGCTGAGGGCTGCGAGCGCGTCGGCGGGTCCACCGCTGAAGCGCCCACCCCAGAGCGCGCCGGACGTGGTGTGCTCGGCCATCAGTCGGATCCCACCTCCATGGCGGCGCTCTCCAGAGCGGTCTCGTCGTCCGCGACCGTCGGGTTGGCCGTGATGACGGCCGCGCCGCCGGTGGGCAGCTCACCGAACAGCGTGCCGTTCTCGACCAGCACCTGACCCTGGTTCACCGGCTGCCGGGCGTACATCTCCAACTTGTCGCGCGAGTCGGCGATGTCGAGGTTGCGCATGGTGAGCTGACCGATCCGGTCGGTCGGGCCGAAGGCCGCGGACTCGGTGCGCTCCATCGACAGCTTCTCCGGGCGGTAGGAGAAGGCGGGTCCGTCGGTGCGCAGCAGCGTGTAGTCCTCGCCGCGCCGCAGCCGGAGGGTGACCTCGCCGGTGACGACGGAGGCGATCCACCGCTGGATCGACTCGCGGATCATGAGCGCCTGCGGGTCAAGCCAGCGGCCCTCGTAGAGCAGCCGCCCCAGCCGCCGGCCGTCGGCGTGGTAGCTGGCAATGGTGTCCTCGTTGTGGATGGCGGCCACCAGCCGCTCGTAGGCGATGTGCAGCAACGCCATCCCTGGGGCCTCGTAGATGCCGCGGGACTTCGCCTCGATGATGCGGTTCTCGATCTGGTCGGACATGCCGAGCCCGTGCCGGCCACCGATGGTGTTCGCCTCGTGCACGAGCGCCACCGGGTCGGCGTAGGGGCGCCCGTTGATCGCGACCGGGCGGCCCTGGGAGAAGGCGATGGTGACGTCCTCGGACTCGATCGCCACCTCCGGGTCCCAGAACTTCACGCCCATGATCGGGTCGACCGTCTCCAGGGAGACGTCCAGGTGCTCGAGGGTCTTCGCCTCGTGCGTGGCGCCCCAGATGTTGGCGTCGGTGGAGTAGGCCTTCGCTGCACTGTCCCGATAGGGCAGGTTGTGGTCGGTGAGCCACTCGCTCATCTCCGCGCGGCCACCCAGTTCGGACACGAACGCCGGGTCCAGCCACGGCTTGTAGATCCGCAGGGACGGGTTCGCGAGCAGCCCGTAGCGGTAGAACCGCTCGATGTCGTTGCCCTTGAACGTGGACCCGTCGCCCCAGATCTCGACACCGTCCGCCTGCATGGCCCGCACCAGCAGCGTGCCGGTGACGGCCCGGCCGAGCGGGGTGGTGTTGAAGTAGGCGCGGCCGCCGCTACGGATGTGGAACGCGCCGCAGGCGAGCGCCGCCAGCCCCTCCTCGACGAGCGCACTCTTGCAGTCGACGGCGCGGGACAGCTCGGCGCCGTACTCGATGGCGCGGCTGGGCACCTTCTCGATCTCGGGCTCGTCGTACTGGCCGAGGTCGGCGGTGTAGGTGCACGGGATCGCCCCGTGGTGCCGCATCCACGCCACCGCGACCGAGGTGTCCAGACCGCCGGAGAACGCAATGCCTACTCGTTCGCCGACCGGCAGTTCCGTCAGTACCTTGCTCACCGGTTCTCCTCAGGGGTCGTCGTGTCTCTATCGGGATCGCGGCCACCGGCCAGATCCAGGAACAGCTGGGCGACCACGGGTCCACCCTCTGCTTCGGCCGCGATCACCAGCACGGTGTCGTCCCCGGCGATCGTGCCTATCACCGGGGGCAGGACGGAGTGGTCGATCGCCGATGCCAAGAATTGTGCCGCGCCGGGAGGGGTGCGCAGCACCACCAGGTTCCCGGAGACGTCGGCGGAGACGAGCAGCTCGGTGCACAGCCGGGCCAGGCGCGTGGCGAGCTGCTCGGTGTCGCCGCCGGCGTAGCCGAGACCGCTCTCGGGCGGTAGCGCGTAGTGCTGGCTGCCGTCGGCGCCACGGACCTTGTAGGCGCGCAGCTCGTCCAGGTCCCGGGACAGGGTTGCCTGGGTAGCACTGACGCCCCGGTCGGCGAGCAGGGCCTGCAGGTCACCCTGGGAGCGCACCGCACCCGCCTCGATCACCTGCCGGATCAGCGCGTGCCGGGCCGTCTTCGTCGCCGGGATGGTCATCACTGCTGCACCAGGCGCTCGAGCAGCCACGCCAGGATCGCCTTCTGCGCGTGCAGCCGGTTCTCGGCCTCGTCCCAGACGACCGAACGCGGTCCCTCGATCACCTCGTCGGTGATCTCCTTGCCGCGGTAGGCGGGCAGGCAGTGCATCGCGATCGCCGACGGCGCAGCCTGGCCGAGCAGGTCGTCGTTCAGCTGGTAGGCCCGGAAGGGCGCTT
Source organism: Occultella kanbiaonis (assembly GCF_009708215.1). Lineage (NCBI taxonomy): Bacteria > Bacillati > Actinomycetota > Actinomycetes > Micrococcales > Ruaniaceae > Occultella > Occultella kanbiaonis. The sequence goes on along the minus strand of NZ_CP046175.1, from coordinate 2,226,941 downwards.
CGCGCGCCTCGGACTCGGACTCCTGTCCCATCGACACCCAGGTGTCGGTGGCGACGGCGTCCGCGCCGCGGACGGCCTCGACCGGGTCGGTGGTGACGGTGACCGACCCGCCGCTCTCGCGCGCGATCGCGGTGGCCCTGGCCACGATGTCCGCGCGCGGGTGGTAGTCGGCGGGCGCGCCGATCCGCACGTCCAGACCGGCCACCGCGCCGCCGAGCAGGTAGGAGTTGGCCATGTTGTTGGCGCCGTCGCCGACGTACGCGAACGAGCGACCGGCGAGCGCCGGACCGGAGGCGGACAGGCCGCCGGTGTGCTCGGCGATCGTGAGCAGGTCGGCGAGGATCTGGCACGGGTGGTAGTCGTCGGTGAGCGCGTTCACGACCGGCACCCCGGCGTGGGCCGCCATCTCCTCGATCCGGTCCTGCCCGAATGTGCGCCAGACGATCGCCGACGTCATCCGGCCGAGCACCCGCGCGACGTCCGGAACGGACTCCCGGACGCCGACCTGGGCGAGCTTGCCGTCCACGAGCATCGGGTAGCCGCCGAGCTCGGCGACGCCCGCGGTGAACGACGCCTGGGTGCGCAGGGTGGGCTTGTCGAAGATGATCGCGACGGCCTGCGGGCCGGCCAGCGGCCGGAACGCGTGCCGGGCCGCCTTGGTGGCGAGCGCGAGCAGCAGGACCTCGCGCTGCTCGGCGCTGGTCAGGTCGTCATCGGCGAGGAAGTGGCGAAGGCTCATGCGGCACTCGCTTCCGTGAGGATCGTCGGCAGGTCCGCCACGAGGGCGTCGGCCTGCGCGGTGGTCAGGATCAGCGGTGGGGCGAGCCGGATCGCGTCCGGTGCCACCGCGTTGACGATATAGCCGCGGCGCAACGCCGCGGCGGCGACCGCCGGAGCCACGGGCTCGGCGAGCTCGATCGCGATCAGCAGGCCCTCGCCGCGGCATCCGGTCACGAGCGGGTGGTCGAGCGCTGCGACCTCGGTGCGCAGGTGCTGCCCCACCGTCGTCGCGTTGGCGAGCAGCCCGTCGCGCTCGATGACGTGGATAGTGGCGAGGGCGGCCGCACTGGCCACCGGGTTGCCGCCGAACGTGGTCCCGTGCTGGCCGGGGGTCAGGAGCGTGGCCGCCTCCTCGGTGACCGCGACGAGCGCGCCCATCGGGAAGCCGCCGCCGAGACCCTTGGCGAGCGCGATCGCGTCGGGCACGACTCCCCCGCCGACGTGCGGCAGGTGGTGGCCCATCCAGGTGCCGGTGCGGCCCATCCCGGACTGCACCTCGTCGAGGATCAGCAGGGCTCCGTGCGCGGATGTGATCTCGCGCGCCGCGGCCAGGTACCCCGGCGGCAGCGCGCGCACGCCGGCCTCCCCCTGGACCGGCTCGACGATCAGTGCCGCGACCCGCCCACCGCCGTCGGCGAACGCGGCCTCCAGGGCCGTGAGGTCACCGAACGGCAGGTGCTCCACCCCGCCCGGCAGCGGCTCGAACGGTTCCCGGTACGCGGCCTTGGCGGTGAGGGCGAGCGCCCCCATCGACCGGCCGTGGAACGCGCCCTGCAGGGCCAGGATGCGGTCCCGGTCCGGGCCGCCGTGGCGGCGGGCCAGCTTGAACGCGGCCTCCATCGCCTCGGTGCCGGAGTTCGTGAAGAACACCCGCCCGCCCGCCGGTGCGCCGCCGTCGACCACGAGGGCGAGCAGCCGCTCGGCGAGCGTGATCTGGGTGGGCGAGGCGAAGAAGTTGGAGATGTGCCCCAGCGTGCCGAGCTGGGCGCTGATCGCCCCGGTGAGCGTGGGGTGGGCGTGGCCGAGCGCGTTGACCGCAATGCCGGCGAGCAGGTCGAGGTAGCGGTTGCCGTCGGCGTCCCACACGTAGCAGCCCTCGCCACGCACGAGCACCCGCTGCGGCGGCCCGAACGTGTTCATCAGCGCGCCGGAGTACCGGCGCTGCCAGTCGTCCTGGGTCAGCGAGCCGGTGGCTGCCTCGATCACTTCGCTCACGCGTCGTCCTCCTCGTTCTCACTGGGCTCGGTACCCTCGGCGGCGCCGTCGGCGACCGGCAGCACCATGGTGCCGACGCCCTCGTTCGTGAAGATCTCCAGCAGCAGCGAGTGCGGCTGGCGGCCGTCGATGACATGTGCCTGGCGCACACCGCCGCGGACCGCGCGCAGGCACGCCTCCATCTTCGGCACCATCCCGGACTCGAGCCCGGGCAACATCTCCTCGAGGGCGTCCGCGTCGATGGAGCGGATCAGGGAGGTCCGGTCCGGCCAGGCCGCGTAGAGGCCCTCCACGTCGGTGAGCACCACCAGCTTCTGTGCGCCGAGCGCGGTGGCCAGCGCGGCGGCGGCGGTGTCCGCGTTCACGTTGAGCACGTCACCGGGGCTCTCGCCATCGGGCGCGATCGTGGAGACCACCGGGATCCGGCCGGCGTCGAGCAGGTCCTGCACGGCCTTCGGCCGCACCTCGACGACGTCGCCGACCAGGCCGACGTCGACGGGCTGGCCGTCGATCATGGCGGGCCGCTTCACCGCGCGGAACAGGCCGCCGTCCTCCCCGGACAGCCCGACCGCGAGCGGCTCGCGTTCGTTGAGGCGGCTGACCAGGTCGCGCTGGACCTGCCCGGTGAGCACCATCCGGACCACGTCCATGGTCTCGGGGGTGGTCACCCGCAGGCCGCCGCGGAACTCGGAGGTGATCCCGAGCCGGGCCAGCATGGCCGAGATCTGCGGGCCGCCGCCGTGCACCACGACGGGCCGAAGACCGGCGTACCGGAAGAACCGGATGTCGTCGGCGAAGGCACGCTCAAGGGTGGCGTCGACCATCGCGTTGCCGCCGAACTTGATGACGACGATCGCCCCGGCGAACTCCTCCAGCCACGGCAGGGCCTGGACGAGCACCTCGGCCTTCTGGTGCGGGAACAGGTCCGTCTCGGTGTTGAAGACGAACGAGGGGTCGACGGCGGCGGTCGCGTCCGGGCCGACGGCGGCGGTCGGGCCCGGGTGCTGGGTGGGTCCGTCGGTGAGCTGGTTGTCGGTGGGCTCGCTCATGTGGAGTACGCGCTGTTCTCGTGGACGTAGTCGTGGGTGAGGTCGTTGGTCCAGATCGTGGCCGTGGCGTCGCCGGCGTGCAGGTCGATGACCACGTGCACCTCCCGGGAGGCGGCCAGGTCGAGCTGCGCCGGGTCCTCGTGGGCGCCCCCGGCCCGGCAGATCAGCAGCCCGTTGATGCGCACGTCCAGTTCGGCAGGGTCGAACGGCGCGACCTCCTCCGGGACCGTGCCCACCTGGGCGATGATCCGGCCCCAGTTCGGGTCGTTGCCGAACATGGCGGCCTTGAACAGGTTCGAGCGGGTGACCGCGCGTCCCACGGCCACCGCCGCGGCCTCGTCGCTGGCCCCGACCACCTGCACGGCGATGTCGTGGCTGGCGCCCTCGGCGTCGGCGATCAGGGCCCGGGCGAGCTGGGCACAGGCGGACTGGACGGCTTCGGCGAACTCGGCCGGCTCCGGGGTGTGGCCGCTGGCGCCGGAGCTCATCAGCACCACGGTGTCCGAGGTGGACATGCAGCCGTCGGAGTCGATCCGGTCGAACGTGGTGGCGGTGGCCGCCCGCAGCGCGGCATCGGCGGTGGCGGCGTCGACCACGGCGTCGGTGGTGAGCACCACGAGCATGGTCGCCAGCGACGGGGCCAGCATGCCGGCGCCCTTGGCCATGCCCCCCAGGGACCAGCCCCCCGCTTCGACCAGCACCTCCTTGGGCACCGTATCGGTGGTCATGATCGCCGTCGCTGCGGCCGGACCGCCGGCCACGGACAGGCCGTCGACGGCCCGGTCGAGCCCGGCGAGCAGTTTGTCGGCGGCCAAGGGCACCCCGATCAGCCCGGTGGAGCAGACCACCACGTCGGCCGCGGACGCGCCGAGCAGGGCGGCCGCCTTCTCGGCGGTGGCGTGGGCGTGGGCGAAGCCGTCCGGGCCGGTGGCCACGTTCGCGCCGCCGGAGTTCAGGACCACGGCGTGCACGACGTTGTCGGTCACCGCCTGGCGCGACCAGATCACCGGGGCGCCGACCACCCGGTTGCTCGTGAACACCGCGGCGCCGACCTGGTCCGGCCCGTCGTTGACGACCAGGGCGAGGTCGGGCTTTCCGGAGGACTTGAGGCCGGCGGTGACGCCGGCGGCGCGGAACCCTGCGGGTGCGGTGATGCTCACGGGGCGACTCCGTTCGTGGGCAGGCCCATGGTCTCGGGCAGGCCGAGGGCCAGGTTCATGGACTGGATGGCACCGCCGGCGGTGCCCTTGACGAGGTTGTCGATCGCGCAGACGGTGACGACCCGGCCGGCCCGGGCGTCCACGGCCACCTGGACCAGGGCGGTGTTCGCGCCGACGGTGGCGGCCGTGGTGGGCCACTGGCCCTCGGGGAGCAGGTGCACGAACGGCTCGTCGGCGTAGTAGGTCTGCCAGGCGGCCCGGACCGTGGCCGGGTCGATGCCCTCGGTCAGGCGCGCCGTCGTGGTCGCGAGGATGCCTCGGGCCATCGGGACCAGCGTCGGGGTGAACGACAGCCGCACCCGCTCGGCGCCCGCCGCGCGCAGGTTCTGTTCGATCTCGGGGATGTGCCGGTGCGTGCCGCCGACGGCGTAGGGCACCGCGGAGCCGAGCGCCTCCGAGGCGATCAGGTGGGTCTTGGCCGCCTTGCCGGCACCGGAGTACCCGTTCGCGAGGACCGCGACCAGGTCGGTCGCTTCCACCACCCCGGTCGCGATACCTGGCTGGATGCCCAGGGTGACGGCGGTGACGTTGCAGCCGGGCACGGCGATCCGCCGGGCCGAGCGCAGTACCTCACGCTGGCGGGTGCCTGCGTCGGCGAGCACGAGCTCGGGCAGCCCGTAGGGCCAGGTGCCGGCGTGGGGCGAGCCGTAGAACGCCTCCCAGTCCCCCGCGTCCACGAGCCGGTGGTCGGCGCCGCAGTCCAGCACCAGCGCCTCGGACCCGGCCGCCTCGAGGGCGGCCGCGATCGCGCCGGAGGCACCGTGCGGCAGGGCGAGCACCACGACGTCGTGGTCGAGCAGGTTCTCGGCCGTGGTCTCGACGAACCGGCGCTCGGCGAGGTCGCGCAGGTGCGGGTGGTGCACCCCGACCGGGTCACCGGCGTTCTTGTGGGCGGTGAGCGCACCGATGGTGACCTCTGGGTGACCGAGCAGCAGGCGCAGGACCTCACCGCCGGCGTAGCCACTGGCACCGGCGATCGCGACAGATACAGGCATGTGCATAACTATACAGTCGGATGGATGCCTGTCCAGCCGCGGTCACCGGTGGGCCCGGTCCGACCTCTCGCCACCGACGATGGGCGCGAAGTGGTCCGGGACCGATTCCAGGACGCCCTGCCCGTTCGCGGCGCCGTGCAGACCTGCCCGGACCGCGCCGACCGCGGCGGCTCGCACCGTTCCCGTCACCACCGCCAATCGGCCGTGGCCGTCGGTGGCGTCCGGCGTTGCGCCGTGCCGGGAGAGCAGGGTGAGGACCGCGGCGAGGGTGCCGATCGGTGCCTCGACGGTGAACCGGTCGACCGGCTCGCAGACGGTGGTGCCCGCACGGTCGAGCGCTTCTCGCACCACGACCTCCGTGGTGTGCCGCACGTCGGACGCGCGCGGTCCGGCCGGAGGGTAGTCGCTCTCGACCACCGTGACCCTGAGGTCCGTGACCGGCCAGCCGTGCGGTCCAGATCCGAGGGGCTCCGCCAAGTAGCCCAGCATCGCCGACCGGAAGCCGTCGAGGGTGGTGTAGACGTGCAACGGAAGCCCGGCACGCGGCGCCTCGACCACCAGGTCGACGCCGCTGCCCGGCGCGGCCGGCACGATGCGCACCCCGAGGGAGTAGCCGTACAGGTGGTCCGGGTCACCCATCCGGCGCACGGCCGTCCCTGTGCTCGACGGTCGTTCGACGCACACCACCGTGGTCCCACTGAAGGCGGCATCGATGCCGAAGTCGGCAGCCAGCGTCTGGGCCAGGACCTGTTGCTGCACCTCCCCGTACGTGCTGATCCGCACGGCGCCCCGATCGGGCCGCACGGAGATCAGCGGGTCGATGTCGGCCAGCTCCGTCAGTGCCTTGCGCAGGTCGTACTGCCTGCGAGGATCACGCGCGGCCACACGCGTCTCGAACCCCGGCCTGGGCAGCACCGACCGAGCGGCGGGCGCGGGTCCGGAGCCGATCCAGTCACCGATCTGCGCGGAGTCCAAGCCTCGGACCCGGGCGATCTGCCCCGCCGCGACCCGATCACGCCGCACCGGCCCGCCCGGCTCGAAGACCTCGAGATCCGTCACGGTCGCCGACCGGCCACCACCGAGCGGCACCCGGTCCCGAAGGCGCATGACGCCGGCGCGCATCCGCAGCGTGGCCTGCCGTCCCCCGGACGCGGGATGCTCGACCTTGAAGATCTGCGCCGACACGGGGGCTGCGTCATCGCCGGCCGGCGGCGTGAGCAACCGGGTCACCGTGTCGATCAGCTCGGCGATTCCGGCACCGGTTCGGGCCGAGCCGAACACGACCGGTTGGACGGCTCCGGAACGTGTCAGCCGCTCCAGACTCATGCGCAGCCGCGCCACGCCGACCGGTCGCGGGACGGCGACCCACTCGGCGAGCAGTTCGTCGTCATGGTCGGCCAACCGAGCCGTCAGGTCCTCCACCACCACCGGTTCGTCCCAGGCGAGCGACTGGCTCTGCGCCGCGGGTGCGCCAGCGCCGAGCACGCGGGTCAACGGCACCACCGACGAGCCCAACCGGAACCGGATCTCGTCGAGGACCCGCTCGGGCGCCGCTCCGGATCGGTCGATCTTGTTGACGAACAGCACCGTCGGAACGCCCATGCGCCGCAGCGCCCGGTGCAGCACCACGGTCTGGGCCTGCACGCCCTCGACTGCGGAGAGCACCAGGACCGCACCGTCCAGAACTGCCAGCGACCGCTCGACCTCGGCGATGAAGTCAGGGTGGCCCGGTGTGTCCACCAGGTTGACGGTGAGCTCGCCGACGCTGAACGACGCGACGGCGGAGCGGATGGTGATACCGCGCTGCCGCTCCAGGGCAAGGGTGTCCGTCTGGGTCGTGCCGGCATCCACCCGGCCGATCTGGTCGATCGCTCCCCCGGCGTGCAGTAGCGCTTCGGTCAGAGAGGTCTTGCCGGCGTCGACATGGGCCAGTACGCCGAGGTTGAGCCGGCGCGAGCCCGAACGGGGCGGCGCGCCTGCCGCGGGCGGATCCGAGGCTGCGCCCCGGTCGGCGTCAGGTGATGCGGATCTCTGCGAGTTCGAACGGTCCATGGCTCCTCGTGTGCAGGTCGGCAGTGGCTGGGCACACGAACTCGCGCATGGTGGCTCCGTTCTTCCGGTCGGGGAATCTGTCGGCTGTTCGGACAGGACCCGACGATCCTGCGGCCGTGCCCGGCGCACTGTCAACGCGATTTACATCGAGCCTCGACGCGATACCACCGCGCCGCTGCGCACCTTCTCGCATCGCATCGGGCAGGATTGTGGTCGTTCCACCAGACCCGGAGGTCCGGTTATGAGTGAGCAGGGTTGGCGTCACTTCCTCGAGGCCACCGGCGTCGAGGACTGGGTCGTGCTGCACGGCGGCGCGACGGCGGTGTTCCGGACCGGCTCCCTGGCCGACTCCGTGCGGCTCGCGGCTGCGATCGCCGAGATCGCCGGCTTCGAGGGGTCCGGCCGGCTCCTGACCGTCGCGGACGACCGGCTCACGGTGCGACTCACCCGGGACCTGTGGGCACTCGAGCCGGAGCACGTCGACCTGGCCAGGGCAGTCTCGGCCACGGCCGCGCGGCACGGCGCACCGGCTGATCGCGCGGCGGTGCAGGAGGTCCAGCTCGCGATCGCGGCGCAGCCCGGGGCGATCGACGTCGGCTTCTGGCGGGCCGTCCTCGGCTACGACCCGGTGGCCGACGACAACGGCGTCGACCCGCTCGGCCACGGCTCCACGGTCTGGATGCAGGACCTGGACGAGACCAAGCCGCTCAGGCACGCGATGCACGTCGATGTCTCCGTCGCACGCGAGCATTCCCAGGCTCGGTTCGATGCGGCCGTGGCGGCCGGTGGGATCGTGGTGCACGACGCCGCACCGGGGCACTGGATCCTCGCCGACCGGGCCGGTAACAAGGTGTGCGTCTGCGCGTGGCCCGACGGAGCCGAGTTCTCTGCGGACGACGAGGCGGACGTCGCTGCCGGGGAGCCCGCGACCGGGACCGGGAGGACCGAGACCGGCTGAGGCCCCGCTCGTACGGTGCGTGCGGGCCTCTGCTCGTGCGGTGCGTGGAGACTGCGCGCGGCGCGCCCGGAGGTGCCGGTACGATCCGCGGGAAAGCGAGCGGCCCCGCACCCGTGACCTACGAGCGACGAGGGCCCTGCACAGGGGTGAGGAGTGGCCGTGGGGCATGACGCACAGCAGCCTGGACACCAGCAGGATCCGCACCCGGGACAGCCGCCGGCGCAGCAGTCGTGGTCGCCGCCCGGCCAGCCACAGCCGCAGGACGGTAGCCGTCCGTGGCCACTGAGCAGCGGTGGACAGCCGTGGCAGCAGGGCGGCGCTCCCGCACCCCAACAGCCGTGGCAACAGGGCGGCGCACCGGCACCCCAGCAGCCGTGGCAACAGGGCACCGCACCCGAACCCCAACAGCCATGGCAACAGGGCCTCCCCCAGGCGCCGCAGCAGCAAAGGTGGACGCCCGCTCCCGCCCCGCCGCCCAGGCCGAAGCGCAAGCCGATGCGCAAGGGCGTGCTCTTCGGCATCATCGGCGCCGTCGTCCTCGTCATCGCGCTCGTCGTCGTGCTCTCGGTCACCAACGCCCGGCGCGCGGAGCAGCGCGCGGCGGAGGAGGCCGCGGCATCCGAGGCGGCCGCCGAGGCCGCCGCGCAGGCGCGAGCGGACGCGGCCATCGCTCCCGTCCAGGGGTACCTGCGGGCCCTGGCCGATGCGGACGCCACAGCGGCACTCTCATTCCTCTCGATCGACTCCTCGCCGTCTGAACTCATGACGGACGAGGTGCTCGCGGCATCGAACGCGATCGCGCCGATCTCCGCGATCGAGGTGAGTCCGGTCGACCCGGGAACGGCGCTCGGAGTCGTCGACGTACCGGTGTCGTACCGCCTCGGTGACGAGCAGATCGACATCACCTTCAGCGTCTCGGGGCCAGTCACAGAGAACGACGACGCCCCATGGGAGATCTCCGGCGGCTACGGCACCGTCTTCGTCAGCGACCCGTTCGTCGCTGCGGGTGGACTGGTCAACGGCGTCCCAGTCACGTCCACGATCGTCGACGTGTTCCTCGGCGCCTACCAGTTGAGCCTGTCCGACACCAGGTTCGGGCTTGAGGGCACGACGGCGGCGACCATCTCCGTGGACTCCCTCGAGGCTGACTTCGATGCCGAGGTCGTCCTGACCGAGGAGGGACTCGTGGCGTTCCGCACCCTCGTCAGCGCAGCGGTCAGCGCGTGCGTCGCCTCGACGACCCTTGTCGCCGGTTGCGGTATCGACCTGCCTGACACGATCCAGGGCACCACGGTTCACGATGGCACGGTCGCCCGGTCCCTGACCGCCGAGGCCCAGGTGACCCTCGACTCGCTCGAGGCGACCGTCGCCTCCGACGAGCCGAGAGTCGTGACCGGCGAATCCATCGGCGCCGTCGACGTCGAGTTCGACTGCACGGAGAACGGCCAGTCGGGCCGCTGCGAACTGCTCTTCGGCAGCGCTGGCATCCTCGGCGCACCCGTGGTCGACTTCGGCGCCGACGCACCCGTGGTCCGCTGGGACTGAGATCCGAGGCGCGGGCGATCCTTGCGTCCGCGCACCGCCCGTGGTCGGCTTTGCCCATGAGCGACGACCAGCGCATCGTGACCGCGTCCAGGGTGGTGGCGGCTCCCGCGGCCGACATCTTCGAACTGATCGCCGATCCGGCCCGGCAGCCGGAGTGGGACGGCAACGACAACCTCGGGCACGCACCGCCCGGCCAGCGGGTGCGCTCGGTCGGCGACGTGTTCACGATGGAGCTCACGAAGGGCGCCGTCCGCGAGAACCACGTCGTCGAGTTCGAGGAGGGGCGCCGCATCGCGTGGACTCCCGCGCCGCGGGGCGAGGCGCCTCCCGGTCATCTGTGGCGCTGGGAACTCGAACCGTCCGACGACAGCACCACCCTCGTCAGGCACACCTACGACTGGACCAACCTCACCGACCAGCGCAGGTTCGAACGGGCCCGAAGCACGACGGCGGCGAATCTGCAGGCGTCCGTCGATCGCCTCGCTGCCCTCGCCGAGGCCACCGAGTAGCCGCTGACCGAGGCCGACGCTGCTGAGTCGCCGCCGAGGGGTGGTGGTTGTCGCGGCTTCGCACGGGCACTGCCACGGTTGCGGAACAATGGTGGCCATGAGCACCACCTACCTCCTGGGCGTCCCCGTCGAGAACTACCCCGAGGTCCCACCCGAGGCCGCCCGAGGCCGGGCGCTGCGGATCACCGAGGTCGGCGAGGACGTCCTGCATCACCCGTGCCGGGACGTCGAGAACTTCGGTTCGCCAGAACTGGCTGGCCTGATCGATGACATGTTCGCCACCATGCTCGTGGCCGAGGGCGTCGGTCTGGCCGCGAACCAGGTGGGCGAGGACCTCCGCGTGTTCGTCTACGACCTCACCGACTCCGACGAGGTGCGGCACGTCGGGCACGTCGCGAACCCGGTCCTGACGGTGCTGGACGGGGACACCGAGGAGGGCGAGGAGGGGTGCCTGAGCGTGCCCGGGCCCGGCGCGGACCTGTTCCGGCCCGTGCACGTACGGGTCCGAGGCGTCGACCAGCACGGTGAGCCGGTCGAGCTCGAGGGCTGGGACTACCTCGCCCGGTGCTTCCAGCACGAGGTCGGGCACCTGCACGGCCAGCTCTATATCGATCTGCTCAGCAAGCGGGTCCGCAAGCGGGTGCTGCGAGACATGGAGGACATGCGTGACGAGGTCCTCGAGCGCCGCGAACGCATCTCGCGGGCGTTCGCGAAGGAGCCGGCGGCCTACCCCGCATCCTGACGTCCCACGCGCGCGAGACGGACGGGTCCGTCGCCGGCGCGGTGCCCTACAGTGCTGCGCATGTCCGCCGATGGTCACCTCCCGCGCGTTGCGCTCGTTCTGCATCCTCAGGCCGGGGAACTGGCCGACGGCGGCGCCTCCGGGTTCGTGCTGGTGCTGCCGGGCGGTGGCTACGGCAGGCGGGCGGAGCACGAGGGTCCGGTGATCACGGCGTTCCTCGCCGACCACGGCATCCCTTCGGGGTACCTGGAGTACCCCGTCGCGCCCGCGATCTATCCGGAGGCGCTGGACCAGGTGCTGCTGGCCCTGGCAGACCTGCGGGCCGGGGTGCACGGCGCCTTCCCCGGCCCGGTCGCGGTGATCGGGTTCTCCGCTGGTGGTCACCTGGCCGGCTCGGCCGCGACCGCGACCGGGTCCGAGCGCGCCGACCTGGCCGGCCGCGAGGGTACGGACCCGGCGTCGCTGGCCCGACCGGACCTGGCCACCCTGTGCTACCCGGTCATCTCACTCGTCAACCGTGCCCACATCGGCTCCCGCCGGAACCTGCTCGGCGACACCGACACCGAGGCCCTCGCCACGTCCCTCAGCGTGGAGCGCCGGGTCGATGCGGACACTCCCCCGGCGTTCCTGTGGCACACGGCCGACGACCCGTCCGTCCCGATGGAGAACTCACTCCTGATGGCCGCGGCGCTGCGGGACGCTGCCGTTCCGTTCGAGCTGCACGTCTACCCCACCGGCCGGCACGGTCTCGGCCTGGCCGACGAGGTCGGCGCACCGGTCACCGACTGGCGGGACGCCTGGCTCAACTGGCTGGCGCGCGGTGGCGTGGTCCCGGCCAGACCCTGACTTCCGGCAGTCAGGCGCATTCGGTGACCTCGTCAGCTCCGACGCGATCGGCGGGGCGGGACCGGCGGCGGACCAGGTGCACGGTGACCGCCACCACGATCACGGCGACGACGATGCCCCCGAACACCAGCCAGCTCGCGGTGCCGAGCGCCGCCGCGGCCTGCGGAAGGGCCGTCCGGGCGGCGGCGCCGACGCCCACCCAGAGCCCGGACCACAGGATCGCACCGATGACCGACCCGGCCAGGAACTTGCCATAACCGAGCCGGCTCGCGCCGGCGGCCGGCGGCACCAGGGTGCGCACCGCCGGGAGCAACCGGGACACGATGATCGCCAGCACGCCGTACCGGCGCAGCATCGACGTACCGCGGTCCCAGTGTCGGGCGCCGACCCGGCGTACCACCCGCGACTCCCGCAGGGCCGGGCCGGCCCGCTGCCCGATCAGGTAGCCGAGGTGATCGCCGGCCGTGGCGCCGAGCGCGACGACCCCGATCGCGACCGCGACCTGGTCACCGGTGGTGGTGGCCGCGCCGATGCCGAGGACCACGGTCTCCCCGGGGAACACGAATCCCAGCCCCAGTGCCGACTCCGCGAACGCGAAGAGCGCGCCGAGTGCGAGGAGCAGCGGACCGTAGTGGTCGGCGAGTCCGGCGAGGAGGGATTCCATGCGTCCCAGCCAACCGTCCGGGGCGGTGCCGCGGCCATGGGGTAAGCCCCCCATTCGCCCCCGGGATCCCACCCGTGGCGACTCAGGGTATGGCGGCTCGGACCCGGCTCAGGATGCCGGGGCGTCGCCCTCGCGCAGCCAGGTGAGCACGGCCAGCACCCGGCGGTGGTCGTCCCCCGACGGCGGCAGGTCGAGCTTGTCGAAGATCGACGAGACGTGCTTCTCGACCGCCTTCGGGGTGATCACCAGGGCGCGACCGATCGCCGCGTTCGTGCGCCCCTGCGCCATCAGGCCGAGGACCTCGCGCTCGCGCGCGGTGAGCCGCTGCACCGGCCGCGCCCGCCGTCCGGCGAACAGCTGCGCGACGACGGTGGGATCGAGCACGGTCCCCCCGGCCGCCACGCGCTCGAGGGCATCGGAGAGTTCGTCGAGGTCGGCGACCCGGTCCTTGAGCAGATACCCCACGCCGCCGCCGGTGGCGAGCAGGTCCCCCGCATAGGACTCCTCGACGTACTGGGACAGCACCAGGACGGCGGTCCCGGGCACCCGGTCGCGGATGGTGAGCGCGGCACGCAGGCCCTCGTCGGTGAACGAGGGCGGCATCCGCACGTCGACGACGGCCACGTCGGGACGGGCCTCGGTCACGGCTTCGATGAGCGCGTCCCCGTCCCCGACCGCGGCGACCACCTCGCAGTCCGCCTCCTCGAGGAGCCGGATCAGGCCCTCACGGAGCAGGACCGAATCCTCGGCGAGGGCGACGCGCATGGTCCCCGACCCTAGCCGAGCGCGGGTCGGGTCAGGGAATCGTGGCGACCACGCGGGTGCCCGCGCCGTCCGGGCTGTGCACCTCGAGCACCCCGTCCACGCCGGCGAGCCGGTCGGCCAGCCCGGTCAGGCCATGCCCCTTGCCCGGATGCGCGCCGCCGATGCCGTCGTCCGCGACCTCGACCCGCAGCATGCCGCCGTCCAGCTCCTCCACGGTCACCCGCACCGCCGTCGCACGGGAGTGCTTGGCTGCGTTCACGAGCGACTCGGTGACCACGAAGTACGCCGCCGACTCACGGGCGGCGGCAAGCCGCTGACCCGGTTCGAGCCCGATGTCCAGCTCCACCGGGATCAGTGACTGCCCCGCGGCGGACCCGATCGCGGCGCGCAGGCCACGGTCGCTGAGGACGGGCGGGGCGATACCGCGGGAGAGTGTGCGGAGCTCGTCGAGACTCGCCTGGGCATGCCCGATCGCCTCGGCGATCAACCGCTCGGCAGCGTCCGGGTCGTCGGCGGCGAGCCGCCGCTGTGCGGACTGCAGGTCCATGCTCATCCGGACCAGCCGCTGCTGCGGCCCGTCGTGGATGTCCCGCTCGATCCGGCGCAGCGTATCCGCCTCGGCGCCGACCACGGCGGCCCGGCTGCGGGTCAGCTCCGCGACCTGGGCGCGCAGGGCCGACGACGACGTGCCGCCGAGGGTGATCCGTGCGAGGCCGCTGTGCAGGGCGACCATGCCGCGCACCACCCAGGGTGCGGTCAGGAGCAGGAGGGCGCCGAGCACCGTGGTCAGCAGGATGTCGGCCAGTTGGCCGGGGTAGCCGAGCAGGTCCGCGAGATCGGTGCGGCCGCCGTCGGGCAGGTACCGCTCCCAGACGATGTACAGCACGCCCCCGGCGCCGACGACCCACCAGACCACCGTGACGATGAAGGTGAGGAGGGAGACCGGGAAGAACAGCAGCGCGTGGAGCAGGTCCAGCCAGCTCTGCCCATGGCCGAGCCTGGCCAGGAACCGGCGCAGGCCCTTGCGCTCGGTATGGAACGGCAGGGTCGCCGGTACCGGATAGCCGATCGCGGCCAGCCGCGTCCGTTCGACGTTCCCGAGCCCCTGGGCCGCGGCGAGGGTCCCGGCCAGGATCGGCAGGCCGAGCAGCGTGACCAGTAGGCCCGCCCCCAGTGCGATCCCGACCACGAAGACCACGAGTCCGGCGATGCCGAACGGTAGACAGAGGAGCAGGTACCCGCTCTCCCGGGCGGCGCGGCGCAGCAGCGAGACGTGCTCGGGTGCTTGCGGACCGGGGCCGACTGGGGTCTCGAGCGCGGTCATGACGCCACCTTGCCGGTTCGAGCCACCGAAGACCAGCGAGATCCGGTGCGCCGGGCCGCACCCGTGAGCAGGAGCAGCACTCCGACCGCGATCGAGACGACAGCCACGAGGGGCCCGGTGGCGTCCAAGAGCGTCTCGGGGCGGAATCCGCCGATGGTCAGCGCCAGCACACCCGCGCCGACGAGCAGCCCGGCCGTGAGCAGCCGCCCGGCGCCCACGTCCGTGGCGGCCAGGCGGGGCAGCCGGACCCGCTCCAGGCGGGAGAAGATCGTCACGGCCGCGGCGAGGACGACGCTGAGTACGGCCACCCAGGCGGTCACCCCGTCGAACCACTCGGCGCTCAACGGGTCCGGGGTGTCGCGGCCGAGGGCGAGCACCGCGACCCCGGCGACCAGCACCAGGGCGGGCGTGTGCCACAGGTACACGGTCATCGCCGACCCGGAGAACCGGCCCACGACGGCGGCCACCCGCGGTCGCGCGGCCCACGCAGCGATCTGCTCGCGGACGGCGAGCGCAAGGCCGAGCTGACCGACCGCGAGCGCGAGCAGCACCGCCGTCGGGGGGTTCATGTTGGACATCGGGTCACCCGGCAGACCGACCATGCTCAGCGGGTACGGGCCGAAGCCCACGGCCAGCGCCGCCGCGGCGAACCCGAGGGCACCGAGCGCGACCGCGCGCAGCCCGCGGATGTCCCGAAGGCGTCCGTGTCCGTAGTGGATGCCGACCTGATGCACCGCGCCCCAGACGGCGATCACGTTCAGGTAGCCGAGCACGTCCGGCGCCCCGAAGGAGAACCGGAGCACGTCCACCGCGATCGCGACGGCTGCGAAGCCGATCAGCTCGCGGCCACGCAGCGCGTCGGCCAGGCGCACCAGCGCCGGGCTGAGCAAGGTGATCAGGACGTACGCGCCGAGGAACCACAGGAGCGCGCCAACGAGCCGGGCACCGACCGAGACCGGCTCGGCGGGCATCCCGAGGGCCAGCATCAGGTGCGGCAGCGGCAGCCAGAGGGCCGCGAGCCCGAGGACCGGGATCGCCAGGCGCAACAGTCGAGCGGCCACCCAGGCCCGATCGGCGCCGGTGGGGCGCCGGCGCAGGCTCATCGCGGTGGCGGCGCCACCGGCGAAGAAGATCAGTGGCATCACCTGGCTGATCCAGGTCACCACCCAGCCACCGGGGACGGTCAGGGCGTTGCTGGTGACCAGATGGCCGTCGGAGTAGTCGATCACGGGCATCAGCCAGTGCTGGGCGACCACGAGGGCGATCGCGAACAGGCGCAGGACGTCCACGAACAGGTCCCGCGTCGGCGGTGGGCTCGCGGCGGGGGCGAGGACGGGCGGATCAAGCGTTGCGGTCATGGTGTCCAGCCTGGTCGCCGCAAGGTCCGCGATCACTGGTGCCCACCGGCATCTGGACCCGGGGGTTCTCCCTACCTCCGGAGGGGGTGGTCGGTTGTAGGTTGGCCACATGCTCGCGATCGAAGCCCGGGCCGCAGGCGGTCCCGACGTCCTCACGCCCACCGACCGCCGGGCACCGGCGCCCCAGGCCGGACAGGTGCTCGTCCGGACCAGCGGGATCGGGGTGAACTTCTACGACACCTACGTCCGCTCCGGGGTGTATCCGCGCCAGTTCCCGTTCGTGCCCGGCAGTGAGGGCGCCGGCGAGGTGATCGCGGTCGGCGACGGCGTCACGCACCTCTCGGAAGGCCGCCTCATCGCGTGGTCGAGCTCGCTCACCGGGTCCTACGCCGAGGAGGTCCTGCTCGCCGCCGACGCGGCGATCGTGGTGCCCGACGGCGTCGATGCGCACCTGGCCGCGGCGCTGCCGCTACAGGGCATGACGGCGCACATGCTCGTCGACGGCGTCTTCGACGTGCAGCCTGGCCAGGACGTGCTGCTCACCGCCGGTGCGGGCGGGGTCGGGCTGCTGCTCACCCAGCTCGCCGTCGCCCGCGGGGCCCGGGTGATCACCACCGTGTCGACTGCCGAGAAGGAGGCCCTGTCCCGGGCCGCGGGTGCCAGCGAGGTGATCCGCTACACCGACCTCGACGACGTCACGAGCGAGCTCCCCCAGATCGTGCGGGACCTCACCGGTGGCGCCGGCGTACACGTGGCCTACGACGGCGTGGGCAGGACCACCTTCGACGCGAGCCTGGCGAGTGTGCGGCGCCGGGGCATGCTCGTGCTCTTCGGCGGCGCCAGTGGCCAGGTGCCCCCGTTCGACCTGCAGCGGCTGAACAGCTCGGGCTCGCTGTTCGTCAGCCGGCCGACGCTCGGGCACTACACCGCTGACCCGGAGGAGCTCGCCTACCGGTCCGGCGCCGTGTTCGACGCCCTCGCGAGTGGTGATCTGGACGTGCGCGTCGGTGCCACGTTCCCGCTGGCGCGGGCCGCCGACGCGCACCGCGCCCTCGAGGGCCGCGAGACGACCGGCAAGGTGCTGTTGCTGCCCTGATACTTGCATAGTCCTATATGTGCATGGTCCTATAGCTCCATGAGTATGAAGCACGCCGTCCTGGGGTTGCTCGACCTGTCCCCGCTGACCGGCTACGACCTCAAGAAGGCGTTCGACGAGTCCGTCAACCACTTCTGGTCCGGCGACCAGGCGCAGATCTACCGCACCCTGACCGCGCTGGTCGACGCCGGCCTCGCCGAGGTCGAGGTGGTGCCCCAGGACGGACGCCCGAGCCGGAAGCTGCACCGGGTGACGGCCGCGGGCCGGGTGGAGCTCGAGCGCTGGCTGCGCGCCGACCCCGAGCCGGCACCGGCCCGGAGCGAATTCCTGGCCCGGGTGTTCTTCGCACCCGTGCTCGACGACGACGGCGTCCGCGACCTGCTGCGTGCCCGCCGCACCGCCATCACCGCCGCGTTGCAGAGACTGACCGCTCTCGACGAGGCCGAGGGACCGGGCGAGAGCAGGGACGAACGACTGCGGCTGGCCACCCTGCGCAACGGACTGGCCCACGCCCGGGCCGAGCTGGACTGGCTGGACGAGATGGACCGGGAGTTCGCCTGATGCATGTCGCCAGCACCCACGACGGGGCCGGACCGAGTGTGCTGTTCCTGCACGGCGGCAACGTCGCCGGGTGGATGTGGGACGACCAGGTGCGGGCACTGCCCGACCATCACAGCCTGGTGCCCGACCTGCCGGGGTTCGGCGCGTCCGCCGCGCTGGACTGGACGTCCATCGCCGACGTCGTCGACCAGCTCGCCGTGATCGTGGCAGACCGGGCCGACGGCGGTCGGGCCCACGTGGTGGGCCTGTCCATGGGCGCCGTGGTCGGCACCGTCCTGACCGCCCGACACCCCGAGGTGGTGCGCTCCGCGCTGTTGACCGGGGCGCTGCTCAACGGGATCACCGGTCTCGCCCGGCGGCTCAACACCGTGCAGCTGCGGGTGTGGGACCAGCACTGGTACTGGGCCGCGCAGGCACGGCTGTTCCGGCTCCCCCCGGAGTCCGTCGACCAGTTCGTCAGCAACGGTCTGTCGATCCGCGTCGAGAACATGCGGGCCGTGGTGGCCGAGGTCTACGGCGGCCTGCCCGCATCCGATCTGGCGGCGCTGGCCGGCGCGGACGTGCCGGTCCTGGGGTTGGCCGGCGAGCGGGACCTGCGGCCGGTGCGCGAGGCACTGCGCGCGTATCCGAACTCGGCCAACGTCACCACCCGCCTGGTGCCGCGCATGCACCATGCCTGGAACGCGGAGGACCCGGCACTGTTCAACGAGGTGCTGCGGGACTGGCTCACCCGCGGTGCGGTGAACCGGCACCTGATTCCCGCGTGAGCCCAGCCGATCCGATGGCCCGAGGCCCTGGCCCGGAGCCGCTATGCTTCGACACCTCCCCGAGCGACCACGAGGTCGTGTGCTCGCGATCCGATTCTGGTCAGGCCCCGGGGCGGCCGGAAGCAGACCGGACCTGTCACCCGAGCTGCACTTCCGGCTGGACCCGGCTGCCTGACCCGCTCATCGAGGGTGACTCGGAACGTTCTCACCCGACCTGGCCCGCGTGAGCGCGTCGTAGGCATTCATCCGCACCGAGACCTCACCGGACCAGGCCGCGATCAGGTCGAAGTCGCGTTCATCGGAGTGGGTCGCGCCGACGAACCCGATCAGCGAGCGCTCCGCGGTGCCGAGCTTGCTGCGGTCCACCACGCCACCGAAGATCGCGTACCGGCCGCCGAAGTACGGCGGCTGCACGGGCGAGGTGAACGCGGCGCCGAGCGGGTACGGGGTGACGCTCTTCATCCCGGAGGCGAACACCCACACCGGGCGCGGGGCGAACTCCTCGGCGAGGCGGGCTGCGAACTGCCGGGCCGAGGTCAGGATCCGGCCGATGTACACGGCGGAGCCGAGCACGACGCCGTCGTAGGAGTGCAGGGACTCCACCGAGTCGACCGCGAGGACGTGCACGTCGTGGCCGCCCTCGCGAAGCTCGGCCGCAATGGCCTCACCGATCTCGGCGGTGGCGCCGTAGGTGGATGCGATCGCTACCAGGACTCTCATGTATCCAGGGTGCGTCACCGGATCCGGCCGATCGAGGGACCTTGGTCCTCGTCCGGCAGTCGGTCGCGGCCCGGGCGTCGTCGATCTCGCCCGGGCCGCTGGAACCTCGGTTCAGCCGCGCAGCTGCGCGCCCAACCGCGCTCCCGCGAGCGCCACGACGGCGTCGCGCACCCCGGCCGTGTCGGCCGCGGTGAGCGTCCGGTCGGCCGCGCGCAGGCGCAGCGAGAACGCCATCGAGGCCTTGCCCTCGCCCACGGACTCGCCCGTGTAGATGTCGAAGAGGTGGATCTCCTCGGCCAGGTCACCGGCTCCCTCGCGCACGGCGGCGAGCACGTCGGCGACCGGCGTGGCAGCGTCGACGACGAGGGCGATGTCCTCCTTAGCGGCGGGGAACGTGGACAGCGGCGGGACCCGCTTCGGCTCCGTGGGCGCCGCACCGAACAGCTCGTCCAGGTCCACCTCGAACGCGACGGTACGGGCCGGCAGGCCGAGGGCGGCCGTGACCTTCGGGGCGAGCTCGCCCGCGTGGCCCAGCAGGACGCCGTCGGCCGTCGTGAACCGCGCGCACCGGCCCGGGTGCCACGGCAGGTGCTCGGTGTCCGCCTCGACGACGGGCGTGACGTCGACCGCCTGCGCGATCCGGTGCACCAGCGCGATGGCGTCGGCGTGGTCGGCACGCCTGGCGCTGGTGTAGACGCCGGGCGCGACGAGGTTGCCGGCCAGGATGCCGGCCACCCGCTGCGGCTGCGCGGGCACGGCGGCGCGGATCGCGTCCAGGTCCGCATCGCTCGGACGCACCCCGGTGGGCGGCAGCGGCGAGTCGTGGCTCGCCCCGTCGGGTCGGGTGACCAGGCCGAGCTCGTAGATCGCGACGTCGGTCAGCCCGCGGCCGACGTTGCGCACCGCGGCGTCGGCCAGGGTGTCCAGCAGCGACGTGCGCAGGTAGGGCATCGCCTCCGAGAGCGGGTTGGCCAGCCGGACCGACCGGCGCCGCGGGTCCGCCGCCGGCAGCGCGAGGTCGTCGTGACGGGAGGCTGCGATGAACGGGTACGTGAGCACCTGGGTGAGCCCGGAGTCCGCGAGCAGGTTCGCCACCCTCCGGCGTCGCCGTTGCGTGAGGCTCAGCCCACGGCCACCCGGCGGCGCCGGCGGCAGCACCGAGGGCACCCGGTCGTACCCCTGCAGGCGCACTACCTCCTCGACCAGGTCGGCCGGCTCGGTCAGGTCGGGCCGCCACGTGGGCGCGCTGACGACCAGCGCGTCGCCGTCCGCGACGACCTGGGCGCCGAGGGACTCGAGGGTGGCGACGACCGTCTCGGTCGAGTACGCCACACCGGCCAGCCGACCCGGCAGGCCGGCGTCGATCGCGATCGGTTCGGGCGCCGTCGTGCGGTCGAGGTCGGTGACGCCGGCATCCGGCAGGCCGCCCGCGAACTGCACGAGCAGGTCGACGACGCGCTGCGCGGCGACCGCCTGCAGCGCGGTGTCCACGCCGCGCTCGAACCGCTTGGCGGCCTCACTGGGCAGCTTGTGCCGGCGGGCGCTGCGGGCCACCGAGATCTGGTCGAAGTGCGCCGCCTCGATGAGCACGTCCGTGGTCGCGTCCGTCACCTCGGTGTCGGCGCCGCCCATCACGCCGGCGATGCCGAGGATCCGTGAGCCGACGGTGCCGGAGGGGTCCGGGGAGTCCGTGATCAGCAGGTCCTCGGCGTCCAGCGTGCGCGAGACGTCGTCCAGGGTGGTCAGCTTCTCCCCGGCCCGGGCCCGGCGCACCACGATCGGTGCGGCCAGCGTGGCCAGGTCGTAGGCGTGCAGCGGCTGACCCAGGTCGAGCATCACGTAGTTCGTGATGTCCACGGCCAGGGAGATCGGACGCATGCCCGCCTGGCGCAGCCGGGTGGCCATCCAGTCCGGCGTCGGCGCGGCTGCGTCGATGCCCCGGACGATCCGCGCGACGAACCGGTCCGCGCCCGGCACACCGTGGATCGGTGCGTCGTCGGCGAGGTCGACGGCGAACCCGCCGTCGTTGGCGGCCGGCAGGTCCGCCGTCGCGAGGCCGTGGTCGGTGAAGGCGGCTCCGGTGGAGTGGGCGTACTCGCGAGCCACCCCACGCACGCTGAAGCAGTAGCCGCGGTCCGGCGTGACGTTGATCTCGAGGATCTCCTCGCCGAGGCCGAGCAGCTCGATCGCGTCGGTGCCCGGCTCGGGTGCGTCCTCGAGCACGATGATGCCCTCGTGCCCCTCGCCGAGTCCGAGCTCGCTCTCGGAGCAGATCATCCCGTCCGAGACGTGGCCGTAGGTCTTGCGGGCGGCGATCGCGAAGTCCCCGGGCAGCACGGCACCGGGCAGGGCGACCACCACGGAGTCACCCGCGGTGAAGTTGTGCGCACCGCAGACGATCCCCCGCGGCGAGGAGTCGGCGTTGTTGTGGGCGCCGACGTCGACCTGGCACCAGTTGATGGTCTTGCCGTTCTTCTGCTCCTCGGGGATCGCCTCGAGGACCCGGCCGACCACCAGCGGGCCGGTGACGCCGGCGGCGTGCACCGCCTCCTCCTCGAGCCCGACCCGGACCAGGTCCGCGGCCAGCTGCGCGGCCGTGGTGCCCGCGGGGATCTCGACGTGGTCGCGGAGCCAGCTCGGCACGACGTACGGCATCAGCGCTGTCCTTCCTGGGAGAAGCGGATATCGCCCTCGATGATGTCGTGCATGTCCGTGATGTCGTGGCGCAGCATCAGGGCGCGCTCGATGCCCATCCCGAACGCGAACCCGGAGTAGACGTCCGGGTCGACGCCGCAGGCCCGCAGCACGTTCGGGTTGACCATGCCGCAGCCACCCCACTCGATCCAGCCGGCACCGCCCTTCTTCGCCGGGAACCACAGGTCCATCTCGGCGCTCGGCTCGGTGAACGGGAAGAACGAGGGTCGCAGCCGGGTCTTCGCGTCGGGTCCGAACATGGCCCGGGCGAAGTGGTCGAGGATCCCGGTCAGGTGCGCCATGGTCAGGCCCTTGTCCACCGCGAGGCCCTCGATCTGGTGGAACACGGGGGTGTGCGTGGCATCGAGCTCGTCGGTGCGGAACACCTTGCCCGGGCACGCGATGTACACGGGCAGGTCCCGGGTGAGCAGGGCCCGAGCCTGCACCGGAGAGGTGTGCGTGCGCAGCACGAGATGCTCGGCGGCGCTGGCGGGATCGACGAAGAAGGTGTCCTGCATCTGCCGGGCCGGGTGGTCCGGGCCGAAGTTCAGCGCATCGAAGTTGAACCACTCGTGCTCGAGCTCCGGGCCCTCGGCGATCTCCCAGCCCATCCCCACGAAGAAGTCGGCGACCTCGTCCATCAGCGAGTCCAGCGGGTGCCGGGCGCCGAGCGGGGCGCGGTCGACGGGGATCGTCACGTCGACGGCCTCGGTGCGCAGCACCTGCTCGTCGCGCTCGGCCTCGAGCTCGACCTGACGGGCGGCGATGGCGCCGTTCAGGCGGCCACGCGAGGAACCGACGAGTTTGCCGGCCACGGCCTTGTCCGCGGGCGCGAGGGCGCCGATCGCGCGGTTGGCCAGAGCGAGTGGGCTCTTGTCCCCGGTGTGGGCCAGCCGTACGTCCTTGAGCGCGTCCAGGGAGTCGGCGCCGGCGACGGCGTCGAGGGCCGCGGTCAGCGCCGCGCCGATGGCGTCGGCATCGAGCGGGGAGGGTGTTTCGGGGGTGGGCATGCGAACCTTCCGGGGCGTGTGGGGACCACTGGGAGTGTAGAGGTGCCCGCCCCGGGCGTGATGGCTCGGCTCAGATGGCGCGCGCCGGCCCGAGGGCGGGCCGGCTAAATCGACGCATGAGCATGGGCCCATGGTGGCACACCGACCGTTCCGCCCGCGAGGGCTGCCCGGGTTCGCCGTTGCCCGACCGGTCATAGGTTGCTAGCATTCTCGCATGACAGACGAGAAGGCCGCGAAGGCCCAGTTCAACGTCTACCTTCCGCCGGAACTGATCCGGGCGGTCAAGCACCGCTCGATCGACGACGGCCTGAGCCTGTCCGCGTTCGTCCAGCGCGCGCTGGAGACCTACCTGAGGGAGCACGACCGATGAGCCTGCGCGTCCGCCCGATCCAGTACACCGCCCACCCCGAGGACTGGGTCGCCCTGGTCACCGCGCTCGGTGGCGAGCGCGTGCGCGACGATGGCGACTGGCGGCTGTTCGCCCTCGCCGGCGGTGGCGTCGCCATCCACGGCATGCCCGACGGCGATCCTGCGGTCGGCCGGATCGAGCTGCGGTTCGTGGTCGCCGACCTGGACGCGGCGCTGCGCGCCGTGACGCCGGCACTGATCGAGCTCGGCCTGAGCGCGAGCGTGACCACCGAGGACTTCGGCCGCTACGCCGCGGTGACCGCGCCCGACGGCCAGCACGTGTACCTGGACGAGAACTCGGACCTGGTCGGCCGGGTCGCCGGGACCGGGTCGGGCGACCTCGCCCCGGCCGAGGTGCTCCCGCTCTGGTACACCGGGGACGTCCCGGGTGGCGCGCGTGTGCTGACGGCACTCGGTCTGAGCACTCGGATCCGGTCCGACTCGGGCGAGTGGGTCGACCTGTCCGCGCCGGGTGGTGGGCTGCTGGCCGTCCACGGCGACGCCCGGACCGGTGCGGTGCTCTCCTTCGAGCATCCGGACGTGCGGGCCCTTGCCGAGCGCCTGGGCGACGCGGGCATCGCGGCGGACGTGGTCGACGAGAACTACGGCCTGTCCCTGCGGATCGCCAACCCGGACTCACCCGAGGAGCTGCGCGCCCGGATCTGGGTGAACCAGACCCAGGAGGACCTGTACGGATACCAGCGGCTCGGCTGACACCGCGAGACCCCGCCCGAAATCACCTTGCCGAACCCGGACGCCGGGAGCAGTGTCGAGCCATGGTCACGGTCGACGAGGCAGATCAGGGACTCCCCGAGCGGAAGTTCGGCTGGTGGGACATGTGGGTGCCCGAGGACGAGGACCCACGCCAGGACGGCGCCTTCGAGAACAGCGAGCGCGCCATGCTGCTCGGCTTCCTCAGCGACTACCGCCTCACCCTCGAGATGAAGTGCGCCGGCCTCGACCCGGCCGGTCTCGCGAAAGCGTCGGTGCCGCCGTCGGATCTGTCCCTGCTGGGACTGGTGCGCCACCTCGCGGGCGTGGAGCGGAGTTGGTTCCGTCGCATCCTCGCGGGTGAGGACGTACCGGCGCCCTATGTGGTCGACGGCGTCGACACCGAGTTCAGCGGTGCCGTCGCCGATCCGGCCGTGGTCGAGGAGGCCTGGGCCACCTGGCGCGGCGAGGTGGCGAACTCGGAGGCGTTCGTCGCCGCCCACGCGGACCTCGGCTGGATCGGTGCGGACGGGCAGACCCCGTTGCGGCGGGTCCTGATCCACATGATCGAGGAGTACGCCCGGCACTGCGGGCACGCAGACCTGATCAGGGAACGCGTGGACGGTCGCGTCGGGCAGTAGCAGGAGCCGTGGCCCAGTCGCCCACCGGTCGTACCCGCGCGTCCTCCCAGGGTGTGAGGCGATGCTGCGCGCACGCGTGAGAACCTTGAGGGGTCAAGGGCGATCACCGCACCAGCCGTCCCGTCGCCGCCCGATCCTCGAGGAGCTCCATGCCCGCGCTGCACCACCTGCCCATGCAGGCCGTCGACCCCGCCATCGAGTACGACGGGTTCATCGGGTGGGTGCTCTCCCTGATGACGATCGCGGGTGAGGTCGGCGTGGGTCTCGCGGTGCTGATCGAGACGTTCTTCCCACCGATCCCGTCCGAGGCGATCCTGCCCGGCGCGGGTTTCCTCGCCTATGAGGGCCGGATGAGCTTCTGGGGCGCCCTGGTCGCGGCAACGCTGGCCGGCCTGATCGGCGGCTGGATCTGGTACGGCCTCGGCGCCGCACTGGGCCGCAGCCGGACCCGCTGGATCTTCGAGAAGATGCCGCTCGTGGAGGTCGCAGACTTCGACAAGGCCGAGAAGTTCTTCTCCCGCTGGGGTGGCGTGGCCGTGTTCACCGGCCGGTGCGTGCCACTGGTGCGCTCGTTCATCTCCATCCCGGCCGGGATCGAGCGGATGAACCTGTGGAAGTTCTCTCTGTACACGTTCGCCGGGTCGCTGCTCTGGAACGGCATCTGGATCGGGCTGGGCTACGCGTTCGGGCCGGCGATCAAGCCGGTGCTCGAACAGTGGAGCGGGGTCATCTCGAACCTGGTGCTGATCGCGATCGCCGGCCTGATCGTCTGGTTCGTCATCGTCCGCCTTCGCAAGCGCGCCCGGCTGGCCCACGAGGGTGGCACCGTCGGCGCCGGCACCACCACGGACGAGGACGTCGAGGACCCCACGAGGTGAGCGCCGCCGTCGTCTGCTGCGGCCTGACGACGATCGACGTGACCCAGGTGGTCACGGCCGTCCCGACCACGAACCAGAAGGTCGTCGCCCGCGCCACGCGGGTACACGTCGGTGGGCCGGCGGCGAACGCGGCGCTCACCGTCGCGGCCCTGGGCGGGCGGGCCACGCTGGTCACCGCGCTCGGCGCCTCCACGCTCGGCGACCTGGCCCGCCACGAGCTCGCGGCCGGGGGCGTCGAGGTCGTCGACCTCGCGACCGACGACGGCGCCCCGCCGGTCTCCACGGTGCTGGTCACCGAGGCCACGGGCGAGCGGGCCGTCGCCTCCACCAACCACGACGGCGCCCGGGTGCTGCGCGCCCCGGACGAGTCGGTGCTCGACGGCGTCGGGTGCGTCCTCGTCGACGCTCACCTGATGGCGGCGTCCGTCGCGCTCTGCGCGGCCGCCCGCGCCCGCGGCGTGCCCACCCTGCTCGACGGCGGCTCGGACAAGCCGGGCCTGCCCAGGCTGTTGGCGCACCTGGACGCCGCCGTGCTGTCCGGGGACTTCCGGCTCGGCGACGCCGACCCGCGAACCGCCGCAGAGCTGCTCGACGCCGTCGCCGCGCACGGGCCCGGCGTCGTCGCCCAGAGCCACGGCGCCGACGCGATCGACTGCCTGCTCGACGGCGTCCGGCACCGCATCGAGGTCCCGCACGTTCCCGCGGCAGAGGTCGTTGACACGCTCGGCGCCGGTGACGTGCTGCACGGGGCCCTCGCGCACGGGATCGCCTCCGGCCGGGCCTGGCCGGACGCCCTGGCGGAGGCCGTGCGGACGGCCAGTGGGTCGGTCCGATACCCCGGGGCGCTGGGTTGGGCCGGCCGTCGACCCGCGTCGGACGAGACCGGCCGCGCATCGTCGGTCCCGGGCACCTCGGACCGGTCGGAACCGACCGACTGACTCGGTGGCTTCCGGACTGACTCGGCACAGTCCGCGAGGAGGTCTCGCCGACCGCAGCGCCCCCGGTGGCCGCGCTGCGAGACGCGTTGGCGACGTGCCGCGACCGGGAACTACGCTGGGCGCCATGGCCACCGAACCCGCCCCCATCTCGTTCGCCCGCGGCGCCCCCTCCCTCGACATCATCGACACCGAGGGTCTTCGCGCCGCCGCCGATCGTGCGTTCACCAACGACCCGGCCGGCACCTTCGCCTACGGCACCTCCGTGGGCTACAAGCCGCTGCGTGCCTGGATCGCCGAGCGGCACGGGGTGACCGAGGATCAGGTGCTGGTCACGAACGGGTCGATGCAGGCGGACGCGTTCCTGTTCGAGACGCTCGTCTCCGCCGGTGACACCGTCGTGGTGGAGCGCCCCTCCTACGACCGCACCCTGCTCTCCCTCAAGGGCCGGCAGGCGGACCTGCGCGCCATCGAGCTCGAGGAGGACGGCGTCGACGTGCGTGGGTTCGCCGACCTGCTCGCCGGCGGCACCGACGTGCGCCTGGCCCACCTGATCCCGAACTTCCAGAACCCGGCCGGGTACTCCCTCTCCGGCGACAAGCGCCGCGCACTGGTGGCGCTGGCCCGCGAGTACGACGTCACGATCTTCGAGGACGACCCGTACGTGGAGCTCCGGTTCTCCGGCGAGACCCAGCCAACGATGCTGTCACTGTCCACCTCCGGCGAGGTCGTCTACGCGTCGTCCTTCTCCAAGACGGTCTGCCCGGGCATCCGGGTCGGCTACCTGGTCGGTGACGAGGAGTTGATCGCCAAGATCGCCAAGCTCGCCACTGGCACCTACATCTCGCCGAACATGGTCGCCCAGTCGATCGTGAACGAGTTCGTGCGCGGCGGGTCCTTCGAGACCTCGATCGCCACCGTCAAGACCGCCCTCGCCGAGCGCGCCGCGCGACTGGGCGACGGACTGCGCACCCAGCTCCCGGACGCGAGGTTCGTGGACCCCGAGGGCGGCTACTTCCTCTGGGTGGAGTTCCCGGAAGGCACCGACGGCGACGCCCTGTTCGATGCCGCCGCCGCCCGTGGTCTCGCCATCGTCAAGGGCAGCGACTTCCTGCTCGACGGCGCGAAGAACTCGATCAGGATCGCCTACTCGGGCGTCACGCCGGACGAGATCGACGAGGGCGTCACCCGGCTCGCGCAGGCGTACGCCTCCCTGCCCGGCTAGGAGGCATCGCCGAGGG
Source organism: Occultella kanbiaonis (assembly GCF_009708215.1). Lineage (NCBI taxonomy): Bacteria > Bacillati > Actinomycetota > Actinomycetes > Micrococcales > Ruaniaceae > Occultella > Occultella kanbiaonis. The sequence continues at coordinate 2,199,257 of NZ_CP046175.1, read as the reverse complement.
TCGCCTGCCGTTCCTCACCCTCGCCTGTTCCGATCTCCCTCACCCGGGGCACTCCGCTCCCCCGGATGAGGGAGTTCGCACGACCCAGGGAGCCCCGATCGTGGAAGCACACGATCGAAAGGGCTCCTCATGTCTCAGACTTCACCTCCCACCACGTCGCGGGCGACGGCGCCGACTGCCCGCGACCGGCCGACCCGTTGGGCGTTGCTGTCCTCCCTCGTGGTCGCGCTGCTCACCGGCTGGCTGCTGCTTCGTCCGGATCTGAACGCCTTCCTCCTGCCCGACGGCGCGCTGGCCCGAGCCTGGCTCTCCGGGCCCGACCTGACGGCGTCGTTGTGCGCCCTCGCGGCGGTCGGAGGGCTGGTGGCCCTGCTGCAGCTGGCCTTCCCGCACCAGCGACTCCTCGGACGGATCGTCGGACCGGTCGCGGCGATCCAGGTCGTCGTGTTCGCGGTGCTTGCCCAGGGCAGCGGCACACTGAGCACGTTCGGGTACCTGGTCTCCCTCATGGTGCCGCTGATCCTGGTCGGCCTCGGCATCCAGGTGTTCCGGACCCGGCCGGCCGCGCGGATCGTGGTGGCCCTCGCGGCCGTGGCCATGGTGGTCCTGATCCTCATCGGCCGGGACGTGGTGGTCACCTACGCCGGCTTCATCTTCCCGGCGCTGCTGGCGCAGACCTGGTCGATCCTGGCGGTGCTGCTCACCCTTGGCTCGGGCGTGGCCTGGGCGGCTGTGCTGGTGTCCCGATGGTCGCGCACCGGCTCGCTGCGGCGGGCGACGGCGTGGGTGACCAGGCACCGTCGGCTGTTCACGGCACTGGCTGCGCTCGGTCCGTTGCCGTACGCACTGATCCGCCTCACGTGGCTGACGCCCTGGCCCCAGCTCGGCAGCGATCAGGCGCTCGACCCGGCGGTCCGCCTGCAGGGTCTGCTGCTCAGTTCGGGTGCGTGGCTCGGTTTCGTCCTCACCCTCGGGCTCATCGCCCGCTGGGGCGAGGTGTTCCCGCGCTGGTTCCCGGTACGCGCCGGACAACCGGTCCCGCCGCTGTTCGCCATCATTCCCGGGGCCACCATCGCGCTCATGCTCTGCGGCGTCGCGATCCCGGTGCTCGGCATGATCGGCATCGCCGGCGCCGTGGTCTTCCCCGCCTGGTTCTGGGGCCCGATGCTCGCTCTGGCGGTCTGGGGCTACGCGGGGCACCGGTACGGGATCGACCGGCCTGCCGACCTGGCTCGTGTCGGGGCCGACCTCTAGGCTCGCAGCCATGGCCACGACGGCGAAACACCTGGACCTGCCCGGAGGAGACGGTGCGCGCTCGGTGCGCATCTCCTCGCCCGATCGCGAGATGTGGCCGGGCATCACGAAGTGGGACCTGGCGCGCTACCTCGCCGCCGTGGCCGATGGCTTCCTGCGGGCGGTCGGCGACCGGCCGGTGACCCTGCAGCGGTTCCCGCAGGGCACAGACGGGGAGGAGTTCTTCTCCAAGAACCCTCCCAAGGGGGCCCCGGAGTGGGCTCGAACGGTGATCTGCACCTACCCCTCCGGGCGCCAGCACCCGCAGCTGGTCATCGACGAGATCGCCACCGCCGTGTGGGCCGTGCAGATGAACACGGTCACGTTCCACCCCTGGCCGGTGCGCACCGCGAACGCCGACAATCCCGACGAGATCCGCATCGACCTGGACCCGCAGCCCGGCCGGTCCTTCGCCGACGTGGTCACGGCGGCGTTCGCGCTGCGGGACCTGATGACCGAGCTCGGGCTGACCCCGTGGGTCAAGACGAGCGGGAACCGGGGGCTGCACGTGTTCGCCCGGGTCACGCCCGATCACGAGTTCCTGGAGGTGCGGCACGGCGTCATCGGGATCGCCCGGGAGCTGGAGCGGCGACTGCCGGAGCTGGTGACCACCGCCTGGTGGAAGGAGGAACGCGGGGAGAAGATCTTCGTCGACTTCAACCAGGCGAACCGCGACCGCACCATCGCCGCGGCCTACTCCCCCCGGCCCCTTCCGGGCGCTCCGGTCTCCATGCCGGTGCGGTGGGAGGAACTGTCCGAGGTCAGCACCGCGGACTTCACCGTGCTGACGGTGCCGGGCCTGCTCGAGGACCACGGCGACGCGTGGGCCGGGATCGACGACGCCGTCGGCACGTTCGAGGCCGCGCTCGGCCTCTGGGACACCGACGTCGCGAACGGCCTCGGTGAGATGCCGTTCCCGCCCGAGTACCCGAAGATGCCGGGCGAGCCGCCAAGGGTGCAGCCCTCCCGCAAGAAGATGGAAGGCTGAGCCGGACTCACCTCGGCTAGGAGGCGGCCCCCCGGTGTCGGCGGGAGATCTCCGCGTACCGCGAGGCGCTCCCAGCGAGCCCGGCGATCTCGTCATCGGTGAGCTCGCGGCGGACCTTCGCCGGCACACCAGCAACGAGCGAGTGCGGCGGGACCACCGTCCCCTCCAACACGAGAGCACCGGCGGCCACCAGTGACCCGGCACCGATCACGGCTCCGTTCATGACGGTCGCGCTCATGCCGATGAGGCAGCCGTCCGCGACGGTGCAGCCGTGCACCACGGCGGCGTGACCGACGGTCACTCCGTCGCCGATCGTCGCCGGAAAGTCCGGGTCGGCATGCACCACCACGTTGTCCTGGAGATTGGTGCCCGAGCCGATCCGGATCGGTGCCAGGTCGCCACGAACGACCGCGCCGTAGAACACGCCGGTCCGCGCGCCGATCCGCACGTCTCCGATCAGGGTCGCGGTCGATGCCACGAACGCGGTCGGGTCGATCTCGGGGTGGACGCCATCGAGCGGGACGAGGTGGGCCATCCCGGCACGGTACTCCGATCGTGGGACGGGCCCGAGCCCGGGCGTCACCGATCGAGGTCGATCGCGATGACGGTGGCGCCGGGTGAGCCCTCGGTCGGGCCCGCGAGCCGACCCGAGTACTTCGCGAACCAGGCGGCCTGCGCCCGGCGGCTCTCCTGCTCGTCCGTCACGAGCCTGGCCCGTCCGGCCAGACGGGCCCGGCGATAGCCGACCTCGACAGCCGGCTGGGCCCGAACGTTGCGGACCCAGTCGGTGCCGGGTCCCCGTGCGAGTACGAACAGGGTGTCCTCCTCGAGCACGAACCACACCGACACCACGTGTTGGCGCCCGGTCCGCCGACCCGTCGTGACGAGTCGGCAAGAGGCCGCGCCGGCCAGACCGGCGCGGCCCCCGCTCGCACCGGTCACGAAGCGGGCCAGCGGATCCAGCAGTACACGCTCGGGTCGCTGTAGACGCGGACCTGTTCGGTCTCGGCCGGGCAGCCGGCCTCGTCGTCGGTGTCCTCGAGGATCGCGGCGAGCTGGTACCCGGAGTCCTCCTCACAGTCGGCGAGCCCGGAGAAGTCCGTCCAGGCACAGTCGCCGACTGCGCCGAGCAGACGCAGGCAGACCGACTTCCCATCGTCCTCGAACGTCAGGTAGATGTCGCCGTCCGGCTGGTCGGCGCAGACTGTGCCGTCGGTGGTGTCGGCCACCGCGAGCACGGACCACTTCGCCTCCGCGTCGGCGCACTCGACGACGTTCATGTCGTCCGCGCTGCTGGCCTCGACCAGGCAGTCCCCGGCCACCGCCGTCGTCGGACCCGAGCCGCTCGAGCAGGCCGCTAGCGTCAGCACCAGGCCGAGCAGGAATGTCATCACCACGCCACGTCGCGCCGTCTTCATCACAGGGCCCCCGCATTCGCTTCCGAGCGGGCCGCCGATGGCCCGCGGTGCGCCGCAGACTAGCGTGCCCACGGACGGTCCCACCATAGGGCGCGGCCGATCCGGGTATCAGTCGGCCCCGTCGAGGCCGGACTGGATCTCCTCGGCACTCCAGGTCAACGGGGTCTGCACCAGCCACTCGTGACCGAACGGGTCGCGGACCCGGCCACCGCGGGCGCCGTAGGGCTGGTCGCCGACCTCGAAGACGACCTCGCCGCCGGCGTCCACGACGTCCCGCGCGACGCCGTCGGGGTCCTCGGTGTCGACACTGAGCAGCACGCCCGGACGGCCGAGCGAGGTCGGCGACGGATCGTGGGTGTCCTCATCCTTGAGCTGCACCGTGGAGCCGAGGATCTGCAGTTGCGCGAACACCACGGACTCCCCGGCCGTGAACCGCTGCTGCAGTTCGGCCCCGAACACGCGTCGGTAGAAGTCGATGGCCGCGTCTGCGCCCCGGACCACGAGTTTCGGGGTGATCGACCCGGGTGATCTCATTGTGTCCATCGCCCCATCGTGCACCACTGGCCGGCTCAGCTCCACCGCACCCGCACGTCGCGCCACCGGTCCATGAGTCCGAGCCCGCCCGTCTCGACGATCTCGCTGCCGCGGTTCCACAGCCCCAGGTAGAGCTGCACGGCGGTGCCGGTCAGGGCCGGCTGCACCGGCCCCGCGACGCCTTCGACGACCAGCGGGCCGTCGCGCACCTGCACCGTCCAGGACGCCGCGGCGTCGGTCGGCCGCACCGTGAAGGTGACGTCGGAGCCGTCGAACAGTGGGCTCGTCCGCCGGCCCCGGGTCTGGAAGCCGAGAAGCAGTTCGTCGATGCCGTCGAGCGCCAGCTCGGTCGGGATCTCTACCTCGGCGGCGGTCGGCACCCTGCCGAGCGCTGCGGCGCGGGCGTCGACGGCGTGGATGGTGGTCTCGTGCGCCTGCCGTCGCGCCCAGAACAGTCGCGGCGGCGGTGCGTCGTTGAGGAAGACCATCGCGCGGAGGTCGCCGTCGGCAGCCGCGATCGCGGCGAGCAGGGCGTCGGCCCCCTCGCGCAGGTAGCCGCGCAGATCAGCCACCTCGGCGAGGATGCGCGTCTGCGTGATCGGGACGCCGGATCCCGATCCGCGGACGTTCCCGGCCGCCCAGCGATGCACCATCGCCTGATGCGCCAGCAGTTGGTCGGCCGTCCACGCCGGGCAGGTCGGGACCCGCGCCGTGGCGCCGGCGCGGGCATGCGCGTCGAGCATCTCCGCGACGCCCACGCCGATCGCGCCCAGGTAGTCCTCGAGTGCCAGGCGCATCGGCATGGAGCCATGCTGCCCGAACCCGTGCGCATCCGGTAGGGGTGCGCCGGTCCGCCGGCCACCGTCACCGGGCCAGGACGGAATCCAGGTCGTAGGCGACGGCCCGGTCCACCTGGTCGATCAGGCAGGACTCGGGCTCCCGGTCGGGCCGCCAGCGCAGGAACGTCACCGAGTGCCGGAACCGCCATCCCTCCAGCTGGTCGAACGCGACCTCGACCACCCGCTCGGGGCGAAGTCGCACGAACGAGACGTCCTTGCTGGCGCTGAACCGGGACCGGTCGGTCTCACCGCGCACCGCCTCGCCGTCGTCATCGCGGACCACCAACGGGTCCAGCTCGTCGACGAGCTCGAGCCGGCGCGCGTTCGTGAAGGCCGAGATCCCGCCGACGTTCACCAGGGTCCCGTCGCCGGTGTGCATGCCGAGCAGCAGCGACCCGACCCCCTCGCCGCTCTTGTGCACGCGGTAGCCGACGAGCACCGCGTCCGCCGTGCGGGCGTGCTTGATCTTCAGCATGGTGCGCTTGCCCGGGGCGTACGGCTGCGCGAGCGGTTTGGCGACGACGCCGTCGAGCCCGGCTCCCTCGAACCGCTCGAACCAGTCCCGCGCGAGTGCGTCGTCACCGGTCACCCTGGTGAGGTGGATCGGCGCGCCCGCCGCGACGCCGTCGAACAGTGCCTCGAGGCGCGCCCGCCGTACCGAGAATGGTTCGCCCATGAGGTCGGCGTCGTCGAGCGCGAGCAGGTCGAACGCCACGAACTCCGACGGCGTCTCGGCCGCCAGCCGGTTGACCCTCGACTCCGCGGGGTGGATCCGCTGCGAGAGCGCCTCCCAGTCCAGCCGCTGGCTGCCCGCCGCCCCGGAGCGCACCACGATCTCGCCGTCGATCGCGCACCGCTGCGGAAGGTGCTCCTTGATCGCCTCGACGAGCTCCGGGAAGTACCTGGTCAACGGCTTGCTGCCCCGGGAGGCGATCTCCACGTCGTCACCGTCGCGCAGGATGATCCCGCGGAACCCGTCCCATTTGGGCTCGTAGGAGTAGCCACCCTCGACGGCGTCCGGTGCGGGCACCGCCTTGACGGCCTTGGCGAGCATCGGGGTGACGGGCAGGTCGATCGGCAGGCGCATCCGCCCAGTCTGCCGTGACGGATGCCCGACGGCGAGGGGTCAGGCGTCGTAGCCGCGCAACGGGTAGGTGTCGATCACCTCGTGCAACGGCCCGCCGCCTGCTCCGGCACCGAGGCGGGAGGACACCAGCTCGACCGAGTCGGCCAGCCACGCGGGGCCGGAGTACACCGAGAGCACGCGGGCGAGCGCGCCCAGGTCCACGTCGGCCGCGCGCCGCGAACGCCGGGCAACGCTCAGGTGGGCGCGACGGCGCTCGCGCGCCCGGGCGTCGGGCAGCTCGTCCGCCGCGGCCATCAGTGCCAGCAACCGGGCCACGTCGCCCGCACGCGCGTGCGCACCGGCAGCCGCGCCACCACCCGCAGCGCCACCATCGACCGTGTCACCATCGGCCACCCCGACCCAGAGCGAACGCCCCGCGAACTCCCCCGCGCCCCGCAGCCGCAGCTCCAGCGGCGCGAAGCCGGCCACCAACCGGGCCAGCGGGTCCTGCAGTTCCGAGGCGGCGCCGTCGGGCAGTTCACCGAAGAACGCGACGGTGACGTGCTGCTGGTCGGCCGGCACCCACCGCAACGGCGCACCGGCGCCCAGGCGCAGCGCCGTGCTCGCCGCCCCCAGGTGGGCCAGCACCGGAGCAGGCGGTCGGATCGCCGCGAAGAGCCTCATGCGTCCTGGCGCCGCGCTCGCCGGCCCACGATCACCCCGATCGCGACACCGATCGCCGCGACGACCACCACGATCGCGGCGATCACCCAGCCGTTCAGGCTCACGGCCGGTTCCGGCAGCGCCTCGGGTCGCTCGACCATGGCCTGCGCGAGCTTGAGGTCGAGCACCGTCGCGTTCGTGCTGATCGCGACGGAGCCGCGGCAGCCACCACCGGAGGCGGGCAGGCACAGCTCGAGGTTCAGCTCGAGATCCACCTCGGCGCTGAGACCGACGGCGTTGGCCGAGCCGGCCGCGTCGTCGCTCTCGCCGACGCGGCCCACCCGCGCGTCGATGGCTCCGTCGGCACTGACCGCCGTGCCGATGAACTGGGTGATCGTGGACAGTCCGGGGAACTGCTCCTCGAGGAGTTCGAGGATCTCGGCGGTGCTGAGCGAGAGGGACAGGTCGACGAACTGCCCCTCCGGGATCGTCACCGGTGAGCCGAACACGGTCAGGCTCGTCACGGCGGCGTCCGCGGTGGGCGGGTCGGTCGGGTGCGTGGTGGCCGTGGCGTGGACGGGGCCGACGTCGAGCACCTCGTAGGAGAACAGGGTCACGTTCGCACCGCCGACGCCCGCGTGGGCGGAGAGGGTCTCGTTCTCGACCCGCTCGGTGTCCGCTGTGACCGCCTCGATGACGACCAGGTCCGCGACCGAGACCGGGCCGACGGCGTCGGACTCGGTGCCGCTGGTCTCCGCCGGGGTGCCGACCTGCGCCGCCGTGATGGTCTGACCCTGAAGGATCGGGTCCTCGGTGAGCAGGTCGATCACGGGTTGCAGGGCCCCGATCGCCCCGGTGGTGGTGATGGTCAGGTCCACCTCGGAGGCGACGGCGTACACCCCGGTCGCGCTCGCCACTCCCCCGGTCGTGGCCCGGGCGGGCGTGGCTCCGGTCGCGAGCGAAAGTACGAGCAGGGCGAGAGTCAGGACGGTGGTGCCGACGGCGCGGGCGGTGCGGGGGCGGGCCGTCATTGTTCGATGCTATCCGGCGGTCAGAGCGTGGCCGTCCACTCGGTGGTGCGGTGCTCCGGGACGCCGCCGTGCCGGGCCGCCATGGTGTGGGAGTCCCGGTTGCGCACGTCGGTCTCGGTCTCCACCTCGGTGACGCCGCGCTCGCGCAGGGTGGCGGCGACGGCGCCGAGGAGCCCGGCGGCGAGCCTGGTGCGCCGCCACTGCGGCACCACCCCCAGGCAGCCGAGCCGGGGCCGGGGCCGGCGGTACCAGACCCGGATCAGCCCGTCGTAGGTCCCGGAGCCCCGGTGCACGGCGATCAGGTACAGGTCCGGGTCGAACTCGTCGTCGGCGAGCGTGACCCGCAGGTCCTCGACGGTGCCCCTCCAGTCCTCGCTCCCCGGGATCTGGCGCCGCACGAGGTTGTCCAGGTCCCTCACGCGGACCAGGTCACAGCCGGTGACCGGGGTGAACTCGTGCGAGCCGCCGGTGACCGGCGCCGGCAGCGCGGCGAGCGGGAGGCGCCAGACCTGCTCGGTGCGGGCCGCGGTGAAGCCGAGGTCCGCCAGCGGCGCGTCCCAGGTCTCCTCGGTCGCCGTGACCAGGACCCGGTCGACGGCGGCGGGCCGGTCCGCGAGCAGGGCGGGCCACGCCTCGGTCGCTTCGGGCAGACGGAGCTGCCACTGGCCGTCGGGGCGTCGCCACGCGATCGCCGCGGCGCCTTCGGCGCACCACTGCGCGTAGTCCATGCCGGCCATGGTGCCAGTGCGAACGCGGGCCCGGCCACGGGATTATGCGTCACCCATGCCGGTGGGTGGCCGTGTCGGCCCGGGCAGGTAACCTCGCCCCCATGCGCACAGACATCGGGACCGCCGGCCGGATCGAGGTGGTCTGCGGGCCGATGTTCGCCGGCAAGTCGGAGGAGCTGCTGCGCCGGGTCCGCCGGGCCCGGCTGGCCGGCCTGGACGTCGAGGTCATCAACCATTCCCTGGACGACCGGCGCGGCACCGGAACCGTGTCCTCGCACGCCGGACAGAGCGCCGAGGCGCACATGGTCGCCGACGTCCCGGCACTCATGGACCTGGTCGATCTCATGGGCGTGCTCGAGGACCGTACGCCCGACCTGGTCGCGATCGACGAGGCCCAGTTCTTCGGCCCCGACCTCCTCGATGCGGCCACGGAGCTCGCCGGTCGCGGCATCGTCGTGGTCGTCGCCGGGCTGTCCGTGACGTTCGACGCCCGACCGTTCGAGCCGCTGCCCGCGTTGATGGCCGTCGCCGAGTCGGTCACGAAGCTGACCGCGGTGTGCGCCGTCTGCGGTCGGGACGCGGCGTTCCACCAGAGGGTCCGGGCGGGCGCGGTGGGAGACGCCCTGGTCCCGGGCGCCGAGCATGTCGGCGGCATCGAGAGCTACCAGCCGCGGTGCCGCCTGCACCTGGAGACCTCCTAGGGTCTGCCGGATACCGGTGCGAGGCCGCGAGCCGCATAGGCTGCCGGGCATGCTCCCCGCCGAGGTCCGCCGGGCCGTCGACGCCTACCTCGGCTGGGCCGACCGGCTGCTGCCCGGTCGAGTGGTCGGCGCCTACGTGTTCGGTTCCACGGCCCTGGGTGCCTACCGGCCGGGGCGCAGCGACATCGACCTGCTCGTGGTGCTCGACGACGAGCCGGTGACCGGGCACGACCTGCGCCGGCTGCGGGCCCTGCACGCGTCCCAGCTGCCGCGGGTGCTGGTCGGCCTGGCCCGTACCCGGCACCTGTTCGCCACCTGCAACACGGCGTTCGTCCGGCGCGCGGACCTGGGACGGCCCGTCACCAGGATCGAACCGGTCGCCTCACACGTGGGCCATCAGTTCGTCGCAGGTTGGGCCTTCGACGTGAACCCGGTGATGTGGCAGGTGTTGGGGAGCCGGGGCATCGCGTTGCGCGGCCCGGCGCCTGCCGACCTCGGCCTCGATCCGGAGCCCGGTCGACTGCGCGACTGGAACCTGGCGAACCTGCGCGGGTACTGGGCGGGACATGCCGACCGGGTCGAGGCCGGTACGGGTCCACTGCGAGCGGCCGCCGTCGAGTGGTGCGTGCTCGGCCCGCCCCGCCTGCACGCCACCATCACGACCGGAGCCGTGCTGTCCAAACGGGAGGCGGGGACGCACGCGATCCGCGCGTTCGGGCCGGACGTCGAGCCGATCGTCACGGTCGCGCTCGCCACCCTCGCCGGCGAGCCACTGCCGGCCGCACCGCCGCGCGAGGAGTGGCGGGTCCGGACGGCGGACTTCATGAGACGCGTCATCGAGGACGCGTCCGGGGTCTGAAATCCCTGGCAGCACGGCGGCCGCACATGGCAGGGTCGCGGCATGGAGCAGGCACCTGTGACGCACGTGTGGTCCGGCCACGCCACCGTCGACGGCGTCCCTGACGTCCCCGGGATCGAGCTCGCCGCAGCCTACTACCGGGACGTGGTCAGCCCGCTCGTGCTGGCTCGCCGGCCCGGGCTGCCCCATGCCGCGGCCCGGCTCGGCAGCGGCTCCGACGTGCTCGGCCTGGACGACGCGATGTCCCGCGACCACGACTGGGGCCTGCGCCTGACGCTGCTGGTGCCCGGTGACGCCGTCGCCGACGTCGACGCGTTGCTCGAGGCCGAGCTGCCCGCCCGGTACGCGGGCCTGCCCGTCCGGTTCCCGACCAGCTGGCAGCCGCAGGTGCGCCACCAGGTGGAGGTCGCCGAGCCGCACGACTTCGTGGCGTCCCGGACCGGGCTGGACACGCGCACCGCGCTCGAGGTCGCCGACTGGCTGAGCGTGACCGGGCAGGCGATGCTCGAGGTGACCGCCGGCGCCGTGTTCACCGATACGGCCGGGACGCTCAGCGAGATTCGCGAGCGTCTGGCCTGGTACCCCGACGACCTCTGGCGCTACCTCCTGGCCGCGGACTGGGCCCGGCTCACCCAGGAGCTGCCGTTCGTGGGCCGCACCGGCTCCCGCGGTGACGAGACCGGCGCCGCCGTCATCACCGCCCGGCTCGTCGACGTCGCGATGCACCTCGGGTTCCTCCTCGACCGGGCCTGGCCGCCGTACCCGAAGTGGCGGGGCAGCCGCTTCGCCGCGCTCCCCCACGCCGCCGAGGTCGGGCCCGCCCTCGCCAGGGCCGTCACGGCGCCGGTGTGGCGCGAACGCGAGGCCGCCCTGGTGGAGGCCCTGGAGGCATTGAGCGCACGCCAGCGCGACCTCGGTCTGCCCACACCGGACGTAGCCATCGAGAACTTCTGGGACCGGCCGTTCCGGTCCCTGGTCTCCCACGACGGACCGCTGCGCGAGTCGATCACCGACCCCGCCGTGCTCGCCCTGCCACCCGAGGTCGGCTCGGTCGAGCAGTGGGTCGGGAACGTCGCCGTACTGACCGACCCGGCGCGACGCCGTCGGGCTGCCGGGGCCATCGCCCCGCGACCCACCGAGGACGACGGGAACTGACAGCGATGCCCATCGAGAGCGAGATCCGCGACTACTACGATCAGGGCCGCGAGGCCGGCCGGCTCAGCGACGGCCCGGGCCTGCTCGAGCAGATCCGCACCCGGGAACTGCTCACCCGGCTGCTGCCGCCTGCCCCGGCCGTCGTGCTCGACGTCGGCGGCGGCCCGGGTGCCTACGCCGTCTGGCTGGCCGAGCGCGGCTACACCGTGGACCTGCTCGACCCGGTGCCCCGGCACGTCGAGGAGGCGAAGACCGCGAGCAGGTCGAGCACCGTGGCGGCCGACCCCCTGCACTCGGCCACGGTGGGCGACGCGCGCGACCTGCCGGTCGCCGACGCGAGCGTGGACGCCGTGCTCATGCTCGGCCCGCTGTACCACCTGACCGAACCCGACGACCGCGCGCTCGCGCTGCGCGAGGCGCACCGGGTGCTGCGCCCCGGTGGGGTGCTGCTCGCCGTCGGGATCAGTGCCTTCGCCTCCACCATCGACGGCATCGGCGCGTCCCACCTGGCGTCGGAGGAGTTCGCCGAGATCGTCGCCGAGGACGTCGCAACCGGGCGGCACCGCAACCCGAACAACGTGCCCGGCTGGTTCACGACCGCGTACTTCCACCGCCCGGACGAGCTCGCCGCCGAGGTCGCCGCCGCGGGCTTCGAGGCCGACGGCCCGTTCGCGATCGAGGGCCCGGGCGGTGCCACGGCGGCCATGGCGGAGCTGCTCGACGGCGGCGCGACGCAGGAGCGTGCACTGGCGGCGATCCGCCGGATCGAGCGGGTGCCGAGCCTGCTCGGTGCCTCGGCCCACCTGATGGTGCACGGCCTCGCCCGGGGCACCGAGCCCGCCGCCGGGCCGGGCGGGGCCACCGGCAGCGAACACCACCCGGTCGACTCGGCCGCACGCGAGCCGTACACGCCGTTCCGGCCCGTTCCGTTCGGCACCGAACCACACCCGATGCCCGCCACCGTTCCGGAAGGGCTCCGCCTGGCGTTGTTCCGGGCCCGCCTCCTCCCCGGCAAGGAGGCCGAGCTCGGCGAGTGGATGCAGATGCTCACCGACCGCTACGCCGAGTGCCAGGCCACCCTCCCCGCCGAGCGGGCCGCGTTCGAGGCGACGTTCAAGCACACCGAGGCGGACGGGTCCGTGTGGATGTACCACCTCGGCCTGACCGGGTCCGGCGGCGGCGGCCTGGACACGTCGAACCCGGTGGACGCCGCCCACGCGGCGTTCGACGAGCGCGTCAGGGAACGTGGCTGGGAGAAGCTGACACCGATGTTCCTGCTCGCGCCCGAGCACATCCTCGACGTGCTCGCTCGGTTCGGGAGGACGGGGCAGGACTGAGTCATCCGGCGGGGTCGTCTCGTCGCGCCCCGGGACTCAGTCGCCGCGCAGCATTGCGCGTTGTTCTGTTGACAGGCGGTCCGAGCGCGGCTCCAGGGCGTGGCCCGCATCCGATTCGCTCACGACGAAGGGATCGCTGAGTGCCGGTCGGTGCTGCAGCAGCCGGATCGCGTTGTGGATCCGGTCCGTCGGCCAGCTCAGAGCTGTGGCGAGTTCTTGTGGTGTCATCGGGCGCTGGCCGTGGCCGAGCGCAGCCACGACTGTCATGGCGTCATCGACACCAGGGTCGGCGAGATCGTTCCCCCGGAGCTGCGAGGCGAGGTTGCCGAAGAACTCGCCCATCCGGGCGAGGCGGATGCCGGCCTGGGTGTCCGTGCCGAAGAGGGCAAGGCCGCGCTGGGCGGCATCGGCAACGCTGGCGTGTCCGCTGGAGTCGGCTCGGATGGCTTGGGTCCAGACGTCGTCCCTGATCGAATAGCGTTCTCTGCGGCGGCCAGGTTCGGGCTGGCGTACGACCAGCTCCATGGCCTCCAGGTAGCTGATCGCCTTCGACACCGACGCGGGGCTCACGTCCAGTTCTCGCACGAGGTCGGCCGCGGAGACCGTGGCGGTCATCGAGGTGATCAGGCTGGCGAACACCCGCGAGGCCATGCGGGGCATTCCGGTCCCGACGAGTTGTGATGCGAACTCGTCGACGAACGCGCGTGCTCGATCGTCGCCGGCGTTTGGCTGCGGCGCGATGGTGCGGCCGCGGCCCTTGCGATGCGTCGCCTGCTGGGCCCGGTCTGCGGTGTAGTCGCTGTGCCCGTTGCGGGCGACTTCGCGGCTGACCGTCGAGGTCGGTCGCCCGATCCGTCGTGCGATCTCCGCATACGCCAGTCCCTCAGCCATGCCGGCGGCGATCGCCTGCCGGTCTCCGAGACCCAGTCTGCCTCCGGCCATCCGCCACCATCTCCGATCGCAATGTCACCGCATCCACGATTGCGTTCAGGGACAGCTCCACGCAACGATTGCAGGCTTTCCGGGACTTTACATTGACGACTTGTGAAACGCAACGTAGCTTTTCAGCAAATGGAAAGTCTGAAGGAGGACACTATGCACGTCCTGGTGCTTTCGACTGTGACGGACAACGCCCGGTTCTGGGGCGGGTTGAAGAAGGCGTATGCGCGCCTACCTCTGGGTGCCGCATGGGTTCTGGCACTGGCGAGCACGGACGGGACGCGAGCGGTGAACGTGATCACGCACGACTCCGTCGATGCCGTCCGCGACATCCTGGACGGGGCTGCGGGCTCGTCGGCGATCACAGAGTATTTCGAGGCCGACGCCGCGAACGCGATCGGGCTCGCCGAACAGGTCGGCTCGTGACCCGGCTGCGGAACCTGTCCACCCCGATCGCCGAGATTCTCGCCGCGTACCAGGCGCCTGGTGCGGCCGTGGGCGTGATGCACCGAGGGGTCGTCACCGAACTCGTGTATGGCGTGAAGGACATCGTGACCGGGGAGCCCGTCGCATCCGACACCGTGTTCCAGTGTGGGTCTCTGACGAAGTCCTGGACGGCGCTGGCCTTCATGCAGTTCGTCGACGAAGGCAGGGCGGCCTTGGACGAGCCGGTGCGCAGCCACCTGCCGCAGTTCAAGGTCGCCGATCCCGGCGTCAGCGCCCAGCTGACGCCGAGGCACCTCCTGAACCACACCAACGGCATCGAAGAGGTCGCCGAGGACCCTGGCGAGGACGAAGGGGTGTATCTGCGCATGGTCGATGAGATCGTCGACGCGCACCAACTCAGCCCTCTTGGCTCTGTCCACGGATACAGTGCCGCTCTCGGCTATGCGATCCTGGCCCGGATCATGGAAGTCGTCGACGGCAAGCCGTGGGATGCCATCATGGCCGACCGGATCTTCGCACCGATGGGCCTGGTCAGCACGAACACATGGCGCGGCGGGGTCGATCCCGCACGCGCCGCGCGTGGCCACTTGGTCCGCTCCCTCGAGGAGGGACCGATCCCCACCCCTGTCGACTACCTCCCCCGGGCCTTCGGGCCGGGAGGCAACATCACCTCCACCGTCGGCGAGGTCCTTGCCCTCGCTCACGTCTATCTGAATGCCGGCCTGGCCCGAAACGGTCGCCGAATCGTCTCCGGAGAAGCGGTGCGGGAGATGATGACTTCACGAGTTCCGATCCCGGACCCCTACCTTCTCGGACAGGAGTGGGCCCTCGGCCTCGTCGTGTCCGACTGGCACGGACGCACCGTCTACGGCCATGACGGCAGCACCATCGGACAGAACGCCCGCATGCGCGTCCTCCCTGAGGACGACCTCGCGCTGGTCCTGCTGACCAACGGCGACTCTCGCGACAGCCTCTACCGGAGGATCTTTGATCTCATCCTGACCGAACTAGGCACCGTGACGATCCCACCGCTGCCTGTGCCGGACCCGGCACTGTTCGTCTCCCTCGACCCTGCACGCTACGTCGGTGTCTACGAACGCCCTGGCACCCGTTTCGAAGTCATCACCGAACACGGCGGACTCCGACTCACCCTCGACGTCGACCCCATCCAAGCCGCGCTCCTGGACCTACCCGACCGGATCTCCCGCGACCTCCTGCCGATCAGCGATACCCATTTCCTCATTCCCGCCAACGATCCGCTCGAGGAGTCCCAGACCGCCGCGATCTTCGACTTCCACGACGGACACGCCCAGTACCTGCACACCAACGGACGTCTCCACCCACGACGGCACCGAGCTGGCGGCTAGTCCCAGTCGACGACCAGCTCCGCGGCCTCGGCGGTCGCCTCGATGAGCTCGGCGTTTCGGGCGTCGGAGCCGTCGGTGAACGCGAGCGCACGCTCCATCGACTTGCCGTTCGCCAGGTGCCGGGCGAGCAGCCGTTCGCGCCGGGCCACCGGGTCGGTGCGCAGGAACCACGTCTCGTCCAGGACCTCCCGCACCCGGTCCCACGGCGGGGTGTCGGCGAGCAGGTAGTTGCCCTCGGTGAGCACCACCCGCACGTCCGCGGCGACCGGGACGTGGCTGCCGATCGGCTGCTCGAGCACGCCACGGACGTAGCGGGGCGCGTAGATCACGTCGTCTCCCGGGCGCTGCGCGCGCAGGCGACGGAGCAGCGCGAGGTAGCCGTCGCCGTCGAACGTGTCGATCGCGCCCTTGCGCTCGGCGCGGCCGAGGCGGTCGAGCTCGGTCTGAGCGAGGTGGAACCCGTCCATCCCGACGACGGCGCAGCGCACTCCGCCGGCCTCGAGCGCGGCGCCGAGGGCGTCGGTCAGCGTGGACTTGCCTGCTCCCGGGGAGCCGACCACGCCGATGAGGACCCGGTCCGTGGAGCCCAGGAGGTCGCGGATCCGCCGCACCAGGGGCCCGACGGCGTCCGGTGCGGCACGCAGGTCGCTCACTCCTCGACCGATGCCCACGGGCGGCGGTGCCGCGGGGCGCGGCCGGAGGCGTACAGGCACAGGGTCGCTGCCATGGCCAGGTTCAGCGACTCGGCGCGGCCGCGGATCGGGATCCGCACGACGGCGTCGGCGAGCTCACGCTCCTGTTCGCCGAGTCCCCAGGCCTCGTTGCCGAACACCCACACCGTCGGCGCGGCGATGTCGGCGCCGCTGCGTGGGGAGTCGGCGAGCTCGTCCAGGTCGACCGTGCCGGCACCGTCGGCGGCGAGGATCTGGAACCCGGCGGCACGCGCCGCGTCGATCGCCTCGGCCAGACCGGGTCCGGTGACGACGGGCAGGTGGAACATGGAGCCCGCGGTGGCCCGCACCACCTTGGGATTGTGCTGGTCGACGCTCGCGGAGGTGAGGACGACCGCGTCGGCGCCGGCGGCGTCCGCTGCACGGATCACGGTCCCGGCGTTGCCCGGGTCACGAACCTGCGACAGCAGGGCGATCAGGCGCGGCGCGGGCTCGGCGGCCAGCACCGACTCGAGCGTCCGCTCCCAGGTGTTCAGGACGGCCAGGACACCCTGGGCGTCGGGGCTCATCGCGTCGAGCACCTCGGGGCTGCCGAGGTGCAGGTACAGCCCGGCCGCTCCGGCCTCGTCGACGATCTCGGTGTACCGGTCGGCGGCCTGCGGCGTCAGGTAGACGTCACGCACATGCTCGGCGGCGAACCGGACCGCCTCGCGCACGGCCTGCGGTCCCTCGGCGAGGAACTGGCCGTGTCGCGAACGCGCCGAACGCCCGGCGAGGCCACGGACCGCCTTCACCCGCTCAGCGCGGGGGTTGGTCAGGTCCGGAAGGGGCATCGTCCGGGCGTTCGGTGTGCGTTCGGTGCTTCGAGTTGGTCAGGCAGCCGGCGTGGCCGGCGCGTTGACGTCCTCGGGAAGGCTGTTCTTGGCCACCGTCACCAGCGCCACGAAGGCGGTGATGTCGTTGACGGCGAGGTCGGCGAGGACGCGACGGTCCACCTCGACACCCGCGGCCTTGAGACCCTGGATGAAACGGTTGTAGGTGATGCCGTTCGCGCGGGCCGCGGCGTTGATCCGCTGGATCCACAGGCGACGGAAGTCACCCTTCTTGGCCCGGCGGTCCCGGTAGGCGTAGGTCAGCGAGTGCGTGACCTGCTCCTTGGCCTTGCGGTAGAGACGCGAGCGCTGGCCGCGGTAACCGCTGGCCCGCTCGAGGGTTGTCCTGCGCTTCTTCTGGGCGTTGACCGCCCGCTTGACGCGTGCCAAGTCGTACTCCTAATTCTCGGTGTAAAGGCGCGGCGTTACTTGCCGAGCAGCTTCTTGATCTTCTTCACGTCGGCCGGGGAGACCTCGACGTCGTTCACGAGGCGGCGCGCCTGGCTGCTGGTGCGCTCCTGGAACTTGTGGACGTGACGGGCACGCTCGCGCATGACCTTCCCGGAACCGGTGATCCGGAAGCGCTTCTTGGCACCGGAGTTCGTCTTGTTCTTCGGCATCTCTTGTTCCTTGTTGGTAGCAGGCTGGGGTCAGCCGGCTTCGGTCGCCTCAGGCTCGGCAGGCTCCGCGGTGGCGGCGGCCTCCTGAGCGCGGCGGCGCTGTTCGTTGCGGGTCTCGGTCTTCTTCTTGTTCGGGCCGAGCACCATCGTCATGTTGCGACCGTCCTGCCGCGGGGTGCTCTCGACGTGACCCAGTTCTGCCACATCCTCGGCGAGCCGCTGCAGCAGGCGCATGCCCATCTCCGGGCGGGACTGCTCGCGGCCGCGGAACATGATCATCACCTTGACCTTGTCACCGGCCTTGAGGAACCGCTCGACGTGGCCCTTCTTGGTGCCGTAGTCGTGCGGGTCGATCTTCAGCCGGAACCGGATCTCCTTGAGGACGGTGTTCGCCTGGTTGCGCCGGGCGTCACGTGCCTTCATGTCGGCTTCGTACTTGAACTTGCCGAAGTCCATGAGCTTGCAGACCGGCGGGCGCGCCTCGGGGGCGACCTCGACCAGATCCAGATCGGCCTCCGCCGCCAGTCGCAGTGCGTCCTCGACTCGAACGATGCCTACCTGCTCACCGTTCGGCCCGACCAGACGCACCTCCGGCACGCGGATCCGCTCATTGATGCGGGGCTCGCTGATGTGGTGCTCCTTACGAGAGAGTTCAAAGTCACCGCGCCACACGGAAAAGGCCTCCGGGTGCGGTGCACACGGAGGCCTCTGGTCGCGTCCCGGCACGAGTCGCCTCGGCCGGCACTGAGAGTTCGTCAGAACCCTCGACCTGAACCCGTACTCTGTCGGCGGCTTGATCCGTTCCGGTCGAGCAAAGGTGGGAGAAACTCCGCTTGCACACCGGTCACGCCGAAGCGAGACCAGTCGGTCAGTGACCAACACTAGCACGGGGGTCCGGGCCGGCCGCACCCTAGGAGGATGTGGCGCTCACCACCCGCACCTCGAGGGAGTCCACCCGCCCGGCGACGATCTCCTGCGCGGCCAGCACGGCACCGGCGCGGCCGACCACCTCGTCCAGTCCGGTCCGGTCCAGCCCGGGCCGCAGCACCAGCACCACCCGCACCTCGGCCCGCTCCCCCGGTTCCACGCGGGAGTCGACCACGCCGGGCACCGGCGCCAGGGCAGCCCGGATCGCCTGCGTCACCGCCGGGTCCTCGACGGCGGGCACCCACTCGCGCTGCGAGGCGATCGCCCAGACGGCGGGCCGCGGCACCAGCACGGGTACCGGGCCGGCCGGGTCCAGGACCAGCAGCCCGTCGGCGTCGGCGGCCGCGGAGAGCGCGGCCCGCACCCCCTCGGCCGGGATCGGCCGGGCATCGGCTCTCCACGCGGTCAGGGCGGCGAGCCCGGAGAACACCGGGATCGCGGCGCGCCCGTCCGGCGTCGCGACCGTGACCATCGCGGCCGAGGCGCTCTTCTCCCCCGCGAGCTGCACCTGATGTCCGTTGATCTCGTGCCCGACGGCGTCGGCTCGCTCCTCCAGGTGCGCCACCACGGGCACCAGGACCCGCGCCGCGCCGAGGGCGCGGACGACCGCGCGAAGGCGCGCTCCGCCGTCGGGCTCCGAGAGCGCAGCGGCCAGACCGGGATCGGTGCCGCCGTCGTCCCCCGCGTACTTGGGGGTGGGCGGCAGCGACCGCCCGCCGCCGGCCGGCAGCGGCCGACCGTCGGGCAGCCGGTCCGGCACCGGCCTCACGGGCGGCCGGCGACGTCCAGCGCCTCGCCGAGCGTGAACGCGCCGGCATACAGCGCCTTGCCGACGATCGCGCCCTCCACGCCGACGTCGGTCAGCGTCCGCAGGGCGGCCAGGTCGTCGAGGCTGGAGATGCCACCGGAGGCGACCACCGGGGCGGTCGTGGCGGCACTGAACTCACGGAGCAGGTCCAGGTTCGGGCCGCGCATGGTGCCGTCCTTCGTGACGTCGGTGAGGACGTAGCGGGAGCACCCGTCGGCGTCCAGGCGCGCGAGCACCTCCCACAGGTCGCCGCCCTCCTTGGTCCAGCCGCGTGCGGCCAGCGTGGTGCCGCGCACGTCCAGCCCGACCGCGATCCGATCCCCGTACTTCGCGATCACCGACGCGGTCCAGTCCGGGTTCTCCAGCGCGGCGGTGCCGAGGTTGACCCGCCGGCAGCCGGTGGCCAGCGCCCGCTCGAGGGACTCGTCGTCCCGGATGCCGCCGGACAGCTCCACGGCGACGTCGAGGGTTCCGACGACCTCGGCGAGCAGCTCGGCGTTCGACCCGCGCCCGAACGCGGCGTCCAGGTCGACCAGGTGCACCCACTCGGCGCCACCTGACTGCCAGGCCAGCGCGGCGTCCATCGGGGCGCCGTACGTGGTCTCGGAGCCGGCCTCACCCTGGACCAGGCGCACGGCCTGACCATCGGCGACGTCCACGGCGGGCAGCAGTTCGAGGCGGGTACTCACAGGGGATCTGGGTCCTTTCGGGGGTGCGGCGCGTTCGGCGCCGTCAGCGCAGGGTGGCGAGCCAGTTGCGCAGCAGCTGCGCACCGGCGTCGCCGGACTTCTCGGGGTGGAACTGGGTCGCGCTCAGGGCGCCGTTCTCGACGGCGGCGACGAACGGGTGGCCGTGCTCGGCCCAGGTGACCCGGACGTACTCGGGGGCTGTGCGGGCGGCGTAGGAGTGCACGAAGTAGAAGCGTTCGTCGGCGATCCCGTCGAAGAGGACGCTGCCCTCGGGTGGGGTCACCGTGGACCAGCCCATGTGCGGCACCACCGGAGCCTCCAGACGCTCGACCAGACCGGGCCACTGGTCCAGTCCGTCGGTCCGCTCACCGTGCTCGACCCCGGCGGAGAACAGGACCTGCTGTCCGACGCAGATTCCGAGGACCGGGCGGCCACCGGCGAGCCGCCGCTCGATCATCCGTGGCGCGCCGACTCCGACCAGGCCCGCCATCACGGCGGCGAAGGCGCCCACGCCCGGCACGACCAGCCCGTCCGCGGCGGCGACCGCGTCGGGGTCGGCGGTCAGCTCCACCTGTGCGCCGACGCGTTCGAGCGCGCGCACGGCGGAGCGGACGTTCCCCGAGCCGTAGTCCAGGACCACGACCGTGGGGGCGGGTGCGGTCACGGCTTCTTCTTCCGCTGGGTCCGGCCGAACAGGCGGCCGGCCTGCCACCGGGTCAGGTTCCCGGGCTTCAGGTGACCGGGGGCCTGGTCGGGTGTGATGACGCCGAGGAGGAGGTTCTCGAGGACGTCGTCGGCGTTCGCGAGGATCAGGCCGGCGCTGACCTCGGCGCCCGGCTCGCCGTTGACGTAGTTGCGCCCGCTGATCGTGCCGGTCAGGCCCTCGTCGCCCTCGCCCAGCCGGGAGATGAGCAGCACGACGCCGGCCTTCGCCGTCCGCGAGAGCGTCCTGGCGAGATCGACGGCGGCGGCCGGTGCCCCGGTGAGGAACTCCTCTGGGTCGACCTCGTCGGCCTGCGGGAGCACTCGCACGGCGAGGCTGCCCCGTTTGATCGGCACGATGTCCGCCTCGATCTTGGCGATGGCGCACAGCCCGGCGAGGGCGGGCGCCGACGTGATCGGGGTGAGCACCACGGCGACCACGGAGCGCTTGCGGACACCGTCGGCACCGAAGGCGGGAACGGCATCGGCGCCGTCGGCCACGGGCTCCGCCGCGCCGTCGCTCGCCCGCTCGGCGCCGGCCTGCCCGGCGGCCGAACCGTCCACCGGCTGCCGGAACTGCCGGTCGGGCTCGGCGGCGGCGCCGAACGCCTCCTCGAAGGCGGCCTCGAACGCCGCCTCGTCGAACTCCTCCGGCGAGCCACCGCCGTCGGGCCGTTCGCCGGTGTCGTTCACAACGCGCCCTTGGTCGAGGGCACGCCCGTGACCCGCGGGTCGCGGGCGACCGCGAACCGCAGGGCGCGCGCGAACGCCTTGAACTGGGCCTCGACGATGTGGTGCGGGTCGCGGCCGGCGAGCAGGCGCACGTGCAGGCAGATGCCCGCGTGCAGCGCGATCGACTCGAACACGTGCCGGGTCAGGGAACCCGTGTAGTGGCCGCCGATGAGGTGGTAGACCTGCGCCTCGCTCTCACCGGTGTGCACGATGTAGGGCCGGCCGGAGACGTCCACGACGGCCTGCGCGAGGGCCTCGTCCAGGGGCACCAGGGCGTCCCCGAACCGCGAGATGCCGGACTTGTCCCCGAGTGCCTGGCGCAGCGCCTCGCCGATGCAGATCGCGGTGTCCTCGACGGTGTGGTGCACGTCGATGTCGGTGTCTCCGGTGGCACGCACGGTGAGGTCGATCAGGGAGTGCTTGCCGAGGGCGTTGAGCATGTGGTCGAAGAACGGCACGGTCGTGGACACGTCCACGGCACCGGTGCCGTCGAGGTCGATCTCGACCACGACGCTCGACTCGGACGTGGTGCGCTCCACCCGGGCGGAGCGGTGCGCGGAGGCGACCCCCGCCGTCGGGCTCGCCGGTGCCTGCGCTGCGTCGACCTGGCTGGACTCGCTCACCGGCCGGTCACCTCCTTCAGTGCGCCGCGGAACGCGGCCATCTCCTCAGCGGTCCCGATCGAGACGCGCAGATACTCGGTGGGACCAGTCTCCCTGATCAGCACGCCGCGATCGAGCAGACCCTGCCAGATCGCGTGCCGGTCGTCGAACCGGCCGAACAGGACGAAGTTCGCATCCGAGTCGGCGACGGTGAAACCCTGCTCGCGCAGCCAGGACACCGTCGCGTCCCGTTCCGTGCGCAGTTGCGCCACCTGCGCCTGCAGCACCGCGCGGTGCCGCAGCGCCGCGCGGGCCACCGCCTGGGTGACCGCGGACAGGTGGTACGGCAGCCGCACCACCCGCAGCGCGTCGACCAACTCGGGTGCGGCGGCCAGGTAGCCCAGCCGCGCACCGGCGAACGCGAACGCCTTGGACATCGTCCGGGACACCGCGAGGTGCGGGTGCCGGGCCAGGATGCTCAGCGCGCTCGGAGTGCCGTCGCGGCGGAACTCCGCGTACGCCTCGTCGACGACGAGCACGCTCGCGGCGCCGTCCGGCCCGGTGTTCGTGGTCGCCGACGCGATCGCGTCGATGGTCGCCACGTCCAGAGCGGTGCCGGTCGGGTTGTTCGGGCTCGCGAGCAGGACGACGGCGGGGCGTTCGTTCTCGATCTGCGCGATCGTCTCGTCGGGGTCGAGACTGAAGTCCGGCCGGCGGGTCCCGGCCACCCAGCGGGTGAACGTGTCGCGGGCGTACTCGGGGTACATGGAGTAGGTGGGCGCGAACGACATCACGCTCCGACCCGGTCCCCCGAAGGCCTGCAGCAGGTGCAGCATGACCTCGTTGGAGCCGTTCGCGGCCCAGAGGTTCGCGACCTCGAGATCGCGGGCGCCCGACTCCGCGGCGAGGTAGTCGGCGAGGTCCTGGCGCAGCGCCGGGAAGTCCCGGTCCGGGTAGCGGTTCAGGCCCGCGGCCGCGGCGGCGACGGACTCGGCGATGTCCGCGACGACCTCGGCCGGCGGCGCGTACGGGTTCTCGTTGACGTTCAGCAGATGCGCGACGTCCAGCTGCGGGGCGCCGTAGGGCACCTCGCCGATCAGGTCCGCGCGCAGAGGCAGCGCGACGGCGAGGGCTGGCTGGGTCGTCGGGTCACCGGTCACGGGGCAAGTCTAGGAGCGCCGGAGCACGAGAGGGCCGTGGCGCCCGTCACTCGGACGCCGACGACCTGCCGGAGCGCGCTGCCGGACCGCCGCCGCGGCCGTCATCGCCTCGGTGCGTGACGCCGTCGGGCACCGTACTCTCACGGGCATGAGCGCAACGATCCTGCACCTCGCCCACGCCGCCGACTGGGCCGCCGCGAGCGCGACCGGCGAGTACGCCGTTTCCACCCGCGGCGCCACGATCGAGCAGGTGGGGTACATGCACTGCTCGTTCCCGCGCCAGGTCGCCGGCGTGGCCGAGGCGTTCTACGCCGACGATCCGGAGCCGCTGGTGGTGCTCGAGATCGACGTGGCGGCACTCGAGGCCGCGGGTCGGACCGTTCGGGTGGAGGCGCTCGACGGTGCGCCGGAGCCGTTCCCGCACATGTACGGCGGGCCGCTGCCGGTGGCCGCGGTCGTGTCCGTTCGCGGTGCCGAGATCGATGCGCAGGGGCGCTTCCGGTTCACCGACGGGGGCTAGCTCCTCTGACCACGCTTCCGGGCAGGGCAGGATGGAACCATGTCGATCCCCATCGAACCGGTCACCGAACCCGCGGTCGTGCGGCGTCTCGCGGGCGACGCCCGGCTGACCCCCGTGTGGCGCAACGGACTCGGCGGGGTGACGTTCCGTACCGACGACGGCCGCTACCTCAAGTACGGCCCACGCAACGCCGAGACCTCGATGGACGCCGAGGCCGCGCGCCTGACCTGGGCAGCGCCCCACTCTCCCGTGCCCCGCGTGATCGAGGTGGGCGGTGACGCGACGCACGAGTGGCTCGTCACGGCAGCCATCGACGCGGAGACCGCGGTCGCGCCACGGTGGATCGGGGATCCGGCAACCGCCGTGCGCGCCGTCGGCGAAGGGCTCCGAGCATTGCACGAGGCACTGCCGGTCGATGCCTGCCCGTTCGACTGGAACGTGCCGACCCGCCTCGCGAACGCACTGGCCCGCGGCATCCAGGTGTCCGACCCGCTGTGGGAGCCACCGCCCGTCGACCGGCTCGTCGTGTGCCACGGCGATGCGTGCTGTCCGAACACGCTCCTGGACGACGGCGGATCCTGGGTCGCGCACGTCGATCTCGGCGCGTTGGGTGTCGCCGACCGATGGGCAGACATCGCGGTGGCGTCGATGAGCACCGAGTGGAACTACGGCCCAGGGTGGGAGGACGCGCTCATCGCCGCGTACGGCGTCGTTCCCGACCGTGCGCGCCTCGCGTACTACCGAGACCTCTGGAACGGGACCTGACCGCGCGGACGACGACCCGAGGCGCCCCGCTGCCCTCCGCGAGTGAGTTCGGCGCTTCCGCGGAAGCGTGCCGGGTCACGGACGAAACTGGGCAGGAGGCTGGTCGAGCGGAAGCGCGTCGGCCCAGTCGACGAGCTGCGCGTGACGGAGCGGTACGGGGCCGGGCACGAGTATCTGGGGCGTGCCGTTGAACCAAGCGCCTCGTTCGCCTCGCTGCGTGAGTCGAGCGATCCATGCCCTGTTCCTTGGGGTCGTCTGTTCGAGTGCCCGGTACGCGCGCGGATCGAGCGGTGTCACCTCACCGAGGTCGATCGGATCCCCGGTGCGGCTGAGGGTCCTGTCGAACACAACGGCGTCCGGGAGCGCCTCGACCGGGATGGCCCAGAACTCCTGGGCGGGAAGTTGGATTCTGCCGATGGCGCGCCACGCCTGCAGGATGGCGTGGGGAAGGATCGGCGACAGGAACACGACGTCGGCCCAGGTGGCGCTGGTCCGGGGAATGCGCGTGTTGCGCAGGTTCCGGCGCTCGGGATCGCCGTCGTACTTCACGATCGCCTCGGCGTATGCCGAGGGATCCGTCCTCTCGAGCGCGCTCAGCGGCACGAGCTCCCGGGCAAGGGCGTTCGCGGGGGTTCGCATATGGAAGACGCAGCGCCGCAGATCCACTCCTCGAACCTAGCAAGCCGCTCGAGCACGACGTTGCGGACGCCGCGCCGTCAGGCGTTTGCGCGAAGCGTCCCGCCGCTGCGCGTGCCTCGCGCCTCCATCCTCCGGCGCTTCCGCGAAAGCGCAGCCCGCCTCCGGTTCGCCGCCCCGGCCAACGCCAGGATGACGACGATCGTGCCCTCCAGCCGTCGTGGCGCTTCCGCGGAAGCGCTCCGTCGGCCATCCGCTCGCGTCACCGTGCCTGTCCACAGGCTCGAGCGCAATGTCACCCCTCGCGCGTAGATTTAGAACAGTCGTTCTAGCCCTGGAGGTCACCGTGAGCACCACAGTCATCGAAGCAGCGCGGCCGAACCAGCCCGATGCCGCCCCTCTGGCCGTCGCCGAACCAGATCCCCCACCCGACCCGGTATCCGAACGACCGCTCGAGGAGATCGAGGCGGAGCTGTCCGGGCTGGCGGTGAAGATCGCCGCGACCACCTGCCGGTTCCTGCTCCTGCTCGCCGAGTTCGACGCACGCCAGGGCTGGAACACCGGAGGGTTCGCCTCCTGCGTCAACTGGCTGTCCTGGCGGTGCGGGATGTCGGCGACCACCGCCCGCGAACAGGTCCGCATCGCCCACGCCCTCAGCGACCTCCCCGGCATAACCGCCGCGTTCACCGCCGGGCACCTGTCCTACTCCAAGGTCCGCGCCATCACGCGGGTCGCCACCCCCGAGACCGAACCCGAACTCCTCGCGGTCGCCGCATCCGCCACCGCCAACCAGCTCGAACGGTTCGTCGCGGGCGTGCGCACCGCCTACTCGCTAGCCGACATCAACCAGCGCCACGCCGAACGCCACCTACGCTTCCGCGAGGAAGCGGACGGCTCGTTCTCGTTCTCCGGGCGCTGCTCCCCCGAGGACGCCGCCGTCCTGATAGAAGAGGTGCACCGCGTCGGCGACTACCTCAAGGACACCGACGCCGGTCACAGCACCGATCCGCAGCCACCACCCTGGCTCCGCGAGAGCGTCGTGCACGGGCACGCCCTCATCGATGCCCTCGTCCTGATCTGCGAACAATCGAACGTGGCCCACCCCGGCCACACCGACCCCGCGGTGACCACCACCGGAGCCGACCACACCCCACGCGGCTCACGCCGCGGCGAGACGGTCCTACATGTCACCCTCCACGACCTGGCCGAGGCCCGACCCACGGCCGACGAGCCAGCGGCCGCAGATCCACCGCCGCTCCCCGGGCTCGAGACGGCGGGCGACGCTTCGGCGCAGGACGAGACAGCGGCGCCGGGGCACGACGACCCCTCCCAGACCGACGATGCGGGAGGCGACTCTCAAGGTGTCGATACCGACGACGCCACGGACCGCCGAGAACTCGCGACCGTCACACAGATCACCACACGCCGGGACTCCGACGCCGGCGCTTCCGCGGTAGCGCCCGACACCGCGAAGCTGATCGGCCCGCACCTGGAACTCGGCCCAGCGCTCCACCCGGAGACCGCACGCCGCCTGACCTGCGACACCGGCATCGTCATGCACGTCCACGCCGACGGATCCCGCTTCACCGTCGTGCCCAACGCCCGCCCGGGACGCACCCTGGACGTCGGACGACGCACCCGCAGCACGAACTCCGCCCTCAAGCGAGCACTCTGGGCCAGAGACCACAGCTGCCGTGTCCCCGGCTGCGGTCGACGCGCCTACCTCCACGCCCACCACATCCAGCACTGGGCCGACGGCGGCCCGACCACCCTGGACAACCTCGTCCTGCTCTGCAGCACCCACCACCGGCTGCTGCACGAAGGGAACTACGACATCACCCTCCGCCCCGACGGCACCGTCCTGGTCACCACCCCCGACGGCCGCATCCTGCCACCCGTACCCATCCCCCATCCGGTCCGAGCCGGGCAGGCGGATGCCGCCGACGAGGCTCCCGGGACATCCGTGGCCTCAGGTGTCGCGGCAGGTTCGACGCCTACCGCGGCCACCGGGACCGAGTCGAGAGCGACGGACTCGGGGATGCTCGGCGGCGACGCTTCCGCGGAAGCATCCGAGACCGACTGGCTGCGCGACCCCGTGCACCCGCTCACCCCGGTCAACGGGGGCCCGCTGGACCTCGACGGGGCAGTCGGCGTGGTGATGGGCAACTGGGAACTGCGGCGCCAGGACGCCGACGAGGCTCGGGACGCCGAGGGCGAACCCGACGACCGCGAGACCGATCCGGCTGCGGCCTGAGTCGTCCTCGGCGGATACCGGCGTTCGGCGATCCACAGGCCGCGCGCACGACCGGTCCCCTCATGAAAGGCTGCCACCGATGAACGAGACCACAGCAGGCACCGCCGCGGACACGCCCGCCGCTCCGAACAGTGACGACCCGAACGGAACCCGGGAGCGTGCCACCGCCGTCCTGCAGCGCCTGGTCGGCTCCGACGAGGCACAGTTACGCGACGACCAGTGGCACGCGATCTCCGCGCTGGTCGACGGTGACCGCCGCGCCCTCGTGGTGCAACGCACCGGGTGGGGCAAGTCCGCCGTCTACTTCGTGGCCACCTCACTGCTGCGCGAACGCGGTGCCGGGCCGAGCGTGATCATCTCCCCGTTGCTTGCGCTCATGCGCGATCAGATCGCCGCCGCCTCGCGGGCCGGGATCCGCGCCGTCACCATCAACTCGGCCAACACCACCGAGTGGGCCGGCATCCACGAGCAGATCGCCGCCGGCGAGGTCGACGTGCTGCTGTGCTCTCCCGAGCGCCTGAACAACCCCGCGTTCCGGGACGAGGTGCTTCCCCGGCTGGCCGCGAGCGCCGGCCTGGTCGTCGTCGACGAGGCCCACTGCATCTCCGACTGGGGCCACGACTTCCGCCCCGACTACCGCCGGATCCGCACCCTGCTCGACGATCTCCCGGACGGCATCCCGGTCCTGGCCACCACCGCGACCGCGAACGAACGTGTGACCGCGGACGTCGCGGAGCAGCTCGGCACCGACGTGCTCGTGCTGCGGGGCGGACTCGACCGCCCCTCCCTGCATCTGGCCGTCGCCCAGCTGCCCGACCAGCCGACCCGGATCGCCTGGCTCACAGCGAACCTCGGCTCGTATACGGGCTCGGGGATCGTCTACTGCCTGACTGTGGCAGCAGCCGAGGAGGTGGCTCGGCAGCTGCGGGACGCGGGCTACGCCGTGCAGGCCTACACCGGCGCGGCCGACCCGAGCGAGCGGGAGGCCCTTGAGGCGGACCTGAAGGAGAACCGGGTCAAGGCCCTGGTGGCCACATCGGCCCTCGGGATGGGATTCGACAAGCCGGACCTCGGCTTCGTGATCCACCTCGGTGCACCACCGTCGCCCATCGCCTACTACCAGCAGGTGGGCCGTGCGGGCCGCGCGGTACAGCGGGCCGACGTGGTCCTCCTACCTGGCTCCGAGGACAAGCAGATCTGGGACTACTTCGGGTCACTGGCATTCCCGAAGGCCTCCGATGTGCGCGCCGCGATCGACGCGCTGCCCATGCTCGGCGACGGCGCGATGTCGGTGGCCGCCCTGGAGACCCAGGTCGACCTGCGCCGGACCCGTCTGGAGATGATGCTCAAGGTGCTGGACGTGGATGGTGCCGTTCGCCGGGTCCAAGGCGGCTGGTCGTCCACCGGCCAGGAGTGGAACTACGACGCCGACAGGTACGAGCGCGTCGAGGCGGCCCGCGTCGCCGAGCAGGACGCGATGATCGCCTACGAGCGCACGGACGAGTGCCGAATGGTGTTCCTGCGCCGGGACCTGGACGACCCTGAGCTGGCCGACGGCGAGCGCTGCGGCCGGTGCGACAACTGCGGCGGGGTCACCGTGCCGGATGCACCGGATCTGGAGGTGGTGGAGGCCGCCCGCGAGCGCCTGGACGCACCCGGCATCGAGATCACGCCGCGTCGACAGTGGCCGAGCGGGATGTCGGAGCTGGGGGTGGAGCTGCGCGGCCGGTTGGCCGAGGACGAGCGCGCGCAGACCGGTCGTGCCATCGCGCGCCTGGACGGCCTGGGCTGGTCGGTGCAGTTGCGCGAGTTGTTCGCGTCGACCACGCCGGACGGCGAACTACCGGTGGGTCTGCGGGCGCCACTGATGCGAGTGGTCGCCGACTGGGCGCCGAGCGCCGACGGTGTCGTGTTCGTCGACTCGGCCACCCGCCCCCTGCTGGTGCAGCACCTCGCCCAGGGGGTCGCCCGGCTGCTCAAGGCGCCCCTGGTCGGGCGCATCGCGCCCGCGCCGGAGCGTGGGCCCGGCCGCCACGACGTGAACTCCGCGCAGCGACTCGCCTCCGTGGCACGGCGGCTCGACCTGGACCTGTCCGAGGCGGCGACCGCCGGCATGACCGGGAGGAGCGTCGTCCTGGTGGACGACTTCACCGACTCGGGCTGGACCCTCGCCTACTCCGCCATGCTGCTGCGGCGCGCCGGCGCCGGGGCGGTCCTGCCGCTGGTCCTGGCGCAGGGCTGAGACGGATCAGGGTCGCTGCTGGCGACTGGCTACTGGCTGCGGCTGTTCGTGAGCTGGCGGATGAACCGCTCCAGCGGGATCGACCCGTCCTGCCACGGCAGCAGCACCCAGGCGATGAGGTACACGCCCCACCCGAGGACGGGGAGCAGGCCGAGCAGTAGCAGGAGGATCCGGACGAGGCCCACGCTGACGCCGGTCTGATCGGCGATCCCGCCACCGATGCCGCCGAGGATCCTGCTTGGCCCACGGCGGAAGCCGATCTTGCGGATGGTGTCGAAGATTGCGTCCATGACCCCAACGGTACGGGGACTCGGTCCGACGCGATATCGGGGATCGCCCTGACCACCCCCTGAGCCCGGTGGCACCGGTGTGCCAGCATGTCCGGGTGGACGTTGCACGTGCTGAGCGGATCCTGGTCTACGGCGTCACCGGGACGGGCAAGACCACGCTGGCCCGCAGGATCGGTGAGGCGACCGGTCTGCCGTGGCACTCGGTGGACGACGAGATCGGCTGGCTGCCCGGTTGGGTCGAGCGGCCTCCGCGGCAGCAGCGCGAGATCGCCGAGGCGATCTGCGCCGGCGAGCGCTGGGTCATGGACACGGCGTACGGCACGTGGGCCGACGTGCCGATGGCGCGGGTGGAGTTGATCGTCGCTTTGGACTACCCCCGCTGGTTCTCTCTGCAGCGCCTGATCCGGCGCACGTTCTCGCGACTGGTCACACGTGAGGAGATGTGCAACGGCAACACCGAGACGGTGCGCAAACTTTTCGCTCGCGACTCGATCATCGTCTGGCACTTCCAGAGCTGGGCCCGCAAGCGGATGCGGATCCGGGGCTGGGTGGCCGACCCGTCGACCGTGCGGGGTCGTCACTCCAGTGCCACAGGTGCAACAGCAGCAACAGCTGCCACGAGTGCCACGAGTGCCACAGACACTGCCCGCGCCGCGGATGCCACCAGTGCCACGCGTGCAGAGGTCACGGGCAATGCGGACAATCTGGCGACGGACCCGGCGCCGCCGGTCGTAGTTCACCTGCGCAGTTCCCGCGAGACCGAGCGATGGCTGACCACGCTCGGCGCGTAGCGCTCCAGCTCCCGGCCCTCGGTTGGCGTCGGCCGGATCCGCTCAGTCGCCCCGGCGCACCCTGGCGGCCTCACCGTGCGCGGGCAGGTCCTCGGCGGCGGCGAGGGCGATCAGGTCGTCCGTCACCTCCTTCAGACCGGCCTCGTCGTAGTCGATCACCTGGACCGACTTCAGGTAGACCTGCACACCGAGGCCGCTCGCGTACCGGGCCGTGCCGCCGGTGGGCAGCACGTGGTTCGAGCCCGCGATGTAGTCCCCGAGCGGCACCGGTGAGTACGGGCCGACGAAGATCGCACCCGCGTTGCGGATCCGCTCGGCGTCCGCGGCGGCGTCGGCGGTCTGGATCTCCAGGTGCTCGGCGGCGTAGGCGTTGACCACCTCGATGCCGTGGTCGACGTCGTCGACGAGGACCACACCGGACTGGGGGCCACTCAGGGCCGTGCGGATCCGGGCGCTGTGCTTGGCTGCGGCGGCGCGGGTCTCGATCTCCTCCGCGACGGCGGCGGCCAGCGCCGGCGAGTCCGTGACCAGCAGGGACGCGGCGGCGGGATCGTGCTCGGCCTGGGAGATCAGGTCGGCCGCGACGAACCGGGGATCCGCGCCGGAGTCGGCGAGCACCGCGATCTCCGTGGTGCCGGCCTCCGCGTCGATGCCCACCACTCCGAGCACGGCCCGCTTGGCCGCAGCCACGTAGATGTTGCCCGGCCCGGTGACGACGTCCACCGCCTCGCAGGAGTCCTCGGGCCGGTCCGAGCGCACCCCGTAGGCGAACATCCCGATCGCCTGGGCGCCGCCAACGGCGTAGACCTCGTCGACCCCGAGCAGCGCGCACGCCGCCAGGATCGTCGGGTCCGGAAGGCCGTCGTGGTCCTTCTGCGGCGGGCTCGCCAGGGCGAGCGACGCCACGCCCGCAACCTGCGCGGCCACCACGTTCATCACGACCGAGGACGGTAGCGGCGCGAGGCCGCCGGGCGCGTACAGGCCGACGCGCTGCACCGGCACCCAGCGCTGGTGCACCCGGGCGCCGGGCCCGAACTCCGTGGTGCGAGGGGTCGGCAGCTGCGCCTCGTGGCCGAGCCGGGCGCGCCGGATCGACTCGGTCAGTGCCACCCGCACGTCGGCGGCGAGGCCCTCGAGCGCGGCGGTGAGTGCCTCGGGCGGCACCCGCAGGCTGGCCGGCCGGACGCCGTCGAACTGCTCGGCGTAGTCGGCCAGCGCCGGTGCGCCCTCGGTGCGGACCCGCGCCAGGATGGGCGCGACCCGCTGGGTCGCCACCTCGATGTCCACCTCGGCGCGCGGCAGCACGGCTCGCAGTTCCGCCGCTCCGAGTGCCCGGCCACGCAGATCGATCGTTCGCATCACCTGAAGAGTCTAGGGCGTTCACGAGGCCGGCCCGAAGACACGCTAAGCCAGGCCCATATGACCTAGAATTGGCACGTCCGCACGCGATGGAGCTGCGGGAGCGGCCAGGAGGTCGTCATGGGTGAGATCGAGAACCGGGCCGTCATCGAGCGGCTCGTCCAGTGCCTCAATGACAAGCGGACCGAGGTCATGGACGAGCTGTTCCACGAGGACGCCGTCATGGACTG
The DNA here is from genome assembly GCF_009708215.1 of Occultella kanbiaonis. NCBI lineage: Bacteria > Bacillati > Actinomycetota > Actinomycetes > Micrococcales > Ruaniaceae > Occultella > Occultella kanbiaonis. The sequence continues at coordinate 2,167,022 of NZ_CP046175.1, read as the reverse complement.
GCCCCAGTCCGGCGAACAGGTGATTGGTGCGGTCAACCGCCGAGCGGTCTACGGGGCGTTCCCCGGGCTGCCGACCATCACCCCGCGACGGATGCTGTCCGCCGGGGACCTGGTGGTCCTCGAGGCAACGCTGGACTATGACGGCCCCGTGTACCGAAGCGTGTTCATCTTCGAGCTGCGCGATGGCCGGATCGCCCGGGAGACGGCCTACTGGGCCGAGCCGTTCGAGGCACCGCAGTGGCGCGCGGCGTGGGTGACCGTCGAAGGCTCGTGACGCCGGCCCGCGTGGTGCGGCGCGCGGACCCGGTGCCGCGGTGCACGGACTCAGACCCCGGCGCGGCTGCGATACTGGCCGGATGGCCACGCCGACCCCTGATCAGCCGACCGACGTCGAGATCCGCGACGAGATGATCCGCCTCGGCCAGTTCCTCAAGCTCACCGGTATCGCCGACGACGGCGCGGGAGCCCGGGACCTGCTCACCGACGAGGCGATCGACGTCAACGGCGACGTGGAGACCCGCCGAGGGCGGCAACTGCACCCCGGTGACGTCGTCGAGGTGGACCTGCCCGACGGCGTCCGGCGGCTCCGGGTGGTCAGGCCCGCCTGAGCGCGTGGCTCGCCGGGCCCGGCCGACCGCGGCCCTGGTGGTCGCCGCGACCCGGCGTTAGCGTGAGGTGATGGACACGCTCGTGATCAACCGGGCCGATGGCCGCGCCGACGGCGAGGACTGGGCCGAGAACTACGAGGAGCTGCCCGGCGGTGCCCGGATCTCGCTGATCCTCGAGTCCACCACCCGCGCCGGCGTCGGCCCCCGCCTGCATCAGCATCCGTACGCGGAGACGTTCCTGATCCGCCGTGGCTCGGCCACGTTCCGGATCGGCGACGCCGAGGTGGAGGGCCACGCCGGCCAGATCCTGGTGGCCCCTGCGGACACCCCGCACACGTTCCGGACCGGCCCGCACGGGTACGAGGCGATCCACATCCACGCCAACGAACGGTTCGTGACGACCTGGCTCGAGTGAGCGGCGGCCCCCGGTCCGCTAGACCAGGCAGCTTGGCCCGAGCAACGCCTTCAGGTCGCCGTACAGCGCCGGGGTCCGCTCCACCCGCAGCCCGTCCTCGAGCCGGAGCACGGTGGCCCGGCCCGGTGAGGTGAGCTTCACGTGCACCTCGGTGACCCCGGGGTGCGTGGACAGGATGTCGCGGAGCTGCTCCACCACCGGCGTGGTGCACCGGTTCGTCGGGATGGACAGCATCATCGGCGCGTCGTCACCCACGGACACGTCCGGGATGGACACCTCCATGGCCTGCAGCTGCATGGCCTCGTCCCGGCGCCGGACCCGCCCGCGCAGCACCACCACCTGGTCCTCGGCGAGGATCGTCGAGTAGGCCAGATACGTCTCACCGAAGAACATGACCTCGACCGAGCCCTCCATGTCCTCGATCGTGACCGCGGCCCACGCGTTGCCCTGCTTGGACATCTTGCGCTGCAGGGACGTGATCAGCCCGGCGATCGTCACGGTGGACCCGTCCGGGCGCGCCTCGTCCGCATTGAGCGTCGCGATCGAGACGTCCGCCGACTGGGTGAGCACGTGCTCGATGCCGGAGAGCGGGTGGTCGGACACGTACAGGCCGAGCATCTCCCGCTCGAAGGCGAGCTTCTGCTTCTTGTCCCACTCGGGAAGGTCGGGGACCTCCACGGCGAAACCTCCGCCGTCGCCGTCCCCGCCACCCAGGGAGGCGAACAGGTCGAACTGCCCCTCTGCCTCCTTGCGCTTGACCCCGATCACCGAGTCCACGGCCTGCTCGTGCACCATCAGCAGCGCGCGGCGGGTGTGGCCGAGGGAGTCGAACGCCCCGGCCTTGATCAGGGACTCGATGGTCCGCTTGTTGCAGACCACCGCAGGCACCTTCTCGAGGAAGTCCGTGAAGGAGGTGAAGTCCCCCTTCTCCTCGCGGGCGGCGGCGATCGCGGCAACCACGTTCGCACCGACGTTGCGCACGGCGGCGAGGCCGAACCGGATGTCCGTACCGACCGGGGTGAACGTGGCCGCGGAGGCGTTCACGTCCGGTGGCAGCACCGTGATGCGCATCCGGCGGCACTCGTTCAGGTAGAGCGCCGACTTGTCCTTGTCGTCCCGCGTCGAGGTGAGCAGGGCGGCCATGTACTCGGTCGGGTAGTTCGCCTTGAGGTAGGCGGTCCAGTAGGAGACCAGTCCGTACGCGGCCGAGTGCGCCTTGTTGAACGCGTAGTCGGAGAACGGGACGAGCACGTCCCACAGGGTCTTGATCGCGTTCGCGGAGTAGCCGCCCTCGCGCATCCCGGAACTGAACTTGTCGAACTCGGCGTCCAGCACCTCGCGCTTCTTCTTGCCCATGGCCCGCCGGAGCAGGTCGGCCTGCCCGAGCGTGTACCCGGCCAGGTGCTGGGCGATCGCCATCACCTGCTCCTGATAGACGATCAGGCCATGGGTGGTGCCGAGGACCTCCTCGAGCGGTTCGGCCAGCTCGGGGTGGATCGGGGTGATGTCCTGCTGGCCGTTCTTGCGCAGGGCGTAGTTCGTGTGCGAGTTCGCGCCCATCGGGCCGGGCCGGTACAGGGCGCCGACGGCGGAGATGTCCTCGAAGTTGTCCGGCCGCATCAGCCGCAGCAGCGACCGCATGCCGCCGCCGTCGAGCTGGAACACGCCGAGGGTGTCCCCGCGGCTGAGCAGGGTGTACGTCGGGCGGTCGTCCAGCGGCAGGTCCTCGACCACCACCGGCTCCTTGCCGTTGACGACGATGTTCTCGAGTGCGTCGTCGAGGATGGTCAGGTTGCGCAGCCCGAGGAAGTCCATCTTCACCAGGCCGAGGTCCTCCCCGGCCGGGAAGTCGATCTGGGTGATGATGGCGCCGTCCTGCTCGCGGCGCATGATCGGGATGATGTCGATCAGGGGCTCGCTGGCGATGATGACGCCCGCCGCGTGCACGCCCCACTGCCGCTTCAGGTTCTCCAGGCCGCGGGCCGTCTCGAGCACCCGCTGGGCGTCCGGGTCGATCTCGACGACCTTGCGGAACTCGTCCGCCTCCGCGTAGCGCTTGTCGTCCGGGTTGTAGATGCCCGAGAGCGTGACGTCCTTGCCCATCACGGCCGGCGGCATCGCCTTGGTGAGCTTCTCCCCCATCCCGAACGGGTAGCCGAGCACCCGTGAGGAGTCTTTGAGGGCCTGCTTGGCCTTGATGGTGCCGTACGTGACGATGTAGGCGACCTTGTCCTCGCCGTAGGTGTCGGACACGTACTTGATGACCTCGCTGCGGCGACGCTCGTCGAAGTCGATGTCGAAGTCCGGCAGGGACATCCGCTCGGGGTTGAGGAACCGCTCGAAGATCAGCCCGTTCTTCAGCGGGTCGAGCTCGGTGATGCTCATCGCGTACGCCGCCATCGACCCGGCGCCGGAGCCACGGCCCGGCCCGACGCGGATGCCGTTGTCCTTGGCCCAGTTGATGAAGTCCGCGACCACCAGGTAGTAGCCGGCGTAGCCCTTGGAGGTGATGATGTCGATCTCGTACTCGGCCTGCTTGCGGACCTCCTCCGGGACGGTCTCGCCGAACCTCTTGTGCAGGCCGACCTCCACGGACTTCACGAAGGTGGAGATCTCGTCCTCACCCTCGGGCACCGGGAAGTGCGGCATGTACTTGCCGACCTGCTCGGTGAACGTCACGTCGCACTGCTCGGCCACGAGCAGCGTGTTGTCGCACGCCTCCGGGTAGTCCCGGAACAGCTCGCGCATCTGCGCTGCGGACTTCAGGTAGTACCCCTGGCCCCCGAACGCGAACCGCTTGCCGCCCTGCTCGTACGTGGGCTCGTCCAGCGTGGCTCCGGACTGCACACACAGGAGGGCCTCATGGGCGTGGGCGTCCTCCTCCTTCGTGTAGTGCAGGTCGTTGGTGGCCAGCAGCGGCGCACCGATCTCCTTGGCGATCTCGATCAGGTCGGCGAGCGTGCGGCGTTCGATGTCGAGACCGTGATCCATGATCTCGATGTAGAAGTTCTCCTTGCCGAAGATGTCCTGCAACTCCCCCGCTGCCCGGATCGCCTCCTCGCGCTGCCCCAGGCGCAGCCGGGTCTGGATCTCCCCGGACGCGCAGCCACTGGTCGCGATCAGGCCTTCGGCGTACGTTGACAGCAGGTCCCGGTCCATCCGGGGCCACTTGCCGAGCTGCCCCTCGAGCGAGGCCAGCGAGCTCATCCGGAACAGGTTGTGCATGCCCTGCGTGGTCCGCGAGAGGAGCGTCATGTGCGTGTACGCACCACGCGCGGAGACGTCGTCGCCCGCCTGGCTCGCGTCGCCCCAGCGGACGCGGGTCTTGTCGAACCGGGACGTGCCCGGGGTGACGTACGCCTCCACGCCGATGATCGGCTTGATGCCGTACTTGCGGGCCTTCGACCAGAAGTCGTAGGCGCCGAACAAGTACCCGTGGTCCGTGGTCGCGACCGCCGACTGGCCGAGGCGCTGCGCCTCCTTGAACAGGTCGTCCACCCGCGCCGCCCCGTCCAACATCGAGTACTCGGTGTGGACGTGGAGGTGCACGAAGTCGTCGGACATGCAGGCGATTCTAGGTCGAGCCGGGGACACTGTGGGGAGGGTGTCCGGCGAGCCCGACCGGGCCCGGCGTGTCCCGCCCGGCGTGTCTCGGTCCGGGCCGAGTCAGGGCCCGACGGCGGGTCCCCGGCCCCGGCGCCGGCCGTACCCTGATCCCGTGGTGGGGACGGGCGGGGGCCGACGGCGGGTGGCACCCGTCGCCCTCGTGCTCGCCCTCGCCGCGGGGTGCGTCGGATGCGCGGGGGGCGCGCCGCAGCGGTGGTCCCCCGAGGCCGGCGCGAACTGGCAGATCGTGCTGGCCGCCGAGCCGGCGGCCGGCGTCGAGCTCCTCGACGGCGTGGCCGTCTACGACCTCGACGGCGCGGACACCTCGCCCGAGCAGGTCGCCGCTCTCTCGGGGGCCGGGGCACGGACGATCTGCTACGTCAACGCGGGCGCCTGGGAGGACTGGCGCGACGATGCCGACGAGTTCCCCGCCGAGGTGATCGGGGCGGCGTACCCGGGCTGGGACGGGGAGCGCTTCCTGGACATCCGCCGCCTGGATCTGCTCGCGCCGCTGATGGAGGCACGGCTGGACGCGTGCGCCGCGGCGGGCTTCGACGCCGTCGACCCGGACAACATCGACTCCTACGACACCGAGACCGGCTTCGACCTGACCCGGGCGGACGCCGTCACCTACGCCCTGTGGTGGGCGAGCGCCGCGCACGAGCGGGGACTCGCCGTCGGGCAGAAGAACGCACCCGACCTCGTGGGCGACCTCGTCGACTCCTTCGACTTCGCCGTCACCGAGGACTGCGCGGCGGACGGGTGGTGCGCGGACCTGAGCCGGTATCTCGACGCGGGACGGCCGGTGTTCGCGATCGAGTACACCGACCGCACCGGCTCCGGTGACTTCGCCGAGTTCTGCGACGATCCCGCCCTGTCCGGGTTCTCGCTGATCCTGAAGCACCGCGACCTCGACGATTGGCGGGCGGGCTGTGAGTGAGGCCGCTATTGTCACCGAATGGCTGAACTGAGCGCGCTGCCGCGTGGGCGCTGGCGCGAGGTGGCCGCAGCCACGGGACTGCTCGGCGCCACCGGCGCACCGCGGCCCACCATCTTCGCGGAGATGTCCGCCCTCGCCGCGAGCACCGGCTCGCTGAACCTCGGCCAGGGCTTCCCCGACGCCGACGGGCCCGAGACCGTCAAGGCAGCCGCCACGGCAGCCATCGCGGCCGGGCACAACCAGTACCCGCCGGGACCGGGGATCCGGGTCCTGCGTGAGGCGATCGCCGCCCACCAGGACCGCCACTACGGGATCGCCCTTGACCCGGACACCGAGATCCTGGTCACCGCCGGTGCCACCGAGGCGATTGCGGCCGCGGTGCTCGCGCTCGCCGGTCCCGGTGACGAGGTCCTCACCCTCGAGCCGTTCTACGACTCCTACGCCGCGGTGATCGCCCTGGCCGGCGCCACGCACACGAGCGCCCCGCTGCGCCCCGGCACCGACCCCGCCGACGGCTTCCGGCTGGACCTGACCGCCCTGCGGGCCGCGTTCACCTCGGCCACCCGGGTGGTGCTGCTCAACTCCCCGCACAACCCGACCGGCGCCGTGCTGAACCGCACCGAGCTCACCGAGATCGCCCGCCTCGCCGCCCGGTACGACGCCGTCGTGGTCACCGACGAGGTCTACGAGCACCTCACCTACGACGGCGCCGTCCACGTCCCGATCGCGACCCTGCCCGGCATGGCCGAGCGCACCCTGACGATCTCCTCGTCCGGCAAGACGTTCTCCCTGACCGGCTGGAAGATCGGCTGGGTGAGCGGGCCGGCGGGGCTCGTCGACGCCGTCCGCGCCGTCAAGCAGTTCCTCACCTACGTCAGTGGGGCGCCGTTCCAGCCGGCGATCGCCACCGCGCTCGACCTGGAGACCGGCAGCGGCCCGGACTCCACCTGGGTGCGCGACCTGGCGACGTCCCTGCAACGGCGCCGCGACCTGCTCACCGAGGGCCTGACCGACGCCGGATTCACCGTGGTCCGGCCCCAGGGCACCTACTTCGTGATCGCCGACGCCGCCGACCTGCTCGCCGGCTCGCTCGCGCCGACAGGCATCGAGACCGGCGTGGACCTGTGCCGTGAGCTGCCCAGCCTGGCCGGCGTCGTCGGAGTGCCGACGAGTGCGTTCACCAGGGCCGGCTCCGACGCCGATCTCGCGCTGGCCACGACCGTGCGGTTCACGTTCGTGAAGTCGACCGAGGTGCTCACCGAGGCGGTCCGACGCCTGCGGATGCTCAGAGGACTAGCGTGAGACCTGACACCGCCCGGGCCTGAGGAGGCACCCGATGGTCGAGCTGAGCACGGACGACGTGTGGCGTGTCCTCGAGAAGCAGAACTTCATGGTGATCGGGATGGTCTCGGCGCGCGGGATGGCGCGGACGGCCGGGGTCATGCCGTGCGTCGTCGAGCGGGTGCTGTGGTTCACGACGAACACACAGGAGTGGAAGGCCAAGCATCTGGCGGCGAACCCCGAGGTGTCGGCGACGGTTCCGATCCCGAAACGCATTCCGTTCGTGCCCTGGGTCCAGATCCCCGCCGCGACCGTCACGTTCGCCGGCGTCGCGCAGATCCTCCCGGCCACGCAGATGCCGCCGGGCGCGCGGGAGAAGCTGCTCCGCGGGCTGGAGCTCGGCGGCGCGGAGCGGGGCGCCCTGATCGGCGTCGGGGTGCGGCCGGCCGGTGACTTCGTGACGTACGGCGTCGGCTGCTCGCTGCTCGAGATGCGCGACACCGAGATGGCCAGGGGGCGCGCGCCGACGGCGTGAGCGCGGCGACCGGCATGGACGAGGCCCCTCGTGCCGCTTCAGATCCCGAACAGGGTGTCCGGCAACAGGTGCGGCACCGTCATCACGGCCCAGAAGCGCAGCCAGCGCCCGGCCACGGAGATCAGGGCGAACAGCCACCAGCGCATCCGCACCGTGCCGGCCAGGACGCTGACCAGTGCGTACGGGGGCACGCCGGCGAACGCGCTGACGGCGGTGACCAGGCTGGGACCCCAGACGTGGCGGCGGCACCAGGCCTCGACCCGGTCCATGCCATCCACCCAGCGGCCCTTCGCCGTCGACCGCTTGCGCAGGTGGGCGAGGTCGAGCACGCCGCGGCCGAGTAGGTAGTAGAGCATCTTCCCGGCGACCTGCCCGACGGCGCCGGCGAGCGCCAGCCACACGGCCGGCACGTCCGAGACCAGTGCCACCGCCAGCAGGTACACCTCGGCGGGCAGCACGATCACGATCGCCGAGAGCAGGCAATAGCCGAAGGCCGCGGCGAGTTCCAGCACGCCGCGAACCCTACCCGGCCGGGGTGCGATGATGGTCGGTGCGACCGGCCCACCCGTTCGCGGGGCCGAAGGGTAGGTGTGCCGTGTCCGGGATCGAGATCGTCGTGGTCGACGGCGAGCGGTTCGAGGTGCGGCGTCAGGCCGGCACCTACCACCTCACCTGGCTGAGCGGCCCGAACCCCGGCTACGGCTTCAGCATCGGCAGCAACACGGTCGCAGTACTCGAGCCGCGGGTACTGGAGACCGAGATCCGCGGATTCCTCGGTCAGATCGACCCCGAGACCGGCTACCTGTAGGCCGCCGAACGCGACATCGTTGTCCTCGAGCTCGCTGCAGGGGCCAACAACCTCGCGCTCGACGGATCAGGCGGCCACGGTGACGCCATCTGAGTCGCCACCGGCCGCGTCGGCGCGCGATGCGCCGGGCTCCGCGGCGGGGTGCCCGGCCCGACGGGACCGGGTGGCGCGGCGGACGAGAAGGGCCGCGGCCAGGGCGAACAGCGTGGCCAGGGCGAACACGCCGCTGAACGGAGCGAACGCCGTCGGGCCGTCGGTGAGGGCACCGAACACCACGCCCGTACCGGCCAGGGCGACCGCACCACCGATGGAGTCGGCGATCGTCAGGGCGGAACTGTTGAAGCCGCGATCGGTGTCGGAGGACAGCGCCAGCGTCATCGTGGAGATCCGCGGGTAGGCCAGTCCCATGCCGGCACCCGCGAACGTCCACACGGCCACGGTCGCCAGCGCCGGCGCCGCCAGCACGCTCGTGAGCGTCGAGGCGGCGATGGCGAAGAGCACCAGGCTCGTGCCAAGGCGCAGGACGCCCCGGTCGCTGACCCGGGTGGCAACCCGGCCGTGGATCTGGGATGCGAGCGCCCACGCCAGTCCGCCGAAGGTGAGGCCGAAGCCCGCCAGCACCGGAGTCACGTGGTGGACGTCCGTGAGCAGGTAGGGCAGGTAGACCTGGGCACCGACGAACGCACCGGACAGGAATCCCCGCAGGGTGATGACGGCGGGCAGGCCGCGCCGCGCACGGAGGGCACCGGCGGGCAGCAGCGGGCGCAGCGCGATCAGCACCACCACGAGAGCGGCCGCCGCTGCGATCCAGCCCGCCGGGGTCCCGGTGCCTGAGGTCAGGTCGACGGTGAGCACTCCCGCCGCGACGAGCGCCGCCCAGGCGACCGTGCCGAGGCGCCACGGCGCCGCGCCGGGTACGTCCGCGGCGAGCCGGCGCAATGCCGGTCGGAGCATGATGACGGCCGGCACGACGAGCAGGATCACGCCGTGGAACACCCAGGGCCAGCCGAGGTTCTCGGCGACCAGGCCGCCGAAGAACGGCCCGACCAGTGACGGCACCACCCACGCCGCGGCGAATCCGGCGAAGATCCGGGCGTGCAGCTCGGGCGGGTAGATGCGGGCGACCATCACGAACAGGGACACCGTGATCGCCCCACCACCGAGTCCGTGCAGCAGGCGCCCGGCGACCAGCACCTCCATCGAGGTGGCGAACCCGGCGATCCCGAGGCCGATCACGAACAGCGCGAGCGAGGCGAGCAGCGGACCCCGCGGCCCGGTCCGGTCCGACCACTGCCCCGCGATGACCATCCCGATGATGCCGACCGCCAACGGTCCGGAGAACGCGAGGGCGTACAGCGAGGCACCATCAAGGGCCGCGCTGATGCCGGGCATCACCGTGGTCACGGCGAGCGACTCGAACGCCGCGAGGAACACCAGGGCGCACATGCCGATGCTGATCCAGCGCAGCCCGGGTCCGAGGACGGACAGTGGTGGCTCAGCGGCCACGGGAGCGGTCATGATCATCAGGCTAGAGTCTCAACCTAGGTTCAGGTCAAGGAGTTGACACATGCCCAGGATCGAAGGTGGGAAGACGCACGTGCTGACGGTCGGTGAGCTCTCCGCGCGCAGTGGTGTTGCGCCGTCGGCGTTGCACTTCTACGAACGGGAGGGGCTGATCAGCGCCGAGCGTACCGCCGGCAACCAACGCCGGTACCGGCGGGACACGCTGCGAAGGGTCGCGTTCATCCGGGTGTCCCAACGGGTCGGGGTCCCACTCGCCCGGATCCGTCTGGCGCTCGACTCGTTGCCGGCCGGCCGGACCCCCACCAAGGCCGACTGGGCCCGACTGTCCCGGATGTGGCGCAGCGAGCTCGACGAGCGGATCGCGGCACTCGAGCACCTCCGTGACGACCTGACCGGCTGCATCGGCTGCGGCTGCCTGAGCCTGCGCACCTGCACCCTGCAGAACCCCTCGGACACCCTCGGCGCGACCGGCACCGGACCGCGCCGCTGGGACGACGTCACGACGTCGTGAGCACCTTGACGGCGTCGCGGTGCCAGATCCGGGCGTCCAGGTAGCGGTCGGCGCCGATCTCGTACCCGAGCGAACGGTAGAACGGCATGGCGGTCTCCTGCGCGGACAGCTCGACCCGGACCGACGCGGGCTCCCCGGCCGTGTACTCGGCCAGGGCGATCTCCTCGAGGGCGGCCATGAGCACCCGGCCCACGCCCCGCCGTCGGGCACTGCCCCGCACCGCGACCCGGGTCGCGTGCACCACGCCCGGGTGCGCGGGGTCGGCGAGCAGCCGCGCGGTGCCGAGGTCCGCGGCACCGGTGACGTCCTCGGGATCGTCGGTGACGAGCACGTGCGCCGTGCCGGGCCGGGCGTCGAGGTCGTCGAGCTCCTCGTCCTCGCGCACGCCCTGCTCGCCGACGAACACCTCGAACCGGATCGCGTGCACGCGGGCCAGGCCGGCCGCGTAGCCGGGGCGGGCAGCATCGATGCGGAGCACCCTCATGGCCCCTGCAGCCTCTCCAGCGCGACCGTGAGGTCCTCGGGGTAGGAGCTGGTGACCTCGAGCCAGTCGCCCGTGCCCGGGTGGTGGAAGCCGAGCCGCATGGCGTGCAGCCACTGGCGGGTCAGCCCGAGCTCCTGGGCGATCGTCGGATCGGCGCCGTAGGTCAGATCCCCCACGCACGGGTGGTGCACGGCACTCATGTGCACCCGGATCTGGTGGGTCCGCCCGGTCTCCAGGTGGACCTCCAGGAGCGAGGCCCGCCGCATCGCCTCGAGGGTCTCGTAGTGGGTGACGCTGTCCTTGCCGTCGGCGACCACGGCCCACTTGTAGTCGAGCGTGGGGTGCCGTCCGATCGGAGCGTCGATCGTGCCGGTCGACGGGTCCGGGTGCCCCTGCACCACCGCGTGGTAGACCTTCTCGACGGTGCGCTCCTTGAACGCCCGCTTGAGCACGGTGTAGGCCCGCTCGCTCTTGGCGACGACCATCAGCCCGGACGTGCCGACGTCGAGCCGGTGCACGACGCCCTGGCGCTCCGGCGCCCCCGACGTGGAGATCCGGTAGCCCGCCGCGGCGAGCCCGCCGACGACCGTCGGCCCGCTCCAGCCCGGGCTCGGGTGCGCGGCGACGCCGACCGGCTTGTCCACGACCACCACGTCGTCGTCGTCGTAGCGGATCGCCATCCCCGGCACCGGCTCCGGCGGCGTGGTCGGAGTGGGGGCGAGGTCCGCGAGGGTGACCTCGAGCCAGCCGCCCGCGACGAGCCTGTCGGACTTGCCGAGCGGACGACCGTCCAACAGCACGTCACCGTTCGCGGCCAGCTCGGCGGCGCGGGTGCGGCTGAGCCCGAGCAGCCGGGCGAGCGCGGTGTCCACCCGTTCCCCGGCCAGCCCGTCCGGGACCGGCATGGAGCGTGTGTCAGCCACGGTCGGTGCCGTTGGCGGTGGTGGGGCCGTCCCGGTTCTGCTCGGGCGCGGTCTCCTCCGGCCCGACGGCGGCGCTCGCCTCCTCGTCGACGGCGGCCGTCTTCTCCTCGGGGTCGACGTCCCCGGTCGCGTCCGCGACGTCTGCCGCCTCCGCCCCCCTGGTCTCCTCGTACCCGTGCCCGGCCGGGGCCAGCCGGCGACCGTCCACGCTGAGCCCGCGGAAGGTGAGCACGGCGATGGCGATCGCGGACAGCACGATCGCGATGTCCGCGACGTTGCCGACGAACCAGTTGTTGTAGTTGATCATGTCGACCACGTGGCCCACGCCGAAGCCGGGCTCGCGGAACAGTCGGTCCGCGAGGTTGCCGAGGTTGCCGCCGAGCAGGGCGCCGAGTGCGATGGCCCAGGCGAGCGACCCGAGCCGCCGGGCGACGACGATGATGACGGCCGTGACCACGACGGCCGCGATCGTGAAGAACCAGGTGGAGCCCTCCGCGAACGAGAACGCGGCCCCGGAGTTGAAGACGAGGCTCAGCCCGAGCAGGTCCCCGATGATCGGGACGTACTCACCCGGCTCGAGCCGGGTCACCGCGAGGTACTTGACGACCTGGTCCACGACCAGCACCACCACGGTGAGTCCGACCAGCAGCGCCAGCAGGCGCCGCCGACGGGCCGGCGCGATGGCCAGGTGCCGGCCGGCGGCCGAGGAGCCGTCCGATCCGCGCGTCTCCTCGGCGTCCGACGGCGTCGGCTCCGTCGAACGGTCCATGGGTACTGCCCTTCGGCTCAGGAACGGCGGCGGGCCCCCTGGTCGGAGGCCCGCCGCCGTGTGGTGCGAACTATGGTGCGCTATGAACTACGGGCGGCGCGACTCGCCGGGCTCGCCGGAGTACGCCGAGGACACGTTGCCACGACCCTCGACGTCGGAGAGCAGGCCCTCCAGGTAGCTCTTCAGGCGGGTGCGGTAGTCCCGCTCGAACACGCGCAGCTCGTCGATCTTGCGCTCCAGCAGGGAGCGCTCGCCCTCGAGCTGGTTCAGGGTGCGGGCCCGCTGCTCGTCGGCCTCACGGGTGAGGCGCTCGCTCTCGACGGTGGCCTCGGAGATGATCCGGTCCGCCTCGGCCTTGCCGTTGCTGACGTACTCGTCGTGGACCCGCTGGGCCAGCTGGAGCATCCCGGTGGCGGACTCCGGCTCGGTCCCAGCGGACGGCGGCGTGAACGCGGCGGCCGCAGGGGCTGCGGGGGTCTCCTCGACCTCGGGAGCCTGCTCGGGCTCGGCCTGCGCCTCGGGCTGCTCGCCCACGGCGGCGAACTGCGTGGTGTCCTCCGCAGAGGCCGCCTCGCCGCCGGCGAAGCCGGAGAGCTCGGAGATGCGGCGCTCCGCCGCGTCGAGCTTGGCCTTCAGTTCCTCGTTCTCGCCGCCGACCACCCGAAGGGTGTTCACGATCTCGTCGAGGAAATCGTCGACCTCGTCCTGGTCGTAGCCCTCACGGAATTTGGTCGGCTGGAACTTCTTGTTGAGGACGTCGTCTGCCGTCAGCAGCGCCATAGTCGTCACCTCGGTCTAGGTCGTTCGGTCAGCGACAGTGTGTCACTGACGCAGGTTCACGGTAGCGGACTTCTCGGTACTTGCATCTCAAGCAGGTGTCAATGGCCGCAGGACGGCCATCAGCACGGACACCACGATGATCAGCACGAGGAACGCGAGATCGATCGCGAAACCGCCCAGCCGCAACGGCGGGATGAGCCGCCGGAGCGCCTTCAGGGGCGGGTCGGTGATGGTGTAGACCACCTCGGCGACCACCAGCATCACACCGGTGGGCTTCCAGTCCCGGGCGAACTGGATTACCCAGTCCAGGACCACCCGGACCAACATGAGGATCAGGAACAGCAGGAGGAGCAGATAGACGACCCCGACGACCCACGCCACGATCAGCTCTGGTTGAAGAACCGGGCCTTGGTGTCGGGCTCGTGCGACTCGGTCGCCACCTCCACCGTGGCGGGCGAGAGGAGGAACACCCGGCTGGTGACCCGCTCGATGGCACCGCGGAGCCCGAAGACCAGACCCGCGGAGAAGTCGACGAGGCGCTTGGCCTCGGCGTCGGTCATGTCCGTGAGATTCATGATCACCGGGGTCCCGGACCGGAACGCCTCGCCGATCACCTTCGCGTCGTTGTAAGTACGCGGGTGCACGGTCGTGATCCGGCGCAGGTTGGCACCGGTGTGCGATGCGGCACGTGTGATCGGAGTCACCTGGGCCTCCTGGGCAGGGGCGTGCTCGACGGTCTCGTACGCCTCGTAGTCGTCGTAGGAGTCCTCGACGTCGTGCTCGTCGACCTGCTGGTCGTCGTAGGCACTCTCGCGGTCGGCCTCGGAGAGCCCGAGGTACATCATCGTCTTGCGCAGCGCTCCGGCCATGCCTGCTCCTCATGTGATCGCCGGGCGGCGGGTGATCTCGCCCGTCGGTGTGGGGTGGGTGTCGTTGCCTCTGACGCTAGACCAGCGATCCCGAGCCCGCCGTCACCGGTCGCGGCGTGTCGTCGCGCGGCCCGCGATCACCCCGCCAGCGCCACCACACCCGCGCACCGTCCGGTCAGGCCGTCCCGCCGGTAGGAGAACAGGTCCGGGTCCTCGCGCGTGCACCGGTCGTGGTGCTGCACGGTCGCCACGCCAGCCTCGGCCAGCTGGACGCGCACCCCGGCGACGAGGTCCAGCGACGGCGTCCCCCAGGACGTCGTGGCGGCGAGTTCGGGGATCACCGCGGCGGACTCGCTGCGCAGTTGTTCCGGAACCTCGTAGCAGCGCCCACAGATGGACGGGCCGATGGACGCGTAGATCGCCGGCGCCCCGGCCGCACGCATCCGGGACAGGGTGTTGCTCAGCACCCCGGCCAGCAGGCCGCGACGCCCGGCGTGCACGGCGGCGACGAGGTGGTCCCCGGCGAGCAGGATCGGCACGCAGTCGGCGACCAGCACGCCGAGGCCGACGTCGGTGCGGTCGGTCAGCGAGGCGTCCGCCTCGGCGACGGCGACCACGCCCGGCTCGGGCGGCACGCTCACCCCGTGCACCCGGTCGGAGTGCACCTGGGTCAGGAACGCGACCGGCCGGCCGAGCCGGTCGGCGACCCGGCGTCGGTTCGTGGCGACGGCGTCGGGGTCGTCGGACACCCCGGCGCCGAGGTTCAGCGACTCGTACGCCCCGCGGCTGACGCCGCCCGCACGCGTGGTGAAGCCGCCGACCGCAATCGGGCCGAGGTCGGCGGCCAGCACGTCACTTGAGGAAATCGGGCACGTCCAGGTCGTCCTCGCGGCGGCTGCGGGGCTGCTCGTCGAAGACCCGCGGCACCTCCAGCCCCTGGGTCGGCTGGCCGTTCTGCGAGGGACGCTCCGGCGCTGCCTGGGCGACCGGCACCGGCTCGCGCACGGGCGCCGGTCGAGGCGCCTCCTCCACCCGCTCGGCGGCGGGCTCGACGACGGCCGGCGGCGTGGGCCGCTGGGCCGGCACCGGGGCGGCGGCGGGCTTGGACCTGCTCTGCTGCTGGTCCGCCCGGTTGGCCACCTTCGGGCCGCCGGCGTCGAAGCCGGCCGCGATCACGGTGACCCGCACCTCGTCGCCGAGGGCGTCGTCGATGACCGCACCGAAGATGATGTTCGCCTCGGGGTGCGCGGCCTCCTGGACCAGCCGGGCCGCCTCGTGGATCTCGAACAGGCCGAGGTCGCTGCCGCCCTGGATGGACAGCAGGACGCCGTGGGCGCCGTCGATGCTGGCTTCCAGCAGGGGCGAGGAGATCGCCAGCTCGGAGGCCTGCACGGCGCGGTCCTCCCCGCGCGCGGACCCGATCCCCATCAGGGCACTGCCCGCGCCCTGCATCACGGACTTCACATCCGCGAAGTCCAGGTTGATCAGGCCGGGTGTGGTGATCAGGTCGGTGATGCCCTGCACACCGGACAGCAGCACCTGGTCGGCGGACTTGAACGCGTCGAGCACCGAGACGTTCCGGTCGCTGATGGACAGCAGCCGGTCGTTCGGGATCACGATCAGGGTGTCCACCTCGGCGCGCAGCGCCTCGATGCCGGTGTCCGCCTGGACGCCGCGTCGGCGACCCTCGAACGTGAACGGCCGGGTCACCACACCGATGGTCAGGGCTCCGAGGGAGCGGGCGATCTTCGCGACCACCGGCGCGCCACCGGTCCCGGTGCCACCACCCTCACCCGCGGTGACGAAGACCATGTCGGCGCCGCGCAGGACCTCCTCGATCTCCTCCGAGTGATCCTCGGCCGCCTTCTTGCCCACCTCCGGGTCGGCGCCCGCGCCGAGCCCTCGGGTCAGTTCCCTGCCGACGTCGAGCTTCACGTCGGCGTCGCTCATCAGCAGGGCCTGGGCGTCGGTGTTGACGGCGATGAACTCCACGCCCTTCAACCCGACCTCGATCATGCGGTTGACGGCATTCACGCCGCCACCGCCGATCCCGACCACCTTGATGACCGCCAGATAGTTCTGCGGTGCCGCCACGTCAGTCCCTCTCGTTCGCCAGTCGCTTGGTGCTGGGCTGACAGTCCCGGCCTTCCGATGGCCGATCGTGCTTCCCACTCGTGCGTGGTCCCCCGGGAGGAACCCTGAACTCTCAACCTCAACCTGAGGTTTAGAGTTATGTCATTTTCTCGATGCAGATGACGCTAGGTGCCGTCGGGACGTTCGGCAATCACCACGCGGGCGTGTCGCGCCGTGGGTTCGATTCACCGGCTACCTGGTGATCGGGCTGAGCGGAGCGGAGATGTCGTAGACGGCCGGAGGGACGGCCGCGGGGACGCTGCGCAGAGTGGTCAGCACGGCCACCTTGAGGTCGCCGTCGTCCGCACTCCCCCAGATCACCTCGGCCCCGTCGGTCAGGGTGAACCGGACCTGGTTCGGCGTCTGTGCTCCGGCGTCGGCGACCTGGGCGAGCAGGTCCGGCGGCAGCTGCGACAGCACCGTCAGGACCGCCTGCAGCGAAACGGCGGTGCCCTCCTCGCCGAGCGGCACCGTGATCACCGGCAGTGCCTCGGTGGGTGCCTCCGTGTGCGCCAGCTCCACACCCTCGGCGTCCAGGAGTGCGAACCCGCCGCCGTCGGCGGCCACGCTGGCGACCGGGACCCGGGGTTCGACCGCCACCTCGACGCCGGACGGCCAGACCCGGCTGATCCGCACGTCGAGCACCCCGGTCAGCGACTCGATCCCGTTGGCCATGGCGCCGGTGTCGAGGCGGGCGAGCGGCACCCCGGCCTGGGCCTGGACCACCTCGCGGACCTGGGCATCGGTGACGATCTCGGTCGTGCCCGTGATCGTGATCTCGTCCTCGGCGAGGGCGAGGACCGGTGAGTACAGCACCAGCCAGCCGAGCGCCGCCGCGACCAGGACGGCCGCACCGATCCAGGCCATGGTGCGCCAGCGCAACCGGCGCCGGGCGGTCCGCCGCTCGGCCACCCTCTCGGCGAACTGCCCGCTGACCCGGCTCGCCGGCGAACTACCGACGACGGCGGCGGCCGGCTTCTCGGTCGTCGTCACCGTCTGCTTCGGTGCCGCCGGCCTCTCAGTCGCCGTGTTCGTCCGCCGGGCGGACGGCTTGGCCTTCGCCGGCGACGTGCGCTTCGCGGGTGCCGAGCGCTTCGCGGGTGCCGCGGTCTGGCGGGGCTTCGCCGGTGCCCTCATCGCGCCCGTCCCTGTCCCTCGCGCTCGGCGAGGTCGGCGAGGATCACCGGGCCGAGCAGAGTCACGTCCCCGGCCCCGATGGTCACCACGAGGTCCCCGCTGCGCGCGGCAGCGGCGACGGCGTGGGCCGCCTCGAGGTGGTCCGGCAGGTAGCGCGCCCCGGGCAGCCGGTCGGTGATGAGGGCGGAGGTGACACCGGGCCGCGGGTCCTCCCGGGCCGGGTAGATCGACGTCAGGATCACCTCGTCGGCACCGGTGAGGGCGTCGGCGAACTCGGCGGCGAACGCCTCGGTGCGTGAGAACAGGTGCGGCTGGAACAGCACGATGACCCGCCCGGCCCCGGCCGAGCGGCGCGCGGTCGCTACGGCGGCACCGACCTTGGTGGGATTGTGCGCGTAGTCGTCGACCACCCGGACACCGGCGACGGTGCCCTTGTCCTCGAACCGGCGCGCCGTGCCGCTGAACGTGCCGAGGGCGCTCGCCATGGCGGCCGGATCGACACCCAGCTCCACCCCGGCGCACCACGCGCCCGTCGCGTTCGCGACGTTGTGCGCTCCGGGGACGGCCAGGTCCAGTTCGAACTCCCCGGCAGCGGAGCGCAGCCGGGAGGCGGAGGAACCCACACCGAGTTCGGTCTCGACGATCCGGACGTCCGCGCCCGCCGCCAGCCCGTACGTGAGCACGCGGATCCCCGCGGCGCGCGCGCGGTCGGTGAACCTCCGGGCGCCCTCGTCGTCCGCGCAGGCGATCACGGCGCCGTCGGGCCGGACCCGGGCGGCGAACGCGTCGAACGCCGCCTCGAACGCCGCGGCGGTGCCGTAGTGGTCGAGGTGGTCGGGTTCGATGTTCGTGACGATGGCAACGCGCGGGGTGTAGTTCAGGAACGAACCGTCGGACTCGTCGGCCTCCGCCACGAACACCGTCCCGCTGCCCAGGTGGGCACCGGTGCCGAGGGCGAGCACGCGCCCGCCGATCGCGAACGACGGGTCCAGCCCGGCCTCGCGCAACGCCACCGCGAGCATGGCGGAGGTGGAGGTCTTGCCGTGGGCGCCGGCGACGGCCACGAAGTCGGTGTCCGCGGCGGCGAGGGCGAGCCCCTGGGACCGGTGGATCACCTCGATGCCGGCGGCCCGTGCCGCGCGCAGCTCCGGGTTCTCGGGACGGATCGCGGAGGAGACCACCACGAGGTCCGCACCGTCGACGTGCGCCGGGTCGTGGCCTACGTGCACCTGCGCGCCGAGCCGGGCGAGCCGGTCCAGCGCGTCGGAGGCCTGGGAGTCGGACCCGCTCACCTCGTGCCCACGGGCGAGCATGAGCTCGGCCACCACGGACATCCCGGCGCCACCGATCGCGATGAAGTGGACCCTCATGTCGGCCCGGACTCGTCGCGGTGGGCCGCGGCCAGCACCAGGCCGACCAGGCGCGCGGCGCCGTCCCGGACCCCCACGGAGGCGGCCCGGTGGCCCATGTCGGCGAGCCGGTCGGCGTCGGCGACGAGCGGCAGCACGCGTTCGCTCAGCCAGACACCGGTGAGGTCCGCGTCCGGAACGAGAATGCCGCCACCGGCCGCCACGGTCGCGGCCGCGTTCAGGCGCTGCTCGCCGTTGCCGACGGGCAGCGGCACATACACGGCGGGGATACCGAGCGCGGTGAGCTCGCTGACCGTGCCCGCGCCGGCGCGGGCGATCACGAGGTCGGCGCAGGCGAGCGCGTCCTCCATCTCGGCCAGGTACTCGCGCACGTGGTAATGGGCCCGCACCGGATCGTCGAGGTCGGCCAGCGCCCGGGTGACGGTCTCCGACTTGCCCCGGCCGGTCAGATGCAGCACCTGGGCACCGGCGTCGACGAGCTCGGCCGCCACCTGCGGCACGGCGGTGTTCAGCCGGAGGGCGCCGAGCGAACCGCCCGTGACGACCACCGTGGTCCGTTCGGGGTCCAGCCCGAGGCGCTGCGCCCCGTGCCGGGCGGCCCCGGCCGAATCGGTGGTCCGCGCGGCGACGAGGTCGGCGATCGCGGGTCGCAGCGGCAGCCCCACGAGCTGCGCACCCGGCAGCGAGCTGCCCGGGAACGTCACGCCGACGGCGGCCGCGAACCTCGCGCCGACGCGGTTCGCCAGGCCGGGGCGTGCGTTCTGTTCGTGCACGACGATCGGTACGCCCCGCCGTCGGGCCGCGATGTAGGCGGGCGTGGCGACGTAGCCACCGAAGCCGACCACGACGTCGGCGTCGACGGCCGCCAGGGCGTCGGCGGCGGTCCGGACGGCGGTGCGCCACCGTCCCGGGAACGCGAGCCACTCGGTGGAGGGGCGGCGCGGCAGCGGCACCTTGGGGATGACCGTGAGCTCCAGCCCCGCCGCGGGCACCAGGTCCGCCTCGAGGCCCTCGGCCGTGCCGAGCACGAGGATGCGGGTGTCCCGGTCCTGGCGGCGCAGCTCCGCGGCGGTGGCGAGCAGCGGATTGACGTGTCCGGCCGTGCCACCACCGGCCAGGACCACGCTCAGGTCAGCCACGTGCCTTGCCCGAGGCCAGCCGTGGCGCGATCACGGCGAGCGACCGGCGCACCGATGCCTTACGCGCCGCGAGCGCCTCCTTCGCGCCGGGTTCACTGCGGGCGAAGGCGAGCACGATCCCGAGCGCGGCGAGCGTGGTGACCAGTGCCGAACCGCCCGCGGAGACGAGCGGCAGTGGCAGCCCGATCACCGGGAGCACCCCGATCACGACGCCGATGTTGATGAGCGCCTGCCCGATGATCCAGCAGCCGATCGCGGCGGTGGTGATCTTCACGAACGGGTCCGGGTGCCGCTTGATGATCCGGGTCAGCCCGACCGCGAGCGCACCGAACAGGACGAGCACGAGGAGCGTGCCGAGCAGGCCGAGCTCCTCGCCGATGATCGCGAAGATGTAGTCGTTGTGCCCTTCCGGCAGCCAGAGCCACTTCTCGCGGGAGCCACCCAGGCCCACGCCGGAGATGCCGCCGGTGCCGAGGCCGCCGAGCGCGTGCCGGGGCTGCAGCCCGAGTCCCATCGGGTCCGCGGTCTCCGGGGAGAGGAAGCTCAGCAGGCGTTCGCGGCGGTTCGCCGAGGAGACTGCGAGGTAGGCGACCGCCGCGGTGACCCCGGCGGCCGCGAGAGAGAACATCGACAGTGGCACCCCGGCCACCCAGAGGGCGCCGGCGACGAGGGCGATCAGGATCAGGGCCGTGCCCAGGTCGTGTGTGTACAGGACGATGCCCAGGAAGAGACCCGCGACCAGCACGGCAGGCATCAGCACGTGCGACCACTTCTTCAGCAGCGGCCCCTTCGCTGCGAGCACCGCGCCGAGCCAGACCGCTAGCGCCAGCTTGGAGAACTCGGCCGGCTGCAGGTTCTGCGGGCCGATGTGGATCCAGCCGGAGTTCCCGCCCTGGCTCAGGGAGAGTGGGCTGAAGACCAACAGCTGCAGGCCGAGGGCACCGATGATGCCCACCCAGGCCAGCTTGCGGATCCAACCAACCGGCAGCCGGGAGATCCCGTAGGCGACCGGCGCCGCGATGATCGCGAACTTCGCCTGGTTGAGGAAGTCCGCGAACGGTGTCGCACCCTCCGTGTCCCGCAAGGAGTAGACCGTGGAGGCGGACAGCACCATCACGAGCCCGAGGAGGAGCAGCAGGAGTGTGGCTCCCCCGACCAGGTAGTAGCTCGTCGCCGGGGAGCTCCAGGTCGCGGTGCGTGCTACCGGCGCCGCCTTGGTCCGGTTCGAAGCGGTCGTGGCGCGGCCCGTGCCCGCCCGCCCGGAGCCGGTCGCCGTCCGGCTGCTCGCCGCCCGGCTGCTCGTGGCCCGGGTGGTCGGCCTGCGGGCGGGACGGGTCGCGGTGCGCCGGGGCGCCTCGGTCGTGGTCATCGGGCCGCCGCCAATGCGGCCACGGCGGCGGCGAACTTCTCGCCGCGCTCGGCGTAGGAGCGGAACTGGTCCATCGAGGCACAGGCGGGCGCGAGCAGGACCACGTCGCCCGTCCGGGCGTAATCACGCGCCTGGGCCACTGCTGTCCTCATGACCTCAGTGTCACCAGCAGGCACCACGGTTCGCGGGAGGTCGGGGGCGTGTCGGGAAAGTGCGTCCACGATGGGCTCGGGATCCACCCCGATCACCACGACGGCGCGCAGCCGGTCCCGGCGCGAGGAGACGAGCTCGTCGAACCGGGCGCCCTTGGCGAGACCGCCCGCGATCCAGACCGCCCGGCCGTGCTCGACGCCCGCCAGTGCGGCAGCGGCCGCGTGCGCATTGGTGGCCTTGGAGTCGTCGACGTAACGGACGCCGTCGATCGTGGCCACGTGCTCCATCCGGTGCCCGCCGGGCGCGTAGGAGCGCAGCCCCTGCGCCACGGCGGGCGCCGGCACGTCGGCAGCCCTGGCGAGCGCGGCGGCCGCGAGCGCGTTCGCGACGATGTGCGGCGGGAGCGGTCCGGTGGCGAGGTGCGCGAGGTCGGCGAGCGTGCCGAGTTCCGCGGCGTGGCTGGACCGGTTCGGCACGAACGCCCGGTCAGCGAGGACGTCCTCGACGAGGCCGACCTCGCTGAGCCCCGGGGAACCGAGCGTGAACCCGACGGCGCGGGCACCGTCGATCACGTCGGCCGCCTCGACCATGGCGCGGGTCGCCGGGTCGGCCACGTTGTACACGCACGCCACTCGCGCGCCCGAGTAGACCCGGGCCTTGTCCGCCGCGTAGCCGGCGTAGCCGCCGTGCCAGTCGAGGTGGTCGTCGGCGATGTTCAGGCACGCCCCGGCCACGGGTGACACCGAGTAGGTGAAGTGCAGCTGGAAGCTCGAGAGCTCCACCGCCAGGGCGTCGAGCCTGGCCCCGCCGGCGCGGGAGTTCAGGACCGTCTCGGCGATCGGGGTGCCGACGTTGCCGACGGCCGGCGCATTGCGGCCGGCCGCGGCCAGGATCGAGGCGAGCATGCCGACGGTCGTGGTCTTGCCGTTCGTGCCGGTCAGGGTGAGCCAGTCGACGTCGGGCCTGCAGATCTGCCAGGCGAGCTCCACCTCGCTCCAGACCGGTATCCCAGCCGTGACGGCGTGGGCCAGCACCGGGGTGCGCGGGTTCAGCCCGGGCGAGGTGACGACGATGGCGGGGTCGGTCCCGAGTGCGCGCTCGGCGAGGGCCTCCGGGTCGGCGTCCGCGATCAGGGCGACGCCGGGCGGGAGGTCCACCCGGTCGCCCACGCGCGGGTCGGCGTCGACGGCGGTGACCTTGGCACCCAGTTCGGTGAGCACGGCGACGGCGGAGCGACCGGACGCGCCGAGGCCGGCGACCAGGACCCGCGTCCCGCGGAGTTCGTCGATGGCGGCTCCGGCGCTCAACCGACGACCCATTCGGCGTAGAAGATGCCGAGCCCGGCGCACACGAACAGGGCGGCGATGATCCAGAACCGGATCACGATCGTGACCTCACCCCAGCCCATCAGCTCGAAATGGTGGTGCAGGGGGGCCATCTTGAAGACGCGCCTGCCGGTCATCTTGAAGAACCCGATCTGGATCATGTCGGAGAGGATGATGATCACGAACAGGCCGCCGATGATCGCGGCGAGGATCTCGGTGCGGGTCAGGATCGAGATCCCGGCCAGCGCGCCGCCGAGGGCCAGCGAGCCAGTGTCGCCCATGAAGATCTTCGCCGGGGAGGCGTTCCACCAGAGGAACCCGAAGCAGGAGCCGACGATCGCGGCGGCGATGATCGCCAGATCGCGGGGGTCGCGCACCTCGTAACAGCTCTGCCCGACGCTGGAGAGGATCTGGCAGCTCTGGTTCATCTGCCACATCGTCACGAGCACGTACGCGCCGAACACGAACATCGAGGCGCCCGTGGCAAGGCCGTCCAGGCCGTCGGTGATGTTGACCGCGTTCGACCACGCGGTGATCAGGAAGTTCGCCCAGATCACGAACAGGATCAGCCCGACCGTGGCCCCGGCGAACGCGAGGTCGATGCCGAGGTCACGCGAGAACGAGATGTGCGTGCTCGCCGGGGTGCGCCAGCGGTCGTTCGGGAACTGCAGCACGAGCACCGAGAACACGATGCCGACCACGCCCTGGCCGATGATCTTCCACTTCGGGCTCAGGCCGAGGGATCGTTGTCGGCTGATCTTGATGAAGTCGTCGAGGAAGCCGACCACACCGAGGCCGACCATCAGGAACAACAGCAGCAGGCCCGATGCGCTCGGCCTGCTCCCGGCGAAGACGTTCGCGAACGCGTACGCGATCAGCGTGGCCATGATGATGACCACGCCGCCCATGGTGGGCGTACCGCGCTTGGTGAAGTGCGCCGTCGGGCCGTCCTGGCGGATGAACTGGCCGTAGTTGCGGTGGACCAGGAACCTGATGAACAGCGGGGTGCCGAACAGGGAGACGATCAGGGCCACCGCCCCGGAGGCGAGGATGGCGATCACGGTTGAACCTCCGCGAGTTCGGTGAGGCGGTCGGCGAGCCGCGCCAGCCCGGACCCCTTGGAGGACTTGACGAGGACGACGTCGCCGTGGCGCAGGAGCGCACCCAGCGCCTCGATCGCCTCGTCGACACCGCCGAACGTGCTGACGACGGCGGCCGTTGCGCCGGCGGCGCGGGCTCCGTCCGCGATCGGGAGGGCTCCGTCGCCGATGACGACGAGCCGGTCGACGCCACGCTCGACGAGGTAGCGACCGACCGCCTCGTGCTCACCGGGGCCGGTGGCTCCGAGTTCGAGCATCTCGCCGAGCACGGCGACGCTGCGCCGCTCGGCGCCCGCCATCGCGACCAGGGCGTCGATGCCGGCGCGCATGGAGTCCGGGTTGGCGTTGTACGCGTCGTCGATGAGGCTCACATCACCGGCGACGGTCGAGACCTGCATCCGGTGCGGGCTGAGCGGGCCCGCGTCGGCGAGCACCTGCGCGACCTCCGCGAGCGGGCGGCCGAGTTCGAGCGCGACGGTCGCGGCGGCCAGGGCGTTGGTGACGTGGTGGGTACCGACCAGGGCCAGGGTCACGTCGGCGGCACCCTGCGCCGTCGTGAGCGTGAACCTCGCGTGCCCGCCGGCCTCGAGGCGGACGTCGGCGGCGCGGACGTCGGCGCCCGGGGTCTCGGCGCCGAACGTCAGCACCCGCTCCCCCGCCGCCAGCGGGGCCATCGCGGCCACGCGCCGGTCGTCGGCGTTCAGAACCGCGACACCGTGGCTGCGCAGACCCTGGACGAGCTCGGACTTCGCGGCGGCGATCCCGTCCCGGTCACCGAACCCGGCCAGGTGGGCCGAGCCGACCATGAGGACGACGGCGATGTCCGGGGGCGCGATGCCGGTGAGGTAGGTGAGGTTGCCGGGGGCGTCGGCGCCCATCTCCAGCACCAGCGCCACGGTGTCGCGATCGGCGCGCAGGACGGTCAGCGGCAGCCCGATCTCGTTGTTGAACGAGCCGACCGGGGCGATCAGCGGTCCGAGCGGCGCGAGGAGCCGGGAGAGCAGGTCCTTGGTGCTCGTCTTGCCTGCGGAGCCGGTGATCGCGACGACCAGCACGTCCCGCTCGGCGCGGAGGGTGGCCAGGACCGTACGGGCCAGGTCCCCGAGGGCCCGCTGGACGTCGGGAACGAGCACCAGTGGCGCGACCGCCCCGGCGACCGGGCGGGCGACCAGTGCCGTGACGGCGCCGCGCTCGAGCGCTCCGGCCACATAGTCGTGACCGTCGACGTGCTCGCCGGGCAGCGCGACGAACAACGCCGCTGGTGCGGCGTCCCGGGAGTCGATGACGACGGTGGTGACGACGGGCGTCTCGGGCTGCCGGCCGGAGGGCGCACCGGTCCCCTCGGGCCAGATCACCCGCCCGCCCGTGCTGGCGGCGATCTGCGCCACTGTGAGTTCGATCATGGCTCCTCGGTGCGCTGGGGGGACCGCTCGGACATCGCGGTGCGCACCTCCTCCCGGTCGTCGAGGTGGAACTCCACCCCGGCGATCTCCTGCAGGGTCTCGTGCCCGCGACCCGCTATCAGCACGGTATCGGCCGGGCCTGCGAATCTGATCGCACGGTGGATCGCGGTGCGCCGCGGCGCGACCTCGAACAGGTCGACACCGCGGCCGGCGCGCTGCGCCGTGGGCAGCGCGCGGAGCGCCCCGGCCATCACCTCGGCACGGATCGCGGTCGGATCCTCGTCATGTGGGTCGTCGTCGGTGATCACGACGACGTCCGCGTTCTCGACGGCGACCCGCCCCATCACCGCTCGCTTGCCCCGGTCCCGTTCCCCGGTCGCGCCGAACACCACGAACAACCGGCCCTTCGTCGAGGGCCGCAGGGCCGCCAGCGCCAGGTGCAGCGCGTCCGCGTTGTGGGCGAAGTCGACGATGCACCGCGGCCGGTTCGCGACCAGCTCCATCCGGCCGGGGACGGGTGCGCGCAGGCCGTGCGGCAGCGCGTGGTTCAGCTCGGCCGGCGTGCTGCCGGACTCGATCGCCATCACCAGCGCCACCGCGGCGTTGGCGACGTTGAACCGGCCCGGCAGGTGGACCGACGTCGAGAGGCTGCGCCCCGAGGTGTGCGTGATCGTGAAGTCGGTGTGGTCGGCGGCAGCGTGGTTGATGACGATCATCCAGTCGGCGTCCTGGCCGGCCTTGCCGGTCCCCACGGTGACGACGTCGATGCTCGCCTGCTCCGCCAGCCGTCGGCCCCAGGCGTCGTCGACGAGCACCACCCCCCGGCGCGCGTGCTGGGGGGTGAACAGGGAGGCCTTGGCCTCGAAGTAGTGCTCGATGCCGCCGTGGAAGTCGAGGTGGTCCTCGGTGAGGTTGGTGAACGCGACGACGTCGAAGACCACCCCGTCCACCCGGTGCAGGGCGAGGGCGTGCGAGGACACTTCCATGACCACCGCGTCGACGTCCGCTGCGACCATCTCGGCGAGCAGCCCGTGCAGTTGCGGTGCCTCCGGCGTGGTCAGCCGGGCGGGGGTCCGGTCCGGACCGACCTTGAGCTCGACGGTGCCGATCAGCCCGGTCTGCCCGCCGAGGGCGGCGAGGATCTCCTCGAGCAGGTACGTGGTGGTGGTCTTGCCGTTCGTGCCGGTGACCGCGAACGTCCGGACCGATCCGGCCGGGTTGTGGTGCACCCAGGCGGAGACGTCCCCGAGGATCAGCCGGGGGTCGTCCGCCACGAGCACGGGCACCCGCGGCGCAGCGCCGCCATGCGTGGCGATCAGCTCGTCGCCCGCGGCGTCGGTGAGGATAGCCACCGCACCCGCCGCGACGGCGTTGGCTGCGAACGCGGCGCCGTGCGCCTTGGCACCGGGTAGGGCGGCGAACAGGTCTCCGTCGGAGACGGTGCGGTTGTCGAGACTCACGCCCGAGAGCGTGGTCGCCCCCGCGTCGGACGCGTCCGGAAATGCCAGTCCGAACGCGCTTGCGAGGGCGGCCACGGTGCGCGGCTGCCCCGTATCGCCAGTGGTGCTCATGGGAGGAAAATCTACCGTTTCAGGAGGCATCCGGCGTCAGCGGGTAGGGGTCCGCCGGCTCCGTGCTGGGGGCGACGCCGCGCGACTGCAGGGCGAACGCGGTGACATCGTGGAACACCGGCGCGGCGATGGTGCCGCCGTAGATCCCGCTGGACGGGTTGTAGATGACCACGCCGACGGCCAGGTCGGGATCGTCCGCCGGAGCGATGCCGACGAAGGACGCGGCGACGTCGTTGAGCTGCCCGGTCTCGTCGGCCACCTGGGCCGTACCGGTCTTGCCCGCGATCCGGTATCCCTCGATCGCGGCGTGCTCACCGGTGCCGTCGTCGCCGACCACGCTCTCCAGCATCCTGATCATCTGCTCGCTGCTCTCCGGGGAGACGACCTGCTCGGGCTCGGCCGGCGCATTCTCGATGAACTCGCCGTCGCAGTCGTAGCCGTCCACCAGGCGGGGGGTGATGTGGACACCCTCGTTCGCGACGGTGGCGAAGACCCCGGTGTTCTGCAGCAGGGTCACCGCCACGCCCTGACCGAACATGGTGGTGAAGCGCTGGCGACCGTCCCAGTCCTCAGGGGCGGACAGGATGCCCCCGGACTCCCCGGGGAGGCCGATCCCGGTGGCTTCGCCCCAACCGAGCCGTTGCATGTACTCGTACCGGGTGGCGTCCGACATGAGGCGGCCGATGTTGACGGTCCCGGTGTTCGCGGACTCGGCGAGCACACCCGCGGGAGTGAGGATCTGATCGGGGTGCTCGGTGTGGTCGTGGAACGTCTGACCGTTGTCGGTGGTGAGCCGGTACGGGTCCTCGACCGGGCTCGTCGGCGTGATCACGCCCTCCTCGAGGGCGCTCAGGATGGTGAGCACCTTGCCGGTCGAACCGGGCTCGTACGGGCTCGTCACCGAACGGGCACCGCGGTCCTCCACGGCCGAGGCACCCGGGTTGTTCGGGTCCACGCTGTCGGAGTCGGCGAGCGCGATGATCCGGCCGGTGCTGCGCTCGATGATCACGACCGAGCCCCAGTCCGCCCCGTAGGTGTCGACGGCGTCGTCGATCACCTGCTGGGTGTGCCACTGGATGTCCGAGTCGATGGTCAGCTGCACGTCACAGCCCGGCATCGCCGGGGTGGTGGACTGCTGCCCGGTCGGGATCACCTGACCGGACGCGCCGATCTCCACCTCGAGCCGGCCGTCGGTGCCGAGCAGGTCCTCGTTCTGGGTCTGCTCGATGCCGGCCGCGCCGACGCCCTCGGAGTTCACCCAGCCGAGGATGCTGCCGGCCGTGGCGCCGTTCGGATAGACCCGCTCGAAGGTGTCCTCGGAGGCGACCCCGTTAATGCCGAGGGCCGCGACCTGCTGCCACACCTCGGGCGAGACATCGCGTGCAAGGATCACGTAGCCGGCCTCGCCGACCAACTGGGCACCGAGCGTGTTGACGTCCAGTCCGAGCACGGGCGCCAGCACCTGCGCGGCCGCGGCCGCGCCGTAGCCGATCACCTCGTCGTCCTCGTTGTAGAGGCGGAAGTCCGGGATCTGGTTCTGGTCGACGACCACGCGGTACGTCTCCACCGTGGTGGCCAGCACGGTCCCGTTCGCATCCACGATGTTCCCGCGGGCGCCGGTCAGGGTGTAGGTATGGGTGCGCTCCGCGAGGGCGGCCTGAGCCAGGGACGGCCCGATGATCGCCTGGACGTAGATGAGGCGGCCGGCGAAGACCATCATCACCGCGAGGAGGGCGGCCAGCAGGACCGTCTGCCGCTTCTCGGGTGCTCCGACCTTGGTGAAGCGGTTCTGTCCTTGCGCCATGCCGCTCACCCGTCCTCGCCGATCAGCCCGGCCGCCTCACCGAGCACGGTGCCCTGCTCGAGCAGGATGTAGTTCATGCCCTCGGCCGGCACCATGCCGAGCGCCGCCGCCCGAGCGGACAGTGCCGCGGGCGAGCCGAGGGTGTCCACCTCGCGGGCGAGCACCTGCTGCTCCTCCGAGAGCCGGGCGAGCGCGACCTCCTGGTCGTGCATCTCGTACGCCGTCGAGGCCATCGCCGTGTTCAGCGCCAGAGCACCGAGGAGGGCGCCGCCGAGGATGGCCATGCACAACAGGATGAACGGCAGAACCGTCCGAGCGGGTGCAGGCGCGCGGACGATCCGCAACCGCGGTCTCCACGTCGGGACGGAGAGCGGTCGCGCCGTCCGAGGTGCGCGAGCCGGCATGGCGCTCATGAGTGGGCCTCCAGGTGGGTGGGAGTGGGGCGCAACCGCTCGGCGGCCCGGAGCCGGACCGAGGCCGAGCGGGGATTGCGGGCCTGTTCGGCCTCGTCGGCCTCCTCGGCACCGCGGGTGAGCAGCCGCAGGTAGGGCTCGTGCTCACTCAGTTCCACCGGGAGACCCGGCGGGGTGGAGGAGGTCGCCCCGCGGGCAAGGGCCCGCTTGACGATCCGGTCCTCGAGCGACTGGAAGGACATCACGACGATCCGCCCGCCGACCGCGAGGGTGGAAACCGCGGCGGGGATCGCACGCTCGAGCACCTCGAGCTCGGCGTTCACGGCGATCCGCAACGCCTGGAAGGTCCGCTTCGCGGGGTTCCCACCGGTGCGCCGGGCGGCCTGGGGAATGTTGTCGCGGACGAGGTCGACCAGTTGTCCGGACCGGGTCACCGGGTCGCTCTCGCGCCGGGCGACGATGGCCCGGGCGATCCGTGGTGCGAACTTCTCGTCGCCGTAGCGGTAGAGGATCGTGCGCAGCTCGTGCTCCGGCTCGGTGGCGAGCAGGTCGGCCGCGGTGCGCCCGGTGGTCTGGTCCATGCGCATGTCCAGCGGCGCGTCCTGCGCGTAGGCGAACCCGCGCTCCGGCTCGTCGAGCTGCATCGAGGAGACGCCGAGATCGAGGAGGATCCCCTGCACCCGGCCGGACTCGGTGTTTGCGGCGACGACCTCGCGGATCGAGTCGTGGACGGCGTGGACGGGTGTGAACCGAGCGGAGAACCGGGCCAGCCGGGCTCCGGCCAGGGCGAGTGCGGCCGGGTCCCTGTCGATGCCGATCACCCGCACCTGCGGGAAGCGGGTCAGCACCAGTTCGCTGTGACCGCCGAGGCCGAGCGTGCCGTCCACGTAGACGGCGCCGGGTTCGGCGAGTGCGGGACCGAGGAGCTCGACGCATCGGTCGGCGAGCACCGGGATGTGCCTGCCGTCGATGTCTTCGGAGCTCATGGGGCCTTCCTGCGGGACTCGGTCCGTTCGGTGGTGGGAAGTGGAGTGCGTGGTGGGAAGTGGAGCGAGTGGGTGGTCGGGAGGCCCTCCGCCGCCCGACCAGGACTCCCCCCGCCTGCTCTGGCGCCGGGGAAGTGCGTCAGAGTCGCGGTGAGAGACCTCGCGGGGCGGTGGTGCGTCAGAGACCCGGGATCACCTCCTCGCTGATGTCGGCGAAGGCCTGCTCGGAGGCCTCGAGGTAGGTGGCCCAGGCCGCGGCGTCCCAGATCTCGATCCGGGTGCCGGTGCCGATCACGGCCAGCTCCCGGTCGAGACCGGCGTATTTCCGCAGGTTCGCAGGGATCGTGACGCGGCCCTGCCGGTCCGGGATCTCTTCGGACGCACCGGAGAGGAACACCCGCATGTAGTCGCGGGTGCGCTTGTCCGCACTCGAGGCCTGACGGAGCTCGGTGTGCACGCGCTCGAACTCGTCGCGCGGGAAGGCGTACAGGCAGCGGTCCTGGCCTCGGGTGATGAAGACCCCCGGTGCCATCTCGTCACGGAACTTGGCGGGCAGGATCAGGCGGCCCTTCTCGTCCAGCCGAGGCTCGTACGTACCGAGAAACATCACCCACCCCCTTCCCACTTCACTCCGGATGCCCCCACGCTACTCCACTTTGCTCCACCCACAAGGCAGAAGGCGCATCGAGTCGTGAAGATCCCGTACAAACGTGCAGGTCAGGGCCGGTGGTGTGAAGTGGAGGGTTTCGGTCGTGCCGATCCCGCAGTCGCTTCACCGAACGCGGGCGGTCGCGACCGAATAGGCTCGGCCCATGGCGCAGCAGCAGCACACCGTCGACCTGACCGAGACGGGGCGATCGATCGATGCGTTGCAGCGCAGCCTCCGATCGGTGGTCCATGGCCGCGACGAGGCGGTAGCGACGGCGATCGCCGTCTTCCTCGCCCAGGGTCACCTGCTGCTCGAGGACGTGCCCGGGGTCGGCAAGACCACCCTCGCCAAGGCCCTGGCAGCCTCCGTGGAGGGCACGGTCGGTCGGATCCAGTTCACTCCCGACCTGCTGCCGAGCGACCTGACCGGGGTCACGATCTACAAGCAGGAGTCCGCGGAGTTCGAGTTCCACCCCGGCCCGTTGTTCGCAACCGTGGTCATCGGTGACGAGATCAACCGGGCCTCGCCGAAGACCCAGTCGGCACTGCTGGAGTCGATGCAGGAGCGGCAGGTGACGGTCGACGGCCGGTCCCACCCGCTACCCCAGCCGTTCATGGTGATCGCGACCCAGAACCCCGTCGAGATGGAGGGCACCTATCCGCTGCCGGAGGCGCAGCGGGACCGGTTCATGGCCCAGTCCTCGATCGGCTACCCGCCGGCTCAGGACGAACTCGAACTGCTCGCCTCGGGCGGGTTCCGCGATCCGCTCGAGGCGGTCACGCCGGTGCTGTCGCAGGCCGAGACGCTGCGGATCATCGCCGAGGTGAGGGAGATCTTCGTCTCCGACGCCGTGTTGCGGTACGTGCTGAGTCTGGTCCGGGCCACCCGGGAGCACGCGCATGTCGAACTGGGCGCCTCGCCCCGGGCCGGTCTGCAACTGGTGGCGCTGTCCAAGGCCCGTGCCGTGATGGCCGGACGGGACTTCGTACTGCCCGACGACGTCCAGCAGAACACCCTGCCGGTGCTGGCCCACCGGCTCGCCCTGACCCGGTCGGCGCGACGCGGGCGCGCGGAGGCGCCGGAGGTCCTGGACGAGATCCTGCGAACCGTGCCCGTGCCTGCGTGAGGATCCTGCCGTGCGACTGAGCGCCCGGGCGATCGGCCTGCTGATCAGCGGGGCGATGCTGGCCGTGCTCGCCGCGTCGATGCAGTCGCTCACGCTGGCCCGGATCGCGGCCCTGGTGGTCGCGGTGCCGCTGGTCAGCCTGCTCTGGTCGCTGGTCACCCGGGCCATGTCGAAGCCGGCGGCGGTGGTGCGCACGGTCATCCCGCAGCGCCCGACGGCGGGCTCCAGCGCAACGGTCCGGCTGCACACGACCGATGTACGGCTCGGGCCGTGGACGACGCTGCGCGAGCGCGTGCCGAGCGCACTGCACCGGAGCGGGACCAGTGGAGGCGGCTACACGATCACCCCGCCGAGTCGTGGTGTGTTCTCCCTCGGCCCGGCGACGGTGCATCGCTCCGACCCCCTGAACCTCGTGCGCTGGCGGGTCACCAGTGGTCCGACGGACGAGGTGATCGTCTGGCCCCGGTACGCCGACCTGACCCGGGAGATCCGCGCGGTGACGCTGGACGCCGCCGTGTCCCGGCCCCAGGGCAGTCCGCAGCGAAATCTCGAGGACCTGACGCTGCGCGAGTATCAGCGCGGTGACGATCTGCATCGGGTGCACTGGCGCAGCTCCGCGCGTCAGGGCGCCCTGATGGTCCGCCAGGACGAGCCGTCGACGACGCACGGCGTGGACGTCCTCCTGGATCTCGGTGCACCGGAGGACCACTCCCCCGAGAACGGGACCGAGTGGGCGGTCAGCGCCACCGCGTCCCTGGCGGTCTCACTGATCCGGCACCGGTACCGGGTCCGGATCGCCACGCATCACACCACCCGCGGTGGCGCGAGCGACGAACCGCTGGTCGGCCCGTCGCAGACCGAGGCGCTGGACCTGCTCGCCAGGGCCGAGGCCATCCCCGCCGACATCCGGGACGACGTGCACGCCGAGCTCATGCGCAGGGCCCGCGGCAGCGGGGCGCCGATCCTCATGGTGGTGCTCCGGGAGCCCGAGGAGGCGTTGATCGACCGGATCGCGCCGTTGGCCGGACGCCGCCGGTGTTTCGCACTGGTGGTGTCCACGGTCGCCGGCACAGACCTGGGGCCGCTGGAGTCCGAGGGCTGGAGCGTGTCCCAGGTGGGTCCGGACGCCTCAGTCGCCGACGCCTGGTCCGACCTGCTCACGGTCGGGGCGCGCTGATGGGCCGCCGCCTGACGGCCACCGGGGCGATCCTGGTCGCCACGTTGTCATCCACGTTCGCGCTGGCGCGGCTCGTCGACCAGGACGTGTGGCTGCGCAAGGGGATCCTCGCCCTCATCATCGTCGCGGGCGCGGTCCTGCTCGCGCGCCGGTTCCTGCGCTCGGACCTGCTGCCGACCCTGATCGGACTGGTGGTGGCCGCGTTCACCCTCGCGGCCATGTTCGCCCCGGGCTCGGCGCTGCTGGGGATCCTCCCCACGAGGGCGTCCATCCACGAACTGCGCGCCCTCGTCGAGTCCGGCCTGTTGGCTTCCCGGGAGTCCACGCCGCCGATCTCCGGGAACGTGGGGGTC
This sequence comes from Occultella kanbiaonis, assembly GCF_009708215.1. Lineage (NCBI taxonomy): Bacteria > Bacillati > Actinomycetota > Actinomycetes > Micrococcales > Ruaniaceae > Occultella > Occultella kanbiaonis. Next base: position 2,133,761 of record NZ_CP046175.1, on the reverse strand, counting down.
GGGCTGCTCGTGGTCACCGGGATGGTGGTCGTCTACCTGTTCGCGGAACTCCTGGGGGTCGGAGCCGGCGCGCCCGCCTGGGCTGCGCTGCCACTCCTGGGGCTCTGGACGGTCCCCGTAGTGATCGGTGCCCGGGTGCACACGTGGGTCTTCGTCGTGGCCGGCCTGAGCTTCCTGATGCTGCTCGCCGTCCAGGCGCGGGCCCACGAGCCGGCGGCCCGGTCGAGACGGCGTGCGCCCGACGCGCTGCGCCGCCGGGCGCTGGTGGCGAGCGCGACGGTGGTGGGGGTGACCCTGGTGGTTGCTCTGGTCGGGGCACCCAGCCTGCTCCGGCTGCCGAGCCCGGTGCGCCTGCACACGCTCTATGACCTGAGCTCGTCCAACTCCACCCGGCTTGACCTCGGTCTGGACCTGCGGGAGAACCTGCAGCGGGACGAGGACGTACTCCTGGTGACCTACCAGGGCGTCACGCCCGCCCAGCTCGGACCGCTTCAGGCCTACACGCTCACCGAGTTCAACGGCAGCACCTGGGAGCGTGGCGAGCCCGGCGACACGGTTCCGGTCGAGGGCCAGACGTTGTGGCCGCAGGACGACCCGGGCGCCGGTGCCGATCAGCGGGCCACGATCACCATCCACGACCTCGGGCAGGACCGGTTGCTGGTACCCGGGGAGCCACGCACGGTCTCGGTAGAGGGGGTCTGGGCCTACGACCCGACGGCCGACGAGGTCATCGCTCAGGGCTCGCCGCCGTCACCGTTCACCTATGACGTCGCGTTCACGCCACGGGATCTCAGCGCCACGGCGCTGAGCACGCTCGATCCACGGTCCCTGGAGGTCGACCCGGAGTTGCTGGAGGTACCCGACACCGGGTACGGCCAGGAGATCGCCGACCTGACCCGTGAGGTCGTGGACGCGGCCGGCGCGACGACGCCGTACGAGCAGGTACTCGCGATCCAGAACTTCCTTCGCGACGACTCCCTGTTCGTCTACACCCAGACCATCGAGGGTGCTCGCACCACCGACGCGGTCTGGGACTTCCTCACCGACCGGAACGGCTACTGCGTGCAGTTCGCGACGGCGATGGCGATCATGCTGCGCACGCTCGACATCCCGACCCGGGTCGCGATCGGGTTCCTGCCCGGTGAGACGCGCCCGGACGGTGTCAACGCGATCACCGCGCACCGCGCTCACGCCTGGCCGCAGGTGCTGTTCCCCGACGTCGGCTGGGTGCGGTTCGAGCCGACGCCCAGCCTGCAGTCCGGGGATGCGCCGGCGTGGGCACCCACCCCGGCCACGGGTGACGAGCCGAGTCAGGAGCCGACCACGACGCAGGCGCCCACCACGGCCGCTACCTCACAGGCTCCCACCACCGGCCCGGCTGCCACGACGCCGTCGACCACAGCTCCCGACTCCTCGAGCGCCCAGCGCTCCAACGTGGCCGTGGTGCTCGCCGTGATCTCCGGGTTGATCGTGCTCCTCGCCGCCGTCGGCGCCTGGCGCCGTCGGCGCGCCTCGGGAAGCACGCTCGAACACCACTGGGAACGAGCGGTCCGTGCGCTGGGGCGGGCCGGGTTCGACACGTCACCCGCGCTGACGCCGATGGCGCTGGCGCGGGCGGCAACCGAACGTCTCGAGCCCGACGCAGCGGCCGCACTCCAGCAGCTCGCGGACGCGGTGGCGACCGAGCGGTACGGGCGCTCCGATGCCCCCGCGGCCGATCCGGTGAACGTCGACCTCTGGGCGGAGCAGGTGGTTGCCGGCGCCAGGGCCGCAGGCCGGCAGGCCGCTGCTACGCGCCACTGAGCGCGTTCCGCCACGGGCGCGTTGAACGCCGGGCGCCTTCAGTATGGGCGCGTTCCGGCACTGGGCGCGCTCAACGCCTGAGGGTGCGAGCGAAGCCGCCTGCGAGACGCGGACGGCGCGCCAGTGCAGCGGATTGTCATGCGGGCGGTCCGAACGACTGCGTCCGGACGACGCCCTCAGCACTACTACTCGGCACTACGACAACTCCGGTTCGGTGCTACCGGACCGGTGCCCTACTGACCGTCGCCGCGGCGACGGTCCCAACGCTCCTCAAGGCGCGTCATGAACGAAGACTTCCGTGGCTTCATCCGACGCACGTTCGTGGCCTTGCCAGCTTCACCTGTCGGTGCCGGGCTCCCCACACGGGGCCGCGAGATCGCCCACATGACGCCACCGAACATGGCGAGGAAACCAGCGATGCCGAGCGGAATGAACTGGCTGGCCACGCCACCAACGAGCATGCCCAGCCCGGCCAGCGCCACGAGTGTGCCGAGCACCACGTGCAAGGGTCGGCGCGTCGGCGTGCCGGAGATCGCATCCGCGAGCTTGGGGTCGTCGGAGCGCAGTTGCTGCTCCATCTGCTCCAGCACGCGTTGCTCGTACTCAGAGAGAGGCATGTCACCTCCCAAAAGGGTTCCGGACCGCCCCCGTGCGGGGCTGTTGAATCTTAGTTTAAGTCCCCTGAGCGGTTCGCGGTAGCCGGAACGGACAGCAGTGATCCCGCTGTGAGCGCATTCACTCCATATCGGGCCCGGACGGCGTCCATCGCACGCTCCGCCTCGCGTCGTTCCTCCCCCGGATCGTCGAGTCGAGCCTGCACCACCGTGGTCGCGGAATCGCTGAGCGCGTCGCACCGGACGCCCAGGAGCCGCACCCCTCCGGCCGGCACGTCCACGCCCGCGAGCAGCGACCGCGCCGCCTGGTACAGCTCGTGCGCGACGTCCGTCGGAGCCTCCAGGGCACGCGACCGGGTCAGGGTGGTGAAGTCCGCGAACCGCACCTTGATGGAGACCCCGGCAGTGACCAGATCACCCGCACGCAGCCGGGCCGCACACCGGTGTGCCTGGTCGAGCAGGACAGCGGCCATCGCCGCCCGCCCGGTGAGGTTGATCGCGAAGGTCTGCTCGTGACCGATGGACTTCTCCTGACGGACGGGCTGCACCGGCCGTGGATCACGCCCCCAGGACAGGTCGAACAGCCGCCCGCCGGCGGAGTTGCCGAGCAGCCGGTTCAGCGTCCCCACCGGGGTGTTGGCGAGGTCGGCGACCGTGTGGATCGCGAGCCGGGCCAGGTTCGCCTGGGTGCGCTCCCCGACCCCCCAGAGTGCGCCGACCGGCAGCGAGTGCAGGAACGGCACACTCGCCTCGTCCGGGATGAGCAACAGACCGTCCGGCTTGGCGTGGCTGGACGCGAGCTTCGCGACGAACTTCGTCGAGGCGACACCGACCGACGCGACCACCTTGAGCTCCGTGCGGATCCGCTCTCGGATCTGCTCGGCGATCAGTCGCGGCGGCCCGATCCGGCGCCGCGCGCCGGAGACGTCGAGGAACGCCTCGTCGATGCTCAACGGTTCGATCACGGGCGTGACCTCGCCGAGGATCCGCATCACCGACTGGGACACCTCGCGGTAGCGCCCGTGCTCGGGCTGGATCACGATCGCCTGCGGGCACAACGCGCGTGCCTGCGCCATCGGCATCGCCGAGTGGACCCCGGCGGCGCGCGCCTCGTAGGTTGCCGAGAGCACCACGCCGCGGTGCTGGCCGCCGACGATGACCGGCCGGCCGCGCAGTTCCGGGCGATCGATCAGCTCGACCGCGGCGAAGAAGGCGTCCATGTCCACGTGCAGGATCGGGGTCCGCGAGTCGTCGCTGCCCCAGTCGCGATTCGCGCCGACGCCGCGCGGACCCCGGCTCATACCGAACTCATGACGCCAACGCGGACACGCGCTGGTCCCGCGCCGCGGACGCCCGCAGCACATGCTCGCCGGCGAGCCCGAGGAACTCGGTGGCCGCCTCGAACGTCTCCTGGGCACGCTCGACGCTCAGCGCGACGTCCCGGTCGGAGTCGATGGCCGCCCGGATCGGCGCGCCGCTTGCGAAGTACACAGCCCAAGGCTGCCACTGCTCGCCCGCCTCGGCGAGTTGCTCCCAGACGCTGCGCACGGCCCGCCGGCGCCTGGCCGGCACCGGCACGGCTCCCGACCCGACGGCGACGACCGCGGCCGCCGCCCGGAGCCCGGCCATGTGGGCATGCAGGAACACCGAGCGCGCGCCGGTACCGGCCCCGACCTCGTCGAGCTCGGCCTGGGCGCGACGCAGGAGCTGATCGGGACTCGTATATGCCGCCATCTCGCCTGCCTCCGTCCTGTTCCGCCTTCGATCGACCGCCGGGCCTTCGGGAGCCGGTGTTCGACCTGCCTCCAGTATCGAACACGTGTTCGAACCTGTCAAGAGGTACGGTCTGTCCATGGCCCGCCGCCGCTCACCGCGCTCCCGCGCCGTTCCGCAACGATCGCAGCGGTCACCGTGGCCGACCGGCCCCGTTCCAACCTCGCTGTCGACTGTAGAACTGACCACCGACAGTGCCGATCCGGACGGTGTGCTGGTCCTGCTCGACGGGGTCGAGAGCTCCCACCTCGATCTCGCCGATCCGCGTCGGCTGATGTTCGAGTACATGCAGCAGATGCTCGCCGCCCTGGAGGAGTCACTGCCCGAGGGCGGCGGTGTCCGGGCCCTGCACCTCGGTGCGGCCGGCTGCGCCCTTGCCCGGGCCGTCGACGCGACCTGGCCGGACTCGCGCCAGCTCGCCGTCGAAGTCGATGCCCTCCTCGCCCAGTACGTGCGCGACTGGTTCGATCTGCCCCGCGCGCCGCGGCTCCGGATCCGCGTCGACGATGCCCGGCGCACCACGACGGCGGCCCGGGAGGACAGCTACGACGCCGTGATCCGGGACGCGTTCGCGGACCGGGCGGTACCGGCACACCTACGCACCCTGGAGTTCACCCGCGAGGTGGCCAGGGTCCTCGGGCCCGGTGGGCTCTACCTCGCGAACACCGCCGACCATCCACCGCTGCCGCTGGCCCGCCGGGAGGCGGCAACCGTGGCCGAGGTGTTCGAGTACACCGCCGTGATCGCGGAGCCGGGCGTCCTGAAGGGCCGCCGGTACGGCAACGTCGTGCTGGTCGGCTCCGCCGAACCGCTGCCCCTGGCCCACCTGGACCGGCGGGTGCGGACCCTGCCCGCGCCCGCGAGCCTGGTCCACGGCCCGGCGTTCGAGGTGTTCATGGGCACCTCGCGCCCGTTCACGGACCCGCCGCCGACGCTCGGATCGGACCCGGCCGCCGTGGCGACCACGGCCGGCGGCGACGGGCCTACGCCGGCGAGCGCCGCCGTCGACCACTCGTCCTGAGCAGCGCGGACGCCGGCGGGTCCGAGCATGCGAGGGGGCCCGCACCCCGTGGGTGCGGGCCCCCTCACCGAGCGAGATCAGACGGCGCGAACGCTCTCCGCCTGCGGGCCCTTCGGGCCCTGGGTGATCTCGAACTCGACGCGCTGTGCCTCTTCGAGGCTGCGGTAGCCGTCGGACTGAATGGCCGAGTAGTGGACGAAGACGTCGTCGCCGCCGCCGTCCTGGGCGATGAAGCCGTAGCCCTTCTCAGCGTTGAACCACTTGACGGTTCCCTGTGCCATGTTGTGCGTGTCCTTCCGGGGACAATTCTGGGGCGGGCCCGGTGCCCACCCCGGTGATGCCGCAATGCTTCGCCCCACGTCAGTGTGGACGGACTCGTGGCACCTCAACGGCCCCACTCGTTCGTCCGTGAGACCTGCACCGGTTGTGCTTGCCCCGGATCGTACGTAAGTGAAACGCCTGCAACACCGGCAAGTCTGGCATGGCCGGCGTCAAGAATTCCACTGATTCGCAGGAATCGGTGGACCGGGCGTCAGTCGGAGTCGCCGTCCTTGCCGGCCAGGTAGGCCTCGAACTGCGCGCCGAGTTCGTCGGCACTGGGCAGTTCCTCCGCCGGCGCGGTCAGCGATCCGCGCCCCGGTTCACCGTTCGCACTGAGGAACGAGTCGAACTGGGTCTCCAGCGCGTGCACCACGGCGCCGACCTCCTCCGAACCGGACACCTGCCGGTCGATGTCAGCGCGAACCTTCGCCCCGGCAGCCTCGAGGTCACCCACGGGCAGGCTCAGCCCCGTGGTGCGCGAGATCTGCCGGACCAGTTCCGCGGCCGCCTGCGGGTACTCCATCTGGGCCAGGTAGTGCGGCACGTTGACCGCGTAGCCGAGCGCGTCGCGCCCCTCCTGGCCGAGCCGGAACTCGAGCAGTGCCGAGACGGTGCCCGGCACCTGGACGTTCGAGAAGTAGTTCGGGTGCTCCCCGATCAGGTCCGCCCGGGTCGCGTGCGCCGTGACCGTCATCGGGCGGGTGTGCGGCACGCCCATCGGTACGCCGTGCACTCCGATCGTGGTGGTCACGCCGAAGTCCTCGATGATGGTGCGCACGGCCGCGACGAACCGTTCCCACTGCAGGTCCGGCTCGAGCCCGTGCAGCAAGAGCACCGGGGCGCCCTCGTCGTCGCGGATCAGGTCGACCACGAGCTCGGGGTCCTCGTAGGACGTCCAGGCGCCGTCGTCGAACACCATCGACGGCCGGCGAGAACGGTAGTCCAGGAGCGCGTCCACATCGAAGTCGATCAGTCGCTCACTCGGAAGCTTGCGGGTCAGGTGACGGGCCATCAGCCGACCCGCGTGGCCGGCGTCCATGGCGCCCTGCAGGGCGTGCACCAGCACCGGGACCTCGCCGTCGCGCAGGTCCACCGGGCCGTCGCTGCGGCTGTACAACTCTCGTGGGTCCTTCGTCATGTCACTCACCTCTCCACCGATCCAACACGAGGACCGCCGGTGTCATTCCCCATCGTCCTCTCGCGACCGGAGAGTGGACATCGCGACGCGGACCGCGCCGATCAGGGGGATAATGGACGGCCGTCCGATCCACTCCAGTACCGAGAACTGCCGCCGAGCATGCAGGGAGATCCGATCACATCGTGACCGCGACCGAACCCACCAAGAACATCGTGCCGTTCGCCGAGCAGACGTATCTGGACGCCGTCTATGCCCGCTTGGACGAGTTGCGCGAGCACACCACCCAGCGGCTCGCGCAGGTGCGGCGCGAGGGCCCGTCGGGCTCGCCCCAGAACCGCTCCGAGCGCGACGCGTTCGCGACGCTGTACGAGGACCGCCTGGCCCAGCTCGACGCCGTCGAGGACCGGCTCGTGTTCGGACGGATGGACCTGCGCGACGGCGGGCGCCGGTACGTCGGCCGGATCGGCCTCTCGGACGACGACCACGCCCCGATGCTCACCGACTGGCGGGCACCGGCCGCACGCGCCTTCTACCAGGCGACCGCTGCGGCTCCTGGTGACCTGATCCTGCGCCGACACCTGCAGACCCGCGCGCGCACGGTGATCGCGGTCGAGGACGACGTGCTCGACCTGGATGCGCTCACCGATGCCGCCGAGGTGAACCTCTCCGGCGAGGGCGCGCTGCTGGCCGCCCTGAACGCTCAGCGCACCGGCCGGATGGGCGACATCGTGGCCACCATCCAGGCCGAGCAGGACGCGGTGATCCGCTCCGACCTGGACGGCGTGCTGGTGGTCCAGGGTGGTCCCGGCACCGGGAAGACTGCGGTGGCCCTGCACCGCGCCGCCTACCTGCTCTACGCGCACCGGCAACGCCTCGAGCGGTCCGGAGTCCTGATGATCGGGCCGAGCCGGGTGTTCCTGCGCTACATCGAGCAGGTGCTGCCCTCCCTCGGCGAGACGGGTGTGGTCGCCTCGACGATGGCGGACCTGGTGCCGGGCGTGAGCGCGCGTGGCATCGAGTCGGACCGCGTCGCCGAGATCAAGGGCCGGGCCGTGTGGGCGCGGATCATCGCTTCGGCCGTACGCGCCCGGCAGCGGGTGCTGCCCGAGCGGGAGCTGAAGGTGGGTTCGGTCCGGCTCACGCTGCGTCCGGCCGAGGTGCGCGAGGCGCAGGCTCGGGCCCGGCGTGGGCGAGCGCCGCACAACCTCGCCCGGGTGACGTTCGTGCGCCAGATGCTCACCGCCCTGTCCCGTCAGTACGCCGAGATGGTCCCCGGTCTCGGCGAGGACGATCACGTGGAGGTGCTCGAGGAGCTCCGGTCCGCGCGGGACGTGCGGGTGGCGCTGAACCTGTGCTGGATGCCGTTGTCCGCGACCGGCCTGCTGGCCGACCTGTACGCCAAGCCGCACCGCCTCACTGAGGCGGCACCGATGCTGACCGCTGCCGAGCGCAGGCTGCTCGAGCGGACCGACGCCGAGTGGACCCCCGCGGACGTCCCGCTCATCGACGAGGCCGCCGAACTCATAGGCGCCGACGAGGAGGCCGATCGCGCGCGCGCCCGCGAGGCCGAGACCCGCCGGGCCCAGGAGGTCGAGTACGCCCGCGAGGTCCTGGAGGCCAGCGGGGCGGGTGGCGGCATGGTCTCCGCCGAGGTCCTCGCCGACCGGTTCGCGACCTCCGGTCCGCGGCAGACGACGGCCGAACGCGCCTACGCGGACCGCAGCTGGACCTACGGGCACGTCGTGGTCGACGAGGCCCAGGAGCTCTCCGCGATGGCGTGGCGGGCGCTGCTGCGCCGGAACCCGACCCGGTCGATGACCATCGTCGGTGATGTCTCGCAGACCTCCACCCGGGCCGGCACCTCCGACTGGGGCGCGACCCTCGACGGACCGCTGCGCGGCCGCTGGCGGTTGGCGACGCTGACCGTGAACTACCGGACGCCGTCGGACATCATGGACGCCGCCAGGCGGGTGGCGACGGCCGCCGACCCGGAGCACCCGCCGACGCCGGTCACCTCGGCCCGGGACATCGACGACGCGCTGGCGATCACGCAGGTCGACGATCTGACGGCGGGTCTGCGGGCGGCCGTCGAGGCCGAGCGGAAGACGCTCGACGGCGGCCGGCTCGCCGTGGTCGCGGCGCGGCACCGGCATGCGGGGCTGCTCGAGGCGCTCGGGGTGTCGGCCGTGGTCGACCTCACCGACGAGGTGGTCCTGCTCGACCCGGCGGGCAGCAAGGGCCTGGAGTTCGACGTCGTCGTGCTCGGCGAACCGGCCGAGCTGATGCCCGAGTCGGACCGGGCCGGCGACCTGTACGTGGCGATGACCAGGCCGACCCGGCGCCTGCACGTGGTGCATCACGGCCCGCTGCCGGAGGGCCTCGCCGACGTCCACTGAGTGGTCGCGTTTTTGTTACTGGGCCGCGCAGGTGGACGATAGGGCCGTGGTCAAGGCACTCCTTCTGGAAAACATCCATCCGCTCGGCAGGGAACTGCTGGCGCACGCCGGCGTCGAGGTGGTCACCGCCAAGGGTGCCCTCGACGAGGACGAGCTGATCGAGGCGCTGCAGGGCGTCGACGTCCTCGGCATCCGGTCCAAGACGAACGTGACGGCCCGGGTGCTGCAGAGCGCACCCGATCTGCTCGCCGTCGGGGCGTTCTGCATCGGCACGAACCAGATCGACCTGCGAGCCGCCGCCGGCCGTGGCGTCGCTGCGTTCAACGCGCCGTTCTCGAACACCCGCTCGGTCGTGGAGCTGGCCCTCGCCGAGATCATCGCGTTGACCCGGCGGCTCACCGAGAAGGACAAGGCGCTGCACGCCGGCACCTGGGACAAGTCGGCGACTGGCGCGCACGAGGTGCGCGGCCGCACGCTCGGCATCGTCGGGTACGGGAACATCGGCACCCAGCTCTCGGTGCTCGCCGAGGCCCTCGGGATGCGCGTGGTGTTCTACGACACCGCCGAGAAGCTCGCGCTCGGCAACGCCCAGCGGATGCGCAGCCTCGACGAGCTGCTGGACGTGGCGGACGTGGTGACCCTGCATGTCGACGGGCGGCCCGGGAACGCGGGCATGTTCGGGCCGGCGCAGTTCGCCCGGATGAAGGAGGGATCGATCTTCCTCAACCTCTCCCGCGGCTTCCTCGTCGACTACGCCCACCTGCGTGACCAGATCGTCTCGGGCCGGATCGTCGGCGCCGCGGTCGACGTGTTCGCCGAGGAGCCCAAGGCCCAGGGCGACGCGTTCGAGTCCGAGCTGCGCGACCTGCCGAACGTGATCCTCACCCCGCACGTGGGCGGCTCCACCGAGGAGGCACAGAAGGACATCGGGATGTTCGTCGCCGGCAAGCTGCGCGACTACCTCGAGACCGGTGCGACCGCGCTGAGCGTCAACGTCCCCGCGCTCATCCTGGACCGCCCGCGCGACGGCTCGCACCGGATCGCGCACCTGCACCGCAACGTGCCGGGTGTCCTCGCCGCGGTGAACCGGACGCTGGCCGCGGGTGGTGCGAACATCGAGAGCCAGGTGCTCAGCACCTCCGGCGACGTGGGTTACGTGGTGACCGACCTCAGCGCCGACCTGCGGCCGTCCGAGCTCACCGAACTGCTGGACATGGAGCCGACGATCCGGGTGCGGGCGCTGCACCCCGACTCCGAGGACTGACCTTCCCCACGGACGCGAACGGCGGGCCGAGCGACGGGGTGCTCCCCATTCGCCCGGCCCGCCGCGTCACGTGGCTCAGCCGGACTTGCGCCGGAACACCCGCTTACCCTCGGCGCCGGTGACCTCGGAGCCGTGCACGCTCCCGGTGTTGCGGCGTCCCTCGGCGGTCATGTGCTCCTTCTCGCGCTTGCGCTCGAGGGCCTCACGCATCTTGGCCTTCGAGTCGGCCAGAGCGGCCTCGTCGGGTCCGGCATCTGTGGGATCGGGCATCGTCACACCTCTTCGTTCGTTCGTCCGCCGGGTTCTCCGGCGTGCCCCCTACCCTGCCGTGGCGGGCTGGCCGGCGCCACCCATATTCGATTGCGGCAGGCCTACGAGGTAGCCAGGGTGGGTGGCATGCCCCTCACGATCTGCGACTACCGGTCGGACGACGCCGCGAGCTGGCTGCGTTGCCGGCTGCTGAGCTTCTTCGAGACCGAGTACTACGACGACGTGTACACGCAGCGCCCGACCTACGAACTACCGTCGGTCCAGCTCGTGGCGGACGACGGCGGAACTGTCGTCGGTCTGCTCGACGTCACCGTCGACGGAGTCGAGGCGACCATCGAGTCGGTGGCCGTGCACCCCGATCACGCCCGGACCGGCATCGCGAGCCGGCTCCTGGACGCGGCGCTGCCGCGCCTGGCCGGCGCGCACACCCTGGACGCGTGGACCCGCGGGAACGAGGCCGCCAACGGCTGGTACCTGGCCCGCGGCTTCCGGGAGAACCACCGTTATCTGCACGTCTACGCCGACAGCGGGGTGACGGACGCCGAACTGGAGGGCTTCACGTCGCCGGAACCGCTGAGCGCCCCGCTGTTCGTGTTCGCGCACGCCCGCATCGACGACGAGGACGAGATGCGTCGACGGTACCGGCGCGTGCACGTGTGCAGGCAGTACCTACGGGACCTCGCGCCGCCCGACTGAGCCTTCTCACCGCCCGAGGTACGCCAGCACGACGGGCAGAGGGTCAGCCGGATCGGCCGTGTCGACGCGCAGGTGCGGGTCGGTCCACGGCGGGGCCGTCGCCTGCGACACCTGCGCCCAGGTGGGCTCCGGGAACCCGGCCAGGTCCCGCCGTCGTCCCTCGAGCCGGGACCGGTGCAGGTCCGGGTCGGAACAGATCACGTCCACGACCCGCAATGGGACGCCGGACCGCGCCGCCAGCCTCCGCCACTGCTCACGCGCCGGCTCCACCGCGTTGACGGCGTCGACCAGCACGCACTGGCCCAGGACGAGAACCCCCTCCGCGAGGGCCTCGACCACGACGTAGGCAGCCAGGCCGGTGGGTAGCGATCCGCCGGGGCCACCGACCCCGGCGCGCCACATGGCGGCCTCGACGGGGTCGACTGAGAGCACCGGAACCGTCAGCGCGCGGGCGATCCGGCCGGCCAGATGGGACTTGCCGGCGCCTGGCGGCCCGGACATCACGATCAGCATGCGCCCACGCTACGTGCCGCCACGAAGGGCGCACTACGCTCGGTGGCCATGACCACCGCGTTCCCGGCCGAGGACCGTTACGACCGGATGCCGATGCGCCGAGCGGGGAACTCCGGCTTGGACCTGCCGACCATCTCCCTCGGCCTGTGGCAGAACTTCGGCGTCGCCACGCCGATCGACCGCCAGCGCGAGCTCATCCATCACGCGTTCGACCGTGGTATCACCCACCTGGACCTGGCGAACAACTACGGACCGCCGGTCGGCGCCGCCGAGGAGAACCTCGGCGCCCTGCTGGCCAAGGACCTTCGGGCCCTGCGGGACGAGCTGGTGATCACGACGAAGGCCGGCTACCGGGCGGGGCCGGGACCCTACGGCGAGGGCGGCTCACGCAAGTACCTGCTGTCCTCGCTGGACGCCTCGCTGCAGCGGCTCGGCCTGGATCACGTCGACGTCTTCTACAGCCACCGGTACGACCCGAGCACACCCCTGACCGAGACGCTCGGCGCGCTCAGGACGGCGGTGGACTCCGGCCGCGCCAGGTACGCGGGCATCTCCTCCTACTCGGCGCAGCGGACCCGTGAGGCTCTCGCGGTCGCGGACCAGCTCGGGCTGCGCCTGAGCGTGCACCAGCCGTCGTACTCGATGATCAACCGCTGGATCGAGCACCCGGGTCCCGCCGGCGAGTCACTCCTGGACGTCGCCGGGGCGGCCAGGCTCGCTCTGGTGGTGTTCTCGCCGCTGGCGCAGGGCATGCTCACCGACCGCTACCTGGACGGCGTCCCCTCCGACTCGCGTGGCGCGAAGGGTGCCTCGTTGAAGAGGGAGTACCTCACGGCCGCCAACCTCGACCGGATCCGTTCGCTCAATGCCATCGCCGAGCGGCGCGGCCAGACGCTGGCCCAGCTGGCGGTGACGTGGGTGCTGCGCGACCCGCGTGTCACGACCGCCCTGGTGGGCGCGTCCAGCGTGGCCCAGTTGGACGACACCCTCGCCGCGCTCGACGCACCGAGCCTCACCAGCGCAGAACTGACCGAGATCGATCGGTACGCCCGCGACGGCGGCGTGAATCTGTGGGGCGCGCGCTCAAGCGACCTGTGAGGGGTACCGATCCGGCCCGATGCGGCGCGGCGTCCGCGTCTGCCGACGGCCCGGCCGGCGGACGCCCGCCGGGACCCGGTCGATGCTGCCGCCGGTGGTGCTGGCTTCCCCTCCAGCGCCACCGGCGGCGGTCTATGGGAGCGATTCCTCGCTCTGGTCCGGGCGGTCCACCCGCAGGGCGGCGATCGCGGCCTCGAAGTCCTCCAGCGAGGAGAAGGCCTGGTACACGCTGGCGAACCGGAGGTAGGCCACCTCGTCCAGCTCGCGCAGGGGGCCGAGGATGGTCAGTCCGACCTCATGCGCATCGATCTCCGCGACACCGTTGCTGCGGATCGTCTCCTCGACCTGCTGTGCGAGCAGGGCAAGGTCGTCATCGGAAACAGGCCGCCCCTGGCAAGCCTTGCGGACGCCAGAGATGATCTTGTCCCGGCTGAACGGCTCGACGGCACCGGAACGCTTCATCACGTTCAGACTGGTGGTCTCGACCGTCGTGAATCGCCGCCCGCAGTTCGGGCACTGGCGCCGCCGCCGGATCGCGGACCCGTCCTCGGCGGTCCGGGAGTCCACGACGCGGGAATCGGAGTGCCGACAGAACGGGCAGTGCACCGACGGATCCTTCCCACATCGTGGCCGTCGTTCCCGTGCACTACATGTGCGCGGATCACAACGGTGTAACTACTAGATGTAGGGAAACGTTAGGCGTTCGCGTGCCCAGATGCAAGCGACTTCGGGCACACGAGCGGCTTCGCCCTGCTGCCGGGCCAACAGTGGGTCAGCCGACGGGAACCGTGAGCGCCTGACCTGCCACCACCGTGGAGGTGGCGAGCGAGTTCAGCTCCATGATCTGGTCGACCACCACGCGCACGTCCGCGCCGGGTGCGGCGTGCTCGGCGGCGATCGCCCAGAGGCTCTCCCCGGGCGAGACGACCACCGTCGCCACCTCGGTGGGGGCGGCCGGCTCGGACGGGAATGCGAGGCCGAGGACCGACCCGAGCGCCGCGGCGACGACGAGTCCGAGCACCACGAGCACCCGGCGACCGCGGACCGTCAGCCGCAGCGGCGCATCGACGGCCGTGCGGGCCGGCTCGACCGTCTCGGCGGGCAGTGCGTCCGAACGGCGCACTGGCCGACGGACCGGCCGCACCGGGGCGCCGTCACGCTCGGGCCGCGCGAGCGGCACGGGCACCGGTGCCAGCGCGGGCGCCGAGGTGAGGTCGGGCAGGGCGGGCGCGAGTCGACGAGTCGGCGCCGGTGCGAGCGGGCCGACCAATGCCGCGGGCGAAGGCACCAGCGCGACCGCGGACGACCCGACGGTCGGGTGCGCACTCACGACCCGGGTCACCGGCCGGGCCGCCCCGGCGCGGCCCCCCGGCACCGCCGACAGGTGGCGACGACGTACAGCTCGGCCGCGCCGCGTCCCGGCGTTGGCACCCGCGCGGAGCTCGGCGTGGGGGAAGGCCAGTGCACTCATCGGGAGTCTCCTCGGTCGTCGCGGGTAGAACGATTGTTCGTCGAACGGCTGTACTGAAGGTAGCACGCGGCGATTCCGATGTCGACACGCCAGTCGAACACATGTTTTGCGGATCGGCCGATGACGCCTACTGTGGTCCTGAACACTTCGACAGCACATCACCGCCCTCTGACAATGGCGGAAACACAGGCCGAACCGACCATCAGGAGGAGACCGTGACCCGATCCAGCCGCTCCAAGTCCCCCGACCCGAAGGACACCCCCGGCCCCGACGGCCTCAGCGTGCGTCAGCGGCAGATCATGGGCTCCATCCGGTCGAGCATCGAGGCCAAGGGCTACCCGCCCACCATGCGAGAGATCGGTGCGGCCGTGGGGCTGGCGAGCCCATCCTCGGTGAAGTACCAGCTCAACCTGCTCGAACAGAAGGGGTACCTGCGCCGGGACCCGATCTCCACCCGCGCGATCGAGGTCATCGCGCCGGATGACGCCCAGTCCGTCCGCGGCGACATCGACATCTTCGAGGCGCCGGACCGGGAGGGCATCGATCCCGGTGCCGCGTATGTGCCGGTCGTCGGCCGGATCGCGGCCGGTGGCCCGATCCTGGCAGAGCAGGCCGTGGAGGACGTGTTCCCGCTCCCCCGCCAGTTGGTCGGCGAAGGCGATCTGTTCCTGCTCAAGGTGGTCGGCGAGTCGATGATCGACGCCGCGATCTGCGACGGCGACTGGGTGGTCGTGCGGCAGCAGAACGTCGCTGAGAACGGCGAGATCGTCGCCGCGATGATCGACGGCGAGGCGACCGTGAAGACGCTCAAGCGCTCCGCTTCGCAGGTCTGGCTGATGCCGGCCAACCCGGCGTTCTCACCGATCGACGGGAACGAGGCGCAGATCCTCGGCCGTGTGGTGAGTGTGCTCCGCTCGATCTGAGGTCGGGGTTCGGCTTCTGGGGCGCCCGGGTCAGAAGCCGAACTGCCGGGCGACGCCGCGGATCTCGTCCGCGCTGGCGCGCAGGCTGGCAAGCTCGGACTCATTGAAGTTGAACTCGAGACGCTCGCCCACGCCGTCGCGGTCCACGATCGACGGGACCGACAGGCACACGTCGGAGATGCCTAGGTAGTCCTCGAGCAGGCTCGAGACAGGCAGGATCGCACGCTCGGAACGCAGCACCGACTGGATGATCCGCACGCCGGCGAGGCCGATGGCGTGGTTCGTGGCGCCCTTGCCGTCGATGATCCGGTACGCGGAGTTCTTCACCTCGTCGGCGATCTCGGCCAGGTCCCCTGGGCTGAGCACGCCGGTGGCGGCCACGAACTCCCGCAGTGGCACCCCGCCGATGTTGGCGGCGCTCCACAGCGGGAACTCGGAGTCGCCGTGCTCGCCGACGATGTAAGCGTGCACGTTCCGGACCGCGATCCGGCTGTGTTCGCTGAGCAGGTACCTGAGCCGTGAGGTGTCCAGCACCGTGCCGGAACCGAACATCTGCCGCGGCGGCAACCCGGAGATCTTCAGCGAGGCGTAGGTGACCACGTCGACCGGGTTCGTCACCATCATGTAGATGGCGTCGGGCGCGACCTCCACCAATTGCGGCACGAGCGTGCGCATCAGGTTGATGGTCCGGTCCGCGAGCTCGATACGAGTCTGCCCCGGCTGCTGTTTTGCACCGGCGGTCACCACCACCATGTCCGCGCCGGCGCAGATCCCGATGTCGTCCGATCCCTCCACCGCACCCATGGGCATGAAGGCCATGCCGTGGGAGAGGTCGAGGGCCTCGGCCTCCACCTTGGCCCGGTTCACGTCGTACAGGACCACCCGGCGGGCGACGCCCCGGATCAGCGCCGCGTATGCGAGCGTGGCGCCGACCGAGCCGGCGCCGACGATGGCGAGGGTGGAGACCCCGGGAGGTGTGGTGGCGCGGTCTGGTGCCTGGGTCACGACGGGATTCCTCTCGTGGTGGATCGCCTTCGCGGTAACCCTATCCGGCCCACGGCGGGCCGCCCGATCAGGCGCCCGCGAGCCTGCCCGGCGACGCCCGGACCAGGTCGACGCGATCCGTGCTCACGAGTCCCGCCGATCGGTTCCTCAGCCTTCGATCGCGGTGTAGTTTCCACACCAGAGGGGCAACGTCGCGACCTTACCGCTGGGGAGCATGCGACCACGAGCAAGGAGAGTCGGATGGCTGGCAACCGTGCCTCGCGTGTGGTGTGCGCGGTAGCACTCGTGGTCCCCAGCCTCATCGCCGGTGCTGGAGCTGGTACGACCGGTCGCGTGGCGGGATCGGCCGGTCCCACCCTCGCGACACGGCCCGTCGAACGCGAGACGGCCGCGGCACGACCCTCGGAGTGGGACGAGGCGCAACGGATCCTCGTGGCGGAGTTCGGGATATCCGAGGAGCAGGCTCGCGCGAACGTCGAGTCGCAGGCTGCCCGGACGATGTTTCGCGAGGTCATTGTCTCGGAGCTTGGCGAGACGTTCGCCGGCTTCCGCTTCGACCCGGCTACGGGTGTCCTTGCCGTGCTCACGACGAACCCCGACCGCGACGTCACCACCGTCGAGCGACGCGCGGACCAGTACGGAGTTGAAGTCGGCGTCATAGGGGCGGAATTCTCCTACACGGATCTGGCGGAGCTCGCACGCCAGGCAACTGCCGGTGGACTAGGGGTGCCGGCCGAGGAGATCGTCAGTGCGCAGATCGATGACAAAACGAACACCGTCACGGTCTACGTTCTGCCCGAGCGACTGGCTGCACTGCAGCGCAGTGGCTCTCACGATCCGGTCGTCCGGCTGGCGGCCCACGTTGATGAGGCCGTCGACGAAGGGCGTGCCAGTGATCAGAACTGACCACCCGTGAGAACGGTCACGAGCGCAGTCCTCGCGAGCGTGAGCGTGGCAGCGGTGCTGGCTGGGTGCACCTCCGACCAGAGCCCGCCGACGCCCAGCCCAATGACCGTCGACATCTCGGAGCTCCACCCCATGACGATGCGCGAGGCGCTCGAGGAGCCCGATTACGGCGAACAGGTGCGCCTCGCCGTCACGCTCGTCACGGAGGGTGGTGTCCTGCTCCTGTGCGACGCCGTCGAAGACACCGATCCCGCACAGTGCGCAGACCCGAACGTCGAGATCGTCGGCGCGCCTCTGGAGGACCTCGACCTCGTCGAACGGTCCGGCGAGCGCAGCGGCGAGGTGGACCTCATCGTCATCCTCGTCGATGAGGACACGGCCGAGTACGTCTCGACCGCTCCCTGATCCGTTCGGAGTACTAGGAAGCCGCGAGCCGGCGCAGCGCCGCCCGGACCAGGCCGGGATCCGTGGTCGGCCACAGCGGCGGCAGCGACCCGGCCAGGAAGCTCCCGTAGCGGGCGGTCCGCAGCCGCGGGTCGAGAACGGCCACGACGCCCCGGTCGGTGGTACGCCGGATCAGCCGGCCGGCGCCCTGGGCGAGCAGGAGGGCGGCGTGCGTGGCCGAGACGGCCATGAAACCGTTGCCGCCTCCTGCCGCGACCACCTCGGTCCGGGCGGCCTTGATCGGGTCGTCCGGGCGCGGGAACGGGATCCGGTCGATGATCACGAGCTGGCAGGACTCCCCCGGCACGTCCACGCCCTGCCACAGCGAGAGCGTGCCGAACAGGGAGGTCGCCGGGTCGGCTGCGAACTGCTTGACCAGGGACGGCAACGAGTCCTCACCCTGGAGCAGCACCGGGGTGTCGAGGCGTTCACGCATCGCCTCGGCTGCGAGCTGCGCGCCGCGCCGGGAGGAGAACAGTCCGAGGGTCCGGCCCCCGGCGGCCTCGACCAGTTCGGCGATCTCGGTCAGGATCCGCTCGTCGGTGCCGTCCCGCCCGGGCGCAGGCAGATGCTTGGCGACGTACAGGATGCCCTGCTTGCCGTAGTCGAACGGTGACGCGACATCCACGCCGCGGTAGCCGCCGTCGGACAGGCCCACGGCGCGAGCCGTGGAGTCGAAGGTGCCGCCGAGGGTGAGGGTGGCCGACGTGAGCACCACCGCACGGTCGGTGAACAGCTCGGAGTTGATCGACCCGGACACGTTCAGCGGCGCGACCATCAAGCGGGAGCCCTCCCCCGGCCGCCGGCCGCGCTCGCACCACACGACGTCCCGGAGGTTGGCGACCCGGTCGGACAGGAGCCGGTCACACACCTCGAACAGGATCAGCATCGCGCTCTTGGCCATGTTCTTCGCGCCGGCCTGTTCCGGGCTGACGCTCGCGCCGGCCTCGGTGCGCATCGCGGTCATGGCCTCCCGGGCGCCGTCGGCGATCAGCCGGACCGTGCCGATCAGCGCCTCCGGCAGGCCGGCCTGCAGCCGTCCCTCGGGCACGCCCATGAGCTCGGTGCGCAGGGTGTTCACGGCGTCGTCCAGCCCGGGCAGCGCGAGCCCGGCATGCCGGCGGGCGAGCCGCGCGGCCCGGTCCACCGAGGACGCGGACAGCTCCACGGTGGACTGCGCGGTGACGCGGTCGGCCAGTTCGTGCGCCTCGTCGACGACCAGCACCTCGTGCTCGGGCAGCACCTTGGGCGATCCGGATGCGGCGATCCCGAGCATCGCGTGGTTCGTCACCACGACGTCCGCCTCCCGGGAGGCGGCCTTCGCCTTCTCGGGGAAGCAGTCGGCCAGCAACGGGCAGCGCTGGCCGAGGCACTCCATCGACGTGATCGACACCTGCCGCCACGCCTTGTCGCTGATCCCGGGGATCAGCTCGTCGCGGTCGCCGCTGGTGGTCTGCTCCGCCCACTCGCGCACGCGCACGACCTGGGCGCCGAGCGAGTCGTCCTGCTCCCTGGGGTGTTCCTCGGCCACCGACGGCGCCACGAGCGCCTCCGAGAAGAGCGCCGAGTCGTCCTCGGCCGGGTAGCCGCCGGCGATCTTGTGCAGGCACAGGTAGTTGTGCCAGCCCTTCAGCAGGGCGACGGTGGGCTCCCGGGGCAGCTTGTCGGAGAGGATGTCAGCCACCAGCGGCAGGTCGTGGCCGATCACCTGCCGCTGCAACGCGAGGGTGGCCGTCGAGACGATCGCCCGCTCCCCGGTGGCGACCGCGTTCACCAGCGTCGGCACGAGGTAGGCGAGCGACTTCCCGGTACCCGTGCCGGCCTGCACGAGCAGGTGCTTGGACTCGGTGAGTGCCTCGGTGACGGCACGAGCCATCTCGTGCTGCCCCTCGCGCCGGGCGCCGCCCATCGAGGCGACCACCGCGTCGAGCACGGCATCGATGTCCGACGGCGTCGGTCGCCCTGCGCCGATGCGTCCGGCCGGTGCCGGGGTGCTCCCGGCTGCCTCGGGCGCTTCCGCGGAAGCGCCCGCACGACCCGTGCCCGCCTCGTCCTCGGCAGCGTCGGCCGACCTGTCCTTCGTCATGGTCAGGGCGTCGTCGGGATCGGTCGAGGTGGGGTCGGCAGGCACGTCCTCGACGGTATCGCGCCACGCCGTCGAGCCGGCGGTGCGGCGCTCCGGCTTGTGGACGACGGTGCCACGACGACGCCCGGACCGGTCCCGGTGCGTCGCCGGGTCAGCTGGCGACGGCGTCCGCGAGCGCCGCGGCGAGCTCGGAGTCGACCCGCGCCACGAGCCGGGTCCCGGCCTCGGTGTGTTCCTCGGCGAGGACCTCACCGCTGACGTGCGCGCGGTGCACCAGGTCGCCCCGCTGGTAGGGCACCACGACGTCGACATGGACCGCCGGGTGCGGCAGCAGCTCGGCGATCCGGTCCCGTAGTTCCTCGATGCCCGCACCCGTCCGGGCGGACACGGCGACGGCGTCCGGCACCCGGGTGCGCAGCCGTGCGATGGTCTCCGGCTCGGCGAGGTCGGCCTTGTTCAGCGCGACGATCTCGGGGATGTCGGACGTGCCCTCGATGTCGCGCAGGACGGAGCGCACCGCGTCGAGCTGACCCTCGGGGTCGGGGTGCGAGGCGTCCACGACGTGCACGATGAGGTCAGCCTGGGCGACCTCCTCGAGCGTCGACCGGAACGCCTCGATGAGTTCGGTGGGCAGGTTCCGCACGAAACCGACCGTGTCCGCGAGCGTGTAGGTACGCCCGTCCGGCGTCTCGGTCCGGCGGACTGTCGGGTCCAGCGTCGCGAACAGTGCGTTCTGGACGAGGACCCCGGCGCCGGTGAGCCGGTTCAGCAGGGAGGACTTGCCGGCGTTCGTGTAACCGGCGATCGCGACCGACGGCACGGCTCCAGCACGACGGGAGTGCCGACGGGTGGCGCGGGAGGGCGCCATCGCCTTGATCTGGCGGCGCAGCTTCGCCACGCGGGTGCGGATCCGCCGCCTGTCGAGCTCGATCTTCGTCTCACCGGGACCGCGGGAGCCGATCCCGGCACCGCCGGCGACCCGACCACCGGCCTGCCGGGACATCGACTCACCCCAACCACGCAGTCGTGGGAGCAGGTACTCGAGCTGGGCGAGCTCGACCTGTGCCTTGCCCTCCCTGGACTGTGCGTGCTGGGCGAAGATGTCCAGGATCAGCGCCGTGCGGTCGATGACCTTGACCTTGACGACGTCCTCCAGCGCGCGGCGCTGGGACGGGGCGAGCTCGGAGTCGACGATCACGGTGTCGGCGCCGGTCGAGGCGACGAGATCAGCGAGCTCGCGGGCCTTGCCGGAACCCAGGTAGGTGCCCGGGTCGGGCGCGGTGCGCCGCTGCAGGAGCCCGTCCAGGACCTCCGAACCGGCCGTCTCGGCGAGCGCGGAGAGCTCGCGCAGCGAGACCTCCGCGGCCTCAGCGGTGCCGGAACTCCACAGGCCGACCAGCACCACGCGTTCGAGGCGCAACTGCCGGTACTCGACCTCGGTAACGTCCTCGAGCTCGGTGGACAGGCCGGCGACCCGGCGCAGGGCAGAACGGTCCTCGACGTCGAACTGCTCGCCGTCGTAGGCGCTCGGTCCGTCGTCGGTCGGTTGGATCGCCGTGCCCGCCCGGGCCAGGATTCGTGCGACGACGTCCTGCGCGCGGTCCTGGGCGTCGTCGCCGTGGGATGCGTCGCTACGGGGGGTCGTCGGGGCGGTGCGTTCGGTCATGGTGTCCTTTGTTGGGGGTCCGATGACTCAATGGTGGCACGCGGACAAGATGTACCCAAGGGATTTCGCTGTCGGCCGTAGGCCCGAGCGGCTCGTGCGCAAGCACGCCATTAGGCTCGTCGCCGTGTCCCACTACTTCTCGACCACACCGAGCGGCCCCGACCGGCGGCGGGAGATCGACGTCGCACTCCGGGGACGGCGGGTGCGACTGGAGACCGCGGCCGGGGTCTTCTCGGGCGATCGCCTGGACCCGGGCACCACGGTGCTGCTGGACACCGTTGATGATCCGCCCGCCACCGGCACCCTCCTCGACCTGGGCTGCGGGTGGGGCCCGATCGCGATCGCGATGGCCCTCGCCTCCCCCGGTGCGCGCGTGCTCGCGGTGGACGTCAACGAGCGGGCCCTCGCGCTCACGGCGGACAACGCGGCGCGGCTCGGCCTCGAGAACGTCCAGACGTACCTGCCCGAGGAACTGCTCGCCACCGAGCCGGACCTGCGCGTCGACGAGCTCTGGTCGAACCCGCCCATCCGGATCGGCAAGGCGGCGCTGCACGAGATCCTGCGGACCTGGCTGCCGCGGCTGACCCCGGGTGCCCGCGCGCAGCTGGTGGTGCAGCGCAACCTCGGCTCGGACTCGCTGCAGCGGTGGATCGCGGCGGAGCTGGACCGGGACGTGACCCGCCTGACGAGCGTGAACGGGTTCCGGGTCCTGACCGTGCACTGACCCGGACCACTCAGTCCCGGACCACCCGCAGCCGCAGGTGGGTCGACTCCTCGCCGATACCCCGGGCGACGTGTTCGAGACGGACCGGGTGGCCGCCGGGGTGGTCGAAGAGCCGGACGCCGTCGCCGAGCAGCACCGGGACCACGAACACGACCACCTCGTCGAGCAGCCCGAGTTCCAGGCACTGCCGCGCGACGTCGGCGCCGAGCACGTTGACGTCCTTCGCGCCCGCCGCAGCCCGGGCCGCCGCGACCGCCCAGCGGAGGTCGTCGGTGAACGTCACGTCCGGCGGCCCGGCGTCCGGCCGGCGATGGGTGAGCACGAACTGTGGGCCGTGCCAGGTGCCACCGAACGCCCCCTCGGCGTCGGTGCCGCGGTTCGGGTCGTCCCCGCCAAAGGTGGTGTTGCCGACCAGGAGCGCCCCGGTCCGGGCCGCGAGCTCGTCGGCGGCGGGATCGGGGGCGGTGTACGGAGCCAACCAGGACATGTCTCCTCCCGGCCCCGCGATGAATCCGTCGAGCGACATCGTCGCCGAGTAGATCAGGACGGTCATGGACAGGTCTCCGTTCGCTTCCGGGCCGAGGCGGTTCGGTCCCATTCGGATGGACCGTCGCCACGACCGGAAGTCATCGACCGTCGACCCGGGTGCGGCTCGCCGCAGCTCAGAGGGCGGTGACGGTGCCGACGAGCTCGGCCGGTCCGGCGAGCTCGACGTGGTCGTCGGGCAGCATCCGAACCCGCAGCTCGCCGCCGGGAACCTGCACGATCCACTCCTGCGGAGCGCCCTCGCCGAACCAGTTGCGCACCGCGAGCGCGGCCGCGCAGGCACCGGTACCGCAGGAGAGCGTCTCCCCCACGCCGCGCTCGTACACCCGCATCCGAACCACACCGACCGTCTTCGAGCCCACCACGGCACCGGTGCTGTCGACGATGTCCACCTCGCGGTCGCCGAGCGGCACCACGAACTCCACGTTCGTGCCGCGCGCGGGCGCGGGGTCGACGATCGGCGCCCGGGTGAGGTCCAGGACCTCGAGCTGTTCGGTGTCCTCGAGGGCGATCACGGTGTGCGGGTTCGGCAGGTCCAGGCGTAGGCCCGGGCGGGGCTCGGCGAGCCCGGCCACCCCGACGCTGGCGTCGAAGCCCTGCGCGAGTGCGGCGTCGCCGCCGGGTGCGCTCCACCGGCCCAGGTCCGCCGCGTAGTCCCTGCCCTCGCGACGCACGCCCAGCACGCCGGCCCGGGTGGCGACCTGGACCGTGTCGCCGTCGTCGAGGGCGAGCAGCCCGGCGTGGCGCAGGAACGCGACGAACACCCGGATCCCGTTGCCGCACATCTCGGCGACCGAGCCGTCGGCGTTCACGTAGTCCATGAACCACAGTGCCGCCGGTTCCCGCCCGGCCGCCCGGTCGGCGCCCTCGGTGATCGCGGCGCTGCGCACGGCGCGGATCACGCCGTCCGCGCCGATGCCGGTGTGCCGGTCGGCGAGCGCGGCCACCTCGCTCGTGCTGAGCGGGGCCGCGCCGTCGGGGTCGGCGTACAGCAGGAAGTCGTTGCCGGTGCCGTGGCCCTTGACGAAGGTGTGCACGGGCGCCGCAACAGGTGAAGTCATGGCAGCAGCCTACGGGCCCGCTCGGCCAGATCGGGGCCCGGCGCCAGCCAGGCGATCCGGGGATCGCGCCGGAACCAGGTCATCTGCCGGCGGGCCAGCTGGCGGGTGGCCTGGGCGGTGTCGGCGACGGCCGTCGCCACGTCCGTCTCACCGCGCAGCACCGCGAGCGCCTGCGCGTAGCCGACCGCCCGGCGGGCGGTTCGGCCTCGCTCCAGCCCACGATCGAGGAGCGCGCCGGTCTCGGCGAGCAGTCCGCCGTCGAACATCGACCGCGCCCTCGCGTCGATGCGTTCGTGCAGGACCGGCCGCGGCAGATCCACCGCCACGTGCACCGCCGGGATGTGTGAGGAGTGGCTCGGCAGGTTCGCCGAGTACGGCTCACCCGTGATCGCGATGACCTCGAGCGCCCGGATGATCCGGCGGGCGTTGCGCCGATCGATCCGGGCGGCCGCGACCGGGTCCGCCGCCTCGAGCTCGGCGTGCAGGAGCCCGGGCCCCTCGGCCTCGGCGCGCGCCTCGAGCGCGGCGCGGACCGCCTCGTCGGTGCCGGGGAAGGACAGGTCGTCCAGCAGGGCACGCACGTACAGGCCCGAACCACCGACCACGACGACGGCGTGTCCCCGGGCGGCGATGCCGGCCAGGTCGGCGCGGGCATGCCTCTGGTAGGCGGCGACGGTGGCGTCGGTGTCCACGTCCAGCACGTCGAGCTGGTGGTGGGCGATGCCGCGGCGCTCCTCGGGGCGCAGTTTCGCGGTGCCGATGTCCATGCCGCGGTAGAGCTGCATGGCGTCCGCGTTGATGATCTCGGCGCCGAGCCCTTCGGCCAGATCCAGGGCGAGGTCGGACTTGCCGCTGGCGGTCGGACCCACCACGGCCACCACGGGCACACCTCGGTTCAGCACGGAGGCAACCTACCGTCCCAGCCCTGGATGGCCCCGAACCGGCAGGCGGTCGCCGCTCCCGGGCGACCTAGACTGGAGGTGATGGCAGCCTCCGACCACGCACCACCGGATCCCGCCGATGACGCCGCGGGCTCCGAACCCGCGCTCGCCGATGAGGTCGTGGCCGTCGACCGCGACCGGCTGAAGGCGTGGCTGCGCGAGCACGACCAGAAGTTCTTCGTCTCCGACGACTCACATCTCGGCGGCCTCTGGAACGGGCACGTGTTCACGGTCGCGCTGGCGGGCGCGAACGAGGTGCTGCAGATCCGGGCCCAGTGGAACCGGCGGATCACGATCGAGCGCCGACCGGAGCTGATGGACTTCATCAACGCCCGCCACGCGCGCACGCTGTGGCCGAAGTGCTTCCTGCTCGTCCACGACGACGGCACGATGCGGTTCTGCGCGGAGTCCGCCACGCCGCTGCGCGAGGGCCTGTCCGAGCACCAACTCGGCCGGGCGATCCGGGCCGCCATCACCACCGCGCTCGCCGTCTTCGCGGAGCTGGACGACCGCTACCCGGACCCGGCCCTGCAGGCACCCGGCGGGCTGGCATGAGCTCCCCGGCGGATCTGCCCGCCTCCGACTGGCCGTACCCGATCAGCATCGAGCGACTGCGTGCCCACGCCCGGGCTCAAGGGTTCGCCGTCACCCCCGCCGGCACCAACGGCCTGCGCGGCGTCTGGGGCGCCTACCCGTTCGACATCGCGATCCGGGTCGGCGACGTGAGCGTGCTCCAGGTGCGCGGCTCCTACGCGGACCCGATCCCCGCCACGCGGGAGGCGGACCTGGTCGGCTTCGCCAACGACTGGCACCGGGAGCACATCTGGCCGACGGTGTTCTGGTCCTCGGACGCGCAGGACCGGCTCGCGGTCCGAACCCTGTTCGTCGCGGACTTCAGCGGCGGCGCCACCGACGACCAGTTCGCCGAAGCAGTCACGCTGGGCCTGGCCACCTCGGGACAGTGCCTGCGAGCACTGACCTCCGCGTTCGGCTCCTGAATCGAACGCCGCACCTGACGCTCGTCGGCTGCGTCAGCCGCGCCGCACCGTGGGCATGCCGAGCCCGACGGCGCGGCCTGCCGGAGCGGATGGCCCACCTTCCGCTGCACTCGCCGCGGCAGCCGCGGCGCGCTCGCGCGCCGCCCAGGCGTCCCCGGAGCGGGTCCGCCGGAGCTCGAACGTGCCACCGGTGAGGCCGGAGTCCGCGATCAGGTGGTGCGGCGCGGACCCGGTGACCGTGGCCGTGATCAGGTCCCCGGGACGAGGGCGCTCGGTCTCGGGAAGGCTCGCGACGCCGTCGGGCACGCCGACGTGGACGAGCCGGTTGTCCTCCGCACGGCCGCTCAGGCGGCGGGTCGCGGTGTCCTTGCGTCCCTCGGACTCGGCGAGCAGCACCTGGACGGTACGCCCGACCTGGGTGGCGTTCTCCTCGGTGGAGATCCGCTCCTGGAGTGCCTGGAGCCGGCCGTACCGCTCGGTGACCACGTCGGCGGGCACCTGGTCGGGCAGGTCCGCGGCGGGAGTACCGGGCCGTTGGGAGTACTGGAACGTGAACGCGCTGGCGAACCGGGAGGCCTCGACCACGTCCAGGGTCGACTGGAAGTCCTCCTCGGTCTCACCAGGGAACCCGACGATGATGTCCGTGGTGATGGCCGCCTCGGGCATCCGCTCCCGGACGCGGTCGAGGATCCCGAGGAACTTCTCGCTGCGGTACGAACGACGCATGGCGCGCAGGATCGTGTCCGAGCCGGACTGCAGCGGCATGTGCAGCGACGGCATCACGTTCGGGGTCTGCGCCATGGCGTCGATGACGTCGTCGGTGAACGCAGCCGGGTGCGGTGAGGTGAACCGGACCCGCTCCAGTCCCTCGATCCGGCCGCAGGCGCGCAGCAACTTCGCGAAGGCGCCACGGTCACCGAAACCGACGCCGTAGGAGTTGACGTTCTGGCCGAGCAGGGTGACCTCGAGGGCGCCCTCGGCGACGACGGCCCCGACCTCGGCGAGCACGTCACCGGGCCGCCGGTCGCGCTCCTTGCCGCGCAGGTGCGGCACGATGCAGAACGTGCAGGTGTTGTTGCAGCCGACCGAGATCGAGACCCACGCCGCGTAGGCGCTCTCCCGGCGGGTCGGCAACGTCGACGGGAAGACCTTGAGGGCCTCCTCGATCTCGACCTGTGCCTCGCCGTTGTGCCGGGCGCGCTCCAGCAGCGCCGGCAGCACGTCGATGTTGTGGGTCCCGAAGACGACGTCCACCCAGGGCGCGCGGGCCACGATGCCGGCCCGGTCCTGCTGGGCCAGACACCCGCCTACGGCGATCTGAAGGCCCGGGCGCTCCCGCTTGAGCGAGGCGAGCTGGCCGAGGTTGCCGTACAAACGATCGGAGGCGTTCTCCCGCACGGCGCACGTGTTGATGACCACGACGTCGGCGCCGTCGGCCTGCGTCATGAGCGATCCGGTGCCCGCGGTCTCGGCGCTGACGTACCCGGCGTCCTCGAGCAGGCCGGACATGCGCTCCGAATCGTGCACATTCATCTGGCAGCCGAGGGTCCGCACCAGATAGGTGCGCGGGTGCGTCAGTTCAGCGGTCACGATCGTTGATTCTACGGCGCTCCCGCGGGCCCGGGCGCTGCCGGCCGGGGACGCCCATCACGCGGAAAGAGCCGATCGTGTCCGCACTGTTACCCCGCCTGCGTCGCCCCGGAAACATTGAGCGACTAGGTTGCATCCCATGGCTGACAGTTCCGTGACCGGTGTCACAGCAGACGACGACCGCGGCATGCCCGCCCATTCGGGCGAACCGCTGGTGGTTCTGGACAGTGTCAACAAGCACTTCGGAGAGCTCCACGTGCTCCAGGACATCAACCTCACCGTGCACCGTGGCGAGGTGGTGGTGGTGATCGGGCCGTCCGGCTCGGGCAAGTCCACCCTGTGTCGCGCCATCAACCGCCTCGAGTCGATCGACGACGGCTCCATCACCCTCGACGGTCAGGCGTTGCCCGAGGAGGGCAAGGCGCTCGCCCGGCTGCGTGCCGACGTCGGCATGGTGTTCCAGTCCTTCAACCTGTTCGCCCACAAGACGATCCTCGAGAACGTCACCCTCGGACCGATCAAGGTCAAGAAGATGAAGACCGCCAAGGCCAAGGAACTGGCCATGAGCCTGCTCGAACGGGTGGGGGTGGCGAACCAGGCGGACAAGCTCCCCGCACAGCTCTCCGGTGGGCAGCAGCAGCGCGTCGCGATCGCCCGGGCCCTGGCCATGCAGCCGAAGGTGATCCTGTTCGACGAGCCGACGTCCGCCCTCGACCCGGAGATGGTCAACGAGGTGCTGGACGTGATGGTGGCCCTCGCGAAGGACGGCATGACCATGGTGGTCGTGACCCACGAGATGGGCTTCGCCCGCAAGGCCGCCGACCGCGTGGTGTTCATGTCCGACGGGCAGATCGTGGAATCGGCGGACCCGGACACGTTCTTCGACCACCCGACCAGCAACCGCGCCAAGGACTTCCTCGGCAAGATCCTCACCCACTGATCCAGCCGACCAGATCGACCCCAACACCAGTTGCCAACCAAAAGGAGACAACGATGAAGAGAACGCGAGTGGCATTCGCCGCGATCGCAGCCGTCGGCGCGCTGACCCTGGCCGCGTGTACCGCCGAGCCGGGCGACAGCGGCGATGACGGGACCACGGGCGCCGAGGAGACCACCGACGAAGGCGGCGGTGGCCAGGAAGGCACCATCCGCATCGGCATCAAGTTCGACCAGCCCGGCCTCGGCTTCCAGGACGGCGCCGAGTACACCGGCTTCGACGTGGACGTCGCGACGTACGTGGCGGAGGCCCTCGGGTACACGGCCGACCAGATCGAATGGGTCGAGACGCCCTCCGCGAACCGGGAGACGATGCTCGAGGGCGGTCAGGTCGACATGATCTTCGCGACCTACTCGATCACGGACACCCGTGACGAGGTCGTCGACTTCGCCGGCCCGTACTTCGTGGCGGGTCAGGACCTGCTCGTGCGGGCCGACGAGACGGACATCACCGGGCCGGACGACCTGAACGGGAAGAACCTCTGCTCCGTGGCCGGCTCGACGTCCGCGCAGCGCATCCAGGATGACTTCGCCGACCAGGTCCAGCTGATCGAGCAGCCCGGGTACTCCGAGTGCATCCAGTACCTGCTCGGTGGACAGGTGGACGCCGTCACCACCGACGACATCATCCTCGCCGGCCTCGCAGCCGCCGAGGGCAGCGGCGCCATGGTGGTGGTCGGGAACCCGTTCTCCGAGGAGAACTACGGTGTCGGCCTGCCGCCGGGATCCGACCAGTGCGAGCCGATCAACGAGGCCATCCAGGCCATGTTCGACGACGGCAGTTGGGAGGCCGCCATCGAGGCGAACACCGAGGGCACCGGGTTCACCCCGAACGCGGACCTGAACCCGCCGGAGCTGCGGGAGTGCGCCGCCTCCTGATTCGGGTGTGCGGGGGCGGGCCCGGGCCCGTCCCCGCACCACCGCGTCCGACGTCAGAAAGCCGAAGCAGCGATGAAGGTGGTGTCCGTTGAGCGAGTTCCTCGCCGTCCTCTCGAACTATGACCTGGTTGGCGCGTACTGGCTGAACATCCAGTTGACCTTCTTCGCGGCCGTGGCCTCGTTGGTGATCGGCACGATCCTGGCGCTCATGCGGATCTCACCGATCCCGTCTCTGCAGTTCGCCGGCACCACCTACGTCAACCTGATCCGCAACACGCCGCTGACGATCATCGTGGTGTTCGCGGCGCTGGTCCTGTGGCCGGTGCTGGGCGTGGAGTTCTCGACCGACTTCGCCACCAACTTCTTCTGGCTCGCCGTGCTGGCGCTCTCGGTCTACCACGCTTCGTTCATGTGCGAGGCGCTGCGCTCCGGGGTGAACACGGTGCCGGCCGGCCAGGCCGAGGCCGCCCGGGCGATCGGACTGCCGTTCCTACCCGCGGCGCGGCTGATCATCCTGCCCCAGGCCTTCCGCGGGGCGATCGCTCCGCTCGGCAACACGCTCATCGCGCTCATCAAGAACAGCACCGTCGCCGCGGCGATCTCGGTCCCCGAGATCTCGATCCTGATGAAGGAGATGATGGAGAACGAGGGGAACTACGTGATCCCGATCTTCCTTACCGTCGCGGTCGGCTTCGTCATCATCGTCGTCCCGATCGGGCTCGCCGTGACCTATCTCTCTCAGCGACTGGCGGTGTCCCGATGAGCCGGCAGACCGTCCTGTTCGACGCACCTGGCCCGCGCGCCCGGCGCAACGTCCGCGTGGGCAACTGGGTCGGCGCCGTCGTCGTGATCGGCATCGCCGTGTTCGTGCTGGTCCAGATGAACGCGGCCGGCCAGTTGCGCCCGGAGCTCTGGGCCGTGGTCGTGGATCCGGACTCCTGGCGCTACAACTTCCTACCGGGGCTGCAGAACACCCTCGTCGCCGCGGCATACGCCATCGTGACGTCCGTCGTGTTCGGTCTGCTGTTCGGAGTGGGACGGCTGGCCGCGAACCGGGCACTGCGCTGGTTCAGCGGCGTGGTCGTCGAGTTCTTCCGCGCCGTACCGGTGCTGGTCATGATGGTTGCCGGCTACCAGATCCTCGGTCGCTTCACGGCCGTCAGCGGCACCGCCCAGCTCCTGTTGAGTGTGGTCATCGCCCTGACCCTGTACAACGGCGCGGTGATCGCCGAACTCGTCCGCTCCGGGGTGCACGGCCTGCCGAAGGGGCAGCGCGAGGCCGGACTGGCGATCGGGATGACCCGCGGGCAGTCGATCCGCTCGATCGAGCTGCCGCAGGCACTCATCGCCATGCTGCCCTCACTCGTGAGCCAGTTCGTCGTAATCCTCAAGGACACGGCCCTCGGCTACATCATCGTCTACCCCGAACTGCTGCGCAGCGCCCGACTGCTGGGCAGCGGGGCACCGTTCGCGATCCTGCAGAGCCTGTTCGTCGCCGCACTGATCTTCATCGTCCTCAACTACCTCCTCTCGAAGGTCGCCGAGTTGGTCGCCCGGAAGGTAGGCGGACGCACCTCTGGCAAGGCGCGCGCCAACCCGGCACCCCCGAACGCCGTCACGGTGCCCGCCGTGGGCGGTGGCGGGAGATAGCGCCGGCCTGACGGATCCCTGGCCCGCACGTTCGCGGCTCAGGTCGGGTCGGGAGCGCCGGCGTCGAGGCCACGATCGGCAAGGCCACGATCGGCGAGGGCTCGGGCCAGCAGGTCGGCGTCATGGCCACGCTGGTGCAACCGCTGCCCGACTTCCCGTGCCCGTGCGTCGTTCCCGCGAAGGCGACAGGTGGCGTACTGCACCTCGAGCGGCACCACCGGGACGTCGAAGCGGTGCCACTCGATGTGCTGACGGCTCTCCCAGACTGCCGGGCCAAGGGTCTCCGTCAGCAGCCCCGCGGGCGTCGCGGAGCGGATCCGCGCCACCTCGAGCTTGCGTCCGGCGATCATCCACCGCCCGAACAGCCAGGTCCCGTCCTCGGACGCGACCAACGGGTGCTCCTGGGTGCTCACGAAGTCCTCGAGGCCACGCACTGCCGGACCGCGGGCCGCGAATGCCGCAAGCGCCCGGCAGCCCTGCGCGAACGCGGCGTCCGTGGCGTCGGGGTGGATGAGCACGTCGACGTCGCCGGGCACCAGGTCAACACCGTGCAGCCGGGTGGCGGCGCTGCCGACGAGCATCCAATCCAACGGTCCCTCGACCACCGTCAGGAACGTCAGGAGCGGCTGCGCCCACTCCTCCTCGACCGGGGTCTCGGACACGTGCCTCGGACTCCTCTGCGCCTCGGCTCAGCCGACGCGGTCGTCGGTGTCGACGACGCCCTCTTCAGCGAGCACGCCGTCCACGACCCGGAGCGCGACCGAGGGCGAGTAACCCTTCCGCGCCAGCATGCCGACGAGCCGCCGCCGGCGCTTCTCGTGCTCCAGGCCCACGCTGGATCGAGCCTTGCGCCGGACCAGGTCCCGCGCGGTGGCTTCCTCGTCCTCGGGATCGACGGCGGCCAGTGCCTCCGCCGCGATCTCGGAGTCGACGCCCTTGCGGTACAGCTCCGTGGCCAGGGCGCGGCGGGCCAGACCCCGTTCGGTCCGGCGGGTGCGCACAAGCATCTCGGCGTACTCGACGTCGTTGACCAGCCCGACCTCCTCGAACCGGTCGAGCACCGACGCGGCGACGTCGTCCGGCACGTCCTTCTTCGCCAAGGCCTGCGCCAGCTCGGCGCGGGAGCGCGGCGAGTGGGTCAGGAGCCGCAGCGCGATGTTGCGCGCCACGGACTCATGATCCGGCTCGGGGTCGACGGCCGCGGCACCGGTGCCCGGGGGTTCACCCACCCGGCCACCGGAGCGGCGCCGCGCCTGCCCTGGCTCACCGACCCCGGCCCGGTCCGGCCGGGATCGGCGCTGTTGGAAGGCCATCGGCGCCGTGGGCCTAGAAGTCGACGGCGTTGGCGGGACCGCCGGCGTCCGGCACCACCTCGAGCGGCTTGCCGATGCCGAGCTTCGTCATGATCTTCTTCTCGATCTCCTCCGCCAGCTCGGGGTTGTCCTTGAGGAACCGGCGGGAGTTCTCCTTGCCCTGCCCGAGCTGGTCACCTTCGTAGGTGTACCAGGCGCCGGACTTACGGACGATGCCATGCTCCACGCCGAGGTCGATCAAGCTGCCCTCGCGGGAGATGCCGACCCCGTAGACGATGTCGAACTCGGCCTGCTTGAACGGCGGGGCCATCTTGTTCTTGACGACCTTCGCGCGGGTGCGGTTGGCGACCGCGTCGGTGCCCTCCTTGAGGGTCTCGATACGACGCACGTCGATGCGGACCGAGGCGTAGAACTTCAGCGCCTTGCCACCCGTGGTCGTCTCGGGAGATCCGAAGAACACCCCGATCTTCTCGCGCAGCTGGTTGATGAAGATCGCCGTGGTGCCGGAGGAGTTCAGCGCGCCGGTGATCTTGCGCAGCGCCTGGGACATGAGCCGGGCCTGGAGGCCGACGTGACTGTCTCCCATCTCGCCCTCGATCTCGGCCTTCGGTACGAGCGCGGCGACGGAGTCGATGACCACGATGTCCAGCGCACCGGAACGGATCAGCATGTCCATGATCTCGAGCGCCTGCTCGCCGGTGTCCGGCTGGGAGACCAACAGGGCGTCGGTGTCCACGCCGAGCTTCTTCGCATACTCGGGGTCGAGGGCGTGCTCGGCGTCGATGAACGCGGCGATCCCGCCGGCCTTCTGGGCGTTCGCGACCGCGTGCAGCGCGACCGTGGTCTTACCCGAGGACTCCGGGCCGTAGATCTCGACGACCCGGCCCCGGGGCAGGCCACCGATCCCGAGCGCGACGTCGAGCGCGATGGAGCCGGTGGGGATCACGGCGACCGGCGGGCGGTTGTCGTCGCCGAGGCGCATCACCGATCCCTTGCCGAACGCGCGATCGATCTGGCCGAGGGCGGCCTCGAGGGCCTTGCTACGGTCTGCAACTGGTGCAGCCATGGTGTCACCTTCACTTCGTGTCTCGGGCAGATGCTCGCTGAGCTCCACCGCATGTTTCGGACCAGGGCTGGCCTGTTCAGGGACCCGCCCTCTCCGGGCGGCAACCTGCGACGAAGGCTATGTCCGACCACCGACATCCGGTTCTGGGCACCCACTGGCTGTGGATGACGCAGTTCCGTCCCTCACCTGTCCACAACTCTAGACGAACAGCCGTTCGATCCGAAGTCTGCGGCCCGCGACACGCCGAGCGTGTCGCGATCCACGCTCGGTTCCGCTGCTGCCGGTGACTACCAGGTGTCCGGAGCCACCCCGGCCGGCACCGGTTCCGGCCGGGCCACGGTGGTGCCGAGCGTCACCACCCGCTGGGAGTCCGCTGCCAGCAGCACGGACTCCATGATGTCCAGCACGTGCAGCGCGAGGTCGCCGCCGGCGCGGTGCGGACGATCGGTCTCGACCGCCCGGGCCAGGTCCGCCAGCCCGTAGCCGCGGCCCGCGTCGGCATAGCCGGCGGCCACCGGTACCTGCGTCCACTGCGGTGTCGCGGTCGTGTACACCTCGACCGGCTCGGAGAACCGGTTCGGGTCCGGGACCGCGATGGTCCCGGCGGTCCCGTACACCTCGAACAGCGGGTTCCGGGTGGCCCAGACCTCGAAGCTGACGGTCACCGTCGAGGTGACGCCGTTCGCGTGCTCCAGGAGCGCCGAGACGTGCGTGGCCACGTCGACGTCGATCGCGGAACCGGCCAGCGGGCCGGTGGCGACGGACCGCTCCCGCGTGGACGCCATCGCCGTGCCCGAGACCCTGACCACGGGCCCGAGGAGGGTGACCAGGCTGGTCAGGTAGTACGGGCCCATGTCGAACAGCGGCCCGGCGCCGGGCTGGTAGTAGAAGTGCGGGGCCGGGTGCCAGCGCTCGTGCCCGGGCGCGCTCCAGTGCACGTGCGCCCCGACCGGGTCGCCGATGCCGCCGGTGTCTAGGACCTGCCGCGCGGTCTGGATGCCGGTGCCGAGCACCGTGTCCGGCGCACAGCCGACCCGCAGGCCGCGCTCGGCAGCCGCCTCGAGCACCGGTCGCGCCTGCGCCACCGACAGGGCCAGCGGCTTCTCGCCGTAGACGTGCTTGCCGGCCGTGAGCGCGCGCAGCGCGACCTCTGCGTGCGCCGCCGGGACGGTGAGGTTCAGGACCGCGTCCACTGCGCCGTCGGCCAGCAGTTCGTCCACGGACGCCGCGCGCACCTCGTGCTCGGCCGCGACCGCCCTGGCGCGGCCGGCATCCAGGTCGGCGACCGCGCTCAGACGCAAGCCCGGCAGCCGGCGCAGCGCCTCGAAGTACTGGCCGGAGATGTTGCCGACCCCGATCATGGCGACGTTCAGCGGCTCGCCCACAGCAACCCCCGCTCCACGATGGTGCGCACGTTCGGATCGTCGAGGATTTCGAGGCGGTGGCCGGCGGTGCACACGAACACCCGGCCCGCGCCCCACTCCCGGGTCCAGACCGCGGGAGTGGTGACCGGCCGGTGCCACGGGTCGAAGTCCCGCGCTGCCAGCGTGGTGGTCGCGAGCACGTCGTTGTAGTCGTCGGACAGGACCCAGTACTGCTCGGTGTCCAGGTCGAAGTCGCTGAGACCGGCGACGATCGGATGGTCGGCGCGGTCCGGCACGATCGAGATCGTGTACGGCAGATAGTTGTCCGACTGCTCCCCCGGCAGCTGCTCCTTGGGCGCCCTGGGCGGGTGGTGGGCGAACTGGCCCCCGACGAGGTGGAGGTAGTCGGCGCTGTTGCGGTAGGAGTCCGCGATCCCGCCGTGCCACCCGGCCAACCCGGTGCCGGCACGGACCGCGCCGATCAGGCCGGCGAGCTCCTCCGGCTCGATCGTGGTCATGGTGTTCGTCTGCACGATGAGGTCGACGCCGCCGAGGTAGGACGCGTCCGCGTAGACGGCGGTGGACTCCTCGACCCGGACAGTGAAGCCCTCAGCCTCGAGGAACGGGATGACCGAATCCGTGGTCTCGACGGGCTGGTGGCCGTCCCAGCCGCCGCGGACGATGAGGGCCGATCTGTCTGCCATGGGTATTCCGTGTCCTTACATGTGGTGTGCCGGTCGGCGTCGAGCGGCGGAAACTTGCGCAACTTCTGGGATCCACTTCGACTCACGGAAGCATGTCACGTCTATTTCCCGCCATCAAGGGTCAACCCCTAGGCAATACGTTGCGCAACTGTTAACCTCCCGATCGTGCCCACCGTCACCCTCGCCCAGGTCGCCGAGCGCGCCGGCGTGACCGTGCCGACGGCGTCGAAGGTCCTCAACGGCCGGACCGACGTCTCGGCCGCCACCCGCGCCCGGGTCCTGGCCGCCGTGGCCGAGACCGGGTACCGGAGCCGGCGCGCACACGGGGCTGCTCGCGCGGACGATGAGAGCGGTCTCATCGACCTGGTCATCAGCGGTGTCGAGGGCACCTGGGCGAACCGGGCCCTGTCCGGCGTGGAGTTCGCTGCGAACCTCGTCGGGCTGGACGTCGTCGTGACCGTCGCCCGGCCGGCAGCGGATCGGGACTGGGCCGCGCGCCTGGTCGCACGGCGCTCGAGCGGGGCGGTGCTGGCCCTGGTCGAGCCGACCCCGGAGCAGTACGCCGCCCTCGACGTGGCCCGGATCCCCGTCGTGATCCTCGACCCGCGGTCGGAGCCTCCGGCGGCGGTCCCGAGCGTGGGCGCCGGCAACTGGGCCGGGGGCCGGGCCGCCGCCCGGCACCTGCTCGAGCTGGGACACCGGCACCTGGGCGTGATCGCCGGTGCCCCGGACCACCTGTACGGCCGCGCGCGTGTGGACGGCTTCGGCTCGGCGCTGCGCGAGCACGGGCTCGAGGTCCGGGATGCCGACGTGGTGCACGCGGACTGGTCCTACGCGGGCGCGCTGGCCGCGGCCATGACGCTCCTGGACCGCCCGGACCGCCCGAGTGCCGTGTTCGCGTGCTCGGACAACATGGCGCTCGGCGCCCTGGAGGCTGCCCGGCGACTCGGCGTCCGCGTTCCCGGTGACATGTCCGTGATCGGTTACGACGACGCCCCGGAGGCTCGGTGGACCTCACCCCAACTGACCACGATCCGCCAGCCGGTCGCCGAGATGGGAGCGGCCGCGCTGCGGATGCTGCTGCGGGTGCGCGGCGGTGCCGACACCGTCGTCGGTGACGGCCACACGCCTCGCGAGGAGCTCGCCACCCGCCTCGTGGCCCGGGGCAGCACGGCACCCTGGCCCACCACCGACCATCCACACCGGACCGGGAAGGAGGACGGCTAGACAACCAGGCACCCTCCACGCCGAGGGTGGTCCGCACGTTCAAGGATGAACAAGCGGCAGGCGATGACGCCGCCGCAAGAAAGGACCCGACATGTCAATGCGTGCTTCGAAGGCGGCACTGAGCCGCCGTGGATTCCTCGGCGTTGCCGGCGGTACGGCCGCCGTCTCCGCCCTCGCCGCGTGCTCCGGTGGCGGTGGCTCCGGCGGCGGTGGCGGCGACACCCTGAAGTTCTGGAACATGCCCTGGGGCGGTACCGAGTTCAACCCCAGCGACAAGGAGATCACCGAGGCCTACGAGCCGGCGGACGGCCTGCCCTCCGCCGTCTACCAGGAGATCCAGTGGGCGAACTTCACCCAGACCTTCTCCTCGGCCGTCGCCTCGAACACCGGCCCCGCCGTCAGCTCGGGTGGTGGCACCCAGGCGTTCCTGTTCGAGTCGCAGGGCAAGATCGCCTACGCCGACGACCTCCTCGAGAGCTGGAAGTCCAACGGCCTCTATGACGACTTCCTGCCCGGCCTCATCGACGCGATGAAGGTCGAGGGCGGCTACGCGGCCGTCCCGTACAACCTCGACATGCGGGTGCAGTGGTACAACACCACGCTCCTGGAGCAGGCGGGCGTCGAGCCGCCCACCGACTGGCCGAGCTACCTCGAGGTGAGCGAGGCACTCAAGGGCATCGGCGCCTACAGCTTCGGCGTCGGTGCGGGTTCGGGCAGCTTCACCGGCAGCCACATCATGACCAGCTTCATGATCAACAACGGCGGCGGCCTGTTCAACGCGGACCAGGAGCCGGACTGCGTCACCGACGCCAACATCGAGGCGATGGAGTTCGTCCTCGAGATGGTCGCCAAGGGCTACGTGGACCCGGGTTCGGTCACCTACACCAGCGACAACGTTCAGACCCAGTGGAAGGACCGCCGGTTCGCCATGGGCTGGGACGGTGCCGGGCTCGCAGCGAACGTCGGCGGCGACGTCGCAGCGGAACTCGCGGTCAACAGCCCGCTCGTCGGCCCGCACGGCGACTTCGGCGCCCTCTACTTCCCGAACAACATCATGATGTACACGAACACCCCGAGCCAGGAGGGCTCGGAGGCCTTCCTGACGTACTACTACCAGAACATGGCGCCGCTCTGGACCGAGCACACCGGGATCGGGCTGCCCCCGCTGAGGTCGATCGCGGACACCCCGGAGTTCCAGTCCGACGTGAACGCGGTCAAGATCATCGAGGAGTGGCAGCCGATCTCGCGGACCTGGGGTGCACCCGGTTCGGACGCGCTGTTCCTCGGCGTCACCGACGTCGACGGGACTCCGGCGATGGGGACCTTCACGCAGCAGATCCTGTCCGGAGGGGCCACCGCCGTGGACGCGCTGACCACGCTGCAACAGGCCCTCGAGGGCTGAGCCGAACCGGGGCCGTGCCGGCGCCGCACCGCCGGCACGGCCCCCGCCGCACACCGCACCTGTCAACGAAGGAGTTGCATGTCAACCGATTCCGTGGCGCAGTCGCTGCGCCGCGCGCGCTCGGGAGTCGGCGTCGCCGGCGCCGGCCGCCCGCCGGGCACGCGCCCCAAGCGCGTCCTGAGCCCGCGCAACGTGACCATGCTCGCGCTGGTCCTACCCTCGATCCTCCTGGTCCTGCTGCTGAACGCCTACCCGGTGCTCTACGCCGGCGTCCAGTCCGTGCGGGACGGGGACCTGATCTCCGCCGGGGACTTCGTCGGCCTGGCGAACTATCAGACCGTCCTGTCCGACCCGGTGTTCTGGCAGGCGGCCCGGTTCACCCTGGTGTTCACGCTCGTCGGGGTGTTCGGCAGCTGGGCGATGGGGATGGGGCTCGCCCTCCTGCTCCGCCGCCGGATCCCGGCCGGCGGCCTGTTCAAGGTGCTCCTGCTGCTCCCGTGGGTGGTCCCGGTGGTGGTCTCGGCCACGTCCTGGAACTGGCTCGTGGCCACCCCGCAGAGCCCGTTGCCGATCCTGGCCGACGCGCTCGGCTTCGGCCGCGTGCTCTTCCTCGCGAACCCGCTGCTGGCCCAGATCACCGTGTGCGTCTTCAAGGTCTGGATCAGCTTCCCGTTCATGATGATGATGATGGGCGCCGCGCTGGCCGCGGTGGACAACAACGTGTACGAGGCGGCCCGGGTGGACGGTGCCAGCGGCGCCCAGCTGCTGCGCACCATGACCCTGCCGCTGACCGCGAAGTCGACGTTCATCAGCTGGATCCTGATGACGATCTTCTGTGTCAACGACTTCCCCACCGTCTTCCTGCTGACCGGCGGTGGCCCGGTGAATGCCACTCAGACGTTGGTGGTGCAGGCCTATCGCACGGTGTTCCTCGACTTCGAGACCGGGCCCGGCGTCGCGATCGCCTTCCTGATGACGGTCGTGCTCGTGGTGATCTCTGTCGTGCTGTATCGAAGCGTGAAGAAGGTGGACATCGAATGAGCGCTGCAACCCTCCCCCGGACCTCGCCGAAGGCGGCCTCGCGCCGCCCCACGGCCACCGAGGCCGAACTCCGCGGGCGCTGGTGGCGCTTCACGGTGCTGCTCGTGGTCACCGCGATCACGATCGTGCCGATCGTCGCCGTGGTGTACCTGTCCCTGCAACCAGCCCTGGGCAGCGCGGTCACCGCCCCGTTCACGTTCGAGAACTTCGCGAACGTGTTCGCCGGGACGAACGTGCTGCTCTGGCTGCAGAACAGCATGGTGGTCACGCTGATCACCGTGGTGATCGCGGTGTCCGTCGCGGCCCCGGCCGGGTACGTGCTCTCCCGGGGCCGGAGCAAGCTGGTCTCGGGGTACTCGTTGCTGCTGTTCGTGATCCAGTCGCTGCCGATCGTGACCGCGGTCATCCCGCTGTTCATCCTGTTCGCGCGACTCAATCTGGTGGACAGCCTGACCGGGGTGACCATCGTCTACGTCGGCTCGACGATGTCCGTGGCGATCTGGATGATGGCGGCCTACTACGACTCGATCCCGATCAGCCTGGAGGAGGCTGGCTGGATGGACGGGGTCAGCGTGTTCGGCGGGTTCGTCCGGATCGTGCTGCGCAACTCCCTGCCCGGGGTGCTGTCCACGGCGATCTTCGCGTTCCTGCTGAGCTGGAACGACTACCTGATCGCCACGGTGTTCCTGCGGTCGGACTACAACTACACGCTCCCGATCGGGGTGCAGACCTTCTTCCAGCAGAACTCGACGAACTGGGGCCTGGTGATGGCCGTCGCGGTGGTCATGATGCTGCCGCCGATCATCGTGTTCGGGGTGCTGAACAAGTACTTCAGCGTCGGTGGCATCGGGGGTTCCCTTGCCGGGAAGTGACGCTCTGAGGGCGGCCGTCGACCGGGTCATCCCGGCCGACGACTGGCCGGGCGGCTGGGCCGGTGGCGTCCGAGAGCACCTCGCCTCGCCGTTCGTCGAGGAGCCGGCCCGCGCGGTCCTCGCCGATCTCGCCACGGGTCTCGACGCCCTCGCCCGGTCCCGCGGCGCCACGGGGTTCGCGGCGCTGCCGCCCGCGGACCAGGACGAAGGGCTGGCGGCAGCGCAGGCCGACCCGGCCCTGGCGCCGGGCTTCGCCCTGCTCCGGCGGCTGTGCTGGGAGGGGTACTACGCGGCGACGGCGGGCCGCTCGCCCGCGGGGCTCGCGATGGTCGGCTTCCGGGCAGTACCGCCCGGGGTGGTGCCGGTCGAGCCG
Source organism: Occultella kanbiaonis (assembly GCF_009708215.1). Classification (NCBI taxonomy): domain Bacteria; kingdom Bacillati; phylum Actinomycetota; class Actinomycetes; order Micrococcales; family Ruaniaceae; genus Occultella; species Occultella kanbiaonis. The sequence goes on along the minus strand of NZ_CP046175.1, from coordinate 2,093,606 downwards.
GAGGCTCCCGCCTCGGTCCGCATCGACGAGGTCCGACGGCGGTACGACGCCATCGTGGTCGGCAGCGGTCCGGGCGGTGGTACCGCCGCCCGGGTGCTCACCGCGGCGGGCCGGCACGTCCTGCTCGTCGAGCGGGCGCCGGCCCGTCGCAACGCCGAGCTGCGCGGCGATCACCTGCGCGGCAAGCGGAACGCCGTGTACTCCCCGACGGTCGGGCCCGGTCCCGGGTACCCGCGGGAACTGGATACCGCCGCCGGGCCGATCGAGGTCGACGCGGCGACCGACGCCGGCTTGTACGGGCTGAACGCCGATGTCCTCGGCGGCGGCACCCGGGTCTGGCAGGGCATGGCGTGGCGGTTCCTGCCGGAGGACTTCCGGATGCGGCAGGTCTACGGCAATCCCGAGGGCGCGAGTCTGGCGGACTGGCCGGTGGACTACGCCGAGCTGGAGCCCTACTACGCGCGGGCCGAGGCCGAGCTGGGCGTCAGCGGCGCCGAGGGCTCACTCACCGCGCGGACGCCGCGCTCGGGCGGCTACCCGATGCCGGCCATGGGCACCGAGCCCGCTCGCGAACTCCTTGCGCGCGCAGCGGAGGACCTCGGGTGGGGCTGGGGACCGATCCCGCTCGCCCTGAACAGCGTCCCGCACGCCGGCCGCCCGGCCTGCGTGCGGTGCGCGCAGTGCGTGGGCCACGCCTGTCCCGTCGACGCGAAGAACGGGGCGCACAACACGGTCATCCCGCTCGCGCTCGCCACCGGACGCTGCGACCTGCTCCAGGACGCCGAGGTCGTCGAGGTCCGCGACGGCCACGGCGCTGCCGGGGTCACCGTGATGGTCGGCGCATCGGGACCGGCGCCGGTGGCGCTGGACGTTGCCGCGGACGTGGTGGTCGTCTCCGCGGGCGCGGTGGAGACGCCCCGGCTGCTGCTCGCCTCGGGCCTCGGCAACGACCAGCTCGGTCGGCACCTGCACGACCACCGGTTCGTGAGCATCCTCGGCACGGTCGACGAGCCGGTCAAGCCGTACGTCGGCCCCGGCCACAGCATCGCCACCCTCGACCACGTGCACGCGGCCACCGTCCCGTGGGGTGGCGGCGTCCTCGTGGACCTGATGAGCCTGCTGCCGCTGACCTCCGCGGGCTCGCCCGCGGAGGGCGTGCCCGCGTGGGGTGCCGGTCACAAGGAGTGGATGCGGACCGGCCGGGCGCATGTGTTCGGGGTGTTCGGGATGGGCCAGGAGATCCCGGTCGCGACGTCCCGGGTGGGCCTGAGCCCCCGGGTCCGGGACCGGTGGGGACGCCCCGGCGCGATCCTGCGCAAGGACGTCCACCCGGCCTCGCTGGAGATCGACGACGGCATGGCCCGCGAGGGTGCGACGTGGCTGAGCGCGGCCGGCGCGGCGGGCGTGCGCCGGCTGGTCGGGACCGCCACGGCGTCGGCGGCCGGCGAGCACTCGTGCGGCACCGCACGGATGGGCACCTCGCCGCAGACGTCCGCGACCGATCCCTACGGTCGCCTGCACGGGGCGCGCCGGGTGGTCGTCTGCGACTCCTCGCTGCATCCCACGAACGGCTCCGTGAACCCGACGCTGACGATCATGGCGAACGCGTTCCGGGTGGCCGAGCACCTCGTGGCGCACTGGCCGGCCTGACATCTCGTCAGCCGCGCAGGCCGACGCAGTCGTGCTCCCAGAACACGTCCGCGTACACGAGCGCCCCGGTCATCCAGTCCCGGTACGCCGGCAGCGTCACCACCTGGAACGCTGCCGGCGGGATCCGCACCGAGGGCGCCGTGAAGCCGCGGGCGGCACCCGGGACGAACCCGAGCCGCGGGTAGTACCCGGGATCGCCCTCGAGGAAGACCGCCGGCAGCCCGAGATCCGCCGCCGCCGCGAGCGCCGCCCGCACCAGGGCCGTCCCGACCCGTCGCCCCTGGTGCGACGGCGCGACCGACAGCGGGCTCAGCACGCCGACCTCCACGAGCTCTCGTGGTGCGTCCAGCCAGGACCGGGTGATCAGCACCTGCCCGACGACGTCGCCGGCTGCCTCCGCGACGAACGCGAGAGCGTCACGCCCGCACGTCCTCGAACGCAACGCGCTCTCGAGGGCGGCGACCCGCTCGCCCTCGCCGCCGAAGGCGGCCCGGATGACGTGCCCGACGGCGTCCCGCTCGCCCGGTCGCTCGCGGCGGATCTCGGTCGATGCGTTCGGTTCCACCCGCGGCACGTTAGGTGCCCGCGGAGCACCGGGACAAGACGTTTTCTCCCGCGCGGACGACGACGTCCACGGTCGGCGGCGCACCCGAAGCACCTCCGCCGTCGGGCCTGGACGATGGAGCACGGGGCGCCGGGTCCTTCGGATGGATTCCCGGCGCCCCGTGGCCTGTTCCTACTCGATGCGCGCGATGGGCGCGCCCTGGACGACGGCCTCGTCCTCGGACACGAGCAGGCTGACGGTGCCCGCGACGGGGGCGGTCACCTCGGCGTCGACCTTGTCCACCTGGACCTCGCCGAGCAGTTGACCGGAGGCCACGGTGTCGCCGTCGGCGACGAACCAGGTGGCCAGCACCCCCTCGGTCTCGGGCTTGGTCTGGTCCAGGACGGGAAAGACGACGTCGGTCATGGGAGCACGCTCCGGATGGCCGCCTCGATCCGGTCGTGGCGGGGCAGGACGGCGTACTCAAGGGATCGGGCGTACGGGATCGGTACGTCCGGGACGGCCACCCGCCGAACCGCGGTGAGCAGCGTCGGGTCGGCCTCGACCACCCCGGCCACGACCTCCCCGGACAGTCCGAACGAGAGGTAGTCCTCGTCCACGACGACGAGCCGGCGGGTCTTGGCCACGGACGCCAGGATCGCCTCCCGGTCCAGCGGGACCACCGAGCGCAGGTCGAGGACCTCCACGTCGATGCCCTCGCCGGCGAGCGTGTCCGCGACGTCGAGCACGTGGTGCACCGAGAGCGAGAGGGTGACCACGGTGACGTCGGTGCCGGCCCGCGCGACGGCGGCCTTCCCGATCGGCACCGTGTACTCACCCTCGGGAACCAGGTCGATGGACCGCCGGTTCTTGGCCATCCAGGGCAGGCCCATGATGCCCTTGTGGAACATGTAGACCACGGGTGAGTCGTCGCGGATGGCGGAGGTCATCAAGCCCTTCGCGTCCGCCGGGTTGGACGGGACGACCACCTTCATCCCCGGCAGGTGGGCGAACGTGCCCCACAGTGTCTGGGAGTGCTGCCCACCGTCGGAGTAGCCGCCGCCGACGGCCGTGGTGAGCACCATCGGGACCTTCACGCGGCCTCCGGAGAAGTAGCCGATCTTGGCCATGTGGTTGTAGATCTGGTCCAGGCACACGCCCATGAAGTCGGCGAACATGAGCTCGGCGATCGGCCGCATTCCCTCCGTCGCGGCCCCGACGGCGAGCCCGATGAACCCGGTCTCCGAGATCGGGGTGTCGATGATCCGCTTCGGGCCGAACTGCTCCAGCAGGCCGGTGGTCGAGGAGAAGATGCCCCCGTACGCGCCGACGTCCTCACCGAGGTAGAACACGGACTCGTCGCGTTCCATCTCCTGTGCGATGGCCTCGACCATCGCCTTGGAGGTGCTCAGCCGCCGCCCGCCCTTGGCCTGCGGTGCCTGCTCGGTGTCGGTGAGAGTCATGACTGCGCCTCCTCGGCGAACACGTACAGGGCCGCGTCGGCGGGGTCCGGCTCGGGGCTGTCCTTGGCGAAGGTGATGGCGTCCTCGACCTGCGCGCTCGCCTGCGCGCGGACCCGGGCGACGGTGGCGTCGTCCAGCACGTGCGCGGACCTGAGCCGGTCCTCGTACGCGGGGATCGGGTCATGGCTGGCGACGTCGGCGAGATCGGGCCGGTAGCCCTGGGCGTCGCCCTCGAAGTGGCCCCACATCCGCAGGGTGTGCACCTCGATCAGGCTCGGCCCGCTCCCGGCACGGGCCCGCGCCACGGCACGCCCGGCCGCCTCGTGGACGGCCTCGACGTCGTTGCCCTCGACCCGGTGCCCGGGCATGCCGTACGCGGCGGCCCGGTCGGCGTTGTTCGGGATCGACGTGGACGCCGAGCGCGGCACCGAGATGCCCCAGTCGTTGTCCTCGACGACGAACACGACGGGCAGGTTCCACAGCGCCGCGAGGTTCAGGGACTCGTGGAAGGCACCCTGGTTCGCGGCGCCCTCCCCGGTGACGGCGACCGCGATCGCGTCGGTGCCGCGGCTTCGGAACGCGAAAGCCATGCCGAGCGCCGGCGGGTAGCCCTCGGCGATGATCCCGGAGCAGGAGAAGTGGGTGTCCGGGTCGAACAGGTGCATGTGCCCGCCTCGCCCGCGGCCGAGCCCGGTGGTCCGGCCGAAGATCTCCGCGGCCATGGGGCGCAGCGCCATCCCGTGGGCGATCGCGAAGTGGTGCGGGCGGTGCGTGGCCGTCACCGCGTCGTCGGCGGTGAGGTGGGCGCAGACGCCGGCGGAGACCGGCTCCTGCCCGGCCGCCAGGTGCATCTCGCCGGGGACGAGACCCTTCCCGATGTCGAAGCCCGGTCCCTTGTCTGCGTGGTACTCACGCAGGATCGCTTCCTCGAAGGTGCGCACGAGCACCATCGAGGCGTAGAGGCCGAGGCGGGTCTCGGTGCTGAGCTCCTGCACCGCCGGCGCAGGTGTGGTCGTCGACATGTTGCCTCCATTGGCTGGTCGTTCCCCTCTGGACAACCAGCCTCATCCCGCGCATCGCGGGTGGCAACGTGCGCTATTTCAGATGGTGATAGCGCCCTCGTCGGTGCTCAGCGCGATCAGCGTGGCGGCGCGGGTCAGCCGCGCGGCACGGGCGAGCACGTCGGCGCCGCGGTGCGCGGGCACCGACACCGCGACGGCAGCCATCGTCCGCGCCGACGGCACCGGCGCGGCGATGCAGACGGTGCCGAGCGAGTACTCCTCGCGGTCCAGCCGGAACCGCGACTGCGTGCCGAGCTGGCGCAGCAGCGCGCGCCGGTCGGTGAGCGTACGCGGCGTGAGGTCCTCGAGTGAGTGGGACTCGATGTAGTCGCGGCGCGCGTCGTCGGGCAGCACCGAGAGCACCGCCTTGCCGAGCGCGGTGGCGTGGGCGGCATCGTGGAAGCCCACCCACAGGTCCGCACGTGGCGCGGTCGGGCTGTCGACGATGTCCCGCAGCTGGATCTCGCCGTCCACGAGCACGGACAGATAGGCCGCGGCGCCGAGGTCGGCGTGCAGTCCGCTCAGGATCTCGTGGGCCCGGTCGGTGCGCAGACCACCCACCTTCGTACCGCGGAGCCGGTCGACGTGGTCGCCGATCACGTACCCCGCGGCGGTGCGAGCCAGGTAGTCCTCGTGCACGAGCGTGCGGAGCAGGTGGTAGACGGTCGGCAGCGGCGTGCCGGTCCGGCTCGCGAGCTGCTTGGCGGTGACCGGCACATCCGACTCGGCCACCTCGTCGAGCAGCCGCAGGGCTCGCACCACCGAGTGGATCATGGTCGGCTCCGCCACGAGGACCTCCTTTCACCGGAGCGTAGCCCGCGCGGCGCCGGCGGGCAGCCCGATCGGGCCTGCCCTCGATGCCGCCAACGTGTCATCGTGCGGCCCACCGCCACGCGCTCGCCGCACGATCGCGCTCTCGGCAGGACTCCCACCGGCGCGGGTGCGGTTGTGCGGCCCACAAGCCGGTTCCGCCGCACAATCACACTCTCGGCGGACCCGGTCGAGGGATACGACACGCCGACGGCGCATCGCGCAGTACCGCACATCGCGCAGTAGTGTGCAGTGCATTGGGTGGTGGCCGATGGTCGCCCGCGCGATCAAGGAGTGGCGATGGACACGACACAGATGCTCAAGGGCGTGCTCGACCTGGCCGTGCTCGCCGTGGTCCGGGCCGAGGACGGCTACGGCTACGACGTGGTGCGGCGGCTGCGCGGCGCCGGACTGACCGACGTGGGCGACGCCTCGGTGTACGGCACCCTGCGGCGCCTGTACGCCGCCGGTGCGCTCACCAGTTACGTGGTGCCCTCGGACGAGGGACCGCACCGCAAGTACTACGGCATCACCCCGCAGGGCCGGGCCTCCCTGGACCTGCAGACCAAGCACTGGCACGAGTTCGCGCACACCATGACCGATCTTCTCGACCTGGCGGAGGCACACTGATGTCCACCCTGACGCAATCGGATGCCGTGGCTGCCTACGCCGCCGCCGTCCGGGACCACCTGGCCGCGCTCGACGCGGAGACCCTGGACGAGCTCACCGGCGGACTCCAGGCGGACCTCACCGACGCCCTCCTCGACGAGGTCGCGGACCCAGCGGCGCTGGCCGGGCTCGATGCCGCGGCCCTGGCCACCCGGTTCGGGGATCCGAGCACCTATGCCGAGGAGCTGCGCGAGGCCGCCGGGATCGAGCTGCCACCCGCCGGGCCACGCCCGCGCCGCACGCTCGGGCGGGTGCTCTCCGATGCGGGCGCCGAACTGGTGACCGACTGGCGCCGCCTGGCCGAGGACAACCGCTGGGTGCGGGCCGTCGCCGGGTTCGTCGCGGCCCTGCGGCCGGTGTGGTGGCTGCTGCGCGCCTGGGTGGTCTTCGTGATCCTTCGGGCCATGTCCGGAACGGGACCGGTGCCGCACTCGCTCGGGGCCTGGCTGTTCCTGATCGCGCTCGTGGTGGCGAGCGTGCAGTGGGGCCGGGGCAGCTTCGGGCAGGGCCGCCGGGTCCATGCGGTCCTGCTGACGGCAAGCACCATCTGTGCCGTCGCCGCGCTGCCGGTCTTCGTACTCTCCGCCTCGTACATCGCCCAGGACGGCAACGGCGACTACGAGTCAGGATGGCAGAGCGGCTTCAGCAGTGGCATCGCGGAGGCGACGAACGACGGCGTGCAGGTCGACGGCGTTGCGGCGACGAACCTGTTCGTCTACGGCGCGGACGGCGCCCCGATCACGGATGCGCGCATCGTCGATCAGGACGGCAAGCCCGTGGTGCTCACCGAGCCCGAGCTTGGTCGGTCGTGGGCGCAGTGGGGTGGCGAGTCGACCTGGGGCGACATTCCGCTCGGGGCGACGGACCCCCAGATCCCGCTGAACGCCTTCCCGTACACCTTCTATGCGGTGGAAGACGTCGAACCGGGCGCGAACGGGCTCCTCGTACCGAGCCCCGGCGCCCTCGCGATCGAGCCGGTCTGGCCGGCGCCTTCCCTGTTCCCGCTCGAGCGTGCGATGACCGGCGACCCGGCCACCGACCCTGAGGCGACCGAGGACGCGACGGCGACGGACGGCGCGGTCGGCGAGGATGAGGCCGCAGACCCGGCCGACCCGGTCGAGCCACCCGACGATGCGACCGCGACGCCTGACGCACCCACCACGGAGCCGAGCACATCTGCCGACGATGGTCCGCCGTCGGGCACTCCGTGACGGCCGGCTGTCCTACGTCTCGCGCCGGGCCGCGATCGCCGCGGCCTGGCCGCGCAGCGCGGCACTCGACAGAGCGACCCACTCGGCTATCGCAACGAGCTGTTCCGGGCTGAACCGCGCGGTCACCTCGGCCATCGCAGTGCTGAGGCCCGCGAACGCCTCGGCCACCCGGGGGTCGGCGGGCCGGGACGCCGTCACCACGAGGCGCCGCCGGTCCCCCGGGTCCCGCTCGCGGCGGGCCAGCCCGGTGCGTTCGAGGCGGTCCACCAGTCCGGTCACTGCGCCGGCCGTCAGCGCCGTGCGCTCGGCCAGTTCGCCGGCGGACATCGGTCCCTCCCGGCCCAGGATGCCGAGCGCCTTGTGGTCCGCGGCGGACAGTCCCATCAGGGAGCCGATCGCCTCGTGGAACAGCACGACGGCGTCGCTCAGCTCGGCCCCCAGCCGGTCCGGCTCGGGCATCTGGACAGGTTGTGCATCGGCCATGGTCACATCCTCCACCTTCTGTTACCTTTTAGTCTACTGAATCATTTAGATGACTGAAGGGATTGAGGAGATGCGGTGGAGCGGGGCATGGGGCGAGGCGATCCGGGTGTTCGGGGCGTCCGGCGGATTCTTCATCCGGCACTACCCGATCGTGTTCGCGTTCGGCGCGGTGGCGTCGGTGCAGCGGTTCCTCGCCGTCGGCGGTGACGAGCGGTACGCGTGGGCGGGCGGGGTCGGCGGCGAGGTGGTGACGGCGGCGGTGCGGGTGCTGTTCCTGGCCTGGGTGATCCGGCGCGCGTTCGCGGACACCGACGTGCCGTGGTCCGAGGTGGGTGCCCGGCTGGGCCGGTTCGTCGACGGTCGGACCGGAGTGCTGCTTGCGAGCGCCGCGCTCCTGGTTGCTCTGACGATCGTCGCGAAGGTGATCCCCGACGCCATCGGGGCGAGCCTGGACGCGTCCGCGCAGGCGACGTACCAGTCCTGGGAGCTGGCTATCAAGAACGTGACGGTCATCCCGTTCACGATGGTCTGGCTGACGATGCTGGCACGGCACGCCGTCACCGTCCCGGCGACGGCGGCAGTCACCGCCGGGTGAGCCGCGGCGATGCCCCTCGGATCGCGGCGGCATCGGGCGGTGGGCGTACTCTCGGCCCATGCACATCGCGGTGACCGGGGCGTCCGGCAAGTTGGGTCGAGTCGTGGTGACGTACCTGCGCGAGGCGGGTCACGCCGTCGTCGCCCTTGATCGGTACGGCGAGCGCGGGCCGGGCTTCACGCGCGTGGACCTGACCGACCACGGGCAGGTGGTGGACGCACTGGCCGGCATCGACGGCTCCCATGACGGGCTGGACGCCATCGTGCACCTCGCCGCGATCCCGGCGCCCGGCCTCGCCAGCGACGTCGCCACGTTCGAGAACAACATCCTGTCCACGTTCCACGTGTTCCAGGCCGCCAGGCGTCTCGGGATCCGGAACATCGCGTACGCCTCCAGTGAGACCGTGCTCGGGCTCCCGTTCGACACGCCGCCCCCGTACCTCCCGGTGGACGAGGAGTACCCGGCGCGGCCGGAGTCGACCTACTCCCTCGTGAAGCACCTCGAGGAGACGATGGCGATCGAGCTGACCCGCTGGGACCCGGCACTGAAGATCATCGCGCTGAGGTTCTCCAACGTGATGTCCCCCGCGGACTATGAGGCGTTCCCGTTCGACGCGGACCCGTTCGCGCGCAAGTGGAACCTGTGGTCCTACATCGATGCCCGCGACGGCGCGCAGGCCGTGCTGCGGGCGCTCGAGTTCGACGGAACCGGGTTCGACCGGTTCATCATCGCCTCGCCGGACACGGTGACGACGCGCCCGAACGCCGAGCTCGTGGCCGAGGTCTTCCCGGACGTGCCCCGCACGCGCGACCTGGGCGAACACGACACCATGCTCTCGATCGACAAGGCCCGCCGCGTCCTCGGCTACGCCCCGGTGCACTCGTGGCGGGACGGACGCTGACGGCACTCAGGTGAGCAACAGCTTCCCGATCCGGCGGGTGGTGGCCCAGAGGCCGAACGCGGAGAACGCCGCGAGGTAGGCGACGTGGACCAGCAGGCCCACATGCAGGTCCCCCATCGTCAGAGCGCGGACCAGATCCACGCCGTGATAGAGCGGCGTCGCCTGAACCACCCATTGCAGCGCCGGCGGGTAGGTCGCGAGCGGGTAGAAGGTCGCCGAGAACAGGAACATCGGCAGGATCGCGAGCTGCACGTAGTCCATGTCGTTCCACGATCGCATGTAGGTGGTGGCGGCCATGCCGACGGCGGCGAAGCCGAGCCCGATCAGTGTGCAGGCCGGGATTGCGAGCAGGGCCCACCAGGACGGGACGAACCCGGCCACCGCCGCGACGAGCAGGAACGCAGCCGAGTAGATCAGACCGCGCAGCAGCGCCCAGGAGATCTCCCCCACCGCGATGTCCCACGGCCGTAGTGGCGTGGACAGCACGGACCGGTAGAGCTTGGAGTGCTTGAGCTTGTAGAAGACGTTGCCGGTGGAGTCGTAGACGGCGCCGTTCATCGCCGACGTCGCCATCATCGCCGGCGCAACGAACACCGCGTACGGGACCTCACGGCCGGCGACCTCGACAGAGCCGACCAGCGCCCCGATGCCCACGCCCATCGCGAACAGGTAGAACACCGGCTCGAAGAAGCCGGAGACGAAGGTGAGCCAGTAGTGCCTGGCGGCGCGCAGGTTGCGCTCCACGAGCGCAGCGGGGCGGGCCATCGCGACCGGGAACGGCAGTGCCCGGCGGGACGTGGGGGTGCTGGTCGTGGCCACTCAGACCACCATCCGACGCCGCAGGCCGCGCACCGCGAGCAGGTAGCCCACCCCGGCCCAGAGCACGAGGTAGGCGAGGTGGACCGCGAACCGCCACGGCTCGAGCCAGAGTGCAGAGTCCGTGCCCAGGCCGAGCGCCCGGGTGAGCGCGACCGTGTGGGTCAGCGGCGAGACCCAACCGAACACCTGCAGGGCGACGGGCAGCTGGGTGAGCGGGAAGAACGTCCCGGAGAACAGGAACAGCGGCATGATGATGAACCGCTGCAGCACATTGAAGCCCTGCTCGCTGTCGATGGTCGCGGAGAACGCGTAGATCGGGGTCGCGAACGCGAGGCCGCCGAGCACCGCGGCGGGCACCGCGGCCAGGGCGAGCGGTCCGTCCATGGCCCGCAGTGCGAGCGCGACGCCCACGAACACCCCGGCGACGAGGGTCAGGCGCATCAACACGTAGACGAGGTGGCCGCGGACCAGGTCCACCACGCGCAGCGGCGTCACCAGCATCGCGTCGTAGGTGTGCAACCACTTGATCGCGCCGAACACGTTGTAGGTGGTCTCGGCGGACGCCGTCATCATCGCCTGCGCGGCCACCAGCCCGGTCGCGACGAAGGCCACGTACGGCACCCCGGGCACGGCCGTGCGGTCCCCGGAGTCGATGAGCGCCCCGAGTCCGTAACCCATCCCGGCCAGGTAGAGCAGCGGGGCCAGGAACGAGGAGATCACCGTGGAGCGCCAGATCCGCTTGTAGACGGCGAACCAGTAGCCGAACACGGCTCGCCAGCCACCCCCGGCGAGACGCGGCGCCGGACCCGCCTCGCGCCCGGTTCCGTCGACGGCGGAACCTCCTCCCGGGGCGACCTCACCCGGGGAGCCGGGCTGCGCCGTCGGGCTCTGCTCGTCCGCCCGGCTCACTCGACCAGGCTCCGCCCTGTCAGCCGCAGGAACACGTCCTCGAGCGAGGCACGGCGCACCAGGGCCGAGAGCGGGTGCACACCGCGCGCGGCGACCGTCTCGAGGGCGCCGTCGCCGTCGTGGACGTAGAGCAGGAGCCGGTCGGCGAGGACCTCGACCCGCTCGGCGATGCCGGCGACGTCCGCGACGTGCTCGGCGTGATCGGCGGCGTCGAAGCGCAGTTCGAGCACCTCACGGGAGGCGTGCTGGGTGATCAGCGACCGGGGCGAGCCCTCCGCGACGATCCGGCCGTGGTCCATCACCACGAGCCGGTCGCAGAGCTGCTCCGCCTCGTCCATGTAGTGCGTGGTGAGCACGAGCGTGACGCCGTCCCGCTTGAGCCGGAACAGCCGGTCCCACAGGACGTGCCGGGCCTGCGGGTCCAGGCCCGTGGTCGGCTCGTCGAGGAGCAGCAGGCTCGGCTCGTTGATGAGCGCGCGGGCGATGGTCAGCCGGCGCTTCATCCCGCCGGACAGCGACTCGACGACGGCGTCGGTCTTCTCCGTCAGTTGCGCGAACTCGAGCAGGGGTCCGGTGCGCGCCCGCACCTGCTCGCGGGAGAGGCCGAAGTAGCGGCCGTAGACGAGGAGGTTCTCGCGCACCCGCAGCTCCTCGTCGAGGGCGTCGGTCTGCGGCACCACGCCCAGGCGCGCCTTGATCGCCGACGCATGCGTGGCCGGATCCATGCCGAACACGCGCAGCTCGCCGCCGGAGACCGGGGAGGTGGCGCCGATCATGCGCATCGTGGAGGTCTTGCCGGCGCCGTTCGGGCCGAGGAATCCGAAGGACTCCCCCGCGGCGACCTCGACGTCGATGCCGTCGACGGCGACGAAGTCACCGAACGTCTTGCGCAGGCCGGTGCCGCGGATCAGGGACATGGCTCTATGTCACCACATCTGCCGGGTTGCTAGCAACCTAACACCCTAACGTCGCTTCGACTTGTGATCGGCCGTGCGGTGGTGCCAGCGCACCGACTCCGGGAGTTCGTTGACGGTGCAGATCGCCTCCCACACCCGCTGCGGGTTCTCCCCGTCCGCGAGTGCCTCGTTCGCGGTGCGGCCGTTCAGCGGCGCGAGGACGAGGTCCTGCGCCAGGGAGGCGCCGTAGCGACCGAACGTGTCCTCCATGGCGGCCCAGAACTCGGAGTGCTTCACGCGGGCCAGCGTAGGTCACCCCACCGACAACGCGTGCGCACCGGGCGATCCGATGTCGGCGGCCCGGGGCAGAATGACCCAGGTGACCACGGAGGCGAGCGAGCGGGTGCTGGCAGGCTTCAGCGCGCCGACCCGGGCCTGGTTCTCGGGTGCGTTCGACGCCCCCACCTCCGCGCAGGCCGGGGCCTGGGAGGCGATCTCGTCCGGGCACCATGCGCTCGTGGTCGCCCCGACTGGTTCCGGCAAGACGCTCGCCGCCTTCCTGTGGGCGCTGGACCACCTGCTCCTCGCGCCGCCGCCGGCGCAGCGGGAGCGGCGCTGCCGGGTGCTGTACGTCTCACCGCTGAAGGCGCTGGCCACGGACGTCGAACGGAACCTGCGCTCGCCGCTGGTGGGCATCACCCGACTGGCCACCGGCCTTGGCGAGCCGGTCAACGACGTGCGGGTCGGCGTGCGGACCGGGGACACGCCCGCCTCGGAACGGCGGTCGTTCGGGACGAAGCCACCGGACATCCTGATCACCACGCCGGAGTCGCTGTTCCTGGTGCTGACGTCGGCCGCGCGCGAGGGCCTGCGCGGGGTGGAGTACGTGATCCTGGACGAGGTACACGCGCTCGCCGGGAACAAGCGCGGCGCCCACCTGGCCCTCTCGCTCGAGCGGCTGGACGCCCTGCTGGACGCACCGGCGCAGCGGATCGGGCTGTCCGCGACCGTGCAGCCGGTGGACACCGTGGCCGGGTACCTGGCCGGCGCCCGGTCCCTGGCCGACGGTGGCCGCACCACCCGGATCGTGCAGCCGAGCGTGGACAAGGAGCTGCGGATCGACGTGGTGGTCCCGGTCCCGGACCTGGCGGACGTCGCCGGAACCCCAACGGCGTCCCGCGGCCCCGGCACCGAGGCGTTCGATCCGCTCGGGGTCGTCTCCGGCGACGCCGCGCCCGACGGCGGGGCTCACCTCGATCTGTCCGGTGACGCGGCGGGCGCCGCGCCGCAGGCGCGACAGCCGTCCGGCGGGTCGATCTGGCCGCACGTCACCGAGCGGGTCGTCGACCTGATCACCTCGCACCGGTCCACGATCGTCTTCACGAACTCCCGCCGCGGCGCGGAGCGGCTCACGGCCCGGATCAACGAGGTCCAGGCGGAGCGGCTCGGACTCGCTCCGGACGTCGACGCGGGCGCCGCGCAGGCCGCGCAGACGCCGGCCCAGTCCGGGACCGGGCTCGCACTACCAGCGGATGCGATCATCGCCCGTGCCCACCACGGGTCGATGAGCCGCGAGGAGCGGACCTCCATCGAGTCCGCACTGAAGTCCGGGGTCCTGCCCGCCGTGGTGGCCACCAGTTCCCTCGAGCTCGGCATCGACATGGGCGCGGTGGACCTCGTGGTGCAGGTGGGTGCACCGCCGTCGGTGGCGAGCGCGTTGCAGCGGATCGGCCGGGCCGGGCACCAGGTGGGAGCCCTGTCCCACGGGGTCGTCCTGCCCACGCACCGGGGTGACCTGCTCGCTGCCGCGACCACGTCGGTGCGGGCACGCGAAGGCCAGATCGAAGCGGTCACGGTGCCGGCGAACCCGCTGGACGTGCTGGCCCAGCAGATCGTAGCGATGACGGCCCTCGACGTCTGGGACGTCGGCGAGCTGACCACGCTGGTGCGCCGGGCCGCGCCGTTCGCGGACCTCGGGCCCGGGGTCCTCGCCGCCGTGCTGGACATGCTCGCCGGGCGCTACCCCAGCGAGGACTTCGCCGAGCTGCGCCCGCGGATCGTCTGGGACCGGATCGCCGGCACCCTGGCCGGCCGCCCGGGCGCGCTGCGGCTGGCCGCGACCAGCGGCGGCACCATCCCGGACCGCGGCCTCTACGGCGTCTACGTGGTGGGTCAGGAGACCAGCGCGCGGGGCGGCAAACGGGTCGGCGAGCTCGACGAGGAGATGGTCTACGAATCCCGGGTGGGCGACACGTTCACCCTCGGCTCGAGCACGTGGCGGATCGAGGACATCACCCCGGACCGGGTGCTCGTCTCCCCCGCGCCGGGGCTGCCAGGGCGGCTGCCGTTCTGGAAGGGCGATGCCCCGGGCCGGCCCGCTGAGCTGGGCCGGGCGATCGGCGCGATGATCCGGGAGATCGGCGCGGCCGCCTTCGCGCCCGAGTCACTCGAGGACTGGGGCCTGGACGACTGGGCCCGGGACAACCTGCTCGCCTACCTGCGCGATCAGGAGGCCGCGACCGGGCGGCTGAGCACCGACCGGACGATCGTGGTGGAGCGGTTCCGGGACGAGCTCGGGGACTGGCGGGTGGTGATCCACTCCCCCTACGGCGCGAAGGTGCACGCCCCGTGGGCGCTCGTGCTCGCGGCGAACCTGCGCCGCCGGTTCGGCATGGACGTGGCCGCGATGCACTCCGATGACGGGATCGTGCTGCGCCTGCCGGACACCGCGGACGTCTGGGACGCCGACTGGGACACCAGCGGTGCCGAGAACACAGCCGACCCCGGCGCCACCGTCAGGGCCGGCGAGGTACCGCTGGAGGATCTGCTCCTGGAACCCGACGCGACCTCGCGCGAGGTGGTCGCGGCACTGGCCGGCTCGGCCCACTTCGCGGCCCGGTTCCGGGAGGCAGCAGCACGGTCCCTGCTGCTGCCGCGACGGCGCCCGGACAAGCGCCAGCCACTCTGGCAGCAGCGCCAGCGCAGCGCCCAGCTGCTCTCGGTAGCCGCCGAGTATCCGGACTTCCCGGTGGTGCTGGAGGCCGTGCGCGAGTGCCTCCAGGACGACTTCGACGTGCCCGCGCTCACGGACCTGATGAGGGCGGTCCAGGGCCGGCGGGTCCGGGTCGTCGAGGTGCACACCTCCCATCCGTCCCCGTTCGCACAGTCCCTGATGTTCGGATATGTCGCCCAGTTCCTGTACGAGGGGGACGCGCCGCTGGCCGAGCGCCGGGCCGCCGCCCTCACCCTCGACCCGACGCTGCTCGCCGAACTGCTCGGCGAGGGCGCGGACGTCGCCGAACTGCTCGACCCGGGCGCACTGGCGTCCGTCGAGGCCGAGGTCGGGCTCCGCACCGAGAACTCCCTTGCGGCTAGTGCCGAGGCCGCGCTCGACCACATCCGTCGGCTCGGGCCGATCACGGACGCCGAACTTGCCACACGGGTGCGCACCCCGGAACTGCTGGACGGCTGGCTCACGGAACTCGCCGCGTCCCGCCGGATCCTCAGCGTCCGGGTCGCCGGGCAGGCGCAGTGGTGCGTGGTCGAGGACGCCGGCCGGCTGCGGGACGCGCTCGGGGTCGCCCTCCCGGTGGGCCTGCCCGAGGCCATGACCGGCCCGGTCCCGACGGCGCTGACGGACCTCGTCCGCCGGCACGCCCGCACCCACGGCCCGTTCCGCGCCGGGCAGGTCGCGGCCCGGTACGGACTTGGCACCGCCGCCCTGGCTCCCGTGCTGCGGGACCTGACCGACCGCGGCCTGGTCGAGTCCGGCACCCTGCGCCCCGCCGACTCGCACACCGCGCAGACCCTCGCCCTGCCCGGCCCCGACTACTGCGACGCCGACGTGCTGCGCCGGATCCGTCGTCGCTCGCTCGCCGTGCTGCGCGCGGAGGTGGAGGCGGTGCCGCCCGAGGCGCTCGGGGTGTTCCTGCCGCGGTGGCACCAGGTACGCCAGCTGCGCGGCGTCGACGGGCTGCTCACCGCCATCGACCAGCTCGCCGGCACGCCCGTGGCCGCCTCGGCGCTGGAATCGCTCGTCCTGCCCACCCGGGTGGTCGACTACGCACCCGAGATGCTCGACGAACTCACCTCCGCCGGTGAGGTCGCCTGGGTCGGGGCCGGTGGCGGGCCCGGCACCGACGGCATGGTCGCACTGCTCACCGCGGACGCCGTGGCCGACCTCGCCCCGCCGGTCGGCTCCGACCCCCCGACGGCGGTGGGCCGGGTGGTGCGCGAGGTGCTCGGCGACGGTGGTGGTCGGTTCTTCCGGGACATCGTGGCCCAGGTCCGCCTCGAGTGGACCGGCACGGACCCCCCGCCGGAGGCCGGTGAGATCCTCGACGCCCTCTGGGACGCGGCCTGGGGCGGAGTCGCCACCAACGACACGCTCACGCCGCTGCGAGCCCGCCTCGGCGCGAAGCCGCGGGCCGGCACCCGCACCAGCCACCGGGCCCGGCCCCGCGGACGGTCGCTGCGCGCCGTGGCGCTGCGCCGACCCGGTGCCAACCCGCTCGGACCTGCGACGCCCGACGACGCCGTCGGGCGGTGGTCCTGCGTCCCGGCCCGTTCGGACGAGGCCCGCCGGGCCACCGCCGCGGCTGTCGCCCTGCTCGAGCGGGACGGGCTGCTGACCCGCGGCACCGTCGGCGACAGGTTCGTCGGCGGGTTCTCGAGCGTGTACCGGGTCCTGGCGGGGCTGGAGGAGACCGGCCAGGTGCGTCGCGGCTACTTCGTCGAGGGCCTCGGTGCCGCACAGTTCGCCCTGCCCGAGAGCGTGGACCGGCTCCGCTCGGACGCCCGCGCCGGCGTCGGCGCCCTGCTGCTGGCGGCCACTGACCCGGCGAACCCCTACGGCGCCGCGCTCGGCTGGCCGGAACCGGTGGGCATGGTGGAGCAGACCAGCGGGCACCGGCCCGGCCGTAAGGTCGGCGCCAGCGTCATCATCGTCGGTGGTGAACTGGTGCTCTACCTCGAACGTGGCGCGAAGGCCCTGCTCTCCTTCACGCGGGACCCGGCAGCCCTCGGACCGGCCGCACTGGAGCTGGCCAAGGTCGCCCGGACCGGCGCCCTCGGGCGGTTCACGGTGCATCGGGCGGACGGCGCACCCGCGCTGTCCGAACGCTCCCCGCTGGTGGCCGCCCTGGCCGAATCCGGGTTCATCGCAACGCCCCGCGGGTTAAGGTTGCGGCAGGACAAGAGGTGAAGCACCGATGCCCGAGGGCGATGTGTTGTTGCGGGTCGCACGGCGGCTCAGCCTCGCGCTGAGCGACCGGCCCCTGCTGCGCGGCGAGCTGCGCTGGCCCAGCCTGGCCGGTCACGACCTGACCGGCCTGCGCTCGGTCGGCACCGTCTCCTACGGCAAGCATCTGCTCACCCGGCTCGATGACGGCCGCACCCTGCACACCCACCTGCGCATGGACGGCACCTGGCAGGTCCGGCACACCGCGGATCCGCCCGAGCCGCTGCGGCGCCCGAACGTCCGGGCCGTGCTCGGCACCGACCAGTGGACCTGCGTCGGGCTGCAGCTGGGCATGATGGATCTGGTCCGCACCCGCGAGGAGGCCTCGCTGCTCCGGCAGCTCGGCCCGGACCTGATGGCCGACGACCCGGACCTCGACACCGCCGTCGCGAACCTGCGGGCAGACCCGGAGCGACCCATCGGAGAGGCCCTGCTGGATCAGTCCGTGGCTGCGGGCATCGGCACGATCTACCTGGCCGAGACGTTGTGGCGGCACCGGATCAACCCGTGGCGATCCTCTTCGGGAGTGCAGGCACCGCGCGAACTGTTCGCGACGGCACACCGACTGATGCGCCGCTCGGCGGACGGCCCGTCCCTGACGGCCACCGGGGACACCCGCGCCGGGCACACCACCCACGTGCACGGGCGCGCGGGGCGCGGCTGCCGACGCTGCCGGACCCTGATCGTGGTCGCCCCGATCGGCGTGGAACCGATGACCAGGCCGGCCTACTACTGCCCCACCTGCCAACCCGACTGAGCCTGTCTCACCGGTGCGGCCCCGCGCCGACCGAGTCCCGCACGGTCAGCCGGCCCTCGATCCGCGCGTCCGGGTCCGAGTTCGGGTGGCCGAGGGCGGCAAGGAGCCGAACGGTCGCGAGCCTGCTCGCCGGTTCGAGCTCCGTGCTGATCGTGGTGAGTGCGGGGGTCACGAGCATGGCCGCGAACGTGTCGTCGAACCCGACCACACTCAGGTCCTCCGGCACCCGGAGCCCACGATCGCGCGCCTGGAGCAGCACGCCGAAGGCGATCAGGTCATTGAACGTCAGCACGGCGGTGCAGCGGCCCTCGAGCTGGGCGAGTGCCTCCCGGCCGCCGTCGATCGTCGGCTCGACCGAGGCCACCACCTGCAGCCGCGCGGTGCTGGCCGCCACCTCACGCTCGAGCAGGGCGAGCCGGTATCGGCTCAGCCACGAGTCCTGCGGGCCGGCGATGAACCCGAGGTCCCGATGGCCCCGACCGACAAGCAGCTCGATCGCGGCGCGGGTCGCGGCACCGACGTCAGGGATCACCGAATCTCGGCCCGCTACCTCACGGTTGACCAGGACGATCGGCGTCCCATCCACGCCTGCCAGTGCCTCGGGAGTCACCCGCGCCGAGCAGGAGACCGCGCCGTCGACGAGCGGCAACAGTCGCTCGAGGATGGTCGTGACCGGTGTTGCGAGATCGTGGGTGTCGGATACGACGACGGTGTAACCGACCCTCGCGGCGGCGTCGGTGACGCCGCGGACGGCGCCGGCGAAGACCGGGTTCGCACTGTCATGGACGAGCAGCCCGATCAACTGCGTCGTGCCGGTCGCCACGGCTCGCGCGAACGGGTTGGCGCGATAGCCCAGCTCGTCCGCGACGGCAAGGATGCGGCGCTCGCTGTCCGCGCTCAGTCGTCCGGGCTGGTTCAGGGCGAGGGAGACGGCAGCCGCGCTCACGCCCGCGGTCCTGGCGATGTCATAGATGGTGGTCCGCCGACGGGGCGTCGCAGCGTCGTTCGGCGTCGTCGGCATGTGGCCTCCCGGTGGTCGTCGCGGTGGCTCCCGCCCGGTGCTGATCCACCGCGGTCTGCTTGAGAGTACGTCACGGCCGGCCGTCCGGGAAACCTTGACAGGACCACTCGTGCATGGCTCAATTGCACCGTGTCAACCGGTTAACAGACTCGAGGGTGAGGATGCGATGAGGCTGCGCTCGATGACCACCTACGTCTGCGACGCGTACCGCACCAACTGGGTGTTCGTACGGCTCGAGACCGACGACGGCCGCTACGGCTGGGGCGAGGCGACCCTGGAGTACCGCGAGCATGTCGTGGCCGAAGCGATCCGCTACCTCGAGAACGGGCTCGCGGACGTCGAGCTGCACGACATCCAGGCGTGGTGGCAGCGCGCCTACCGGGACGCGTACTGGCGCGGCGGCGCGGTCCTGACGAGCGCACTCTCCGCGGTCGAGATGGCGCTCTGGGACCTCAAGGGCAAGGCCCTCGGCGTCCCGGTGCACCAGCTCCTCGGCGGGGCCGTCCGCCAGGACGTCGAGTGCTACGCCAATGCCTGGTTCGCCGGCGCGAGCACGCCCGCCGAGTTCGCGCAGCGGGCACGCAGCGCTGTCGACTGGGGCTACCGAGCCCTGAAGTGGGACCCGTTCGGATCGGCCTTCCGCAGCCTCGACCGTGCGGAACTGCGCGACGCCCTCGCGGTGGTCGAGGCGGTCGCGACCGAGGTCGGCCACGATGCGTCACTGATCGTCGAGGCGCACGGCAGGTTCGAGATGCCCACGGCGCTGCGGGTGGCGCGGGCACTGGAGCCCTTCGACCTGCTGTGGCTCGAGGAGCCCCTGATCCCCGGGAACCTCGCGAACGCGGCCGAGCTGCGGTCCGCGACCGCGACCCCGATCGGGCTCGGCGAGCGGCTGTACACCCGCTGGGACTTCGTGGAGGTGTTCCAACGACACGCCGCCGATGTGGTGCAGCCCGACGTCTCGCACGTCGGCGGGATCTGGGAGGCGCGCGCCGTCGCAACGATCGCGGAGATGTGGCAGATCCCGTTCATGCCGCACAACCCCTCGGGCCCGGTCGCGCACGCGGCAACGCTCCAGCTGGCGGGCTGCATCCCGAACTTCGGCCTGCTGGAGACCATGGCGACCGACGTGCCGTGGCGACGCGACGTCGTCATCGATGAGCCCCCGATCATCGCCGGTCGCGCCACCATCCCCGACCGACCGGGCCTGGGCGTCGAGCTCGACCTCGAGGCGATGTCCCGGCATCCCTACGTGCGCCACGACCTGCGCCACTACAGCGGCGACCTCACCCGGATCCGCCCGGAGGACGCCGTCGGGCTCCACGAACAGTCCCGATAGGAATCGAACTTGGGCCGCAAACCGCTGCCCAGCCACCCGCCGCCGACGACCAGTGATGGAGCTGAACGCACCGTGCGAACACCGAACCGACCACGCCCCGCGCGCCGTAGGAAGCCCTCGATCCTTGCGATGATGACCGCGGCGACGCTCGTCCTCATCCCGGCCTTCGGGATCGGGGCGCCGGCGCGCGCCGATGACATCCCGGTCATCGACGCCCCCGAGGACGTCGCCGCGCTCGTCGGCGCTCATCCGCGACTCATGCTCGGTGACGCCGATGTGGCGCGCATCCAGGCCGAGATCGGCACGGACCCGTTCGCCGAGCGGCTGCACGGGGAGCTGATCGATGCGGCGGACGGGTTGCTCACCGAGCCGGTCTCCACCTACGAGTTCCCGGACGGCCGGACGCTGCTGCTCGTCGCGCGGGAGGTCCTGCACCGCTCCTACGTGCTCTCGATGGCCTACCGGCTGACCGGGGATGAGGTCTACGCCCAGCGTGCCTACGACGAGCTCGCCGCGGTGGCTGCCTTCAGCGACTGGAATCCGGTGAGCTTCCTGTCGACGGCGGAACTGCTGCACGCGTACGCGGTCTCCTACGACTGGCTGTACTCGTGGATGGACGCCGAGCAGCGTACGGTCGTTCGCACGGCGATCGTGGAGCTCGGGCTGGCCCCGGCGCAGGACCACTACGACGCCGAGACGTCATGGACCCGGGCGAAGCACAACTGGAACGTCGTGTGCAACAGCGCGATCGTCATCGCATCCTTGGCGATCGCGGACGAGGAGCCGGAGCTGGCGAACTCGATGATCGCGCAGGCGCTTGACCGACTGCCGGTCGCGCTCGCGGAGTACGGCCCGGACGGCGGGTACACCGAGGGCATCGTCTACTGGGGCTACGCGACCCGCTACCTGGTGCCCCTGATGGCTTCGCTGGAGAGCGCCGTCGGAGACGACTTCGGGATCTCCGAGCTCCCCGGGCTGGACCGCACCCTCGACTTCCCGCTCTACATGACGGGCCCGACCGGTCTGAGCTTCAACTACTACGACGCCGCGGCGAGCTCGCCGGAGGGCGGCTCTGTCGGCGCCTGGCTTGCCGCCCGCTACGACGACCCGGTGTACGCGTGGCTCGCCGAGGAGCTCGCCCAGACCAACAACCTCACGTACCCACCGTTCTACCTGCTGTGGCAGGGGCTGCAGGATTCGACCTCGCCCGCGGACGCGGGCGCGCCCCTGGATCGCAGGTTCGAACGGCTGCAGACCTATCTGGCCCGCAGCGGCTGGGACTCGATGGCGAACTTCTTCGGGTTCAAGGCCGGGCAGAACGGCGTCAACCACAGCCACCTCGACCTCGGCAGCTTCGTCATCGACTCGATGGGCATGCGGTGGGCGAGCGAGCTCGGCCCGGACAGCTACGGATTGCCCGGGTACTCATCGGCCGGCCCGGACGGGCCGCGCTGGACCTACTACCGCACCCGCACCGAGGGTCAGAACACGCTGGTGCTCAATCCTGGTTCCGGTGGCGGGCAGGCACTCGATGCGACCGGGACCATCGTGGCCACGGGCTCGAGCCCGGGAGGCAGCTTCGTGGTCTCCGACCTCACCCAGGCGTACGCCGACCTCGGCGTCACGAACTGGGACCGTGGCGTCGCGCTGATCGACGACCGGTCCCGGTTCCTGATCCAGGACGAGGTGACCGCCACCGAGCCGGTCGAGCCGTGGTGGTTCATGCACACCGCCGCCGCGGTCGACGTCGCGCCGGATGGCCTGTCCGCGACCCTGACCATCGACGGCCGCCAGATGAGCGCCCGACTCCTCGAAGGGCCACCCGGGGCACAACTGTCCGTCATGGACGCGGTGCCGCTGCCGACCTCGCCGGCTCCGGCCGGCCAGAACGCCAACGCCGGCACGCGCAAGCTCGTCGTCACCGGCGAGGAGAGCGCCGACTTCCGGATCTCGGTGCTGCTGGAGCCGCTCCCGACCGGCGCGGATCCTGCACCCGCTCCCACGCCAACGCCGCTCGCCGACTGGACGGTGCCGCCGGCGCCGCCGGCGTCCCTGGCGTCGGTCACGGTCGACGGCGAGCCGCTCGACGGCTTCTCCGCAGACTCCCACAGCTACGTGATCGAGCGCCCCGCCGCGAGCGGCGTGCCGGTCATCGAAGCGGTCGGCGCGGCCGGAGCGGACGTTCACGTCGAGCAGGCGGCGCAGGTGCCCGGCACCGCGGTGATCTGCGTCGGCGCCGGGTCTTCGTGCTCGGCCAGGTACACGATCGACCTGCTCGATCCGTTCCGGGCCCCGGTCGTCGCGAGCGTCGTCGGTGTCAACCCGGCGGAGCGTGCCATCGACGACGATCTGGCGACGTTCTGGTCGGCGCAGGGCCGAGGCCAGTGGATCCAGCTCAATCTGCCCGAGGCGCGCACTGTTGACGGGGTCTCACTGGCGTGGAGCCAGGGGGCAGCGCGCGAGTACTCGTTCACGATCGAGACCTCCGTGGACGGAGCGACCTGGACCGAGGCGCTCACCTCGACCTCCTCCGGCGCCACGGCGGAACCCGAGTCCCACCCGTTCGCCCCCGTCACGGCACGCTACGTCCGGTTGATCGGATACGGCAGCAACGCCAACGAGTGGAACTCGCTCGCAGACTTCCGGCTCGTCGCCGACGGGCAGACCTGGCCTGGCGCGGCGGTCGGCGAGGCCGAGCTGACCGGTCTCGTCGCGGACCTACCGAGTGAGCTCACGCTGCGCAGCGCGACGCGACCGAGCATCGTGGCGACCTACTCGGATGACAGCACGACCCAGCTCGGGGCCGACGAGGTCGAACTCGTCAGTTCGGCGCCGGACGTCGCCGAGGTGGTCGACGGCGTGATCGTGGCCCTGGCTCCGGGCGAGGCCGTGATCCACGGCCGCTACCGCGACGCGGCGGGACGCCTCGCCTTCCTCCGCGCGGACGTTCGCGTCGTCGACCCGACGCAGCAGACGATCGTCTCCGCCCGGGACGGCTTCATCCGCGACGGTGAGTACGCCGGCGGCCGCTACGGTCGGCTGCCCTCGATGACCGTCAAGAACGACCCGCGCACCGTGGGCGGCACCCGGCAGGGCCTCGCGGTGTTCGACCTGTCCACGATCGAGGCCGGGTCGGTGGTCTCGGCGGAACTGACGCTCACGGCCGGGGTGTCCGCCGGCCGCACGATGCAGATCGACGTCATGACCGCCGGGACCGACTGGACGGAGTCCACCCTGTCGTGGAACACGCGACCACCGGTCGGCACCGAACCGGTCGGCTCCTTCGTGGCACCCGAGACCCAGCAAGCGATCACGGTCGACGTGACGACCGCCGTCGCAGCAGCAGTCGGCGAGGAGCTGGGGCTGGCGTTCCTGCAGTCCCCGACCGACCCACAACTCGCCGGGGCGACCATCGCGAGCCGCGAGGCCGGTGCGACGGCTCCCGTCCTCACCGTCAGGCTGGCCGTCGAGAACGCCTGCACACGGACCCTGACCGGGCCGGTGATCGACGCGGTCACGGTGGGCGGCGGCGAGATCCTGTGCCTGGATGACGCACAGGTGCGGGGGGCGGTCACCGTCGCTGCCGGCGGTGGCCTGCGGGCGCAGGACTCCACCGTCCGCGGACCGCTGGACGCCACCGGCGCAGTCCTGATCGACCTGCTCGACACCGAGGTGCAGGGACCCCTCACGCTCACCGGGGGCACCGGCACCGCGTGGCTGCAGGACAGCACGGTCACCGGGCCGTTCGAACTGTTCGACGCCGTGGGTGAGGTCGTCCTCGTCGGGATGACGGTGAACGGCACGCTCAGCTGCCGGTCGGCGACTCCCCTGGTGCTCGTGCCGGGCGAGGTCAGGAACAACACCTGCTGAGCGCGGACCTGCGAAGACACCGATGGCCCCGGCGCAGTGCCGGGGCCATCGGTTCGAGACTGATAGGGGATCAGACGGTGGCGAGATCCTCGTCGCGGCCGAGCTGATAGGCGAAGTCCGCGGGAATGGTGTCCGGGATCGCGATGCCCTCGACGAGTGCGACGCGGTCGGAGACCTCGCGCAGCACCACCGAGAGTGGGATGTTCAGAGCTGTGCAGATCGAGGAGAGCAACTCCGAGGAGGCCTCCTTCTGGCCCCGCTCGACCTCCGAGAGGTAGCCGAGGGAGACCCGTGCTGCCGAGGACACCTCGCGCAGAGTGCGTCCCTGACGTTGGCGTGCGCCCCGCAGGACATCACCGATCTCTCGCCGTAGTACCACCATGGTGCGTCCCTCCTCTCGCGCTGTTGCCTTTGCCGTAGTCCTACCGTACCCCGATGGTGCGACGGGTGCGTTGCGCACCGTGGACGAACGATGCGGGTGTCGCCCCTTCGGTGCCCCGGTCGCCGGCCGGGCGTTCACTGGCGTCATGTTGTGCTTCATTACCCTTCCCAACGCCGCGGCCGCCCCGCTTGTTCCCCGGCCTGGCGAAGCAGTGCGAGGGCGAGCGCCACGGTGGCGGACCGGACCGCGGGACGGGCGCCCGCGAGGTGATAGCCGCGCACCGCGCGCCAGGTCGGCGTGGTGCACGCGACGAACACGGTGCCGGCCGGCTGCCCGTCGGCCGGCCCGGGGCCCGCTACGCCGGTGGTGCCCAGCCCGATCTCGGCACCGAGGGCCGCCCGCACGCCGTCGGCCATCTCGAGGGCCACCTGCGGGTGGACGGGTCCGTGGACGGCGAGCAGGTCCGGGTCGACGCCGAGCAGCGAGGCCTTGACGTCGGTCGCGTACGCCACCACACCGCCGCGCAGCACCGCGGACACACCGGGGACCGAGACCAGTTCGGCCGCGAGCGCCCCACCGGTGAGGGACTCCGCGACCGCGACGGTGCGGCCTGACTCGATCAGGCGCGCGACGGTCCCGGCGGTGCTGTGAGCGGGCATCGGCGTCAGCGGGCACCCGGTTCGGCAGCGGCGCCGCCGCCCGAACGGGCCGACTGCCAGGCCTTCACGCAGTAGTCCACGCCGGTCACCACCGTGACCGCGAGCGCGGCCAACATGATGACGAAGGCGACGATCCGCAGGACGTCACCGAAGGCCAGGTCGGCCAGGGCGACGGTGAGCAGCATCAGCGAGATGAAGACGATCTGCAGGACGGTCTTGAGCTTGCCGCCCTTGGACGCGGGCATCACGACGCCGCGACGGACCATCACGAACCGGAGCACGGTGATCCCGATCTCACGGACGAGGATCGCGATCGTGGCCCACCACGGCATCAGGCCGGAGTCGATGATGGACAGCATCACCATCGCGGTGCCGGTGAGCAGCTTGTCGGCGAACGGGTCCGCGATCTTGCCGAAGTTCGTCACGATCCCGCGACTGCGGGCGATCTGGCCGTCGAGCCGGTCGGTGTACGCCGCGAGCAGGAACACCACGAGCGCTGCGACGCGGGCCGCGGTCGAGTCCTGCCAGAGCAGGACCGCGAAGACCGGGACGAGCACGACCCGCACCATCGTCAAGACATTGGGCAGGTTCCAGACCTCGGCGGTCGCCTCATCGCTGGACCGGGATTCACTCGTCACGCGATCAGGGTACGGGACCGGGACCGAACCGGGCACAGACGCGGCACCACGCCGACATACACTCTTCCGGTGTCTGAGACCCCCACCCAGCGTCGGCGCCGACGCCGTCGACGCGGCCTCCCGCTCCCCGCGATCCTGCTGATCCTCGCGCTGAGCCTCGGCGTCGGTGGCGCGGTCGCGGCCTGGCAGCCGTGGAACGCCGGCGGCACGCCCGGCCCGACCGCTGAGCCGACCACCGAGCCCGGAGCGGCGTCCAGCACGAGCGAGCCGGCTGCCACGACGGAGCCGACGACTCCAGAACCGCAGGCGGACGCCGTCTTCACGATCGGCGCCGCCGGCGACGTGCTGCCGCACGACACGGTGATCCGCAACGCCCGGACCGACGGCGGGTACGACTTCACGCCCATGCTGGAGGCGACCCGGCCCTGGAGCTCTGGCGTGGACCTGGCGCTGTGCAACATGGAGGTGCCGCTCTCGCTGCCGGACGAGACGCCGTCGGGATATCCGCTGTTCGGCGCGCCCACCGAGATCGCGGGCAACCTCGCCGACCTCGGCTGGGACGGGTGCTCCACCGGCACGAACCACTCCCTCGACCGCGGCTACGACAACCTCGCCTACACCCTCGACACCTTCGACGAGGCGGGCCTTGGCCACGCCGGCTCGGCCCGGAGCGCCGAGGAGGAGCTCGCACCGCAGTTCTACGAGCTGGAGCGGGAGGGGCAGACGATCCGGATCGCCCAGATCGGTGCGACGTACGGCACGAACGGCCTGCCGATCCCCGCCGACGCCCCCTGGGCCGTCACGATCATCGACGCCGACGCGCTGATCGCGCAGGCGACGGCGGCCCGCGAGGCCGGGGCGGACCTGGTCGTGGCCACGCTGCACTGGGGCTACGAGTACCAGAACTCCCCCGCCGACGACCAGGTCGCGGTCGCCGAGGCCCTCGCCGCGTCCGGGCAGGTGGACCTCATCATCGGCAACCACCCGCACGTGCCCCAGCCGATGGCACTGCTCGACGGCGGCCCTGACGGCTCCGGCATGTGGGTCGCCTACTCGCTGGGGAACTTCATCTCCAACCAGGACGACCTGTGCTGCGTCCCGCAGACCGGCACCGGGCTGTTCCTGACGGCGACCGTGGTCAAGCCCGCCGACGGCCCGGCCCGGGTGACCGGCCTGGAGTGGACCCCGATGACCGTGGACCGGGTCGGCGCCCAGCGGGTCTACCCGCTGCCCGCGCTCCTGGCCGGGGAAACGCCGTCGGGCCTGACGCTGTCCTCGGGGACGCTCGAGAACCGGCAGTCGCTCGTGGCGCAGGTGATGGCGAACTCCAGCGGCGCGGACTTCCCCGAGCGGACCGAGCCACCGACGCCCACCGGGGACGAGGCCGCGGTGGTCCCCCGCTCCTGAACGGCCCGGCACCGGCGTTCCACGGGACTCAGCCCGAGCGCAGGCCGAAGAGGTCGGCGGGCGTGGCGTCGAGGGCGTCGCAGATCGCCGTGAGCGTCGTGAACCGGATCGCCCGGGCCTTGTTCGTCTTCAGGATGGACAGGTTCGCGAGGGTGATCCCGGTGCGCTCGGACAGCTCCGTCAGAGTGACGCCACGCTCCTCGAGGACGCGGTCGAGGTGGCAGACGATCCGGTGGTCGGGCTCAGACGACACCCACGGTCTCCTTCTCGAGGTCGGCGCCGTCCCGGATCGCGTACATGAACGCGGAGGCCACGAAGCCGAGGGCGATCAGGAAGACCGGGACCGAGGGCAGATCAATCCCGAACCGCTCCCAGACCCTGCCGTCCAGAGGGTAGAAGGTCTGGGTGAGCAGCACCACGGCGAGCAGGTCCAGCAATGCCATGGCGACGCCGCCGAGGATGAGCAGCAGGCTGATGCCGGACAGATCTCGCCGGACCTCTGCTCCGAACGATCGGTGCGCCGCGATCGCACTCAGGATCCTGACCAGGAGCAACGCAGCCAGCAGGAGTAGGACCGCCTGGAGCAAGCCCGGCAGTGCTGCGGACAACCTGATCCACCACGACAGGTCCAGCACGGTCATGACATTGTCGGGACCGGGCTCCGCGGCGGCGATCTGGGGCAGATCCCGGATCGGCATCCCCGGGTCCGCCGAGTTGAGGCTCACGGTCCGGCCGCGAACGATGACCCACGCCTGCAGCAAAGCGAACGCTGCCCCCAACACGGCCAACGACCGGACGAACCCGATCGCCAGCCTGGTCGCCTCAGACCGCGGATCCCCGGCCTTCCGCTTCTTCGACATCATCGTCCCCTTATCGTTCATCGATATTATTGACAAACGATATGGCACGCTACCCTGCGCGGCAAAGCCTCTCGCCCGGACCTGCCTCAGTTCCGGTCGGTGAGGTCCCAGGCGTCCTCGGAGCCGTCCTCGTCGTCCGAGTCGTAGTAGTCCACGGCCTGCTCGCGCTCGGCGAGGTCGGCGGCCACGAGGTCCTCGGGGCCGTCGTCGTAGCCGGGTTCGTCGTCGACGTCCGCCGCGGGTGCGGGACCGTCGCCGCGCAGCATGGCGAGCGTGGCGGGCAGGTCGTCGGGCTGGACCAGCACGTCGCGGGCCTTCGATCCCTCGGAGGGCCCGACGATCTCGCGGGACTCGAGCAGGTCCATCAGCCGGCCGGCCTTGGCGAACCCGACCCGGAGCTTGCGCTGCAGCATCGAGGTCGACCCGAACTGGGTGGTGACCACCAGTTCGGCCGCCTGCAGCAGCAGGTCCAGGTCGTCGCCGATGTCCTCGTCGACCTGCTTCTTCGCCGCGGACACCACGATGTCCTCGCGGTAGGTCGGCTTGAGCTGGCTCTTCACGTGCTCGACGACGGCGTGCACCTCGGTCTCGCTGACCCAGGCACCCTGCACGCGCATCGGCTTGGACGCTCCCATCGGCAGGAACAGCGCGTCGCCCTGCCCGATGAGCTTCTCCGCGCCCGGCTGGTCCAGGACCACGCGGGAGTCGGCGAGCGAGGAGGTCGCGAAGGCGAGGCGGGACGGCACGTTGGCCTTGATCAGGCCGGTGACCACGTCGACGCTCGGACGCTGCGTGGCCAGCACCAGGTGGATGCCGGCGGCGCGGGCGAGCTGGGTGATCCGCTGGATGGACGCCTCCACGTCCCGCGGCGCGACCATCATCAGGTCGGCGAGCTCGTCGACCACCACGAGCAGGTACGGGTACGGCGCGATCTTGCGCTCGCTGCCGGGCAACGGCTTCACCTTGCCGGCGCGCACCCCGGCGTTGAAGTCGTCGATGTGCTTGTACCCGAAGGCGGCGAGGTCGTCGTAGCGGGCGTCCATCTCCCGGACCACCCACTCGAGCGCCTCGGCGGCCTTCTTGGGGTTCGTGATGATCGGCGTGATCAGGTGCGGGATGCCCTCGTAGATGGTCAGCTCGACCCGCTTCGGGTCGACGAGGACCATCCGCACCTCCTCGGGGGTGGCGCGCATCATGATCGAGGTGATCATCGAGTTCACGAACGAGGACTTACCGGCACCGGTGGCGCCCGCGACGAGGATGTGTGGCATCTTCGCGAGGTTGGCCACCACGTAGCCGCCCTCGACGTCCTTGCCGACGCCGATCACCATCGGGTGCTCGTTGCGGCGGGCCACGGCGGACCGCAACACGTCGCCGAGGACGACGATCTCGCGGTCGGCGTTCGGGATCTCGATACCGATCGCCTTCTTCCCCGGGATCGGGGACAGGATCCGCACGTCCGCGCTCGCGACGGCGTAGGCGATGTTCTTGCTGAGCGCGGTGACCCGCTCGACCTTCACCCCGGAGCCGAGCTCCACCTCGTAGCGGGTGACCGTCGGGCCCCGGGTGAAGCCGGTGACCTGGGCGTCCACGCCGAAGTCGGTGAGCACGGTGGTCAGCGCCTCGACGACCCGGTCGTTCGCGGGCGAGCGGAGCTTGTGCGGCGCGCCCTGCACGAGCGCCTCGTCGCCGGGGAGCGTGTAGGTCAGGCCCGGGTCGAGGACCAGTTGCTCCGCGCGGGCAGGCAGCGCCTGGGTGGGCGGAGCGATCAGGTCCTCGGGCGCGGCACTCTCCTCGGCGGGCTCGTCGAACGGCTCGACGGCGGCCGGTTCCGGCGCCGGGGTGGCCTTACCCGCCCGGGGGGTGCGGCTGCGGCCGCGGGGAGTCTCGGCGGGCTCGTCGCCGGGTTCGGTCTCGTGCGGGTGCACGAACGCCTCGTCACCGGTGTACGCGCCGGGCTCGACGGCGGGGGTGGTCCCCTTCGCCTTCGCCCGACGACGGCGGGGCCGTCCGTCGAGCTCCTCGGTCGCGTCGGGGTCCGGGGCGCCCTGGGCGGCGTCGGCCTCGCGGGCGTCGATGTCGGCGCCGGTGACCCAGTCGACGCCCTGGCGGATCCGGCGCGGGATGGCGGCGACCGGGGTGGCCGTCACCACGAGCAGGCCGAAGAACGCCAACAGCACCAGCAGGGGCACCGTCACCCAGCTGGTCAGGGCGGCCGAGAGCGGGTTGGCGGCGGCGAAGCCGATCAGGCCACCGGCCGCGAACACGTCCTGCCACGCGGGCGGTGCGGGCAGCCCGGAGGCCACCTGGATCAGCCCACAGGCCGCCACCGCGATGGCGCTCAGGCCGATGAAGACGCGGCCGTTGACCTCCCTGCGCTCCGGGTGACGCATCAGGCGCACGGCGATGAGGACGAGGATCACGGGGATCACGATGGCGAGCACGCCGACGAGGCCGGCCGCCGCGGCGTGGACGATCTCCCCGGCCGCGCCGGACAGGCCGAACCACTCGCGCACGGCGACGATCACGGCGAGGGCGAGCAGCAGGAAGGCGATGCCGTCCCTGCGATGGGCGGGGTCGAGGTTGCGGGCTCCGGATCCGATGCTGCGCGCCGTCCCTCCGACTAGGTGGGCGAGTCCCATCCAGATCCCGCGCACGATGCGCACGGGCAGCGGTGACTGCTGCTGCTGCGCCGGCTTCT
The DNA here is from genome assembly GCF_009708215.1 of Occultella kanbiaonis. Lineage (NCBI taxonomy): Bacteria > Bacillati > Actinomycetota > Actinomycetes > Micrococcales > Ruaniaceae > Occultella > Occultella kanbiaonis. The sequence continues at coordinate 2,062,722 of NZ_CP046175.1, read as the reverse complement.
TGCGCCCACTCCCGCCGGAACGCGAGGTGGAGCCCGCCCGGCTCGCGGCCGGCGAACTCTTCTTGCGTCCAGGTGAGGCGGACCGTCCGGGGGAAGTCGTACGGGTCGCCATGATTGTTGGTTGTCCTCTCGGGTCAGGCGTGCCGAGACAAGCCTGTCGGCTCTACTCAACCAAAGATCCGCCGCCGAGTCCGGGATGACACGCACGCCGACCGCCGCACGCGGGTGTCCTGGATCACGCTCGGGTCGCCTGCTGCGAGCCGATCGCGGGCGCCTGCGGGCCGGTTCTCACGCCGTCAGGAGGCCGATCCCCAGGGTGATGAGACCGGCGACGAGCGACAGTGCGCCCAGGTAGAGGATCGCGATCCAGCGGCTCGGCCGCTCCCGGCCCTTGCCCATGGCGGAGAAGAAGAAGCCGGCCGGCATGGCGATCGCCGCGACCAGCACCCCGGTGCCGGCGAGCCAGCGCCAGAAGCCGGCCAGCGCCGTCGCCTCGGTGAGCAGCAGGCAGACCAGGCCGAACACGATGAGCACACCGGCGTGGGCGTGCCCGGCGCGGAAGAACGCGGTCTGGAAGGCGGTGGTTGGCACCTTGCCGGTGACCACCTTCGTCAGGAAGTAGCCACCGCTGGTGACGGTCACGGCGGCGAGGATCGCAACGCCGGCCGTCGTCGTGGCGGCCTGGGACAACTCGATCATGGCGATCATCCGATCTCTGCTCCGGTTTACTAACACTGTTATCTAACGCTGTAAGAAAACTGGTGTCAAGCCCTAGACTCGGCTCATGGCCCGCCCCCGCACCCATGACGAGACCCTCCGCACGAGCCTGCTCGAACACGCCTCCCGGGCGCTGTCCGCCAATGGACCGGACGGCATGTCGCTGCGGGCGGTGACCGCCGCGGCCGGCACCACGACGGCCGCCGTGTACACCCTGTTCGGTGGGCGTGACGGGCTGATCGAGGCGGTGGTGGACGAGGGGTTCGAGCGGTTCGGCCGGCATCTCGCGACAGTGCCCCGCACGGGCGACGCGGGGGCGGACCTGTTCGCGCTCGGGCTGGCCTACCGGGAGAGCGCACTGGCGGACCCGCACTTCTACCGGGTGATGTTCGCGGCGGACGGGGTCCGCCGGTCCAAGGACCCCCTGGCCGAGCCGACGTTCGGCGTCCTGCGCGACGCCGTCGCCCGGCTCCCTCGTGCGGAGGTCGGCGATGCCGGCCCCGAGCCGACGGCCCTGCGCCTGTGGGGTCTCGTGCACGGGCTGGTCAGCCTGGAGCTGGCCGGCCTGCTGCCGGGCGACGAGCGCGAGCACTCCGACCGCTACGCCGCGGCGCTCCGGTCCTCAGCGGGCTGACGCCCGGCCCGCCGAGACCCCGACGTGCGAGAACCCCCGGCACTGGTGTGCCGGGGGTCCTCGGGAGCGCAGCGCCTGTGGCTCAGGCCTCGACGACGACCGGGATGATCATCGGGCGGCGACGCAGCCGGGTCGAGGCCCAGCGGCCCACGACCCGACGGATGACCTGCTGCAGCTGGTGGGTGTCAGCGGTGCCACCGGCGGTCGCCTCGGACAGCGCCTTGGTCAGCTCGGGGACGATCTCGGCGAGCTTCGCGTCGTCCTCGGCCACGCCGCGGGCGTGCAGCTGCGGGCCGGAGACCACCTTGCCCGTCGAGGAGTCCACCACGGCGAAGATCGAGATGAAGCCCTCCTCGCCGAGGATCCGGCGGTCCTTGAGCTCGGCCTCGGTGACCCCGCCGACGGACGAGCCGTCCACGTACACGTAGCCACACGGCACCGCGCCAGCGATGCGGGCCTTGCCCTTGATCAGGTCGACGACCACGCCGTCCTCGGCGAGCACGACCCGCTCCGGCGGCACACCGGTGGAGACGGCGAGCGCCCCGTTGGCGACCAGGTGGCGGATCTCGCCGTGCACCGGCATCACGTTCTTCGGTCGCACGATGTTGTAGCAGTACAGCAGCTCACCGGCGGAGGCGTGCCCGGAGACGTGCACGCGCGCGTTGGACTGGTGCACCACCTTCGCGCCGAGCCGGATCAGGCCGTTGATGATCCGGAACACGGCGTTCTCGTTGCCCGGGATCAGCGAGGACGCGAGGATCACGGTGTCGCCGGGGCCGACCGAGACCCGGTGGTCCCGGTTCGCGATGCGGGACAGCGCCGCCATCGGCTCACCCTGGGACCCGGTGCACATCAGCACCACCCGGTCGTCGGGCAGGTCGTCGATCTTCTTGACGTCGATGAGGACACCGTCGGGTACGTGCAGGTAGCCGAGCTCGGCGGCGATGGTCATGTTCCGCACCATCGACCGGCCGACCAGCGCCACCCGGCGCCCGTGCGCGTTCGCGGCGTCCAGGACCTGCTGCACGCGGTGCACGTGCGAAGAGAACGAGGCCACCACGATCCGGCCGTCGGCCCGCGTGAAGACGCCGTCCAGGACGGGCCCGATCTCCCGCTCGGCCACGGTGAAGCCGGGCACCTCGGCGTTGGTGGAGTCGACCATGAACAGGTCGATGCCCTCCTCGCCGAGCCGGGCGAACGCACGCAGGTCGGTGATGCGCCCGTCGAGGGGCAGCTGGTCCATCTTGAAGTCGCCGGTGTGCAGGATCGATCCGGCCGGGGTCCGGACGGCCACGGCGAGCGCGTCCGGGATCGAGTGGTTCACGGCCACGAACTCGAGGTCGAACGCGCCGAACTTGCGTCGCTGGCCCTCGGAGACCGGCTGCAGGTTCGGGTTGATGCGGTGTTCCTTCAGCTTCGCCTCGAGGAACGCGAGCGTGAGCTGGGAACCGACCAGCGGGATGTCCCGCCGCAGCCGCAGCAGGTAGGGCACGGCGCCGATGTGGTCCTCGTGGCCGTGCGTGAGCACGATCGCCTCGATGTCGTTCAGGCGGTCGGAGATGTAGTCGAAGTCGGGCAGGATCAGGTCGACGCCGGGCTGGTGGTCCTCGGGGAACAGCACCCCGCAGTCGATGATCAGGAGCTTGCCGTCGTACTCGAACACCGTCATGTTGCGGCCGACCTCGCCGAGGCCCCCGAGGGGGACGATGCGAAGTGCGCCGGGCGCGAGCGGCCCGGGGAGTTGAAGGTCGGGGTGGGGATGACTCATGTAGTGACTTCCTCAAGTAGTCCGTGGGCGCGCAAGACGGCGCGCAGGTCAGAGATCTCGGTGTCGCTCGGCTCCACGAGGGGCAGGCGGACGGTGGGATGCGGAATGACGCCCTGCAGGGCGAGGGCGGCCTTGGCCATCACGGCACCCTGACCGCCGCCCATCAGCGCGTCCAGGACCGGGGTGAGGCCGGCGGACAGGTCGCGCGCTCGGGCGAGGTCGCCGTCGTCGATGGCGCGGACCATGTCCACGTAGCCGCCCGCCACGACGTGCCCGACGACGCTCACGACGCCGGAGGCGCCGTGGGTCAGCCACGCGAGGTTGAGGGCGTCGTCGCCGGAGTAGAACTCCAGCCCGGTTCGGCGCATCCGGTCGAAGCCCTGGGCGACGTCGCCGGTGGCGTCCTTGACGGCCAGGACGCGGGGGTGCTCGGCGAGCCGGTCGAGGATCGCATCTCCGATGGCGACGCCGGTACGGCCGGGGATGTCGTAGAGCATGACGGGCAGGTCGACGGAGTCGACGACGGCTCGGATGTGCTGGTAGACGCCCTCCTGCGAGGGCCGGTTGTAGTAGGGGCTCACCACGAGCAGGCCGTCGGCACCGGTGCGCTGCGCTGCCTCGGCGATCCGGACCGCGTGCGCCGTGTCGTTCGAGCCCGCCCCGGCGATGATCATCGCCTGCGCACCGACCTCGTCGACGACCGCGGCGACGAACTCGTCCTTCTCCGGCTGGTGCGTCGTCGGGGACTCCCCCGTGGTTCCGTTCAGGACCAGGGCATCGCAGCCCGACTTGACCAGGTGCCGGGCGAGTCGACGGGAGGACGCGATGTCGATGCTGCCGTCGGAGTTCATCGGGGTGACCATCGCCACCGAGACGGACCCGAACGTGCGCGAAGGGCTCAGGCTGGGCATGGGATGACGGTACCGCTTGCGCGCCTCCGCAGGCGTATCGGACCACCGGCGGGCCCGCCGTGCCGGCCCGTCGTGCCGGCCGGCGGTGGCCTGGACGCAGCCGCGCCTCCCAGCGCCTAGCCTGGGTGGATGACTTCGCAGAGCTCGCACGCCGGCCACTCCCACGGACTCACGGCCGACGTCTCGGTCCGGCCGTCGCTGGCGGAGGACGCCGCGACCCTCGGCGCCATCCAGGTCGCGGCGTGGCGCGCGGCGCACGCCGCGGTCGTCCCGGCGGAGGTCCTCGCCGGGCTCGACCCGGAGGTGTTCGCGGGCGCGTGGCGCGCTGCCATCACAGCCCCGCCGACGGCGAAGCACCGGTTGTTGACGGCGTGTGCCGGTCCCGAGGTGGTCGGCTTCGCGGCCCTCGCACCTGCCCCCGAGTCGAACGACACCGGCGAGATCGTGGCCCTGTACGTGGACCCCGAGCACGTGCGCGAGGGCCACGGCTCGCGGCTGCTCGCCGCCTGCACCGACATCCTCGGCAGCACGAGCGCCAGCCTGGTGCGCACCTGGGTGCTCGAGGGCGACGCCGCCAGGGAGGACTTCCTCGGCACCGCCGGGTTCGAACCGCTCGGGGTCCGGCGCGTGCTCGAGATCGCCGGCACGCAGGTGCCCGAGGCGGCCTGGGCCGCGACGCTCTGACGCGACCGGTCGGCCGGTCGAGGCACGCCCGACGACGACGCCGACCGGCCCGTGCCCGACAACGGGAACCCAGCGACCGCCGTCGGGCATGAGGCACGGCTCGGCCGAGCGCCCGAGCCGGCGACCGCCGTCGGGCCCGCGGCCTACCCGACCGCCGCGGGCGCGCCCGCCCCGAGCAGGTGGTCGCGCACCGTGCCCCAGCCGGCCAGCCGCTCCCGGACGAGGGGGTCGGTCTCGTCCGCGAGCGCCCGCTCCCGGGCCTGCTCGAGCAGGTCGTCGATCACCACCGGCAGGCCGGCTCGCGCGGAGGAGATCGCGGCCTCGACCATGGCCAGGCTGAGCACGTTCTCGTGGATGTGCCCGCGCGGCCGGGGCGTGGTCGGCGGGGCCTCGAGGGCCGCCAGGAACGCGTCCCAGGCTCCGGCTATGCCGGACCTGGCCGCGCTCTCAGTCGCCGCCGGGGCCGCCGGGTCGAGGTCCGTCGCCGCGTCGAGCACCGGCTCGGACTCGCCGTCCCAGCGCACGGTCCCGCCGGCGCCGTTCAGCCGCCAGGCACCGTTCCAGGACGTCTCGGCGCCGTCGCTGCACCAGCTGGCGTTGTAGGTGTACTGCGCACCGGAGTCCATCTCGAACGTCGCGACCGCGGCCGCGTCCCCCCGGTACCAGCTCCAGGGTGGGTTGAACGAGCGGCAGTACACGCTGACCGGTTCGGCGTCGAGCACGTACCGGGCGGTGTCGAACGGGTGGATCGCCATGTCCAGCAGCAGGGGGTGGTCCATCTCCTCCCGGAAGCCGCCGAAGTGCGGTGCCCGGTAGAAGTCCGTCTGGCCGATCCCGAGCCCACCGAGGCTCGCGCCGTTGGCTGCGAGCGCGTCCACGTGCGGGTTGTACCGGCGGGACTGGCTGACCAGTACGAGCCGGTCGTAGGCCTCGGCACCCGCGCACAGGGACAGTGCCTGCGCGAGGGTCTGCGCCGCCGGCTTCTCCCCGATCACCGCGCAGCCGGCGCGCAGCGCGGTGGCGGTGACGGCGTGGTGCGCGGCCGGGATGGTGGCATCCATCACGACGTCGGCGCCGGTGGCCGCGACCAGGCCGGCCAGTTCGGTGCCGACCTGCGCGCCGCCGTCGAGGGTCCCGGCCGCGGCGGACGCAGTCGCCGCGTCGACGTCGACGATGCCCACGACGCGTGCGCCCGGGGTCGCGGCGATCGTGGCGATCCACTTGCGGCCCATGTTGCCCGCGCCCGCCACGACCACCCGGCGCTCGGACGCGGCGGTCATCGCACCGGCTCGGGCGTGCTCGCGAGGGCGGACCAGTCCTGCTGCTCCCCCACCCGGACCAGGCCCGGCAGCGATCGCTGCGACACCTCCGGGCGGGCCCAGTCGACGGCGTTGGCGATCACGCGCCGGACATCGCGGTGGTGGTACACGGGGTACTCCTGGTCGCCGGGTGAGAAGTAGAAGATCTTCCCACGCCCGCGCCGGTACACCAGCCCGCTGCGGAAGACCTCGCCGCCCGCGAACGTGCTCAGGAACACCGTCTCGTCCGGAACGGGGACGTCGAAGAACTCCCCGTACATCTCCTGGGCGTCGATCACGATGGGGTGCGGCACCCCGGCCGCGATCGGGTGGTCGGGGGCGACGGTCCAGACCAGCTCCCGCTCGCCGTCGTTGCGCCAGCGCAGGCTGCAGGTCGTACCCATCAGCCGCTTGAAGATCTTCGAGAAGTGCCCGGAGTGCAGCACCACCAGGCCCATCCCGGCCAGCACGTGCTGCTGGACCCGGTCGACGACCTCGTCGGAGACCTCCCGGTGCGCCTTGTGCCCCCACCAGGTGAGCACGTCGGTGGCGGCGAGGACCTCCTCGGTGAGCCCGTGCTCCGGGTCGTCGAGAGTGGTGGTGCCGACCTCGACGGGGACCTGCGCCTGTTCGGTGATGCCGGCGGCGATCGCCCCGTGCATCCCGTCCGGGTAGAGCGCGGCCACATGCTCCTCGAGCCGTTCGTGCCGGTTCTCGCCCCAGACGAGCACGCGGAGCGGGGTGTCGGATTCGGTCATGGGTGTTCCCTTCGGGTTGCGGGCCGGCGAGCGCTCAGCCCTTGATGGCGCCGATCATGACGCCGCTGGAGAAGTGCCTCTGGACGAACGGGTAGACGATCAGCACCGGCACCATGGCGAGCACCACGACGGCCATCTGGATCGCGAGGCCGGCCGTCTGGCCGCCGTCGAGGCTGGACGGGTCGAACGTGGTGCCCGGCACGGCCTGCCCCTGGAGCACGTAGGAGCGCAGCACCAGCTGCAGGGGCCACTTGGCCGAGTCGTTGATGTAGAGCACCGCGTTGAAGAACGCGTTCCAGTAGGCGACCCCGTAGAACAGGCCGACCACCGCGATCACGGCCTTGGACAGCGGCAGCACGATCTGGCCGAGGATGCGCCACTCGCTGGCGCCGTCGATCCGGGCGCTGTCGAGGATGCCGCGGTCGATGTTCGTGAAGAAGTTCCGCATGATCAGGATGTTGAACGCGGAGACGGCAGTGGGCAGGATCAGCGCCCACAGCGAGTCGATCAGGCCCAGCCCGGCCACCACCAGGTAGGTCGGGATCATCCCGGCCCCGAAGAACATGGTGATGAGCAGCATGAACAGGATCGGCCGGTGGCCGAGGGACCCGGGCCGGGACAGCCCGTAGGCGGTGAGGATCGCCACCGCCAGGCTGAGCGCGGTCCCGACCGCGGTGACGAAGACGCTCACCCCGACCGCGCGGGTGACCACGCCGCCGGCGATGATGTCGGTGTACGCCTTGAAGGTCAGTTCACCGGGCACCAGGACCAGGCCGCCGGCGTCGTTGATCGCCGCCTGGGTGGACAGGCTGGTGACCACGACCGTCCACAGCGGCACCAGCACGGCCAGCACGATCAGGGTCAGGGCGGTCGTCTTCGCGGTCTTGGCGACCGGGCCCGGCTCCGCCTCGTAGGGCGGCCGGTCGGGGTGCCGACGGCGGCGCCCGGGTCCGCGTGCCGCGGCACCTCCCGCCTCGCTCACCCGGGCGGACGTTCTGGGGACTGTCGTGGTCATCGCTGGTACACCCCTGCCTCACCGAACACGTGCGCGATCTTGTTGGCCCCGAGCACGAGGATCAGGCTGACGGTGCCCTTGATCAGGCCGGCCGCGGCCGCGTAGCTCCAGTCGCCGTAGACGATGCCCGAGTAGTAGACGAACGTGTCCAGCACCTCGGCGGCCCCTGCGCCGACGGCGTCGCGCTGCAGGATCAACTGCTCGAACCCGACCGTCAGGGCGTCGCCGAGCCGCAGGATCAGGAGCAGGATGATCACCGGCCGCAGCGCGGGCAGGGTCACGTGCCAGATCCTGCGCCAGGCACCCGCGCCGTCAACGGCGGCCGCCTCGTACTGCGAGCGGTCCACGGTGGACAGGGCCGCGAGGAACACGATCATGCCCCAGCCGGCATCCTTCCAGACCTGCTGCGAGGTGATCAGCAGCAGGAACGTGTCCGGGTTCGTCATGACCTCGACGGCCTCCAGCCCACGCGAGCGCAGGAACTGGTTCACCAGCCCGGCGCCGCCGAGGATCTGCTGGAAGATCGAGACGACGATGACCCAGGAGAAGAAGTGCGGCAGGTACACGATCGACTGGATCACGGTACGGACCCGCCGGGTCAGCACGCTGTTCAGCAGGATGGCCATCGCGATCGGCACCGGGAAGAAGAACAGCAGCTGGAACCCGGTGATGATCAGCGTGTTCGTGACCGCGTGCCAGAACCGCGGGTCGGCGACGACCCGCTGGAAGTTCCACCAGCCGACGAAGTCCGAGCCGAGGATCCCGACGTAGGGCGAGTAGTCCATCCAGGCGATGACGTTGCCGAGCATCGGCGCGTACATGAACACCGCGAGCAGGATGACCACCGGCGCGCACATGAGCAGCAGCGGATAGTCCTCGCGCAGCCGGGACAGGAACGGGCGCTTGCGGCGCGGCGAGGGCCTCGCCTCCGGCGCCGGCGCGGCGACCCGCTCGCGCCGCCGCGCCGCCTGCGGGGCAGCCGTCACTGCTCGTCCAGGTACTCGGCGTAGAACTCGCGCAGCTGCTCACCACCGGCCGAGCGCCAGTTCTCGATCGCCGCGTCAAGGGCCGAGATGTCGCTGCGGCCCCGCGCGATGTCCATCTCGAGGTCGATGAAGGGCTGCTCGAGGGCCCCGAACTCCGGCGGTTCCACGATCTGCTGGGTGTAGAACACCGGGTCGACGGCGTACTCCATCACGCCCGCCATCCAGGTCGCGAAGTCCTCGACGTAGGAGGGGTACTGCACCTGGGAGGCCACGATCGGCGGCCGGGTGATCCAGGTGTAGGTCCGCGCCACCTCGCGCAGGCCGGTCTCGTTGAGCGTCGGCACGTTCGCGTCGTCGAGGTCGTGGTGCACGCCCTCGGCGCCGTACTCGAGGAGCATCTGCTCCTTCGTGCCGAACGGGGCCGCGAAGTAGTTCGCGAGGGCGAGCTGCTCCTCGAGACGCTCGGTGTCGTCGGTCTGCTTGATGAAGGTGAACAGGTTCGACGGCGTGCCCTTGAAGATCACGGGCGTCCCGCCGTCGCCGGCGAACGCCGGGACCGGCTGCTGGTTGTAGTCGGGGTTGCCGGCGTAGGCCTCCCGGGTCGCGCTCAGCCAGCCACCCGCGCCGTCGGGCGTGATGACGACCTCGCCGGAGATGAACCGCTGCCGCGCCTGCTGCTCGTTGCCGGCGACCGCGTCCGGGTGGACCACGCCCGCCGCGAACAGCTCCGCCTGGAACTCCAGCGCCTGGCGGTAGGCCTCGCTCTCGACGCGGTGCACCAGATTGCCGCCTTCGAGAATCCACTTGTCCGGGACCCGGAACATGAGCTGGGCGCCGGCCCACATGTCGTTCATGGCCCAGCGGTTCGCGCCGGGGTCGGTCAGCTCCAGGGCGAGGTCGAGGAACTCCTGCGCGTTCGCGGGGGCCACCTCGATGCCGAGCTCCGAGGTGAGGTCGTGCCGGTAGAAGATCACCGAGTTGATCAGGTCGCTCGGGTACGGCAGGCCGTACAGCTTGCCGTTGAACACGCAGCACCGCCACGCGTCCGAGGAGATGTTGGCCAGGTTCGGGTACTTCGTGATCTTGTCCCCGGCCAGGTGGGGCGTCAGGTCGGCGAACAGGTTCTCGGCCGCCTGACCGAAGCGCGGCGGCAGGGTCCAGGACGGGATGGTGACGAAGTCGGGCACGCTGGACTCGGCGGCCAGCACCGCCTGGAGCTTCTCCCCGTAGGCGTTGCCGTCGGTGATCTGGAACCGGAAGTCGGCGTTGATCTCCTCGTTCACGGTGACCATGTAGCTGTTGTCCGGGAGGCCCGGTGGCACCGTCGACCACAGCGGGGTCATCGCGGTGAAGGAGCTGCCCCGTCCGGGAACCTCCTCCACCGAGGCCACGAACTCGTCCGGGAAGCTCAGGTAGCCGGGGGTCGAGCCGTCGACGCTGGGGAAGTCCGGGGTGACGATGTCCCGCGGGACGTAGTCCGGGATCACGGAGTCGACGTCGACGGCGGCGCCGCCGGATGGGCCCGGTCCGGATCCCGCGGGGCCGGAGCCGCAGGCGGCGAGCAGCGGCACGGCCGCGGCGCTGCCCGCGGCCAGGGTGAGGAACGAACGCCGAGCGATACGCGTCGGTTGGCGGGGATTCATCTGTGGATCACCTTCACTTCGTCGTGGCGTGGGGTCTGCGAGCCGCTCGGACGGGGAAACGGACTGTCGAAGCGGTTCGCTGATAGTGTGCAGTCGCAATGTAATCTTGTCAAACAAGTTCTCCGGCAAGCCAAGATCTGCCCACCGTCACGCGAAGGAGCGACTCATGACCGGCGCCCCATCCGATCCCTGGTTCACGCGGGTCCGCCGCTGGGGTCAGACGAACCTCACCGAACTGGACCCCACCCGATACCCGAACGACCTCTGGCGCGAGCAGTGGCGCACCACCGGGATCGACGCGGTGATCGTCAACGCCGGCGGCATCGTCGCCTACTACCCGACCGCCATCGACGACCACACCCGCGCCGTGCATCTCGGCGACCGGGACCTCTTCGGCGAGGTCGTCGCCGACGCCCGGGCGGCCGGCCTCGCCGTCGTGGCGCGGATGGACTCCTCCCGGGTCGGTGCCGACGCGGCCGCGCGCCGGCCCGAGTGGCTGGCCCGCGATGCCTCGGGAGCGCCGTACCGGGCCGGCGACCTGACCGTGGCATGCGTGAACAGCCCGTACTACACCGAACACCTGCCGGCCGTGCTCGCGGAGATCATCGCGGCCTACCGGCCCGACGGCTTCGCCGACAACAGCTGGGCGGGCCTGGACCGCCGTCGGGTCTGCCACTGCGAGCACTGCCGCACGGGCTTCCGCGACGCCACCGGGCTCGCCCTGCCCACGGTGGTCGACCCCACCGAGGCCACCTACCGGTCCTGGTACCGCTGGAACGTGGCCCGACGGAGCCGGATCTGGACCGAGAACGCCCGGATCGTGCGCGACCTCGGCGGCGCCGACTGCCTCTGGCTCGGCATGCTGCCCGGCTCGGTCACCGCGCAGGTGGACCGGTTCATCGACGCGCGCGCCCTGCTCTCCGACGCCCGCCTCGCGCTCCTGGACCACCAGTTCCGGGGCCGGCGCGGCTTCGAGGACAACGCCGAGACGGGGCGCAGGCTCACCGAGCTGATGCCCGCCGGGTCCGTCCTGGCCGAGTCGATGGCGATGTACCGGTCGGGCAACCCGGTGTTCCGGCTCGCGGCCATGCCCGCCGGCGAAGCGACGCTGTGGATGGCGGCCGGGGCCGCGGGTGGCATCGACCCGTGGTGGCACCACATCGGCGCCGTCCATGGCGACCGGCGCCAGTACCACCGGGCCGGGGGGCTGTTCGCGTGGCACCGGCGCAACGAGGCCCACCTGCGTGAGCGCACCCCGGTGGCGCGGGTGGCGCTGATCTGGTCGGACCTCAATGCCGCCGTGTACGGCGGGGACGACGCCGTCTCCCGCACCACCGTCCCGGCGGACGGGTTCCGACGGGCGCTGCTCGCGGCCCGGATCCCGGCCACGCCCCTGCACATCGACGACCTGGCCGAGCAGGGGCATCGGTTCACCACCGTGGTGTTGCCCCAGCTGGCCGTGCTCACCGCCGCGCAACGCGACGCCGTCGCCGCCTTCGTCACGGCGGGCGGAAACGTGATCGCCTCCGGCCCCCTCGGCGCCCTCGACGAGAACGGCGACCCCGCACCGGCCGGCCGGCTCGCCGAGATCCTCGGCACCCGTCCGCTCGGAACGGCAACCGGGGAGCTGGGCCCGCACACCGGCGGCTTCGAGGACGCCCGCCGGCACACCTACCTCGAGCGGACCCCCGACTGGCCCGAGTCGGCAGCGCCGATCTGGTCCGAGCTCACCGGCACCGACCTGATCGGCTTCGGCGGCCGCCTGGAGCACGTGACGGTCCGGCCGGGCGCGCACGTCCTCGCCACGGCAGTCCCGGCCTTCGGGGTCTACCCGCCCGAGACCTCCTGGCGGCCGCCCGTGGCGGAGCCCGGCCTGCCGGCGATCGTGGTCACCGAGGGAGCCGGCGGGCGCGGACGCACCGTCCACCTCGCCGCCGACCTCGACCGGTGCGCGGGCCGCAACGACCTCGCCGACCACCACCACCTGCTCGCCGGACTCGTCCGGTGGACCCTCCGGGGACCCGAGCCCGTGCTCCTGGAAGGACCGGGCCGGATCGACCTGCACCCGTACCGGCAGGGAGATCACTGGGTCATCCACCTCATGGACGTGGGGCGCTCGGAGGCCACCCCCGGCACCGTCGAGGACCTGTGGAGCATCGGGCCGCACCGGCTCGGGGTCCACGACCCCGACGGTGCGCTCAGCCACGCCCGCGGCCTCGTCGCCGGGGACCCGCTGGTGACCCGGCGGGAAGGGCCACGCCTGTGGGTGTCGATACCCGCGCTGACCGGCCACGAGGTGATCGTGGTCACACCCGGCGATCCGGAGTCTCTCGGAACCGGCCGAGCGGGGTGCGGGGCCGGGTCGCCGGGCGGAAAATAGAGGCGGGACATGTCGGTGGCTGGACGTAACCTCGGGGGCGATGATCGACGCACCACGCACCCCCGAGACCACGCCCGTTCCCGAGGCGTCGCAGTTGCCTGCGCCGGTCCCGACCGACCCTGCTCGCCGGCTCGACTGGCGCCGCCTGCGGCGGCCCGCCGCCGCGATCGCCCTGGTCGCGCTCGCGATCGGCGCCCTCGGCCAGGTGCTCGGCACGGCTGCGGCCGGCCGGCTCGCCGAGAACGCCACGATGGCCGGGCTCGCGCTGCTCGCGGTGTGCGTGGTGGGCGGCGCGCTGCTCGACGGCGTCGGTCAGGTGATCTGGGCCGGCGTGGTCGACCGGGCCGAGGGAAAGCTCCGCAGCGACCTGCTCAGCGCGGCACTACGTCAGCCGCTCGCGGCGCTCTCCGAGCAGGCCGTGGGCGAAGTGCTCGACCGGGTCGACGACGACACCCACGCCGTCGGCACCCTCGTGCGCCGCCAGCTCTGGGGCGCGGGCCGCACCGTCGCCGGCACCGTGCCCATGTGGATCGTCGCCGGCCTCACCTGGTGGCCGTCCTGGTTCCTGTTCCCACTGCTCGCCGTGGTCGTCTGGTTCGTGACCCGGAAGATGCTCGACGAGATCGCTCGCCGCAAGGTGATCGAGGAGATGGCCTGGACCGACCACGCCGCAGCCTTCGAGGAGGCCGTCGCCGCCCGCAACGACCTGCGCACGAGCCTCGGGCAGGCGTTCGCGGTGCGGCGCCTGGCTCAGCTCTCGGCGCTCGTCCACGACAAGTTCCACAAGGTGGTGCGGGTCGAGGAGCGGCTGATCCGGCGGGCCGGGCTGCTCACCTACTCGCTGCTGGCCGCGATCGCCGTGGTCAGCGCGGTGATCGCCGCCGACGGCGGCCTGTCCGTGCAGCAGCTCGTGACGTTGTTCCTGGTCACCGCGATGTTCATCGGACAGATCGACAACCTGGTCCACCACCTGCCCGACATCCAGGAAGGGCTCGGCGCGGTCCTGCGGTTGCGGCAGATGCTGGCCCTGGAGCCCGAGCCCGAGGGCGGGAACGACGTCCCGGCCGGGTCGCTCGACCTGGAACTGCGCGACCTGGAGTTCTCCTACGCCGAGGGCACCTTCGCGCTCAGCGGTGTCGACCTGCGGGTCCCGGCGGGCGAGACGATCGCGCTCGTGGGCCGGACCGGCTCCGGCAAGTCGACGCTGGCCGCGCTGCTGTCGAGGGCCGTGGAGCCGGAGCGCGGCATGGTGTTCCTCGGTGGCGCCGACGTCCGCGACCTCGACCTGCAGAAGCTGCGTCGCGCCGTCGGCGTGGTCACCCAGCGCACGGAGATCCTGGCCGGGACGCTCGCCGAGAACATCGCGCTGTTCGCCGACGTCCCGCGGGCCGACATCGAGGCCGCGGTCCGTGAGCTCGGGCTGACCGAGTGGGCGTCCGGGATGCCCGACGGGTTGGACACCCTCCTCGGCCCGGGTGGCACCACGCTGTCCGCCGGTGAGGAGCAGCTGGTCGCGTTCGCACGCCTGCTGGTCCGGGACGTGCAGCTGGTGGTCCTCGACGAGGCGACCGCCCGGATGGACCCGCTCACCGAGGCCCGCGTGGTGGCGGCATCGGACCGGCTGCTCAGCGGGCGCACCGGCGTTCTGGTCGCGCACCGTCTCGGCACCATCGAGCGAGCCGGACTGGTCGCCGTGCTCGATCACGGCCGCGTGGTGCAGCAGGGCTCGCGAGCCGAGTTGGCCCGGACGCCCGGCCCGTTCCGCACGCTGGTGGAGGCCGGCGCCAGCGACGGCTCGCTGGACGACGAGGACTACGAGAAGGACGGTGCCTCCGAGCGCCCGGTCGACGCGAGCCCGGTCGGCGCCGGTACGCAGGCGGGCGACACGCTCCGGCGCAGCGCGCCCGACGAGACGACACCGGCGGGTTCTGGTGGGGCGCGCGCGCTGAACGCTGCGGAGTCGGTGGGCGGGCGCCGTCGGACCGGCACCCCGCCGGACGTGCCCGAGCCCGGCACGGGGCCGAGCCTGGCCCGCGGGATCTTCAACGGCCTGCTGGTGCGGCCGCGGTGGGGGATCTTCGCCGCCTTCCTGTTCCTGCTGGCGAGCCTCGTGGCCGCCCAGGGTGCGGTCAGCGGCTACCTCTGGGGCCGCACCGTCCAGCAGGTGCAGACCGGCACGGTTCCCGTGGTGCTCGTCGTCGCGCTCGCGGTGCTGCTGCTCGCGCAGCCACTGATCCTGTCCCGAGCCATCGGCCTGTACCCGCGCTGGTGGGTCGAGGTCCTGCTGCGGATCCGGATGACCGTCATGTACGGGCAGACCCGGCAGCACCGGCTGCCGGCCACGCCGCCGGGTGAGGTCGTGGCCCGGGCGATGGACGCGGACCGGTTCGCGCGCTACGCGGACCGCTGGGTCGACTTCATCAACGGCCTCCTGATCGTTGCTGTCACCGCCCTGATCAGCGGGACCTGGACCGCGGGCGCCGTGCTCCTGGCCGTGATGGTGGTCTCCGCCGCGGCCTCGGCGATCGGCCGGCCGATCGCGGGCCGCTCGGCGACCGCGTCGTCCGCGGCCCGGGCCCGCTTCGGCCGGGCCCTCGTCTCCGCGCTGGACTCGGCCAGGACGGTGAAGCTCGCGGCCCGCACCCCGGACGTGCGCCGGCACCTCGGCGAGGTCGACTCCGGCCGGGTCCGCGCGGCGATCTTCGAGCACCGCGTCCAGGCAGTGCTCGACTCGGTCCCGATGGTCACCCTGTACGTGGGCGTCGTCGTCGCGTGGGGGTTCCTGCTCACCGGCCGGTGGGACCTGGCCACCACCCTGCTCGTGGCCAACGCCGTGATGGGGTTCGCCTGGTTCGGGGTCGTCGCCGGCGCCGTGGTCACCGAGGCGCCGGGCACCCGGGCCTGGCAGGTCGCCACCGCCCGGTTCGCCGACGGCGCCGACCTCGTCGCAGCCCGGCCCGGGGTCGACCTGGTCACCGGCGTCGCCCCCGCGCCCACCGCGCCCGCGCACGAGCCGCTCGAGCGCCTCGAGCTGCGTCACCTGAGTGCCGTGCACGACGACGGCACGATCGGCGTCTACGACGTCGACCTCGAGGTCCGGCGCGGCGAGCTCATCCTGCTGCTCGGGCAGGTCGGCTCGGGCAAGTCGTCGCTGCTCTCCTCGCTGGCCGGCCTGGTGGAGCACACCGGTGACGTCCGGTGGAACGGGGTCGCGGTGAGCGACGCGCAGGCGTTCCTGCGACCGGCCCAGGTCGCGCACGTGGCCCAGGTACCGCGGGTGCTGTCCGGCACGTTCTCCGACAACGTCCGCCTGGACCACGCCCGCGACCTCGACGGCCCGATCCGGGGTGCACGGCTGACGCAGGATGTGGAGGAGGCAGGCGGGCCACACGCACTCGTCGGGCACCGCGGTGTGCGCCTGTCCGGTGGTCAGGTGCAGCGCCTCGCACTCGCACGAGCCCTCGCCGCGGACACCGAGCTCCTGCTCGCCGACGACGTCTCCAGCGCCCTGGACGCCTCGACCGAGATCGAGCTCTGGGCCGCCCTGCGCGAGCGCGGCACCACCGTGGTCGGCGCGACGTCGAAGCGAGCCGCGCTCGCGCGGGCGGACCGGGTCGTGGTGCTGGTCGATGGCACCGTGGCCGACGTCGGGCCCTGGGACCGGCTCGCGCCCAAGTGGAGCCACCTCGCCGGCTGACCTGCCCGGCCCGACCGGCGGCCCCGTACCGGGGCCGCCGGTGGCCGCGTGGGATCCCCGGTGAGCGATCTGCCTCACATCTGGGAACCGTGAACGCGGAGCGCTCGTTCTAGGTCACGAAGTGATCACGAACGACTGCTAAAGTCAGCGCCGCCCCGCCGTCAGTGGGGCACCCACCCCCACCGACGGACCGAGAGGACCCTGGCCATGCTCAAACGTGCCGACCAGAACCCGAGCCACCCCGCAGCCGCATCCCTCGGCTATCTGATCTTCCTGTCCCGATGGCTGCAGGCGCCGCTGTACCTGGGCCTGATCGTGGCACAGGCGGCGTACGTGGTGATGTTCATGCAGGAGCTGTGGCACCTGATCTCCGAGGTGTTCTCCGGCCACCGGATGGACGAGGCGGACACGATGCTGATCGTGCTCGGCCTGGTGGACGTGGTGATGATCTCGAACCTGCTGATCATGGTGATCATCGGCGGGTACGAGACGTTCGTCTCACGGATCCGGATCGACAACCACCCGGACCAGCCGGAGTGGCTCTCCCACGTGAACGCGAACGTGCTGAAGACGAAGCTCGCGATGTCGATCATCGGGATCTCCTCGATCCACCTGCTCCGCACGTTCATCGAGAGCGACACAACCGAACCCGAGGTCATGCTCTGGCAGACGGTCATCCACATCGCGTTCATCCTCTCGGCGGTCGCGCTCGCGCTGATCGACCGGATGTCGCTGACCTCCCACCAGCGGGCCGCGAACGCCCGGTCCGCGGCCGGGGAAGCCGCTCCGGCCGACGGTCCGGCCGACGGTCGGGCGCTCGAGTCCCAGCACTGAGCCGGCCCCGGACTCATCCGTCCGGATGAGGCCGGCGGGTCGCCAGCACCCTCCGACGACCACTCGGACGAGCGCCGTCCACCCTTGGGGGGAGGCCAGGATCGTCCGGTCGACGGACGCGCCGGAACGGCATGATTCCTAGGCTGGAGCCATGATCCAGACCAGCACCCCCGGCACTCGGAAGCCCACCGTGACCTCGCCGCGCGGCTCCTGGCTGGGCACCGGCATCGGGCTCGGCGTGGCCGTGGGCGTCGCTCTCGGCAACATCGTCGTGGACATCGCGGTCGGGGTCGCGGCGGGCACGCTGCTCGGGATCGGGCTTGGCATCATCCTGGAGCGCGCCGACCGCCGGCGCCGAGACCGGGAGCAGTCGCTCGCCGGCTCGGCCGCCGAATCGGCGACCGTGTTCACCACCGCGAGCTGACCGCCGTCGGGTACTGACACCGTCGGCGCACGCGCCGTCAGGCGGTCGGGGCGTCCACCACCGGCGGGAGTCCGAACGTCTCGAACAGTGAGGTGTCGAAGAACGCGGCGACGTGCCGCACTCCCCCACCGGAGCATTCGACCACGTGGAGGTGGAACGGGTGATGACGGCCGTCATCGCCGCGCATGTAGAGCCCGTAGGCGGGCTGCCCGTTCGCCCGGGTGGGTACCAGGAGCATGTCCCCCGGTCCGGTGGCCGGGCACTGGGTCGCGATGAGCTCACCGATGTTCTCGGGACCGGAGTACCAGCCCTCGAACGGCGGCATCTCCCAGACCGCGTCCGCGGTGAACAGTTCCACCAGACCCGCGATGTCGTAGCGCTCGAACCCGTCCACGTAGCGCGCCAGGAGCTCCCGCTCGGCAGCGGAGTGGGGCTCGAGCGCGTCCTCTCGAGTCGGCGCGGCCTGCGCCACCTTCTCCCGGGCCCGCTGCAGCAGGGAGTTCACGGCGGCGACGCTCTGACCGGTCGCCTCGGCCACCTCGGCGGCCCGCCAGGCCAGGACGTCCCGCAGGATCAGCACGGCGCGCTGGCGCGGCGGGAGCAGCTGCAGCGCGGCCACGAAGGCGAGTCGCACCGACTCCCGGGACTCGGCCACGTCCCCCGGGTCGTCGTGACCGAGCGCACCGTCCGGGGCCGGCTCGAGCCAGAGAATGTCCTGTTCCACCAACGGCGCGTCGGGCGCAGTGCTCGGTGCGCCGAGCCCGGTCGGCAGCGGTCGACGCTGCCGTGACTCCAGTGCGGACAGGCACGTGTTCGTCGCGATCTTGTGGATCCAGGTCCGCACCGAGGAGGCTCCGGCGAACCGGGCGTAGCCGCGCCACGCGCGCAGCATCGTCTCCTGGGCGAGGTCCTCGGCATCGTGGACCGAGCCCATCATCCGGTAGCAGTGGGCGAAGATCTCGCGCTCGAAGGGTGCGATGATCTCGGCGAAATCGGCATCGACAGCTCGCGTCGTTGACATGGTCGCCAATGCTAACCCCGACCCCCGACACCCGAACAGGGCAATCCCGCACCGGTCCGAGCGCCGGGGTCATCCGGCCGATCCGCAGGGTCCCACGACGCCCCGGCCCGGCCGGATCAGCCGAGGTCCAGGTACCCGTCCAGGCCGACGGTCAGGCCCGGGTGCTCGACCACGGCGCGAACGGCGAGGAGCACGCCCGGCATGAACGAGGACCGCTCGAAACTGTCCGTGCGGATCGTCAGCTGTTCCCCCGGGTTGCCGAACAGGACCTCCTCGTGCGCGACCAGGCCGCGCAGTCGCACGGCGTGCACGTGCACGCCGTCCACCACGGCGCCGCGGGCGCCGTCGAGGGCGGTCTCGGTGGCGTCCGGGCCGGCTGCGAGGCCGGCCTGAGCGCGGGCGGCAGCGATCGCGCGGGCCGTGTGCACGGCCGTCCCGGACGGCGCGTCCACCTTGTTCGGGTGGTGCAGCTCGATGACCTCCGCGGACTCGAAGAAGCGGGCCGCCTGGGCCGCGAACCGCATCGCGAGCACCGCGGAGAGCGCGAAGTTCGGAGCGATCAGAACGCCGAGCCCGCGACCGTCCTCGGCGAGGTGGGTGCGCACCCGTCCCAGGGACTCCTCGGTCCAGCCGGTGGTCCCGACCACGGCGTGCAGACCGGCGTCGATGAGGGCGTGCACGTTCGCCTCGGTGGCGGACGGCACGGTGAAGTCCACGGCCACGGTGGCCCCGCTGCCGGCCAGGAGCGCCACGTCGTCGCCGACGTCGAGCCGGGGGCCGAGGACGAGGTCGCCGGCGCTCTCGATGGCGTCGCAGACGGTCGATCCCATCCGCCCGGCAGCGCCGAGGAGGGCGATCGTCAGGGGCGCGGCGGCAGTATTCGGCGTGTTCGGCATGATCGCCATGCTATCCGCGCGCCCACCGGCTCCTCGCCTCAGGCAGCCGTCGGCAGAGCCCCGAACGCGGTGGCCGCGACGTCCTCCTCGAACGGGCCGACGACGACCAGGTGCCGCGCCGCCGCGTACAGTTCCGCGGCGAGGTCCCGGATCTGCTCGGCGGTCACCGACCGGATCCGCGCGAGGGTCTCGTCGAGGCCGACGAACTCGCCCATCGTGATCTCGGCGCGACCGAGGCGCGACATCCGGGAGCCGGAGTCCTCGAGGCCGAGGACGAGTCCACCGGACATCTGACCGATGCCCCGAGCGAGCTCGTCGTCGTCCATCACCGTCGTGGCCAGGCGGGCCCACTCGGCGTCGAGGAGTTCGACGACCTGCGCCACCTTGCCCGGCGCGCAGCCGGCGTAGAGGCCGAAGGCGCCGGTCTCGGCGTAGCCCGAGGCGAACGAGTAGACCGAGTACGCGAGTCCGCGCTTCTCGCGGATCTCCTGGAACAGGCGTGAACTCATCGAACCGCCCAGGACCGCGTTCAGCACGGAGAGCACGAAGCGCCGATCGTCTCCGGCCACCGGGCCGAGTCCGCCGAGAATGATGTTGGCCTGCTCCGTGCCGCGCCGCACGGTCGCGGCGGAGCCCTGCACCGGGAGCAGGTCCAGACCGTTGGTGGTCGGGCTGCGGCGCGGGGCCGGCGCGGCCGCCGGGTCCAGAGACCAGCCGCCCGCAGCGACGGCGCGTGTGACGGCCTCGCAGAGCGTGTCGTGGTCGACCCCACCGGCGGCGGTGACCACGAGCTCGGACGGCGTGTAGGTGCGCCGGTAGTGCTCGTGGACGGCATCCCTTGGCACCGCACGGATGCTCTCCGGGGTGCCCCCGATCGGACGGCCGAGCGGGTGGTCCCCGAAGACGAGGGCCGAGAAGCGCTCGTGTGCGACGTCGACGGGGTCGTCCTCGTTCATCGCGAGTTCCTCGAGGATGACCTCGCGCTCGCTGTCGAAGTCGTCGGGGTCGAGCGTCGCGGAGGTGACCATGTCGAGGATGACGTCGGTCGCCATCGGCAGGTCCGCGTCGAGCACCCGCGCGTAGTAGCAGGTGTGCTCCTTGCCGGTCGCGGCGTTCGCCTCGCCGCCGACGGCGTCGAACGCCGAGGCGATCTCCATCGCGTCGCGGGAGGGCGTGCCCTTGAACAGCAGGTGTTCGAGGAAATGCGTGGAGCCGTGGTGGCCGTCGGTCTCGTCACGAGAACCGACGGCCACCCAGGCACCGATCGCGGCCGAGCGCTGACCGGGCATGGCCTCGGTCAGCACCCGGATCCCACCGGGGAGCACGGAGCGGCGCACGACGGCGCCGGCTCCGGTCTCCACGGTGATCTCCGTACCCGGCGATCCCGCCGGGCCGAGGATCAGTTCTGACACGTCACGCATCCGCAGGCGCGGACTCCGACTTCTCGGCGTCGTCCTCTGCGATGACGGCGTGCAGCGAGAGCTTGCCGCGCGGGTCGATCTCGGCCAGTTCGACCTCGACCTTCTGACCCACGGACAGCACGTCCTCGACGTTCTCCACCCGCTTGCCACCGACGAGGCGGCGCACCTGGGAGATGTGCAGCAGCCCGTCCTTGCCCGGGGACAGCGACACGAACGCGCCGAAGGAGGTCGTCTTGACGACCGTGCCCACGAACCGCTCGCCCACCTCGGGCATCTGCGGGTTGGCGATCGCATTGATCGCCTGACGCGCGGCCTCGGCCGAGGGGCCGTCCGTCGCGCCGATGAACACGGTGCCGTCGTCCTCGATGGAGATGTCGGCGCCGGTGTCCTCCTGGATCTGGTTGATCATCTTGCCCTTCGGCCCGATGACCTCGCCGATCTTGGATACCGGGACCTGGACGGTGATCACGCGCGGCGCCGTCGGGGCCATCTCGTCCGGGGTGTCGATGGCCTCGGCCATGACGTCCAGGATGTGCAGCCGGGCCTCGCGGGCCTGGGTGAGCGCACCACCGAGCACGGAGGCGGGGATGCCGTCGAGCTTGGTGTCGAGCTGGATCGCGGTGACGAACTCGCGGGTACCGGCGACCTTGAAGTCCATGTCGCCGAACGCGTCCTCGGCGCCAAGGATGTCGGTGAGCGCCGCGTAGCGGGTCTCCCCGTCAACGGTGTCCGAGACCAGGCCCATCGCGATGCCGGCGACGGGCGCGCGCAGCGGCACCCCGGCGTTCAGCAGGGACAGGGTCGAGGCGCACACGGAACCCATGGACGTCGACCCGTTGGAGCCGAGAGCCTCGGACACCTGACGGATCGCGTACGGGAACTCCTCGCGGCTCGGCAGCACCGGCATGATCGCGCGCTCGGCGAGGGCGCCGTGGCCGATCTCGCGCCGCTTCGGGCTGCCCACCCGGCCGGTCTCACCGGTCGAGTAGGGCGGGAAGTTGTAGTTGTGCATGTAGCGCTTGCGCGTCTGCGGGGACAGCGTGTCGAGCTGCTGCTCCATCTTCAGCATGTTCAGCGTCGTGACACCAAGGATCTGGGTCTCGCCGCGCTCGAACAGCGCCGAACCGTGCACGCGGGGCAGTACCTCGACCTCGGCGGAGAGGGTGCGGATGTCCCGCAGCCCACGCCCGTCGATCCGGAAGCCGTCGGTGAGGATGCGCTGGCGGATCAGCTTCTTGGTGACCGCGCGGTAGGCAGCGGAGAGTTCCTTCTCGCGACCGTCGAAACCGTTCTGGAGGGCGCCGACCATGGCGTCCTTGATCTCGTCGATCCGGCTCTCGCGCTCCTGCTTGCCGGCGATGGCGAGGGCGTCGGACAGCGCCTGGCCGACCTCGGCCTCCACGGCGGCGTAGGCGTCGGGCTGGTAGTCGGGGAACAGCGGGAACTCCTGCACCTCCTTCGCGGCTCGGGTGGCGAGGTCCTGCTGGGCCTCGACGAGCACCTTGATGAAGGGCTTCGCTGCCTCCAGGCCCTGCGCGACGACCTCTTCGGTCGGGGCGCCGACACCCTGCTCCTTGATGAGCGTCCAGGCGTTGTCGGTGGCCTCGGCCTCGATCATCGCGATCGCGACGTCGGTGGTGCCGTCGGCGACGGTCACCGCGCGGCCGGCGACGACCATGGAGAACACGGCGCGCTCGGTCTCGCTGTAGCGCGGGAAGGCGACCCACTGACCGTCGATCAGGGCGATCCGGACCGCCCCGACCGGGCCGGAGAACGGCAGGCCGGAGAGCTGGGTGGACATCGACGCGGCGTTGATCGCGAGGATGTCGTAGGAGTCGTCGGGGTGGATCGCGAGGATCGTCTCGACGACCTGGACCTCGTTGCGCAGGCCCTTGACGAAGAGCGGACGCAGCGGCCGGTCGATCAGGCGGCAGGCCAGGATCGCCTCGGTCGAGGGACGGCCCTCACGGCGGAAGAACGAGCCGGGGATCTTCCCGGCGGCGTACTGGCGCTCCTCGACGTCCACCGTCAGCGGGAAGAAGTCGAACTGGTCCTTGGGGTACTTGCCGGCCGTCGTGGTCGACAGCAACATCGTGTCCTCGTCGAGGTACGCGACGGCGGCGCCGCCGGACTGCTTGGCGAGACGACCCGTCTCGAAGCGGACCGTGCGCGTGCCGAAACTGCCGTTGTTGATGACGGCTTCGGCGAACTGAATCTCGGGACCCTCCATGGGGTGCCCTCCTTCGTGTTCGTCCGGGGCTCGACGGTCATCGATCGAGGCCCACGGACGCCTGTCCGGAAGCCACTACCGAGGACCAACGAAAGCCCCGAGTGGGTGGTTTGTCTGTAGTTGTGGGTGATACGGCGCCCGCGCACCGGCGGGCACATGAACCGGCCGGCCCGGAACCCTGGGGTCCCGGGCCGGCCGGTCACGTCACTATCGGCGCAGGCCGAGACGTTCGATGAGCGAGCGGTAACGCTCGATGTCGACGTCGCGCAGGTAGCCGAGGAGGCGACGGCGCTGGCCGACCAGGAGCAGCAGGCCACGACGCGAGTGGTGGTCGTGCTTGTGCTCCTTGAAGTGCTCGGTCAGGTCCTTGATCCGCCGCGAGAGCAGCGCGATCTGGACCTCAGGGGAGCCGGTGTCACCCTCGTGGGTGGCGTATTCGGCAATGATCTGCGACTTGACTGCGACATCGAGGGCCACGGTTCTCCTTGGTGTGTTCGTTGCGCGGAGCTCCGGGGCATGTTCTCCCGGGCATGACGAATCCGCGGCCGATCTGACGGCAACGCTCAGGTTATCACCCGCTGGAGGGGGCCGAGGAATCGCGTGGCTGCCGGGCCTCAGTGCGTGGCGGACCCGGAGGCCGGCAGCTGGGCCGGGTGGGGCACGCCGAGCACGTCGGCGGCGGCGATGACGTCCTGGCGCATCTGCTCGATGAGCGCTGCCATCCCCTCGTAACGAAGCGTCGGACGCAGCCGGCGCACGAACTCCACCACGACCTCCTCGTCGTAGAGGTCCAGGTCGGTGCGGCCGAGCACATGGGCCTCCACCCGGCGCTGGACACCGTCGAAGGTGGGGTTCGTGCCGATCGAGACGGCCGCTGGCAACGAGACCTCCTCCGGCGCGCCCGGGTACCGCACGAGCCAGCCCGCGTACACGCCGTCGGCGGGGATGGTGCCGGTCGCGCCGGTGTCGAGGTTCGCCGTCGGGAACCCCATCTCACGCCCACGGGCCTCGCCGTGGACGACGACCCCACGCATCCGGTGCGGCCGCCCGAGGACGCGGGTCACACCCGCGCAGTCGCCCTCGGCGAGCAGTTCCCGGACCCAGGTGGAGGACCAGCGCCGCTCCCCCGGCTCGGCGACGTCGTGGACCACCTCGACCTCGAACCCCAGGCGACGGCCCAGCTCGGTCATCGTGGTGCGGTCCCCCACGTTGCCCCAGCCGAAGCGGATGTCCTCGCCGATCACGACGCGGCGCGCGTGCAGCGCCTGCACGAAGTAGCGGCGCACGAACTCCTCCGGCGCCTGCCGGGCGAACTCCTCCGTGTAGCCGACGACCAGGACGGCGTCCAGTCCGGTCTGCGCCATCAGCGCCAACCGGTCGTCGAGCCCCGTCAGCAGCGTCGGCGCGCTCTCGGGCCGGTGCACCGTGGCGGGGTGGGGGTCGAAGGTGACCGCAACGGCCGGAACCCCCTCGGCGCGCGCCGCGGCCACCACCTCGGCGAGCACCGCGCGGTGCCCGAGGTGGACGCCGTCGAAATTGCCGATGGTGAGCACGCTCGCGGTCAGATCCGCAGGAATCTCCGTGATGCCGTTCCAGCGCCGCACGTTCTTGTTCGCCTCCCATGTGGTCCCGGGTCGGGACACCGAGGCCAAGCGTGCCACCTCCGGGCGGGTGCGCGCGAAGGCGTTACGAGTCCGTGTCGGTGTCGGCGGCCTCGGAGTCCTCGGCGAGGACCCGGTAGAGGTCCTTGCGAGCGCCGTCCAGGATCGCGACGGCAGCCTGCTGCTGCGCGGCGTCACCGACCCGGACCACCTGCTTCGCGGCATCCATGAAGGCCATCATGCTGCGGCGGACGGCCAGCGCGGCATCGGGGCCACCGACCTCCCAGGGCGTGCCGAGCGACGCCCGGTTCTCCTCGACGTACGTCCGGCCCGCCTCGGTCAGTGCCGCGGTGCGCCGGCCCTCGATGTTCTCGATGGTGAGCAATCCCTCATCCTCGAGTGCCTGCAGCGTCGGGTAGATGGAGCCGGGGCTCGGCGTCCACGCTCCGGAGCTGCGCTCGCCGATCTCCTGGATCAGCTGGTAGCCGTGCCGCGGCTCCTCCGCCAGGAGGAGCAGGATCGCGGCGCGGACGTCGCCACGCGGACGTGGCCCGCGGCGGCCGCGGCCATGGCCACGGTGGCCGCGGTGCGGTCCGCCCGCGAAGTCCGGCGCACCGGCGCCTTCGGGGATCGGGCCACGTCCACCGCGGCGCCGGCGCGGACCGAAGCCTCGGCCGGCGAGGTAGTCGGGCATCTGCCCGGGTTCGAACGCGTCGCCGTAACCGTCGCGACGGGCGCGGGATTCGCCGGGAACACCCCGGCCTCGGCGCCCACGGGCGCCGCTGATGTGTGAGTCATCGTGGTAAGTCATGTCGTGTCCTTTCGTCGACACGCTCACGATATATCGCGATATGCCAAACGTCAAGGGGCGGTCCGCGTTCGCGGCGGCACCGGCGGTCAGCGCACGTCGCTGAGCGGGAGGCCGAGCGACCGGACCACGTCGATCACGACGTCCCGCTCCAGGAAGTCGACAGGCACGTCGATGACGTCATCGGTTCGCGCCGCCCCGAGCCGCACCACATGGACCTTCGCGGGTCTGCCCGAGCGCTGCACGACCGCGCCGACCAGGTCGGCGACCGCCTCGGCGACCGCCACCGACGCGACGATCGGCGCGAACTCATGGCCGTTCGGGATCGGCGAGCTGAGCACGGCGTGCCCCGCACCCATCACCACGTGCGCGGCGTCCCCGGATGCGCCGATCACTCTGATCCAGGCCCGGGAGTGGGTGAGGACGTGGGACACCCGCTTCGCGTCCCCGACCGCTCCGGACGGACCGAGCAGACCCCGACCGACCAGCGACTCTCGGCCCCGGGCCAGGTCCGGGGCGCTGTCGCTGTCACTGTCGCTGCCGGCCTCGGGGTCCAGGCCGAAGACGGCCCCGCTGATCCGGGCCGCGGGAGTGGGCGTGTTCGCGAGCAGCAGCGCCAACTCGTTCGCGTCGAGACGGAGGACGGGGACAGAGGGCAGGGCGACGGTCGGATCCTGGAAGGCAGTCATGTACCCACGCTAGCGACGCCGGCGGCGGAAGTTTCCGCCCGCCCTGGCCTGGTCCGGCCCGGCGAGGTCCCCTAGCGTCGGCGCCATGCCCACCTCCCCCACCGCGGCGCTCCGGCTCACGACGGCGGAACTTGCATGGCTGCTCTCGCTGCGGCCGGGTCGATCGGCCGCCCTGGTGGCGGCGGCGCTCGGCGTCCCCGCGCCCGCTCCGGCCGGACGGGCCTCGCAGGGCTCGCCGCGCACTCTCGGCGACGACGAGCTGCCGCGGGCCGACGCGGCCATCGCCGGGGACGTGCTCACCTCGGCCTCGGCGCTGGTCTCGGTCGGGACGGCGGACGCCCTGGCCGTGCTGGCCGCGATCGGCCGGGACCGAGTGCTGCTCGTCGCCCCGGACGGCCGCAACGGCTTCGAGATCGCAGCGGTCGACGGCGGCACACCCGTGGGCGAGGCCGTCGCCGAGGTCGCGGCTGGGCTCGGGACCGACGCCGTGGTCATGGTCGCCGATGCCGGCGGGACGATCCGGACGGTCGAGACCGGTCCGGGCCTTGCCGGCGACGTGCAGGCGCTGGTTCACGGGCGGGCGACGTGAGCGTCACCCACGGCGCGGACGTCACCGCGCTGCGGGACTGGTCGTCGGCGGCCGCGGCGGGGGCACGGACCCTTGCCGACGTCGCGGGCCGGGTCGAGATCGCCGTCGGCGCCCTGACCTGGTCGGGCCCGGACCGCCAGCGCTTCGCCGACGACTGGACCGGGCGCTGTGCGCCCGGTCTACGAGGCGTCAGCGACGCACTGCTGAGCGCGTCCGCGCAGGTCGCACGGGACGCCGTCGAGCAGGAGAACGCCAGCAGCGGGCCCGGCGCCGGACCGACACCTCCCCCGACCATCGGCGCGGTCACCGGCCTCGACGCGGCCGCCGACGCCGACCGGGAGGCGCGCGAGGCCGGCTGGGCGCGCGGCGCCGGTCGGGTCCTGCTCGGCCTGGTCGGGAGCGCGGTCGGCGGGCCGGTCGGCGGCGTCCTCAGTGCGGTCGCGGGGCCGCGGCTCGTCGGGCACCTGGTCGGGGTGGCGGACGACCGGGCCGCTCGGACCTCGGTCGCCGACGTCACCGACGAGGTCGCGATCACCGACACGCTGCCCACCGGGCCGGCGGATCTGCTCCACGACATGGCCGACCTGTACGACCACGACGGCGCGGTGCGCCTCGACGTGATCACCCGGCCGGACGGCAGCCAGGTCGCGCTGATGTACGTGCCCGGCACCCAGGACTGGTCCCTTGACCCCGACGGCGCGAACCCGATGGGCGCGTACGGCGCGGTCGGGGCGGCGTCCGGCAAGGACACCCCGATCCGGCGGGTCATGCTCGCGGCCCTGGACCAGGTACCCGATGGCGTCCCAGTCCATCTGGCCACGCACAGCCAGAGCAGCTTCGCGGCGCTCGACCTCGCGGCCGACCCCTTCATCCGCGCCCGCTACGACCTCGCCTCGGTCGTCACGACCGGTGCGGGCGGTGGGAACTTCGACCTCCCGGCCGGCACCACGCTGGTCTCGGTCCGCAACCCGCTCGACCCGGTCGCCCGGATCGGCGGCGCCGCGGACGCCGCGATCGAGGTCACCGGTGTCTGGGGCTCGGTCAACACGCACTCCTCCCGCGAGTACGCCGACCTGCTCGCCCGCACGTCGTCGCCGGAACTGGATGCGTGGTGGCACGGCGTCGGCATCGAACCGGGCTCGACCATGCAGACCCGCGTCCTGCGGGGCACCGTCGCGCCGGGTGACTGATCGGACCGGGTCGTCGATCAGGCGGGGTCGTCGATCAGGCCGGGTCGAGTACGAGCACCGCACGCGCGACCTCGCCCCGGTCGGTGACCAGCGCGACCACGTGTCCGTCCGGTGCGAACGCGGCCACCACGCCGTCACGGCCCGACGGCGGCACGCGGCGCCCGTACCGCAGTTCGGTGGTCTCGGCGTCGGTCAGGTCACGGCCCGGCAGGGTCCGACGGGCGACCTCGCTCATCCCCAGGGCGCGGACGCCGTCGTCGGCCAGGTCCGTCAGGGTCTGCGCCTGCGCCACGTCGAAGTCGCCGACCCGGGTCCGGCGCAGCGCCGTGAGGTGACCGGCGCTGTCCAGCGCGGCACCGAGGTCGCGCGCGAGCGCGCGCACGTAGGTGCCGCTGGAGCAGCGCACCTCGACGTCGAGATCCTGGACGGGGGTGCCGTCGGCGGCGACGCCGGGCCGCCGCGCGAGCACCTCGAAGGCATGCACGGTGACCGGCCGGGCCGGCAGGTCCACGTCCTCACCGGCCCGCACCCGGGCGTAGGACCGCTTGCCGTCGACCTTGATCGCACTGACGGCGCTCGGTACCTGGTCGATCGCACCGGTGAGGCCGGCGACGGCGGAGCGCACCGCCTCGTCGTCGGTCTCGGGCAGGCCCGGGGTCGCCGTGATCTCGCCCTCGGCGTCGTCGCTGACGGTCCCCTGCCCCAGCCGGATCGTGGCCAGGTACGTCTTGTCCGCCCCGACCAGGTAGGTCAGCAGCCGGGTGGCGCGGTTGACGCCCAGCACCAGCAGGCCCGTGGCCATCGGGTCGAGCGTGCCGGCGTGCCCGACCTTCTTCGTGCCGGCGAACCTTCGCACCCGGGCGACGACATCGTGGGAGGTCAGACCGTCCGGCTTGTCGACGAGGACGATCCCGTCGATCATCGGGTGCCCTGCGCGATCCGGCCGATCGAGCACTCGACCAGCGCGGCCAGGTTCTCGTCCTCGTCCACGTGCCGGGGCGCCTCGAGCGCGGAGAGCACGTTGAGCAGCATCCCGGTCGCCACGAACGTCCGGGCCGCCTCCACGTCTGCGCCGGTGCGGCTGCGGTAGAGCTCGAACACGCGGCCAAGGACCTCACGGGCGCGCGTGCCGACGGCAGCAGGTTCGGCGCCGACCACGAAGCCGTGCATGAGGACCCGGAGCCGGTTCGGGTCCCCGATGAGGTCGGTGTAGGCGTCCGCCATCCGCTGCTTCGCATCCGGACCCGGCGCGACCCGCTCGAACCGTTCGAGGATCTGGCCTGCGACGTGGTCGAACACCTCGACGAAGAGGTCGGCCTTCGTGCCGAACAGCCGCACGACGTAGGGCTGCGAGACCCCGGCGACCCGTGCCACCTGATCGGTGGTCGTGCCGGCGTAGCCGCCCTCCGCGAACGCAACGATGGCCGCGGCAAGGATCTGTTCGCGCCGCTCGACCCGGTTCATGCGGCGGGCGCTCTCGGTCGCAGGAGCCTCGTCGGAATTCATGGTTGACATGTTATCAGCGGATAACTACCGTCGCTCTCGCGTCTTGTAATCAGTTGATGCCAACTCCCGATCGGAGACTTCTGTGACAACCACCCTGGTTCGCGACGACCCGGCCGGCACACCGACGACCGCCCGCCGGGCGCCCGTCTGGCTCGCGCTGCTCGCGGCCTCCCTGCCGATGTTCATGGCGACGCTCGACAACCTCGTGATGACCGGTGCGCTGCCCGTCATCGCCGCCGAGCTGCACCCTTCCGTCGAGCAGTTGCAGTGGTTCGTGAACGCGTACACGCTCGCGTTCGCGACGTTCATGATCCCGGCGGCAACGCTCGGCGACCGGCTCGGCCGACGCGGCATCTTCCTGGCCGGGATCGTCGTGTTCACGCTGGGGTCCGTGGCGGCCGCGCTGTCCGGGTCCTCGGAGGCACTCATCGCGGCCCGGGCGCTCCAGGGGGTCGGCGCCGCCGCGATCCTGCCGCTGTCCCTGACGCTCCTGGCCGACGCCGTGCCGGACCACCGGCGTCCGCTCGCGATCGGAGTCTGGGGCGGCGTGTCCGGCCTCGGCATCGCGATCGGTCCGCTCGTCGGCGGTGCCGTGGTCGAGGGCGTGAACTGGGCGGCCATCTTCTGGCTGAACGTACCGGTCGCCGCCGTCGCGATCCCGCTCGTCCTCCGCGGCCTGAGGGCGACCAAGGGTCGGCGTCAGCGGCTCGACCTGCCCGGCCTGCTCCTGGCCGGCACGGGAATCCTCGTCGGGGTCTGGGCGATCGTCGACGCGAACGACGCGGGGTGGTCCTCGGTGCGCATCATCGCGATGCTGGCCGCCGCCGTCGTGCTCCTGGTCCTGTTCGTGCTGCGTCAGGCGCGCACGGACCACCCGCTCGTGCCCCTTCGGCTCTACCGGCTGCGGAGCTTCAGCGCGGCGAACGCCGCCGCGTTCACGTTCTCGCTCGGCATGTTCGGCGCGGTCTTCCTGCTCACGCAGTTCCTGCAGATCTCCCAGGGCTTCTCGCCCCTGGAGGCCGGCGTTCGCACGCTGCCGTGGACGGCGGCGCCGATGCTCGTCGCGCCGCTGGCCGGTGCTCTGGCAGGCCGCATCGGGGCACGGCCACTCGTGGTGACCGGCCTCGCCCTGCAGACCGTGGCCCTCGGGTGGATGGCATGGGGCATCCACACCGACCCGTCCGTCTACGCGGCGCTGGTGCCCGCGTTCGTGCTCGCCGGTCTCGGCATGGGCCTGACGTTCGCGCCCCTGTCCACCGCCGTGCTCGCCGAGGTGGCGCAGTCCGAACGGGCGACCGCCTCGAGCGTCAACTCGACCATGCGCGAGATCGGTGTGACGCTCGGCGTGGCCGTCCTGACCGCGGTCTTCCTCGGGGCGGGCGGCGGCTTCGAGCCCGATACCTATGCGAGCGGGCTGGTACCGGCGCTCGCCGTCGGAGCGGCAACGCTCGCCGTCGCCACCGGGGTGTCCATGTTCCTACCCCGCCACCGGCGCGGTTGACGCCGGTCGGGCTGGGCGGCGGCGAGGCCGGTCAGGCCTCGCTGCTGCCGTCGTCGGTAGCCGGCTTCTTGTACGGGTCGGCCTCGCCCGCATACGCCGCACCCTCGCGCAGCCGTGCGAGTTCGGCGTCGTGTTCGGCCGCCTTGCGCAGCGCGTCCTCGAGGTGGGCGGCCGTCTCCGGCACCGCGTCGAGGACGAACTCCAGGGTGGGGGTGAGTCGGATCCCGGTCTGCTTGCCCACCTCGGACCGGATCAGCCCGCGGGCGGACTCCAGGGCCGCGGCCGAGTCGACCCGCGCCTCGTCGTCGCCGAGGACGGTGTAGAACACCGTCGCGTGCTGGAGGTCACCGGTGACCCGGACGTCGGTCACGGTCACGAAGCCGAGCCGTGGGTCCTTGATCCGGGTGTCCAGCATGGTCGCGACGATCTGCTGGATCCGGTCGCTGAGCTTGCGCGCACGTCCGCTGTCTGCCATGACCGTGCTCCTCCTCCTGTGGTCGGTACCTGGGCGGTACCGCTGTTGTGATCACGATGGCTGCGTGGGCCGGGCGGGAGAGATCCCGCCCGGCCCACGCGGAGCCGACACCGTGCCGATTCGCCGACGCTCAGGCGCGCGGCTTCTCGCGCATCTCGAAGGTCTCGATCGTGTCGCCCTCCTGGATGTCCCGGTACCCGAGTCCGATACCGCACTCGAAGCCCTCGCGGACCTCGGTGACGTCATCCTTCTCGCGACGCAGGGACTCGACCGTGAGGTTGTCGGCGATGACGACGCCATCGCGCAACAGCCGGGCCTTCGTGTTCCGCCGGATCGTGCCCGAGCGGATGATCGAACCGGCGATGCTGCCGACCTTCGAGGAACGGAAGACCTGGCGCACCTCGGCGGTACCGAGCTGAACCTCCTCGAACTCCGGCTTGAGCATGCCCTTGAGCGCAGCCTCGACGTCCTCGATCGCGGAGTAGATGACCGAGTAGTACTTGATCTCGACACCCTCGCGGTCGGCCAGCTCGGTGACCCGCTCCGCGGGCCGCACGTTGAAGCCGATGATGACGGCGTTGTCCACCGTCGCCAGGTTGACGTCGTTCTGCGTGATCGCACCGACACCGCGGTGGATGATCCGCAGCTCGACCTCGTCGCCCACGTCGATCTTGAGCAGCGCGTCCTCGAGTGCCTCCACGGCACCGGAGACATCGCCCTTGAGGACCAGGTTGAGGGTCTCGACCTTGCCCTGCTCGAGCGCCTGGGTGAAGTCCTCGAGCGAGATCCGCTTGCGGCGCTTGGCCAGCGTGGCGGCCCGTTCCGCGGCCTCACGCTTGTCGGCGATCTGGCGGGCCGTGCGGTCGTCCGGGGCCACCAGGAAGGTGTCACCGGCGCGCGGCACGGAGGTCAGACCGAGAACCTGCACCGGACGAGCCGGGCTCGCCTCGGGCACGGTCTCGCCGTGCTCGTCGAACATCGCGCGGACCCGGCCGTGGGCCGTCCCCGCCACGATGGCATCGCCGACGCGCAGCGTCCCGGACTGGACCAGCACGGTCGCGACGGCGCCGCGCCCCTTGTCCAGGTTGGCCTCGATGGCCACACCACGGGCGTCCTTGTTGGGGTTCGCCCGCAGTTCCAGCGCGGCATCCGCGGTCAGCAGGACGGCCTCGAGAAGCTCGTCGATGCCGGTGCGGTTGCGCGCCGAGACGTTCACGAACATGGTGTCGCCGCCGTACTCCTCCGCCACCAGGTTGTACTCGGTGAGCTGCTGGCGGATCTTGTCCGGGTTGGCGTCCGGCTTGTCCACCTTGTTCACGGCGACCACGATCGGCACACCAGCGGCCTGCACGTGGTTCAGGGCCTCCACGGTCTGCGGCATCACGCCGTCGTCCGCTGCGACCACCAGGATCGCGATGTCGGTCACCTGCGCACCACGGGCACGCATGGCGGTGAACGCCTCGTGACCGGGGGTGTCGATGAACGTGATCGCACGGTCGGCACCCTCGTGCTGGGTCTGCACCTGGTAGGCACCGATGTGCTGGGTGATGCCACCGGCCTCGCCGGCCACCACGTCGGTGCTGCGGATCGCGTCGAGCAGCCGGGTCTTACCGTGGTCGACGTGACCCATGACGGTCACGACCGGCGGCCGCGGCTGCAGGTCCGAATCGTCCTCGGCGGCCTCTTCGGCCTCGAGGTCGATGTCGAACGTGCCGAGCAGTTCGCGGTCCTCCTCCTCGGGCGAGACGATCTCGATGACGTACCCGAGCTCGGCGCCGAGGGACTGGAACGTGTCCTCGTCCAGCGACTGGGTCGCGGTCGCCATCTCACCGAGGTGGAACAGGACCGTGACCAGGCTCGCGGGGTTCGCATCGATCCGGTCCGCGAAGTCCGCCAGGGACGCACCGGCCCGGATCCGGATGACGGTGGAGCCGTCGCCACGGGGGACCTGGACGCCGCCGATGGACGGCGCGGACTGCTGCTCGAACTCTTGACGCTTCGCCCGCTTGGACTTGCGGCCACGGACCGGACGGCCACCGGCGCGACCGAACGCACCCTGGGTGCCGCCACGGCCTCCACGGCCACCGCCGCCGGGACGGCCGCCGAAGCCACCGCCACCACCAGCGCCCGGGCCGCCACCGCCGCCGGGACGGCCGCCGAAGCCACCGCCACCACCGGCGCCGCCGGGGCCACCACGGCCACCGCCGGGTGCGCCACGTCCGCCACCGGGGCCGCCACCACGGGCGGGAGCACCGGGCCGGGACACGGCACTACGGCCGGGCATCATGCCCGGGGTGGGCCGGTTGGCGCCACCGGGGCGCGGGCCGCCGGTGCCGCCCGGACGCGGTCCGGCCGCGCCGGTGCCGCCCGGACGGGGCATGCCCTGCGACGGCGCGAACGGGTTGTTGCCCGGACGCGGCGGCCGAGGGCCGCCGGTGCGGTCGCCACGGTCGGGACGGTCGCCGCGATCGGGGCGGTCGCCACGGTCGGGGCGCTCGCCACGCTCGGGTCGGGCGCCGGGGCGGGGCATGCCCTGCGACGGCGCGAACGGGTTGTTGCCGGGACGCGCCGTCGACGGGCGCGGCGCCGGGCGGGCGCCCGGGGTGGGCCGGTCGGCGGAGTCGGCCTTGGCCTCGTCGGGACGCTCCTGCGGGGTCCGCGGACCGGGGGCCGGGGCCTTCGCCGCTGGTGCGGCCGGAGCCTCGGTGGCAGCCGGAGCAGGTGTCGCGGGCGCCTCGGCGACCGGTGCGGCCTGGCTCGGTGCCGGTGCGGCCGGCTCGGCGGGCCGCTCGACCGGAGCCGCGGGAGCGGCCTCGGACGCAGGCTTCGCCGCCGCCTGGCGCGGGGCCGGGGCGGGCTTGCTGGCGGGCTTCTTCGCCGGGGCGGCCGGTGCGGCCTCCGCGGCCGGGAAGGCCTCGCGGAGCCGACGCTGGACCGGCGGCTCGATGGTGGATGAGGCGGACTTGACGAACTCTCCGAGTTCGTTCAGCTTCGCCATCACGGACTTGCTGTCGACGCCGAGCTCTTTCGCTAGCTCGTGGACGCGGACCTTTGCCACAACTCTCCTGTCTCGGTCCGCCCAAGACAGGGACGGACCGTCGTTAGTGCTGCTTACTCATCGCTGGGTACTCATCGGGTGCCCATCGGCTTCTGACCCGCTCTCTTGTTCGATGATCGACGGTGTCGTGCGGACGTTCCGGACGAACCACTCCTCCACCCGGGAGACCTCGGCCGGCGCTTCGAGTCGAAGCGCGCGTCCGATCGCTCGGCGGTTGACGGCGCGGTCCAGGCAGTCGGGATGCGGATGCACCCAGGCTCCCCGTCCCGGTGCGCTCGTGGTCACATCGACGACGACGGCGTGAGCCGCGATCGTTCGATCTGCCACCAGGCGTACCAGGCCGGACCGTGGACCCCGCTCACGACATCCCACGCAGGTGCGTACCGGTCCGGCGGTCTGGGACCGTCGGATGCTCTCAGTCATCGCAATGACCTCTTAGCTCACGGGTGGCCGGAATCCGGCACACCTGAACGGCATACGTCTGCAGGTGGGGGTGTCGGGCGCGGAGGCCCACGGATGAGTGTACTACTCCTGCTCGCCCGGCGATCCCGGGTACGCGTCCCCGGGTACCGGGGTGTCGGGCCGGATGTCGATGCGCCACCCGGTCAGGCGAGCGGCCAGGCGGGCGTTCTGGCCCTCCTTGCCGATGGCCAGCGAGAGCTGGTAGTCGGGGACCACGACGCGGGCGGAGCGGGAAGCCGCGTCGACGATCTCGACGCTGCTGACCCGGGCCGGGGACAGCGCGGACGCCACGAACGTCGCGGGGTCGTCGCTGTAGTCGACGATGTCGATCTTCTCGCCGTGCAGCTCGGCCATGACGGCGCGGACCCGCTGCCCCATCGGACCGATGCAGGCACCCTTGGCGCCCAGTCCGGCCACCTTGGAGTGCACCGCCATCTTGCTGCGGTGCCCGGCCTCACGGGCCAGCGCCGCGATCTCGACGCTGCCGTCGGCGACCTCGGGCACCTCGAGGGCGAACAGGCGCCGCACCAGGTTGGGGTGGGTGCGCGAGATCGTGATGGACGGGCCCTTCGGCCCGCGGGTGACCTCGAGCACGTAGGCGCGCAGTCGCTCGCCGTGCGTGTAGGTCTCGGTCGGCACCTGCTCGTGAGCCGGCAGGACCGCCTCGATCCCGCCGATGTCCACCAGGACCACCTTCGGGTTGGAGCCCTGCTGGATCACGCCGGCGACGACGTCACCCTCCTTGCCACGGAAGGTCCCCAGCACGGCGTCGTCCTCAGCGTCCCGCAGCCGCTGCAGGATCACCTGGCGGGCGGTCGAGGTGGCGATCCGGCCGAAGTCGGCCGGGGTGTCGTCGTACTCGGGGCCGTAGTCGCCCGGCTCGCCGTCCTCGAGCCGCTCCCGCGCGTACACGGTGACGTGACCGCTGGTGCGGTCCAGCTCGACGCGTGCGTCCTCGGCGGCACCCTCCGTGCGGTGATACGCCGACAGCAGCGCCTGCTCGATCGCCGAGACGAGGACGTCCAGCGGGATGTCCCGCTCCCGCTCGATCATGCGCAGGGTGTTCATGTCGATATCCATGACTGTGTTCCTCTCAGTCCCTGTCAGTCCTGCGCGTCGTCGACGCGATGGAAGTCGACCTCGACCGTGCCCCGGACCACGTCGGCCAGGGGGATGGTGAGGGGCTCGGCGCGATCGGCAGTGGGCTGCAGGACGATCGCGGTGCCGTCCGCCTCACGGATCCGGCCGGTGAGGGTGCCACCGGAGGTGGTGAGCGTCACCAGCCGGCCGACGGCGCGGCGGAAGTGGCGCGGCTCGGTGAGCGGCCGGGACACCCCCGGGGTGGAGACCTCGAGCAGGTAGGCACCGTCGATCAGGTCGTCGACCTCGTCCAGGCGCGTGGACACGGCCTTGGACACGTCGGCGAGGAGGTCGGAGTCGACCCCGCCCGGACCGTCGGCCAGGTCGACCGTGACCTGCACCACCCGGTGCCGGCCCGAGCCGACCACGGACACGTCCTCGAGGAACAGCCCGCCGTCGGTGACGACCGGCTCAAGTGCCTCGAACAACAGGGCGCCCACGTCGGCGCCAGGGCCCTGCGATCGGCTCATCGGACTCTCCTTGTGAAGTTGTCACTGTCTCAGTGATGGTGTGTGGACCAATCATGCCCGCCCAGCTCCGGCGGCGCGCGGTCCCCGCGGCGAACACCCCAGCGTAGGTGTGCGCCGTGGCAGGATCAACGCGTGCACACCTGCGTCCGCCGCTCCCAGGGCCGCCTCCTCGGCGCCCTGCTGGTGTCCGGCGCCCTCCTGCTGGGCGGGTGCGGGGTGCGCCTGGACGGGCCGCCCCCGGAGGTCCCGAGCCCCGAACCCGGCGAGATCCTGCGGCAGGAGGCCGCGCTGGAGACGGCGGAGATCCTGGCGCTCGCCGAGGCGGCCGGCGCCGAGGCGCAGGCGTCCGGCGCGACCGGGGACGCGCCGGGTGATCTCGCGCACATTGCCTCCGACGCGAGCACCCACCTGACCGATCTCGGTGGTGTATGGACCGCGCCGCCGCGGCCCTCGGCGACCGACGGCCCCGACTCCGGCGACGCGGCCACCGAACCCACCCCCACGCCGTCGGGCCAGGTCACCGGCGAGGACGTGCTCGACGCGCTCGAGGGCTCCACGGCCGCGGATCGCGCCGCCGACCCGGACGCCGACGCGGACCTGGCGACCCTGCTCGCCTCGATCGCCATCAACCGGGCACTGTGGGCCGCCGAGCTCCGCGCCGACCTCGGCCTGCCGGGCGGCCCCGACGGCTCAGCCGATCCGGCCACCGCCGACCACGACATTCCGGACCCGCTCCCGGCGTCGGCGGCGCCGGTGGTGCGCACCCTTGACGCGCTCGGCTACACCCAGGAGGTGATCGCGGCCCGCGCGGACTCCTCCGAGCGCGGCGAGGCGGCCGCCGCGGCGGTCACGCTGCGCGACATGGCGGAGGACGTCGCCGTCGCGGCCGGCATCGACGGCACCGACGCGGACCCCCGCGTGGCGGCGTACTCGATCGACACCGCGGACCTGCAGGGTGCCCGGGCGACGCTCATCGCCGAACTGCTGCCCGGCTGGCTCGCCCAGGTGCCCGACGCCGAGACCGACGTCCGGGCGCCGCTGATCGCGCTGGCCACGCAGGCCGCGTTCCTCGGCCAGGACCCGGACCTGCGGATCGCGACGTATCCCGGCCTAGGCTGACGCCTCCGCGAGCAGCTCCAACAGCCGGGCCACGGCCGCGTCGGGCGTCAGTTCCTCACGCTCGCCGGAGGCGCGGGTGCGAACCTCCACCACGCCGTCGGCCAGTCCACGACCGACCACCAGCGCGAACGGCAGTCCGAGCAGCTCGGAGTCGGCGAACTTCACGCCCGCCGAGACCTTCACCCGGTCGTCGTAGAGCACCTCGACGCCGGCCGCCTCCAACTGCGCGGCCAGGCCCTCCGCCGTCGTGAAGACGGCCTCGTCCTTGCCGGTGGCGAGCACGTGCACGTGCGCGGGCGCGACCTGGACCGGCCAGGACAGGCCCTTGGCGTCGCAGGTCTTCTCGGCGATGGCGGCCAGCGCCCGGGTGACCCCGATCCCGTAGGAGCCCATGGTGACCGTGACGGCCTTGCCGTTGGCGTCGAGCACCTTCAGGTCGAGTGCCTTGGCGAACTTCTGCCCGAGGGCGAAGATGTGACCGATCTCGATGCCGCGGGCCAGCTCGAGCGGGCCGGAACCGTCCGGGGCGGGGTCGCCGACGCGCACCTCGGCGACGTCGATGACCCCGTCGGCGGTGAAGTCCCGCCCGGCGACGAGCCCGAAGACGTGCTTGCCCGCCTCGTTGGCCCCCGTGATCCACGCGGTGCCGTCCACGACGCGGGGGTCGAGCAGGTAACGAACCGCCCCGCTGGCACCGTCGGTGCCGTCGGAGTCACGCGGCGCACCGTTCGGGCCGAGTACACCGGGCCCGATGTACCCGGCGACCAGCTCGGGGTGGGTGGCCAGGTCCTTCGCCGTGGCCTGCTCGACCTCCGCCGGGAACACGGCGGCCTCGAGGCGCTTGGCGTCCACCTGCCGGTCCCCCGGCAGGCCGATCACGAGCAGTTCCCGGGCGCCGGTGGGCGAGACCAGGGTGACCACCACGTTCTTCAGCGTGTCCGCACCCGTCCACGCGCCGCCGTCGGGCCTGGCCTGCGTGGCGTTGGCCACGTCGACCAGCGACTCGATCGTCGGGGTGTCCGGCGTGTCCGCGACGTACGCGGCGGGCAGGCCGGCGACCACGGCCGCCTCGACGGGCTCCGGCGACGGTGTGTGCACCGCCTCGACGTTCGCGGCGTACCCGCCGGGCGAGCGCACGTAGGTGTCCTCGCCGATCTCGCACGGGAACAGGAACTCCTCGGAGCGCGAGCCACCCATCGCCCCGGACATCGCCGAGACGATCACGTAGTCGAGGCCGAGGCGGGTGAAGATCCGCTCGTACGCGGCGCGCTGGGCGTCGTAGGAGGCGGCCAGGCCGGCCTCGTCGATGTCGAAGGAGTAGGCGTCCTTCATGATGAACTCGCGGCCTCGGATCAGGCCGGCGCGCGGGCGCGACTCGTCGCGGTACTTGGTCTGGATCTGGTAGAGCGTGAGCGGCAGCTCCTTGTAGGAGGAGTACAGGTCCTTGACCAGGAGGGTGAACATCTCCTCGTGCGTGGGCGCGAGGAGGTAGTCGGCCTCCTTGCGGTCCTGGAGCCGGAACAGGTTCGGGCCGTACTCGGTCCAGCGGCCGGTCGCCTCGTAGGGCTCCCGCGGCAGCAGCGCCGGGAAGTGGACCTCCTGCGCCCCGGTCGCGTCCATCTCCTCGCGCACGATCGCCTCGACCTTGGCGAGGACCTTCAGCCCGAGCGGCAGCCAGGAGTAGATCCCAGGGGCGGTGCGGCGGATGTAGCCCGCCCGCACCAGGAGGCGGTGGCTCGCGACCTCGGCGTCGGCCGGGTCCTCTCGCAGGGTCCGCAGGAACAGTTTCGACATCCGCATCAGCACGCGGGCGAGTCTATCCGCTGCAACAGGCCCGGATTCTCCCTGGCATGAGCCGAACTCCCTTGCCAGACTGGGACGATGCCGGAGCTACCGGAGGTCCAGGGCCTCGTCGACTTCCTCACCGAACGCACCGTCGGCCGCAAGGTCGCAGCCGTGCACGTGCTCGGGATCCAGACGCTGAAGACGTTCTCCCCCGCACCGGACGCGCTCGCCGGCGGCACCGTGGCGGAGGTGGCCCGGCGCGGCAAGTGGCTCGACCTGCGGGTCGAGGACCTGCCCGACGGCGACCTCCACCTGGTCTTCCACCTCGCCCGGGCCGGGTGGTTGCGCTGGCACGAGAAGCTCCCGGTCGGCGTGTCCCGGTCGCCGAAGTCGCCGGTGGCGCTGCGGGTCGACCTGGACGACGGGTCCGGCTTCAGCCTCACCGAGGCCGGCACCCGCAAGCGCCTGGCCGTGTACGTGGTGGCCTCCCCCGAGGAGGTTCCGGCGATCGCGAGCCTCGGCATCGAGCCGCTCTCGGCGGAGTTCACCCGGGACGCGTTCGCGGCGATCCTCGCCGGGCGCAAGCAGCAGATCAAGGGCGTGCTGCGCGAGCAGGGCACGATCGCCGGGATCGGGAACGCCTACAGCGACGACATCCTGCACGCGGCGCGAATGAGCCCGTTCGCGATCAGCTCCTCTCTCGACGACGAGGCCGTGACCCGGCTCTACGACGCCATCGGGGAGGTGCTCCGGCCCGCGATCGAGGCGTCCTCGGGCCGCCCGGCAGCGGAGCTGAAGGACGCGAAGCGGTCCGGGATGCGCGTGCACGGTCGCGCCGGAGCGGAGTGCGGGGTCTGCGGGGACGTGATCCGGGAGGTCTCGTTCGCCGACTCGGCCCTGCAGTACTGCGCCACCTGCCAGACCGGCGGGAAGATCCTCGCCGACCGGCGGATGTCGAAGCTGCTGCGCTGAGGCGCGCGACCCCAGGCGCTGAGATCGCACCTACGGGGTCGAGATCGGACACGTTCGTGGTCCGATCTCAGGGGCAAAGGTGCGATGTCAGCGGGGTGGTCCTAGAACAGGATCGTCGCGAACGTCCCCACCTCGCGGAAGCCCACCCTGCGGTAGGCCGCGAGCGCGGGTGCGTTGTAGGAGTTCACGTACAGGGACACCAGCGGGGCGACCTGGGCGCGGGCGTACGCGACCACGGCGGCCATGCCGGCCACGGCGTGGCCCTGGCCGCGCAGGTCCGGGTGCACCCAGACACCCTGGACCTGGGTGACGCCGAGCGCCACGGTGCCGAGCTCGGCCTTGAACACCACGCGACGGCCCTCGGGGCCATCCTCGATCCGGGACAGCGACCGACCGCCCTGGACCAG
Organism: Occultella kanbiaonis; assembly: GCF_009708215.1. Lineage (NCBI taxonomy): Bacteria > Bacillati > Actinomycetota > Actinomycetes > Micrococcales > Ruaniaceae > Occultella > Occultella kanbiaonis. The sequence goes on along the minus strand of NZ_CP046175.1, from coordinate 2,021,633 downwards.
GGACCGGACCCGCCGCTCGTACCCACCACCGGCCGTGAGCGGGGAGTAGCCGACCTCCTCGGTGAACATCGCCACGCACGCCGGCAGCAGCAGGTCGAGGTCGTTCACGGACGTCAGACAGACCCCGGGGTCGGGTGCGACGAGCGGGTCACCGTCGATGACCATGGACGGCTGGTCGGGGCGGATGTCCCTTGGGGTGGGTGCGAAGCCGCGCATCGCCTCCCACAGCCGCATCACGTCGTGGGCGGGGCCGACCACCGAGGAGAACCGGCGCGAGCGTCGCCGCACGTGATCGGCGACGGCCTCGACCGCGACGTCCGACAGGCGCAACGGCACCAGGTTCCCGCCGGTCCAGCACAGGCCGGTCAGCCCGTGGGGTTCCCGGATGCACAGGAGCTGGTCGCGGTAGAACCCGTAGGAGGACATCGCCTCGACGTGCTCCCCCAGCAGGGCGGCGTCGACCGGGTCCTGCTTGGCGAACGCGATCAGCTCGGCCACGTCCGCCGAGCGCGCGTCCTGGACCACCACATCGGGGTGGGTCTGCAGGGCTGCGCGCCATGGCCACGTCGGCATGTTGCGATTGTGCCTCACCTGGCGGGTCAGGACACGGTGACGACCGGGCCGCCGGTCGCACCGCCCGGCTGGGCCTCCGCGATCCGCATGGCCTCCTCGATCAGGGTCTCGACGATGAGCGCCTCGGGCACGGTCTTGACGACCTCGCCCTTGACGAAGATCTGGCCCTTGCCGTTCCCGGAGGCCACCCCGAGGTCGGCCTCTCTGGCCTCCCCTGGCCCGTTCACGACGCAACCCATGACGGCCACCCGCAGCGGCACGTCCATGCCCTCCAGACCGGCGGTGACGCGCTCGGCGAGCGTGTACACGTCCACCTGGGCGCGCCCGCACGAGGGGCAGGAGACGATCTCGAGCTTGCGCTCGGCGAGGTTCAGCGACTGCAGGATCTGGATGCCTACCTTGACCTCCTCGACCGGTGGCGCGGACAGGGACACCCGGATCGTGTCGCCGATGCCCTGGCTGAGCAGGGCGCCGAACGCGGTCGCGGACTTGATCGTGCCCTGGAACGCCGGGCCGGCCTCGGTGACCCCGAGGTGCAACGGCCAGTCCCCTGCCTCCGAGAGCAACTCGTAGGCACGCACCATGACCACCGGGTCGTTGTGCTTGACCGAGATCTTGAAGTCGTGGAAGTCGTGCTCCTCGAACAGTGAGGCCTCCCACACCGCGGACTCCACCAGTGCCTCGGGGGTGGCCCGGCCGTACTTCTCGAGCAGCCGCTTGTCGAGCGAGCCCGCGTTCACCCCGATCCGTAGCGAGGTGCCGGCGTCGGCCGCGGCGCGGGCGATCTCCTTGACCTGGTCGTCGAACTTGCGGATGTTGCCCGGGTTCACGCGCACCGCCGCACAGCCGGCGTCGATGGCGGCGAACACGTACTTGGGCTGGAAGTGGATGTCCGCGATCACCGGGATCTGCGACTTCTTCGCGATCACGGGCAGCGCGGCCGCGTCCTCGGTGGTGGGCACGGCCACCCGGACGATGTCACACCCGGCCGCGGTGAGTTCGGCGATCTGCTGCAGGGTCGCGTTGATGTCGCTCGTCGGCGTGGTGGTCATCGACTGCACCGAGATCGGGGCGCCCCCACCGACGTCGACCGTGCCGACCCGGATCCTGCGGGTGGCTCGCCGCGGCGCCAGCACCGGCGGGGTCTCCTTGACTTCGGGCATGCCCAGACTGATCGGAACGCTCACGCCTCAAGTATCACACCGCGCCCGCCACGGGCGCCTCAGCCCAGGGTGACGGGTTTGACGATGTCGGCGAAGGCCAGCAGCAGACTCATGCTGCCCAGCACGATGATGACCAGGTAGGTGAGCGGCATCAGCTTCGCGGTGTCCGCGTGACCCGGGTCCGGGCGACCGAACGCCTGCGCGAGGCGGCGCCTGGCCCCCTCGAACAGGGCCCCGGCGATGTGCCCGCCGTCAAGGGGCAGCAACGGGATCATGTTGAACACGAACAGCGCCATGTTCAGCGACGCCACCAGGGAGAGCAGGTCCGCGGTGCGCTCCGCGGCTCCGTAGTCGGCCGAGTCGATGGAGGCGATCTCACCGGCGAACCGGCCGACGCCGATCAGACCGACCACGCCGGGGTCGCGTTCCTCGGTCCCGAACACTGCCTGGGCGATCGCGACCAGACGCTGCGGGAGCGAGAGCACCACGTCGACGGTGCCCGTGAACACCGACCCCACGAACGCCGGCACCGCGGACAACGGCTGCGGAGTGAGCTCGTAGGCCGCCGAGATGCCCACGAACGGTACCGGCGCGAGCACCGGTTCGCCGTCGGCGTCGGTGACCACGGCACCGTCGGCCACGACCGGTCGGTCCTCGAGGACCGGAGTCACGGTGAGCGTGACCTCCTCGCCGCCACGGTCGACGACGACCGTCGCGGGCTCGGTGCCGCCGTCGGTGATCGCGGTGGAGATGTCGGCCCACTCGGTGACCGGCTCCCCGTTCCAGGAGACGATCCGGTCCCCCTCCTCGAAGCCGGCCATCGCCGCGGGCGAGTCCGCATCGCCGGCGGCGCACTCGCGCTGCTCGCTCGCCGGCACGATGCACTCGGAGACGCTGCTGATCCGGTTGCTGGCCGTGGCGGTCCCGAACGCGGTGAGGATGATCGCGAACAGCACCGTGGAGATGATCAGGTTCACCACGGGTCCGCCGAACATCACGGCCAACTTCTTCGGGGTGCTGAGCTGGTAGAAGACCCGGTGCCGCTGCCCGTCGGGGAGTTCCTCGCCGATCTCCTGGGCGCTGGCGGAGCGGGCGTCCTCGGCCATCGAGTCCATCAGGCCGCGCAGTCCCCGACGCCGCAACCTGGCCTCGGCGGCAGCGTCCTCGCTGACCTCCTCGCGGGCGGGCGGGAACATGCCGACCATCCGCACGTACCCGCCGAGCGGCAGCATCTTGATGCCGTACTCGGTCTCGCCGCGCTTGGTGGACCAGAGGGTCTTGCCGAACCCGACGAAGTACTGGGAGACCTTGACGCCGAACAGTTTCGCGGGCACCAGGTGGCCGATCTCGTGCAGCGCGATGGAGATGATCAGCCCCACCGCCACGAACAGCACGCCCAACCAGAAGTCCATTCCTACCCCAGTGCACCGGGCCCGGGACCGTCCCGGCTGCGCAGTGCCGCCTCAGCGTACGTCGCGTTGCTGAGAACGAGCCACCGAACCACCCGGGTGACCGGTGGGCAGATCGCACCACCGCCGGGCGGGCGAGCGAGGGCTCGCGGCTCAGCGTCGGGCGAGCAGCTCCCCCGCGCGCGCCCGGGCCCACCGCTCCGCATCCTCGACGGCCTCGACGCTCAGGTCGGCGGCGCTGGTGCCGGGGTGCTCGTCCAGCACGGCGGCGACCGTGTCCACGATGTCCAGGAACGCGATCCGGCCACCGAGGAACGCGGTCACGCACTCCTCGTTCGCGGCATTCAGCACGCCCGGGTGGGTGGCGGACGCGGCGACCGCGGCGCGCGCGAGCGCCAGAGCCGGGAACACGCCGTCGTCCACGGGCTCGAACGTCCACGACGTGGCCAGGTCCCACCGGCATGCCGCGGCGGCACCGGGCACCCGGTCCGGCCAGCCCAGGCCGAGGGAGATCGGCAGCCGCATGTCCGGCGGAGACGCCTGCGCGATCGTGGAGCCGTCGACGAACTCGACCATGGAGTGCACCACCGACTGAGGGTGCACCACCACCACGATGTCCGCGACCGGGACACCGAACAGCAGGTGTGCCTCGATGAGCTCGAGTCCCTTGTTGACCAGCGTCGCGGAGTTCGTGGTGACCATCGGACCCATCGCCCAGGTCGGGTGCGCGAGCGCCTGCTGCGGCGTCACACCCGCGAGCTCGGCGCGGGTCCGGCCCCGGAACGGCCCGCCGGAGGCGGTCAGGATCAGCCGGGCGACCTCCGCCGGCGCACCCGAGCGCAGCGCCTGCGCGATCGCCGAGTGCTCGGAGTCGACCGGCACGATCTGGTCCGGGCGCTGCTGGGCCGCGTGCACCAGGGCGCCCCCGGCCACCAGCGACTCCTTGTTCGCCAGCGCGAGTGTTGAGCCGGCGCGCAGCGCGGCCAGGGTGGGGGCAAGCCCGATCGAGCCGGTGATCGCGTTCAGGACGACGTCCGCACCGACGCCGGCGACGGCGCGGGCCGCGTCCGCACCGACAAGCACCTCGGGCCGTGGCCGGGGCAGGCCGAGCCGCTGCGCGGCGTCGTCGAGGTGGTCGGCGAACGCCGCGGCGGTCCCGTCGGCCAGCGCGACGAGTTCTACCTCGAACCGGACCGACTGCTCCGCGAGGAGCTGGAGGTGTCCGCCGCCGGCCGCGAGCGCGGTGACCCGGAACGACTCGGGCGCCGCGGCGATCACGTCGAGCGCCTGGGTCCCGACAGACCCCGTGGACCCGAGCAGCGCGACGGTGCGGGTCATTCGACGGCGAGCAGCACGTCCACGGCGCGGTCGAGGTAGGCGTCCACCGGACCCTCGCCGTACGCACGCGAGCGCGGCGCCGAGGGGAAGGTCGCCTGCCGCAGTTCGGCCGCAGAGAGCTTGGCACCGGAGTCGAAGTAGTCCACGAGCCGGTCCAGGACGTCGTCCACCGCATCGGCGGCGTAGCCGCGACCCCGCTCCGGCGGCGCGAACCGCTCGCCGTCGGGTCGGACCAGGCGCGGGTAGAGCGTGGTCGCCCGTTCGGCCACCCGCTCCATCCAGGCCTCCTGGCCGTGGGTGGCGATGAAGTCCGAACGGTCTCGTTGGATGAACGCACCCTCGAGCCGGTCGAGGGCGGCGTCGACGGCCGCGGGGTTGTAGCCGTGCCGGACCAGATCGAAGGCGACCTGGCGCACGTCCGCGGCGCTCAGGGTCTCCTCGCCGCTGCCCTCGTAGGACGCCTTCGCCCTCTCGAAGAACTCATCGACCTGCTCACGGTCATACCCGCTCGACAGACTCCCGACGGTGGAGAACAGGCCCTCCATCGACGATCCTTTCCTCGTTCCGGCGCGTACGTGCTCAGCCTATGGGGGCGGCCCGGCTGACCCGGGCCTGACCCACGGTGGTGAATCGTGGCTCATACCTCCGCGGCGAGCTGCCCACACGCCCCGTCGATGTCGCTCCCGCGAGTATCCCGCACCGTGGTCGGGATCCCCGCCGAGCGCAAGCGTGCCACGAATTCGTTCTCGACGTCCTTGTCGCTCGCGGTCCAGATCGAGCCGGGCGTCGGGTTCAGGGGGATCGGGTTCACGTGCACCCAGCCCTTGCCACGCTTGAGCAGCTCGGCGGCAAGCAGGTCCGCACGCCACCCGTGGTCGTTCATGTCCTTGATCAGGGCGTACTCGATGCTGACCCGGCGGCCGGTCACCTCGAAGTACTCACGGGCGGCGTCGAGCGCTTCACCGACGGTCCACCGGGTGTTGATCGGGATCAGCTGCGAGCGCAGCTCGTCGTCCGGGGCATGCAACGAGAGCGCGAGCGTGACCGGGATCCCCTCGGCAGTGAGCTTCCTCATGGCCGGCACCAGTCCCACCGTGGAGACGGTGATGTGCCGGGCGGACATACCGAGGCCGTCCGGCGTGGGATCCACCATCCGGCGCACCGCGTTGATCACGGTGCGGTAGTTCGCGAGCGGCTCGCCCATCCCCATGAACACGATGTTCGTGAGCCGGCGCGGGCCGCCGGGCAGCTCGCCGTCGCGGCAGCTGATGGCGGCGCGGCGTACCTGCTCGATGATCTCGGCGGTGGACAGGTTACGGGTCAGGCCCTGCTGGCCGGTCGCGCAGAACGGGCAGGCCATGCCGCACCCGGCCTGGCTGGACACGCACAGCGTGGCCCGGTCGGAGTAGCCCATCAGGACCGACTCGACCTTGACGCCGTCGAACAGCGACCAGAGCGTCTTGACGGTGTCACCGCCGTCGGCCTCGAGCCGGCGCACCTCCGTGAGCAGCTCGGGCAGGAGCTGCGGGACCAGGTCCTCGCGCATCCCGGCTGGCAGATCGGTCATCGCGCCCGGGTCGCGGGTGAGATGCCCGAAGTAGTGCGTGGAGATCTGCTTGGCCCGGTAGGCGGGCTGGCCGAGCTCGGCGACGACGGCGGCGCGCTCCGCGGAGGTGAGGTCGGCGAGGTGCCGTGGCGGCTTGCCGCGGCGCGGCACCGCGAAGGACAGGCGCGGGCGGTCACCGGCGTCCGGGGCGTGCCCGGGCAGGACCTGAGGCTGTGCGGGAGTGGTCATGGTGCCCCCAGTCTCCCAGACGCGCGGCGACGCCGCGCCGCCACACGACTTGACGCGAGCTAAATAGAGTGAGAATCATTCTCGCTATGAACCGAACAAGAAGACTGGCCCCACTCGCCCTGCTCACCTCCGCCGTCGTCCTGCTCGGCGCCTGCGCGGCGCCGGCGACCACCGAGGACGCCGGCAGTACCGCGACCCACGACGAACACGACCACGACGGCGAGGAGTCGGCGCCCGAGGACGGCCGGCCCACCGAGGAGGCGGCTGGCCCGTCGCCGCGGCTGGCCGTCACCTATGACGGCGGCGTCCTGATCGTCGACGCGCTCTCGCTCGAGGTCCTCGCCGACTTCCCGGCGCAGGGATTCACCCGGGTGAACCCCGCCGGGGACGGGCGGCACCTGTTCCTGACCGTCGGCGAGGAGTTCCGGCTGCTCGACACCGGCGCGTTCAGCGAGGCGCACGGGGACCACTCGCACTCCTACACGACCGAGCCGCTCCTGACCGACGTCGTGATCACGGCGGACCATCCCGGTCATGTCGTGACCCACGCCGAGCGCACCGTGCTGTTCGCGGACGGCACCGGCGAGATCACCGTGCTGGACCCGCACGCGCTGGCGGCCGGTGCACAGGCCCCGGTGCTGTCGACCACGAGCACCCCGCAGGCGCACCACGGGGTCGCGGTGGTGCGCACCGACGACAGTCTCCTGCACACGATCGGCGACTCCGAGTCCCGCTCCGGCGTGGTCCTCCTGGACGCCGAGGGAACCGAGGTCGCCCGCGCGCAGACCTGCCCGGGCGTACACGGTGAGACGGTGGCCGCCGACGAGACGGTCGTGTTCGGCTGCGAGAACGGTGCCCTGATCGTGACCGGGTCGGAGTTCACCCACGCGGCGGCACCGGACGCGTACGGGCGGATCGGGAACCTGGCCGGCTCGGACGCCTCCCCCGTGGTGCTCGGCGACTACAAGTCCGACCCCGACGCCGACCTCGAACGGCCCACCCGGGTCTCCCTCATCGACACCCGCACGGCGCAGATCCGGCTCGTGGACCTCGGCGTGAGCTACAGCTTCCGCTCGCTCGCCCGCGGCCCCGGCGGCGAGGCGCTCGTGCTCGGCACCGATGGGACGCTGCGGATCATCGATCCCGAGGCGGGCACGGTGACCGCCGAGGTCCCGGTGACCGGCTCCTGGACCGAGCCCGAGCAGTGGCAGGACCCGCGCCCGACGCTGCGGGTCGAGGGGTCGTTCGCGTACGTCACCGAGCCGGCCACGTCGACCGTGTTCGTGGTGGACCTGCTCGGCGGCGAGGTGATCGACAGCGCCGTGCTGCCGGTGGTCCCGAACGAACTGAGCTCCGTGGCCGGCTGAGCCGCGGCCGCGACGATCCTGGCCCGGATGGCCCGGTACCCGTTCTTGCACCGACGAACGGGTACCGGGCCGTGGCCCGGGTGGGCTCCCGAACGGGTCAGCCCGGCGCCGCGGCGACTCAGGCCGGCGCGACCACGAGGAGCAGGGCGAACACGACCGGGGAGCAGATCAGGATCGAGTCGACCCGGTCCAGGATGCCGCCGTGCCCGGGCAGGATCTTGCCCATGTCCTTGACCCCGAGGTCCCGCTTGAGCATGGACTCGGACAGGTCGCCCATGGTCGCACCGGCGACGGCGACCACGCCGATGGCGAGCCCGGCCCACCACGTGGCGTCGATGGCGAAGATCGCGAAGCCGACCCCGACCAGGGCGGCGAGGACCACGGACCCGGCGGCACCCTCCCAGGACTTCTTCGGGCTCACCGAGGGCGCCATCGGATGCCTGCCGAACAGGACCCCGGCAATGTAGCCGCCGGTGTCGTTGGCAACCACGAGCGCGACGAACATCAGGACCCGCCACTGCCCGTCGTCGGCGGACAGCATGATCATCAGGAAACCGGCGAGGAACGGGATGTAGGCGGCCGCGAAGATGCCGGCAGTGGCATCGCGCAACGCGTCGCCGCCGCCCCCGTCCAGGACCCGCCAGACGAACACGCCGCCGGCCGTGAGCAGGAATGCGACGAGGAGTGCCTCGATGCCGGCCTGGTAGGCGGAGACGAGCATGCCGACGGTGCCGACCACGAGTGGCAGGTAGGGCAGCCGGATGTCGCGGGTGCGCAGCGCCCGTTCGAGCTCCCAGAGCGCGATCGCGCACACGACGACGGCGAGGACGACGAAGGCCTCCTTGCGGATGAACAGGGAGGCGACCAGGACGGCACCGAGGCCGAGGCCGACCCCGATCGCGGCGGGAAGGTTGCGTCCGGCGCGCGAGGCAGGCGGGGGTTCGTCGGCGGAGCCCGCGGACGCTGGCGAGTCACCGGAGCGCGCGGGTCCGGCGGACGCCGGCGAGGCGCCGGAGGTCGGCCGTGCCCCGGCTGTCGCCGTCAGCCGGTCCGTCCCGGCGCCGCGGGTTCCGGTCGCCGGGTCCTCAGGGCTGCCCGACGGCGTCGCGGGCTCGGGCGACGCCGCCGAAGCCGCAGAGCCGGCCCGCGCCGCGAGCGGCGCGGGCGTGTCGGCGCGCCCCGTCGGTGCGGCACGGTCCGCCGCCGTGGCGGGACCGGCCGGCTCGGCGTCGGTGCCGTTGAGCTCCGCCTCGAGCCGGGCGGCACGTTCCGCGGCGCGCAGGGCGCGCCGCGAGAGCGGCACGCCATCGCTCCCGGTGGCAGGTGGCGGACTTGGATCAACCATGGCCGGGCCCGCTCAGACCTCGAGCAGCTCCTTCTCCTTACCGGCGAGCAGCGAGTCGACGGTGTCGGTGTGCTTCTTGGTGAGCGCGTCGAGCTCGGCCTGGGCGCGGTTCACCTCGTCCTCGCCGGCCTCGCCGTCCTTGGCGATGCGGTCGAGCTCCTCCTTGGCCCGCCGGCGCACGTTCCGCACGGCGACGCGCGCGTCCTCGCCCTTGGTCTTGGCGAGCTTGACGTAGTCGCGGCGGCGCTCCTCGGTGAGGGTCGGCAGGATGATCCGGATCTGGACGCCGTCGTTGCTCGGGTTGACGCCAAGGTCGGACTCGCGCAGGGCCTTCTCGATCGCCGTCATCGAGGTCTTGTCATACGGGGAGAGCATGACGGTGCGGGCCTCGGGAATCGTGATCGAGGCGAGCTGCTGGAGCGGGGTGGGAGCACCGTAGTACTCGACCTCGAGCTTGTTGAACATGCCGGCGTTCGCGCGACCCGTGCGGATGTTGCCGAAGTCCTCACGCGCCACCTCGACGGCCTTGTCCATCTTCTCCTCGGCCTCGAAGAGGGTCTCGTCGATCACGCTTGCTCCTTGCTCTGGTCGGTTCCTGCACCGGACGTCATTGATGTGCCGATCTTCTCACCTCGAAGTGCAGCGGCCACGTTACCCGGCCCCTCCATGCCGAAGATGCGCATGGAGAGCTGGTTGTCGCGGCACATCGCCAGGGCGGTGGAGTCCACGACGCGCAGGTCCTTCTGGATCGCGTCGTCGAAGGTGAGGAAGTCGAGCTTGGTGGCGGTCGGGTCCACGCGGGGGTCCGCGGTGTACACACCGTCGACCCCGTTCTTGCCGACGAGGACCTCCTCGCAGTGGGTCTCGAGTGCTCGCTGGATCGCAACCGTGTCCGTGGAGAAGTAGGGCATCCCCGCGCCCGCGCCGAAGATCACGGCGCGACCCTTCTCGAGGTGGCGGATCGCACGCAGCGGGATGTACGGCTCGGCGACCTGCCCCATCGTGATGGCGGTCTGCACCCGGGTGGTGACGTCCGCCTTCTCGAGGAAGTCCTGCAGGGCGAGGCAGTTCATCACGGTGCCGAGCATGCCCATGTAGTCGGCCCGGGCACGGTCGATGCCGCGCTGCGAGAGCTCGGCACCACGGAAGAAGTTGCCGCCGCCGACCACGATGGCCACCTGGACGCCCTCGTGCACGGCCTCGGCGATCTCACGGGCGATCGAGGCGACCACGTCGGGGTCGAGGCCGACGCTGCCACCGCCGAACACCTCGCCGGAGAGTTTGAGCAGGACCCGACGCGTGGTCGGGGCGGGAGTGAGCGCAGGCATCGGCGAGATCCTCCTGGGTGAGAACGCTGAGTGGATGTGCTGGGGTGAGCGTATGACAGCGGTGGCCCCGGCCCTGGATCAGGACCGGGGCCACCGCCGGATGTTGCTGCTCAGGCGCCGACGCGGAACCGCGCGAAGCCGGTGATCGTGCCACCGGCCTCGGTGACGACCTGGCCCACAGACTTCTTCGGGTCCTTCGCGAAGGGCTGGTCCAGGAGGGCCACCTCCTTGAAGAAGCCGTTCAGGCGACCCTCGACGATCTTCGGCAGTGCCTGCTCCGGCTTGCCCTCGTTGCGGGAGGTCTCCTCGGCGATCCGACGCTCGTCGGCCACCTTGTCGGCGGGGACCTCGTCGCGGCTGAGGTACTGCGGGGAGTAGGCAGCGATGTGCAGCGCCACGTCGTGCGCGACCGCGGCGCCGGCGGCGTCCGAGGACACCAGGACGCCCACCTGCGGCGGGAGGTCCTTGGCGGTGCGGTGCAGGTACGTGGTGACGTGCTCGCCGGCCAGTCGGGCGACCCGGCGGACCACGATCTTCTCGCCCAGCGTTGCGGCGGTCTCGTCGACCACGGTCGACAGGGCCACGCCGTCGGACTCGGCGGCCAGGAGTGCGTCCGCATCCGCGGCACCGGAGGCCACCGCAGTGGCGACGACGCGGTCCGCGAGCGAGACGAACACCTGGTTCTTGGCCACGAAGTCGGTCTCGGAGTTGATCTCCACCAACACTCCGACCTGCCCCTCGCCGTCCGGCGTGGAGTTGATCGAGGCCGCGACCAGACCGTCCGAGGCGGAGCGACCCTCACGCTTGCTCACACCCTTCAGGCCCTTGACCCGAATGATCTCGATCGCCTTCTCGGCGTCACCGTCGGCCTCGTCGAGAGCCTTCTTGACGTCGAGCATGCCGGCGCCCGTGCGCTCGCGCAGGGCCTTGATGTCGGCAGCGGTGTAGTTCGCCATATCTGATCCTTCCCAGATCCTTGGTGTCTTGGGGACTGTGCGTCAGGCCTGCTCGGGAGCCGCCGGGGTCTCCTCGGTGGCCTCGTCGGCAACCGGGGTCTCCTCGGTGGCCTCGTCGGCAACCGGGGTCTCCTCGGCAACCGCGGCGTCCTCGACGGCCGGGGTCTCCGCGACGGCCGGGGTCACGTCAGCAGCGTCCGCCGCCTCGACGACGACCTCGGGCGCGGCCGGAGCGGCGGCCTCGGCAGCGGTCGCCTCGGCGGCCGTGCCCTCGGCGCTGGCCTCGGCACCCTGCTGCGCCTCGTGGGTGGCGAGCAGCTCGCGCTCCCACTCGGCCAGCGGCTCGGCCTCGGTGGTGGCGGCGTCGCTACCACCACCGTGACGGGCGACCAGACCCGCGGCGGCGGCGTCGGCCACCACGCGGGTCAGCAGGCTGACGGCGCGGATCGCGTCGTCGTTGCCCGGGATCGGGAAGTCGACCTCGTCGGGGTCGCAGTTGGTGTCCAGGATGGCCACGACGGGGATGTTGAGCTTGCGCGCCTCGGCAACGGCGAGGTGCTCCTTCTTGGTGTCCACGACCCAGACGGCGGAAGGCACCTTGGCCATGTCGCGGATGCCGCCGAGGGTACGGGCGAGCTTGTCCCGCTCACGGCGCTGCATGAGCAGCTCCTTCTTGGTGAAGGCGCTGGAGGCGACGTCGTCGAAGTCGACCTCCTCGAGCTCCTTGAGGCGCTGCAGACGCTTGCTCACGGTGCCGAAGTTGGTCAGCATGCCGCCGAGCCAGCGCTGGTTCACGTAGGGCATCCCCACGCGGGTGGCCTGCTCGGCCACGGCTTCCTGCGCCTGCTTCTTGGTGCCGACGAAGAGGATTGTTCCGCCGCGTGCGACAGTCTCCTTGACGAACTCGTACGCGCGGTCGATGTCCAGCAGCGACTGCTGCAGGTCGATGATGTAGATGCCGTTGCGCTCGGTGAAGATGAAGCGCTTCATCTTGGGGTTCCAACGGCGGGTCTGGTGCCCGAAGTGGACACCGCTCTCGAGGAGCTGACGCATGCTGACGACGGCCATGGCTCGTCCTTTCGACGTGGGGCGGACCCCACACATCACGTGCCGCGGCGTGTGGGCCGGGCACAACTCGGTTGTCTCTGAGTCACCGGGTGGTGCTCATTCCTGGTGCTCACGGCCGTTCGGCACCGGATCGAGGATCCGGACCATGCCGCACGACCCCACTCGCTGGGAGTGGTCTGTGAGCGCGCGATGTCAGGCGGCGGTCCCGGAGGACGTACCACCTGCAGGTGCGAGTCTACCGGATCCGCGGGGCGGCCCCACACAGCCCCCTCGCGGGTGACTCGTCGTCCCCAGGTAGACCGTCGCGCCGGTGGCCGCGGGCATTCGTCGGGTTGGCTGAGCGGATGGCCGGTACCCGTTCCATCACCCTCGGCGCCCTCGCGATCACGCTGGCGGCCGGGCTCGCCCTGCTGGCGCCGCTGGACCCGTCGCCGCCGGGCGGGGAGCTGCCGGGAGCGGCCCGGGCCGACTCGCCCACCGCCGAGCCGGGCGCACCGGCCGACGTCGGACCGACCACACCGCCGGCGGCCGGTGCGTACGGCTGGCCGTTGAGCCCCGAACCGGCGGTGCTGACCCCGTTCAGCGAACCCGAACAGGTCTGGTCGCCCGGGCACCGGGGCGTGGACCTGGCCGGCACACCGGGTCAGGACGTGCTGGCTGCGGCGGACGGTGTGGTGGCGTTCGCGGGCCGGGTCGTGGACCGGCCGGTGCTCTCCATCGACCATCCCGACGGGATCCGCACCACCTATGAGCCGGTCACGACGACCCTGACGGTGGGTACGGCCGTGCGCCGTGGCGACGTGATCGGACGGCTCGCCGACGGCGACGCCGGCCCGCACTGCGGACCGGCACGGTGGTGCCTGCACTGGGGCGCCCGGCTGGGTCGGGAGCGCTACCTGGATCCGTTGACGCTGTTGGTCGCGGATCCGGTGATCCGCCTCTATCCGGTCGCCGGCGCGCCGAGCGGTCGGTCCGTCGCACCGGATCCGGTCGCGCGGCTACGGGAACGCGTGCACCACCGCGGACACGAACGGTAGGCGCACGGTGCCCCCGGTCGTGCGGTGCTCGGCCAGGTCGGCCAGCACCGCCGCGGCGGCCTCCGCACGGCCGGCGACGTCGAGATCCCTGGCCCAGTAGGAGGTGGCCAGGTGGTCGGCGATGAACCCCTCGTCCGCGGGGAGGTCCACGGTGGCGGTCACCTCCGCGGTGGTGACCTCCACGAGGCCACCGGCGCGTAGTTCGTGGGCCACGAGCGCCAGCCGGTCCGGGAGGTCCTCGATCCCGGCGAGCGCCCCGGGCCCGGCAACGGCGGCGATGGCACGCGCCTCGGCCGCGAAGAACGGGTTCCGGTCCGGTGGCAGCCACACCGTGGCGGCGAAACCGCCGTCCACCCGGAGGACCCGGCAGGCCTCCTCGACGCTCACGCGCAGGTCCGGGATCCGTTGCAGACCCTGCTGGCTGATCACCCGGTCGAACGTCCGGCTCGGGAACGGCAGGGCGTCCGGCTGGGCCCGCACCCACTCGATCACGAGACCGCGATGGTCGGCGGCGACGTCGAGGAGGTTCTGATCGTCGTCCAGCCCGGCCACCCGGCCCATCGGGCCGGTTGCCTCGGCCGCGGCCCGGGTCGCGACGCCCGTGGCACAGATCAGGTCGAGGACCGAGCCGCCGACGGGGATCCGGGCGGCGTCGATGAGTGCCGCCACGAACGGGGCGACGATCGGCGAGACGGCTTCCTCATAGTCTCGAGCCACGTCCACGGGGGAACGGGACTCCGGCTCCTGTGCCATACCTCACAGGCTAGTCGGCCTGCTCGGGGCGGCAACGTGAGATGGCGCCGGCCACGCGAGGGGTGCCCGCACCGGAGCCGGGGCGGGGTCAGGCCCGCGGATGTGCCTGCTGGAACGAAGCGCGCAGCCGCTCCGCCGAGATGTGGGTGTATCGCTGCGTCGTGGCCAGCGACGCGTGTCCGAGGACCTCCTGGACCGAGCGCAGGTCGGAGCCGCCCTCGAGCAGGTGGGTGGCCGTGGAGTGCCGGACGCCGTGGGGTGCCAGGTCGCGCACCCCGGCGGCGGCCGCCAGCTCATGGACCGTGCTGCGGACCTGCCGGGTCCCCAGGCGCCGGCCCCGGTGCCCGAGGAACAGGGCGTTCGTCGTCGTCGCCGGGTCCACCAGTCCCCCGCGGACGTCGACCCAGTGCGTGAGCGCGCGAGCGGCGGGCACCCCGAACGGCACCATGCGTTCCTTGTTGCCCTTGCCGAGCACCCGCACCAGTCGTTGGCCCTGGTCGACGTCCGCGAGGTCGAGCCCCACGAGCTCGGAGACCCGCAGGCCCGACGCGTAGAGCAGTTCGAGCGCCGCCCAGTCACGCACGTGAACGGGTTCGCCGTCGTCGGCGCGGGTCCTGGCCACGGTCAGCAACGTGTCTGCCTCGTCGACGGCGAGCACGGCGGGCACCACCGAGTCCGGGCGCGGCGCGAGCAGACGGAGCGCCGGGTCCTCGGTCATCCGGCCGGTCCGCGTCGCCCACGCGGTGAACGTCCGCGCCGCCGCTGCGCGGCGGGCCAGGGTGGAGCGGGACAGGCCTCGCGCCGACTGGCCCGCCAACCAGGAACGCAGGGCGGTCAGGTCGATGGCGTCCAGGTCGGTGGGGGTGTCGGCGTCGTCGGTCGGGACGGCGTCCAGGAGCGTGCGCACGTCGCCGCGGTACGCCCGGCTGGTGTGCTCGGACAGCCCGCGCTGGGCCTGCAGATGCGCGACGAAGGCGGCGAGCACGGCGGTGTCGCCGGGGCGTTCGGGGATCCGGCGCGGCTGCGTCGCGCCGGCACGCGAACGCGGTGCAGACATGCCATCAGCCTGCCACGCGGCGGGGCGGGGCCGGGCCACCGGCACGCACCCCTCACCCACGCCGAACGCGTGCCCGCCGCCACGCGCTGCCCTCGCGGGTCACCCGGCCGGCGAGCTCGAGGAACCCGAGCGCGGCCCGCACCGAGGCCTCGTCCAGCCCGGCGCTGCGCACGACGGCGCCGAACACCGCCTCGCCGCGGGCGGGGAGGGCGTCCAGCACCTGAGCCTGCTCGAGGTCGAGATCATCGAGCAGCCCCGCGGCCACCGTCGGCTCCTCGGGCAGCGCGGTCCCGACCGGCTGGACGAGCTCGGCGACCTCCGCGGCGTCGGTGACGCAGGTCGCGCCGGCGTCCCGGAGCAGCCGATGGCACCCGGCGGAGGCCGCGGAGGTCACCGGCCCGGGCACCGCCCCGACCGGCCGGTGCAGCTCGGCTGCCCTGGCCGCGGTGCTGAGCGCACCCGATCGCCAGGCCGCCTCGACCACCACTGTCGCCCGGGCGAGCGCCGCGATGAGTCGGTTCCTGGACAGGAATCTGGTCCGCATCGGCGCGGTGCCCGGCGGCACCTCGGCCAGCACCGCTCCCGTGGCAGCGACCTGCGCCAGGAGCTGGGAGTTCGCGTTCGGGTAGTACCGATCGAGTCCTCCGGCCATCACGGCCAGTGCCGGTCCGTGCACGCTCAGCGTGGCCCGGTGCGCGGCGGCGTCGATGCCGTAGGCGCCCCCGGACACCACGGTGATGGACCTGTCCGCCATGCCCATCGCGAGGTCCGTGGTGACCCGTTCCCCGTACGCGGTGCTGGCCCGGGAGCCGACCAGCGCGACCGACGACGCAGCCAGGGTCGCCGGGTTACGGGCACCGATCACCCACAGGCACAGTGGCGCGGACTCACCCAACTGGTCGAGACCTGCGGGCCAGGCCGGCGAGCCGGGCAGGATCAGATCCCCACCACGGCGGGCGATCACCTCGAGCTCGCGCCGGGGGTCGAGATCGGTGAGCCGGGGCGCCCACCGGGCGACCGCGGTGCGCCAGTCGCCGCGTGGTGGCCGCACCGGCACCGCGCGGAACAGTCCCCGGTCGGCCTCGAGCAGCCAGTCAAGGGCCGGACCCGCCCCCAGGGTCGCCACGAGCCGGTTCGCGGCCCGGTCGTCCGGTTCCGTGAGTCGGCTCCAGGCGGCGCGGGCGAGCCGCTCGTCGAGGTGGTCGAAGGGCAACCGGTCACGCATGGCTGCCCACCATCCGCAATGCGAGAGCCTCGCCCACGTCGGTGCTCGTCGGTTGGTCACGCTCGGCGAGATCGGCCAGCGTCCACGCGACCCGCAGAACCCGGTCCAGCCCTCGCAGGCTGAGCCGTCCGCGATCGAGCTCGGCGTCCAGCCGGCCCGCGATCGCGGGTCCGACGCGGCGGGTCCGCTCCCGCAGCCAGGACCCGGGCACCTCCGCGTTCGTGGCCCAGCCCGTGCCCGCGAGCCGCTCGCGCTGCCGTTCCCGCGCTCCTCGGACCCGGGCGGCCACCACCGCCGTCGACTCCGGCGCGGCGGCCGCATTCAACTCGGCGCGCGTCACCAGGGGGACCTCGAGCCGGATGTCGATCCGGTCGCGCAGCGGACCGCTCAGCCGCGCCTCGTAGCGACGCCTGGCCATCGCCGTACAGGTGCAGTCCAGGCCCTTGCCCACGGACCGCCCGCACGGGCACGGGTTCGCCGCGAGCACGAGCTGGAACCGGGCCGGGAACCGGGCGACGCCGCGGGCCCGGTGGATGACCAGCTGCCCCTCCTCGAGGGGCTGGCGCAGCGTCTCGAGCACGCGGACGCTGAACTCCGGGGCCTCGTCGAGGAAGAGCACCCCGCGGTGGGCCCGGGAGGCGGCCCCGGGTCGGGGCAGCCCGGAGCCGCCGCCCACCACCGACGCCGGTGTGGCGGTGTGGTGCGGGTCCTCGAACGGAGGCCGGACCAGCAGGCCGCCGGCGGCGTCGAAGGTGCCCGCCACCGAGTGCACCGACGTGACCTCCAGCGCTTCGGAATCGGTCAGGTCCGGCAGCAGCCCGGGGAGCCGGGAGGCGAGCATCGTCTTGCCGGTACCGGGCGGTCCCACCATGTAGAGGTGGTGCCCGCCGGCGGCCGCGACCTCAAGGCCTCGACGAGCCTCGCCCTGCCCGAGCACGTCGACCAGGTCCTTCACGACCGGCATCCTCGGCAGGGCCTGCGCCGAGCGCGGTGCCGGGACGACGGCGATGGCGCGCAGCCGGGCCGCGGGGATGTCGGCTCCGTAGTCCTGCGCGAGGTGGCCGAGGTGCGCGGCGCCGTGCACCACGGCGCCCGGCACGAGGCGGGCCTCGTCGGCGTTGGCCTCGGGAACCACCACGTGCGGGTGACCGGCGGCGACCGCCGCCGCGACGGCCGGGAGGATCCCCCGCACGGGGTGGATCCGCCCGTCGAGGCCCAGCTCGCCGAGGTGGACCCGTTGCCGCACCTGCTCGCCGTCGATCTTCCCGGCGGCGAGCAGGCTCGCGACGGCGATCGCCAGATCGAACCCGGACCCGGACTTCGGCAGGTCCGCAGGAGAGAGGTTGACCGTCACCCGGGACGCCGGCCAGGCGAGTCCGCTCGAGCTCACCGCGGCCCGGACGCGTTCCTTGGACTCGCCGAGAGACGCGTCCGGCAGGCCGACGAGGCCGAAGTGCGGCAGCCCGGGCTGCAGGTGGGTCTCGACCTGCACGGGGTGGCCGAGCAGGCCGATCAGAGCCACCGACCAGGTCTGGCCGAGGCCCATCTCAGCTCACCCCGCGCAGGTGTTCCAGGCGCGGCGGTTGCCCGGCGGGGTGCCAGATGGCGATCACGTCGATCCGCACGCCCGCGGTTCGGGTCGGGTGCTCGGCCAGCCACAGTCCGGCCAGACGGCGCAGCCGCGCCAGTTTGGCCCGGTCCACGGCTTCGGCCGGATGCCCGAAACTCAGCGACGTCCGCGTCTTCACCTCGACGACCACCACGTCATCGCCGTCCCTGGCGACGATGTCGATCTCACCGGCCGGGCAGCGCCAGTTCGTGTCGAGCACCTCGTAGCCCCGGCGCTCGAGCCATCTGCGCGCACGCAACTCCCCGGACCTGCCCACCTCGTCCTTCGCGAGCATCGCGACCACCTCCGCAGGCGATGCTGCCCGCGCCGGCGCGGTCCCGATCGCGCCGAGGACAAGGCTGTGGAGAGCGGTGCATCACCGACCGACTGTGGAGGGGGCTGGCGCACCGTTGGGGTGCACGCCCTCCTAGCGGGGCAGCTCCAGGTCCGGCTTGGCCAGTTCCTCGACGTTGACGTCCTTGAACGTCACGACCCGGACGGACTTCACGAACCGCGCGGACCGGTACACGTCCCAGACCCAGGCGTCGGCGAGGGTCAGTTCGAAGAACACCTCGCCGCCGGCCGAGCGGACCTGCAGGTCCACCTGGTTCGCCAGATAGAACCGGCGCTCGGTCTCCACCACGTAGGAGAAGAGTCCGACGACGTCGCGGTACTCGCGGTAGAGCGCGAGCTCCATGTCCGTCTCGTAGTTCTCGAGGTCCTCTGCACTCACTGGTCCATCATGCCCCCTCCGGTGACCACGGGCGTGCCGGTGCCGACGGCAACGCCGGGCAGCGACCAGCTCCTGCGGTGCAGCTCGCAGGGACCGTGCTCGGTGAGGGCGGCCAGGTGCTCCGGCGCGGAGTACCCCTTGTTCCCGTGCCAGCCGTAGGCGGGGAAGTCCTCATGCAGCTCGCGCATCATGGCGTCCCGCTCGCACTTGGCCAGCACGCTCGCGGCCGCGACCACGGAGCAGGTCAGATCCGCCTTGATCCGGGTGGTGACCGGCGGCGTCACCGCCGCCGGGGTGAACAGGTCGGCCGGCGCACTGAGCCAGTCGTGATTGCCGTCGAGGATCACGACGTCCGCCTCGATGCCGTCGCCCACCAGCGCGGTCAGCGCGCGGGTGCCGGCGAGCCGGAGCGCCGCGATGATGCCGATCCGGTCGATCTCCGCGGGGTCCGCGTGGCCGACGGCACTCGCGACGCTCCAGCGGCGGATCGGCGCGCACAGGCGCTCCCGTGCCTCGGGACGCAGCAGCTTGGAGTCGCGCAGGCCCGCGGGGCTGCGACCGGTGCCGGCGTCGATGACGACGACTCCCACGCTCACCGGACCGGCCAGCGCGCCGCGTCCGACCTCGTCCATCCCGGCCACGTAGCGTCGCCCACCGGCGAGGAGCTCACGCTCCAGCAGCCGGGTGGGCGGGCGGCTCACGACGGGTCGGGGACGTCGGCGAACGTTTCCTCGGGGTTGCTCAACCACGTGATCGAATCCAATGGCCAGATGATGACGAAGGCGGTACCCACCACGTTACGTATCGGAACGAACCCTCCGCCAACCGACGCGGCGTTGTATCGCGAATCCGCCGATCGGGGCCGGTTGTCCCCCATCACCCACAGGTGCCCCTCGGGCACCACGACGTCGAACGGGTCGTTGCTCGGCGCGGCGCCGTCGATCACGTACGGCTCGTCGATGGCGGCGCCGTTGACGGTGATCTGCCCGGCCTCATTGCAGCAGACGACGTGGTCGCCGGCGACTCCGATGATCCGCTTGATGAGGTGTTCGTCGGCGTGCTCGGGCAGGATCCCGATCCACGTGAGCACCTGCTCCACCGGGTTCAGCGGCTCCGACTCGGGGTTGTCCAGCCAGCCGCCCGGATCGAGGAAGACCACGATGTCTCCGCGTTCGAGCTCGAACGGACCCGGGGTGAGCTTGCTGACGACCAGCCGGTCGCCCACGAGGAGGGTGTCCTCCATCGAGATGCTGGGGATGTAGAAGGCCTGCGCCAGGAAGGTCTTGATGATCAGCGACAGCGCCAGCGCCGCGACGAGCACGATGACGCACTCGTGCAGGAACGACCGGAGCGGACCACGACGGGGCTTGCGCTCGCCGTCGTCGTCGCCGTCGCTTGTCTCGTCACCTTCGGCGTCGGTACTGGACGACGGCGGCGCGGCGTCGGTCTCGGCGGCGTCGGTCTCCGGGTCGGCGGGTGACTCCTCGGGCAGGTCCGTCGGACCGTCATGCCGTTGCGTCACCGCGCCGTCCCGTCATCCTCAAGCGGGCCGGGCCCGCTGGTCACTACGTTCAGCTCGCGGGGGTGTCGCGACGCTCCTTGATCTTGGCGGCCTTGCCGTGGCGCTTGCGCAGGTAGTACAGCTTCGCGCGGCGCACGTCACCGCGGGTGACGACCTCGATGTGGTCGATCGTCGGGGAGTGCAGCGGGAAGGTGCGCTCGACGCCGACGCCGAAGCTGACCTTGCGGACCTTGAAGCTCTCGCGGACCCCGCCGCCGGAGCGGGCGATCACGACGCCCTGGAACACCTGGATACGGGAGCGGCTGCCCTCGATGACCTTCACGTGCACCTTGAGGGTGTCGCCGGCGCGGAACGAGGGGATGTCCGAACGCAGGGAGCCTGCGTCGATGCTGTCCAGAGTCTGCATGGTGATGCCTTCCCGCTCGTGCGCACAGGTCACGCGCGATGGTCAGGGCGGCCGGAGCCACCTGATGTCAGTGGTGGTCGCGTTGGTGGGCGGCTGAAGTCGCGCTCCCCTGTGGCAGAGCACGTCGCGGCCCGCGCGACTGACCTAGTTTGCCATACGGTCCGGGCAGGCGGAAATCACGCGGGCCGGAGTGTGCGCGTCATCACGTAGTCGTCGGCCCGGAACGTCCCGACGGTGAAGCGCTTGGTGCCGGCGCGGGTGAACTCGCAGGCCCGGTAGAAGCGCTGCGCGCGCTCGTTCTGCTGGTTCACGCCGAGCCAGAGCGTGTGCACGCCGCGCTCGAGCGCCCGTGCCGCGGTGGCCGCGACGAGCGCCCGCGCCACCCCGGCCCCGTGGTGTTCCGGCAGCACGTAGCACTTGGACAGTTCCGCCGTCGGGCGCCCGGTGACGACGGCGGCGACGTCCGGGTCCGCCGGCTCGCCGTGCACCGTCATCGTGTAGCCGACGACGGCGCCGGCGACCTCGGCCAAGTGCACGTCACGGTTGCGGTCACGCAGGTAGCGGCGGAAGTCGACGGCGGTGAGGTGCTCCTCGATGAACGCCAGGACGTCCTCGGCGGGCAACTGAGGTGGGCAGGCGAGTGGGAACGTGCGGGCGGCGACGTCGGCGATCGCCTCGGCGTCGACGGGGCGCGCGAGCCGGATCTCGGGCGAGCCCTGACCCGTGATGAGGTCCGGGCGGCGCCGGGCCGTGCGTTCCACGGCGCGGGCACGGCGCCACGACCGGATCCGGCCGTGATCGCCGGAGAGCAGCACCTCGGGCACGTCCAGCCCGCGCCACGACGGCGGCTTGGTGTACACCGGGTATTCGAGCAGCCCCGCGGCGCCGTGCGACTCCTCGACGAGCGACTCGGGGTTGCCGATCACGCCGGGCAACAGCCGTGCGACCGCCTCGATCACCACGAGCGCGGCAACCTCGCCGCCGTTGAGCACGTAGTCGCCGAGGGAGATCTCCCTGATGGTCACGTCGTCACGGCCGGAGTAGTGCTCGCTCACGCGCGCGTCGATGCCCTCGTACCGGCCACAGGCGAACACGAGCTGTCCGCCGGCGGACACCAGCAGCGCCAGTTCCTCGGCCATGGCCTGGGTCATCCGGTCCCCCGCCGGCGTCGGCACGAGGACGGTGCGGGACGGGCTGTCGGCGACCAGGACGCCGTCGAGCGCGTCGCCCCACACGTCCGGCCGCATCACCATGCCGGCGCCACCGCCGAACGGCGTGTCATCCACCGTGCGGTGGCGGTCGCTCGTCCAGTCCCGCAGGTCGTGGACGCCGATCTCGAGCAACCCGTCGCGGCGCGCCTTCCCCACCAACGACAGTTCCAGCGGCGCCAGGTAGCCGGGGAAGATGGTGAGGACGTCGATCCGTCCGCTCACCGGTCCTCCCCCTGCTCGGGTTCCGCGTCGTCGGGCACGTCGGAGCCGGCGAGCAGACCGAGCGGTGCGTCGATGATGACGCGGCCGCCGGCCACGTCCACGGTCGGCACGATCGCGCGGACGAACGGCACCAGGGTGCGCTCGCCCGTGTGCTCGCGCAGGATCAGCACGTCCTGGGCGGGCAGGTGCCGGATCCCCTCGACCTCACCCAGGTGCTCGCCGTCGGGGGTCTCGGCGCGCAGGCCGGCCAGCTCGTGGGGGTACCACGCGTCCTCCTCGACCTCGGTCAGGGGTTCGGCGAGCAGCACCACGCCGCGCATCCCCTCGGCGGCGGTCCGGTCGGCCACGCCCTCGAAGCGGACGTACCAGTGCTTGCTCCGGTGGCTCAGGTCGGCGATGGTCAGCGGCCCGGCGGCGACCGGCTCGGTCTGCAGGCTCGTTCCCGGGGCGAGACGCGTCTCGGGATCGTCCGTGTGCACAGCCAGTCGCACCTCACCGCGCAGACCTTGCGGGCCGCCCACCGTCGCGACCCGGAGCAGGCTCTCAGATGCGTTCACTGGTCGATCATGGCGCATCGGCACGGTGCCCGGCGAACGGGTCCGGCCCGTGGCACCGAGCCGACCCGGCGCCGGATACGGATCAGGCCCGCACCCGGCGTGGCCGGGGCGGGCCTGATTCGATGACACTCGTGCCTCAGCGGCGGTCGACGTCCACCACGTCCACCCGGACGGCGCCGGTGGTGGACAGCGAACCGATGACGGTCCGCAGTGCGCGGGCGGTGCGGCCGGAGCGGCCGATCACCCGGCCGAGGTCGCTGGGGTTCACCCGAACCTCGAGCAGGTCACCGCGACGCAGCGTGCGCGAGGTGACCTCGACGTCGTCGGGGTGGTCGACGATGCCGCGCACGAGGTGCTCGAGTGCATCGGCCAACATCAGGCCTGGGCCTCGGGCTCGTCGGCGCTCTCCTCGGCGGCAGGTGCCTCGGCAGCCTCGGCGGCCTTCGCGTCCGCGGCAGCCTTCGCCTCCTCGGCGGCCTTCTCGGCCTTCGCCTCGGACGCCTTGGCCTTGCGCAGCTCGGCCTCGTCCTCGGCAGCCTTGACGGCGGCGGCGGCCTCGGCGGCCCCCTCCTTGACCCGCAGGGTGCCCTCGGCACCCGGGAGCCCCTTGAAGGTCTGCCAGTCGCCGGTGACCTTGAGCAGGGCGAGAACCTGCTCGGTCGGCTGGGCGCCGACACCGAGCCAGTACTGCGCGCGCTCGCGGTTGATCTCGATCAGGGAGGGTTCCTCGGTGGGGTGGTACTTCCCGATCTCCTCGATCACGCGGCCATCGCGCTTGGTGCGCGAGTCGGCCACGACAACACGGTAGAACGGCGTCCGGATCTTGCCGTGACGCTTCAAACGGATCTTGACGGCCACTGTGGTGGTCACTCCTGGTTCATGTGTGGGTGAGCCCGTTCGAGGGCGCCAGTGGGGCCGGCGCTGCGGATCGGGCTCGGGACACGCCGGCTGCTCGGTGAGAGGGCCGAACACCAGCGGGTACAGCGGGTCATTCTGCCAGACCCGCACGGGTGCGTTCCACCTGCCCACCCGGTGACATGGCGACACCCGGGGTGAGATGCCTCACCCCGGGTGTCGTGTGACGTCGTCGATCACGGCCGCCGGGTCACTGCCACCGGAACAGTTTCGCGGCCAACGGGTACAGGACCGCGATGTAGGCGGCCATCACCACCATCTGCAGGGCCGGGAACTCCCCGGTGAACCAGGCCGCGCTGAGCGCCTGGCTGAGCGCACCGAGCGGCGTGAACCGAGCGATCGCGGCGACCGCGTCCGGCATGAGCGGCCCGGGGGTCCACATCCCTGCGAAGAACAGCATCGGGAAGTAGATCAGCATCCCGATCCCGCCGGCGGCCGAGGCCTTCCGCACGAGTGCCCCGATCAACAACCCGATTCCCGCCGTCGCCGCGGCCCCGAGGAGGAACGCGAGCAGCGCCACGGCCGGTGACTGTGGTGCCGGGATCCCGAACGCGAGCGCGCCGGCCGCCAGGGCGAGCAGGCTGGCCGCCACGAGCGCGGCCAGGTTGACGACGACCTGCGCGATCAGCACACCCTGCGGGCGCATCGGTGTCGTCGAGATGCGCCGGAGCACGCCGAGCTCACGCGCGGTCACGATCTGGGTAGGCAGCGTGCTCAGCGCGACCGTCGCGACCGCCAACGACAGCGCGATCGGGACGTACAGGTGGATGGCCAGGTGACCGTCCCAGGGCTGCCCCATGCCGGTGATCGGGTCCCGCATCCCGGGCAGGGCGTAGCCGACGCCGACCATGAGCACGGCGGGGAACAGCAGGGCGAAGACCACGCTGCCGGTGTCCCGGAGGAACAGGCGGAACTCGGACGCGATCAGGGCGCCAAGGCCACGCATCGGGCGCGCGGTGGACGTGGTGCGTGCTGCGGTCGTGGCACTCATGCGGCCAACTCCTCTTCTACTGGGTGCCCGGTCACGTCCACGAAGACGTCCTCGAGCGTTCTGGTCATGGTTCGGATCTCGTCCGGGACGACGCCAACCTCGGCGAGCGCGAGGATGACGGCGGGCAGCACGTGGGTCGTGCCGGTCACCTCCAGCTCGTCCTCGATGGTGGAGACCGCGTGCACGTCGGCGAGCGACTCGATCAGCTCGACCGGGTCGGCAGCGCCCTCGGGCAGCCGCATCCGGAAGGTGCGCTCGTCGCTGCCGCCACGGACCAGCTCCTTCGGGGAGCCGGCGGCCACCACCCGACCCTCGTCGATCACGACGAGCCTGTCGCAGAGGCGCTCGGCCTCGTCCATGAAGTGGGTGACGAGGATGATCGTGACGCCCGAGTCCCGGACCCGCTCCACCAGGTCCCAGACGTCGCGCCGGGCCTGCGGGTCCAGGCCCGTGGTCAGCTCGTCCAGGACCGCGACCTGCGGACTGCCCACGAGCGCCAGGGCGATGGACAGCCGCTGCTTGAGCCCGCCGGAGAGCTTCGCGAACTGTTTGCTCCGGTGCTCACCGAGGCCGAGCATGCCGATCAGCTCCTCGGGGTCCGCGGGGTGCGGGTAGAACGACGCGAACAGTTCGAGGGCCTCGATGACCGTGATCTTGGCGGGCAGGCGAGCCTCCTGGAGCTGCACGCCGAGCACCGCCCGAATGGCCTGGGGATCCTTCCTGGGGTCGATGCCGAGCACGGACAGCGACCCGCCGTCGGCGCGACGCAGGCCCGCCAGGGTCTCCACCGTGGTGGTCTTGCCGGCGCCGTTGCGGCCGAGGATCCCGAAGATCTCTCCCCGTTCGACGGCGAAGCTGACGTCCGCAACGGCGGTCTTGGCTCCGTAGGACTTACGCAGGTTCTCGACCTGCACGACGATGGTCATGACATCTCCAATGGCTTGCGGATGGCGATGGTGCGGGCCATGGCGTAACTGGCCACGGCGGTGGCGACCGTGGTCGCCGCGATCACGGCGACCGTGACGACGGCGGGGTCGAGGCCGCTGGCGATGATGGGTGGCAGGACGGTCAGTGGCAGCGCCACGGTGGCCCAGGCGCCCCAGCGGTAGTAGGTCAGCCCGACGAGCACCCCGGAGAGGCCGCCGGCCAGGAACATGACGCAGTGGAACACCAGGGAGACCCCCCACGCCGAGGGGATCGGCGCGGCGGACGTGGCGACGTGGGACCAGCCCTGGTCGAGATAGATGCCGCGCTCGATCGCCAGGACGGCGGTCATCGCGATGCCGTTGACCACGCCGATCACGACGTTGCTGATCAGCGCCCCGATCACGAAGGACCGGCGGGTCATCCCTGCGGCCACGTGCACGTTGATCGTGGCGGTGACCACGATCAGGGCGACGGAGAACGGGTACCAGATCCCGGCGTAGCGGATGGTCGACATGATCGAGAACGGCGGCTCCCCCATCCGCCAGTCGAGCACCAGGATCACCACGGTTCCGGCGATCACGCAGATGGCCCAGAACCAGGCAATGGACAGCAGTGAGGCACGTGTCATCCGCCGGGCGGTGCGGGCCCACTGAGGTGCGGTGGCAGTCATCGGGACTCCTTCTCGGTCAGGTGGACGAACAGGTCCTGCACGCCGACGCCGCCGATCGCGACACCCGCGGCCCGGGCGGCGTCGAGTGCCGCGCCGTCGAGGTCGCCGAACACGGTGACCTCCTTGGTGGGGCCGAGCGAGCGGCTCGCGACGACCCGCAGGCCGGCGGTGAGGGCGTCGACCTGCGCGGTGGGGCCGGTGAGGGTGGCGCCGCGGGTGCGGAAGTCCTCCACCTCCTCGTTCAGCAGGAGCCGGCCCTCGTCGAGGATGACCACCCCCGAGAACAGCCGCTCGATCTCACTGATCAAGTGGCTGGACAGGATGATCGTGCGCGGGTGCTCGGCGTAGTCGGCCAGGAGCAGGTCGTAGAACCGGTACCGCGAGGGGGCGTCCATGCCGAGGTACACCTCGTCGAACATCGTCAGCGGGGCACGGCCGGCGAGGCCGATCACCGCCCCGAACGCGGACCGCTGCCCCCGAGAGAACGTACTGATCGCCTTCTTCCGGTTCAGCCCGAACGCGTCCACGAGCTCGTCCGCGAACTGCGCATCCCACCCGGGGCGGGCCTGCTCGTAGTACGTCAGGCTCGCCGAGATCTTCTCGTTGGCGAGGACGTCGCCGCTCTCGCGGATCAGACTGACGCCGGCCATGACGCGCTCGTTCTCGAACGGCTCGGTGCCGTCGATGAGCACGGAGCCCGCCGTGGGCCTGCGCATCGACGCGAGCACCGAGAGCGTGCTCGTCTTGCCCGAGCCGTTGCGGCCGAGCAGGCCGTAGATGCCGTCCGGTTCGAGGTCGAACGAGACGTTGTCGACGGCGGTGGTGCGACCGTAGCGGACGGTCAGGTCGCGGACGGACACGGCAAAGCCGCTCATCGCTGCTCTCCTTCGGTGCTGTTGGTGGTGGTGGTCAGGTCGGCAGCGGCGCCGGAGCGCTCGATCCAGCGGATCAGTTCCGAGGTACTGATGCCCAGGACCCTGGCCTCGGCCAGAACCGGCTCGAGCAGGTCCTCGAGGAACGTCTCGCGACGGCCCGCCCGCAATCGGTCGGGTGCCCCTTCGGCGACGAACATGCCGACTCCTCGTTGCTTGTAGAGCACGCCCTCGTCCACGAGCTGGGCGAAGGCCTTGGCCGCGGTGGCCGGGTTGATGCGGAACGTCGTCGCGTACTGGGTGGTCGACATCACCTGTTCTCCCTCCGCGAGGTGTCCCGCGAGGATGTCGCCGCGGATCTGGTCGGCGATCTGGATGTAGATGGGTTCACGACCGTCGAACACGACTACCTCCGTTCACTGGTTCATTACTCGACTAATGAACCACAGAACCGAAGAGGTGTCAAGGAGTGATCGAGGTGCGAGGCACCGACCGGTACGCACCCCCCTCATCGACCTAGTCGCCGACACCTCGAGTCAGCCAGAAATTCAGGCCTACCTCGAGGTGTTGGCGACTAACTCGATTGGGGCCGGCCGACGAGTGCGAGGGGCCGGCCGGCGAGCGATTGGGGCCGGCCGGCGAGCGATTGGGGCCGGCCGGCGAGCGGGTGGTCCGGGCCCGCGAGTGGGGCCTGGATGGTCAGCGCGCTAGCAGGTGCCCGGCGCGAATGACGGCGCTCGGGTGGGCGAGGACGGCGATGTCCTCGCGGGGGTCGGCCGGGTAGACGACGACGTCCGCGGGCGCACCGTCGGCGATGCCCGGACGGCCGAGGTAATCACGGGCCAGCCAGCTGGCCGCGGCCACCACCTGGGCGGCGGTCAGGCCGGCCCGGACCAGTTCGGCGGCCTCGTCGGCGATCCGGCCGTGCCCGATGGTGCCGCCGGCGTCGGTGCCGAGGAACAGCCGCACCCCGGCGTCGTGGAGGTCGCGGACCTGCGCGTACCGCCGCGCGTGCATCGCCCGCATCCGGGCCGCGTAGCGCGGGTACTTCGCCTGGCCCTGGGCCGCGATCGCCTCGAACCGGTGGATCTGCAGCAGCGTCGGGACCACCGCGACGCCCGCGGCCGCGGCGCGCTCGATCTGGGCGGGGGTCAGCCCGGTCCCGTGCTCGAGGCAGTCCACGCCGGCGTCCAGCAGCGGGTCGACGGTCTCGGTCGCGAACGTGTGCACCGTGACGCGCGCGCCGGCGTCGTGCGCGGCGGCGATGCCCGCGGCCAACACGTCCGCCGGCCAGAGCGGTTCGAGGTCGCTGTCGGCCCCGCGAGCCCGGTCGATCCAGTCCCCCACGATCTTCACCCAGCCGTCACCGAAGGCGGCCTGCTCGGCCATCGCGACGGGCAGGTCGGCGACGTCGTCGAGTTCCGTGGCGTAGTGGCGCAGGTACCGCTTCGGCCGGGCGAGGTGGTGGCCGGCTCTGATCAGCTCCGGCGCGTCCACACGAGGGCGTGGTCGCACGGCCGGAGCCGCCGGTCGCGCCGCCGCGTCACCCGCTCGCGACGGGCTCCCGGCCGGGGCGTGCTGCAGCCAGCGGGAGTCGATGGGCGAACCGGCGTCGCGCACGAGCAGGGTCCCGGCGGCGAGGTCGGTCGCGGCCTGGGCCAGGGTCGTGGCCTCGTCGACTGCGCCGTCCGGGCCGAGGCCGAGGTGGCAGTGCAGGTCCACCAGTCCCGGCAGCACCCACCCGGAGATGGTGACCGCCGCCGTCGGGCCCGATGCGGGCTCATCGAGGGTGAGACGCCCGTCGCGAACCCAGGCGCGCCCGTACTCGCGCTCGCCGTCGGCGACGATCGTGCCGGTGAGCGCGATCGCGTCGCCGGAGGAGGTCATGGTGGCCGGGGCGTCAGCGGCCGAGGAACTTCTCGAAGCCCTTCGGCAGCTCGAGCGCCGAGGGGTCCACGGTGGTCGGGTCCGCCGAGCCCATCCCGAACGCGGACCCGGCGGGTGCGTTCGCCGGGGCGGACGCACGCTCGGCGGCCTCCCGCTCCTGCTGCGCACGCTTGGCGGGGTTCCCGGACTTGCCCTTCTTGCCACGCTTGGGCGGCGGGGCCATCCGGCCACGGGACTTCTTCCCACCGCCGGGCATCCCACCCATGCCGGGCAGGCCACCCATCCCGGGCATGCCGCCCTTCATCCCGCCCCGAGCCATCGAGCGCATCATGGTCTTCGCCTGCTCGAAGCGGTCCAGGAGCCCGTTGATCTCGCTCACGGTGGAACCGGATCCCTTCGCGATCCGGGACCGGCGGGAGCCGTTGATGATCTTCGGGTTCTGGCGCTCGGCCGGGGTCATGGACTGGACCATGGCCTCGACCCGCACGACCTCACGCTCGTCGAAGTTCTCCAGCTGCTCACGCATCTGGCCCATGCCCGGCAGCATGCCGAGCATCTTCTTCATCGAGCCGAGTTGCTTCATCTGCTGCATGTAGCCGAGGAAGTCCTGCAGCGTGAAGTCGCCGTCGCCGGCGATCTTGTTGGCCATCTCCTCGGCCTGGCCCTCGTCGAACGCCTTCTCGGCCTGCTCGATGAGGGTCAGGACGTCGCCCATGTCCAGGATGCGCGAGGCCATCCGGTCCGGGTGGAAGCGCTCGAAGTCGGTGAGCTTCTCACCGGTCGAGGCGAACAGGACCGGCTTGCCGGTGACGGTCCGGATGGACAGCGCCGCACCACCGCGGGCGTCGCCGTCGAGCTTGGAGAGCACCACCCCGGTGAACCCGACGCCGTCCGCGAACGCCTGGGCGGTGGTGACCGCGTCCTGACCGATCATGGCGTCGACCACGAACAGGATCTCGTCCGGGTTCACGGCGTCGCGGATGTCCGCGGCCTGCTGCATCAGCTCGGCGTCGACACCGAGGCGGCCGGCGGTGTCGACGACGACGACGTCGTAGTACTTCTCCCGCGCGTGCGCCACACCGCTGCGGGCGACCTCGATCGGGTTCCCGACGCCGTTGCCCGGCTCGGGCGCCCACACGGGCACGCCGGCCTGGCCGCCGACCACCTGCAGCTGGGTGACGGCGTTGGGTCGCTGCAGGTCCGAGGCCACCAGCAGCGGGGTGTGGCCCTCCTCCTTCAGCCACTTGCCGAGCTTTCCGGCGAGCGTCGTCTTACCGGCACCCTGCAGTCCGGCCAGCATGATCACGGTCGGCGGGTGCTTGGCGAAGGCCAGCTCGCGGCTCTCGCCACCGAGGATCTCGATGAGCTGCTCGTTGACGATCTTGACGATCTGCTGCGCCGGGTTCAGCGCCTGCGACACCTCGGCCGAGGTGGCCCGCTCGCGCACGGCGGAGGTGAACGCACGGACTGCCGGGACCGCGACGTCGGCGTCGAGCAGGGCCCGGCGGATCTGCGAGACGGTGGTCTCGATGTCCGCTTCGGACAACCGCCCCTTGCCACGTAGCGACTTGAAGGTGGCGGAGAGCCGATCGGAGAGGCTGGCGAACACGCGGATTCCTTAAGCGAGTGGGCGGGACTGCCTTCCAGGATATCTTCCCGTCGCCGGCCCTTCGCCCGCGGCCCGGCTCGGCGCACCCGGCGATGCCGGTCAGGCCCCCGGCGCGACCGCCAGCCGGGCCAGCACCCGCGTGGTCAGGGTGTCCACGAGCTGCGCCCGCCAGGCCGTCCACGCCTTGGGTCCGGCGGCGCGGGCGTCGGCCTCGGTGAGCACGCGCAGCAGCCGCACCATGGCCGGGCGGTTCTCCATGGCGGCGGCCACCCGGGCGGCGACGGCGGGGTCCTCCAGGTCCGCGCGGGTGGCGGTCTCGGCCAGGATCAGGTGGTGGCGCACCAGGAGCCCCACGTCGTGGCGGGTCTGCTCGGGCAGGCCGAGCCGTTCGAGGATCGGGCCGACGATCCGCTCCCCGACCTCGCTGTGGTCCTCGGCTCCCGCGACCTTGCCGATGTCGTGGAAGAGGGCGGCCCACAGGACGGTGTCGCGGTCGGCGGGGTCGCCGCCGTCGTCGAGCTCGCCGCGGCGGGTGACGAGGTGCACGTTCGCGACGGTCTGCACCAGGTGCCGGTCCACGGTGTAGACGTGCACGGGGCTGCGCTGCGGCCGGTTCCGGACGGCGGCCCACTCGGGGAACCACCGGGTGACCAGCCCGGCCAGGTCGAGCACCTCCCAGATCGGGATCTGAGCCTCGCCGCTGCGCAGCAGCGCGAGCAGATGTTCGGTCGCCGACGCCGGCCAGGGCGTCGGCAGGTCCACCGTGCGCTGCAGCGAGGCGATCGTCACCGGCGACAGCGGCAGCCTGGTGCGGGCCGCCGTCGCCGCGGCGCGCAGCGCCAGCTCCGCGTCCGCCTCGGGTCGCGCGTCGATACCGAGGACGAGCTCGCCGTCGTGCTCGACGAGGTTGTCGGCCACGGTGCGCAGCCGGGGTGGCACCCGCCGACCCCGGACGAGCGCCGGGCGCAGCCGCAGCGAGGGCCGCCGCAGGGCCTGCTTCGCGTGGCGCACCGTGGTGTCGAGGGAGTACGCGACCACGCGGGCGGAGTGCGCGATCCCGGCGAGCAGCTCGTCGGCGTCCGGGTGGCCAAGTCGCGCGGCCACGTCGTCCTGGTGGACCCGGAGCAGCCGGAACGCGGGCCGGCCCGTCACGGACGCGAGCGCGTCACGCACGTCGAGCAGGTGCTCGTAGGCGCCGTCCACGTCCCCGTGCGGCCGGTCGGTCAGCCAGGTCGCGGCGAGCGCCCAGGTCACGATGGCGTCCCGGATCCCGCCGCGGGCCTCCTTCAGGTCCGGCTCGGTCAGGTACGCGAGCTCGCCGTGTCGCTCGGCGCGGGCACGGGTCGAGTTCAGCAGCTCGGGCAGCCGGCGGCGGGCCGCCGAGCGCCAGTCCGCGAGCACGGCGGAGCGGGCCCGGTGCAACACTCCTGCGTCGCCGGCGAGGCAGCGCACGTCGAGGAGCCCGACGGCGGCCGGCAGGTCCGCGGACGCGACGTGTCGGCATTGGGCAAGGCTCCGTACCGAGTGGTCCAGGTCGAGCCCGGAGTCCCAGATCGGGTACCAGAGTGCCTCGGCGAGGGCCGCTACCTGCTCCGGCGCGTGGGTCTGGCCGTCGTGCACGAGCATGAGGTCGAGGTCGCTGGTGGGGCCGGCATCCCGGCGCCCGTGGGAGCCGACGGCGCTGAGCGCCACGCCGGTGCTGACGTCCACGCCGCTGCGCTCCGCGGCGTCGTGCCAGAGGTCGATCAGGGCGCCGTCGACGAGGTCGGCGAGCGCCTGCCGGTAGCGGGTGCCGGCGGGGCTGGTGGGGTGCTCGAGCCGAGCCCGGCGGAGGCCCCGCAGCAAGGGCTGCGGGGCCTCCTCGTGCCCGGTTGGGGACGCGGACATCACGTCTACAGGGCGTCCGGCCCGCTGGCTCCGGTGCGGACCCGGATGACGTCCTCGACGGGGCTGACCCAGACCTTGCCGTCGCCGATCTTCCCGGACTGGGCGGCGTTGACCACGACCCCGGCGAGAGTGGTGGCGTCGCCGTCCTCGACGAGCACCTCCACGCGCACCTTCGGCACCAGGTCCACGGTGTACTCGGCACCGCGGTAGACCTCGGTGTGACCCTTCTGCCGGCCGTAGCCGCTGGCCTCGCTGACCGTCATGCCACGGACCCCCGCGGCCTCGAGGGCGGACTTGACGTCGTCCAGCTTGTGCGGCTGGATCACTGCGGTGATGAGCTTCATGAGTTGATCTCCTCGTAAGCGGTCTCGGCGTGCTCGGCCAGGTCGATGCCCCGGACCTCATCCTCCTCCGGCACCCGCCAGCCCATGGTGGCCTTGATGGCGAGCCCGATGACGGCGGTGATGACCCCGGAGAAGACGATCGCGACCACCGCGATGATGATCTGCACGGCGAGCTGGTTGAAGCCGCCGCCGAAGATCAGTCCTCCGTCGGTGGCGAAGACTCCGATCAGGACGGTGCCGACCAGCCCACCGACCAGGTGTACGCCGACCACGTCGAGCGAGTCGTCGTAGCCGAGCTTGTGCTTGAGTCCCACGGCCAGGGCGCACAGCACCCCGGCGATGGCGCCGAGCGCGATCGAGGTGACCGGGTTCAGCGCACCGGCGGCCGGCGTGATCGCGACCAGACCGGCGACGACCCCGGACGCGGCGCCCAGCGACGTGCCCTTGCCGTACTTGATGCGCTCGGTGAGCAGCCAGCCCAGCATGGCGGCCGCCGTCGCCGACGTCGTGTTCACCCAGGCCAGACCCGCGGTGCCGTCGGCGGTGAACGCCGAGCCGGCGTTGAAGCCGAACCAGCCGAACCAGAGCAGCGCCGCACCGAGCATCACCAGCGGCAGGTTGTGCGGACGCATCGGGTCCGTGCCGAAGCCCTTGCGCTTGCCGATGATCAGCGCGAGCACGAGGCCCGCCACACCGGCGTTGATGTGGACGACCGTGCCACCGGCGAAGTCGATCGGTGCCGCGATCCCGGCGAACGGTCCGTCACCGGAGAGCAGTCCGCCACCCCAGACCATGTGGGCCATCGGGAAGTAGGCGAGGGTGACCCAGAGGGCCACGAAGACCATCCAGGAGGAGAACTTGGTGCGGTCGGCGATGGCGCCGCTGATCAGGGCGGTCGTGATGATCGCGAACGTCACCTGGAACGCGACGCCGACGATCGCCGGCACGCCGAACCCGTCGATGATGAACTCGCCGCTCTCGTCGTAGATCGTGCCGACCAGCCCGAACTGGTCGAACGGGTTGCCGAAGATTCCGCCGACGTCCGCTCCGTAGGACATCGACCACCCCCAGAGCACGTAGATCACGCCGATGACGCCCATGGCGCCGAACGACATCATCATCATGTTCAGGACGGACTTGCTCCGCGTCATGCCGCCGTAGAACAACGCCAGGCCGGGTGTCATCAGGAGCACGAGGGACGCCGACGTCAGCATCCAGGCCGTGGCTCCGTAGTTGAGCTCTTCCATTCGCTCGCCTTTCCACACGCCGGCCGGGCGGCCGGTCTGTGGAGAAGACTCTTGGAGTGGCGTTTCACTGCCCCACCGCTGGTGTTACGGGCGTGTGACAGATTCGCGATCGATGTGAACGTCAGGTTTCGCGAGACCTGGATCCCGGATCCTGAGACGGGCAGGCTCCTGCGGAGCGCCGGCGGGGTCAGGCGACGAGCGCGTCGACGAAGCCCTTCGGATCGAACGGCGCCAGGTCGTCCGGCCCCTCCCCCAGGCCGACGAACTTCACGGGCACCCCGAGCTCGCGCTGGACGGCCACCACGATGCCGCCCTTGGCGGTGCCGTCGAGCTTGGTCAGGACGATCCCGGTGACGTCGACGACGTCGGCGAACACCTGCGCCTGCCGCATCCCGTTCTGCCCGGTGGTCGCGTCCAGGACGAGCAGCACCTCGGCCACGGGTGCCTGCCGCGCGACGACCCGCTTGATCTTGCCGAGCTCGTCCATCAGGCCGGCCTTGTTCTGCAAGCGGCCGGCCGTGTCGATCAGGACCACGTCCACACCGGCCTCGCGGCCAGCCTTGACGGCGTCGAACGCGACCGCGGCGGGGTCGGCGCCGTCCCGGTCCGAGCGGACCACCGGCACGCCCACGCGCTCGCCCCAGGTGGCGAGCTGGTCCGCGGCGGCGGCGCGGAAGGTGTCCGCGGCGCCGAGCAGCACGTCCCGGTCCTCTGCCACGAGCAGCCGGGCGAGCTTGCCGACCGTCGTGGTCTTCCCGGTGCCGTTGACGCCGACCATGAGGATGGTGGCGGGGTGCGGTTCGCCGTCGTCGCCGACGACGGGGCTGGCGGCCAGCCGTCGGTCCATGCCCGGGTCCACCAGGGTGAGCAGTTCCTCCCGGAGGATGTCGCGGACCTGCTCCGGGTCGGTGGTGCCGAGCACCTTGACCCGGGTGCGCAGCGCCTGCATGAGCTCGTCGGTGGGGCCGGCGCCGATGTCGGCGAGGAGCAGGGTCTCCTCGATCTCCTCCCAGTCGGCCTCGGAGATGTCCCCGCGGGAGAGCAGCCGCAGCAGCGTCGAGCCGAGCGCACCGGAGCGGGCCAACCGTTCCCGGAGCCGGACCAGGCGGCCGGCCGCCGGCTCGGGGTGCTCGAGCGCGGGTGCCTCGGGTTCGGCAGGCTCGACGGCGGTGGGTTGCGCCGTCGTGTCCGTGTCCGCCTCGGGCGGGGCGACCGGGCCGGCGGCACCATCGGTGTCCGTGTCGGTGTCGAGCGTGGCGGTCCCCGAGCGGGCACCGCCGCTCGCACCCGAGCCCGGCGGCAGGTCGCGCGGCTTGCCGCCACGCCCGCGGAACAGGGCGACGGCGCCGCCGCCGATGACCACGACGGCCAGGACGAGGTAGATCCAGATGTCTTCGAGCACGACCTCAGTGTGGCCCACACGGCCGGTCCGGAGCCACTTCCGGGTCGGGCGTCAGCGGCCGGGGCGGGCCCGGTCCATGACCTCGCGCAGGTCCACGGGGGTGTGGTAGGCCGGACCGTCCTCGGCGAGATCGAGGATGTCGGAGACCGTCAGCGACCGCTGGGCGTCGACCGCGGTCTGCTCCAGGTACTCCCCCTGGTCGGCCGGATCGGTGCGCGTGCGAACGGATCGCAGCGACTCGCCCAGCCAGGAGAACACACCCTGCGCCGGCACGTGCCGGCGCACCAGGACAGCCACCACCACCACGGCGAGCATCACGCCGATGGCGACCACGACCACTGCATCCATCACCACGTGAGTATCACCCGCGCCGGGACACCCTCGGCCCGGACTCGCCGAGTCGTCACCGGATCGTGATCATGACCTCACTCACACGTCGTCGGATGTTCATCCGACGTTCTCGTGCAGTCGCTGACTGATCAGGGTCGTGACGCCGTCGCCGCGCATCGTGACCCCGTACAGGGCGTCCGCGATCTCCATCGTGCGCTTCTGGTGGGTGACCACGATGAGCTGCGAGTCCTCCTGCAGCTCGCGGAAGATGTCCAGCAGGCGGCCGAGGTTCACGTCGTCGAGCGCGGCCTCCACCTCGTCCATGACGTAGAACGGGCTCGGCCGGGCCTTGAAGATCGCGACCAGGAGGGCCACGGCGGTCAGCGAACGCTCGCCACCGGAAAGCAGCGAGAGCCGCTTGACCTTCTTGCCGGGTGGGCGGGCCTCGACCTCGATGCCGGTGGTGAGCATGTTCTCCGGGTCGGTGAGGATGAGCCGGCCCTCCCCGCCTGGGAACAGCCGGGAGAAGACGCCCTCGAACTGTTCGGCCGTGTCCCGGTAGGCCTCGGTGAACACCCGCTCGACCCGCTCGTCGATCTCCTTGACGATCTCGAGGAGGTCCGCTCGGGACTTCTTCAGGTCGTTCAGCTGTTCGGTGAGGAACCGGTGCCGCTCCTCGAGGGCGGCGTGCTCCTCGAGGGCGAGCGGGTTCACCCGCCCGAGCAGGGACAGCGCCCGCTCGGCCGCTCGCAGCCGCTTCTCCTGCTCGGCGCGCACGTACGGGTGCGGCTCGGGCACGTCGTCCTCGGGCGTGCCCGGTGCCGGCACGGCCGGCACCAGCTGGTCCGGTCCGTACTCGGCGACGAGCACCTGCGGGTCCAGCCCCAGCTCCTCGACGGCGCGCTGCTCGTACTGCTCGATCCGCAGCTTCTGCTGGGCCCGGGCCACCTCGTCGCGGTGCACCACGTCGGTGAGCTCGGAGTACTGCCTGGACAGCTCGTCCAGGTCCGCCCTTACGGTGGTCAGCTCCGCGTCCCGTTGGGCACGGGCGTCCTCGGCCTGCTGCCGCTGGGTGTGGGCGAGGGCAAGGGACGACTCGATCTGCTCGAGCGCGCGGGCTGCGCCGGCCCGGACGGCGGCCGCCACCCGGGACTGTTCGGCGCGGCGTCGGGCGCGCTGGGCGGCGACCTCGCGCGCGTGCCGCTCCGCCTTGGCGGCGCGTTCGAGGGACTCGGCGCGACCGGAGATCGCCCGGACCCGCTCCTCCACGGTGCGCAGCACGAGCCGGGCGTCGGTCTCCTTCGCGCGGGTGGCGGTGGCCGCGGCCGCGGTCTCGTCCCGCGCGGCGGTGGCCCCCTCCAGATCCGTCGCGGCCTGGTCCGGTTCGCGTTGGGCGTGCTGGAGCCGTTCGGCGATCTCCGCCAGCTCGGCCGCGTACGTGGTCCGCTTGGCCTCGGCCGCCTCGATGGCCGGCCGGGCCCGCTCGGCCTCGGCGGTGGCGGCCCGGAGGGCGGACCCGTGCTGGCCGAGCTTCTCGGAGACCGCGGCGAGCTGGGCGTCGGAGTCGTGCAGGGCGTTCAGGGTGAGGTCCGCCTCGGCCTTGGCGTCCGCCTCTGCCTGCTTCGCCGGGCCGAGCGCGAACCGGGTCTGCTCGGCCCGGGCGATCGCGGCCGTGAGCTCGGTCTGCGCCTCCTCGCGGGCGGCATGCACCTCGAGCACGCTCGGACCACCGGGGCTGCCGCCACGGGCGTCGGTGTGGCTGAGCACGTCGCCGTCGCTGGTGACCACGACGAGCCCGGCGCCGCCGGTCGGGTCGTCGTCACCGGCGCCGGCCAGGGCCGCCCTGGCCGAGCGCAGGTCCTCGACGACCACGACCCCGCGCAGCAGCCGGGCAACGGTCGGCGCCAGCGGGCCCTCGACCCGAACGAGGTCACCCGCCCACCGACCACCGGCAGGCGCCTCGCCGAACGAGCCGGCGCCGTCGGGCTGCGCCGCGATCGCGAGCCGGGCCTGCCCGGCGTCCTGCTCGCGAACGTGCCGGAGCGCGTCGACGGCGACCTCGACGGACTCGACGGCGGCCGCGTCGGCGAGCGGGCCGAGAGCCGCGGCGATCGCGTTCTCGAAGCCGGGTTCGACGGTGAGCACGTCGGCGAGCGAGCCGAGCACACCCGGCACCGGGTTCCCCTCGAGCAGCGAGCCGGTGCCGTCCTTGCGGGTCAGCGACAGGTCGAGGGCATCACGTCGCGCGGTCCAGGTGGCACGGGAACCCTCGGCCTCCCGCTCCGCCTCCTGCAGCTCGCGAACCTTCTCGGTGGCGACCTCGAGCGCGGCGAGGGCCGCCTCGTGCGCCTCGTCGAGGCCCTCCTCCCCCTCCTGGGCGCCGACGGCCTGCTGTTCCAGGGCGGCGAAGGCCGCCTGCGCGGTCTCGGCCCGCTCGACGGCGGAGTCCAGGTTCGCGCGCAGGCGTTGCAGTTCCGCCTCGGTCGCCTCGAGCCGGCTACGCCGGGCGCCGACCTGGCCGGTGAGCTGGGCGAGGCCCTCGCGCCGGTCCGCGACGCCGCGGTGCACCGCCGCGAGCGCCCGTTCGGCCCCGGCCGCCTTCTCCTCCGCGAACCGCCGTTCGGTGGTCGCGGCCTCAAGGTCGGCGCGGGCCTTGCCGATCTCGGTGTCCAGGTCCGCCTCGGCCTGCCTGGCCCGGCGGGCCTGGGCGTCGAGATCGTCCGGATCCCGGCGGCTCTGCTCCTCCTCGACAGGTCCGCCGAGGAGGCGGCAGCGCTCGGCGGCGAGCGTGTGCGTGCCGCGCAGCCGCTCGCGCAGGCTGGACAGCCGGTACCACTGCTCGGTGGCGTCGGACAGGTGCGGAGCGGCGGCTGCCGCGGCCGCCTCCAGGTCCGTGAGCCGGGCCCGGGCCCGCTGCTGCGCGGCCTCCACCTCGGCCCGCTTGGCACGCAGGGCGGTCTCGTCGGCGACCTCCTGCGCGAGGGTGGAGGTGAGTTGGACCAGGTCGTCGGCGAGCAGCCGGGCGCGGGCGTCGCGCAGGTCCACCTGAACCACCTGGGCCCGGCGCGCGACGTCGGCCTGCTTCGCCAGGGGGCCGAGCTGACGGCGGATCTCGGTGGTGAGGTCGCTCACCCGGGCCAGGTTCGCGGCCATCGCCTCGAGCTTGCGGAGCGCCTTCTCCTTGCGCTTGCGGTGCTTGAGGACCCCGGCCGCCTCCTCGATGAAGCCGCGGCGCTCCTCCGGGCTCGCGGAGAGCACGGAGTCGAGGCGCCCCTGCCCGACGATCACGTGCATCTCGCGGCCGAGACCGGAGTCCGAGAGCAGGTCCTGGATGTCCAGGAGCCGGCAGCTCGAACCGTTGATGGCGTACTCGGAGCCGCCGTTGCGGAACAGCGTCCGAGAGATGGTGACCTCGGAGTACTCGATCGGGAGGGCGCCGTCGGCGTTGTCGATGGTCAGCGACACCTCGGCCCGGCCCAGCGGCGGACGGGAGGAGGTGCCGGCGAAGATGACGTCCGCCATGTTGCCGCCGCGCAGGGTCTTCGCGCCCTGCTCGCCCATCACCCAGGACAGGGCGTCCACGACGTTCGACTTGCCCGAGCCGTTCGGCCCGACCACACAGGTGATGCCCGGTTCGAGGTGGAGCGTGGTCGCCGACGCGAAGGACTTGAATCCTCGCAGGGTCAGCGTCTTCAGGTGCACCCCCGCAGCCTAGCGCCGGGGCCGGGCCGCGCCATGGAGGCGCACCCCTAGACCCCGCGCACCCGACGCCCTAGAGTCAACTTCGTCCGGACATATGGACATACCACGGTCGGGGAGGACCGAAACGCACATGCGTCACCACGGGGAACCCACAGGGGCGGCATCGTCATGCCTACGCGGGATTCGCCCGTCATCGAACGACATCATCCACGTCCGTCCCACGACGCCTGCGCGTCGTGGGCGATTCCCGGAGGATCCAGCATGAGAAGGAAGTTGGCAGCGATCATCGCCGGCACGGCCACGGCGGCCCTGTTGCTCGGCGCCTGCGGCAACGACGGGTCGGACGATCCGACCGACGGCGGCGGCGGCGGCGGCGAGGGCAGTGACGGACCGGTCACCATCACCATCACCCTGAACGCCATCGCCGGCGGCAAGAACGCCGCCGAGGCCGCGTGGATCGAGGACTGGGTGATCCCGGAGTTCGAGGCGGCCATGGCCGCCGACGGCAGGGACGTCACGGTGGTGTTCGAGCCGCAGGGCGTCGACGACGAGGACTACAAGACGAAGATCTCGCTCGACCTGCAGTCCGGCGGCGGCGCCGACATCATCGGCATGGACGGGATCTGGGTCGGCGAGTTCGCCGAGGCCGGCTACATCCAGCCGCTCAGCGCCGTCGGCGGCTCGGCCGTCGACGAGTGGGAGGGCTGGGACCAGATCTCGGACGCGGTGCAGAACGCGCTCTCGTTCAACGGCGAGCGGTACGGCATCCCCCAGGGCGCGGACGGGCGGGTGCTCTACTTCAACAAGGACCTGTTCGCCGCGGCCGGGCTACCCGAGGACTGGCAACCGACCAGCTGGGAGGAGGTGCTCGAGGCAGGCCGGGCACTGGCCGAGTCGGGGGTCCCGATCCCGCTCCAGATCAACGCCGGCACGGCCATGGGCGAGGCGACCACCATGCAGGGGCTGCTGCCGTTGCTGGTCGGCACCGGGGCCGAGGTGTATCGCGACGACCAGTGGATCGGAGGCACCGACGAACTGCGTGACGTGCTCGAGTTCTACCGCACGATCTACGTCGACGAGCAGCTCGGCGACGCCGTGCTCCAGCAGGAGGCCGCGGGCCGGGACACCTCGTTCGCACAGTTCGCCGCAGGGGAGATCGGCATCCTGCTCGAGGGCGACTACTTCTGGCGCTCGGTCATCAACCCGGCCGAGGGCGTGGGGACCGCACCGATGGCGAACCGCGACGAGGTCGTCGGGTACACCCAGATCCCGGCGCAGGAGCCCGGCAGCGGCATCAACGGGCAGGACTTCGTGTCGATGTCCGGCGGCACCGGACGGGTGCTGAACCCGAACAGCGACAACCCCGAGCTCGCCTGGGAGCTGCTCGCGTTCATGAACTCCGCGGAGGCCTACGAGGCCCGCGCCGTGGACGGGCTGAACATCACCCCGCGTGCCGACGTCAACGCCGAGCTGCTCGCCAGCGACCCGATGCTGACGTTCGTCAGCGACGAGGTGCTGCCGATCACGGCCTACCGGCCCGGCCTGGCCGCCTACCCGGAGGTCTCGCTGGCGCTGCAGGAGGCCACCGAGGCCGTGGTTGCCGGAGACCCGGTCGACGACGCCCTCGCGAACTACGCGGACGCCGTCGCCGGCATCGTCGGGGAGGAGAACGTCGACAATGGCTGACGCTCACCTCCGGGGCCGACACCGGCCGGCGCGGTGAGCGCGATCGACGCGGCGGCGGGGCCACGGCCCCGCCGGTCGCCGGGTCGTCGTCGGCGCGCGGACGACGTCGCGGGACTCGGCCGGCTCCGGGCGGGGGGGTTCGTCGCGCCGGCGCTGGCGCTGATCGGCCTGTTCCTGGTCTTCCCGGCGGTCTGGACCATCTACCTGGGCATGACGAACTACCGGCTCACCGGCCTCGCGGCCGCGAACCCGGAGTTCGTGGGGCTGGACAACTTCGCGAGCGCGCTCACCGACGACGCGTTCTGGCACTCGCTCTGGCTCACCCTGATCTTCGTGCTGGTCTCCGGTGTGATCGGGCAGACCCTGCTCGGGTTCTCGATCGCGTGGGCGCTGCGGCACGTGCGCGGGTGGGCGAAGTCGGTCATCGAGACCTTGGTCCTGGCCGCCTGGGTGGTGCCCGCGTCCGTCGCCTCGTTCCTGTGGCTGGCGTTGCTCGACCGGCGCACCGGCACGCTGAACGCACTGCTCGGCACGGAGGGCACCGCCTGGCTGATCGAGTACCCGATGGTGAGCATCATCGTCTTCAACGTCTGGGTGGGCACCGCGTTCTCCATGCTGCTGTTCTCCTCCGCGCTCGCCGCGGTGCCGCCCTCGCAGCTGGAGAGCGCCCGGATGGTCGGCGCCGGTTCGTGGCAGCAGCTGCGCGACGTGGTGCTGCCGAACATCCGTGGGCACATCCTGACGAACACGCTGCTCATCACGCTGTGGACGTTCAACACGTTCACGCCGTACCTGCTCACCGCCGGTGGACCGCGCGACGAGTCGGCGATCCTCGCCGTGTACATCTACACGACCGCGATCCCCGGCGGGCAGCTGGGCATGGGCGCCGCGATCTCGCTGATCATGCTCCTGATCAACCTCGTCATCGCGCTCGGCTACCTGCGCGTGGCCCGGGCCGCCTCCGGAGGGTCGAGATGACGGGCGAACCCGTGCTGCCACAGGCATCCGACGGACCGGCCCCACGCCCGGCCACTCCCGCGCCGTCGCTCGGACGCCGGATGGTGCGGCACTACCTGTCCCGGGTGCTGTTCGTGGTCGCGATGGGCCTGGTGCTCGCGTTCTTCGCGCTGCCGATGCTGTGGCTCGTGACCGCCCCGTTCGACGCCGATCCGTCACTCACGGTCGGCTGGCCGGACTGGACCCTGGCGAACTTCGCCCGGATCGCCGAGAACCGGTACGCCCTCGGTTCGCTGCGCAACTCGCTCATCCTCGGCCTCGGGACCATGGCCCTGGTGCTCACCCTCGGCTCGCTCGCCGCGTACGCGCTCTCCCGGGTGCGGATCCCGGGCCGGGATGGGCTGCTGTACGCGCTGCTGCTGCTCTCCTCGATCGTCACGGGCACCGCGGCGATGGTCCCGACGTTCCAGCTGATCACCCAGATCGGGCTGATCAACACCCAGATCGGAGTGATCCTGGTGCTCGCCGGTGGCGTGCTGCCGACCGTCATCTTCATCCTCAAGGACTTCATGGACTCGATCCCGAAGTCCTACGAGGAGTCCGCGCGGCTGTACGGCGCCAGCCCGCTGCAGATCCTGACCCACGTGGTGGTGCCCACGGCCCGCCCGGGGCTCGCGTTCGTGGCGGTCTGGACCGTGGTCCAGGTCTGGGGCAACTTCCTGGTGCCGTTCCTGCTGCTGCGGACCCCGGAGTCCCAGCCGGCGGCCGTGCTGATGTACACCTTCTACACCGAGGGCGGGCAGCCGGACCTGCGCCTGCTCTCGGCCTTCTCGCTCGTGTTCTCCGTCCCGGTGATCGCGATGTACTTCCTCGTCAACCGCCGGTACGGATTCCGGTTCCACGGAGGGATCAAGTCCTGATGGCAGCCATCACCACCACCGCTCTGGTCAAGGAGTACCCGGGCGGAGTCCGCGGCGTCGACGGCGTCGACGTCACCATCGCCGACGGCGAGTTCTTCGCCCTCCTCGGCCCGTCCGGCTGCGGCAAGACCACCCTGCTCCGCTCGATCGCGGGCCTCGAGTCGATCACCGAGGGCGCCCTGCAGATCGGCGACCGGGACGTCACCGACCTCGAGCCCGGTGAGCGGGGCGTGGCCATGGTGTTCCAGGACTACGCGCTCTTCCCGCACATGGACGTCGCGGACAACATCGCCTACCCCTTGAAGATCAAGCGGATCGCCAAGGTGCCCCGCCGCCGGACGGCCACCGAGGTGGGCGACGGACTGTCGCTGAACGGGCTGATGCAGCGCCGGCCGGCTCAGCTCTCCGGTGGGCAGCAGCAGCGGGTCGCACTCGCCCGCGCCGTCGCCACCCGCCCGGAGGTGCTGCTCCTGGACGAGCCCCTGTCCAACCTGGACGCCCGGCTTCGCCTCGAGGCGCGCACCTTCCTGAAGGAGCTCCAGCGCGAGCTCGGCGTCACCACCGTGTTCGTGACCCATGACCAGGCGGAGGCGCTCGCCCTCGCCGACCGGATCGCGGTCATGAAGGCGGGCCGGCTGCAGCAGGTGGGCACGCCACGGGAGGTGTTCTCCCGGCCGGTGAACACCTTCGTGGCCGGGTTCATCGGATCCACGCCGATGAACCTCCTCGAGGCGGAGACGGCCGACGGCGCGGTCCGGGTCGCCGGGGCCACCGTGCCGCTGCCGGCCGGCGCGCAGGGCCGGGTCAGCGACGGCGCCACGGTGGTCTGGGGCGCCCGCCCGGAGTACCTGAAGTGGTCGACCACCCCGGTCGAGGGAGGCATCGAGGCAGAGGTGAGCGTCATCGAGAACCTCGGGGCGTCGGTGCTG
This sequence comes from Occultella kanbiaonis, assembly GCF_009708215.1. Classification (NCBI taxonomy): domain Bacteria; kingdom Bacillati; phylum Actinomycetota; class Actinomycetes; order Micrococcales; family Ruaniaceae; genus Occultella; species Occultella kanbiaonis. The sequence continues at coordinate 1,977,684 of NZ_CP046175.1, read as the reverse complement.
GTCTCGGCGCACAGCGGCCAGACCCGGCTGCAACTCGTCCTGGACGAGGACGACGAGCCCGCACCCGGTGACCGGGGCTGGGTCCTCGCCACCCCCCGACGTAGCCTGCTGTTCGACTCCGAGACCACCGACCTGATCGGCTGAGCGTGACCACCACCCACCGGCTGCACCTGACCATCGACGACCAGATCGAGAACCGGTACCTGCCGGTCGCCTTCGAGGTGCCGCCGGGGTCGGACTCGGTGGAGGTCCGGCTGTCCTACGACACCTCCGCCGGCGTGCTCGACCTCGGCTGCGAGGGCCCGGGCGGGTGGCGCGGCTGGTCCGGCGGCGCCCGGAGCCGGTTCGTGATCACCCCCACCGCGGCCACGCCCGGGTACCTGCCCGGTGAGCTCGAGCCCGGCGAGTGGCACGTGATCCTCGGTCTGCACCAGCTGCCCGGTGCGGGGCTGGACGTCGTGCTCGAGGTCGACGCCCCCGCGACCGGTGCCGTCGAGACCGAACCGGCCGCCGCCGTCGAAGCGGGCCCGCCGCCCGGGTCCACCCGCGGCCTGCCCGCACCGGACGGCCTGACCTGGTTCGCGGGCGACTTCCACGCCCACACCCTGCACTCCGACGGTGCGGAGAGCATCGACCAGCTCGCCGCCCGCGCAGCCGCCGCGGGGCTCGACTTCCTCGCGGTCACCGACCACAACACGACCAGCCACCACCCACACCTTCCCGGCGCCGGCGCCCGGCACTCGGTGACCCTGCTCCCGGGCCAGGAGGTCACCACCGCCCGCGGGCACGCGAACGCGTTCGGGGACATCGGCTGGATCGACTTCCGCGAGAGCGCGCAGCGGTGGGTGCACGAGGTCGCCGCCCGCGGTGGCGTGCTCTCGGTGAACCACGCCGTCGACGGCGACTGCGCCTGGCAGCACCCGCTCACCACCCTGCCGCGGGCCCTGGAACTGTGGCACATCTCGTGGTTCCGGGACCTGACCGCCTCGTTCCCGTGGGCGTTCTGGGCGCGCTGGGGCGAGGTCGTTCCGATCGGCGGCTCGGACTTCCACAAGCCCGGTCAGGGCTGGACCCTGGGCACGCCGACCACGTGGGTGGCCGCAACGGAGAACACGCCGGAGGCGATCGTCGCCGGCGTGCAGGCCGGCCGGACCTCGATCAGCGTCGGGGTGCGCCCGGACGCCACCCCGGACCCGCTGCACACCCCGATGCTGCTGCGGCTCGGTGAGGACCTGATCGCGCTGTCGGCTGAGGGCTCTGTGCTCGTGGACATCGAAGGTGCCCGACGGCGGATCACCGGTCCCTCGGTCACGGTCGCCTCGTCCTGGGGCATCGGGCCGTACCGCCTCGAGGACCCGGACCGGCGGGTGCTCGCGATCTGCGCGTGAGCGTCACTCAGATCGTCGTGGACGCGCGCACCCGCAGCGTCGGCAGCAGCACCTGACGGCGCGGGCTCAGGGCCTGCTCCCCCGGTGCGTCCCGCTCCGCGAACCGGTCTGCGCACATCCGCACGGCGAGACGTCCGAGATCGCGCTTCGGCGGCGCGACGGCCGTGAGCGGAACCGTGGCGTCCGCGGCCCGCTCGTCGTCGTAGGCGACGATCGCCAGGTCCTGTGGGATCCGCAGTCCCGCCGCCGGTGCCGCGTCGGCGAGGTCGACGGCCTCATGGTCGGAGAGCACCACCACCGCGCTCTCGCCGGCCGCGCGAACCGAGTCCAGGACCTGACGCAGACTCCGGGTGTACTCCTCGCCGGTGCCCGGGCCGACGGTGTGCTCGAACGTCAACACCGACGGGCCGGCCTCGTCGCGCGCGAGCGCCATCCCGGCCCGCAGCCACGGCCCGGTGGGATTGCGCGGGCGCATGGCGAGCCCGATCCTGCGGTGTCCGAGGGCGATGAGGTGGCGCATGGCCGCCGCCATCCCGAGCGCGTGGTCGGTGTGCACGGACTCGATGCCGGAGAACGGATCGGGCACCTCGCGCTCGACCAGCACCACCGGCACCCGGGCGTCGGCGAGCAGGCGGTAGATGCGGGCATCCGCGGTCTGGGTCCGGGCCGGCGTGACGAGCAGGGCGTCCACGCCGCGCGCGAGCATCCGCTCGACCAGGGTCACCTCGTCCTCCCTCGAGTAGTCGGACACCCCGAGCAGCAGCCGGAGCCCGAGCCGGTCCGCTTCGTCGTGGGCGCCGTCCACGACGGCGCGGTAGTAGTAGTCCCGCGCCGGCACGACGATCCCGACCAGGGCACCCTCGCCGTCGGGAGCCGTCTCGCGAGGACTGCGAGCGCTGCGACCGCGCGACCGCTCCGAGGCCGCCCAGGCCGGTTCGCGAACCGCGCCACCGCGCACCCGCCGTGACTGCGGCGAGGAGGCGACCACCGACGCAAGGTCGCGCCGGATCGTGATCACGCTGACGTCGAACCGCTCGGCGAGCTCGCGAACCTCCACGGCGCCGCTGGCCTGGAGCTCCGCAGCGATGCGGGCGCGACGTTCCTCGGTGAGCACGACTCAGGAATAGCGGGTCGGGGGCGCCATCGCAACGTGACCGGTTCTGATCGTTTCTCCGCCACGGCTGGACCGGGCCGATCACGTGGGGCGACGCTGAGCGCCGATCGATGTAACGACGCATCGGCAGAGGCAACGGAGGCTTCGAGTGAGGACAGTTCGAGCGAGAGTCGTGACGTCGGTCGCGACCGCGTTGACCATGGTCGCGACGTCGCTGGCCGCGGCCGGGACCGCAGCCGCCGATCCCGGCTTCACGCCGGAGGCGCCCGAGAGCGTCGTCGACCTGGTCCGTATCGACCACCCGCGACTGATCCTCGACGACGCCGCCCTGACCGGCGTGCAGGAGTGGATCGCCACGGACGACACCGCCGCGGCGCTGGCCGATGACGTCCTCGGGCAGGCGGAGGCGCTCCTGGCCGCCCCGGTCACGATCTACGACTTCCCGGACGGGCGCAGCCTGCTCACCCCCGTGCGGACCATCCTCAACCGGACCTATGTGCTCGCCCTCTCCTACCGCCTGACCGAGGACACCCGCTTCCTGGACCGGGCCTACGCGGAGCTGGCCGCCGCGGCGCAGTTCCCGGACTGGAACCCGGAGAGTTTCCTGTCCGTGGCCGAGATGCTGCACGCGTTCGCGATCGGGTACGACTGGCTGTACCCGGCCCTGACCGCGCAGCAGCGCGGCGTGCTCGAGACCGCCATGGTCACGCACGGATTCCAGCCGGCCCAGGCCGGCTATGACGCCGGCGCCTCCTGGACCACCACGACGAGCAACTGGTCCATCGTGTGCACCAGCGGCATCGGCATCGCGGCGCTCGCCCTCGCCGACGTCGAACCCGAACGGGCCGAGTCACTGCTGCAGCTCGGGCTCTCGCACGTCGGGCCGGCCCTCGACGAGTACGCCCCGGACGGCGGGTACCCCGAGGGTCCGACGTACTGGGACTACGCCACCCGCTACCTTGTGCCCTACCTGGCGAGCCTCGGCACCGCCGTCGGCGACGACTTCGGCATCTCCGACGCGCCCGGACTGTCCGGAACGGTCGACTTCTCGATGTACATGGCCGGCCCGTCCGGACGCACGTTCAACTACTCCGATGCGTCCTCGACGTACGGCGGCCCGCCCGCCGCCTACTGGATGGCGGACCGGTACGGCCAGCCCGGGTACGCGTGGTGGGCCGACGAAGGGCTGAGCACGCCCACGAACCCCCAGGCGCTGCTCTGGTACGGCCTGTCCGAGCGGGCCACACCGGCGCAGACCGAGATGCCCCTCGACCGGTACTTCAGCGGCACCGAGACCGTCCTGTCGCGCTCGGCGTGGAGCACGCCGACGGCGTTGTTCACCGGGTTCAAGGCCGGCGACAACAGCAACAACCACGGTGATCTGGACATGGGCACGTTCGTCCTCGACGCGCTCGGCACCCGGTGGGCGGACGAGCTCGGCGCCGACTCCTACAGCCTGCCGGGCTACTTCAGCACCGGACCCGACGGCGAGCGCTGGACGTACTACCGCAAGCGCGCGGAGGGCCAGAACACCCTGGTCATCAACCCCGGATCGGGACCGGACCAGTCGGTCGCGGTGGCCGGCCGGATCGTCGCCCAGGAGGACTCGCCCGCCGGCGCGTTCGCCGTCGCGGAGCTCACCGAGGCCTACGCCGACCAGGGCGTGACCTCCTGGCAGCGCGGCGTCGCGATGATCGACGACCGGTCCCGGGTGGTCGTCCAGGACGAGCTGACCTCGACCACCCCGGTCGAGGCGTGGTGGTTCATGCACACCTCGGCCGACGTCGAGATCGCCGACGACGGACGTAGCGCAGTGCTGACCATCGAGGGCCGGCAACTGCTCGCCCGACTGGTCGACGCACCGGCGCAGGCACAGTTCTCGGTGATGGCCGCCGAACCGCTGCCCGCGTCGCCGAACCCGGACGGGCAGGCGGCCAACGGCCAGTCCAAGCTGACCGTGCACCTGCCGGGGGTCACCGACCTGCGCCTGTCCATCCTGCTCGAGCCGCTCCCGGTCGGCGGGACAGGCGAACCGGTGCCGGCCGTGACCGCCCTGGCGGACTGGACGGTGCCCGCCACCGGGGCCTCCACGCTGAGCGACCTCACCCACGACGACGTGACGGTCCCCGGCTTCTCCGCCGACACTCGCACCCTCGTGCTCGAGACGACGGACCTCGGCGTGATCGAGGCGGTCCCGAGCAACGGCACCGACCAGGTCGACGTGCAGATGCCGGACGCGCTGCCCGGAACCGCCGTGGTCTGCGTCGGACCGGCGGGTGAGGTGTGCCGGACGCGGTACGAGGTGCACCTGACCCGGCCGTACAGCGGCCCACTGACCGGGAGCATCGTCGGAACGAACCCGACGTCGAATGCCGTCGACGACGATCTCGGCACGTTCTGGTCGGCGCAGGGAGACGGTCAGTGGCTGCGCGCCAACCTCCCGGAGACGACGACGGTGGACGGCGTCCGGGTCGCCTGGAGCATGGGAAACGCCCGGGTGTACACCTATGACGTGCAGACCTCGCTGGACGGCGAGCAGTGGTCGACTGCTTGGTCGGGTGCCAGCTCGGGGACGACGCTGGAGCTGGAGGACATCAGTTTCGATCCGGTCCAGGCCGGCTACGTGCGGATCCTCGCCCACGGCAACAACGCCAACACGTGGATGAGCCTGTCCGAGCTCCGGATCAGCACGGCACAGGGCGAGTGGCCACAGACCGAACCCGCCGCACCCGACCCGGTCGCGATCGGGATCGGCTCGGGTGCGCTGAACCTGCACCCGCAGATGGTGGACAGCCCGTCGCTCACCGTCACGATGAGTGACGGAACCGCAGTCCCACTGGATCCGACCGCGGCGTCCCTGCGGTCCTCCGACCCCGAGGTCGCCGAGTTCACGAGCGACGGCGCGGTGGTGGCCCGGTCCGTCGGATCGACGCTCCTGACCGCGCTCTGGCGCTCACCGACAGGGACCCTGGTGGGCGGACGCGCCACGGTGGCCGTGACCGATCCCGGCACCAGCACCCTGACCGCCGCCCGCGACGGGTACGTGCGGGACGGCACCTACGCCGACACCTCCTACGGCACGGCCGCCTCGATGACTGTCAAACGGGACCCGAGCAGCAACAACGCCGGCTTCAACAGAGAGACGTACCTCGCGTTCGACCTCGAACCGCTCGACGGTCGGGAACTGGTCGCCGCCGAACTGGTCCTGACCACCGTGGTGGCCGCCGACCGGACCATGCTGGTCGACGTGAGCACGGCCGCCACGGACTGGACCGAGGCGGACCTGACCTGGAACTCACGCCCCGCCGTCGGCACGGCGGTCGGACAGTTCACGGCCGGCAGCGAGACGGCACCGGTGAGCATCGACGTCACCGGCGCCGCGGTCGCGGCACTCGGCGAGGGTGGGGCGAGCCTCGGCTTCGCGCTGCGGCAGAACGCTCAGGACTCGCAGGCCTTCGGCACGTCCGTCTGGTCCCGTGAGCGCGGCGCGGGCGGCCCCACGCTCGTCCTGCACTGGGCCGAGGCGACGGCGTGCACGTCCACGGTGACCGGATCGACCACCGGCGCGATCGCCCTGACGGGGTCGATGGCCTGCATCGTCGATGCCGACGTGCGCGGGCCGGTGACCGCGGCGGACGGCACGTCCGTCCGGATCGAGGGGTCCACGATCGCCGGTCCGGTCACGGTGCCCGCCGCGGGCTCCGTGATCGTGGCGGACACGACGATCAACGGTCCGGTGCAACTGGCCGGGGACTCCTCCTCGATGTGGGTGGAGGCCAGCACGGTTCGAGGGCCGGTCACCGCCCTGGCGCCCGGCGGCACGCTGGCCCTGCTCGACTCCGAGGTGGTGGGCACCCTGGCGTGCTCGGCGGAGTCGGTCACGATCCTCATCGACACCGACGTCCGGGTGACGCAGCCGGAGTGCGGCTCAGATACCTAGGGCGCGCATCCGGGCGATGACCGCGTCCACCCGGGCGGGATCGGCGACCGGGCCGCGATCGTCGAGGGTGAGCTCGTCGGCGATCCGGCCGTCGATCATGAAGACCACCCGGTCGGCGCGCGCGGCGACACCGACGTCATGGGTGACGATCAGCAGGGTGGTGCCGTCGCGGTTGAGCTCGGTGAGCAGGTCAAGGATCTGCTCGGCGGAGTCGCGGTTGAGCGCCCCGGTGGGCTCGTCGCCGAAGATGATCCGGGGCCGGCGCATCAGGGCCCGGCAGATCCCGGCCCGCTGCAGCTGACCACCGGAGACCTGGGCCGGCATCCTGGCCCGCAGGTCCCAGATCCCAGCCCTGGTCATGAGCTCCCTCGCCCGGGCGACGCGGTCCGCGGGGGTGCCGACCCGGTCGAGGGAACTGGTCAGCACGATGTTCTCGAGCAGACCGAGGTCCGGCAGCAGGGTGGGCTGCTGGAACACGAACCCCATGTGTCTCCGGCGATGATCGGCGAGCTCGTCGGGGCTCAGCGCCGTGATTTCGACGTCATCGAGCCGCACCGTCCCGGCGTCGACCGGGTCCATCCCGGAGAGGCTGTGGAGCAGGGTCGACTTTCCCGAGCCGGACGGCCCCATCACGGTCACGAACTCGCCCTCGGCGACGGTCAGGTCGACGCCGCGGAGCACCTCGGCGTCCTGGCCGTCGTGGCTGAAGCTCTTCCTGAGGCCGCGGGCGCTCAGCAGCGCCGTGCCGGTGCCGGTCGGTGGGACGGTGGTGATCATCGGCGGGTCCTCACTGGTCCTTGATGGTGGTGGAGATGCCAGCGCGGGCACCCTGCCGCGTGCTCGCCAGCGTGGCGACCGCGACGATGGCGAGGAGGACGACCGGGGAGGCGGCGTAGGCGAGCCAGGGGTCCGCGATCAGGCGCAACTCGGACAGGCCGATGCCCGAGAGGAACACTCCGGCGAGGCCGCCGCCGAGCACCTTCGCGCCAACCGCACCGACGAGCACTCCCACCGCGAGCACCGCCGCGGACCGGACCACGTACTGGGTCTGCACGTGGCCGTCGCGGAAGCCGAGCGCCCGCATCACGCCGATCCCGAAGGCGTCGCGCACGATCAGCAGCCTCATGAACAGCGCCGTGATCAGCGCGGCCACGGCCAGCCCGATCGCGAGCGCCGCGACGGCCACGGTGCGCAGGGCGTCGATCGTGCCGCCCATCGTGGCGTCGACGTAGTCGCGCACGGAACTCACCTCGAGGTCGGGATAGGCCTCTGTGTAGCCGCCGATCGCGGCGGGCACGTCCACCCCCGGGGCGAAGTCGGCGTAGAGGGTGCTCCACATCAGGTCGGAACTGGTGTGCGGGGCGACCATCTTCGCGGTGCGCCCCCCATTGGTGAGGTCCTGGTAGATGCCGGTCACGGTCAGCTCGAGCGGCGGGAGCGGCCCGGCGGCCCCGGCGCTGCCGGCCGACACCGGCGTCACCGAGACACGGTCCCCCACCGCCGCACCGAGGGCATCGGCCTGCAGTCGGGACAGGGCGATCTGGGTGTCGACGGTCGGTGCGGCACCGTCGGAGTACGTGAGCGGGAACGCGGCCAGATCACCGGACTCGATCTTCACGGTGGCGGGCACCCCGTCGGCGTCGAGGGCCGTGTAGGAAGCCGTCGTCAGGACTGTGTGGCCGGCCACCTGCGGATCCTGCGCGAGGTCGCGGTCGAGGTCGGCGATGCGTTCGGTGGCTGTGCCGCCCTGGGCATCGACCCGCAGGTCGCTGACGCCGGCACCCAGGTAGGTGATGAAGTCCGGCGCGGTCACGGTGGTGTGCAGGTTCTGCGGCAGGATCAGGATGAACGCGCCCAGGGCGTAGATCACCAGCGGCACCGCGTAGAGGGCGGGGCGCCGCACCACGTCGCGCAGGCCGAGGCGCACCGGGGTGCCGGGGCGCTCGCCGAGCGCGGACAGCAGCCGCGGGGGGCGCCGGCGCGAGGCCCCGAGCACCGGGGCGCCGGTCCGGATCGCCTGGACCGGCGAGACCGTCCGTAGGCGGCCAAGCGCGCGTCGCACCGCGAGCCCCACGACGGCGACGATCAGCGCGCTCAGCGCCACGCCGAGCAGCAGCGACGGCACGGTCCGCCCCGCGGGTCCGAGGAACAGTCGGACGTCCGCGAGGAGGACCTGGTTCAGGGCGAGCGAACCACCCAGCCCGACGACGGCGCCGACCGCCGCGAGCACCAGGTACCGGCGCGTGTAGAGCCGCCGGAGGTCGCGATCACGGACGCCGATGGCCTTGAGGATCCCGATCTCCCGGTAGTCCCGGTCGAGGGTGGTCAGCAGCGTGAACCGGACGCAGAGCAGGGCGATCGCGACGAGGAGCACCGTCACCAGGATGACGATGGCGGCCGTGATACCGCCGGAGAGTGAGTTGACCAGGACGAACAGGGTCCAGGTGATCGTGGGCCCGTTGGCCTCGAGTCCGGCGGCCCGGTAGGAGGTCTCGAACTCACCGACGGCGGCGACGTCGGTGAGCCGGAACTGGATGAGATGCTCGATGGCGCCCGCCTGACCCACGGCGTGGGTCAGCCGCCCCAGATCGGCGGGCGCGACGAGCAGCCGCTTGGACGAGGCGTACGAGGAGTTCATCTGGGAGTCCCGCAGGAACCCGGCCACGGTCAGGTCCACGGAGCCGTTCGGGCCGGTGACCGTGAGCAGCTGCCCCCGCTCGAGGTCGAGCAGCTCCCGGTAGAACAACGGCAGCCAGACGGTGCCGGGTGCGGGGTCGATGACGGCGCCGTCGGTGTCCAGCAGCAGGTCGAACTGCGCGTTCTGGGTCACGAACGAGTTGTCCTGCAGCCCAGCGGCGAGCGTGGTATCGGTGCCGGCTCCGGTGATCCGGATCGCGGAGGAGTCCACGTTCAGCATCTCCACGACGGCGTAGGTGTCCACCAGGTCGTTCGCCGCGGCGAAGGCGGCGATCCGCTCGGAGTCGACGGTCCCGGCGTGCATCTGCAGGAAGTGCGGGGTGCGTGCCTGCTGCATGAGCGACGCGCTCGCCCCGGTCACGGTGACCACCAGTGCTCCTGCCGAGCTCGCGAGCGCGGCGGACAGCGCCACGAACAGCACCAGGACGACGGCGGTCATCGGGTTGCGCCGGATGGCGTTGCGCGTGAGCCGGCTCAGGACGTGCCCCTGGCTGGGGTTCATGCCTCAAGCCTCGCGGGCCAGGGTGCGCGCGGGTATCGGTGGTGTCCCTGAACCGCCCCTGATCGTGATCAGGGGCGGTCGGGGGTCCCGCGTCAGGGATCCCGGCCGCGGTCGGCGGTGGCCTCCGGTGCGTCAGTCGCCCTCGGCGTCCGCGTCCTCGTCGGGCACCACGACGGACTGGTCGACCACGTCCGCCTCCTCGGCGAGGTCGTCGAGGTCGGGACGCGCGGTCCCGGGGTGGTAGTCCTCCCCCACACCGCGCGGGTCCGGGTGCGCGATCTCCTCGACGAGGTTCTTCGGGTCGGTCTCGTCGTCCTCCACGAGACCGGCGTCGCGCCAGGACTCGTGACCGGGAAGCGTGCTCATGACTCCTCCTCGACTCGGGTCTGCCCATAGTGGACCGACGGCGCCGACCGCGCCACTACTCGCGACGCATCCGTCGCGCCCTGGCCCCGCGGAGCATGGTCACGGCGAAGACGACGACCGCCACCAGCGCACAGCACAACACCCAGCCGGCCGCGTAGCCGACCCCGTCCGCGCACCCATGGTCTCCGGAGGGTCCGACAGGGCCGCACCCCAACCGGAACACGTCCCGGGCCAGCGGGAGGCCCACGAACATCAGGAGGAGGCCGGTCAGGATGCCGCCGAGGATACCGAGCGCCTGCGCCCGCAGCAGGACGTCGAACCACTTCGGCACCACGCCGCCGGCCGAGCCGCCGCCGTCACCTTCGGGGCCGACCCGCCGCATGGCGTCACCTCCTGGGCTGGTGCTGGCGGTACTCGTCCGCGGGGTAGACGCCGAGGATCTTCACCTCGGTGGTGAAGAACTCCAGTTCCTCAAGCGCACGCCGCAGCCCGAGCTCGTCGGGGTGGCCGTCGACCTCCGCGAGGAACTGGGTGGCGGCGAACTCCCCGCCCACCATGTAGCTCTCCAGCTTCGTCATGTTGACGCCGTTCGTTGCGAACCCGCCGAGCGCCTTGTAGAGGGCGGCCGGGAGGTTGCGCACGTTGAAGATGAAACTCGTCACGACCGGCCCGTTCCCCGCCGGCGTCCGGACCAGTTCCGGGGACAGCACCACGAACCGGGTGGTGTTGTGATCCTCGTCCTCCACGTCCGTGGCGAGGATCTCCAGCCCGTAGATCTCGGCCGCAAGCGGCGGTGAGATGGCGGCCATGGTGGGATCGGCGGCCTCGGCCACCTCCCGTGCGGCGCCGGCGGTGTCACCGGAGATCACCGGGGTCAGGTTCAGCGCGCGGATCACGTTGCGGCACTGCCCGAGGGCGTGCACGTGGCTGTGCACGGTCCGGATCGTGTCAAGGGACGCCCCTGGGATCCCCATCAGGTTGAACCGGATCCGCAGGAAGTGCTCGGCGATGATGTGCAGCCCGGACGTGGGCAGGAAGTGGTGGATGTCCGCGACCCGTCCGGCGAGCGAGTTGTCGATCGGGATCAGCGCGAGATCGGCGTCGCCGTGCTCGACGGCCGCGAACACGTCCTCGAAGGAGGCGCACGCCACGGCCTCCCAGTCCGGATAGTGCTGCTTGCAGACGATGTCCGAGTTGGCGCCCGGCTCGCCCTGATACGCGATACGTCCCTTGCTCACCCGAGCAGTTTCCCACGAACGCTCAGCCACCCACGTTCGAGTGGCCCAGTTTGCGGTCCCGCTCGTCCTGCTTCTGCTTCTGCAGCTGCACCTCGCCGGCAAGCGTGTGCGTCTCCAACCAGTCCAGCACGCCCGTCCCGGAGTCCCGGAAGATGCGGCCGTACCGGATCCGGCTGAACACGTCGACCATCCGGCCACGCAGGTAGCCGATCGCGATCCGACCGAACAACCATGCGGCGGCGAAGCCGTTGAGCACGCCGACCACAGCCGTCGCCGCCGTGACCCACGGCGACCCGCTGACCGCGGCCCAGGCGATCATCGCGGCGGTGGGCAGCAACCCGATCGCCATCATGATCATGGACGCCCACACGTGCAGGGCGATGTTGCCGTTCGCGTCGTTCGGTCCGACCCGACGGCGCGGATCGACGCCCGGTGAGACACCCACGGCCGAGACCAGCACCGCGGCTCCTGCCGCTGCCCCGATCGCCGCCGGGATCAACGCGATCACGTACGGCGCTGCCCACCAGGCACCGCCGAGGAGGAGGAACACCGCGGAGACCAGGATGGCCCGGGGCAGGAAGATCACCACCATCGCCCATTGCCGCCCGCGGACGTCCGCGCGCACCGAGTCCGAGGACTCGCCCACGACGTTCTGCCAGACGGCGGAGCCATCCTGCCCGTACAGGTTGCAGCCGGCGAGCCCGAGCATCAGCGCGACGATGACGCCCGAGAACGCCGCCACGGGGGCGGTGTAGCCGCCGAGCAGGGCGAACAGGCCGATGATCGCGCCGCTCCACACCCCGGTGCTGGATTCGAGGGCTCGCCACGGGTCCCGGCGCCACTGGCGTACTTCCTTGCCGATCACGGCGCCCGTGGGAGTCGCGGGCAGCAGCCCGCCGCCGGCGACCAGGCCGATCGATCGCGGGCGCCCGCGGCGTGGGCTGACCCGTTGCGAACGCGGGACGAGCAGTCGGACGGTCGCGAGGACCATGACGACGTCGAGCGCGGCCAGCGCCAGCAACCACGCCGTCGCGACGCCCGCCCGGCCGGACGCTCCCGCCTCGACGGCGAGCAGCGCCCAGGAGGTCGGTGCGGCGTCGAGGACCCGGGTGATCGGTCCCGCCGGCAGCCCTTCGCTCAGCAGCGCAGGGATCGACTGCACCGCCACGGCCACCACGATCCACCCGGCGAACATCGCCGCGAACATGATCCCGAACTGCACTCCGGCAATCTCGATGCCGAGCTTGCTGCGCATCGCCGCACCCAGTGCACCGTAGGTGAGCCGGGACAGGGTGATCACGAAGATCCAGGTGAGCGCCGCCCCGATCACGGCGAGCACCGCCGTCGGAGGGGACAGCGCTACCGCGTGCCAGGTGCCGGCCAGCAACGCCGCCAGCACGTACGCGGCGGCCACCCCGACGAACACGCTCATCAGCAGGCCGCGGCCCAACGCCGCGCGGGAGATCGGCAGCAACGCGAAGTAGTCGGGCCGCAGCACCCCCGCGCCACTCATGATCACCGGGCCGACCATCGCCCCGACGGCCCACACCAGGAAGACCAGGGTCAGCGCGGAGTGGCGGACGCCGTCGTCGGCCGCGAGAGCCGCCACGGCCCAGGTCGCGGCGACCAGGAGGGCGCCGATGACCCATCCTGCCTTGCGCATCCCCCCGGAGGAGTTGCGCAGCATCGCGAACTTGAGCGAGATCAGCCCCCGATCCATGCCAACTCCTCCTCGCCGGCGTCGGGTGCGCCGACCAGCTCGACGAACCGGTCCTCGAGGGTCGAGCCGGCGCGCACCTGCTCAAGGGTGCCCTCGGCGGCGATCGCGCCGTTCGCCACGATCGCCACGCGATCACAGAGTTGCTCGACCAGCGCCATCACGTGGCTGGAGATGATCACCGACCCCCCGGTGGCGGTGAACCGCCGCAGGATCCGGGTCAGCACCCGGGCGCTGACGGGATCCACGGCCTCGTACGGTTCATCCAGCACGAGCACCCTCGGGGTGTGCAGCAGCGCCGTGGCCAGACCGATCTTCTTGCGCATCCCGGTGGAGTACTCCCCCACCAGTGTGCCGAGCTGCTCGGCCTCGCCGAGTTCGAGGATACGCAGCAGTTCCTGCGCCCGGGCGGCAACGACGTCGCGTGGCATCCCCCGGAACCGCCCCCAGTAGGTGAGCAGCTCACCGCCGGTGAGCCGCTCCGGAAGCGCGAGACCGTCGGGCAGCACGCCCAGCCGGCGCTTCGCCTCCACCGGGTCGGCCCAGACGTCCACGCCCTGGACCAGGGCATGCCCTGCGGACGGGCGTAACAATCCGACCGCCATCGACAGGGCGGTGGTCTTACCGGCCCCGTTCGGCCCCACCATCCCGAAGAAGGATCCGGCCGGTACCGCCAGGTCGACGTCGTCCACGGCGACCTTCTCGCCGAACTCCCGTCGCAGGCCGCGCAGTTCCAGCGCCGGCACGCCCGGCGCATCAGGTGTCGAAGTCATGGTCCAAGCACACCCCGGCGGCCGGGCCCTGTCTTCGGCCGACCGGCCAGACCTGGGTGCCGATCGGCCAGGATCAGTGCCGGATCGCACCGCTGCCCGGACGTGTTCGTAGGATCTGACCATGCCCCCAGCCCCGTCGACGACGCCTGCCTGGCGCAGTCTGGCCGCCCGGCTCTCCCCGGCCGCCGGGCGCAGCGCCGGGGACCTGGTGGCCGACGTCGCGCTGTTCGTGATCGCACTCGCGTCCTGGGGCTACAACGGGATACCCGGGGTGCATCCACAGATCGAAGGCTGGTGGTGGCCGGTCGACTGGGTTCTCGGAGCGGTGGCCTGCGTGCTGCTGTGGTGGACCCGTCGCTACCCACTCATCGTCGGCGCCATCATGATCATCCCCGGCGCATTCGCGATCACGGCCGGCTTCCCGGTGCTCGTCGCGGTCTACCGGATGGGACCGCTCGGGCGGCGTTGGCCCGCACTCGCCCTGACGGGAGCGCACATCGCGACGGCCCTCCCGTATCACGCGGTCGTGCCCATCCCCGGTCTGCCATGGGCGGTGTGGACCATCATGATCCCGCTGCTGTACCTGCTGTGCCTGTGCCTCGGGCTGCTGAGGCGCTCCCGGCGGGAGGTCATCGCCGGGCTGCGCGAGAACGCGGACCGGGACCGGGAGCAGTACGAGGGACGGCTCGCGAACGCCCGCCGGGACGAACGCGAGCGCATTGCGCGGGAGATGCATGACGTCCTCGCCCACCGGATGTCCCTACTGTCCGTGCACGCCGGCGCCCTCGAGTACCGCGCCACGTCCCCGACGCCCCCGAACCTCGCCGAGATCCGGGCCGCGACCGGCGTCATCCGGAGCAACGCCGCGGCCGCGGTGGAGGATCTGCGTGAGCTGCTCGGCCTGCTGCGCAGTGACGACGCGCTGACCACGGCGGTTCCACAGCCCCACCTCGCCGACCTCGAGCAGCTGATCACCGAGGCCGCGGCCGCCGGGCAGCAGGTCGACTACGTCAGCCAGGCTCGCCCGGCATCGATCCGGGACGGCACCCAGCGGACGGTGTATCGCATCGTCCAGGAGACGCTCACCAACGCACGCAAGCATGCGCCGCACGCGCCGGTCACCGTGCGGATCCGACAGACCGACCGTGCCGTCGAGGTGACGGTGACGAACGCGGTACCGCCCGGCCTGACCGGCTTGGACCTGCCGCCGGCCGGCAACGGACTCACCGGCCTCGACGAACGGGTCCGCATCGACGACGGCTGCTTCGAGGCGACCATCGAGGACGGGACCTTCCGCGTGTGGGCGCAACTGCCGCTGGAGGCGCGATGACGATCCGGGTACTGCTCGTCGATGACGACCCGCTCGTGGTCACCGGACTGCGGCTGATGCTGGGTGGCAGCCCGTCGATCGACGTCGTGGGCGAGGCCGCGGACGGCGACGAACTCACCGGGGCCGTCGCGCGGTACCGCCCCGACGTGGTTCTTCTGGACGTGCGCATGCCGAGACTGGATGGGGTGCGGGCGCTGCGGGACCTACGGGCCAAGGATCCCGATCCGCCCGCCGTCATCATGCTGACCACCTTCCACACCGACTCGGTGGTCCTGGACGCGCTCCGTTCGGGGGCCACAGGGTTCCTGCTCAAACACACGGCCCCGGAGCAGATCGTGACGGCCATCCACGCCGCGGCCGCGGGGGACGCCACGATCTCACCGGCGGTGCTCGGTCAGCTGGTTCGGCAGGCGAGCAGCCGGAAGGACCCGGAACCCGCTCCCGACCCGTTGAGCAGCCTCACCGGCCGGGAACGCGAGGTGGCCCTCGCAGTCTCCGAGGGCTTGTCGAACGGCGACATCGCCGAGCGGCTCCACCTCTCGGTCGGCAGCGTGAAGTCGCACATCTCGAGCGCGCTGGCGAGGCTGGAGCTGGACAACCGGGTGCAGTTGGCGATCGCCGCCCACGAGGCGCGCCGGCGCGACGCGGTCCGTGACGGGCCCGACCGAGCCGGACCCACGAACTGACGGGACGGCGAGGTCAGTGCCTGGGCTCGGACGGGAACGCGAGTGAGGCCGCCGGCCGCAGCGCGCTGTCCGGCCACCGGCTGGTGACGGCCTTGGCGCGGGTGTAGAAGTTCAGCCCCTCGCGGCCGTAGACGTGGGTGTCACCGAACAGGGACGCCTTGCGCCCACCGAACGAGAAGGACCCGGCCGGCACCGGGATCGGCACGTTGATGCCGACCATCCCGGCCTGCACCTCCCGTTGGAACTTGCGCGCCGCCGCGCCGGAGGAGGTGAAGATGGCGGCCCCGTTGCCGTAGGGGCCCTCGTTCACGATCCGGATGGCCTCGTCGACGTCCGCCGCGCGCAGCACCACGAGGACCGGCCCGAACACCTCCTCGGTGTACGCCCGCGAGGACCGGTCGATCCCGGTGATCAGGGTCGGCCCCACGAAGTAGCCCTCGGCGTGGCCGGGCACGGTCAGGCCCCGGCCGTCGAGCACCACCTGGGCGCCCTCGGCCTCGGTCTCGGTGATGATCGCCAGGATCCGGTCCCGGGACGCGGCCGTGATGACCGGGCCCATCTCGGAGTCCTCGCTCGTCGAGGGCCCGACCACCACGGCCTCGCCCTTCTCGGCGATCGCCTTGATCAGCGGCCCGGTCTCCTCCTCGGTGCCGACGGCGACGACGGCGGAGATCGCCATGCACCGTTGCCCGGCGGACCCGTAGCCGGCCGCGACGAGATGGTCGGCGGCCTCGTCGATGTCGGCGTCCGGCATCACGACGGCGTGGTTCTTGGCGCCGCCGAGGGCCTGCACCCGCTTGCCGTGCGCGGAGCCGCGCTCGTAGACGTGCTTGGCGATCGGGGTGGAGCCCACGAACGACACCGCCTCGATACCGGGGTGCGCGAGGATCGCGTCCACCAGAGCCGGCCCGCCCTGCAGGACCGAGAACACGCCGTCGGGCAGTCCCGCCGCGGCCCAGAGCTCGGCCAGCTTCAGCGACGCACTCGGGTCCCGTTCGGACGGCTTCAGGATGAACGAGTTCCCGGCCGCGATCGCGATCGGGGCCATCCACAGCGGCACCATGGCCGGAAAGTTGAACGGCGTGATCCCGGCACACACCCCGAGCGGCTCCCGGTAGGCGTAGGTGTCCACCCCGGTGGAGAGCTGGTCGGCGTAGGAGCCCTGGAGCAGCTGCGGCAGCCCACAGGCGAACTCGATGATCTCCAGCCCGCGGGTGATCTCCCCCGCGGCGTCCGGGCGGGTCTTGCCGTGCTCGCGGGAGATGATCTCCTCGATCTCCGCGCGGCGGCTCGCAACCTGCTCCCGGAACGCGAACAGCACCCCGGCCCGCTTGGTGAGCGACGTCTGGGACCACTGGTCGAACGCCGCCTGCGCCGCGGCGACGGCCTCGTCCAGCTCGGCCTGACCGGCCGCGGGGATCACGGCGATCACCCGGCCGGTGGCGGGATCGGTGACGTCGATGGGATCGCCGCCGGTGCTACGCCGCTGGCCGTTGATCACGTGCTCCACAGTGGGTGCGCTCATGGGGTCCTCCTCGTTGGGGTACCCCCCAGTTCTACCTCCGCACGCGCACTACGTCACCCCCATTGACGTGGTCGTTCCGGGCGGGTACTCGCCCCGCCGGTCCCGCGCGAGCGGCCGGCACCGTCGGCGTGGTAGTGAGTCCCTATGACGGCGCTGAGTCCCGAGGAATGCAGGAGTCGACTCGAGGCGGCACCGCACGCGTACCTCGCCACGGCGGACGCGGTCGGCGTGCCCCACCTCGTGCCGGTGGTGCACGCTCTGATGGGCGACGCCGTCGTGCATGCCGTGGACCACAAGCCCAAGCGCTCCCGGGCGCTGCGCCGGCTCGCGAACATCGCGGCCAACCCGACGGTTGGTCTCCTCGCCGATCACTACGAAGCGGACTGGAGCCGGCTCTGGTGGGTGCGCGCGGATGCGCGTGCGCGCGTGGTCACGTCCGGGCCGGAGTACGACGCCGCCCTCGAGGCGCTGGTGGCCCGCCACCCGCAGTACGCCGCCCACCCGCCCGCCGGGCCGGCCGTGATCGCGAAGGTCATCCGATGGTCCGGCTGGGTCGCGACCGGCTGATCGCGCGCTCCCGGTGACGCGTCGTTGCGGAGGGGACGAGATGCGCCGGTCATGCTCGGATCACCCGCGGGCCCAGGCGTGCGTACCGGGCGGTGCGGTGCGCGGGGACCTCGGTGCCCGTGACCAGGGCCTCGAACTCGTGGACGTCGGCGAATCGGACGAAGGCGGTCATGCCGAACTTCGCGTGGGTGCCGATGAAGATCCGGCGTGCCGAGGCAGCCATCGCGGCCGTCTTCACGGCGGCCACGGCCGGATCGGTGGTGGTCAAGCCACGTTCGGGCGAGATCCCGCCGGCGCTCATGAAGGCGACGTCGATGCGGAGCCGTTCGAGGAGGGAGTCGCGACCGTGCTCGACCGTGCTGAACGCGGATCCGCGCACCCGGCCGCCGACGAGGAGCACCTCGACTCCCGGTCGCTCCGCGACCGCCATCGCGGTCGGCAGGGAACTCGTCACGACCGTGACCGGCCGCTCCGACGTCAGCCGCTGCGCGACGAGACTCGGCAGGTACCCGTCGTCGATGTAGACCGTCTGCGCAGGTCCGACCAAGGCGGCCGCCGCATCGGCGATGCGCCGTTTCTCCTCGACGTTGCGGGACTTGCGCACCTCGTACTTCGCCTCGAGCCGGCCACTCTCGACGGGGAACGCGGCCCCGTAGGTCCGGCGGACCAGTCCGGACCGCTCCATCGCCAGCAGATCGCGTCGCAGGGTCTCCTGGGTGACGCCGAGCCGGGCCGCGGTGGGACCCACGTCGAGGCGACCCTCCCGCCGAACGAGCGCGAGGAGCTCGGTCCGGCGCCGCTGCACCGCCGACGCCCTTCCGGCGACCTCGGGTGCCGCGGACGCAGAGTCGCTCATGTCGGTCCACCCTCCGGGAGCAGTGGCGCGGCCCAGCCACGCAGGTGTCCGAGGGCCTGCGTGAGCGGCGGGAGTGCCGGGTGCCAGGTGCGCTCCCACTCGAGGCTGACCGGCCCGTCGTAACCGATCCCGTCGAGCGCGTCGGCGAGTTCCTGGACCGGGAACCGACCGGTCCCCAGGTCCACCGGTCTCGGATCGGCCCGGTCGGCCACGTCCTTGACCTGCACGTGAGTGAGCCAGGGGCGCAACAATGCCGCACTTCGAGCCGGATCCTCCCGTGCCGACCAGGTGTGCGCGGTGTCCCAGATGACGCCCACCCGGTCGGCGATCGACTGCGGCAGCCGATCGAGCAGGGCCCGCACCGAGGCTCCGGTCGAGTGGGAGTCGTGCGTCTCGATGAGCACCAGCGGACCGGTGGCGGCGGTGCCCAGCACACGGCCGAGCCGCTCGACGGCGAGACGGTCACCTTCGGCAGCCGACGCGTGCTCCGGACGCTTCACGAAGACGCGAACGCCTGCTGCACCGACGGCGTCGGCGAGATCGAGAAGATGACGGAGCTCGCCGTCGACCGCGGTCGGGTCCTGCCCGGAGGCCAGGGCGACGTAGGAGTTCAGCGCGAGCACCGTCAGTCCTGCGGCCCGGAGCCGCTCGCCCAGCCCCCGCGCCGTCACCACGCCGGAGGCGAGCGTGAGGACCTCGCCCGGCGCCACCCGAAGTTCCAGGCCGACCGCGCCGGCGAGTCCCGCACGCGAGATCACCGTCGAGACGTCCATCCCTGGCTCACCCAGGGTCGAGTACGCCAGGCTCCGGTTCATGCGAGACGGTCGTACGTCAGGTCCGTGACCTCGAAGACCAACGGCGCACCCGCCACGAACCGGTCGATCTCGTCGACCACCACATCGCCCTGCATCGCCCGCGAATGGGTGGTCAAGGCGCCGATGTGTGGTGTCAGCAGGACGTTCGGCAGCGTCCACAAGGGGTCGTCGGCCGGCAACGGCTCGACGTCGTAGACGTCGAGAGCCGCACTCAGTCGACCGCTGCGCAACTCCGAGAGCAGCGCCCCGCTGTCCAGGACCGCCGACCGGGCCGTGTTGACGAGGATGCCGCCGTTCGGGATCAGCGAGAGCCGCTGCGCCGTCAGCATCCCGCGGGTCTCGTCGGTGACCGGAGCGTGCAGAGCAACGACCGCACAGGACCGGAGCAACTCGTCGAGGTCACAGAGCTGAACGCCCATCTCCTCCGCGTCCCGCCGGGTCAGGTAGGGGTCGGTGACGACCACCTCGGCGCCCAGCCCGGTCAGGTGCTCGATGTAGGCGCGGCCGACCCTGCTTGCTCCGATCACGCCGATCCGGGTGCCCGCGATCGTGCGGCCAAGGCCGAATCCCGACGCGCCGGCCCAGTCGCCCCGCTGCATCCGTCGATCGACCTGGGCGAGGTTCCGCATCAGGGACAGCGTCATGTACAGGGCGAGCTCGGCCACCGAGACGGCCATCCCCGAGGCCGCCTGGCTGACCCGGACGCCGTCCGTCAGCAGCGTCCTGGGAACGACCTTGCGGATCGTGCCCGCACTGTGCGCGATCATCCGAAGACGGTTCTCCGGCTGCAACCGGTCCGGGAACCGTGCCGACCCCCACCCGGTGACGACGATGTCGTACTCCAGGCGCCGCTCGGCCACCAGCCTGCGATCGGGTGCGAACACCTCGCCGAACTCGGCCAGCCTGGCCATCCGCGCCGGACCGAACAGGTCACGCCGCAGGTCCGGCAACAGGTCGATCAGGATGGTCGGGTTGGGCGGGTTGGTCAAGGCTCCCCCTGCGGTCCGTGAAGGTGTCGTGTCACAGGAGGGCGTCGTCACCCGTCCCTGGAAGCAGGCTACGGACGCGGCATCGGGCGGGGCAATGTCCGATCGTGGCCTCACGCCGGCCCGGTTCGTGTGCGTTTTGAGGCGCCTGTCCCGAGGCCGTGAGCGGTCAGCGACCCGGGAACCAGAGGCCGATCTCGCGCTCGGCGGACTCCACGGAGTCGGAGCCGTGCACCAGGTTCTGCTGCACCTTCAGGCCCCAGTCGCGACCGAGGTCGCCGCGGATGGTGCCCGGCAGCGCCGCGGTGGGGTCGGTCGCCCCGGCGAGCGCGCGGAAACCCTCGATCACGCGGTTGCCCTCGGCGATCGCGGCGAGCACCGGGCCGGAGCCCATGAACTCCACGAGCGGGGCGTAGAACGGCTTGCCCTCGTGCTCGGCGTAGTGGGCGGCAAGGAGGTCGTCGTCGGCGGTCCGGAGTTCGACGGAGGTGAGCGTGTACCCCTTCGCCTCCACCCGCCGGAGGATCTCGCCGACGAGACCGCGCCGGACGCCGTCGGGCTTGATCAGGATGAGGGTGCGCTCGGTGCTGGTCGTCATGGCACTCACAGTAGTGGCGTCAGGATGCAGCGGCGGCCTGCTCGGCGCGCAGCCGCTCGAGGCGTTCGGCGTCGATCTTCCCGCCGAGCCATACGCCCGTGACCCAGATGGCGGCGAACACGATGCCGATCACGAGCATCATCGGGACCAGGATGCCGCTCAGCAGGAGCAGCGCCTGGACGACGTACCCGGCGATCAGCCCGATCGGGTACTTCTGCAGGTAGGCCGCCACGATGCAGACCAGCATGCCTGCGCCACCGACCGCCCAGGCCACCCCGGGCTCGGAGAGCTGCAGCCCGAACGCGACCAGGGTGGCGAAGAAGACCACGAACACCTCGAGGGTGAGCACGGTCAGGCAGAAGATCAGCCGCGCCGAACGCTGCGGTCGCCGAGCGGGTGGTGTCGCGGTGCCGGATCCGGTGGCCGCGGGCGCCACGTGGACACCGTCGACGGCGGACGCGGCCCGGTCGTCGGGGCTCGGCACGGGGGCGGGGGGCATGGTCACCACCCCAGGCTAGTCCGGCTCACCGGCTGCGAGAGCCCGCGTCCTCGGTCTCGTCGACCGAACCGCCGGGCCCATGCTCGCCGGACCTGCGGTCGCCGGCTCTGTGCTTCGCGGGCCCGTGCTCATGGGCCGGTTCGTCCGCCCCCGAATCCTCGTCGGACTCGGCGACGTGGTGACCGTGCCAGTGCCCGTGGTTGTGCGGCGGACCCTCGACCACTGCCTCGCCGCGGGCGACCATGCCGGCGGTGTCGGACAGCTTCACCTCGCGCAAGAACAGGGTGAGCACGAACCCGAACGCGAGCAGGGGCACGAACGCCCAGAACGACGGTGCCAGCGACTCGGCGTAGCTGTTCACGACGAGTTCCTTCAGGGCGTCGGGCAGCTGGTTCACGACCCCGGGCGTGAGCGTCTCGATACCGAGCCCGTCCGCGGGCAGCTCGTCGGGTGGGATCGTGGCGAGTCCTTCGGTGAGGTTGTCCACGAGGCGGGTCGTGAAGATCGTGCTGAACAGCGCAGCGCCGACGGCGGCGCCGATCTCCCGGAAGAAGTTGTTGGCGCTGGTGGCCGTCCCGATCTCATGCGGGTCCACGGAGTTCTGCACCGCGAGCACGATCGTCTGCATCACCAGGCCGAGCCCGGCGCCGAGCGTGAAGATCATCGCCCCGAACAGGACCATCGACATGTCCCCGGTGATCCGGGTCAACCAGATCAGGCCGAGGGTCGCGATCGCCATGCCGGTGATCGGGAACATCCGGTACCGGCCGATCTTCGTGATCGCGAGACCGGATCCGATCGCGGTGACCATGACGCCGACCATCATCGGCAGCAGCAGGAACCCGGACTCGGTGACCCCGGCGCCGGTGGACATCTGCAGGAACGTGGGCAGGAAGCCGAGGGCGGCGAACATGCCGGCCCCGATGATGAGCCCGACCGCCGTGGAGATCGAGAACGTACGGTTCTTGAACAGGTGCATCGGCAGCAGCGGGTCGGCGACCCGGTTCTCGACGATCACGAACAGCACCGCCGAGACGACGGTGCCGATCACGAGGCCGAGCAGGAGCGGGTCGCTCCAGTCGTAGCCCCGCGAGCCGCTCCAGCTCTCCCAGCTGGTGGCCAGCACCAGCCCGGACGTGGCCAGCACCATGAACACGATGCCGCCGACGTCGATCCGGCGACCGGACCGGTGGCTCGGCAGCTTCAGCGTGAACCAGCCGATCGCGAACGCGACGATCCCGATCGGGATGTTGATCCAGAAGCACCAGCGCCAGTCCGCGTTCTCGGTGAAGAGGCCGCCGAGGAGCGGGCCGATCACGGCCGAGATGCCGAACAGCGCACCCATCGGACCCATGTACTTGCCGCGGTCCCTGGCCGGGACGATGTCCGCGATGATCGCCTGCGAGAGGATCATCAGGCCACCACCGCCGAGGCCCTGGACGCCCCGCCAGATCACCAGCTGGTTGAAGTCCTGGGCGAACCCGGCGCCCGCCGAGGCGATCGTGAACAGCGCGATGGCGACGAGGAAGGGCCAGCGCCGGCCCCAGATGTCACCGAACTTCCCGTACAGCGGCATCACCACCGCGAGCGACAGGATGTAGATCGTGACGAGCCAGCCCTGGTGCTCGACGCCGCTCAGCTCGCCGACGATCGTCGGCATCGCGGTGCCGATGATCGACTGGTCCAGCGAGGACATGAACATCCCGGCCATCAACGCACCGAAGATGAGCCAGACCATCCGTTGGTTCAGGACGATCTTCGGCTTGTCATCGGTCAACGTAGGGGCGTGTGCCATGGATTCCTCGACGTTCGGTTCTCGTGCGGCGCCGGCGGGCAGGGCGCACCGATCAGATCAATAGTGCGCGATGCCGACGGCCGGCGGGTCGTCCGACATGGGGAAATGTGTCCCAGCCGAGTCAGACCAGGGGTGGACGACCGGCGGTTCCGGCGTCAGTACAAGGGAGCGGGCGGCTGTGGCGTTCGCCACAGCCGCCCGTCACCTCCGCCCGACCTGCCCGGCTCACTCCTCGCCGAAGCCGGCCTCCACGTCCGCCACGATCGCCTCCAGGGCCTGCGCGGCCTGCGGACCGGTGGCCCGCAGGTGCAGCTCGGCACCGCCGGTCAGGCCGAGACCCATCAGGGCCAGCACGCTGGCCGCGTCCACCCCGTTCAGGGTCACTTCGGCGTCGAAGTCCGCCGCCTT
Organism: Occultella kanbiaonis; assembly: GCF_009708215.1. Taxonomy (NCBI): domain Bacteria; kingdom Bacillati; phylum Actinomycetota; class Actinomycetes; order Micrococcales; family Ruaniaceae; genus Occultella; species Occultella kanbiaonis. Next base: position 1,953,884 of record NZ_CP046175.1, on the reverse strand, counting down.
GCGGGCCAGGGTGGCCGCGGGCCGGGCATGCAGCCCGAGCCGGTTGCGCAGCACCACGGAGCGCTCGACGGCGTCCGTGGCCGCCGCGGCGACGTCGCCCGCGCTGCCCGCCCCGACCGTGGCCGAGTCGCCGAACGAGTCGATCGCGGTGCGGGCGGCGGCGCCGACCGCGGCGGCGTCGCCGCCGGACTGGGCCGCGACCGCCGCCGCGACCGCCCCCTCGACGAACGGGGCGTCGACCATGACCACGCGGTCGTCGTCGAGCACGTCCACGACCGACTCCGCCGTGAGCGCTGCCGACCCCAGGTCGGTGAGGATCGCGACCGCTGTCGCCCCGCCGTCGAGCAGGGCCGTGACGGCCTGCTCGACCAGGTCGTAACTCGTCCCGATCCGGCCGTCCTCGGTGCCCCCGGCCGCCCGGATGGCCACGTCCGGAGCCATCTGCTGGGCCACCTCGACGGCACCCGCAGCCAGCTGCGCGGAGTGGGAGACGAGCACGAGCGCCGTGGCGGCGCTCACCCCGCCGCCCCGGCCGCGCCGGCCCCGGCTGCCTCGGCCACGTCGGCGGCCACCGCGAGGAGCAGGGCGGAGGACTCCGCACCCGGGTCCCGGTGCCCGACGGCCCGCTCCCCCAGGTAACTGGCCCGGCCCTTGCGCGCCACGAGCGGATCGGTCGACTCGGCACCGGTGCGGGCCGCCGTCGCCGCCGCGCGCAGCGCCTGCGTGGCCGTCCCACCGCCGTCGGCGACCTCCAGGGCGGCCGCGGCCGCAGGGGTCCACGCGTCGACCATCGTCTTGTCGCCCACCTCGGCCTTGCCGCGCGCGACGATGCCGCCAACGGCGGCGTCGAGCAGTGCCGCGATGCCGGCGGCGTCGACCGTGGGGCCGTCGGCGACCTTGGCGGCACGCAGATACGCCGTCCCGTACAGCGGGCCGGCCGCACCACCGACCGTGGACATCAGTGTGGTCGCGACCAGCTTGAGCACGTCGCCGACCGACTCCGGCTTCGGGGTGTCCGGATTGTCCAGCTTGACCAGCACCGCCTTGAAGCCGCGGTCGAGGTTCTCGCCGTGGTCACCATCGCCGATGGCACGGTCCAGATCGATCAGCTCCATCCGGTGCTCACCGACGACGGCGGCACTGCGGCGGACCCACTCCGTCGCCCAGGCGACGTCCAGCACGTCCGCCATCAGACGCCCCACCGCAGCGCCGGCGTGTGCACCGGCGCGTCGTAGAGGGCGGTGAGCTCGTCGTCGAGGCGCAGCACGGTGATGGACGCGCCCTGCATCTCAAGGGAGGTGATGTAGTTGCCGACCAGGGAGCGGGCCACGGTGACGCCCTTGGCCTCGAGCTGGGCGCGGGCGTGACGGTAGACGATGTAGAGCTCCGACGACGGCGTCCCGCCCATGCCGTTGACGAACAGGAGCACCTGGTCGCCGCTCGTGACGGCGAGGTCCTCGACGATCGGGTCCAGGAGCAGGTCGGTGATCTCGTCAGCGCCGGCGAGCGGGATGCGCCGGCGGCCCGGCTCGCCGTGGATGCCGATGCCGATCTCGATCTCGTCCTCGCCGAGGTCGAAGGAGGGCTTGCCCGCGTGCGGCACGGTGCAGGCGGTCAGCGCGACGCCCATCGAGCGCGCTCCGGCGTTCACGCGGGTGGCGATCTCGGCCACGGTGTCCAGGTCGTCGCCGCGCTCGGCGGCGGCGCCGGCGATCTTCTCGACGAGCACGGTGCCCGCCACGCCCCGGCGGCCAGCCGTGTACAGGGAGTCCTGCACGGCCACGTCGTCATCGGTGACCACGGCCCTGACGTTGATCCCCTCGGCGTCGGCCAGCTCGGCGGCGGTCTCGAAGTTGAGCACGTCGCCGGTGTAGTTCTTCACAATGTGCAGCACGCCGGCGCCCCCGTCGGCCGCCTTCGTGGCAGCCAGGATCGGGTCCGGCGTGGGCGAGGTGAACACCGGGCCGGGCACCGCCGCGTCGAGCATGCCGACACCCACGAAGCCCGCGTGCAGCGGCTCGTGCCCGCTGCCGCCGCCGCTGACCAGACCCACCTTGCCCTGGACCGCCCCACCGGCCCGGGACACGAACAGCAACTCGGGATTGTCGCTGGCGATGACGAGGTCCGCATGGGCGGCCACGAAGCCCTCGACGCTCTCGGCGACCACGTTCTGCGGGTCGTTGATCAACTTCTTCATGACTGCTCCTTCGCATCTGCGCCCCGGCGATTGGCCGAAGGCGTGGGGACCGACACTGTGCTCCCAACTCTGTACCTCTCAGCACGGATTTGCCTAGCGATTGGAACAACGTGCGCCCGCCACCCGACGCCGCGCACGGGCGGGCGCCGGCCGGCGGCATAGTCTCCTCGCGATGACCCTCACACTCACGCCGGCACAGCAACGTGCGCTCGCGCACGTGGCGGTGCAGGTCGAGCGTGACGCCGGGCCGCCGCTCTCCTCGGATGAGCGGGTGACCCTGCAGTTCCACCCGGACCGGTTCGCGGGCGGCCGTGCGATCCTGGCGGCGATGGCGGACGACGGCCGGTACCGCTCACAGTTCGAGACGCGGACCAGCAACGGTGGGCTGACCGCCCACCCGGGCGGCGACCGCTGGGCCTGGGAGAGCCGCCTGTTCGGCAGCGCGTACGACGACGCACCGCCGGACCAGCGGCCGGTGTACGGCGCACTGAACCACCGCCGTCGGGCCGTGGGAGGCGCGCAGCGCTTCGGCTCCGCCCACTTCCGGCTGACTGCCGACGTCAACGCCCGCACCACGTTCTGCTATCCGGACAGCGTGCTGGAGCCGGTCGACTTCGGGGTGGCGATGAGGATGCCGCTGATCGCCATCGCCGATGCGGACTCGGTCGACCTGCTCGACGACTGCATCGAGGCGCACGTGCACGGGCCGGTCCGGATCCCGGACGACGTCGAGGCACTGGTGCTGGACCCCTGCTTCCGCGCTACCGCCGTGGAGTCCGACGCGGCCCGGCTCGGCTGCGCGGTCGAGTGGCATCCCGGCTTCCGGATCACCGCCGACGAGTTGAGGGCGCACGCGGCCTACCGCGGGCGGCGGTTCGTCGAGCTCGGGCTGCGCCTCGCCGTCGACGGCGTTCTGGACGCGACCATGATCGGTACCGCCGCCCGCGGTGGGAACTACGACGAGCAGGACCTCAAACGGGTCTGGCACCTGCTCGCTAGGTTCGGGTCGCCGTGAGCAGCAGGTACTCCCACTCCATCACGAACGACCCGCCGGCCTCGCGCCCGTACTGCTCGCCGAGCCCGGCCAGCGCGGCGTCCAGGGCGGCGACCTTCCCCGGGTCGCCGGCGATGGCGCGGTAGACCGCGATCGTGGGCCCGTACGTCTCCTTGAAGTAGTCGCGGAACGCCTCGCCGTCCGCGAAGGCGTCGACCACGAGGGTGCGCCGCTGCGCCGCCCGGAGCTCGGCGCCGTCTCCGAGCAGGGCGCGGACGTGGTCCTCCCGGCCCCACAGCGGCGGAGGCTGGGCGCCGGGCGGAGGCGGCGGGGCGAACGGCTTCATGGTGGCGAACATCTGGCCGATGAATCCTTCGGGCGTCCAGGAGAGCAGCCCGATGGTTCCGCCCGGGCGGGTGACTCGGAGGAGTTCGTCGGCGGCGTCCTGGTGATGGGGCGCGAACATCACGCCGACGCAGGACAGGACGGCGTCGAAGGCGGCGTCGTCGAACGGGAGTGCCTCGGCGTCCGCCTCCAGCCAGTCCAGGCGCAGGCCGGTGCCGGCGACGGTCCGCTCGCCGATCTCGAGGAGGGCGGGGGTGAGGTCGCTCGCGACCACGTGCGCGCCGACGCGGGCCGCGGGGACGGCGGCGTTGCCGGTGCCGGCCGCGACGTCCAGGACCCGCTGCCCCGGGGTGATGCCTGCGGCCTCGACGAGCACGGGCCCCAGTGACGGGATGATCTCGGCGGCCACCCGGTCGTAGGCGCCGAGGCCCCACATGGTGCGGTGCTTCGCCTTGAGTTCGCGGTCGACGGGGTCGGTGGTGATCTGTTGTGCCATGGTCGGAACTCCTTCGTTTGGGGGAGCTCCCAGCGTGCGGCCGCCGGACCTGCGCCTCCAGTGCCATCTCTGAACCGGAGGTGGTTCACGATCTGTACTGGTCAGCGGGTCGCGGCAGGCGTCTAATTGGCGCAGGACGAGGAGGTCACTATGGCGACGTACGGTCAGTTCTGCCCTGTCGCGAAGGCGATGGAGGTGCTCGACGAGCGCTGGACGCTGCTGATCATCCGGGAGCTGATCTCCGGCAGCAGCCACTTCAACGAACTGCGCCGCGGGCTGCCGAAGATGTCGCCGGCGCTGCTCTCCAAGCGCCTGCGCAGCCTTGACCGGGCCGGCCTGGTGCGCCGGGTGGAGGTGGGCGGCAAGGTCAGCTACGCCCTGACCGAGTCCGGGCTGGATCTGCAGGAGGTGGTCGAGGCACTCGGGGTCTGGGGCCTGCGGTGGGTGGGTGACCTCGGCGAGGACGACCTGGACCCGCACCTGCTGTTCTGGGACATGCGCCGGACCATCCCGGTGGCGGCGTGGCCGCGGACACGCACGGTGCTGGAGTTCCGGCTCTCCGACCTGCCCCTCCGGGTCGGCGGATGGTGGCTGGTGGTCACCGGTGACGACGTGGACGTCTGCGACTACGACCCGGGGTTCGGGTCGATCGCCACCGTCCGGACCACCCTGCGCACGCTGGTCCGGTTGTGGCGCGGGGAGGCCCGCTGGGAAGGCGCCCTGCGCTCCGGGGACGTCACCGTCGAGGGGCCCGCGGACGTCAGGCGGGCGATCCCGGGCTGGCTCGGGCAGATGCGCCTGGCGGACGTGGCCGCCGCCCGAGCCTGAGTCCTGAGGCGGTCGCTGTCCCGGGTGGCCGCTGGACTCCCGGGGCGGGCGCAGGCTCGCCGGGCGTGGCGAGTGGAGCCGCCCCGGCCCGGCGTGATCCCCTTGGCGCATGTCGATTCCGCTCGAACACCTCACCCTGACCGGCCACCTGGTTCGGCTGGAGCCGCTCTCCCCAGCACACCACGACGGCCTCGTCGACGCGGTGCAGGACGGTCGGATGTGGGACCGCTGGTACACCTCGATCCCGCGGCCGGAGGACATGGCCGGTGAGATCGAGAGCCGACTGGAGCGTCAGGCTCGCGGCGAGATGCTGGCGTTCACCGCACTCCGGCCGGACGGGACCGTGCTTGGGATGACCACGTACTACGACTGGGACCCCGCGGTGCCACGCCTGGAGATCGGGTACACCTGGAACCGGGCCTCTGCCCACGGGAGCGGCACGAACGCGGAGTCGAAGTTGCTGCTGCTCACGCATGCGTTCGAGACCCTGGGGTGCGAGTGTGTCGGCCTGCGGACGCAGTGGGTGAACCACCAGTCCCGTGCCGCCATCGAACGTCTCGGTGCGAAGCAGGACGGCGTGCTGCGCGCGAATCGACGCTTCCGAAACGGCGCCCTGCTGGACGCGGTCCTCTTCTCGATCCTGCGCTCTGAGTGGCCAGCGGTCCGGGCGAACCTGGAGCACCGACTGCGGAACCGGATCCCCGGCTGATTCGGGTCCCTGACGGGTGCGATCGTGCGGCGCATCCGGTGGATGAGCCGCGGAGTGGCACTCTCGCCAGCTCGCCTCTGACGGCCTGACGCCCTAGCGGTCAGCTCACCCAGGCGGGCTCGTCAGTTCTCCACGCGGACCAGGAGCAGGTCCGTGAGCGGCTCGTACACGTGGACGAGCTCCGGGGTGCCCCAGGTACCCACCGATGAGGTCAGCTTCGCCCAGAGGCCGAGCTTCTTCCGGTTCGGGGCGTCGGCTGCGTCCACGGTGAGCGTGAAGTCCGCGTCCCCCACCCCTGCGTCGAAGGCAGCCCCGGCGAGCACCTCACCGTCGTGGGCGACCAGCTTGACCGTGAAGACCGAGCCCTCCGGCAACGCGAGGCGCTCCCGGATCCCGACGGTGCCGTTGACGGTGACGATGTTTGAGGTCATCTGGTGATCGTAGGTCCGATTGCCCTCGCAGGGCTCAGGTGATCGGCGATTGACGCGGCCGACACGCGAGCCCGGTCGTCAGAGCACCCGACCCTCGCGCAACGCGGTGATGGCCTTCTCGACCCGCCTCGTCCGGGTCTCGTCCGTCTTCGCCTCGGCCACGGGCAGCGTGAAACGCTTCTGCTTGCTGGCCGAGAGCGACTCGTAGAAGGACTTGGCCGCCGGGTCTTCCGCGAGCGCCGCCGCAAGCTCCGGCGGGACCTCGGCCACGCGGGGTTCGGTGTCGAGCTCGACGTCCACCTCGACCGTGTCGCCGCCGGCGACACCCGCAGCCGCCCGGTTCGCGGCACTCAGGGAGATCATGAACCGGCCCTCGTAGGAGACGGCCGAACTGCGGTAGGTATGTCCGTTGATGGTCACGACGACGAGGTGTCGTTTCGCCGGCCCCAGGGCCGCCATGACCTCCTCCGGAACTGGGACGCCAGTGTTGTTTCCGGTCTGATGGATCGCCGTCGTGTATCGCATGCGCCCTAGTCTGCCGACTGCTTGCGGCCGAGAACAGGCCCTCGCCGGCCTGGCTAGAAGGGTGGTGGTGCGTCTGGGGGCAGGGGTGGGTGGAGGGTGCCGTTGATGATGTGGCCGAGGAAGGTCGTGGTCTCGTCGCGTTCGCGGCGGTAGCGCAGCCCGGCCGGGGTGGTCCACTCGAACACGCCGGGCTCGGTCTGCTCGACCTCGAAGTCGCCGTGGGTCTTGACGTTGTGGTCCCGGCCGCACAGCGGGGACAGGTTGTCCGCCGCAGTCCGCCCACCGGCGGGGTCGCCGGGCTCCTCGGACCCATCCGGGGCATCGACCCAGGGCACGTTGTGGTCCAACTGGCACCCGCCCGCGGGGCACGAGCAGCCGGGCCGCACGCAGGTGCGGTCCCGGGCCACGACGTGATCGGCCAACTCCTGGGTCGGCCGGTACCGGGTGTGCCCGAGATCCAGCACCGTCTCCGAGAGGGGGTCGGTGACCAGGCGCCGCCAGATCCCACCCGCCGCGATCGCCCGCGCCGTGGCCGGGGTGATCGGCCCGTACCCGGCCAGGATCGGCACCGACCCCGGATCGATCGACCGGGTCGGCGGATCCGGATGATCGGCATGCGGATCCGACGACACCACACCGGTCCCAGCGCCGGGTTGCCGCGGCGCGGCGGAGTTCGGGCACAACGGATCCCGACACCGACCCCGCACCGACGAATCGGCCCCGGTCGGCGCCGCCGTGGGCGCCGCAAAGGACGCGTCAGGCTCAGATGGACCACCCGTACCGGCAGCAGCCACGTCCGGGCCACCCGTGCCGGGTGGAGCCTGCACCACCGGCGGGGCGCTCGGGGCAGAGTCCTGGCCCGCAGCGGTGCCCTGGCCCATCACGATGACGACGTCACCGCCAGCGAGGGCACCCGGTGGCAACAGGTGCTCGAGCGCCATCGTGACGTGGATCACCGGCCGACGCCCACCCACCGTGTCCGCCAGCTTGGTGCCATCAGGGAACTCCCCGGTGGCCAACGCGCGCGAGGCAACCCCGGCCAGGGAGTCGAAACGCAACTGGTCCAACGTACGGTCATCACCATCGGCCTTCGCCGCCCGAGCCGCGGCATCCAACGCCACATCCAGGGCCAACGCCTGCGGGCCGGTCCCTCGATCCACATCGACGCCGCCCCATCAGGCAACGCCCGGGGCCGGGTGACCCTACGCCCACGCGCCTTACGCTGGGCGCGTTCATGGGCATCGTCGGGGTCGACACTGATCAGCGCCTTCGACATGTCGCGACGCAACTGCTGCGGCGTTCGACCCGCGGCCTTGGGCAACACCAGGTCCTCGACCGCCATCGCGGTCTGCCACGGCACCTCACACAACGCGTCGACCATCGCCCTTGCCTTCGCCGCATCAATGCGGCCCAGCCGCAGGGCGATCCCAGTCTTGGCCAGGATCGTGGTCAGCATCAGCCCCTGCCGCACCAACGACAAGCACTCATTCCTCGGTGCCGACAACCGGATCGAGAGCTCCTCACCCGCCGTACTGGGCTGCCCATCAGTGACCAACGCCAGCGCCGGCTGATTCATCGCCGACCGCTCCGCCAGGATCGCCGCCGCCTTCGTCAACGTCTCCTGCGCGGCCGCCTGCACCCGCCGGGCCGCCGCCGCGACCTCCACCAGCGTCGCATCATCCGCCGCATCCAGATCCAACGCCTGAATGCGAGTCATCAACGCCGGCGTCGGGAGCATCCGCGACAACCGGGCCGCCTCCGGCAACGCATCCCACCCGGCCACCAACGCCGAGAGGGTGGCCTCCAACGCGGTGTCCTGCGTCGCGGTGTCCTGCGACGCGGCGTCCTGCGACGCGGCGTCCGCCACGGCAAGCGCGACCCGCGCCGGCCTCGGCCCGGCAGGCCAGAACTCGACCCGCGAGGCGTCCCCGCCCTCGCTGCGGGCCGCTCCACCCACCGGTTCCGATGCCATTCGCCCACCCTAGAACAAACGTACGACAACCGTTCCGGGACGCCCAGGACTGTGGAAAACCACGCGCCCGGATCCACCCAAGACCTTCGGTGCAAGGCTGGGAGCCAGAACGGATCAATACGGTTGATCCATGCCCGGATGACTGCCACCGTGCACGCATGCCAGATCCGACCGCGACGCCAGATCCCGCCCGTCAGCGGGCTGCCCCGATGCGCCTGGCCCTCCTCGGTGGTGCGCCAGGCATCGGGAAGACCGCAGCCGCCCGCGAGTTCCTGAAGCTCGCCGTGGGCGGCACCCTCCTCACCCAATGGGTGGACGTCGACACCCTGTGGGCGCACCAACCATGGGAGGTGAGCGATCGGACCACCGCGATGGTGCAGGCGAACCTGCGAGCCGTCATCGCCAACGCCGGTACCGCCGGGGTCGACCTCCTCCTGGTCACCTGGGTGTTCCAGGACGCCCGGATGCAGAACCTGGTCCGCTCGCTCGCGCCGCCCGGGCTGCCGACGGTCAGCGTGCAACTGCACGCCGAACCCGCGACCTGGCGACGGCGGTTCGAGACCGACCCCGGTCGTCCCGAACTCGACGACTTCTATCGGCGCCGTTACGACGAGGCGCAGCGGACGCCGTCGGACCATGTCCTGCGCACCGACGGAAAGGACGCCCGTGCCGTCGCCGCTGAGCTGGCCGCAGTTCTAGCGGACTGAGGGGTCGCCGCTCTCTGCCCGGCGTCTCACCCCTGGCCGAGCACCTGGGCACGTCGCTCCGCCCAGGCCAGTGCGGACGCGATCGCCTGCTCAAGGGTGAGTTCGGCGCGCCAGTCGAGCAAGGCCGTCGCCCGGTCCACGTTCGCGAAGGCCCCGACGGCGTCCCCTGGGCGGGGCGGCGCCGTCACCGTGGGCACGTCGGCACCCGCGACCCGCTCGAAAGCGCCGATCAGCTCCCGCACCGTCACACCCGAACCGGTGCCGACGTTGATGATGACGCTCGGTGCGTCGACCCCGGCGAGGATGTCGTCGAACGTCTCGATCGCGCGCACGTGCGCCCGCGCCAGGTCCCACACGTGGATGTAGTCGCGGATCCCGGTACCGTCCCGGGTCGGCAGGTCGGTGCCGGTGATCGTGAAGGCCTCCTGCTCCCCGCGGGCCGCGAGGACGAGCTGGCCGAGCACGTGCGAGGGTTCCTTGTCGTAGATCCCGCTGGTCAGGCCGGGGTCCGAGCCGATCGGGTTGAAGTAGCGCAGGATCACCGCGCGTAGATCGGTCGCAACGGCCAGGTCCTGCAGGATCTGCTCCATGATCCGCTTGGTGCGCGCGTACGGGGACGTCGGCTCCAGCGGGTCCGACTCGGTGACCTCGAAGCCCTCCTTCGGCGCGTACAGCGAGGCCGAGGAGGAGAACAGCACCCGTGGCCTGCCCAGCGCGGTCAGCTCGTCGAAGAGCTCCAGCGACTTGGCGACGTTGTCCCGGTAGTACAGATAGGGCTGCGCGACGGACTCGGGGACCACGATCCGGGCCGCCATGTGGATCGTCGCCTCGATGTCAGGGTGTTCGGCGACGACTCTGCGCAGCAGGCCCCGGTCGGCGATGTCACCCTCGTAGAAGGTCCGCCCCGTCGTGAACGCGCGCGGGCCGCTGAGGAGCGAGTCCAGGATCACCGGGGTGTGCCCGGCCTGCTCGAGCGCCGTCGCGGTCACCGACCCGATGTAGCCGGCGCCGCCGGTGACCAGTACCTTCACGGGCGTCAGCCTAGTGGGCGGGTCAGGAAGGCGACCGTCGGGACCGGGCGAGCCGGGCCACGCACCATCAGACTCCCGGGAGAACCGGATCGTCGGGCCCGGCCCGGCGACGGCGACCTAGACCTGGCGGTCCAGGTGCGCGCCAGCGCCCACCTGATACGCCTCCGCCACCCAGCCGGCGAAATCCTCGTCCAGTTCCGCCAGGTCGCTGACCCGGAAGTGATGCACGAACAGTCGCTTGGTGTACGGCGCCGCGCTGCGGATCCGCGGGTCGGAGACCACCCGCTGCAGGTCCAGGTACCCGACCAGTTGGCCCTTCTCGGTGGGTCGAGCACCCGCGAACCCGCGGCGGGTCCCCTTGACCGTGATGGTCGTCTTGGCGACGGCGTACGTGAACGGGCCGCACGCGGCGACCAGTTCGACGAACCGCTCGTAGAGGGCCACGGCGGCGGCCGGCTTGTCGCGCAGATGGTCCTCCACCGTCCACTCCATGGAACTCGCCCCCTAGTCCCGCCGGAACAGCGCCCGCGCCTCCGCGGCCAGGATCACCGATCCCGCAACGAGCACGCCCGTGCCGGACGCGACCTGGTCGGAGTCGCCCTGCTCGGTCAGGTCCGCGGCCAGCGCCACGGCCTCCCCCACGTGCTCGGCCGTGTGTACCCGGTCGGAGTCGAAGATGTCCCTGGCGATGTCGGCAAGGTCGTCGATCTCCATGGACCGCATGGACGTCGAGCGGGTGATGACGATCTCGTCCAGGGCCGGTTCGAGGACGCTCAGGATGCCCTCGGCGTCCTTGTCCGCCATGATCCCGACCACGCCCACGAGCCGATGGAACGCGAACGCCTCGCCGAGCGCGTCGACGAGCACCTGGGCGCCGGCGGGGTTGTGCGCGGCGTCGACGAGCACGGTGGGGCTGCGCCGGACCACCTCGAGGCGTCCGGGCGAGTCGACGTCCGCGAACGCGGCCTCGACCACACCACCGTCGAGGGCTCCCCCGCCGGTGAACTGCTCGACGGCGACCAGCGCCAGCAGCGCGTTCTGCGCCTGGTGGGCACCGTGCAGCGGCAGGAAGATCTCGGTGTAGAGCCCGCCGGTGCCACGCAGGTCGATGAGCTGCCCACCGACGGCGACGGTCCGGTTGACCACCTCGATGTCGTAGCCCTGGGCGACCACCCGGGCCCCGCGTGCCTGCGCCACGCCCGCGATGACGACGGCCGCCTCCTCGGGCTGTTCGGCGGTCACCACGATGGCGCCCGGGTCGAGCGCCTTGATGATGCCGGACTTCACGGTCGCGATCTCGGCGATCGTGTGCCCGAGCCAGCGCTCGTGGTCCCGCGAGATCGGGGTGAACACCGCCACCTCACCATCCACGACGTTCGTGGAGTCCCACTCGCCGCCGAGCCCGACTTCGACGACGGCCACGTCAACGGGAGTGTCGGCGAAGGCCGCGAACGCGAACCCGGCGAGCACCTCGAAGAAGCTCAGTCGGGACTGCCCCTTCTCCTTGAGCTGGGCATCCACCATCGCCACGTACGGCTCGATGTCGCGCCAGACCTCCACGAACCGGACGGCGGAGATCGGCTCGCCGTCGATCGCGATCCGCTCGCGGACCGTGTGCAGGTGCGGGGAGGTGAACCGTCCGGTGCGCAGCCCGAGCTCGCGCAGCAGCCGTTCCACCATCCGTGAGGTGGAGGTCTTCCCGTTCGTGCCGGTCAGATGGATCGCCCGGAACGACTTCTGCGGGTCGCCGAGCAGCTCGACCAGTGCCGCGACCCGGTCGATGGTCGGGTCGATGTCGTGCTCGGGCGCGCGGGTCAGGATCGCCGAGTAGATCGCCTTCGCCTCGGCCTCGGCGGCCTCCTCCGCGGCCCGCTCGACGGGCGAGACCTTCGGCTTGTCCTCTTCGCCGAATCCGTACCGGTGGCTGGTGACGTTCACAGGCTGACCTTCTCCAGATCGATGCCGACGCCGTGGTCGCCGTCCTCGGAGACGACCGGCGACACGTCGACGGCGACCGAGAGCGCGAGCGTCTCGGCAGCGATGAATTCCTTACGGTCCGTCACGGCCTGCACCCATTGGCCGGGCACGGCCAGTCGCAGCGAGATCCGGTCGGCGACGTGCAGGTCGGCCGCCTTGCGGGCGTCCTGCACCTGGCGGATGACATCCCGGGCATACCCCTCGCCGATGAGCTCGTCGTCCAGCTCGAGGTCGAGCACCACGAACCCGCCGCCGTCGAGCACCCCGGCGGCGATGGAGTCGCCGAACCGGTCCTCGATCTCTGTACTCAGCGAGTACTCCCCCTCCTCCAGCGCGATCCCGGAGACCGTCACCACGCCGTCGTCGGACTGTTCCCACGCACCTGCGCGAGCCCCGCCGATGACCTTCTGGACGTCCTTGCCGAGGCGGGGGCCGGCGGCCCGGGCGTTCACGGTCAGCTTGGTGTAGACGCCGTAGTCGCCGGCGGTACCGTCGGCCAGGTCGAGCACCTGGACGTCCTTGACGTTGACCTCCTCGGCGATCAGGTCCGTGAACCGTGCGAGTGCCGCGGTGTCGGGGACCACGACGCGTACCTTGCGCAGCGGCTGGCGCACGCGCAGCTTGTTCGCCTTCCGCAGGCCGTGCGTGGTGGAGACGGCGTCGCGGACGGCGTCCATGGCCGCGACGAGCTCATCGTCGGCGAGCAGGGCCGATGCCGTGGCATCGCCGGCGTTCGCCGGGTCCGGGAAGTCGGTCAGGTGCACCGACCGGCCGCCGGTGAGCCCGCGCCAGACCTCCTCGGAGACGAGCGGCGCGAGGGGCGCCATCACCCGGGTGAGGACCTCGAGCGCGGTGTAGAGGGTGTTGTAGGAGCCTTCGTCCTCGTCCCAGAACCGCTGCCGCGAGGTGCGCACGTACCAGTTCGTGAGCACGTCGAGGTGCTCGCGGACCTTCGCGCACGCACCCGGGATGTCGTTGACCTCCAGGTCCGCGCGCACCCCGGTCACGAGGGTGCGCGTCCGCGCGAGCAGGTACCGGTCCATGTCGTCGAGGTCGGCGACCTCCTCCGGCGACGGGGCCCGCGCATCCAGGCCGGCGCCGTCGTTGCAGGTGTTCGCGTAGAGGCTGAAGAAGTACCAGGTGTTCCACAGCGGCAGCAGGATCTGGCGGACGTTCTCCCGGATCCCCTCCTCGGTGACGATCAGGTTGCCGCCGCGCAGGATCGGCGAGGCCATCAGGAACCAGCGCATCGCGTCCGACCCGTCGCGGTCGAACACCTCGTTCACGTCCGGGTAGTTGCGCAGTGACTTGCTCATCTTGCGCCCGTCGCTGCCGAGCACCACGCCGTGGCACACCGAGGTGCGGAATGCGGGCCGGTCGAACAGGGCCGTGGCGAGCACGTGCAGCAGGTAGAACCAGCCGCGGGTCTGGTTGACGTACTCGACGATGAAGTCGCCCGGGTAGTGGTGTTCGAACCAGTCCGCGTTCTCGAACGGGTAGTGCACCTGTGCGAACGGCATCGACCCGGAGTCGAACCAGACGTCCAGCACGTCCGGGATGCGGCGCATCGTGGCGCCACCGGTCGGGTCGTCCGGGTTCGGCCTGGTCAGCTCGTCGATGAACGGGCGGTGCAGGTCGGTCACCGGCACCCCGAAGTCCGCCTCGAGGTCGGCGATCGAGCCGTACACGTCCACTCGTGGGTAGGCGGGGTCGTCGCTCACCCAGACCGGGATCGGCGTGCCGAAGTACCGGTTCCGGGAGATGGACCAGTCCCGCGCGTTCGCGAGCCACTTGCCGAACTGACCGTGCTTGATGTGCTCGGGGACCCAGGTGATGTCCTCGTTGAGCTCCACCATGCGGTCCCGGAACTCGGTGACGCGCACGAACCAGGAGGTCATCGCCTTGTAGATCAGGGGGTTCTTGCAACGCCAGCAGTGCGGGTAGGAGTGGTCGTAGGTCTCGTGCCGCACCACCACCGGGCGCACCTGCGGCGCGAACTGCCCGACGGCCCCGGTCCCGCCCTTGAGGTCGGCGATCGCCCTCGGGTTCGCGTCGAAGACCTGGAGCCCGGCGTAGTCGGGCACCTCGGCGGTGAACCTCCCGGCCGCATCCACCGGCACCACAGGCGTGATCCCGGCGGCGTCGCAGACCGCCATGTCGTCCTCACCGAACGCGGGCGCGAGGTGCACCAGCCCGGTGCCGTCCTCGGTGGAGACGAAGTCCGCGGCGAGCAGCCGGTGGGCGTTCTCGTGGCCGGCGAAGTACGGGAACGGCGGCGTGTAGGAGCGCCCGGCGAGCTCGGTGCCGGTCAGCCGCTCGAGTACCTCGGGGTCCTCGCCGAGCTCGCGTGCGTACGCGCCGAGGCGGGAGTACGCGAGCAGCACCTTCTCCCCCGCCAGCGCGCCCTCCGCGGGGCGCACCACGACGTAGGAGATCTCGGGCCCGACGGCGATCGCCAGGTTCGAGGGCAGCGTCCAGGGGGTGGTGGTCCAGATGAGCGCGAGCTCCCCGGTCTCCAGCCGCAGCCCGACCGTCAGCGCCGGGTCCTGGCGCATCTGGTAGACGTCGTCGTCCATCCGCAGCTCGTGGTTGGACAGCGGCGTCTCGTCGCGCCAGCAGTACGGCAGCACCCGGTAGCCCTCGTAGGCCAGGCCCTTGTCGTAGAGCCGCTTGAACGCCCAGATCACCGACTCCATGTAGGTGACGTCGAGCGTCTTGTAGTCGTTCTCGAAGTCCACCCACCGGGCCTGCCGGGTGACGTACTCCTCCCACTCCTTGGTGTACCGGAGCACGGAGTCACGGCAGGCCGCGTTGAAGGCCTCGATCCCCATCTCCTCGATCTCGGCCTTGGTGTTGATGCCGAGGATCCGCTCGGCCTCGAGCTCGGCCGGAAGGCCGTGCGTGTCCCAGCCGAACCGGCGCTCCACCCGCTTGCCGAGCATGGTCTGGAACCGGGGCACGACGTCCTTGACGTACCCGGTCAGCAGGTGCCCGTAGTGCGGCAGCCCGTTCGCGAACGGCGGCCCGTCGTAGAAGACGAACTCGTTCGACCCGTCCTCGCCGGCCGGCCGCTGGTCGATCGAGGCCTGGAACGTGCCGTCGGAGTCCCAGTACGCGAGCACTCCCTGTTCGAGCTCGGGGAAACTCGGGGAGGGCGCTATGCCGTCGGCCTGGTTGTGGCGGGGGTAGTGCTGCTCGCTCGGCTGGGTGGCCATCTGCGCGGATCCTTCGTGGGTACGGGTTGCCTGCCGTACGAGGACGATGCGCGCCCGGGTTCGGGACGTACCGCGGTACCACCTCGCTTGCCGCATGCCCGAGGGCACCCGACCGCTCCTTGAAGGCTATGACGGGCCCACCCGTTCCGGTTCTACTGAGCCGGCCCGCGGGCGGGTCGACCGTTCTTCCGGAAGGCTCACCGGTGATGGCCGGGTCGATGCCTCTGTGCGCGAGTCTAGCGCCGACGTCACGCTGATTCGTAAGCGGCCCTCAGCCAGGACCGGACCTGGGAGTCCACCTGCTCGACGTCGGTGAGGAGCACCCTCCGGTTGCACATGCCGGTCGCAGCCTCCAACCGGTCCGTGGGTGCGACGTCGGCGGCGTTCAGCCCGAGCACCACCCGCTTCGCCGACGGCGCCTCCACGAGCGCGAACTGCTTGCGCCGGCGCAGGCTCACCCCGGTCTTCTTGACGGCGACCTCGACGTCGTCGCCGAGCGCCGTGGCGGCGTCGAGGATCGCGTCGTGGATGGGCCGCAGCGCCGCCTTCGCGCCGGCGTACTGGGCCGCCAGAAGCTCATCGTCCGACGGCGGGGCGTCACCCTGGCGGGCGAGCGTCGCCACGAGATTGGCGTTGCCGTGCGTGAAGCCGTGCTCCGCCTTCAGCCAGGCGATCATCTCGCCGTGCTTGGTCAGCCCGGCGGCGGTGATCGCGGCGGTCCACTGAGCGATGGTGCGCCCGGAGTTCGCCTCGATGTTGGCGATCTGGGTGGCGACGGCGTCGTCGAGGCTGGCCATGCCGGGGTCCCTCCGAAGGGTGCGGTTGGTCCATCATGGCGCGTCCCGGCGCGCTCCGCGCCCGATCGGACCTCGGACCCGGCCACGGCCCGGTGGCACCACCACCCCCTGAACCCCAGCGTGCTGGACGGAGACCCCAGCGACCCGGAAGGTCCCTTTACCGACATCACGGCCACCGCTAGCGTGACTGGTCACCTGAGACCTATGGAGGCGACGACAATGTCGGAACTGACCGTGGACGTGATCACCTCGCTCGACGGCTATGGAGCCGCCGAGGGCTGGCCGGGTTTCTGGGGCATGGAAGGCCCCGAGTACTTCGAGTGGATGGCGAACGAACCGACCGACTACACGGTGCTGATGGGTCGCAAGACCTACGAGCTGATGTCGGGGTTCGCCGGTACTGGCGAGGAAGACCTCGGCCCGCTGGATCGCCTGCCGAAGGTCGTGTTCTCATCGACGCTCTCGGAGCCGCTCACCTGGCAGAACACTCAGCTCGTCAGCGGCGATGCCGTCGAAGTGGTGCGGGCGATGAAGAAGGACGGTACCGCGCTGCATACCCTCGGGAGCCTCTCGCTGTGCCGCACGCTGCTCACCGCTGGGCTGGTCGACCGGTACCGGGTCGTGGTGTTCCCGGTGGTGAACGGAGCGACCGGCTACGACAACATCTATACCGACTGGCCCGACGTCCGGCTCGACCTGCTGGACCACCGGGTGTTCGACGGCCGGCTCCAGATGCTCGAGTACCGGCCCACGGTGCTCGACGGGCCGCCCGGCGCGCCGGCGTGAGGTCGAGCCCGGCCAGGACGGTGCGGATGACCTCGGCCGCCGAGAGTCACCCGCCGACGGCGTGGGTCACCGCCCCTGGTCGGGGTCCGGCCAGTGCACCGAGTCGTCGTAGTCGTGGTGGCGCCGCAGGTAGGCGACGATGAACGGGCAGTAGGGCACGATCGTCTCGCCCCGGGCGACGGTGTCGTCGAGGGCACCGCGCGCGAGGGCGCTGCCGAGCCCCTGGCCGGCGAACTCGTCGTCGACGACGGTGTGACTGAATGCGGTGCCGGCGGCCTCGGTGTGGAAGGCGGCGATCCCGGCCCTGGTCCCTCCAACCCAGATCTCGTACTGCCCCTCCGCGTCGTTGCGGACGATCGTCGGTACCTCGGTCTGGCTCACGCGTGACTTCCCCTCGTGCCGTGACGGCCCCGGGCCACGATGCCCGGGCGTTGTGTGTGCCTGCCCTGCACCCACCGTATCAACGCGCCGCGGCGCACGGGCCGAGCCCAGTTCGTCCCGGGCCCTCCCGAGCAGGGCCGCGTCGTCGATGTCGACGCCGCTGACCTCCACGTGCAGCACCTGCCCGAGGCGCTCGTCGGGGACCGCGTGGACAACGGCGTCGCTCACCTCGTGCTGGCGCAGGAACCAGTCCCGCACCTCGCCCAGGTGGACGTTGTGACCACCGACCACGACGACGTCGTCCGCGCGCCCGGCCAGGAACAGGCGGCCCGTGCCGTCCAGGTGGCCGACGTCCCCGGTTGCCACGAAGCCACCCGGGGTGTCGGCGGCCCGCCAGGGCGAGCGGAGCCACAGTCGTCCCGTGACGCCGTCGGGCACGTCGGCGCCGTCGTCGCGGATCCGCAGGCGGACGCCGGTTGCCGGCCGGCCCACCGTCCCCGGGGCGGCCCGCAGGTCGGCAGCGGTGGCGATCGTGGCGGTGCCGGTCTCACTGGTGCCGAAGAAGTCCACGAGCGCGCCGGGGTAGAGCGCCTCGATCCGGGTGGCGAGGTCGACGGGCAGCGGCGCGGAGCCTGCCGCGATCCGACGCAACGGGGGGCGCGGCGAGTACGTCTCGAGCACGTCGACGAGTCCCAGGAGCTGCGCCGGGACACCCAGGACGGCCCCGATCCGGTGGGTGTCGATGAGCTCTGCCCAGCGTTCTGGCGCCTGGCCGTGGCCGAGCACGACCGGCGCCCCGATCACCAGGGCCGCCGAGAACACGCTGAGCCCGTGCCCGTGCGACAGCGGCGCGGTGACGAGTACCGGCTCGCCGCGGCGCAGCCCCAGCGCTGCGAGCAGGCTGAGCACGGTCGCCAACTGCGCGCGGCGTACCCCCGGCCGGGCGGTCGCGTGCGGGGTGTGCGTGGTCCCGGAGGACAACAGGTGCAGCGTCCCGACCCGCCGCCGTCGCCACCGATCGGCCGGGCGAGCGGGACCCCCCGAGGGGTCCCCTCCTACGGCCGCCGGGTCGGGCCGCGGCGAGCAGTCGTAGTGCCGGGTGCCGGGGTCGAGGGCTGCGGCGAGACCGGCGGCGGTGGCGTCGTCATGGACCACGACGTCGGGGCGGGTCCGGCCGAGGATCGACCGCAGCCGAGTGGTGCCGACGCTCGGGCCGATGAGCACGACGTCCACGCCGAGGGCACCGGCGGCGATCACGGTCGCGACCTGGCCGCGGTGGTCGCGGGCGTGCACGGCGATCCGTGGCGCAGGCTCGCCGCCGGCCGCGCCCCGGTCGGCGCGGGCGACGCGCAGTTCCCCGGTGAGGCGCGCGGCGGCGACCTCGACCTCGCGAGCCAACCCCTCGCCGTCGAGCAGGCCCCGGTGATCGACGAGCACCGGGCCATGCGGGCTCCGGCGTGCGGCCGCGAGGGCCGCCCCGGGAAGGGTGGTGCCGTAGCGCCACAGTGGGCCGACCGCGGGTAGGTCAGCCGGCCGCGGCGCCATCGCGCCGAGCACCGCGGCGGCCTCGGGGACGGCGTGCCAACCGGACCGGTGACTCACCACCGGTTCCGGAGCGCCGTGCGCAGCAGCAGGTCGGACGTCGCGGGGGCGAGCGCGCTGACCGCACCGCCGAGCCGGGCCCACCACGGCGAGATCAGCCGCGGCCGGTCCACGATCGCCCGGCAGACGAGCGCGGCCGCGTCGTCGGCACCGAGGCCGGGCGCGGTGGCGTAGTGCGCGGTCGGGGCACTCATGGCGGTGTGCACGAGCGGCAGATGGATGGACGTGGTGGCCACGCCGTCGGCCGCCAACTCGGGTGCCACGGCCCGCAGCCACGCCTCGAACGCGGACTTGCTCGCCGCGTACGCGGAGTAGCCCGGGCTGGGCACGTCCACGCTCGCGGACGCCACGGAGATCAGGTGACCGGCGCCGTCGGCCGTCATCTCCCGCAGCAGCGGCAGCAGCAGGGCGATCGGGCCGAGGGCGTTGACACCGGTCAGTCGCTGCACGTCGTGGAAGCGGTCGGTGTAGTCGGCGAGGCTGCGGCGGATGCTGTGACCCGCGTTGGAGATGACGACGGCGGGGGTGCCGTGGTCGGTCAGGATCGTCTCGGCGGTGGTGCGGGCGGCGTCGGTGTCGCGCAGGTCGGCGCGGTAGGTGTCGGCCCGGCCACCGAGGGTCCGGATCCGCTCCGCGACGTCCTCGACCGCCTCACCGCGGGCGAGCAGCAGCACGTGCGCGCCGATGGCCCCGAGGCGGATCGCGACCCGTTCGCCGACGCCCCGCGACGCGCCGGTGATCAGCACGGTTCGCCCTGCCACGACCTCGTGGACGGCATCGGGCCCGGGGCCGAAGCCGGCCATGCCGAGCAGCGCGCGCACGCCGACCGGCCAGCCCTGGTTCCCCCGCATGCCCGCGAGCCTAACCGCCGCCGTCGGGTCAACTACGCTCGACCCGACCCGACGGTCCAGCCCGATGGAGTGCCACCCATGCTCGAACTGCCACCCCTGTCCGTGACGCAGCCCGACGAGTGGCCGGACCGCCGCGCGGAACTCCTCGAGCAGTTCGCGCGGCACGTGTACGGCCGAACGCCCGCCGGCGGGAGCACCGCCGGGGTCGAGGACCGCGGGACCGAGGCGGTGCCGGGCGGGCACCGGCTGGACCTGGACGTCACCGTCGCCGGCCCGCTCGGGGAACGCGTCGTGCCGGTCCTCGTGCACGTGCCCGAGGGAGCGGCCGGCCCGGTCCCGGTCGTCATCGGCCTCAACTTCGCCGGCAACCACACCACCACCCCGGCGCCGGGCGTCCGGATCCACCGCAACGCCGAGACGGAGCGGGGTGCGCAGGCGTCCCGGTGGCCGTGCGAGGAGATCCTGCGGCGGGGGTACGCGGTCGCCACCGCGCACTACGACGACGTCGAGGTCGACGCGCCCGGCCACGCGGACGACGGTGTGCGGGGCCTGTTCGTCCGCGACCCGGGTGATCCCGAGGGCTGGGGCGCGATCGGCGCCTGGGCGTGGGGGCTCGGCCGGATCCTCGACGCCGTCGCCGGGGTACCCGGCATCGACCCTGCCGCGGCCGTGGCCATCGGGCACTCCCGGCTCGGCAAGGCGGCCCTCTGGGCGGGCGCGCAGGACGAGCGGTTCGCCGTCGTGGTCTCCAACGACTCGGGCTGCGCAGGAGCGGCCCTGCACCGGCACCACGTGCCGGGCAAGGAGACCATCGCAGCCATCACGACGAGCTTCCCGCACTGGTTCGCGCCCGGCTTCGCCGATTACGCCGGCCGCGAGGACGACCTCCCGGTGGACGCCCACCAACTGCTGGCGCTCATCGCACCGCGCGCGCTGCACGTCGCGAGCGCGGTCGAGGACGCATGGGCGGACCCGCTCGGCGAGTACCTGGCCACCGTGGCCGCCTCGCCGGTGTATGAGTCGTTCGCGCTCACGGGTACCCGGGTCGAGGGCGAGCAGCCGGTGTCACTGCCGTCCCTGGGTGAGCGGATCGGCGGCCGGCTCTCCTACCACGTGCGATCGGGCGGCCACGACCTCACCGTCGAGGACTGGGGGCACGCGCTCGACGCAGCCGATCGTGTGCTCGCCGAGCCTACAGCCACAGCCGTAGTGGCATCGGCGACCGTGGCGACCAGCACCTGACGGGCGCCGAGATCAGGTGGTGGAGAAGGCGCGGCGGTAGCGCTGGGGCGCCGTGCCGACGACGGTCTGGAAGTGCGCGCGCAACAGCGCGGCGGAGGAGAAGCCGACGTCACCGGCGATCTGCTCGATCGAGGCGTCGGTGCGCTCCAGCAGCTCGCGGGCGCGGAGCACGCGTTGCTGCAGCAGCCACCGGTGCGGCGTGGTACCGGTCTCGGCGACGAACCGCCTCGCGAAGGTGCGTTCCGACATCACCGCACGGCGGGCGAGCGAGCTGACGGAGTGCGGCTCCTGGAGGTTCTCCAGCACGTGCGCCAGGATCGGCTGCAGACTGTCGGCGGTGCACTCGGGCACGGGAGCCTGGACGTACTGCCGTTGCCCGCCGTCACGCTGCGGCGGCACGACCATTCGGCGGGCGATGACGTTCGCGACGCCGGCGCCGAGTTCGCGCCGGACCAGGTGGAGGCAGGCGTCGATGCCGGCACTCGTCCCGGCTCCGGTGATGATCGAGCCGTTGTCCACGTAGAGCACATCCATGCTGACGTCGACCTGCGGGAACCGTTGCTGGAACAGCTCGAGGTAGCGCCAGTGGGTGGTGGCCCTCTTCCCATCGAGCAGGCCGGTGGCCGCGAGCGTGAAGGCGCCGGAGCAGATCGTCAGGATGGTGGCGCCGCGTGCGTGCGCGGTCCGGATCACGTCGAGGAGGTCCACCGGGTAGTCCTCCCGGATCGCGGAAGCCGGGACCACGACGAGATCGGCGTCGATCGCGTCCGACCACGCATGGGTGGGCACGATGGCGCCGCCGGAGTTGAGCCCGACCGGCTCCCCGACGACCGGGCCGGCGGTGATGAACTCGAAGGATGGGACGCCGTCATCGGTGCGGTCGAGGCCGAAGACCTCGGCCGCGACGGCGTACTCGAACGCGGCCATCGGCTCCAGGAGCAGCGCGGCGATGCGGTGCAGTGCCATGGGCACAGCGTAGGTGGCTGGATTCCTGCGCGCAATGGCATCTCTGCCACTCGTGGCAGAGATGCTGCGAGCGCATGATGACTGACATGGAACTCGCACTCGCCGTCCTCGCCATCGCCCTGCTGGGATTCCTGCTCCACCGCGATGACCATCGCAACCGCGACGCCGAGCCGTACTGGCGCCGGGGCACCGACCGTGACGCCGAACGCGTGCGCGCCGACGTCCTCGCCGGCGCGGACGCGCTGAGCCGCCGACCGCTCAGCCGGGCACGGTCGACGTCCTCCGATTGGGAGCCACGCGCCTGAGCGCATCGTCGCCCGGGTGGGCGGGACGTCACCCGATGATCGCGACACCGCCTGAAGCAGCCGTGCCGTGCGGTGTCCCCGGGTCGCCCGGCACGATCGCGCCGTCCGCGCGAATGGCGCTGCGGACCTCGTCCACGGCCACCCGGGTCGCTCCCCCGGCCGGCCCGGCCAGGGCCGCGAGCGCACCCACGGCCTGCCCCATCGCCATGCAGGAGGCCTGCACCCGGGCGGCGGAGTTGGCGACCCGGTCCGCGCTGAGCGAGCGCCCGGCCACGACGATCCGCTCGCTACCCGCGGGAATGAGCGCCCGGAGCGGGATGCTCGGGAACGTGCCGACCTCGAGCATCCGGAAGTCCACGCCGGCGCCGTCGGATCGGTGGATGTCGATCGGGAAGTAGCTGTAGCTCACCGCGTCCTCCCACAACCGGCCGGACGCGTAGTCCTCGCCGGTGATGGTGACCAGGCCCTCGATCGTCGAGGTCTCCCGGATGCCGGTCTCCAGTGCGGCCCAGTCGACCGTGGTGGCGGCGAGGCCCGGCTGGCTCTTGAGGAAGGTGAAGATCCGCAGGAGGGCGGCCCGGCCCGCCATCTCCGCGTCCGTGCGTTCGGCGCTGGTGGCGCCCTCGATCCCGGTCACGTGGATCGCGTTGAGGCCCCTGTTGCGCAGGAGCGTGCGCAGCGGCGCGTCGGCGCTGCTGAAGTCGTCCGCCCGGAGCCGCCCGTCGGCGACGGCATGGGCGTACTCCGTGTCCAGGGCGTCCAGGTCGAGGACGTCGACGTCATACCCGCCGAGGCGGACCATGAGCGTGCCCGGCTGCAGCTCCTCGTGCTGGCGGCGGGGCAGGCCGGCCTGACCCACGACGTTCGCGTCGCCGGTGGCGTCGACGACCATCGCGGCGCGCACTGCGACCAGACCCTCCTTGGTGCACAGGGTCAGGTGGGCGCCGTCCGGATCCTGGGTCACGTCCCCGAGCATCGTGTGCATCAGGACGTCGACGCCGGCGTCGGCGACCAGCTCGTCGAGGACCGCGGCGTAGATCACGGGCGTCACCCGCACGGACAGCTTCCAGTGCGGTCGATCCCAGTCGGTGAAGTCCGGCAGCGTGTCCCCCGCCAGCGCCACGGCCCGAGTGACGGCGTCCCAACCGATGCCGGCGATGACCTGCCGACCCCAGGCGTGGAAGAGCGAGGTCGTGAACACCCCGGCCACCGTGGTGGTGCCACCGAGGGAGCCGTTCTTCTCCACCAGGAGCGTGCGCGCCCCCATCCTCGCGGCCTGCACGGCGGCGGGATAGCCGGCCGGGCCTCCTCCGACGACCACCACGTCGTACGGCTCGGTCAGGTCAGGTGCGGTACTCACTCATCGTCTCCCTCGACGTCGATGTCTCACTCGAGCGCGCTCGTCTACGCGGGCAGCGTGTGCTCGCCGAGTCGCTGCGCGAGTTCGCCGGCCGCCTGCTGCAGCTCGTGTCGGCACCGGTCCGCCTGCTCCGCGGAGAACCGCGCGGTGGTGCCGCTCACGGACAGCGCCGCGACCACCCCGCCGCCGCGGTCGAACACCGGCACGGCGACGCAGCGGATGCCGAGGATGTATTCGCCGTCGTCCTCGGCCCAGCCCCGTTCCCGGGCTGCGGAGACGTCCGCCCGCAGCGAGGCGACGTCGGGACGGGTGTGCTCGGTGAAGACCTCGAGCTCGCCGTTCCCGTAGAGCTCGGTCAGGCCGGCATCGTCCAGGGCCGTCAGAAGCGCCTTGCCGAGGCCGGTGGCGTGGCAGGGCAGCCGCGCACCGATGCGCTGGTCGAACACGAGCTTGTGGGTGCCGTGACTCTTCGCGAGGCAGACCTGGTCCGCGCCGGACCGGATCGCGAGCCGGACCGTCTCACCCGTCGCGTCCCGCACGGCGTCCATGAACGGGCGGGCGCGCTGGCTCAGACTCTGGGCACCGTCATACGCCTGGCCGACCTCCCAGGCGCGCAGGCCGAGGGTCACCCGCATGGTGGCGGGATCGCGCTCGGCCCAGCCGCCGTCGATCAGGGCGCCGATCAGGTGGTGCGCACTCGACTTCGGCAGGTCGAGGGCGACAGCGACCTCGGTGAGGCTCAGGCTCTCGGAGTCGGCGAGCAGCTCCAGCACCCGCAGGCCGCGGGCGAGCGCCGGTGCGCCGGTTCGTCGTTCGTTGTCCACCGATGATCCCCTGTCGTTCACCATGTCGAACGATATTTCACCATGGACAACCGCAGACTGCTCGCTAGGCTTTCCGCGCACGCCCCCGCCGGCCCGAGGAGTCGTCCCGTGATCATCGACGCGCACGCCCACGCCTGGGCGCGCTGGCCCTATCCGGCCGCCGTGCCGGACCCGCTCACCCGCGGCAGTATCGGCTCGCTGCTGTACGAGATGGACGCGGCGGGCGTGGACCGGGCGCTGGTGGTCTGCGCGGGGATCGGCGCAGGCGAGGACCGCACGGACAACACCGGGAACAACGACTACGTCCTGGCCGCGGCGGCCACGCACCCGGACCGCCTGAGCGTCGCGCTCGACGTGGACTCGCGCTGGACCAACGAGTACCACCTGCCCGGCGCACCCGGGCGGCTGGCGAGGGCGCTCGCGGAGGCGGGCGACGCCGTCGGGCAGGTGGCCGGGGTGACCCACTACCTCGCCGACGAGACCGACGACTGGTTCCGAGGTGACGACGCGGCCGGCTTCCTCTCCACGCTCGCCGCGCACGGCCTGCTCCTCTCGCTGCACGCGCGGCCGGCGTGGTTCGGCGCCGTCGCGGCGGCGGCCCGAGCGCACCCGGACGTGCCGGTGCTGGTCCACCACCAGGGCCACGTCGACGCCGACGCACCGGCCGAGGTCGCGGCACTTCGTGACCTCGCCACGGTGGCGAACGTGTACGTGAAGGTCAGCGGATTCCACCACCTGACCGAGCGAACCTGGGACTTCCCGTACTCCGACCGGCGGGTCCTGGGGGACCTGCTGGAGCACTTCGGGCCGCAGCGGCTGGTGTGGGGCTCGGACTTCCCGGTCTCCCGCCCGCACCTGACCTATCGGCAGTCTCTCGAGACCGTCCGGTCGTATTCGGGGCTCGACGGCGGATCCTCGGCCGCCGTGCTCGGCGGCACCATGGCGGGGCTGCTCGGGCTGCTCGGGCTGACCGGGCTGACCGGCGCGGTCAGCGACCGGGCCGGCGCGCGGTGACGCAGGAGGGCATGCCGGCCGGATCCTCGGTCAGCTCGGGAACGGCTCCAGCGCGCCGCTGAAGACCAGCTCGTCCGGCTCGAGCCACGGGGCCACGACCTCGGTCACCGCTTCGACGTGAGCGGGGTCGGCGACCACGAGTTGCACCTCGAGCAGTCCGCTGACGCCGCTGCCGCTCGAGAGCAGGTCAAGGTCCTCCCAGACGGCGCTGAGCGCGTCCTGGGCGGCGCGGACGTCGGCCTGCAGCGGCAGATCGCTGGTCTGCACGCACAGCGGCCCGGCGTAGATCTCCCGGAACTGCGCCCGCGCCTGGGTCGCGTCACCGGAGACCAGCACGTTCATGACCTCGCCACCTCCGGAGACGTAACTGAGCACGTACCCGTCGTAGGTCTCGAGGAACACCGACAGCTCCGACTGCTGCGTGATGAGATCGGAACCGCTGGGGCCGTCACCGGCCCGGGCCGCGTCGTCGTCGCACAGCTGCGGGAAGTCCGGGGATGTGTCGGCGGGCGGCTCCCACCCGGCCGGCGGCTCCACGGACGCCGGCTCGGTCAGCGCGAACGAGGTGCCGTCATAGGTGCCGACCACCCAGGCGCTCGCCCAGGTACTGCCCGACGCCGACTCGTGCTCGATGCCCGACCAGCCCTCGAAGCCGATCAGTTCCGGCCCGCCGCACTGGGGCGGGTAGGAGTCGGCGACGGCGCCGAGGCAGAGCTGTGGTGGCTCGTCACCGACCTGCATGATCAGTCCCGTACCGACCAGGACCACGCCCGACGGGTCGGCGGTGGTGCCGTCGACCGTCGGTCCGTCGTCCGACGGCCCTCCGCTGCCCGGCGCCCCACCGAGCCCGCCGCACGCCGCGAGCACCAGTCCCACGACCGCGGCCAGCGCCGCACCCACCGATCGTCGACCCATGCCGAGCCTCCCTTGTCCTACCGAGATTGTGTCGCGACCGGTCGAGGGGTTGCAGGGCATCTTGCACGCGACTGACAGGATGGCGCCGTGCCTGACATGGTGATCCGATCCGACGACCCGCGCCGCGCCGAGCTGGAGAGCGCCGGGTGGACAGTCGTCGCGACCTCGTGGGGTGCCCGCCTGCGCGTCACGCCGGAACTGCTCGGGAGGCTGGGCCAGGTGGTGGCCGGTGCCGGGCAGTCCGGCGCGAGGATCCGAGAGCTGACGGTCTCGCATGCCGATGCGGTCCTGACGTTGGACGCGGCGACGGCATCGGACTACCCCGGCGGCGCCGCGACCCTCCACGAACCGCTGGACGCGGCCGGCACGAGGGATCTCTTCACCCGTGGCCGCGTCTTCGGCGCAGAGCATGACGGCGTGCTCGTCGCCGTCACGGCCACCGAGGAGGTCGGCGCCCTGGTGGAGACCGCGTTCACCGCCGTCGACCCGGCGCATCGGGGGCAGGGGCTCGCAACCGCGGTCAAGGCGGCGTCGGTCCTCGCGCATGCGGCGGACGGCGCGGACCTGTTCGGCACCGGCGGCGCCTCGGTCAACACTGCGAGCCTGGCGATGAACCGCGCGGTCGGCTACGAGATCACCGAGACGTGGCACACCTATCGGCCGCCCGGCCGGAGTCCCGGGTGACCTGACTCAGCGGAGCAGGTCCGGGGCGAACGCGACCAGGATCTTGCTCGCGGAGTCAGAGCCGTCCGCCAGCCCGGCGAACGCGGCCTGCGCCTGTTCGGGGCCGACCGTGCGCGAGATCAGCGGCGCCAGTTCCGCAGTCGCGCCGGCAGCCCATTCGGCCGTGTCCGCGAAGTGGGCCGGTGCGTAGCAGAACGCGCCGACCAGGGTGCGTTCCGCCGTCGAGATCGCGTAGGCGGGCAGTTCGACGGTCGGTGCGCCCATGCCGACGAGCACCACGGTGCCGCCGGCCGCCGTCACGGCCAGGGCCGTCGCCAGGGTGGCGCTCACGCCGACGGCGTCGATGGTGACATCGATCTCGCCGGCCGCCTCGTGCACGTCGTCGGTGCCGGGATCGACGACGGCGAACCCCAGCTGGGCGACGAGCGTGCGGCGGGCCGGGTGCGGCTCCGAGACGAGGACCGACGCCGCGCCGAGCCGGCGGCAGGCGATCGCGACGGCCTGCCCGATCGGGCCGCCACCGAGGACGAGCACGCGCGAGTGCGCGTCGACCCCGCCGCGCAGCGCCGCGTGGTAGCCGACCGCGAGGGGTTCGACGAGGGCGCCGACGGCGACATCGCCGGCGAACGGCACGAGGTTGACCGCGGGAGCGGCGAGATAGTCGGCGAACGCACTGGAGATGGCCGGGTCGACACCGATCACGCGGCGCTTGGCGCAGATGTGGGCGTTGCCCTCCAGGCAGCGAGCGCACGTCCCGCACGCCAGGTTCGGGTTCAGCACCACGAGGTCACCGAGGGAGTGGCCGGTGGCACCGTCGCCGAGCGCCGCGACCACGCCGACCGTCTCGTGCCCCATCACCTGACCCGGTTGGCGACGCCCGTTCTCGCCGGTGTACCCGTGCAGGTCGGAGCCGCAGATCCCGGTCGCCACGATGCGCACGAGCACCTCCCCCGGCGCCGGGACGGGGGTCGGCCGAACCTCGAGGAGAAGGTTGCCGAATTCGGCGAGCACGAGCGCGCGCATCTGTGCCGGGACGGTCGTGGGCATGGGTGCCTCGTTCTTCATCATGAACTGCGTTTCTAGATACGGAATGACCCTAGTGCGCCGGTACCGTCGGTGTCGACGTGCCGAGGCGGTGTCGGAGGTGGGTGACACGATGGGCCGCATGCCGTCGACGACCGTTGCGCTCCCGTTCACGCCCCCGCTCGACGGGGACGCGCTGTGGGACTACCTCGCCGCGCGCATCATCGTCGGTGTGGAGGAGATCGACGCGCACAGGTACCGGCGCACGCTGGCACTGCCGCACGGACCCGGCGTGATCACGATCGCGCGGCCGGCGCCCGGGGCGGCCGGCCTGAGGCTGGAGGTCGCCGCGCACCCCGCGGACCTCGGCGCCGCGACCGGCGCGGCCGGCCGGATCGCGGACGTGGGCGCCGACCCGGCTGCGATCGTCGCCGGTCTGGGCGAGCATCCGTGGCTGGGTCCCCTCGTGCGTGCGCGGCCCGGCGTGCGCGCACCGGGACAGGCGGGCGGGTTCGAGATCGCGGTGCGGGCCGTCCTGGGCCAGCAGGTCTCGCTCGCCGCCGCCTGTACGCACACCTCCCGGCTCGCGCACACGATCGGGACGCCGCTGGCCGCCCCCGACGGCACGCTCACCCATCTGTTCCCGACCCCGGCGCAGCTCGCCCGGGTGGACCCGGACGACGGCGAGACGCTCGCGATGCCGACCGGTCGCCGTCGGGCCCTGATCACGCTCGCCCGAGCCGCCGCCGACGGCCTCGACCTTGACGGCGGACTCGACGCCGACGAGGCCGAGCGGCGTCTGCTCGCACTCCCCGGGATCGGCCCGTGGACGACCCAGTACGTGCGCATGCGCGCCCTCGGCGACCCCGACGCCTACTGTGGCACCGACCTCGTGCTCCGGCGTGCGGCGGAGCGGCTCGCGGGCGCACCGGTGGACCCGATCGGCGCGGAGTTCGCACCGTGGCGCACCTACGCCGCGCACCACCTGTGGCGGCACGCCCAACTGGAGGCAGCATGACCGAGATGAACGGGGCCGGGATGACTGAGATGCTCGCGGCGGGCACCACCTACCGCCATGACCTCGACTCCCCCATCGGGCCACTCGTCCTGCTCGCCGACTCCGACGGCGCGCTCACCGGCCTGCTCTACCCGGGGCACCGGACCATCACGCTCGCCGAGGGCGCCCTCGCCGACCCGGCACCGTTCCGGGAGGCACGGACCCAGCTCGAGGAGTACTTCGCGGGTGGGCGGACCAGCTTCGACGTGCGCCTCGCGCCGGCGGGAACGTCGTTCCAGCAGGCGGCCTGGGAGCAGTTGCTCCTGATCCCGTTCGGCGAGACCCGTAGCTACGGCCAGATCGCAGACGCGCTCGGGCAGCCTGGTGCGGCCCGAGCGGTCGGACTCGCGAACAACCGGAACCCGATCTCGATCATCGTGCCCTGCCACCGGGTGATCGGCGCAGACGGCAACCTGACCGGTTACGGCGGCGGCATCGACGCGAAGAAGTTCCTCCTCGACCTGGAGTCCCGGGGCTCCACGCTGTTCTGAACCGGTCCCCACCGGACGCGCACCCCGGGTGCGGAGCGCGGCGGGTGAGGTGAAGGCTCAGGTGGTGAGCAGGTAGTCCTCGGCGTCGTCGTCCCAGCGCAGCGTCACCGCGCCGGCCTCCGCCGCCGCCCGGCAGAACTGCAGGAAGTTGCGGTAGCCGAGCGCCTTCTCGGAGAAGTCCGGGCGACGCTTGCGCAGGTGGTTCTTGAGGCCGGACAGGGCCGACGGCCCGTCGGACTCGGAGACCACGGCGGCGACCAGCGCGAAGGCGTCGTCCCGCTCGTCGCGCTCGGGCAGCGACACCTCCGGGTCGCCGGCGGCAGGGCCGGTGCCCAGCTCGACGATGCCCCGCTCGGCCAGGTTGCGGAGCACCTCGCCGAAGGTCCGGTAGCCGTGGTCGGACTCGCTGAACGTCGGGTCCTTGCGGAGCAGGGTGCGCTTGAGCACCGAGGCGGTCACCGACGCGCTCGTGGAGGACTGCAGCCCCGCGAGCGTCTGTGCGACGAGGACGTCCAGCGCGGTCGTGTCGTCGGCGACCTCGTCGTCCTCGTCCTCGTCCGGGGTCTCGGGGGTCGGCGCCGGGTCCGGGGCCGCCTTGAGCCGCGTCTCCCGACGGGTGGCCGGGGCTGGTTCGGCGCGCTTCACCGGTGTGGGCTCCGGGACCTCCACACCCTCGAGGCGGTCGTAGAACAGGAACTCGTCGCAGGCGGGCGGCAGCAGCCGGGACGTCGACTTCTCCACGCCGACACCGATGACGCGCTTGTTCAGTTCGCGGAGCTTGTGCACCAGCGGGGAGAAGTCGCTGTCCCCGGTGCACATGACGAACGTGGAGATGTAGTCGCGCTCGAACGCCATCTCGATCGCGTCCACCACCATCTTGATGTCGGCGGCGTTCTTGCGGGAGGCGCCCATTCGCTGGGGCATCTCGATCAGCTCCACCTGGTGCCTGGTGAGCGATCGGCGGTCCTCGTCGAAGTAGGACCAGTCCGCGTAGGCGCGGCGCACCACCACCCGTCCGCGCACCGCCAGCGCATCCGCGATCGGTCCGAAGTCGAACGTCATCCCGCCCAGGTGCTCACGCGCCCCGAGCGCGAGGTTCTCGTAGTCGAGGAATACGGCGAGGCGCTCTTCGGAATCCATACCCGTCAGCCTATGGGCGACCGGCCGAGTACGCCGACCCGGCGCCGGACGGCGCGCTCCGTGGCGTGTGGCAGGGTGAGGCACCATGACCGAGTTGAGCGATTTCGTGAAGGCGGGCAACCAGGGCGTGAACCCGGCCGTCTACGAGATCGAGAACGCGGCCATCGACCCGGACGGCACGCTCTGGGCGCACCTGGAGGCGGTCGCGCCGTGGGCCGGGCGCAGGCTCCTCGACCTCGGCTGCGGCAGCGGCTTCTGGCTGCCCCGCTACGCCGACGCGGCCCAGGTGATCGGGGTCGAACCCGATCCCGACCTGCTGCCCCTCGCGCAGGCGCGGCCCGGCGGTGCCCAGGTACTGCGCGGCTCCGCCGAGCACATCCCGCTGCCCGATGCGTCCGTGGACGTGGTGCACGCACGCTTCGCCTACTTCTTCCCCGATCCGGACTTCGACGCCACCCCCGGCCTGCACGAGGTCCAACGGGTCCTGGCCACCGGCGGCACGCTCGTGGTGATCGACAACGACCACGACGACGGCGAGTTCGCCGAGCTGCTCGCGGTCAGCCCCTGGGCGGCCAAGCAGGGCACCGGGAGCTACATCCTCGACTGGTGGCGCGAGCACGGAGCCACGAGCGAGGCGGTGCTGAGCAGCTGGAGCTTCGAGACCCGGGCCGACCTCGAGACGGTGCTCCGGCTCGAGTTCCCGGCCGACGTCGCCGACCCGTGGCTGCGCGCGCACCGGCACCGGCTCGGACTCAGCTACGGGTACATGGTGCACACATGGCGCCCGCGGGGGCCGGGCCGGCACGCGGCCTGAGCCGTACGCCGCCGGAAGTCGGCGGCCCGTCGGGTTATCCACACCCGCCCGGCGCCGTGCGCGCCGGTCCGGCACCCTGGAGCGATGAGCAAGAGGAAGCGTCGCGGTACCGACCGACCCCGCCCGGCGGGCGCTGGCCGGCCGCGGTCAGGGTCCCGCTCGGGCCAACTGACGGAACCCCCCGGTCAGCGGCCCGCCGGCAACCGGAGCGACGGGCCGGACGCGGCGCTCGCCCAGCTCCAGGTCATCGTCGGGCTGATCACGACCGGCGCCCTCGACGTGCACCTCGGCACCCTGCAGGCCGCCATCAGCAAACGCCATCAGGCCCGGGTGCGGGAGGCGTCCAACCAGGCGGCTGCGCAGCTGCGGGTCGGCGACCGGGTCGCCCTGACGGAGCACATCCGGCCGTTGTACCTCAAGGGAGCTACGGGGACCGTGACCGGCTGGGCGTCCCACAACGCCATCGTGCATCTCGATGAGCCAAGGGGTCGTTTCGACGGCGCCGAGATCCGCTGCCCGCCCCTGGGGCTTCGTCGACTCTCGGCCTAGCGTCCCGCGGCGGCCTCGTGCAGGTCCGCCTCACGCCGGTCATAGTCGGCGCGGGCCCGGGCGATCTCCTCCTGGTGCGCCTCGGTCCACACCACGAGCGACTTGATCGTCGCGTGCAGGGTGCTCCCGAGCGGGGTCAGGGCATAGTCGACCCTGGGCGGCACGACGGGGTGGACGGTGCGCTCCACCAGCCCGTCCCGCTCGAGGTGGCGCAGCGTGCGGGTCAGCATCCGCTGACTGATGCCGTCGATCTCACGCTTCAGCTCGGTGAACCGCAGACTGCGCCGGTCGAGCAGCGCGATGGCGAGCAGCGACCACTTGTCCGCGACCCGGTCAAGGATCTGGCGCACCTCACAGTCCTCGCGGGCGTCCCACTGCCAGACGTCGTAGTCGGTGCGGTGGCCCGCGGTATCCGCGGGGGAACCGAGGGACTGAGAAGTGCCTTCTTCCATAGTGACTCACTGTGCCGCACGCTTGGCGAGGTTACAAGAAGTAACTGACCAACAATCGGGGAACCGCTCACGCCTTCCCCGGGGCGAAGGGAACGACACGGCGATGGCACAACCGACAGCCGGCAGGATGAGCGCGCGAGACCTCGGGGTGCTGGTGGTCCTGTGTGGGGCGATCTTCCTCGAGGGCAGCGACGTCGCGATGCTCAACGTGGCCCTACCAGCGATCCGTACCGATCTGGGCCTGACCACCACCGAGTTGAGCGGTGTGGTCACCGCCTACGTGGTTGGCTACGGCGGATTCATGCTGCTCGGCGGGCGCGCCGCCGATGTGTTCGGGCGGCGCCGGATGTTCCTGACCTGGCTGGTGGTGTTCCTGCTGTTCTCCGGTCTCGGCGGGTTCGCCACCGAGGGCTGGATGCTGCTCCTGGCCAGGTTCGTGACCGGCATCGCGGCGGGCTTCCTCACCCCGGCCGGGATCTCACTCATCACGACGTCGTTCGCCGAGGGACCGGCGCGCAACCGGGCCCTGATCATCTACGGCGCCGCCGGTGCGGCCGGGTTCTCGCTCGGTCTCGTGGCGGGCGGTCTGCTCACCTCGATCGGCTGGCGGTGGGTCTTCTTCGCCCCGGTGCTGATCGCCGCTGTGTTGCTCGCCCTGGCGATCCCGCTGCTCACCGAACCGCCTCACGACGGACGGCGCGGCCGGCTCGGCGTGCCCGCGGCGCTCACCCTGACCGTGTCGATGGTGCTGTTCGCCTTCGGGCTGACCCTGCTCGAGCGGGTCCACGAGACGGGCGTGCCCGCGGTCGGCACCCTCCTGCTGGCCACCGCACTGCTGGTCGTCTTCGCGTTCGGCCAACGCCGGGCGGCGGACCCGCTGATCCGGCCGGGCCTGCTGCGTGCGCCGGGGCTGGCCGCCGCGAACGTGACCGCGTTGCTGTTCGCCGGCTCGTTCTACGGGTTCCAGTTCCTGACCACCCTGTACCTGCAGGAACTGCGCGGCTGGACCCCGCTGCAGACGGGGCTCGCGATGCTTCTGATGGCGCTCGACGTGGTGCTCGCGCCGACGCTCGCGCCGCGGCTGGTGCAGCGGTTCGGGGTGCGCCGGGTGATAGCGGGCGGGCTCCTCGCGGGCTTGGTCGCGTACACGTTGTTCCTGCGTGCCGACCTGGACTGGGCCTATGCCGCGATGGTGCCGACCATGGTGGGCATCGGCTTCATGTTCGCCCTCGTCTACGGCCCGCTCGCGATCGCCGCGACCGACGGCGTGGCCGGGTCCGACCAAGGGATCGCCGGAGGGCTGCTCAACACCTCCCTGCAGTTCGGCGCGGCCCTGGGGATCTCCGCCGCCACCGCCGTTCAGGTCGCGGCGCTCGGAGCGGCGACGGGACCGGAGGCGGGCCTGGACGCGATCCGTGCGGCGATCGGGGTGCCGATCGCCTTCGTGCTGCTCGGTGCCGTGGTGATCACGGTCGGCCGCCGGCCCCACTCGACCCGGCGCGCCGACGGCGATCAGTCGACGGGCGCGGTCTCCGCCTCCGCGTCGGAGGAGTCGCTCGCCGCGTGCTTGCCCCGGGAACCGGACCCGTCCGGTCCCGCGTCCGCGCCGGCGCCGACGCGCTGATCGGTGCCGGCCCGGGCGGCCGCCCTGCGCTCCTTGCGCCCCTCCACCAGTGAGTACAGCACCGGGACCAGGAGCAGGGTCAGGAACGTGGAGGTGATCAGGCCACCGATCACCACGAGCGCCAACGGCTGGGAGATGAACGCGCTGCCGCCGGTGAGCCCGATGGCCATCGGGGTCAGTGCCCCGATCGTGGCCAGGGCCGTCATCAGGATCGGGCGCAGCCGGTGCCGGGCGCCTTCGATGATCGCCTCACGCAGCGGACGACCCTGCCGCCGGTACTGATTGATCAGGTCGATCAGCACGATCGCGTTCGTCACCACCACGCCGACGAGCATCAGCGCCCCGATCAGGCCGGCCACCCCGAGCGGGGTGCCGGTGATAAGCAGGAGGGCGATGGCGCCGGTGGCCGCGAACGGGATCGAGATGAGCAGGATCAGCGGCTGCACCAGCGACTTGAAGGTCGCCACCATGACCAGGTAGACGATCGCGATGGACAGCAGCAGGGCCAGGCCGAGGTTGCCGAACGCCTCCTCCTGATCGGCGCTGACGCCGCCGATCTCCGCGGTGACGCCGTCGGGCAGTTCCAGCCCGTCGAGCGCCGCCTGCAGGTCGGCGCTCTGGGTGGTCAGGTCCGCGCTCGTGGTCGCCGCGGTGATGGTGGCGCTGCGCTGCCCGTCGAGGCGGGTGATCGTGGCGGGCCGCTCCACCTCCTCGACGGTCGCGATCTCGCCGAGGGTGGTCACGCCGGCCGCGCCGGCGATCGGGAGCGCCCGCAGCGCCTCCACGCTCGCCGGGGACTCGCCGACCCGCATCACGATGTCGCTGGTGCCGGCGTCGGTGGTGAGGGTGCCGAGAGTCGCGCCACTGAGCGCGACCCGCACGGTCTGGCCCACCTGGGCCTCGGGGATGCCGAGCGCCGCGGCGGCGTCGCGGTCGACGATCACCTCCACGGTGGGCAGGTCCGCGGCGAGGTTCGAGGCGACATCGGTGGTCCCGTCCACCCCGGCCACGGCGTCCAGCACCTGCTCGGAGGCACTCGCCACGGCATCGCCGTCGGGTCCGCTGACGATGACCTCCAGGCCGGAGGAGAAGCCGGCCTGCCCGGCCGTGACCGTGACGGTCCCGGCGTTCTCGAGTCCCGTGACGCCGTCGCGCAGCTGCTCCTGCACCGCTGCGGTGTCCGCATCCAGGTCCAGGGTGATGGAGAACGTGGTGCCGCCCCCACCGGCGATCGCCAGGATGCCCTCGGCGGAGCCCACGGAGACCTGGTAGGTCTCCACCCCGTCGATGCCCGCGATCACGTCCTCGACCTGTGCGGCGGCTGAGTCCTGCGCCGCCAGGGAGGTGCCCGGGGGCAGCTCCTGGGTCACCGAGACGGTGTTCTGTCCGGTGTCCCCGATGAACTCGGTCTCCAGCTGGGGCACGAGCGCGAGGGTGCCGGCGAGCACCGCGACCGCGCCGATGACCGTGACCACCGGCCTGGCCAGGACTCCCCCGAGGGCCTTGACGAAGCCCCGCTGCAGGGCGCCGCGACGCTCCTTGTCCTCCGCGGCCTCACGGGCCCGGGCGGCGTCGGCCACGTCCTTGGGTACCGGAAGGAACCACCAGGCCAGGACCGGCACGATCGTCAGCGCCACCAGCAGGGAGGCGAGCAGCGCGAGCGCCACGGTGAACGCGAACGGCCGGAACAGCTCACCGACGAGGCCGCTGACGAGGCCCATCGGCACGAACACGGCCGCGGTGGCGATCGTGGACGCCGTGATCGCGCCGGAAACCTCACGCACGGCGCGCAGGATGGCGGTGCGCTTGTCCTCTCCGTAGGAGAGGTGTCGCTGGATGTTCTCGATGACGACGATGGCGTCGTCGACGACCCGCCCGATGGAGACGGTGAGCGCGGCGAGGGTGAACAGGTTCAGGGAGAACCCGCCCACCTTGAGCCCGATCAGGGCGACCAGCAGTGAGAGCGGGATGGACAGCGCGGTCACCCCGGTGGGCCGCCAGGCCCGAAGGAAAAGCAGGATGATGATGATCGCGAAGGCCAGCCCGAGCAGGCCCTCGGTGGTCAGGTCCTCCACGGACTGCTCGATGAACGGTGCCTGGTCGAACACGATCGAGATCTCGGCGCCCTCGCCGAGGGCGGCCTCGAGGTCACCGAACAGGTCCTGGACGGCGTGGGAGATCTCCACGGTGTTCCCGTTCGGGGCACGGGTGATCGCGATCCCGAACGACGGCTCCCCGTTCGTGCGCGCGAAGGAGGTGGCCGCGGCGTCGTCGAGGCTCACCTGTGCCACCGAGTCCAGCCGGACCGGCCCGGCAGCGGTGAGCAGCGGCAACGCGGCGATGTCCTCGACGGTGCTCAGGCGCTGCCCGACCTCAACACTCAGCGTGGTGTCGCCCTCGGTGAGAGACCCTGCCGGGACGACGATGCCGTTCGCCGTCAGGGCGGTGCTGATCGCGTCCGCGCCGACACCCGCGGCGGCCAGCGCCGCCGGGTCGACGGCGATCGTGACCACCTGCGCGGCGGTACCGGTCAGCGTGACGTCACGGACGCCGTCGACCCCCTCGAGCTGCGGGACCACCGACTCGGCGAGCACGGCCGCGGTGGCGTCCGGGTCTGCGTCGGCGGTGACCGCGAGCTGGAGCACCGGCAGGTCGTCGAGGCTGCCGGTGAACACCTGGGCGTCCGCCTCGGCCGGCAGGCTCGAGGAGATCCGCGAGAGTGCGGACTGCAGTTCCTGCTGCGCCGTCGTCGCATCGGTGCCGTACTCGAGGGTGAGCAGCACCGTGGAGACGTTCGCGCTCGAGGTGGACGAGGTGCTCTCCAGCCCGCTCACGGAGCCGGTGGCCTGCTCCACGTAGGTGGTGACCTGCTCCTCGACGATCTCCGGGGACGCACCGGGCAGGACCGTCACCACGCCCACCACGGGTAGCTCGAGTGACGGCATGAGTTCCTGCTTGAGCGTGGTGGTCGACCACAGGCCACCCGCTACGGCGAGAATGGTGGCCAGCGCCACGAGGGCACGGTTGCCGAGGCTGAAGCGGGCGAGGAACGTCACGAGCGGACTCCGATAGGATCGCAATGGTGAAAGAGAACCGAACAGTTCGGTTCAACCGAAGTAAGGTTACACGTGGGTCAGCACGACGATGAGCGGGACCGACTGATCGAGCAGGTCTTCGAGACCCAGCACGCGATGATGCGGTCGAGTCTCGCGGCCGAACTCGAGCCGCTCCTGGACAGCACGCTGACGATGCAGCAGTTCAAGCTGCTCGCCATCGTGCACTTCCAGGGCGAGCAGACGATCTCGGCGCTCGCCGAGGCCATGCGGGTCTCGATGCCCACCGTCTCCGGCGCCATCGAGCGGCTCGTCGAGCGTGGTCTGCTGAGCCGCCGCGAGGACCCGGACGACCGGCGGGTGCGGCTCGTCGGCCTCGCCGACGACGGGGAGCGGCTGTTCGCCGAGGCGGCGGACATGAGGTCACGGCTCGGCCGGGACATCCTCGGCGAATTGGACCTGGACGCGCTCCGGGCGCTCGCCGATGCCTACGCCCAGTTGGCGGCCGCACTCGAGCGCAGGTTGGGCTCAGGTCCGGCCGTCGCGGACTGACACCGGACCGCCGATCCGACCGGGCTCAGCCCAGCCAGAGGCAGAACGGGTGGCCGTGCGGGTCCACGCAGACGCGCACGTCCTCCTGCGGCTGGTACTGCGCGAGCGTGGCGCCGCACCCCAGCGCGAACTCGACCGAGGTCTCCAGGTCGGAGACCATGATGTCGAGGTGCATCATCATCTGCTGGTGGTCGGCGGTGTTGGGCCACACCGGC
Organism: Occultella kanbiaonis; assembly: GCF_009708215.1. NCBI lineage: Bacteria > Bacillati > Actinomycetota > Actinomycetes > Micrococcales > Ruaniaceae > Occultella > Occultella kanbiaonis. The sequence goes on along the minus strand of NZ_CP046175.1, from coordinate 1,915,760 downwards.
GGCGTGAAGACGTCCTCGAGCTGGAACGAGACCGAGATCCCGCCGTTGGGATTGCGCAGGTAGGCGTCGGTCTCCTCCACCCGGGCCACCTCCCAGTCCAACAGCCTCGCGTAGAAGTGCGCGAGCGCCGCCGGGTCGGGCGAACCGATGTTGATCGTGGTCAGCGTCAGACTCGGTCGATCGGTCATGGATTCCTCTCCTCGCCCGCTCCGCGACCCTCGCGCCGGCTCAGAGCCCGGCGCCGGCCAGGCCCAGTCCGCGGGCGATCACCATCAGTTGCACCTCCGTGGTGCCCTCGCCGATCTCCAGCACCTTCGAGTCACGGTAGTGCCGGGCCACGAGGTTCTCGTTGAGGTAACCGTAGCCACCGAAGATCTGGGACGCGTCCCGGGCGTTCGCCATCGCCGCCTCGCTGCCGGTGAGCTTCGCGATGGACGCCTGCATCTTGAACGGCTCCCCCGCCGCCATCTGCCGGGCAGCGTTCAGCCAGGTCAGCCGGGCGGAGTGCACCCGCGCCTGCATCCTCGCGATCATGAACGCGGTGTGCTGGTTGTCGGCCAGGGCACGCCCGAACACCTCACGCTCCTGGGCGTAGCGGATCGCCTCCTCGAGGCAGCCCTGGGCCGCACCGGTGCACAGCGCCGCGAACGCGATCCGGCCCTCGTCGAGGGACTCCAGGAAGTTCGCATACCCACGCCCGCGCTCGCCGAGCAGGTTCGCCTCCGGCACGCGCACGTTCGTCAGGGTCAGCGGGTGGGTGTCGGAGGTGTGCCAGCCGACCTTGTCGTAGGCGGGCCCGACCGTCAGCCCTTCGGCGGGGACCGGCACCAGGATCGCGGAGAGTTCCTTCTTGACCGTGCCGTCAGCCCGGGTGGTCCGACCCGTGACCGCCGTGATCGTGATGAGGCGGGTGATGTCCGTGCCGGAGTTCGTGATGAACTGCTTGGAGCCGTTGATGACCCATTCGCCGTCGATGAGCTCCGCCGTCGTACAGGTGCCGCCCGCATCGGAGCCGGCCGCGGCCTCGGTGAGCCCGAACGCAGCGAGCGCCTCACCGGACGCGAACCTCGGGATCCACTCGCGCCGTTGTTCCTCCGTGCCGAACCGCATGATCGGCATGGCGCCGAGCCCGATGCCCGCCTCCAGGGTCACCCCGAGGCTCTGGTCCATCCGGCTGATCTGTTCCACGGCCAGGCAGAAGGAGACGTAGTCACCGCCACCGCCGCCGTACTCGACCGGGAACGGCAGGCCGAACAGGCCGAGGTCCCCCATCTGCTTGATGATGCCGTACGGCAGTTCGCGCTTGGTGTCGTACTCGTACGACGCCGGCCGGACCACGGTGTCGGCGAACTCGCGGACCTGCTCGATCAGTTCCTGCTGCTGCGGCGTGAACCCATAGGACATGCTCGTGACTCCCTCGTCAGATCTTGTGGATCGTGGCCCGGGTGGTGACCTTGTGGGTCTGTCCCGGGGGGCGTCGACGGCGATCGACCGGTCGCCGGGTCCCAGTCACCTGCGACCGGTTCCCCTGGCGAGCCCTCCTCGACGACGGCGTCCGGGCCCGAGTCTACCGGCGGCACCGCCCGGTGGGCCGGGAAAGGCACCCCCGCACCTACCATCGACAGGGTGAGCCCACCCGTGCGCATGACCCGCAGTGTCGGTGTCGCCGCACCGCTGGCCGAGGTCTGGGACCGGGTCACCGCGCCGGCCGGTATCAACGACGAACTCGCGCCGTACCTCACCATGACCATGCCGGCGCGCTGGCGGGCCGGGACGATCGCGACCGTACCGGTCGGCGAACCCCTGGGCAGGGCCGGCCTGCGACTCGCCGGCCTGATCCCGGTCGAGTACGACGACCTGTTCCTCGTCGCGGTGACGGCCCCGACCATGTTCCATGAGCGCTCGGAGATGCTCACGGCCCGGGTCTGGGAGCACCGACGCGAGCTCGTGGGCCTGGCCGACGGGTTCACCCGGGTCACCGACGAGGTGACGATGGTCCCGCGGTTCCCGCTGCCCGGGCGGGGCATGCACGCGCTGATCGACGCGCTCTTCGCGCATCGGCACCGCCGGCTGCGGGCGTGGGCGGACACGCGCTCCGGCTGCTCGGGCCCGTCTCAGGCCTGATCCGTCGCCCGCGCGGGATCCGTCCCGCCGAGACCGCCTTCGCGGGCCCGCACGATCAGCGTCGACCTGCTCGACACCGACAACTTCGTCAGGATCGCCGTCACGTGATTGCGGACGGTCTTCGGACTGAGCACCAGCCGGCGGGCGACGGCCGCGTTGTCATGGCCGCGTGCGACCAGGTCGAGGACCTCCCGTTCGCGGGCGGACAGTTCCGGGAACGGCACCCGGACGGCGGTGCGTCCGGAGACGAGCGTGGACATCGCCCGGGCCGCCACCTGCGGGCCGAGGATCATCTCCCCGTTCGCGACGGCGCGGATCGCCCGTTCCACCTCGTCCGGGCCGGCCGTCTTGAGGAGGTAGCCCCGGGCGCCGCAGCGCACGGCCGCGACGACCGCCTCGTCGTCGTCGCTCATGGTGATCATCAGGACCCCGATTCCGGGGTGCTCGCGGACGATCTCCCGGGTCAGCTCGATGCCGGAGTCGGCCCCGAGGTGCAGATCCATCAGCACCACGTCCACGTCGGCCGTGATCGTCACCCGGGCCTGGTCGGCGTCGGCGGCCTGACCGACGACGAGGACGCCGGGCAGCGACTCGAGCAGTCCGGCCATGCCGAGCCGGAAGACCGGGTGGTCGTCGACGATGGCGACGCGGATCGGCCCGGTCATGCGGTGCCCGCGGTTCGCAGGGTGCCTGCCGCGCTCACTGCGCCACCGGCGCCCACCCCGGCCTGCGAGACGGGCCGGTTCGTGCCCGGCGGCCGCACCGGGATCCTGGCCTCGACGGCGATGCCGTGCGGGGCGAGATCGCGGACCTCGACCGTCCCACCCAGCTCCTCGGCCCGCTCACGCATTGACAGGGTGCCGACGCCGACGCGTGCGTCCTCGCGATAGCCGCCGCCGTGGTCCCGGCAGCACACGCGCACCAGGGCCTCGTGCTCGGACACCTCCAGGTCGCACTCGGCGGTACCGCTGTGCCGGGCCGCGTTCAGCACCGCCTCGGCGGCGATCCCGTAGCAGGCCGCGGCGACTGGGCCGGGCAGGTCGGAGTCGACGGCGAAGCGCAGGTGCACGTCGAAGCCGCTGCGCCGGTGCCGCGCCACAAGTTCCGCGAGCGCGGGCTCGAGTCCGAGCTCCTCGAGCACCGGCGGCAACAGCGTGCGGGCGATGGAGCGGACGTCCTCGATCCGCTGGTCGAGTTCGCCCTGCAGCGCCCGGAGCATCTTCGTGGCCCCCTCCGGGTCGGTTCCGATCGTGTTGGTCACGCCCTGCAGGCCCAGGCGCAGACCCGCCAGCCAGGGGCCGAGCCCGTCGTGGAGCTCGCGCCGGATCACCCGGCGTTCCTGGAGCCGCGCGTCGGTCAGCCGGCGGCGGGTCCGTGTGAGTTCGTCGGCCGTGCGGATGAGCACGAGCCCTGCCGTGACGACGGCGGCGAGTTCGTCGAGTGCGCGGCCGGTGGTGGGGTCGAGGGTCTCCCCGGGGCGCGGCGTGGCCTCCAGAGTGCCGATCGTCCGGTCTCCGGAGAGCAGGGGAACGGCGACGGGGTCGCCGGTCGGCAGGCCCCAGGCGGCCAGCACCGGGGCCTGCGGGTCGTGGCCGCCGCCGGTGGAGGGCTCGGCCGGGTCCGCCCCGCGGACGCTGACCGACTCCAGCCGGAGTGCGGTCCCGACGCTCTCCACGAGAGAGGTGAGCAGGCCGTCGTCCGTGCCGCCTCGCCCGATCCGCGTCCCCATCGAGCCGGCCACGCGCCAGGGGTCGTGGGCGACGCCGTACACGAGCCGCCGGATCCGTTCCGCGAACCACAGACGGGTGGGGCCGACCGCGATCACGACGGCAGCGGCGGCGACCGCCTGGGCGATGCCCTGCCCCGGGATCAGGACCCCTGCGAGCAACGCCGCCAGCAGGTAGATGCCGACGAGCGCCGCCGTGAGGACGCCGGCGAGGAGCGCCCGGGACACCGCGAGTTCCATCCCCCACAACCGCTGGCGCAGCACGACCGTGAGGATCGCCACGGGGAACAGCGCCTGGCTGGCCAGGTGCAGCGCCGGCGTGAGCCAGTCCGGCACCGTTCCCACCGGGAGCAGCAGCGGCACGAAGGACAGGGCCAGCACCAGGGTGCCCAGTCCGAGCCAGCCAAGGCCGACGGCCTCGGACTCGGGCGACCTACGCCGTCGGGCCTCGACCGCGACAGCGGTGATCAACCCGAAGACCACGGCGACGACGAGCACTCCGGCGAGCACCGCGTAGTTGCCAGCCAGGCTCGCCACCAGGGCGGCCGCGGCGATCAGGCCGCCGGTTGCCGGTCCCCACCAGGCGCGGCCGAGCGGGCGTTCCCTGACCAGCCACGGCACCACCAGGAACATCGCAAGGGTCCCAGGTACCCACGCCCAGCCGAAGGTGTCGGCGAGCGCGCCGGGCGTCAGGCCACGGCTCTCGGCGAACATGCGCCAGCCGCCGCCGAGCGCGGACAGTCCACCACCGAGCGCGGTGAGTGCCGCGAGGTAGCCGACCACGTGGCTGCGGCGCAGCAGCACCACGGTGGCGACCGCTCCGTACACGAGGCCGACCATGACGTCGACGATCAGGAACAGGTCGTCGACGGTTCCGACCGGCCGGGATGACAGGAACAGCAGCAGCCCGGCGAGCGCGAGCAGCCACGCCGCCCCGCCCAGGACGACGGCCAGGCGCGGCAGTCCGTGACCGCCGCGCCCGGGCTCGGTTGGCTCCGACATGAGCAAACTGTAGAGAGGGTCAGCGTCCCGGCGGGGCCGTATCGGGCCGGGATTGTGCGCGCAGCGCGGCAACCGCGACGACCAACAACCAGACCGGTCCGACGAAGCCCGCCATGTACTGCAGCGGCGAGACGCCGACCAGGACGATCAGGGCGCCGAGCACCAGGCTGACCACACCGATCCCACGCGGGTACGCGCCGTGCCGGACGGCCGCCAGACCCAATGCGAGGCCGGTGACGCCGGCCGTGACCCAGAGCCAGGGGATCGTCGCGACCCAGTGCGAGTAGAACGACACGTCGGTCGCGATCAGCAGCTCCGGTTCGGTCAGCCCGAACACGAACTCGGTATTCAGGCCGGAGCCGAGGACCAGCACCGTGGAGAGCACCACGAGTCCCACCGCGGCGACGCCCGGCAGCAGTGACCCGGCTGGGGACCGGCGGGCCAGATGACGGTGCAGGCCGACCGCGAACGGGATCAGCAGCAGTGCGGCCACGATGGTCGCGACGTGGAAGCCGAGCAGCTGGGGCACCTGGGTGGACAGGTGCTCGGTGATCGACTCCGGGGTGGGTGGTGCCGCGGGGTCGTAGGCGGGGCTGAGGGACAGGGACAGGTAGATGCTCACGATCCCCGCGAGACCGGCGCCGATACCGGCGAGGGCCCAGCCGCGGGACGGTCGCTCCGATGCCGGACCGCCCGGCGGAACCGTGCGGGGTGCGACGGCGTGTGTGGACATGATCGTTCTCCTCCGGCCCGACGCGGGTCGGTCACCGTGACCGGGGCGTGCGGGCGCTTCAACGTCATGCTGGACGGCCCGATGTCCCGGCCGGCAGGGCATCCTGTCCCGGGAGTCCGGGCAGTTCCGCCGGGACCGGTGCGCTCAGGAGATCCGCAGGAACTCCCGCACCTGCTCGGTGCCGGTGAGGGTGACGTCCGAGAGCCAGGCGGCCTCGTTCTCGCCCCAGGCGGCGCGGGCGAGCCGGTAGTGCAGCTTCTCGGTCCGTTTGCCCTCGCGGGACTCCAGGCGCACGCCGTTCGGGGAGTATCCGAGCTTGCGGGTGACCCCGTTGGAGGGACCGTTGTCCGCCCAGGCACTGGTGGTGGCGACCTCGGCGCCGAGTCCGGCGAACGCCAGGTGCAGCATCAGAGCCCGCATCCGGGTGCCGATACCGCGGCCCTGGAACGCGCGACCCAACCAGGAGCCGGTCTCGACCGTGCGCGTCACGGCGAAGTTCGTCGCATCGATCGCCTGGATGCCCGCCGGGACGCCGTCGACGAGGACGGCGAGCTCGATGGTCCACGCGTCCGGCGACATGGCGGCCCGCTTGCCCCACTCGTAGGCGAGCACGCTGCGAGCCACCTCCACCGGGGTGCCTCGCGTCCACGGGAAGTCGAAGGGCATGAAGTCCTCGGCGTGCACTCCTCGAGCGGCCACCGCGGCGACCCCGGCAAGCAGGTCGTCGTCGAGGTAGCGCAGCTCGAGGTCGCCCGACCTGGCCGCGAGACGTGTGAAGGGCCAGAGAGCGGCAGGGCTCAGGTCCGGCTCAGCGGCGGTCACGGGTTCGATCGGTGCGGGCATGGGCGCCACCCTAACGGCGCATCCTGGCCCCGATCACGCTGAATTCGCGCCGGCCAGCCGCACCGGCCAGCCACCTGACGTGAGGCAGAACCTCGCGCCTGAGCCAGACCGGTAGACCCGACTTCCTCAGGCACGAGGGTCTGCCTCACCGCGCCAGGGTCTGTCTGACTGCGGGGGCCGGTGAGCGCCTCACGACTGGCACCGGCCCCGGTGGCCGCCAGTCCACGAGCCAGAACGCCGCCACCCGGAGTGGGCCGCCGCGGTGAGGCAGACCCTCGCGCCCGAGTCAGAACTGAACACCCGTCTTCCTCAGGCATGAGGGTCTGCCTCACGGCGCGCCCGGTTGCACGACGGGCAGACATCGAGCGGTCGGGTCCGGGGTGTGGGGGTGCGCCCGGTAGCCTCTGGCGCATGGCCACTGATGAGACCCTCGCCGCTGACATCGATGCCGTGTGCCGCCTCAGCGGCGAGTTCACGCTCCGGTCCGGTCAGGTGTCGACCGAGTACTTCGACAAGTACCTCTTCGAGTCCGACCCGCGGCTGCTGGACCGGGTCGCCGGCCAGATGGTCGACCTGCTGCCCGAGGGCACGGAGCTCCTCGGCGGCCTCGAGCTCGGTGGCGTGCCGATTGCGACCATGGTGTCGGCGAAGACCGGCCTCCCGGCGCTCTTCGTCCGCAAGGAGGCCAAGGAGTACGGCACCTGCAAGCTGGCCGAGGGTCCGGACGTGGCCGGCCGCCGGGTGACGCTGATCGAGGACGTGCTCACCACCGGTGGCGCGGTCCGTGCCGCGACGACGGCCCTGCGAGAACGGGGCGCGGTCGTGACCGTGGTGGTCTGCGCGATCGATCGTTCGCCCGCCGGCGTGAACCCGCTGGCCGACGTCGGGCTCGAGGTGCGACGGGTGCTCACGAAGGCGCAACTTGACGCCGGCCGCGGCTGAGCCGACCCGGGCGCCGAGGAGAGCGTCAGCGGATCAGGAGGAACTCCCGCACCTGCTCGGTCCCGGTGAGGGTGACGTTCGGAAGCCGAGCAGCCACGGTCTCCTCCCAGTCGGCGCGGGCGAGCCGGAAGTGCAGCTTCTCGGTGGCTCGGCCGTCCCGGGACTCCACCTGCCGGCCGTTCGGCGAATAGCCGAGCTTGCGGGTGACCCCGATGGAAGGGCCGTTGTCGGCCCAGGCGCCGGTGGTGGCGACCTCGGCCCCGAGCCCGGCGAACGCGAGGTGCAGCATCAGCGCGCGCATCCGGGTGCCGATGCCGCGCCCCTGGTGGGCGCGGCCGATCCAGGAGCCGCTCCTGACCGAGCGCACCACCGCGAAGTCCCGGCCGGTCATCGCCTGGAGCCCGACCGGGACGCCGTCGACGAGGACCGCCAGCTCGATGGTCCAGTCAGAGGGCGACATCGCCGCGCGCTTGCCCCACGCGTAGGCGAACACACTGCGCGCCACCTGCACCGGAGTCCCACGCGTCCACGGGCTGTTGAACGGGAGGAGGTCCTCCGCATGTACGCCGGTGGCAGCCACGGTCGCGACCGCAGCCAACAGTTCGTCATCGGGGTAGCGCAGTTCGAGGTCGCCCGAGCGTGCCGTGAGGCCCGCGAACGGCCATGGGGCGGCTGACCTCGGCTCCGCATCCGGCGCGGTGATCTCCTGACCGGCCTCGATGGGATGCTCCGGCACTCGTTCCTCCCTCACGATGCACTCCCCCGCGTTCCTGACCTCCCTCGACCCGGCGTCCGGGACCGCCCGGGATCGTTCAGGCGGCTCCGAGCGCGCCGAAGACCTCGTCGTAGATCGCGAGTGCCCGGGCCACCTCGTCATCCGTCACGATGCACGGCGGCACCACGTGGATCCGGTTCTCGGCGGCGAACACGAGCAGGCCGCGCTCCGCGCACGCGGCCTTGATCGCCCCGATCGTTGCCGGCGGCACCGGGGTGCGTGCCTGCGGATCGGTGACCAGGTCGAGCGCCCAGAACACCCCCATCCCCCGCACCTCGCCGATGATCGGGTGCTTCGCGGCGAGCGCGCGCAGGCCAGGACCGAGCACGTCGGCCCCGATCCGGTTCGCGTTGGCCACGATGCCCTCGGACTCCATGGCCTGCAGGGCCGCCAGGATGGACGCCGCGGCGAGCGGGTGCCCCGAGTACGTCAGCCCACCGGGGAACACCGTGTCGTCGAAGGTCTTGGTGATCGGCTCGGAGATCATCACCCCGCCGACGGGCACGTAGCCGGAGTTGACCCCCTTGGCGAAGGTGACCAGGTCCGGGACCACCGTGCCGCCGTCGACCCCGTCGCGGGCGAGCCAATGACCGGTGCGGCCGAACCCGGCCATGACCTCGTCCAGGACGAGCATGATGCCGTGCCGGGTGGCCAGTTCCCGGACCCCGGTGAGGTAGCCGGGCGGTGGCACGATCACGCCGGCGGTGCCGGGCACGGTCTCGAGCAGGATCGCCGCGATCGAGGTCGGACCCTCACTGAGGATGACCCGCTCGAGATGGTGCAGGGCGCGCTCGGTCTCCTGCTCCGGTGAGTCCGACCAGAACTCCGAGCGGTAGGGGAACGGCCCGAAGAAGTGCACGTGGCCGCGGGCGTACTCGTTCGGGAGCCGGCGCCAGTCCCCGGTGGCGACGACGGCGGCGCCGGTGTTCCCGTGGTAGCTGCGGTAGGTGGACAGCACCTTGTCCCGGCCCGTGTGCAGGCGCGCCATCCGGATCGCGTTCTCGACGGCGTCCGCCCCACCGTTGGTCAGGAACACCTTCGTCATGCCCTCAGGCGCGTGCCGCAGGATCTCGGCGACGGCGCGGCCCCGCACCAGGTTCGCCGTCGGCGGCGCGATGGTGGCCAGCTCGGCGGCCTGCTCGGCGATCGCGGCGACCACCTTCGGGTGACTGTGCCCGATGTTGACGTTGACCATCTGGGAGGAGAAGTCCAGGTACTCCCGGCCGGCGTGGTCCCAGAGCCGCGAGCCCCGACCGCGGGCGATCGCGATCGGGTTCAGGTGCGCCTGCGCGGACCAGGAGTGGAAGACCTGCTTGTCCAGCGCCAGTGCCTCGGCGCCGAGATCGGATTCAGTCATCGATGACCTTCTGTTCTGGAGTGGGCCGTACCCGGCGAGGCTATCGCCGGGTACGGCCCGCGTGGGAGAGGTTGGCCCGTGACCGGCCACTGGCCGCTAGTTGCCGCCCTCGACCAGTTCCACCTCGATCGGCTGGAAGTCGGCGCCCATCACGTCCAGGCCCTCCGCCTCCACGTCCTCGAGCGCCTGCTCGATGTACTGCATGTCCAGCGCGCTCTCCGGCGGCGCGGCGGTGATCAGCGTGGACCCGGTCTCGTTCTGGGTCTGCAGGGCCATGTCCACGGTGTTGTCCCAGGTGGCCTGGTCGACGAGCCCGATGCCGTTCGTGGACGGCCAGATGAGGCGGTTCGTCTCGTTCGTCATCCAGAGCTGGTGGCTCTCACCGAGGGTGGACCCTGCGCTGGTGACGATCGTGGCGGTCTCGGCCGGGTTGTCCCGGGCGTAGACCCACCCGCGGATCACCGCGCGCAGGAATGCGACGGTGGTCTCGGCGAAGCCCTCCTCGTTCGCGAGCCGCTCGGTGTCCGCCCAGATGGCGTCCTGCAGCATCGCCGACCCGACCTCGTTGTAGTCGATGACGTTCAGGTCCTCCGGCTGGTACAGCTCGCCGGTGTCCGGGTTGAGCGTCTCGAGCACCTGCGCGTACTCGTTGTAGGTCATCGCCTGCGCGGCCTCGATGTCCCCGGAGAGGAAACCGAGCATGTCGAAGCCCTGGGTGACGAGCTCGATGTCGTCGACCGTCAGCCCCTCCTGGGAGAGCGCGGCGAAGATCTCCCACTCGTTCCCGAAGCCCCAGGACCCGATCCGGCGGCCCTCGAAGTCTGCGATCGTCTCGATCCCGGAGTCGGCCATGGACACCTGCAGCGTCCCGGACCTCTCGAAGATCTGGGCGACGTTCGTGATGTTCGCGCCCTGCTCGATGGACCCGAGCACCTTCGGCACCCAGGCGATCGCGTAGTCGACGTCCCCGTTGACCAGGGCATCCTGGGGCACGATGTCACCGCCGCTCTCGACGATCTCGACCTCGAGGCCCTCGTCGGCGAAGTAGCCCTGGTCCTGGGCGGCGAAGTAGCCCGCGAACTGCCCCTGGGTGAGCCACTGCAGCTGCAGCCGGACCTGGGTCAGCTCACCGTCGTCTCCCCCACCGGTCGCGCCGGAACCGGTGCCGTCGTCACCGCCGTCGTCGACGGTGCAGGCGGCCAGTAGCAGCGCCGCCGCGATCGCGCTGGCGCCGATGGCCAGTCGTCTGGAGTGCCTCATCGTGGTTCCTTCCGGTTGGTGGTGCGGTGCGTCGGAGGTTTCGTTCCGGGGGTGGCTCCTGGTAGGGGTCGACGGCGGTGGTCGCCTCAGGCGGGGCGGTGCCGCACGGCGAGGGTCTCGACTGCGAGCGCGGCCAGGTAGAACAGGAGGCCGAGCACGATCGAGGCGAGCACGTAGGACCAGGCGCGCGCGTAGTCGCTGCCGGCCACGGAGGCCGTGATGAAGGTGCCGAGGCCACCGCGGGGTCCGCCGAAGTACTCGGCCACGAGAGCGGCGATCACGGACAGCGAGGACCCGATCCGCAGGCCGGTGAAGATGAACGGACGGGCCGTGGGCAGCGTCACCGTGCGCATCGCCTGCCACCGGGTGGCGGCGTAGGCGCGCATCAGGTCGCGGTGCACGGGCCGGGTCTGGCGCAGGCCGCGCAGGGTGTTCAGGAACACCGGAACGAACACGCTGATGCCGGCCACGGCCTGCCGGGCGGACTGCACGTCCGCGCCGTACATCGTGTAGAGCACCGGTGCGAGGGCCACGATCGGGATCACCGCGAGCGCGGCGACCAGCGGGGTCGTCAGCTCGTCGAAGACCCGGATGCTCGCTGCCACCAGCGCGAGCCCGATCCCGAGCAGGCTGCCCACGACGAGGCCGACGAGCGCGTTCCAGCCGGTCACCAGCGCCGCCGAGAAGAGCACCGGAACGTAGGCGAGGGTCTCGGCGAGGATGGCCGCCGGGCTCGGCAGCACGATCTGCGGGATCGCGAGCACCGTGACCAGGATCTGCCACGCCGCGAGCACCGCGACGCCGAGGAGCACCGGTGGCAGTACCCGGCGGGCGACGACGTTCATGTCGCCGCCCCGGTACCGCCGGACCGGCCTTCGGGGCCGAGCGTGCCGGCGCTGCCCGCGTGCAGACCCTCGCGGATCGCGGTGACCGCCGCGAAGAAGCGCGGATCCTCGCGCAGCGCGTCGGTGCGCTCCCCGACCGGCCCGAGACCGGTGGTCACCGTGGTGGTGATCCGGCCGGGCCGAGGCGACATCACGACGACCCGGTCGGAGAGGAAAGCGGCCTCGGAGATGGAGTGCGTGACGAACACGACGGCGGCGCCGGTCTCGGCGCTGATCCGGGCGAGTTCGGTCTGCATGCGCTCCCGGGTCATCTCGTCAAGGGCACCGAACGGTTCGTCCATGAGCAGCAGCCGGGGTCGCTCCGCCAGGGCCCGGGCGATCGCCACCCGCTGCTGCATGCCGCCGGAGAGCTGGTCGGGGAACCGGGCCGCGAAGTCGCTCAGGCCGACCAGGTCGAGCAGCTCCGTGGACCGGTCCCGGCGCGCGGCCCTACCCACACCGTGCAGCTCGAGGGGCAGTTCGACGTTCGCGGCCACCGTGCGCCAGCCGAGCAGCCCGGCCTGTTGGAACGCGATGCCGTAGGCCTGGTCGAGGCGGGCCTGCGGCGCGGAGGTCCCGAACACCCTCACCTCGCCGGTGGTCGGCCGTTCGAGGTCGGCGATGATCCGCAGCAGCGTGCTCTTGCCACATCCGGACGGCCCGATCAGGGACACGAACTCCCCCGCCGCGACCTCCAGGTCGATGCCCTCGAGGGCCTGGGTCCGGCCCTCCTTCGTGGTGAACGTCTTGTCCAGGCCGGCGACCGTGACCGCAGGGGCACTCGCGCCGGCACGCTCGGGCGGCGCCGTCGTCTCGGTGGTGCTCATGCTGGTTCCTCTCCTCGTCGGTAGCGGCGCAGCGCCAGGCCGAGCAGCGCGACCGCGCCGGCGGCGAGCAGGCCGAGGCAGATGGCGCCGAAGATCGGTGCCCAGGACTTCGGTGGATCCCCGGCCGCCGACTGTGCGAACTCGAGGATCATCCGGCCGATGCCGCCACGCAGGCCGATGGACACCTCCGCCACCACGGTGCCGATGACGGCGTTCGCGGCGGCCAGGCGCAGCGCCGGCAGCAGGTACGGCACGCTCGCCGGCAGCCGCAGCTTGATCAGGGTCTGCCACCAGGACGCGGCGTAGGAGCGCAGCAGGTCCGCGTGGATCGCGTCCGGGGACTTCAGGCCGCGCAGGGCGCCGACCGCCACGGGGAAGAACGCCAGGTAGGAGGCGATGACCGCCACCGACATCCAGTTCTCCCAGGAGATCGGGCCCAGGGACAGCTTCGAGCCCCAGTTCCGCACCAGTGGTGCGAGCGCGATCAGCGGCACCGTCTGGGACAGCACCACCCAGGGCAGGACCGCGGACTCGGCGGTGCGCAGGCGCTGCATGAGCAGGGCCAGCGCCAGGCCGACCGTGACCCCGATGACCCAGCTCAGCGCGGCGACCCCGAGGCTGAAGGCCGCGGCCTTGGCGGTGGCCACCCAGAGCAGGTCCGCGCCCTCGGCCCGGGTCACCGGTTCGGTCATCCGGATGGCAATGTCCCACAGGTGCGGCATCGCGATGTCCGTGGTCCGCGGCAGCACCCGCACCCCGGCGACGACGACCCCGTCGTCGGGGCCGAGGAACTTGTACGCCTCCCACGCCGCGCCGACGGCCAGGACCCCGAGCAGACCCATCAGCAGCCGCCGCGCCCGGCCGGAACCCTCCCGGGTGGGCGTGGTCAGCGCCGCCGCCGGGTCGGCGGTGCGCTCGGCGATCGCGGTCGCCGTGGTGTGCTCGCTCATCGGCGACCCCGCCCGATCGCGACCGGTGCGCTCATGCCGTGGCGAAGGCGTCGATCACGTGCTGGCCGTAGGCGGCCAGCGTGGCGTCGATGGCGTCGTGCTGGAGGTAGGCGCTGAACTGGTCCACCCCGAGATCGGCCAGCGCCTCAAGTTTGGCGATGTGCTCGTCCGGGGTGCCGATGATGCAGAACCGCTCCACGATCTCGTCCGGCACGAACTGCGTGTGGGTGTTCCCGGCCCGGCCGTGCTCGGCGTAGTCGTAGCCCTCCCGGCCCTTGATGTAGTCCGTGAGTGCCTGCGGCACCACCCCGGCACCGTCGGTGCTGCCGTCGCCGGCGCCGTAGCGAGCGACGATGTCGGCGACGTGGTTGCCGACCATCCCACCGAACCACCGGCACTGCTCCAGCGCGTGCGCCCGAGCCTCGGCGCCGCCGTCGGGCACCACGTACGCGGGTGCAGCCACGCAGAACGTGATGTCCGCGGGATCCCGGCCCACCGCCTCGGCGGCGGCTCGGACCGCCGTGATCATCCACGACGCGATCTCCGGGTCGGCGAGCTGCAGGATGAACCCGTCCCCGACCTCCCCGGCCAGGGCGAGCGCCTTCGGGCCGTACGCGGCCACCCACACCTCGAGCTCGGAGGAGGTGATCCAGGGGATCCGTACCGTCTTCTCACCCACGGTCGCCTCGCGTCCGTTCGCGAGCTCGCGGATCACCCCGACCGACTCCCGCAGGCTGGCGAGGGTGGTCGGCCTGCCGCCCTGCACCCGCACGGCCGAGTCCCCGCGCCCGATCCCGCAGATGGTGCGGTTGCCGTACATCTCGTTCAGGGTCGCGAACATCGACGCCAGGACGCTCCAGTCCCGGGTCGCCGGGTTCGTCACCATCGGGCCGACGATCACCCGCTGCGTGCGAGCGAGCATCGCGGAGTAGATGACGAACGGTTCCTCCCAGAGCACGTGCGAGTCGAACGTCCACACGTGGGAGAAGCCGGCCTCCTCCGCGGCCACGGTCAGCTCGACCACGCGCGAGGCGGGCGGGTTGGTCTGCAGGACGATGCCGAGATCCATGTGCGCTCCTTCGCGAGGGGTCAGACGAGGTACTGGGACAGGCCGCGCTTGATGTACCGGCCGTGCCCCGCGCGCCCGCGGTACTCGCCGTCGTCGACCACCACGGTGCCCCGGGAGAGCACCGTGTCCACGTGCCCGTCGATCTCGAACCCCTCCCATGCGGAGTAGTCCATGTTCATGTGGTGGGTCTTGCCGAGCCCGATGGACGTGTGCCCGTTCGGGTCATACACCACCACGTCCGCGTCCGCGCCCGGTTCGATGACGCCCTTGCGCCCGTACATGCCGAACATCCGCGCGGGGGTGGTGGACGTGATCTCGACCCACCGCTCCAGGCTGAGCCGGCCCTCGACGACGCCCTGGTAGAGCAGGTCCATCCGGTGCTCCACGGAGCCGATGCCGTTCGGGATCTTGGAGAAGTCGCCGATGCCCATGTCCTTCTGGTCCTTCATGCAGAACGGGCAGTGGTCGGTGGAGACCATCTGGATGTCGTTCGTGCGCAGGCTCCGCCACATGTGGTCCTGGTGGCCCTCGGCCCGGGACCGCAGCGGCGTGGAGCAGACCCACTTGGCACCTTCGAAGCCGGGCGCACCCAGCTGCTCCTCGAGGGAGAGGTACAGGTACTGCGGGCAGGTCTCGCCGAAGACGTTCATGCCACGGTCCCGGGCTGCGGTGATCTGCTCCACGGCCTGCTTCGCGGACACGTGCACCACGTACAGGGGCGCCCCGGTGAGGTCGGCGATCATGATCGCCCGGTGGGTGGCCTCCTCCTCCGCCTGCCACGGGCGCGAGATCCCGTGGAAGTACGGGTCGGTCTTGCCCTCGGCGATGAGCTGCTGCACGAGCACGTCGATCATGGCGCCGTTCTCGGCGTGCATCATCATCATGGCGCCGTTGCCGGCGCCCTTCTGGAACGCCCGCAGGATCTGCCCGTCGTCGGAGAGGAACACCCCCTTGTAGGCCATGAACAGCTTGAAGCTGGTGACGCCCTCGTTGACGAGTTCGTCCATGGCGCTCAGGGAGGAGTCCTGGACGTCGGAGAGGATCTGGTGGAAGCCGTAGTCGATGGCGCAGTTGCCGGCGGCCTTCTCATGCCAGGCGTGGTACTGGTCCAGGACGCCCTGGTCCGGGTACTGCACCACGAAGTCGACGATCGAGGTGGTGCCGCCCCAGGCCGCGGCGCGGGTACCGGTCTCGAACGTGTCGGAGGCGAACGTGCCGCCGAACGGCATCTCCATGTGGGTGTGCGCGTCGATCCCGCCGGGGATGACGTACTTCCCGGACGCGTCGATCACCGTGTCCACGGTGGACCGCAGGTCGGAGCCGAGCACGGTGGAACCGGGCTCGAGGAGGGCGACGATCCGTTCGCCGTCGATGAGGACGTCGAACTCGCGGCGCCCGGTGCTGGAGACGACGGTGCCTCCGCTGATCAGGGTGGTGGCCATGGTGTGCTCCTCTCGGATCCGGGTCAGGGCTTGGGGATCGCGGTGTAGGAGTCCGGGCGGCGATCCCGGTAGAACTGCCACTCGTTGCGCACCTGCCGGATCAGGTCCAGGTCGAGGTCGCGGATCACGATCTCCTCGTGCTCGGACGAGCCCAGGTCGCCGATGTGGTTGCCACGGGGGTCCACGAACTGGCTGGAGCCGTAGAACGTGACGGCCAGGTCCCCGTACTCGTTGTCCTCGGTGCCCACCCGGTTCGGCGCCGCCACGAAGTAGCCGTTCGCGGCCGCCGCGGCGGGCTGCTCGATCTCCCACAGCCGGTTGGACAGGCCGGGCTTGGTGGCGTTCGGGTTGAACACGATCTGCGCGCCGTTCAGGCCGAGCTCGCGCCAGCCCTCGGGGAAGTGCCGGTCGTAGCAGATGTACACCCCGACGGGGCCCACCGCGGTCTTGAACACCGGATAGCCGAGGTTGCCGGGACGGAAGTAGAACTTCTCCCAGAACTTGTCCAGGTTCGGGATGTGGTGCTTGCGGTAGGAGCCGAGGACGGCGCCGTCGGCGTCGACCACGACCGCGGTGTTGTAGTAGACGCCGGGCTGCTCCTCCTCGTAGATGGGCAGGACCATCACCAGGCCGAGCTCCTTCGCGAGGGCGGCGAAGCGCTGCACGATCGGCCCGTCCGCGGGCTCGGCGTAGTCGTAGTATTTCGGGTCCTCGGTGATGCCGAAGTACGGGCCGTAGAACAGCTCCTGGAAGCAGATGATCTGCGCCCCCTGCTCCTTCGCGTCCCGGGCGAACTGCTCGTGCTTGTCGAGCATCGACTCCCTGTCCCCGGTCCAGGTCGTCTGCGTGATCGCAGCGCGTACAACGGCCATGCTGTGGCTCCCGTCTAGGAGACGGATGTGTGCCCGATCGACCCACACCCGGCTCGTGGTTGGTCATTCTTAGGCGTGCGTGTTACGACGACGTTTCACTCGGTGTCACACGGTGACACGTCCTCGTGCCCGTCCCAACGTAATCGAACGGCGGGCACTCTGGCACGATCTTCAACGATTCGTGCCTACCGTGGGGACGTGGGTCAGAGTCCGACGCCGCGGGCCACCTGGGTGTTCGAGGCCTGGGCGACCGGACGGATGGTGAGGGAGTCGATGTTCACGTGCCGCGGCCGCGTCAGGGTCCAGGTGATGGCATCGGCGACATCCTCGGCGAGCAGCGGGTTCGTGACGCCGTCGTACACCGCGGCGGCCCGCGCCGGGTCGCCGAGCCGGTTCAGTGCGAACTCCTCTGTCCGCACCATGCCGGGGGCGATCTCGATCACCCGGATCGGCTCACCGTTCAGCTCGAGGCGCAGGGTGTTGCCGATGACCCGCTCGGCGTGCTTGGCGGCGACGTACCCGGCGCCGCCGGGGTAGGTGCCGTGCGCCGCCGTGGACGTGAGCAGCAGGATGTCCCCGCCGCCGTCGGCGCGAAGGTGTGGGAGCAGCGCCTGGGTGACGCGCAGGGTCGAGGAGACGTTGATCCGGAACATCTCCTCCCAGTCCGACACGGAGGCGGACTCGACCCGGTCGGCGCCGCGGGCGCCGCCGGCGTTGTTCACGAGGGCGTCGAGCCGGCCGCCCGCCGCGACGGCGTGCACGAGCGCGGCCACGTCCGCATCCCTGGTGAGATCGGCGACGACGTACTCGGCGCCGGTCTCCGCGGCCAGTTGGGCGAGGCGGTCCTCACGTCGGGCGGTGGCGACGACGGCGTAGCCGGCCGCCCGTAGCGCGCGCACCGTTGCGGCTCCGATGCCGGTGGAGGCGCCGGTGACGACGGCGCGCGGTGCGGTCGGTGCGTCGGGCCGGGTGGTCGGTGGCTGGCTCATGCCGTCATCGTGCCCGTCGCCACGGCCGCCGGGGTAGCACCGTCCACGGGACGGGACGCACCCTGGCCGGTGGACGTCACTCGACGCCCACCGGCGAGGGCCGCGGTCACAGGTAACCGCAGGCGGTGCCCCAGTTCGTGTAGTGACCGAGCCCGACGTGCCGCCAGAATCGGGCGCTGTAGTTCGAGGTAGCCGCCGAGTACACGCTGACGCTGCGCTGCGTCCCATAGCTGTAGCTCGCGACACTGCCGCTGACGAGCTTCGGGGAGGTCCCGCAGCTCTTGTAGATGCTGATGTAGCCGGAGATGCTGCCGCTGCCGTAGTAGGCGAAGCTGCTCACCACATAGTTGCCGCTGCGGCTCACGCAGATCGAACCGGGTCCGCTCGTCGTGGTGCAGTCGGCTGCGGCCGTGCCGAATTGCTGGGTGTGCGCCTCGGCGCTGGCGAGCCCCTGGGTGGCGGAACCCCCGAAGGTTCTGCTCGTCGCGGCGGCGCAGTTCTCCTGACGGTCGACCACAGGCAGCAACACGTCGGTCGGTGCGCCGATCTGGGCGGCGACGTCTGGCATGGTGGTGTCGGTGATCTCTACCGAGAGCAGCGTGCAGCCGCGCTGGGCGGCATCCGCTGCCCAATCGGTGGCGCGCGCTGCCTCCCGCTCCGCCTCCGCCCACGCGTACCACTGCGCGTCGGTCGCATCGGCGGCCGGCTGGTCGCCGGCCTGCGGCTCCAGAACCTGGACGTCGGCCGAGGCCGGTGCCGCCATGACCGCGCCGGCCAACAGGGCTGCCGCAGCGGCGACCGCGGTCACGGCCGCCTTCATTCGTGAGGTACTCACGTACTCCCCCTTCGCCGGTCGCTCGACCGGGGTCAGTTCGACTAAAGCCTTACCCGCACGATCGTGACACACATCACGTATGTAATCACCCCTGGGGTGCCGGACATATCAAGGTGTAGGGGACGGGGAGAGGGTGGATGAAGGCCACGCCGGAGGAACGGTTCGAGTCCTTGTACTGGACTCACCACCAGGAGCTGTTGGCCTTCATCCGCCGTCGCACCTCGCCGAACGTCGCGGAAGACATTCTGGCCGAGACGTTCGTGGTCACGTGGCGACGGATCGAGGAGGTGCCGATGGAAGCGCGACCGTGGCTGTTCGGCGTCGCCCGGAATTCGATCCGGAACTATGTGCGGGCGGACAGCAGACAACAGGCACTCCGGATCCGGCTCGAGCAGGAGCCGCCGGAGGCGCAGCACGACCTTTCGGTGTCGATCGCCAGCCGTGCGGACCTGGTCCGGGCCTGGAATCTGTTGACCGACTCCGAGCAGGAGGTCATCGCGCTCACCGCATGGGATGACCTCAGCAACAACGAGGCCGCCACGGTGCTGGGGTGCACCAAGAGCGCGTTCGCCGTGCGACTGTTCAGGGCTCGCCGCCGTCTCCTGCATCTATTGGAACGCACCGGGACCGGATCCTCAGGGTCGGGCCCGCGGCGCCAGGCACAGGGGAGCCAGTCATGACCGATCGCAACTCGACACTGCTGCGGGCGGTGCAACAGTTGGACCCGCAGGCCAATCCGGATCCGGTGGACAGCGAGGCACTGCTGGCGCGGGTGCGGCTGGCGATCGCGGATGCGCCGGAGGAGATGCCGGACCTCGCGCCGCGGCCGGTCCCCCGCACCACCCGGCGGGTCGTGGCCGGAGCAGCAGCAGCGATCCTCCTCGGTGCCGCGGTGTACACGGTTGCGAATCCGGACCAGCCACCGGCATACGCCTCCTGGACACCGACCCCGACGGAGCTCACGGCCCCGGTCGCGGCCGAGCGCGCAGCCGAGTGCCCCGACGTGGAACTGTTGCAGGAGCCGGCCGACGACGGCGGCGTGGACGTGACCGAGATCCCGTTGACCCTGCACCTGGCCGAGGAGCGCGGGGACTACACGTTCGCCGTCTCCTCCGGCGTCGGCGCACAGGGCGAGAGTGCCTACAGCGTCTGCCTCATCGAGCCGGACCGGACCACCGCTCAGGGTGCGATTCTTCCCGCGGACGCGGTGGTGGCTCCGTCCGCACCGGATGCGGTAGTCGTGCTCAACGACAGCGTCGACTGGAGCGTGGCCTCGGAGGAGGACGCGATCACCTACGTGTTCGGCACGGCCGGGACCGACGTCACCGCCGTCGACGTGCACACGGACTCGGGCAGCTTCGCGCATGCCTCCCTCGCCGACGGCTGGTGGGCCGTCTGGTTCCCGGGCGACGTGGACCTGAGCACCGATCTCACCGTGACCACGAGCGACGGCACCACCCGGGAAGTGGCCGCGGTGCCGAGCACCTCCGACGAGACGGCCGACCCGGAGGACAGCGACTGAGCCGGAGCACAGAACCGAACAGATCTTGGACGGCCCGGTCTACACGGGATCGAGCAGGTCCGGGCACCGGAGTGGGGAGGGCCATCCGGCGCCACAGGGAGCCGGCCGCGCGGGGGCGCGGTCGGCTCCCGTTGTAGGGTGGGAGATGACGGACACCGGGGCTGACTGTGCCCCGTGCCAGCCCGGCCCGATCTGGCCGGCGGGTCCAATGCGCAATCCCGAACGCCCACTCTGCGCTGGAGCCTGCCCATGTCCTCTGCTCGACCCTCCGCCGTGCGCCTCGTTGCGGCGGTTCCGCTCGTCCTCGCGCTGGCTGCCTGCTCGGCCGGCGCCGGCGGCGCACCCGACGACGACCCCTCGGGAACCACCGCGCCGGCCGTGGCCGGGTACCCGATCACGGTGGACAACTGCGGCACCGAGGTGACCCTCGACGCTCCCCCGCAGCGGATCGTGACCATCAAGTCGGCGGCCGCGGAGATGGTGCTGGCGCTCGGCCTCGGCGACCGGCTCGTCGGCACCGCCTTCGCCGACGGCCCGCTTCCGGACGACCTGGCCGACGCCGGGGCGGGCGTGCCCGTGCTCGCCGAGCAGGCGCCGTCGTCCGAGGTGGTGCTGAGCACCGAGCCGGACCTCGTCTACGCCGGGTGGGAGTCGAACCTGAGCGCCGAGACCGCCGGGGACCGGACCGCGCTGGCCGACCTCGGCGTGGCCACCTACGTGAACCCGGCCGCGTGCCTGGAGGAGGGCTACCAGCCCGACCCACTCACGTTCGAGGGCGTGTTCGCCGACATCATCGAGGCCGGTGATCTGCTCGGCGCCCCGGACGCGGCCGCTGACCTGGTGGCCGCCCAGCAGGCGGAGCTGGCGCAGGTGACGCCGTCCGAAGCCGGGCTCAGCGCGCTCTGGTACTCCTCGGGCTCGGACACCCCGTACGTCGGCGCCGGCATCGGCGCGCCGCAGATGCTGATGGACGCGATCGGAGTGGAGAACATCGCCGCCGACGTCCACGACTCCTGGTCCTCGCTGTCCTGGGAGGCGATCGCGGACGCCGAGCCGGATGTCATCATCCTGGTCGACTCCGCCTGGAACACCGCCGAGTACAAGATCGGTCAGCTCGAGGCGAACCCGACGACGGCGCTGCTTCCCGCCGTGCAGGAGGGCCGGTACCTGATCGTCGACTTCCCGGCCACCGAGGCCGGGGTGCGCAGCGTGCCGGCTGCGTCAGACCTCGCCGCGCAGCTGGAGCAGCTGGCGCAGGAGGGCTCCGGATCATGACCCGCACCGACCTCGGCGGTGGCCCGGCGCTCGGCGCCGCGGACCCCGGGCCTGCCCCCGTCCGAGCTCGCGGCGATCGGACGCCCGCACCGAGCAGCCCCGGCCGCACCGGCGCCCCGATCTCCAGGTCGGTGCTGCTCTGGCTACCCGTGGCGGTCGGGATCCTGGTCGCGTCGCTGCTGGTGTCACTGACGATCGGTCCGGCTCAGATCACCGTCGCGGAGATCGCGGGGTCCGCGTGGCACCATGTCCTGTCCTGGCTGCACGGGCTCGGACTTGGCGTCGACGTACCCCCGAATCCGCTCACCCAGATCCGGGACGGGATCGTGTGGGCCGGGCGTGCACCACGGTTGGCGACGGGCGCGTTCGTGGGTGCCGGACTGGCCCTGTGCGGCGGGGTCATGCAGGCGATCACGCGCAACCCGCTCGCGGACCCGTACCTGCTCGGAGTGTCCTCGGGCGCGGCCCTCGGGGCGGTCGCGGTCCTGCTCCTCGGTCTCGGCGTGGCGCTGCCCGTCGCCGCCTTCGGCGGGGCCCTGCTCGCGCTCGGCGCCACCCTCGCCCTCGCCGGGATCGGAGGCGCCCTCACGCCGAACCGGACCATCCTGGCCGGGATCGCGGTGGCCCAGGCCTGCTCAGCGCTGGTGTCCTTCACGATCTTCGCGAGCGCACGCGGCGACGCGTACCGGGAGATCATCAACTGGCTGATGGGTTCGCTCGCGGGCCGCACGTGGGCCTCGGTCACGATCGCGGGCATCGCGACGGTGCTGATCGGATTCATCGTGCTCGGGTTCGGGCGCACGCTCGACGCGTTCGCGTTCGGGGACGCCGCGGCGGCTTCCCTCGGTGTTCACGTGACGCGCACCCGGTGGGTGCTGCTGACGCTGACGGCCTTGCTCACCGGAGCGCTCGTCAGCGTCAGCGGCGCGATCGGCTTCGTCGGTCTCGTGCTCCCACACGTGGTGCGGCTCCTGATCGGTGGGCGGCACCTGCGCCTGCTCCCGGTCGCAGCGTTCGGCGGCGCCACGTTCCTCATCTGGGCCGACACCGCGGCACGGACCGTGTTCGCACCGCAGGAGGTCCCGGTGGGCATCCTCACCGCGGCGATCGGCGCCCCGGTGTTCGCCTGGCTGCTGGTGCGCTCGAGGAGGGCGGCGTGAGCGGGGCGACGGAGCCGGCCGTGACGGTCGCGGACCTGTGGACGAGCGAGCTGCGGTACCGGGTCAACGCGACGCAGATCCTCGGCGGTGTCGACGTGAGTGTCCGGTCCGGGCGGGTGACCGGTGTGCTCGGCCCGAACGGATCCGGGAAGTCGACCCTGCTGCGGCTCATCGTCGGCGCCCTGCCGCCCTCGAGCGGCCAGGTGCATCTGATGGGCCGGGACGTGGCACAGGTGAGCCGGCGTGAGCGGGCCCGGCGGGTGGCCTTCGTGGAGCAGGAGGCGCACGCCGAGGTGGACCTGCGCGTCCGGGACGTGGTGCTCCTCGGGCGGACTCCGCACCGCCCGGCCTTCTCCGGGGACAGCGCCGCAGACCTCGAACTGGTCGAGACCTCACTGCGGCGGACCGGCGCGCTGGACCTGGCGGAACGGGAGTTCGCGACCCTTTCCGGCGGGGAGAAGCAGCGCGTGCAGATGGCCCGTGCCCTGGCCCAGACCCCCCGGGTGCTGCTCCTGGACGAGCCCACGAACCATCTCGACGTCGCCGCCCAGCTGCAGGTGCTCGCACTGGTGCGGGAGGTCGCGGCGGCCGGCACCGGCGTGCTGATGGCCATCCACGACCTCGCCCACGCCGCCACGGTGTGCGACGACGTGCTCGTCCTGGACGCCGGCGTGGTGGCTGCCGCCGGGCCGGCGCGGGAGGTCCTCACCCCGGAGCTGATCGCCGCCGTCTACGGCGTGCGGGCCGAATGGGTCGACGGCGAGCACGGGTCCGCGCTGGTGTTCTCGCCGTTGCACGACGCCGGCCCCGCTCATACGGACCGGGCGCTACTGGCGGAGCCCTTCCGACTGTAGGTTGGGGCGCATGCCTGTGAGCGAGGATGGACGACGCTGGCGCCTGGACATCCCCCGGCCGAGCCTGAAGACCTTCATCAGAGCGGCGCGCTGGTGGATCGCGGCCACCGTGACGGTGCACCTCGGTGCGGCCGTGACCGTGATGACCGTGGACCACATGCGCAAGCGGCGCACCCCACTGACCGGGGAGTTCCCGCGGACCGCCCCGCGCACCATGCCGGTGGCGGACTCGGAGGTGACGACGTTCACCTACGGGGCGGACGTCTTCGACGCGATGCTCGACTCGATCAACAACGCCAAGCACACCATCCTGTTCGAGACCTACATCTGGAAGGCCGACGAGGTCGGGCACCAGTTCAAGGAGGCATTGATCGCCGCCGCCCGCCGGGGGGTGAACGTCTACCTGATCTGGGACACGTTCGGGAACCTGGTGGTCGACCCCCGTTTCTACCGGATGCCCGATCTGCCCACCTTGCACGCGCTCCGTTTCCCGCTGTTCCGGGGCGGCATGCTCACCATGAACGTACGCAAGACCGGGCTCGATCACCGCAAGGTGCTCGTCGTGGACGGCAACGTCGGCTACGTCGGCGGGTACAACATCGGATCCTTGTACCGGACCCAGTGGCGCGACACCCACGTGCGCGTCGACGGCCCGTCGGTGTGGGAGCTGGAGAACGCCTTCGTCGACTTCTGGAACGACCACCGCAAGGCGGACTTCCCCGAACTCCCGGACACCGGTGCGCATGGTTGGGAGCCTCGGATCCGTGCGGCACAGAACGCGCCGAGCCGGCTGCTGTTCCCCGTGCGAGGCCTGTACCTGGAGGCGATCGACCGGGCCGAGTCCCACGTGTACATCACGCAGGCGTACTTCATCCCGGACCGGGAGATCCTTGCCACCCTGATCGCGGCCGCTCGCCGCGGCGTGGACGTCCGGGTCCTCATCCCGGAGGTCTCCAACCACGTGCTGGCGGACTGGGCCGCGCGGTCCTACTACACCCGCCTCCTCAAGGCGGGTGTCACCCTCTGGCTGTTCAAGGGCGCCATGGTGCACGCCAAGACCATGACCGTCGACGGCCGCTGGTCCACCATCGGCACCACCAACATCGACCGGATGTCGATGACCGGGAACTTCGAGGTGAACCTCGAGTTCTACGACGACGAGCTCGCGGCGCAGATGGAGCGCGTGTTCAAGACGGACCTGACGAACGCGCGCCAACTGACGCCGCAGGAGTGGAGCGAGCGGAGCCGGGTGACGCGGCTGCTGGAGTACCTGACCAGGCCGTTCGGTCCACTGCTCTAGCCGGACTCCGCGGCTCGAGCGGCCAGATAGGCACACCCGCGGGGCGAGAGCTCGTACCCGACCGGCAGGCTCAGGGTGAGGCCGAGGTTCTTGAGCTTGCGCACATCCAGCTTGAACGGGTCCCGCTCCCGGCCGACCATTCCGGCCAGGTCCGGTGCCCGGCGGGCCGGGTGGTCGCGGATCAGGTCCAGGGTCTGCGCCGTCCAAGGGCCGTGGCTGCTGGCCCGGTCCAGTCGGTCCAGCCGCGCGGCGATGGCGGCCACGTCATCGGGTCCGAGCCGGTCGGAGGCGGCCAGGTCGGCACGCTCGTCCGGGCCGTCGTCCAGGTGGAACCGGACCCGATAGGTGGGCAGGTCCGGCGTGCCACGCAGATCCGCGACCAGGGTGGCCGCGTTCGGATAGCCGGCCCGGACTGCCTCGGCGTCGGTGATCTGCGCGGAATCCACCACGGACACCTCGTCGACGGCGAGGCGTCCGACGATGGTCCGGTACCGGTTCCCGGCGAGGACCTGGTGGCGTTTCCACCGGCGGAACGTGAGCGTCACCGCGCCCGACTGCACCCCGTCGCGGAACCGTACCTCGAACAGCATGACCTCAACCTACCCAGCCCACGCCGTCGATGCCGTGCCCCCGGCACCGCGTCCTAGACGCCCGTGAGGGCGAAGTGGGGCTCCGGTGGCAGTTCGACGGCGATCGCTTCCCCGGGACGGACCGTGCCGCCGCGCGCCACGACCCCCATGACCCCTGCCAGTTTGTGCACCTGCCCGGAGTCGTCCTTGCGGAGCACCTTCTTGAGCAGTCCGGGCTGGAAGTCGTTGATCTGCTGGCACGGATTGCGCAGGCCGGTCACGATGATGACCGCGTCGGCGATGTGCAGCCGGGTACCGACCGGCAGTTCGAGCAGCTCGATACCCGCGGTGGTGATGTTCTCGCCCAGCTCACCGGGCGCGACCCGGTGGCCCGCCCCGCCGAGCTCCTCGAGGAGTTCGGCGTGGATCAGGTGCACCTGGCGCAGGTTCGGCTGGCTGGGGTTCGCAGCGACCCGGCTCCGGTGCTTCACCGTGGCACCCGCATGGGCGTCCCCCCGGACGCCGACGCCCTCGACGAGTTCGATCGCCGGCGTCGAGGACTTGCTGAAGTTATGGGTCGGGCTGACGTGGACCGAATCGACTCGTGCACTCATATGGTGCTGATCCTAATGCGGTCGGCAGGCCCGACGCGTGGATCGGTGCGAAGCCCGCGACTGCTGCGGCCGTCAGCTGCCGGTGCGGAACATGTCCTCCTCGGGCGGGCGGATCGCGACGGCCGCGCCGTCGCCGTCCTCGTGGGTGACCAGGTGTCCTAGCCCTCGGACGACGGCGAACGGGCGGCCCTTCGCCTTGCCGCGCACGAGGTCGGCGGCGCCCGCGATCTCGTCCGCGACGGCGATCACGCTGGCGCGCAGATCCCGGCCCTGCATGTCCTGCTGGCCGCGCAGGTCCTCCAGGACGTCGATGCCGGCCGCGCCGATGGAGATGTCGGCGATGCCGCGGCGCCACGGGCGTCCGACCGTGTCGGTGATCAGCACGCCGGGGCGCAGCCCGAGCCGGGCGTTCAGACCGCGTCGGATCCGCCGGGCGGAGGCATCCGGGTCCTCCGGGAGCAGCAGCACGGTGCCGGGCAGCACGTTGGAGGCGTCCACGCCGGCGGCGGCCATCACCAGCCCCTGCTTGTTCTCCACGATCCGCAGCGTGGAGCCGTCCGGGTAGTCGCGGGTGGCGACCACGCGCACCGTCTCCGGTGATCGCGGCCTCGCGGTCCTTGCCGGCCACGAGCCGGCCCTCGGACTTGGCCACGATCTTGGAGGCGATCACCACGATGTCCCCCTCGGCCGGCCCGACCGAGCCGTCCGGCCAGGTCAGGGTCGCCAGGAACGGGGTGAGCAGCGCGGCGAGGTCGGTTCCGGACGTGACCTCACCCACGCCGTCGGGCGCTTGGACGAGCAACATTCAGTGGACCACCTTCGAGAGGACGTCGCGGCCGAAGGTCTCGATCCATTCGGTCTGGTTACGGCCGACGTTGTGCAGATAGATACGGTCGAATCCTAGGTCCGCGTAGGCCTGGATCGCGCGCAGGTGCACGTCCGGGTCCGCGGAGATCACGAGTCTGCCCTCGAAGTCCTCCGGGCGGACCATCTTCGCCACCTGGGCGAACTCGAACGGGGACCGGATATCCGCCTTCGGGAACCGCATCGCCCCGTTCGGCCACTGGGTCATCGCGTTCGTCAGCGCCTCTTCGTCGGTCGGCGCCCAGGACAGGTGCAGCCGCACCACCTTCGTCATCGAGTCCGGTGCCCGGCCGGCCTCCTTCGCACCGGCCGCGAACCTCTCGAGCAGGGTGGCCACCTTGTCCACCGGGGCGCCGATGGTGATCAGACCGTCGGCGTGCTTGCCCGCGCGGCGTGCGGTCACCGGTCCCGCGGTCGCGATCAGGATCTCCGGGGCCACCTCCGGCATCGTCCACAACCTGGTCGACTCCAGCTTGAAGTACTCACCGCTGTGCTTGTAGTCCCGGCCGGCGAGGGAGTTCGAGAACAGCCGGCCGATGATGTCCACGGCCTCGAACATCCGGTTGATCCGCTCCGGCGCCTCCGGCCAGTACCCGCCGACGATGTGCTCGTTGATCGCCTCACCCGAGCCGATCCCGAGCCAGTGCCGCCCCGGATACATCGCCGCAAGGGTCGCGCTCGCCTGCGCCACCATGGCCGGGTGCCACCGGAACGTCGGAGTGCTCACGCCCGGACCGATGTCGCCGGAGGTGCGCTCCCCGAGCGCGGCCAGCACGTTCCACACGAAGGACGCCTGACCCTGCGCGGGCACCCACGGCTGGTAGTGGTCGGCTGCCATCACCCCGGAGAACCCGTGCGCTTCCGCGTGGGCCGCGTGGGCGAGTACGTCCGTCGGATGGAACTGCTCGAGCATCGCCGCGTAGCCGATGGTCAACGTCATGTGGCGAGCCTAGGTCACGGTTGCCCCCCTTTCCGTTGTCCCGCCGGCAGGCGCAGGTCCGACGAACCCTCGCCGCTGTCGGGAATGATTCTCACCTATCGCGGGTTGACGCAATGTCCGGCGCAGTGCCGGATGCACGCGCGCGGGAGTCCTGCGCAGAAGGAGAAGCATCGATGGCCTCGACCAGCAAGACCCTGCGGCCGAAGATCACCCTGCGGTCCACCGCAGGTACCGGCTACGAGTACGTGTCCACCAAGAGCCGCCGCAACGATCCCGACCGGATCGTGCTGAGCAAGTACGACCCACGGGTGCGCCGGCACGTGGAGTTCCGCGAAGCGCGCTGACCGCGCTGCCGCGCGGGTGGCGGGCGTCGACGCCCGCCACCGGCGGTGCCGACGGCCCGGCTACAGCTAGTCGGTCGCCGGCGCCGGCGACCACTCGCCCGGGCGCTCATGGGCCGGGTTCGCGACCCGCACCTGTGGCCAGAGCTCGGCCCAGCCGTCCTCGTCGACGGTGCCGTCCGGGCACACGAACCGCAGTTCGATGGTGTCCAGGTAGGCGGTGCCCCAGTGGTCCAGCATCACCTCGGTACGGGCGGCGCCGCGCACGACCGACCCCTCGGCGTTCGTCCAGTCGGACGTGAGCAGGTTGGTCCGGTCCTGCTGGTCGGCGTCGGCAGCGGCGCCGTTGTAGAGGGCGAGGTCGGTCGCAGCCGTGGCTCCGGCGCCACCGTCCGCGGCCAGGTGCCCGGTGAGGGTCGTCGCGGACAGTTCACGGGCATTGCCTGCCTCACGCGGGTTCACCGGGTCCTCGCCCGCACTCGCGCGGGTCAGGTAGGTGCACCGGCCGACCAGGACCTCGGTCCAACCGTCCGCGGTCACGGCGCCATCGCCCCGGGCATAGCCCGGCGGCGGCCGCAGCAGCGTGGGCGGTGCCGGCTCCGGGGTGGCTCCCGGGTCGGTGGGTGGGTCGGTCGGCTCCGGCGAGGGCGACGTCGTCGGATCGGACGTGGTCGGGCCCGACGTGGGCGTCTCGGCGCCCGGGTCGGAGGTGGTCGGGTCCGGCGTGCGCGGTGTGGCCGGGTCGCTCGGGTCGGACCTGTCCGGGTCTGTGGACGTCGGTCCCGGCGCCGGGTTGTCGCTGCCGCCGGGCGCGGTGGACGACGGCGGGTCCCCCGGTCTGCCGCCCTGTCCGTCCTCGGGCGTGGGTTCGGTCTCCTGGGGTGCTGCGGGCGTGATCGGTTCCTCCGGTGGGAGGGTCTGTTCGGCGGCACAGCCCGCGAGCGCCACGACGATCGCAAGGGTCAGCCCGACGATGGCGCGGCGCATCCGCAACCCTCCCGCCATAGACTTCCCCTCGTTCTCGGATCCTCCCCCTGCGCCCCGCGGCGCCGCCCCCCGGCCAAACGAGTGTGCCATGCCGGATCGCGAATGGCACCCGTGGTGTGAGATGACTCACGAAGCGTGCAGGACCGCCGCGATCTCGGGACTCGCGGCGACGTAGCCATCCACGAGGCGCCGGGCCAGGTCCACCGAGTCCACCAACGGGTGCACCGCGAACGCACGCCAGGCGAGCTCACGCGAACCGGTCCGGGCGGCCTCGATGAGCAGCCGGTCCGCGGCCTTGACCGCGGTGACCAGACCCAGCTCGTCCAGGCTCAACGGCGACGGCGGCACCAACGGCGCCACTCCCGAGGAGTCCACCTGGCATGGCACCTCGATGACCGCGTCGTCCGGCAGCGTCGGGATGATGCCGTTGTTCGCGATGTCCAGGATCATCGACGCGCGCTCGCCCGCGAGCAGAGCCGCCATCAGGTCGACGGCCACCTCGTGGTAGCCGCCCCCCTCGACATCGGCCTGCTCCCGCTCGCCCTCGCGTGCCTCGGCCATGTAGGTGGCCTCCCGCTCGTGCAGCGTCTCGTCCCAGGCGGTACGGGCCACCACGGCTTCGGTGCCGGTGCCCGCGCGCGCGTAGAACGCCGACTGCTGGGCGTCGAGGAACTCACCACGGGTCTGCTCGGCGCCGGAGATCCGGGCCGCCGCCTCCCGGGCGAAGTAGTAGTAGTACAGGTACTCGTTCGGGATGGCCCCCAGCGCCCGGACCCAGTCCGGCCCAAGGGTGCGGGCCTCCTCGATCGAGCCGAGCAGCCCATCGTCGGCGAGCAGCTCGGGAAGGCGATCGACGCCGTCGACCGTCAACGAGTGCAGCCAGCCGAGGTGGTTCAGCCCGACGTAGTCGACGACGGCGTCGGCGAGGTCCACGCCGAGGGTCCGAGCGACTCGCCGGACCAGCCCGATCGGGGTGTCGCAGATGCCGACCACCCGGTCCCCGAGGTGGGTCCGCATCACCTCGGTGATGATGCCGGCGGGGTTGGTGAAGTTGATGGTCCAGGCCTGCGGTGCGAGCGCCGCGATGCGGGCGGCGACGTGGTCCATGACGGGCACGGTGCGCAGCGCGTAGGCAAGGCCTCCCGCGCCGATCGTCTCCTGACCGAGCAGGCCGAGGCCGAGGGCGACCCGTTCGTCGACGGTGCGCCCGTGCGTGCCGCCCACCCTGATCGCGCTGAACACGACGTCGACGCCGGCGACGGCGGAGTCCAGGTCGGCGGCGACGGTCACCGTGGGCGGGTGCGGCAGGTCGGCGGCCATGCCGTCGAGGACGGCCGCCATGGTCCGCAGCCGGGCCGGGTCGGTGTCCTGCAGCACGACCTCGGTGGTGCCCACGCGGTCGTGGGCGTGGGCCAGCGCAGAACAGACCAGCGGCACCCGGAACCCTCCGCCGCCGAGGATGGCAATTCTCATGTCCGCAACGTAGCCCACCATGGCAGACTCCCTACTCACCATGATCTACCCCGCCAGGCCGCCCGCCGCCGCCCCCGTCCCACCCACGCTCGATGTGCTGCTCGCCGGGACCGTCTTCTTCGACCTGGTCTTCACCGGGTTCCCGGTCCCGCCGGCACCGGGCACGGAGGTCTGGACCGAGGGCATGGGCTCCTCCCCCGGCGGCATCGCGAACCTTGCCGTGGCGACCGCCCGCCTCGGCCTGCGCACGGGCCTCGCGGCCGGCTTCGGCGACGACCTCTACGGCGACTGGATGTGGTCGGTGCTGCGCGACCAGGAGCACGTGGACCTGAGCAGGTCCCGGCGCTTCCACGACTGGCACACCCCGGTCACGGTCTCGCTCGCGCTGGACGACGACCGGTCGATGGTGACGCACGGGCATCCCGCGCCGGAGCCGATCACCGACCTGCTCTCACCGCCGCCGCGCACCCGCGCCGTGCTCGCGGACCTCGGCGACCCGGAGGTGCGGGAGGCGTCCTGGTGGCGTGCGGCCGCCAGGGACGGCGCCCTCGTGTTCGCCGACGCCGGCTGGGACCCGGAGCAGCAGTGGGACCGGCGGATCCTCACCGACCTCGCGGACTGCCACGCGTTCACCCCGAACGCCGACGAGGCGATGGGCTACACCCGCACCACGACCCCCGAGGCCGCCCTGGTGGCGCTCGCCGAGCACGTGCCGCTCGCGGTGGTCACCCGCGGGCACAAGGGCGTCATCGCCATCGACTCCTCCACCGGGGAGCGGGCGGCGGCGCCGTCGCTGCGCGTCGGTGCGATCGACCCCACCGGTGCCGGCGACGTGTTCGCGGCGGCCCTGGTGCTGGGCACCCTGCGCGGCTGGCAGCTGCAGAAGCGGCTCCGGTTCGGCGTGCTCTGCTCGGCGCTGGCCGTGCAGCAGTTCGGCGGCTCGCTGGCCGCGCCCGGGTGGGGCGACCTCGCCGACTGGTGGCGCGTGACGAAGGAGCACGCGGCCGACGGAAGGGCCGACGCCCGTGAGACCGTGACCCACTACGGCTTCATGGAGGAGTGCCTGAAGGGTGTGGACACCCGCCGGGTGCGCCGGGCCGAGGCCACGATCGCCCGGTTCTCGGACGCGGACGCCGCCACCGACGAGCCCGTCGCCCAGCCTGCGCTGCGCTATCCGCCGCCGCCCCCACGACCCGACGGGCCGCCGTCGACCCGCTGACCCATCCCCCCGAAACACAAGGACGATCATGAACCGCAATGCTTTGAAGATCTCGACGGC
Source organism: Occultella kanbiaonis (assembly GCF_009708215.1). Lineage (NCBI taxonomy): Bacteria > Bacillati > Actinomycetota > Actinomycetes > Micrococcales > Ruaniaceae > Occultella > Occultella kanbiaonis. The sequence continues at coordinate 1,883,952 of NZ_CP046175.1, read as the reverse complement.
GGTGCTCGCCGCCGGCGTGCTGCTCGCCGCCTGCGCTCCCGGCTCGGGCTCGGAGGATCCCCCGTCGTCCGAGGACCGGGAGATCTCGACGGATCTCGCCGCCCTCGGGGACATCACGCTGACCGTGTGGGACCAGGAGACCCGCGGCGGCCAGGACGAGCAGATGACGCAGTTGAACGAGGCGTTCATGGACGCCTACCCGAACATCACCATCGACCGGCTCTCGCAGTCCTTCGACGACCTCGAGACGACCCTGCGCGGCGCCCTCACCGGGGACGACGCCCCGGACGTGGTGCAGGCCAACAACTCCCGCGGCACCATGGGCGCGTTCGTCGGCGCCGACCTGCTGCTCGACCTGACCCCGTACGCGGACGCGTACGGCTGGACCGACCGGTACTCGGAGTCCGTGCTGGCGGCCTCGACCTACTCCGCGGACGGCGTCACGTTCGGCGAGGGCAACATCTACGGGCTGCCGCAGGTCGGTGAGATCGTCGGGATCTTCTACTCCCGGGCCGCGCTGAGCGCCGCGGGCATCGACGAGGCGGCGCTGACGGGCGGCACCTGGGCGGACTTCACCGCCGCGCTGGCGAGCGCGCAGGCCGCCGGTCAGGTGCCGATCCAGCTCGGCAACCTGGACGGCTGGCCGGCCGTGCACGTGTTCGGCCCGATCCAGGGTCAGCACGTGCCCGCGGACCAGATCGCCGCGCTCGGGCAGGGCAACGCGGGTGCCTCCTGGCTCACCCCCGAGAATGAGGCCGCGGCCGCCGAGCTGCAGGGCTGGGTGGAGTCCGGCTACTTCAACGAGGGTCCGAACGGCACCGACTACGACGCCGCCTGGGCCTCCTTCGGTGAGGGCACCGGCACGTTCCTGATCGGTGGTTCCTGGCTCGCCGCGGACCTCGAGGCGGCCATGGGCGAGGACGTCGGCTTCATGGCACCGCCGCCCGCGGAGGCCGGCGGACAGCGCGCCACCACCGGTGCGACGGGGCTCCCGTTCGCCGTCACGGCGCAGAGCCCGAACGCGGACGCCGCGGCCGGGTACATCGACTTCATCACCAGCGACGACGCTATGGCCGTCCTCGCCGAGACCGGCAACATGCCGGTGAACCGGACCGCCGAGCTCGCCCCGGAGTCCGGGGTGAACGCGGACATCTTCGCGGCGTTCGGGGACGTCAGCGAGAACGGGCATCTGCTCCCGTACCTGGACTGGGCGACCCCGACCATGGGTGACACGATCGGCGCGGCACTGCAGGACCTGATCGCCGCCCAGACGGATCCGGCACAGTTCACGCAGGTCCTGGAGGACGACTACAGCGCGTTCGTCGCCGAAGGCTGAGCGAGGGTGCACGACGCGACGGGCCGGGCACGGACCACGGGCGCACGATGAGGCACCAGCGCCGCTACCTGCCGTACCTGTACCTGGCCCCAGCCCTGCTGCTGTTCGGCGGGTTCCTGATCTACCCGCTGATCCGGTCCGTGCAGTTCTCGCTGTTCGAATGGGACGGGCTCGGGGCGTCGGAGTTCGTCGGGTTCGACAACTACGTGGAACTGTTCACCGACGAGGTGCTCCGGGCCGCGTTCGGGCACGCCCTCGTGCTGATCCTCTTCTTCAGCGTGTTGCCGCTGGTGCTCGGCCTGGTGGTCGCGGCGATCCTGAACCGGGCGCAGGTGCGCGGTCTCGGCCTGTTCCGGACGGTGGTGTTCCTGCCGCAGGTCCTGGCCATGGTGGTCGTGGCGGTCGCGTGGCGTCAGATCTACGCACCCGACGGCGGCCTCAACACCGCGCTGCGCGCCGTCGGGCTGGATGCGCTGACCCGGACCTGGCTGGGTGACTACACGTGGACCCTGCCGGCGGTGGGGATCGTCGGCACCTGGGTGCAGACCGGGCTCGTGACCGTGCTGCTGCTGGCCGGGATGGGGCGGGTGCCGCGGGAACTGTTCGAGGCGGCCCGCCTCGACGGTGCCGGGGCGATCCGGGAGTTCTTCGCGATCACGCTGCCGAGCGTGCGCGGGGAGATCGCGGTGGCGCTGACCCTCACGATCGTGGCCGCGCTGAAGACGTTCGACCTCGTCTACGTGACCACCGGCGGCGGCCCGGGCAACTCCACCACGGTGCCCGCCTACGAGGTGTTCCAGCGGGCCTTCCGGGAGGGCGCGGTGGGCTCGGCGGCCGCGATCGCCGTCGCCCTGACCGCGATCATCTTCGTGCTCAACGTGATCGTGAACCGGATCGCCGAGGGGCGCCAGGGATGATCACCTCCGGCACCGAACGCGCCCTGAACTACCTGATCCTGATCGTGTTCGCGGCGTTCGCGCTCGCCCCGATCGTCACCGTGCTGGCCGCGGCGCTCTCGCCGCAGTCCGCCGCAGCCGCACCCGGGATCCTCGGGCTGCACCCGGAGAACTTCGTCGACGCCTGGACCGAGGGCGAGTTCTCGCGGTACCTGCGCACGTCGCTGCTGGTGTCGGTGACCGTGGTGTCGGTGGCCGTGGTCGCGTCCATCCTGTCCGGGTTCGCGTTCGGCACGATGAGGTTCGCCGGCTCGCGGGCGCTGTTCTACCTGTTCCTGCTGGGCATCATGGTGCCGACCGAGGCGATCGTGGTGCCGCTGTTCTACGACCTGCGCGACCTCGGCCTGACGAACACGCTGTGGGCCGTGGCGCTCCCGCAGATCGCCCAGTCCATCGCGTTCGGCACCTACTGGATGCGCGCGTACTTCCGGACCAGTCCGCCGTCGCTGATCGAGGCGGCCACCCTCGACGGCGCGAGCCCGCGCCGCGTGCTGTGGTCGATCCTCGTGCCGATCGGCCGGCCCGCGGTCATGACGCTGACCGTGCTGGCGTTCATGTGGACCTGGAACGAGTTCCTGATCCCGCTGGTGATGAGCCCGAACGGGGAGTTCCGCACGGCCCCGCTCGCGCTGGCGATCTTCAAGGGGCAGCACGTGCAGGCCACCGCGCTGCTCGCCGCCGCCGCGGTGCTGGTGGCCCTGCCGGTGGTGATCCTGTACCTGTTCGCGCAGCGGTCCTTCATCCGGGGCATGCTCGAGGGTGCCGTGCGGGAGTAGCGGACGTAGCCTGGAACTCGCGGCCGCGAGCGGCGCGGCCTCTACGTGGAGGTGAGTTCCATGACCGGTCGAGTGGTGCACTTCGAGGTCCCGTTCGACGACGGCGACCGGGCCCGCGGCTTCTACCGCGACATCTTCGGCTGGCAGATCGATGCGATGCCCGGTTTCGACTACTCGGTCGTCACCACCGGGCCGAGCTCGCCCGAACGGGGCCCAACGGAGCCCGGCTACATCGGTGGCGGCATGATGCAGCGCGAGGCACCGATCGAAGCGCCAGTGATCACGATCGACACCCCGGACATCGAGTCCACGCTGGCGAAGGTGACCGCCGCGGGTGGAGCCGTCGTGATCGGCAAGCAGCCGGTCGGTGAGATGGGCTTCACCGCCTACTTCACCGACTCCGAGGGCAACCTGGTGGGGCTCTGGGAGACGGCGGCGCCGGCCGGGTGAGGGCGCCACCCAGATCGGTTCGGCCACACCCCGGCGATCTGGGATGATCTAGAACCATGACTTCCAGCGCATCCTCCACCCGTCCCGCACCCGCCCCGACCGAGGCCATCCGCCCGGTCGCGCAGGTACCGGACAAGCCCTCCCTGGAGGGTCTGGAGGAGCGCTGGGGCGCGACCTGGGCGCAGGAACGGACCTACGCCTTCGACCGCAGCGCCACCCGCGAGCAGGTGTACTCCATCGACACCCCGCCGCCCACGGTGTCCGGCTCGCTGCACGTCGGGCACGTGTTCTCCTACACGCACACCGACGTGGTGGCCCGGTTCCAGCGGATGCGCGGGCGCGAGGTGTTCTACCCGATGGGCTGGGACGACAACGGCCTGCCCACCGAGCGCCGGGTGCAGAACTACTACGGCGTGCGCTGCGACCCGTCGCTGCCGTACGTCGAGGACTTCACGCCCCCGCACGACGGCGGCGACGGGAAGTCCGTGAAGGCCGCGGACCAGCAGCCCATCTCCCGGCGCAACTTCGTGGAACTGTGCCAGCGGCTCACGGCCGAGGACGAGCGCCAGTTCGAGCACCTGTGGCGCTACCTCGGCCTCAGCGTGGACTGGTCCCAGCACTACCAGACCATCGGCGACCGGGCCCAGCAGGTGGCGCAGACCGCGTTCCTGCGCAACCTGGCCCGCGGCGAGGCCTACCAGGCCGAGGCACCCGGGCTGTGGGACGTCACGTTCCAGACCGCGGTCGCCCAGGCCGAACTCGAGGCCCGTGACTATCCCGGCCACTTCCACAAGATCACCTTCCACACGGCCGACGGCGAGGGTGTGGTCATCGAGACCACCCGCCCCGAGCTGCTCCCGGCCTGTGTGGCGCTGATCGCGCACCCGGACGACGAGCGGTACGCCCACCTGTTCGGCACGACCGTCTCGTCCCCGCTGTTCGGGGTGGAGCTGCCGGTGCTCGCACACCCGCTGGCGGAGCCCGACAAGGGCGCCGGCATCGCGATGTGCTGCACGTTCGGCGACCTCACCGACGTCACCTGGTGGCGCGAGCTCCAGCTGCCCACCCGTTCGGTGATCGCCCGGGACGGGCGGCTGCTGCGGGAGACCCCGGACTGGTTGACCACGGACGCCGGGCGCACGACGTACGCCGAGATCGCCGGCAAGACGACGTTCTCGGCCCGCACCGCCGTCGTCGACGCCTTGCGTGAGAGCGGCGACCTGCTCGGCGAGCCGGTGGCCACCCAGCGCAAGGCGAACTTCTACGAGAAGGGTGACAAGCCCCTCGAGATCGTCACGTCCCGACAGTGGTACATCCGCAACGGCGGCCGTGAGACCCCGGGCCGCGACCTGCGCGCCGAGCTGCTCGCCCGCGGCGACGAGCTCGACTTCCATCCCGAGTTCATGGCCGTCCGGTACGCGAACTGGGTCGGCGGACTGAACGGCGACTGGCTGATCTCCCGTCAGCGCTTCTTCGGCGTGGCGATCCCGCTCTGGTACCCGGTGACGGCGGACGGCGAGATCGACCACGCCCACCCGATCGTCCCGGACGAGACCAGCCTGCCGATCGACCCGTCCTCGCACGTGCCGCACGGGTTCACCGAGGACCAGCGCGGCGTCCCGGGCGGATTCGTGGCCGACCCGGACATCATGGACACCTGGGCGACGTCCTCGCTGACCCCGCAGATCGCCGGCGGGTGGCTGGTGGATTCGGACCTGTTCTCGCGGGTGTTCCCGATGGACCTGCGCGCGCAGGGGCAGGACATCATCCGCACCTGGCTGTTCTCCACGATCGTGCGCTCACACCTGGAGCACGGCGCCCTGCCGTGGGCGCACGCCGCCATCTCCGGGTGGATCCTGGACCCGGACCGCAAGAAGATGTCCAAGTCCAAGGGCAACGTGGTGACCCCGCTCGCGATGCTCGAGGAGCACGGTTCGGACGCGGTCCGGTACTGGGCTGCCTCGGCCCGCCTCGGCACGGACGCCTCGTTCGACCCGCAGCGGCCGACCCAGATCAAGATCGGGCGACGGCTCGCGATCAAGGTGCTGAACGCCTCGAAGTTCGCGCTCTCGTTCGCCGGGGACGCCCCCGTCCGGCTCGATCCGGACGCCGTGACCGAGCCGATCGACCGGGCCATCCTGCGCGGCCTCGCCGACGTGGTGGACACCGCCACGGGGGCACTGGACGCCTACGACCACACCCAGGCGCTGGAGGTGACGGAGACGTTCTTCTGGACGTTCTGCGACGACTACCTCGAGCTCGTCAAGGACCGCGCCTACGGTCGTGAGGGCCTGGACCCGGCCGCGGTGGCCTCGGCCCGGGCCGCGCTCTCGCTCGCCCTGGACACGATCCTGCGCCTGTTCGCCCCGGTGCTGCCGTACGCCACCGAGGAGGTCTGGTCCTGGTGGCGGGAGGGCTCGGTGCACCGCGCCGCCTGGCCCACCTCCGAGGTGCTGCGCGAGGCCGCCGGCGACGGCGACCCCGAGCTGGTCGCCGTGGCCGGCACCGCCCTGGCCGCGCTGCGCAAGGTGAAGTCCGAGGCCAAGGTCTCGCAGCGGACGAAGTTCGCCTCGGCCGAACTGACCCTGGACCGGGCGAACCACGACCGGGTGCTGGCCGTGCTGACGGACCTGCGCGCCGCGGGTGGCGTGGCCGGGGACCTCACCCTCGCGGCTGGCGATGGCACGGCCGGCGTCACCGTCGCCGGAGAGCTCCTGCCCGCCGAACCGAAGCAGTAGTCCCGCTCGCGAGGGTGCGGTCCTGTGGCGGCCGTTGCGCCGCAGGACCGCGCGCTCGTGTGGCCGACTACCCGGTTGCGAGGGTTTGCGCGAGGTCGGTGCCGAGGTCACTGATGGCCTGTTCGGGGGCACCCACGCTGAGGACGGCAACGGCGATCCGGCGCGCCGGGACCCGGACCGTCTTCGCCTGCCAGCCACCCCAGGAGCCACCATGGGTGACCAGGGCGCCGTACGGTCGGGCGCTCACGCGAACACCCCAGGCGTACCCGGATCCGCTCCCGGCGTCGGGCCCGCCCGGTGTCTCGGCCATGCGCTGGGCACGCTCCCCGAGGCGGTCCCGGTTGCAGGCATCCAGCCAGGTGGTCAGGTCCGTGACCGAGGTCCACAGGCCGCCGTCTCCGATCGTGCCCGGTGGGTCCGGCGCCCCGGGGACCCGGACGGCGGGTCCGCCGAGCCTGGTCTCCCGCAGCGCGAGCGGCCGGAACAGTTCGGCCGCCGCCAGTTCGTCGACCGGCCGGCCCGACATCCGGCCCACCACCTCGGCCAGGAGCACGTAGCCGGTGTTGTTGTAGGCGTAGCGCACACCGGGTTCGGGCGGCTGTACCGGCGTCCACGCCTGGAGGCGTTCGATGACCTCGGCGTTGCCGGTCGGGACCGAGCGGGTCGGGTCGGTGACATCCGGGAGGTCCGACGTGTGGTGGACGAGATGACGTAGCCGGACCGGCTCGACCCAGTCGGGCAGTTCCGGTAGCCAGCGGCGCACGGGATCGCCGATGTCGGCGGCCCCGGCCACGACCGCCCGCGCGAGCAGCAGCCCGATGACCTGCTTGGTCACCGAGGCGGCGTAGAACGAGGTCCGCGCGGTCACGGCCCGGCCGTCGACACCACCTCGGCAGCTGACCTGCCCCTCGTCATCTGCGACGATGCCGACCGCGAGCGCCCGGACGTGCCCGGCGGCCATCAGGTGGTCCATCCGGCGGGCGACCCCCTCGGTGTCCATGCCGCCATCCTCCCAGGACCTCGAGCGGGTCATCCTGATCGGGCCGTTGCGCCGTAGCACCGCCAGCTCGTAGCGCGGGCACGCAGGATCGGGTTGAATGGCGCCCGTGAATCCTGCGCACGCGTGGCTGACCCACGCCCGGTTCGGCATGTTCGTCCACTGGGGCCTGTACTCCCTGGCCGCCCGGCACGAGTGGGTGATGAGCCGAGAGTTCACCCCTCTTGCCGACTACGAGCGGTACGCGACCCACTTCGAGGCGGACCGGTACGACCCGCGCGCCTGGGCGCAGGCGGCGAAGGCGGCGGGCATGGAGTACGTCGTGCTCACCACGAAGCACCACGAGGGCTTCTGCCTGTGGGACTCCGCCCTCACCGACTACAAGGCGACGAACACGCCGTTCGGTCGGGACGCCGTCGCCGAGTTCGTCGAGGCGGTCCGGGCCGAAGGGCTGCGGGTCGGGTTCTACCACTCGCTGATCGACTGGCACCACCCGGACTTCACCATCGACGCCCTGCACCCACGCCGCGACGACGCGGACATCGCCGAGCAGAACGCCGGCCGGGACATGGCGCGCTACCGCGAGTACCTGCACGGCCAGGTCCGCGAACTGCTCACCGAATACGGGCAGATCGACTACCTGTTCTTCGACTTCTCCTACCCCGATGGTCGCGACCACCACGCGGACCTGCCCGGCAAGGGCGCCGCGGACTGGGACTCAGAGAACCTGCTCGCCATGGTGCGCGAGCTGCAGCCCGGCATCATCGTCAACGACCGCCTCGGCATCCCCGGGGACCTCATCACCCCCGAGCAGTACCAGCCGGACGGCCCGATGGAGCGTGACGGCGTGCCGGTGGTCTGGGAGGCGTGCCAGACCCTGAACGGGTCCTGGGGGTACGACCGGGACAACGACGACTACAAGTCGCCGGACCTGCTCGTCCGGATGCTCATCGACGGCGTCGCCAAGGACGGCAACCTGCTCCTGAACGTCGGGCCGACCGGCCGCGGCGACCTGGACCCGCGCGCCATCGAGTCGCTGGCCGGGATCGGCGCCTGGATGGACCCGCACGCCCGCTCGATCCGCGGGGCCGGGGCCACCGACCTCACGCCCCCGCCGGATGCCCGCTACACCCGCGCCGGGGACCGGCTCTACCTGCACCTGTTCACGTGGCCGTTCGGGCACGTGCAGCTGCCCGGGCTCGCCGGCAAGGTGACCTACGCGCAGTTCCTGCACGACGCCTCCGAGGTCGCCTACTCCGAGGTCGACCCGGACCAGGCCGGGTGGAACACCACCCCGGACGGGCCGGCGCCCGGCACGTTGACCCTGACCCTTCCGGTGCGGCGCCCGGACGTGGCGGTTCCCGTCGTGGAGCTCTTCCTGGGCCCGACGGCGTAGGGCTGAGTCCGGGCCCGACGGCACCCGCTCCCTCGCTTCCGCCGGCCACCTCCCATCCGAAGGATCCGCAGACATGGGCGTCACCGCTTCCGACATTCCCCGCCTCCTCGCCGAGCTCACCCTCGAGGAGAAGGCCTCGCTGCTGTCCGGCTCGGACTTCTGGCACACCCAGGCCGTCGAGCGGCTCGGCGTTCCGGCGGTGATGCTCACGGACGGTCCGCACGGGCTGCGTAAGCAGGCGGGGGCGACGGATCACCTCGGGCTGAACGAGTCGGTGCCGGCCACGTGCTTCCCGTCCGCCGCGGGGCTCGGCTCCTCCTGGGACCCCGACCTGCTCCGGCGGGTCGGGGAGGTGCTCGGCGAGGAGACCCGCGCGAACGGGGTGGCCGTGCTCCTCGGTCCCGGTATCAACATGAAGCGCAGCCCGCTCTGTGGGCGCAATTTCGAGTACTTCGCCGAGGACCCCCACCTCGCCGGCGAGCTCGCGACGCCGCTGGTGCAGGGCATCCAGTCCAAGGGTGTGGGCACCTCGCTCAAGCACTTCGCCGCGAACAACCAGGAGACCGACCGGATGCGGGTCTCGGCGGAGGTCGACGAGCGCACCCTCCGGGAGATCTACCTGCCCGCGTTCGAGAAGGTCGTCACCCGGGCCGAGCCCTGGACCGTGATGTGCTCCTACAACAGGATCAACGGCACCTACGCCTCACAGGACCCGTGGTTGCTCACCGACGTGCTGCGCACCGAGTGGGGCTTCGAGGGGCTCGTCGTCTCCGACTGGGGCGCCGTGGACGACCGGGTCGCCGGGGTGGCCGCGGGCCTGGACCTGGAGATGCCCGCCTCCGACGGGATCAACGACGCCCGGGTGGTCGAGGCGGTGCGCTCCGGCGCGCTCGACGAGGCGGACCTCGACCGCGCCGTCACGCGGGTGCTCGCCCTGATCGCGCGGTCCCGGGCCGCGCTCGCCGAGCCGGGCACCACGGACCTCGAGGCGAACCACGCGCTCGCCCATGAGGCCGCGACCCGGGCTGCGGTGCTGCTGAAGAACGAGGGCGGCGTGCTCCCGCTGGATCGCGAGACCTTCGCCTCGACCGCCGTCGTGATCGGTGAGCTGGCGCGCACGCCGCGCTACCAGGGCGCCGGCTCCTCGCAGGTGAACCCGACCCGGCTGGTCAGCACGCTCGACGCCCTGCGCGAGCGGGGCCTCGACGTGCCCTTCGCCCCGGGGTACCCGCTCGCGGAGGCCGCGGGCGCCGTCGGGCAGGAGCGCAGCGACAGCGAGCTGCGCCGCGAGGCGGTCGAGCTGGCCACCGGCAGGACCGCGGTGCTGTTCCTCGGCCTGCCCGCGATCGACGAGTCCGAGGGCTACGACCGCGCGCACCTGGACCTGCCCAGCAGCCACACGCTGCTGCTGGCGGAGGTGGCGGCCGTGGCCGAGCGGACGGTCGTGCTGCTGGCGAACGGGTCCGCCGTGACGGTCGCCGACTGGCAGGAGCGGGCCGACGCGATCCTCGAGCTCTGGCTCGGTGGTCAGGCGGGCGGGAGCGCCGCCGTCGACCTCATCCTCGGCGACGCCGCGCCGTCGGGCCGCCTCGCGGAGTCGATGCCGGAGCGGCTGACGGACGTGCCCGCACAGCTGAACTTCCCGGGTGAGCACGGGGTGGTGCGCTACGGCGAGGGCATCTTCATCGGCTACCGGGGGCTTGACGCGACGTCGGCGCCGGTGTCGTACCCGTTCGGGCACGGCCTGACGTACACCACGTTCGCCTACTCCGACCTCACCGTCGAGGCCACCCCGGTCACGGAGCGCACCGGCGCGGGCGACGGCGTGGTCGTGGTCACCGCAGTCGTCACGAACACCGGTGGTCGGGCCGGCGTCGCCGTGCCGCAGCTGTACGTCGGGCGGCCGGACTCGCTGATCGCGCGGGCGCCGCGGGAACTGCGGGCCTTCGCGCGGCTCGAGCTCGCGCCCGGTGCGTCCCGGACGGTGGAGTTCGCCCTGACCCGGCGCGACCTCAGCCACTGGGACACGGTGACCGGCGGCTGGTCGGTCGAGCCGGGGACCCTCGAGATCTCGGTCGGTGCGTCCTCGCGGGACCTCCCGCTGACCGCGACCGTTCCGCTCGAGGCCCCGGTACGCCCGGTGCCCCTGACCGCGTACTCGACGATCGGCGAGTGGGTCGCCGACCCCGCCGCCGGGCCTGCGCTGCTCGAGGCGATGGGCGAGTTCGGGGCCATGTTCGGCCCGGACAGTCCGGAGCCGGCGACCGCCGCGTTCCTGACCGCGATGCCGCTGGTGAAGGTGCCGCTGATGGGGATGGGCGGCACCTTCACCGTCGACGACCTCGACGCCCTGCTCGAACGGTTCGGCAGCCGCCCTCAGGCGCAGGTCACCGCCTCGTACGCCACCGTGAAGCGTTCGTACACGGGCTGACCGTCGTTCCAGGCGTACGCGGCGACGGTCACCGATCCGGCGTCGACCGCCCCGGCTCCGCTCGTGAAGCCGTGGTAGCCGGCCGCGCCGGGCGCGGTACCGGTCAGCTTGTGGCTGCCGTAGTCCGTCGTCATGCGGATGTCGAGCGGGACCTCCGAGGTGTTGACGACGTGGACGGCGATGACCGCTTCGGCTCCCCAGCACTGCGGTCGGACGGAGATCCGCAGCGTCACCGGTGGCAGCGGTTCGTCGGTCACCGCGAGGACGAGAGCGTTGAACAACGAGACGTTCTTGGTCTCGGCGAGCCCGAGTCCCCAGCTCAGCCAGCCCTCCCGGCCGGACCCGTCGTTCTCGTTCAGGACGACCGTGCTCGCCAGCAGTCGCCCGGCCGGGTCGATGCCGATCTCCGCCCAGCTGATCGCGACCTCGTAGGTCGTGGTCGCGGCGCCCTCGTCACGGACGACGGCGGCGGTCACACCGGCGGGCGTGCCGGCGACGTCGGCGGGCGCCCACCTGTGCACGACCACCTCGCCGGCATCGGTGAGGGCGACTCCGATCTCCTGCGGTACCGGGTCCTCGCCGGGCGCTCCGGCGACGAGTCCGATCTGGACGCTGTCGCCCTGCCAGATGTCGCCGCCGGTGCTGGGCTGGGCGTGGACGTCATCCTGGGCACGAAGCGTCAGGTAGAGGTTCTCGTCGTCATGGGTCAGCCAGATCGACGCCGAGGAGTCCGCTGGGCCCTCCCAGCCGGGGAGCGCGGGAGCCTCCTCGACCCCGACCTCCTGCGCGGCCAGTTCCAGCACCGCCGGGTCGGCGACACCGTCGACGTCGACCCCGACCGCGGGCACCGCCACCGGCTCGCCGAGCGGCGTCAGCGTGCCTGACGCCGTGGCGGGCGTGCCGGTGATGGTCAGGACCGTCGCGGTCCAGTCGGTCGGCTCGGTCGGCGCGATCGGGACGCTCAGCACGACGGTGCCCGTCGCCGGCACCGACTCGCCGTCACCCAACCGCGTGCGCTCGTCCCCGACGGCCACGTCGACGCCGTCGAGCGTGATCGCCGTGGGTGTCGCGTTCGTCACCTGCAGCCGCAGGACCTGACCGTCGGAGTCGACGCCGTGCACACCGGTGATCGAGAGTGCCGGCGTGGGCGAGCCCGTGGTGCGCAGCAGCGCGACCGCGACGCCGTCGACCCGTGCGAGCACCGAGTAGGTGCGCTCGGCGCCGGAACTCTGCGGCAGGTAGGCGACGTCGACCGTCGCGCTCTGGCCGGCACCGACGCTCGCGCTCGCCGAGTCGCCTCCGACCGGCTCGAGCTCGAGTTCGATGCCCGCCCGTCCGGTCCGGTCGACGACGACGTGGCCGGTCGCAGGGGTTCCCGCGACCTCGGGCTCGATGTCGAACCGGTAGGCGTCCGAGACCGAGGCGGCGGTGACGGCACCCTCGACGTAGATGGGCTCCTCGTCGAGGCTCACGTGCACCAGCCCGTCGCTGTCCGGAGCGAGTTCGACGGCGCCGCCGTAGGCGTCGGTGACGGTGACAGGACCCGTCGCAGCGAACGCTGCCGTCGTCGGGACGGTGGCCCACGCCGCGTGGACCGTGCGGTTCCCGTCCGAGAACACGACATCCCACGCATCGTCCCCGAGGTCACCGGAGCTCTCGAAGGGCAGGCCCGCGAGCATCCGGTTCATGACGGCACTGGTCACGTAGGCGGGCTTGGGCACCCAGGCACCGCGGGGGTCGTCGGTGTTGCGCACGATCCCGAACCGGTGCTCGACCTCACCGGCGTCGGTGCCGTCGTCCATGAAGTCGTAGATGGTGAAGTTCTGCGCGCCGTCAGCGAAGGCGGTGAGCTGACCACGGACCATCAGGCGCGCCTGGGTCGCCTCGTCGACGCCGACGGCGGTCTCGGCCGTCGGCCAGCCGACCTCGGACAGCAGCAGCGGCATGTCGGCGTGGCCGTGCTCACCCATGATCGTGCGGAGCGCGCCGTACTGGCCCTGGAACCGCGACGACCCCTCGGGGGCGTTCGGGTGCGTGTAGGGGTGGGTCGACACCGCATCGATCAACTCGAGCCCACCGAGGTCGGCGAACTCCGAGAACCAGTCCTGCCAGTCGTTCATCGGTGCGAGCGCCGGGCCCACCAGCACCGCGTCCGGGTACTCGGCCTTGACCGCGTCGTGCACCACCTGCAGCAGCGCGACGTACTGGGACGCGCTGCCGGCCGCCGGCCCGTCGAGGTCGCGCCAGTTCCACTCGTTCCAGACCTCGAAGTAGTTGCCCTCGACGCCCAGCTCGGCCACGGTGGCGACGGCATAGCGTGCGAACGCCTCCCGACCCTCGGGCGTCGTCGGTGCCTCGTCCGGGAAGTACAGCGGGTTCCCGTAGCTGAGCACGCGGAAGTGGCCGAGGCCGAGGTCCTCGAACTCGTCCTGGTAGGCCACGACCTTGTCCTGCCAGACGATCTGACCGGGCGTCGTCTCCTGGCCGGCCCAGTAGGCCTCGTCCCGAGCGAGCCCGAATCCGGCATCGGCGACCAGAGCGGCGGTCTCCAGGGGCCAGGACTGGCCGTAGTGGGTGGCGACGCCGAAGCGGGGGTCGCGCACGAAGTCCGCCGGCAGCGGCTCGAGCACCGCGAGGTCGGTACCGACCAGGTACCGGGTGCCGTCCGCCGTGGTCCCGACGACGTCCGCCGTGTACCAGCCGGGATCGGTGACGCCGAAGGGGAGCGTTCCCTCCAGGTCGGCGGCCGGCGCCGCGCCCTGGTCGACGACGGTGCCGTGCGCGTCGCGGACGGTCCAGGACAGTTCGACGACGTCGTCGCCCGTGAAGGCGACGGCGACGTCATCGCCGGTGTGGAAGACGTTTCCGCGGGCGAGCGTCTGCAGCGCCAGCGGCGCGGTCACGACGTCGACCTCGGCGACGACGGCATCGATGTCGAGCGTGCCCGCGGTGCTGCCCTCCCGGAACGACCAGGTGTCCAGAATGACCGAGAACGCTCGCAGTGGGCCGTGCCAGACGCCGTCGTCGGCGCCACCGAAGTGCAGGTAGCCGTCGCCCGAGGTGAAGTCCTCGAGGCGCAGGGTCTGCCAACCCTCGGCATCCGGTTCGACGGCGACGCGCTGCTGGTGCGCCTGGCCGGTCGAGTCCTGCAGCCGCAGGGTGACGAGGTCGACGTCCGCGGTGCGCACCTGCAGCTCGAGCGCCGTGGCCTCGATCTGACCTGGCCAGCGGGCGAGCTCGAAGGTGCCGGTCGGCACCGAGGCCTCGATCCGGCCGTGCCCGGCTCCGCTGGCCGGGGCCTCGGTGGCGAGGGTGATCGCGCCGCTGGCCGCCCCGGTCGTGTACACGTCCCAGTCCGGCGAGCCCGGTTCGAAGTCGCCGACGACGACCTGCCCGGTCGCCGCCGGTGCGGGTTCGGCAGGGAGCGGCGCCGCGGTGGCGCCGAGGGCGGTGACGGCGCTGGCCGCCAGGGCGAGGATGGCGGCGAGTGCCGCCGATCGGTATCGCATCATGTTGCCTGGCCTCGATCTCATCGGTGAGCGTCGGGTGACCGGAATCGCTGGTCGGGGTCGGTGCGAAAGCAGTTTCGCACACGTGAGCAAGAACGTCTAGAGCCGCACCAAATCGATGGGATTCGGGGTGCGCTTGCGCTTTCGCGGAGCGGCCGCGCGCTACCGGGACCTGCCACTGGGGACCGTCGACGCCCTCGGTCGTGCGGAACGTCTCGGGGTCAGTGAGATCGCCACCGTCGACCGACGTCAGTTCACCGTGGTGCGACCCGCCCACGTCGACGCGTTCAGTCTCCTGCCGTGCGGCCCGGCGATGCTTGGGTCGTCCTCGGACCGGCTCGGCGCTCAGCCGGCCGCGCCGCCCGCCAGCCGGGCCTGCTCGTCGGAGGTCCACAGCCCGATCAGTCCCCGGAAGTGCCCGAGGAACTGCTCGTGCTCGTGCGGCGGGTACGTGGCGCGCACGGTGTCGACGAGCATGCGGTCGAAGTCGGGTGAGGTGACCCAGTCGAGGACCCGGCCGGGCAGGTCCGCCAGGTGCTTCACGCACCAGTCCCAGTAGCGGTCGGTCTCGAAGTGGTCGTCGGCGAGCCGGCGGTATGCGGCGAGCCTGCCCGCGTAGTCCAGCTCGGGGTCGTCGGCGATCGCGTAGTAGGCCGCGGTGTCGGTGTCCACCGACACCCGGCGCCCGGTCACCAGGGCGTACGTGCTCCAGCGCACCAGCGCCGTGATCGCCCACGGGAAGTAGTAGTGCAGCGACGTCACGGCCACGTCCGGGCACGCGTTCGCGTAGTCGATCGGGTACACCTCGTCCCCGGTCACGAGCATCTCCGCGGAGTTGAACTCCCACCGGAAGAACGCGTTCACCAGCCGGGAGATGGTCACCGCCTGGTCCCCCGCCGACGGCGACAGGAAGTCGTGCGTGACGGCGTACCGGTTGTGCATGGGTTGGTCCGGGCGGAAGTCCATCACCATCGTCTCCGGCCCGATCGACAGGGCCCGGGCGAAGTGCTCGTAGTCCACGGTCGCCTGCAGGTGCATGAGCATCTGCCCGGAGGAGTCGTACGCGGTGCGCAGGTCCTCCGGGTTGCTGATGCGGGAGACTCCTCGCCAGCCGCCGCCGTCGAACGGCTTCATGTACAGCGGGTAGCCCAGGTCCGCGGCGATCGCCTCGAGGTCGAACTGCTCGTTGTACTTCGCCGACGTGTAGGCCCAGCGGGCGTTGTCGACCGGGTTCTTGTACGGCACCAGCACGGTGCGCGGGATGTTCAGCCCGAGCCGCAGCATCGCGCAGTAGGCGCTGTGCTTCTCCATCGACTGGAACGTGAACGGCGAGTTCAGCAGGTACGTGCCGTCCATCAGGGCGGCCTTCTTGAGCCACTCCCGAGGCACGTAGTACCAGTACGCGAGCCGGTCGATCACGAGGTCCGAGGCCACCGGGTCGGTGAGCTCGAACGGTGCCACGGTGAGGCGCTTCGTGGTGATCTCGTGAGTGCGGCCGCCCCCGTCGGTGATCGGCCCGAGCCGGGAGACGATCGCCTCGAACGCACGCGGCCAGTCCTCCTCCTGCCCGAGCAGCAGGCCGATCAGGTGCCGGGAGATGTCGGCCATTGCGTCCTCCGCAGGTGGGGTTCGTGCCTGGCTGCAACCTACTCGGTTGGCGCGGCCGCGGCCGCAGCCCCCGCGATAGGGTCGCCAGGTGGTCGTCCATGCCGATGAGGACTCGCTCGCGGCGCGGATCGCCGCACTACCCGGCCGCGTCGCCATCGGGATCTCCGGGTATGCCGGTGCGGGGAAGTCCACGCTCACCCGTGCCCTAGTTGATCGACTGCCCGGCGCGATCCGCTTGCGTGGGGATGACTTCCTGGACCCTGCACGCTCACACCGGCGATCACCGGACTGGGATGGCGTCGAGCGGGATCGGCTGCGCGAGGAGGTGCTCCGGCCGCACCTGCGCGGCGACCACCCGATCCGGTACCGACCGTTCGACTGGTCCCGTCGGCAACTCGGCGAGCCAGTCACGCTGCCTGCCGGCAACGTCCTGGTACTCGACGCGATCGGCATCTTCCATCCCGACCTCCGGGACCTCTTCTCGCTGACGATCTGGGTGGAGGCCGCCCCGAAGGATGCCCTTCGGCGCGGGATGTCTCGCGACCGGATGCTCGGGCGCCGCCATGACCGGCTCTGGACCGAGGTCTGGGCGCCGAACGACGCCGAGTTCGCGGCCGGATTCGCTCCCGCAGATCGGGCCGATCTGCGCTACCGGGCCGATCTGGACCACTGAGTGGGCTGCTCAGCAGAACCGCGGCAGGTGATGCGCGATCTGCTTGCGCCACCATGGCCACTGGTGGGACACGTCGTGGCCCCAGACGTCCAGCTCGTGGCCGATGCCCTTCCCCGTGAGCAGCCGGTCCATCGCGAGGGTGGCGGGCAGCGCTCCGGTCGGGTCGACCTCGAACTCGCCCTGACCCACCACCAGCACGGGGTACACCCGCGCGCGCAACCAGTCGAGGTGGTCACCGTCCGCACCCCGCAGGTAGTCCATCGGGTTCGTGAAGTACGCGTCGTCACCGCGCTCGCCCCAGGTGCGCCAGAACGACGGGTCGTAGTTGCCGGACTGGCAGATCGCCACCGTGAACAGGTCCGCCCGCGCGAGCATCAGGTGCAGGGCGTGGTAGGCGCCGAGGCTCGCGCCGGTGGTGATCAGATCACCCGCGCCCGGGGAGTCGTCGCGGATCACCGGCACGACCGTGTCGGTCACCCAGCGCTCGTAGTCCCGGTAGCGTCGGGCCCGCTCCTCGTGCGAGATCGAGGTGTCCGACCAGGTCATGTGGTCGAAGGAGTCCACGCAGTAGAGCTTGATCCGGCCGTCGTCGATCAGCGACGCGAGCGCGCCGACCATGCCGTTCTCCTCGTACTCCCAGGCCCGTCCGAGCTCCGTGGGGAACACCACGACCGGGCGGCCCCAGTGCCCGTACCGGATCAGTGTGCCGGGCCGGTCCAGGCCGGGTGCGTCCAGCTCGAGCTGGTCACGTCGCATCGTGGCCTCCGGCCACGGGGTGCCCGACGGCGGAGGTCAGCAGCCGTTCCAGGTGCGGTTCCAGGGCGTCGCGCCAGGAGACGAAGTTGTGCAGGTCATCGGTCTCGACGTAGCGCACGTCCCAGCCGAGCCGGCTCAGGTGGGCGGCCATCAGCCGGTTGTTCACGACGTTCTCCTCCGTCGCGCCGCAGGTGAGCGTGACGGTGGGTACGGGCTTCGCCGACTGTGCTGTCGGCGCTCCCGCGACCTCGGCCACGAACGAGGTGATGTCGCCGAACCTGCTGAACCACGACTCCTGCGCGTCGGTGCCGGGCGTGAAGAACGAACCGGACTGCAGGAACAGGCCGTCGAACGTGCCGGGGTGGCGCCACTGGGCGTGCAGCGCGGCGAGAGCGCCGAGGCTGACCCCGGCGGCGATGGTGGCGGTCGTGGGCCACTGGTCGCGCGCGGCGTCCAGGACGTGCAGCACGAGGGCGTCGGCGTAGTCGTCACTGGCGGCGTACCAGGACATCCGGTCGGGTGCACCGAGCAGCAGCACCCGCAGCGGCGCGAGGCGTCCGGCGCCGATCTGGGCCCCGATGAAATCGGTCAGGTGCCCCATCGCGCTGTAGTCGGGCCCGTCGTGGGCGATCAGCAGCGGCGCGGGCTCGTCGGGGTCGAGCCGCTCCGGAACCCAGAGCGTGGCGTCGATGTCCCCGACGGGGGTGTCGGTGAAGGAAACGTCCGCGAGCCGGCTCGCGATGGGTTCGGCGGCGAGCCAGTCGGGCTCGGCGTAGCCGGGCAGCTCGAGCACGGACCGGTCGCCGAAGCCGCCCGGCGCGGTGCGCGGGTTGGTCGGGTCGAGGAGTGTGGTGGTGACCTCGAACTGGTACTCCACCCGGCCGAGCGGGGGGCGCGGGATGCGCAGCTCCCAGACGCCGTCGGTCCGGGTCAGGTCCCGGGGTGCGTCGGTGGTGCCGAGGTCGGCGTCCACCCGGACGCGCCGGTAGCGGGCGTCGGGGTCGGCGAGGCGGAAGCACAACTCGTCCCCGACGGTCTCGGAGATGGAGTCGTCGCGCACAGGGCGAGACTATCCGCCCGCCGCCCCTGGTTCCCCTCGCTCGGGCGGACGGGGTGTCCGTATGCTCCGATGGTGGCTCCCTTCCCCCTCGGCGCGACGGGCCTGACCGTCCTGGTTCCGGAGGCGGAACCGCTGGTCGCGGGTCCGCGCTCCCGGTTCGACGTCGCGGCGCAGTTCGGGATGCCCGCCCACGTGACGGTGCTCTACCCGTGGCTGCCGCGCGATGAGCTCGGAGCCGACGACCTCGACGGCGTCCGCTCGCTCGCGCGCGCGAGCGCCCCGTTCGAGGCGGTGCTGGCCCGCACGGCGCGGTTCCCGCGCACGCTCTGGCTGGATCCGCGACCGGCGGACCGGTTCCGGGCGCTGACCGAGGCGGTCGCGCTCCGGTGGCCGCAGGCACAACCCTACGGCGGCGAGTTCGAGACGGTGGTCCCCCACCTGACGGTCGCCCACGAGCAGCCGGAGGAGGTGCTCGCCGAGGTGGCGGCCGAGGTGTCGGCCGCGCTGCCGGTCACGTTCTCGGCCACGGCGCTCGCCCTGCACGAGTTCGACGGCGTCCGGTGGCTCGAGCGCGACCGTTTCACCTTCGGAGCGGCCCGGCCGGAATAGCCGTGCCCGTGACGGGGTTCGACGCAGCATGACCGACACCACGTTCGATCCCCGCACCGTGCTCTCCGCCGCCAAGATCGGCGTCCTCGCCACGATCAAGGCGAACGGCCTGCCCCAACTCTCGCCGGTGACCCCGTTCTACGACCGCGACACCGAGCAGTTGCTCGTCTCGATGACCGAGGGCCGTGCGAAGACGGTGAACCTGCGCCGCGATCCCCGGGCCGCGCTCGAGGTGACCAGTGCGGACGGCTGGGAGTGGGCGACCGCCGAGGGCCCGGTGACCCTGACCGGACCCGGCACCGACCAGAACGGAGCCGAGGTCGAGGCGCTCGTGGACTACTACCGGCGCGCGGCCGGGGAGCACCCGGACTGGGCGGAGTACCGCGCGGTCATGGTCTCCGACCGCCGGGTGCTGATGACGATGAAGGTCGAGCGGGTGTACGGGGCGAAGATCCGCTGACGCGGCGGCCCTCAGCAGGCCAGGTACCGGTCCAGCACCAGGTCCACCAGCTCGGCCGGCGGCTGCTCGCCGTCGACGAGCAGCGGGGCGGTGACCACGTCGGCGCCGCAGCCCGCGGCGAGGTCTGCGAAGTAGCCCGGAGCGAGCAGGTACGTCGAGACGACGACGCGACCTGCGCCGTCGCCCCGGGACCGCAGGCCGGCCCGCGCGGTCGCCACGGCGTCCCCCAGGCGCGGCCCGGCCGCGGAGATGAAGCCGGTGATGACGTCGCGGCGCAACGCCGCGGCGAGCATCTCGCCGGTCTGTTCGCAGTGGGCCACGGCGCCCGCGTCCGAGGAGCCGGCGGCCGCCAGCACCACCGCATCACCCGGCGCCAGACCGGCCTCGGTGAGCCGGCGCTGGAGCTGGCGGACGAGCCGTGGATCCGGACCGAGCGCGCGCATCACGCGAGTGTCGGGGTTCGTGGCGGCGGCCTCGGTGAGGTCCACGTGCACGTGGTAGCCGGCCGAGAGCAGCAGCGGCACGATCCGCACGGCTCCGCGGCCAAGCCCGGTCAGCGACGTCGGAACGTCGGGCTGCTGGACGTCCACGAACGAGCCGGCCACGGGCACGTCCGGACGACGCTCCGCGACCGCCTGCACGAGCCCGGCGACGGCCCGCTGGCCCGCCGGCGAGGAGGTGCCGTGCGAGCACGCGAGCAGCGCCGGCATCGTCCGGGTGGCAGGGGTGAGCGGTGCTCGGCCGTGGCGGGTGTGCGGGGCACCGGCGAGGATCGCTGTCATGCCCCGACGGTAGGAGGGCGCTGTTACGTCCGAGGGTGCCGATCCGTTTCGGGACGGTTAAGACTTCCGCACGCCGCGCCGGTCAGCCGTGCGCGCGCAGCCGCGGCGCGAGGTCTCGCTCGAACAGATCCAGGAACCGGCGCTGGTCGTGGCCGGGCGCGTGGAAGACGAGGTGGTTGAACCCGGCCCGGCGGTACTCGAGCACCTTCTCGGCCGCCTCGTCCGGGTCGGAGGCCACGATCCACCGGCCGGCGATCGTCTCGATCGGCAGGGCGTCCGCAGCCCGCTCCATCTCGATGGGGTCGTGGATCGAGTGCTTCTGCTCCGCGCTCAGCGACAGCGGCGACCAGAACCGGGTGTTCTCCAGCGCCGCCTCGGGGTCGGTGTCGTAGGAGATCTTGATCTCGATCATCCGGTCGATCGTCTCCGGGTCCCGCTCGGCCTTCGCCGCGCCCTCGGCGACCGCCGGGATGAGCTTCTCGGTGTACAGGTCCCAGCCCTTGCCCGAGGTGCAGATGAACCCGTCCCCGGCGCGGCCCACGTACCGGGCCACCATCGGGCCGCCGGCCGCGATGTAGACGGGGATGCCGCCGTCGGGCCGGTCGTAGATGCTCGCCCCATGCGTGGAGTAGTATTCGCCCTCGAAGTCGACCCGGTCGGAGGACCACAGCTCGCGCATCAGGCGGACCGCCTCGCGCAGCCGGGCGAACCGCTCCTTGAACTCCGGCCAGTCCTGCTCGCCGGCGCCGCGGAAGCCGGTGGCGATCTCGTTCAGCGCCTCACCGGAGCCGACGCCGAGCATGATCCGGCCCGGGTAGAGCACCCCCATGGTCGCGAACGCCTGCGCGATCACGGCGGGGTTGTACCGGAACGTCGGGGTGAGCACGGACGTGCCGATCTGCACGGTGGAGGTCCGCTCACCGACGGCCGCCATCCACGCGAGCGAGAACGGGGCGTGCCCGCCGTCGTGGCGCCACGGCTGGAAGTGGTCGCTGACGGCGACGCTCTCCATCCCGTGCGCCTCCGCGGCGACCGCGAGCTCGACCAGCTCCCGCGGGGCGAACTGTTCGGCCGAGGCCTTGTAACCGAGCTTCAGGGGCAGCATGGGACGTTCCTCCGTGGCGGGCGTGCGGTAGGTCAAACGTAGTCGACAATGTTGTCCACCAAGCGATGAGGGAGCCCGCCGGATGCTGATCGAGACCCAGGTCGACGGCCTGCCCGTGCTCGTGCTGGGCTCCGGCGAACAGGCCGCGCGCCTCGAGCGCCGCTACGCCGCTGCGGGCGCCTCCGTGCGCACCGCGTCGATGCCCGACGGCGTCACGCCCGCCGCGCTCGACGGCGTCGCTCTCGTGGTGGTCGGGCTGGACCCGGCCGAGGTCTCGGCGGACTGGGAGCACGCGCTCGCCAGGGTCGCCCGCACGCACCTGATCAGCCGTGAGCCCGGTCCCCCGGCCGGGCAGGTGACCCTCGTCGGAGGCGGTCCTGGTGCCGACGACCTGCTCACCATTGCCGCCGTGCACGCCCTGGCTGCCGCGGATGTGATCCTGTTCGACCGGCTCGCGCCCACCGATCACCTGGCCGATCTCGCTCCCGGCGCGGAGCTGATCGACGTCGGCAAACGGCCGGGCCATCACCCGCTGGGGCAGGCCGAGATCGAGGAGCTGATGATCGCCCGGGCCGCCGCCGGGCAGCGGGTGGTCCGGCTCAAGGGCGGGGACCCGTTCGTGTTCGGCCGCGGCGCCGAGGAGCTCGCGGCCGCGCGGGCCGCCGGGGTCCCGGCGCGGCTGGTCCCCGGGATCAGCGCGTCGATCGCCGTGCCGGCGGCGGCTGGGATCCCGGTGACCTACCGCGACCTCTCGCACCACTTCACCGTGATCTCCGGCCACCACCCCCTCTCCGACGACGAGCACGCCCACCTGGCCCGAGCGCTGACCCTCGGTGGGACCGTCGTGGTCCTGATGGGCGTCGGCACCCTGCCGCACCTGCTCGCCGGGCTGCTCCGGGCCGGCCTCGCCCGCGAGACCCCGGTCGCGGCGATCGAGCGCGGGTACACCCCGGACCAGGCGAGCACCGTGAGCAGCGTCGGGGACGCCGTCGCCGAGGCGACCCTCGCCGGGATCTCCTCCCCCGCCGTCATCGTGCTCGGGGACGTGGTCCGGGTCGGCGGCTGAGCCGACCTCCCAGGTCTTGACCTCAACCATTGTTGATGTCGTTGGCTGGAGTCCTGACCCACCGACCACAGGGAGACCATCGATGGACGCCATCCGCCTGCACGCCTTCGGCCCACCCGAGAACCTCGTCCTGGACGAGGTCCCCGACCCCGAGCCGGGCGTCGGCCAGGTGTTGATCGCCGGGCGCGCGCACGGCGTGCACCTGCTCGACACGACGCTGCGCCGCGGCGAGCCCGGCCCACTGCCGCTGCCGGCTCTGCCGACGATCCCGGGCCGCGAGGTCGCCGGCTCCGTCGCCGCCGTCGGGTCCGGGGTGGACCCGGCCTTGGTCGGTCGCCGGGTCGCCGCGCACCTGGGCGCGGTGCCCGACGGCGGAGGTTACGCCAGGCTCGTCGTGGCACCGCTCGAGGTGCTGCACCCGATCCCCGACGGGCTCTCGGAGGCCGTGGCGGTCGCCATGATCGGCACCGGCCGGATGGCCACGATCGTGCTCGACGCCGCTCGACTCGGGCCCGAGGACAGGGTGGTCATCACCGCGGCGGCCGGTGGGTTGGGCAACCTGTTCGTGCAGGCCGCGCTGCGGGCCGACGCCCGGGTGGTCGCACTCGTCGGTGGGCGGGCGAAGGCGGACCGACTCGCCGGGGCGCTCGGCGACGTGGACACGGCCGCCCTCACCGTCCTCGACTACCGCGCCGATGGCTGGCTCGACGAGGCCCGCACGGCGCTCGGCGACGGCGGCGCGACCGTCGCGTTCGACGGCGTCGGCGGCGCATCGGGCACTGCGGCGGCGTCCCTACTCGCCTCAGGTGGCCGCCTGGTCGGCTACGGCTGGGCCTCCGGCGCCGCGACCGATGTCCCGGCCGACGCCCCCTACACGGTGGTGCCGATCGTCGGACCCGGCGCGAAGCCGATCACGGACATCCACGAACGCCAGCAACGCGCCCTGGCCCTCGCGGCCGCCGGCACGTGGCGTCCGCTGATCCACGAGGTCCCGTTCGCCGAGGCCGCCCGTGCCCACCGCGACCTCGAGTCCCGCGCCACCACCGGCAAGGTCGTCCTGGTCTGATGGTGACGAACGTGCGCTCCTGCGGCGTAACGGCGCCATCAGCCGCACGATGTCACCCTGGCGGCGCGAGCAGCGACGACCTCACAGATCGCGGAGGCCGGATCCCACGTGCTCACGAGACCACGAAGGGCCGCAGCATCGGGGTCAGCCACCAGAGGATGAGCCCCCACGCCTGTGCAACGACGAGGATCGCCGGAACCGCCGTCGTCCACCACCTCCGCAGCCGCCGGCGCACGGTCCGCCCGTCTGGTGGATCTCCGGGGTCATCGTCCACCCAGGCCCGCATCGCGCGACCGGCATCCGAGAATCGACGGCTCGCAACGAAGCTCTGAAGCAACGAGCCTCCGTACGCGGCCGGCTCGTGACTGGTCCCGTCGAACAAGTGCACGGTGATCCCGTTGTGCCGCTCCACATTTGCGATCAGAAACCGGGGAATCCGTGACTCGACGAAGACATCCGTGATCACCATGTCGTCGTCCTGTGCGTAGACCTGCGCGGTGCCGATCGCGCCGAAGAATCCGACCAACCCGGTGATCAGGACCCCATAGCCCGCATACCCGGGCCACGCCGCATCACTGATCATGACGAGGGAGAACATCGTGACCACATACAGCGACGCGGCTGTGCAGAAGAAGGCGATGACAGGCCGTGGCGGAGCGAGCCGTAGCCAGGTGGTGGACCTCATCGAGACTCATCGCCTGCCGCTCGCCTTCGGGTGCCGGGCCCGCCTGCGGCGTCTGGAGTCGGCCGTTCCGGGCCGGGGTCCCTCCGCGTCACCGGTTCGCCGTCGGACGGAGTCTCCCGAGCGACGCGCCCGTCCTCATACATCTCCAAGGCTCGGTTCGCGGGCGTGAGGGCTCTCGGTCCTCGCGTCATGCCGGTTCGTCCCAGCGCCGCGACGCCTGGTCCATCAGCCACGACCTCCCGTCCCGCCGTTCGACGGATAGCGCAGAGTACCGAGCCGGACAGTCGGGCCGTGGCGGATCGGAGTCGGGAGTCGTGACCGGCCCGGGTGCGCCGGCGCCGATCGGACCAGCCGCGTCAGGCGAGTTCGAGCCGGTACCCCCGCTTGACCACCGTCTTGATCAGGCCCCGCCCGGCCGCCTCGCGCAGGCGGGCGATGGCCACCTCGGCGGCGTGCGGGTCGGTGGAGTCGCCCGGCAGCACGGCCAGGACCGCCTCGCGGGACACCACGCCGCCGCCGGCGAGCAGGCGCAGCACCTCGACCCCGCTCGGTGAGAGCGGGAGCACCTGGCCGTCGAGGACGGCGACCCGGGAGCGGATCTGGAGCATCCCGACGACCGTGCACAGCGCGAGGGTCTCGGCCTGTTCGTAGTGGCTCACCAGGGCCCGCACGAGCGCGCCGAGGCGGCCGCGTTCGGGCTGCAGGGTGGTGATCCCGCGGTGCTCCAGCGGCTTGGCCGTGATCGGGCCCACTGCCGCCGCGATCATCGACCCCGAGACGAAGCGCGCCACAATCTGCGGGCCGACCCCTTCCGCCTCGGCGGCGGACAGCCAGGCCTCCGCGCCGGGCGCGGAGGTGAACACGACCGCATCGATCTCCCCGGCCGCTGCGGCGCGGGCGGAGGCCCGCACCGCGTCGGGATCCGGAGCAGGTCCCCAGCGGTAGACGATCAGGCTCTGCACGTCCGCGCCGGCCTCCGCGAACACGGCGTCCAGCCCGTCGGCGCCGGCGCCGTGGTGCTGCACGGCCACCCGGAGCCCGGCCACGCCCTCGCCGAGGAGGACGTCGGCGATCTCCCCGGAGGTCTCGGACTCGGCGACCCAGTCGGCCTGCAGCCCGGCCGCCTGGATGGCGCCGCGGGCCTTCGGGCCGCGGGCCACGATGCGCGAGCCCGCGAGCACGGCCAGCAGGTCATCGGCGATGCCGTGCGCGTCCGCGGCCTCGATCCAGCCGCGGAACCCGATCCCGGTGGTGACGACCACGACGTCCGGGGCGTGTTCGACCAGCTCCCGGGTGTCCGCGATGAGCTGCTCGTCGTCGACGTTGGACAGGATGCTCAGCGCGGGCGCGTGCCGCACCTGCGCGCCACGCCGGGTCAGTGCCGCGGCGAGCTCGGCGGAGCGGCGGTCCGCGGTGATCAGCACGGTGCACCCGGCCATCACCTGACCGAGGGCGGGCCTGCCCGTCGGCAGGTCCTCGCGGTTCACGCGAGGAGCACCCGGGCGCCGGGCGCCACGTCGTGACCCGCATGCTCGGGGTCGAACCCGGAGCGCACCCGCGTCGGGCGACCCGCCACCCCGTGGTCCCCGGTGGGCGCCGGCGTGAGCAGGCCCGGCGCGGCGACGTCGCCGAGCACGATCACGGCGGGATTGCGCACCCCGACCTGCTCGGCGCGGACGACCAGCTCCCCCAGCGGCGCACGGGTGACCCGCTGGGCCGGCGTGGACCCGTTCTCGACGATGGCCGCGGGCAGGCCGGGGTCGGACCCGGCGGCCAGCGCCTGGTCCACGATCCGCTCCAGCATCGCGACGCCCATCAGGATGACGACGGTAGCGCTGCGGTGTTTCAGACAGGTGACGGCGGCCTCGTCGAGCCCGTCATGGCCACTGAGCACGTGGAACGCGGCCACGGTGCCGCGGTGGGTCACCGGGATGTCCGCGAGCGCAGGCACGGACAGTGCGCTGCTCACCCCGGGGATGATCTCGACGGCGATGCCGGCCTCCCGGCACGCGATCGCCTCCTCGCCGCCGCGGCCGAACACGAACGGGTCGCCGCCCTTGAGGCGCACCACCACGCGGCCCCGCCGGGCGTGCTCGAGGAGGATCTCGTTGATCTCCTCCTGCGGCACCCGGTGGTGGCCGGGCACCTTCCCGACGTCGATGACCTCGACGTGCGGCGGCAGGTCGTCGAGCACCTCGGTCGGGGCCAACCGGTCCACCACCACCACGTCCGCCGTCTGCAGCGCTCGCCACGCCCGCAGGGTGAGCAGGTCCAGCGCGCCCGGGCCGCCGCCGACGAGGATCACCCGGCCGGCGCCGCCGGAGGCGGTGCCGGCACCCGCGGCACCACGAACCCGCGGCGCGCTCACGCGGCCGGCTCCGCTGCGCCGTCGGGCAGTCCCACCTGCACCACGCCGTCGGTGACCCGCACGGAATAGGTGACCAGATGCGCGTGCGCGGGGTCCAGCGGGGTGTAGCCGACCGGGTCGAGACACGCACCGGTCTCGAGGCTGAACACCTGCTTGTACATCGGCGCCGCGACCGTGGGCCGGCCCTGCCGGGTTCCGACGATCCCGCGGGACATGACGTTAGCGCCGCTGTACGGGTCGCGCTGCTGCACGGCCCGGACGGAGTCGTCCGGGAGCCGGAACAGGGCGACCTGGGCGCCGTCCACGAGGGCGGCTGCCCCGCGCTCGACCGCGAGCTCGTCGAGCAGGCAGACGCGCACCCAACGCAGCCCGACGGCGGTGCTCGCCTCGTCCGCGGCGGTGGCGGCGGCGCTCATGAGCGGACCGCCAGGGTGGCGCCGGCGATCAGGACGGGGGCGCCGGTCTCGGCGGCGGCCTCGCGTTCCGCCTCGGTGGCCGGGCGGATCTGACCACGCTCGGGCACGTAGGCCAGGTCGGGGTCGGGGGTGGCCGGGGCGTTGACGAAGGATCCGAACCGGCGCAGCTTCTCCGGGTCCTCCAGCACCGCCCGCCACTCGTCCTCGTAGTTGCCGACGTGAGCGGCCATCGCGGTGTCCAGGTCCGCGGCGATGCCGAGGGAGTCGTTCATGATGACCTCGCGGACGCCGTCGAGGCCGCCCTCGACGTCCTCGATCCAGGGCGCGGTGCGCTGCAGCCGGTCCGCGGTGCGGATGTAGTACATGAGGAACCGGTCGATGGTGCGGATCAGCGCCTCGGAGTCGAGGTCCTCGGCGAGCAGTTGCGCGTGCCGTGGGGTGAACCCGCCGTTGCCGCCGACGTAGACGTTCCAGCCCTTGTCCGTGGCGATCACGCCGACGTCCTTGCCGCGGGCCTCGGCGCACTCGCGGGCGCACCCGGAGACCCCGAGCTTGAGCTTGTGCGGGGACCGCAGCCCCCGGTAACGCAGCTCCAGCTCGACGGCCATGCCGACCGAGTCCTGCACGCCGTACCGGCACCAGGTGGAGCCGACGCAGGACTTCACGGTCCGTAGCGACTTGCCGTAGGCGTGCCCGGACTCGAACCCGTGCTCCACGAGCCGGCGCCAGATCTGCGGCAGCTGCTCGATCCGGGCGCCGAACATGTCGATGCGCTGGCCGCCGGTGATCTTCGTGTAGAGGCCGAAGTCCTTGGCGACCTGCCCGATGACGAGCAGCCCGTCCGGGGTGATCTCGCCACCGGGGATCCGCGGCACCACGGAGTAGGTGCCGTCCTTCTGCAGATTCGCCATCACGTGGTCGTTCGTGTCCTGCAGGGTGGCCTGCTCCCCGTCGAGGATGTGGCCGTTGCCGAGGGAGGCCAGGATCGAGGCGACCACCGGCTTGCAGATGTCGCAGCCGCGGCCCGGCCCCAGGCCGTCGGGCGCTTCCGCGGAAGCGGCGCTGACGGAGCCGAGAGTCCCGACGGCGCCGAACCGGCCGATGATCTCGCTGAACGTGTGCAGGTCCGCGACCCGGACGGCGTCGAAGAGCTGCGCCCGGGACAGGTCGAAGTGCTCGCAGAGGGCGTTGGAGACCTCCACGCCGGCCCGTTCGAGCTCGGTGGTGGTGAGCTTCTTCACCAGCGGCAGGCAGGACCCGCAGGAGGTGCCGGCCTTGGTGCAGGCCTTCACGCCGGCGACGTCCGTGCACTCGTGCTCGGTGACCGCGGCGCGGATCGTCCCGGCCGTCACATTGTTGCAGGAGCACACGGTGGCTGCGTCGGGCAGTTCCAGGCTCGCCGCGCCGCCGGTGGACTCCGGCAGCAGGAACGCACCGGGATCCCCCGGTAGCTCGCTTCCGACCATGGGACGAAGCGATGCGTACGGAGTCGCGTCCCCGACGAACACGCCGCCGAGCAGGGTGCGGGCGTCGTCGGAGAGCACCAGTTTCTTGTAGACGCCGGCCACCGGGTCCGCCCAGACGAGCTCCATCGCGCCCTCGGTGCGGGCGAACGCGTCCCCGAAGCTGGCCACGTCGACACCCTGCAGCTTCAGCTTGGTGGCGGTGTCCGCGCCGGGGAACGTGGCCTCGCCACCGAGGAGACGGTCCGCGACCACCTCGGCCATCGCATACCCCGGGGCGACGAGGCCGATGCAGCGGCCCTCGATGCACGCGACCTCACCGACCGCCCAGACGTGCGGGTCCTGCGTACGGCAGCCGAGGTCCACCACGGCGCCGCCGCGGTCCCCGATGTCCAGCCCGGCGGCCCGGGCCAGCTCGTCGCGGGGACGCACGCCCGTGGCGACGACCACGACGTCGACATCCAGCCGGCCGCCGTCGACGAAGTCCAGCCGGCCCACGTGCCCGTTGCGGCGGGACGGGCGCATCTGCGCGGTGGCGGTGTCGGTGCGCACGGCGATGCCCATGTCGTTGATGAGGCGCTTGAGTGCCTGCCCGCCGCCGAGGTCGATCTGGGCGTCCATCATGTGCGTGCCGAACTGGATCACGGTGGCCTGCGCGCCGAGCGCCTTGAGCGCGCCGGCGGCCTCGAGGCCGAGGAGGCCACCACCGATGACGGCGCCGCGGACCGGGCGCTCGAAGTCGGTGGACCTCCCCTTGCCGGCGGCGGCACGCTTGTCCTCGACCCAGCCGCGCAGGGCGGCGACGTCGTCGATGGTGCGGTAGACGAACACGCCGGGCAGGTCGTTGCCGGGGATCGGCGGCATCGCCGCGCTGGATCCGGTCGCGAGGACGAGCTCGTCGTAGTGGTGGGTGCGCCCGAGCCGGTCGGTGACCTGGTGGTTGTCCCTGTCGATCGCCGTGATCGCACAGTCCCGGTGCAGCGTGACGAGCGGGTCCTCCCACAACGCCGGGTCGCCGAGCGTGAGCTCCTCGGGGTCACGGGCGGAGAAGTAGGAGGTCAGGGCCACCCGGTCGTACGGCTTCGCGGCCTCCTCGGCGAACACGCTGATCCGCCAGGCGCCTGCGCCGTCCCGGGCGCGCAGGGCCTCGACGAGGCGCTGGGCCACCATGCCGCCACCGACGACGACCAGGTGCTTGGGCTGGTTCTCGGTCTGGCTCATCAGAACTCCTCCGGGGATCGTCGACCGGCTGCCGATCGGCAGTGGTGGGGCGATGTCGGTGACGCTATGCGGCGGCGGTTTCACGTCAGTGCCCCGCCCGTTGCCCGGTCGTAACGTTGTTCTCACTCGCCGCCCTGGCCTGGTGAGAGATCGCGTCGCTGCGGCCCGACGGCGTTGGCCGGGTAGGTCCCTCGGCCGCGCCGAGCCAGTCCAGCAGGCCGCAGACGGTCTCCTTGCAGCTGCCGCACCCGGTGGTGGCGCGGGTGGCGCGCGCGACGTCCGCGGCGGTGTGGGCGCCGGCGCGGCAGGCCGTCACGATGTCTCCCTTCGTGACCCCGTTGCACAGGCACACGGTGGCCGAGTCCGGCATCCGCTCCGGGGTGGCCGCGGGGGCCGCGGCACTCGCGAGGGGCCGGATCAGCAACTGCGCCGGGTCGGCGGGGACCGGGGTGCGGCGCGTGTAGGCGGCGCTCAGGTCCGCGGCCACGTCGGGCGCTCCCACGCAGGTGGCGCCGACGAGCAGCCCGTCGGCCACGACCACCTCGATATGCCGCCCCGCGGCCGGGTCGGACAGCCGCACCGAGCGGTGGGCGGAGTCCGACCTGCGACGGGCGCCGCTGACGCCCATGGTGACCACCTCGAGGCCGGCGGCCTTGAGCCGGACCACGTCGGTGCCGGCGGCGAGGGCCGGCGTCGACGCGGGCACGGCCGGGCGGGACACCACCCCGGTGTTCAGACTGAGCCGCAGCGCCATGCTCGGCCGCTCCGGCCGGGCCGCGGTGGGCGGCCCCTGATCCGGGCGGGTGAGCCGGCCCGCGAGCCGGCGGGCCTGGTCCCACCCCTGGGCGATCAGACCGGCTCCACCCTCGGGCGGCTGGGCGCAGTCCCCGATCGCGAAGATCCTCGGGTCGTCGGGGCTGGCCAGGTCCGCGCCGACCAGCACCCCCCGGTCGACGGCGAGGCCTGCGGAGCGGGCCAGCGCGACCTCCGGAGCGGTGCCGCAGGCGAGGACCACCAGATCGGCCGCCAGGGTGACCGGGTCCTCCCCCGCGTCGACCTCGATCCCGGTGACCCGGCCGTCCTCGACGACGACGCGCCGGGTCCTGGCCCGGGTCCAGGTGGCGATGCCGAGGCCGGCCAGGGACGCCTGCGCCACCCGGCCGGCGTCGGCGTCGAGCTGGCGGTCCATCACGGTCCCGGCGGCGTGGATCACGGCGACCTCGAGCCCCCGGCGGGCCAGCCCGCACGCGGCTTCCAGGCCCAGCACCCCGGCGCCGATGACGACGGCGCGGCGGGCGTTCGCGGTCGCCGCGACGATCTCGCGGGCGTCGTCGAGGGTGCGCAGCGCGTGCACGCCGGCCGGCAGGTCGCCCTCGAGGCCGGGCAGGTCCGGGATCCGGGCGACCGAGCCGGTGGCGAGCACCACCCGGTCGTAGTGGTGCGACCCGGAACTGGTGAGCACGGTCCGCGAGGCGCGGTCGATCGCGATGACCGGGGCGCCACGCTCGACCCGCACCCGGTCGCCGTCGGGCTCTGGCAGTGCGAGGGCGGAGAGGTCGACCTTGCCGGCCACCACCTCGGAGAGCAGCACCCGGTTGTAGGGGTGGTACTCCTCCTCGCCGAGAAGGGTCACGTCGAACTCGGCGTCGGCGTCCCGGGCGGTCAGGTCGGCGACGAAGCGGGAGCCGACCATGCCGTTGCCGACCACCACGATCCTGGTGCGTCCGGTCACGGGGCGACCCCCTGCGCGGCCAGCGGCTCGGCGGCGGCGGGGAGCAGCGGGGTCACCGAGACGGCGCAGACCTTGTACTCCGGCATGTGCGAGATCGGGTCGGTCGCGTCGGTGGTGATCCGGTTCACGCTGCCGGCGCCGCTCCAGTGGAACGGCATGAACACGGTGTCCGGGCGGATCCGGTCGGTCCAGCGGGCGGGTGCCTGGATGGTGCCGCGTGCGGACGTGAGCCGGACCCGGTCGCCGTCGGCGATGCCGAGCCGGAAGCCGAGGATGGGGTGTAGCTCCACGAACGGCTCACTGCTGAGGCGCTCGAGCTCGGGCACCCGGTGGGTCTGCGCGCCGGACTGGTAGTGCTGCAGGACACGGCCGGTGACGAGATAGATCGGCGCGTCGGGCCGGACGTCGTCGCTGGGGCCGGCGTGGTCGACCGCGATCATCCGGGCCCGCCCGTCCGGTGTGGGGAAGCCGTCCAGGAACAGCCGAGGCGTGCCCGGGTGGTCCGGGCCGGGGACCGGCCAGAACAGGCCGGGGCCGCCGTCGGCCTCGTCGGCGTCGAGGCGGGCGTGGCTCAGGCCGGCGTAGTCCGCGATCCCGCCGGCGGAGGCCGCGGCGAGCTCGTCGAAGACCGCGGCGGGGTCGGTCGCGAAGTGCACGTCGGAGCCGAGCCGGCGGGCCAGCTCGGCGAGGATCCACAGTTCCGAGCGGGCCTGTCCGGGGGCGTCGACGGCGCGGCGGCGCCGGATCACGCGGCCCTCGAGGGAGGTCATGGTGCCCTCCTCCTCCGCCCACTGGGTGACGGGCAGCACCACGTCCGCGCGCAGTGCGGTCTCCGAGGGGACGAAGTCGCACACCACGAGCAGGTCCAGGGCAGCCAGCCGGTCCGCGACCCGGTCGGCGTTCGGGGCGCTGACGAGCACGTTCGAGCCGTGCACGAACAGCGCCCGGGGGCCGCCCGGGGTGCCGAGCGAGGTAAGCAGCTGCACCGCGGGCTTGCCGGGGCCGGGGATCGTGGCCGGGTCCACGCCCCAGACCCGTGCGACGTGGGCGCGGGCGGCCGGATCGTCGATCTTGCGGTAGCCGGGCAGCTGGTCGGACTTCTGGCCGTGCTCGCGTCCACCCTGCCCGTTGCCCTGCCCGGTGATGGCGCCGTAGCCGGAACCGACCCGGCCGGGCAGGCCGAGCACCAGGGCGAGGTTGATGGCGGCGGTGACCGTGGCGGTGCCCTGGGTGGACTGCTCCACCCCGCGGCCGGTGAGGATGTAGGCACCCGGTCCCCCGTGCACCGGTGCGGCGGCCGCGAGGAGCCTGGCCGTGGCCCGCAGCTGCGCCGCCGGCACCCCGCACACGCCTTCGGCCCGTTCGGGCCACCACGCCGCCACGGAGCGCTGGACCTCGGCCGCGCCGGTGGTGCGGTCGGCGAGGTAGGCCTGGTCCGCGAGCCCTTCGGTGAGCACCACGTGGGTGAGCGCGAGCAGGACCACCAGGTCCGTGCCGGGCACCGGCTGCAGGTGCACCCCACTCTCGCCCTCGGCACCGGTGAGGGCCGCCGTCGTGCTCCGACGCGGGTCCACCACCACGAGACCGCCGCGCTCGCGCGCACCGGCCAGATGCTGCACGGACGGCGGCATCGTCTCGGCGAGGTTGGACCCGAGCAGCATGACCGCGCCGGCCCCGGCGAGGTCGGCGAGCGGGAACGGCAGCCCGCGGTCCGCGCCGAGGCTGCGGTTCGCCCCGGCCGCGGCGCTGGCCATGCAGAACCGGCCGTTGTAGTCGATGTTCGGCGTGCGCAGGACGGTCCGGGCGAACTTTCCGAGCGCGTAGGCCTTCTCGTTCGTGAGCCCGCCGCCGCCGAACACCGCGATCGCCGCCGGGCCGTGCTCGGCCCGGATGGCCCGGACCCTGCTCGCGATCACCGTGAGTGCCTCGTCCCAGCCGGCCGGGTGCAGCGCACCGTCCGCGCCACGCAGCAGCGGGGTGGTGATCCGGTCCGGGGTGGACAGCACCTCGGCGCTCGTCCAGCCCTTCTGGCACAGGCCGCCGAGGTTGGTCGGGAACTGCCGGGGCGTGATCGTGACCGGCGTCGGCCCGGTCCCTGCCTCGGGACGGGTCAGGCTCATCGCGCACTGGAGCGCGCAGTACGGACAGTGGGACTGCGTGCCGACGCTCATACGCTGCTCAGATCCCGGCCGCAGCCATGGCGGAGCCGCGCCGCGCGTAGACGGCCCAGGTCACCACGGCCATCACCGCGTAGACCCCGATGAAGATCCACAGCGCCGGCGCGAGCGAGCCCGCGATCGAGCTCGACGCGGCGAACCCGCGCGGGATGAGGAACCCGCCGAACGCACCGATCGCGCCCGCGATGCCGATGCAACCGGCCGCCGCCTTCACTGCAGCCGGCCCACCGCCGTCGACCCGGAACACGGCCGGGATCATCCGGTACGTCGACCCGTTGCCGACCCCGGTCGCGACGAACAGCACGAGGAACGAGGCGAAGAAGAGGCCGAAGCTGCCCCGGTCCAGGGCCGCGATCGCACCGGCCGCGCCGAGCCCCATCACCACGAACGAGGCGATGGTGACCCGTGCGCCGCCGACCCGGTCGGCGATGATGCCGCCGAGTGGCCTCGACACGGAGCCGACGAGCGCCCCGAGGAACGCGATGGACAGCGTCACGGTCGGGAACTCCCCGCGCAGCAGCGTCGGGAACACCCCGGAGTAGCCGATGAAGGACCCGAACGTGCCGATGTACAGGAACGAGATGATCCAGGTGTGCCGGTTGCGGGTCGCTGCCGCGAACGAGCGCAGGTCCGCCTTCGCGGTGGACAGGTTGTCCATCCGGCGCCAGGCAAGGAACGCGGCCAGCAGGATGAACGGGATCAGCATCAGCCCGGCCCGCTCCAGCGCGATGCCCGCGCCGGTGACGATCACGAGCGGCACCGCGAACTGCACGGCCGCGGTACCGAGGTTCCCACCGGCGGCGTTCAGCCCGAGGGCCCGGCCCTTCTCCCGCTCGGGGAAGAAGAACGAGATGTTCGCCATCGAGGAGGCGAAGTTGCCGCCGCCGACGCCCGCGAGCGCCGCGATCGCCAGCAACGCCCCGAACGGGATCTGCGGGTTCTGCACCGCGATGGCCAGGGCGATCGTGGGCAGCAGGAGCAGCAGCGCACTCACCACGGTCCAGTTCCGGCCGCCGAAGATCGGCACCGCGAACGTGTAGGGGATCCGCAGGGTCGCCCCCACCAGCGACGGCACCGCGATCAGCCAGAACTGCTGGTCCACGGTGAGCGCGAACCCCGCCGCACCCAGCTGCGGCACCACGATCGACCACAGCGCCCACACGGAGAAGCCGAGGAACTCGGCGAAGATCGAGACCCGCAGGTTCCGGCCGGCGACCTTCGCGCCGCCGTCACGCCAGAACGTCGGGTCCTCGGGGTCCCAGTGGTCGATCCACCGCCCACCGCGGTGGGTGACCTGCCCGACGGCGGTGGTCGCCGCCGCGGGCGCGGCGCCTCGATCCGTGGTCTCCTCGGTGGTGCTCGACGGTGTCGCAGGCGCAGACATGGCGGCTCCTCACGCGCTCGGTGTCAGTACCGAGGACGGTAGGAACCGCGTGTTTCACCGGCCCGCGCGGGCGGTTACCCGCCCGTAATCATTTCCGCACAGGCCGGTCGGGCTCGTTGTGAGAGGAACGCGCCCGGGCTCGCTCGAGCGGCCCGGAGGCGGCGATCAGCCCTGCGCGCCGGCGATGTCCTCGTGGTGCCGGATCACCTCGGCGACGATGAAATTGAGGAACTTCTCCGCGAACACCGGGTCCAGCCCGGCCTCCTCCGCGAGCGCGCGCAGGCGCTTGATCTGCCGTTCCTCACGTGCCGGGTCCGACGGCGGCAGACCGGTGCGTGCCTTCAGGCGGCCCACCGTCTGGGTGTACTTGAACCGCTCGGCCAGCATGTGCACGAGCGCGGCGTCGATGTTGTCGATACTGCCGCGGATCCGGACCAGCTCGGCCGGAAGGTCCACGTCTGTTCCCTCGCTCATGGACGCCCATCCTAGGCAGACGTCCGCTTCATGGGAGTGCAGTCCCACGGACCGAACGGCGGCGCCGCGCGCTAGGTTTGCGGAATGGCGACGCTGCTGGAGCTGCACCACCGGACCCTGACCGTGAGCCGTGACCTGGTGGGCCGGGTGGGCCCGGACGCACTCGGGGCGCCCACACCGTGCGCGGACTGGGACCTGGGTGCGCTGCTCGCGCACATGACCGGCCAGAACCACGGCTTCGCCGCCGCGGCGGACGGACCGAGCACCACCACCGAGGACTTCCTGCCGCGGGACGTGGCCGCGGACCCGGCGGCCGGCTACGACACGTCGGTGGACCGGGTGCTGGCCGCCGTCGCCGCCGAGGGGGCCACCGAGCGGACGTGGCACCTGGCGGAGTTCTCACCGCGCCAGGACTTCCCCGGGCAGAGCGCGCTCGGCTTCCACCTGATCGACTACGTGGCCCACGGCTGGGACGTGGCTCGCGCGCTCGGGACGGACGTGGCGTTCGACGACGAGGTGCTCGCGACGGCCGTGCGGATCGCCGAGCAGGTGCCCGACGGTCCCGCGCGGCTCGTCCCGGGCGCCGCGTTCGCGCCGCGGCTCCCGGTCGCGGACCCGGACTCGGACCTGCTGGCCACGTTCCTGCGGTTGCTCGGCCGCGACCCCGCCTGGCGCGCCTGACCCGGCCCGTCGCTCAGGCGCCGAGCCCGCGCGAACGCCCTCAGGCGCGGCTGCGGTCCGTGCTGCGCGTGTACGCGGTCTCCCCCGGGGTGGACGCGTCGTTCCAGCGCAGGATCGCGCCAACACCGTCGACGAGAGTGACCGAGTCGGCGTCCGCGACCGTGATGCCCGCGCCCTGTTCCAGGGCCGCCCGCCCGATCGCGAGGTCCGCGCGCAGCTCGGTCGGCTCGGTGACCCCGAGGTCGGTGAGGTCGGAGCGGGTCAGGGCGAGTTCGAGCGCGCCGGGTCCAACCCAGAGCAGCCGCTGCGCGATCGCCGACGGCGGCCCGGCCACCTCCTCGGTGATCACGAGTTCGGCGACCTGCCCTCGGCGCAGCACCTCCACCACGTCCTCGACGCCGGACACGGCCGCACCGTCCCGCCCCTGCTCCTGGCGCAGGTGATCGAGGGCCGCCTCGCGCCGCCGGTCCCGGAACTCGCCGAGAGCCTGACCGATGGCGGCATCGAACGCACGGTTGTTCACACCCTCGGTTCGGGCGCCACCCTCCACCTCCGCGAGGATCTCCCGCGCGGACTGACCCAGGTCCGCCCGCACCAGGGACACGGCGCGCAGGTCCCCGGTGAGCAGCAGCAGCTCGGGACGCCGCTCGGCCACGACGCGGTCGATCTCGGTGGCGACCACCTCGGCGTTCCGCTCCCAGGAGTCCTCGGCGCGGTTCTCGATGCGCTTGTGTGCGAGCGGACCGAGCTGCGGCTTCGCGAGCTCGTCGTGATCGCCCTCCACGCTGTGCTGCTCACGGGTGGCCTGCAGATCGGTGGTGTCATGCAGGCTCAGGTCCGCCCCCGCCCGGTCCACCGTGACCAGCAGGTAGCGCACGCCGCAGTCCGCCACCCGAGCGAGCGCGAACGCGTGCGGGGCGTCCCCGACGACGGCCCTGTCGACACCGGGCGGCGCGGCCAGGGACCGGTCCAGGTACACCCGGCTCCCCGCGGCGACCACCACCCGGCCGTGCGGGCCGCTGAGCCAGGTGGGCCGGGACACCGTGTCGTCGATGGCCTCGAGCAGCGCGCCGTCGGTGCCCTGCTTGTGCAACTGACGGCGAAGATCGGCCCACCGGCCGAGCACCGTCTGGTCGCCGCTCTCACTGGTTCGCGTGGCGTCCAGGATCACGGTCACCACCGGCTCACCGGCCGGCAGTTCGGGGACATTCAGGCGCATTTGCTCCTCCGCAACGTTGCTCGGATCCCGCTGGTGAGACTGTCCCCCAACCTTGCATCAACGGCACTGTGCGCGCCACTGCTTACGCCCGCCCGGGCCGAACCCGGGTCCGCGCCGGTGACGCCGGCGTCGGCACCGGGGCCGGGCCGACGCGGGCCGCGGCGTCGGCTACAGTCAAGCCATGGTCCTGTGCACCCGCCTGTGTTGTTGTTGAGCCGAGCTCCGACCCACGCCGCGCGGCGCGTTCGCACCCCGACCGCCGCTGCACCCCGCACGACCTCACGGCCCGACGACGGGCCCGCCTCAGCCGATCAAGCGCTCGGCGCTCACGAACCGTTCCCGGCCCACACCACCTCTCCTAGCCCCACGCAAGGACACTGAGATGAAGTACGCAGAAACCATCGTCGACCTCGTCGGGAACACCCCGCTGGTCAAGCTCAACCACGTCACGGCCGGCATCGCAGCCACCGTGCTGGTCAAGGTCGAGTACTTCAACCCGGGAGGGTCGAGCAAGGACCGGATCGCGACGAAGATCATCGAGGCCGCCGAGGCCGAGGGGAAGCTCGGCCCGGGCGGCACGATCGTGGAGCCGACCTCCGGCAACACCGGTGTCGGGCTGGCCCTGGTGGCCCAGCAGCGCGGGTACCGGTGTGTGTTCGTGGTGCCGGACAAGGTCGGCGAGGACAAGCGCGCCGTGCTGCGCGCCTACGGGGCCGAAGTGGTCGTCACGCCCACGTCCGTGGCGCCGGACAGCCCCGAGTCCTACTACTCCGTCTCCGACCGGCTCACCGCGGAGATCCCCGGGGCGTTCAAGCCGAACCAGTACGAGAACCAGAACGGCCCCCTCTCCCACTACGAGAGCACCGGGCCGGAGATCTGGCGGGACACCGACTCGCGGATCACCCATTTCGTGGCCGGGGTCGGCACCGGCGGCACGATCAGCGGCACCGGCCGCTACCTCAAGGAGGTCTCCGAGGGCGCGGTCACCGTCATCGGTGCCGACCCGGAGGGGTCGGTCTACTCCGGCGGGACCGGCCGCCCGTACCTGGTGGAGGGCGTCGGCGAGGACTTCTGGCCGGGCGCCTACGACCCGTCCGTGGTGGACGAGATCATCGCGGTGTCCGACGCCGAGTCGTTCGAGATGACCCGGCGGCTCGCACAGGAGGAGGGCATCCTCGTCGGCGGCTCCAGCGGCATGGCCGTGGTCGCCGCGCTGCGGGCAGCGAAGAACCTCGGGCCCGACGCCGTCATGGTCGTCCTCCTGCCGGACGGTGGCCGCGGCTACCTCGGCAAGATCTTCAACGACGCCTGGATGCGCTCGTACGGCTTCGCACCCGACTCCGAGGAGCGCACCGTGGCCGACGTGATCAGCGCCAAGACCGGGCACCTTCCGGACCTCGTGCACGTGCACCCGGCCGACACCGTGCGCGAGGCCATCGACATCCTCAACGAGTACGGCGTCTCCCAGGTGCCGATCCTGTCCGCCGAGCCCCCGGTTGTGATGGGCGAGGTCGCCGGCTCGATCAGCGAGCGCACCCTCGTCGACCTCGTCTTCTCGCGTGAGGTCGAGCTGACCGACCCGGTCTCGAAGGTGATCGGCCCGCCGCTGCCGCTGATCGGGGCCACCGAGTCCGTCCGGTCCGCCCGGTCCGCCCTGGCCGACGCGGACGCCCTTCTGGTCACCGAGGCGGGCAAGCCCGTCGGTGTCCTGACCCGGCACGACCTGCTCGCCTACGCGGGCGTCTGAGGAGAGGAACCATCATGACCGAGGACCACGGGAACGACCCCCACAGCGCCTCCGGTGCCTTTGACACCCGGGCCATCCACGCCGGCCAGGCGTTCGACCCGACCACCGGCGCCGTCATCCCCCCGATCTACCAGACCTCCACGTTCGTGCAGGACGGCATCGGTGGACTGCGCGGCGGCTACGAGTACAACCGGAGCGCCAACCCGACCCGGAGCGCGCTGCAGACCCAGCTCGCCTCGCTCGAGGGTGCGGCGCACGGGTACTCGTTCGCGTCCGGGCTCGCGGCGGAGGACGCGTTGCTGCGTGCCGCGATGCGCCCCGGCGACCACGTGGTGCTCGGCAACGACGTCTACGGCGGCACCCACCGGCTGATCTCGAAGATCCTCGGCGGGTGGGGCATCGAGATCACCACCGTGGAGATGGGCGACCTCGACGCCGTCGCCACCGCGATCCGGCCGAGCACGAAGGTCCTCTGGGTGGAGACCCCGTCGAACCCGCTGATGAAGATCACCGACATCGCCAGCCTGGCGCAGGTCGGTCACGACCGGGGTCTGCTCGTGGTCGTGGACAACACGTTCGCGACCCCGGCACTGCAGACCCCGCTCGCCCTGGGCGCGGACGTGGTGGTGCACTCGACGACGAAGTACCTCGGCGGCCACTCCGACGTGCTCGGTGGCGCAGTGCTGCTCAACGACGACGAACTGGCCGAGAAGGTCGGCTTCATCCAGTTCGCGGCCGGCGCGGTCTCCGCCCCGCTGGACGCCTGGCTCACCACCCGCGGCATCAAGACCCTCTCGGTCCGGATGCAGCGGCACAGCGAGAACGCCCAGGCCATCGCCGAGCACCTCGCCGGCCACCCGGCCATCGAGCGGGTCTACTACCCGGGCCTGCCGGACCACCCCGGGCACGGCATCGCCTCGACCCAGATGTCCCGGTTCGGGGGCATGGTCTCGCTCGCTCTGACGGCGGGCCCGACGGCGGCCCGTAGCCTCGCCGAGAGCACCCACCTGTTCCAGCTGGCCGAGTCGCTCGGTGGCGTCGAGTCGCTGATCGGGTACCCGCCCGAGATGACGCACGCCTCGGTGCGGGGCACCGAGCTCGCGGTGCCGGAGAACGTGGTGCGCCTGTCCGTGGGCATCGAGGACGTCACCGACCTGATCGCAGACCTGGACGACGCGCTGGGCCGGCTCGGCTGACTCGTCCCACGGTTGCGAGCGTCACCACGATTGTGACCATCCGGTGCCGCGCGGACACTACTGGGTGTGACCGACGATTCCGATGAGTCCGTGTGGCAGCGGGTGCTTTCGGGGGACGCCCCGGCCTACGGCACGATCTGGCGCCGCCACCGGGATCGCGTCTTCCGTCATCACCTGACCTGTGGCACCCCGGCGTCGGACGCGGAGGACCTGACCGCCGCGACGTTCCTGGAGTTGTGGCGACGCCGCGACGCGGTGCGCTTCGTGGATCGCTCGCTGCTGCCATGGCTGATCGTCACGGCGCACAACGTGTCCCGCAACGCCGCACGCTCACGGCGCCGCTACCACCGCTTCCTGGCCGCCCTGCCGCCACCGGCCGAAGTCCACGATCATGCCGAGGATGTGGTCGACGAACACGACGAACGGCTCGTCGTGGTGCGTGAGGCAATGGCCGCGGCGCGTCCCGCCGACGCGCGGCTGCTCGCGATGACCGCCGTGGAGGGCTTCACCATCCGGGAGGCGGCCGCGGCACTGGGACTCTCGGAGTCCGCGGCCAAGATGCGCCTGTCTC
The DNA here is from genome assembly GCF_009708215.1 of Occultella kanbiaonis. Classification (NCBI taxonomy): domain Bacteria; kingdom Bacillati; phylum Actinomycetota; class Actinomycetes; order Micrococcales; family Ruaniaceae; genus Occultella; species Occultella kanbiaonis. The sequence goes on along the minus strand of NZ_CP046175.1, from coordinate 1,842,844 downwards.
GCTTGCGCAGATCTCTTCGAGCCGTGATCGGCGAACAACCACTCACCGAAGGAGGGTCATGATGGCTGCTGACTTCACCCCCGAGCGCTCCGAGGCGATCGAGCGGGCGCTCATCGAGCATGTGTCGCGTCATCCCGGCCGAGGGCGTCACGCGTCCCGGACGATCGCACTCCTGGTCTCCGGTGCCCTTGTCGGGGCGGGCGCCACCGCCAGTGCGTTCGCTGCCACCGACACCCCGCCGCCCGTCGTCGCCGAGGCCACCGCCACACCGGACGGTGAGCCCACGCCGGACCTCCCGGACGCCGTCGTGGCACCGGCCGGGGTGGTGCCGGGATCCCCGGTCATCTCGCTCCTGGGCGAGCCGCTGTCCCTGACCGTCGACTCCGACGTCCAGGTCCCGCTGACCGAGCGACCGCCAGAGGCAACCCACGCGCGAGTCATCGTGACCGCATCGAGCGCGGGTTCGCTGAACTGGGGCACTGACGCTGGTGGGAACAACCCGTCGGCCCAGTGGTCGGCGGATGAACTCACCGACGGTCCGTCGTCAGCCAGCTGGTACGACTTCCCACTCGACGGCTCGGTCGACACGCTGTATCTGGAACCGGCCGGCTTCACCGGCATTGTCACGGTGCAGTACGTCGCGCACCTGCCGACGTTGCTCGGCCTCAACGCGAACGGTCAGACCTACGGGGCGACAGGGACCTCGCAGGGCGAGCCGGACCTGATCGCCGTGTTGGCCACCAACGGGCTGTTCGGTTACGTCGACCGGGACATGCTCGACGAGGCGTCGGGTGCCCACGTCACCGATCCGGAGGAGGCGCTGGCGTGGCAGGAGCAGCACGCCGGCGAGGTCCGGCTGCTACCGGTCTACGAGTCGGACGGCACCACGCAGGTCGGAGAGTTCTCAGTCGGCGGTGGCTGAGTCGCTGGTGGGCTGTTCCCACCAGGTGAGACGAATGCGGCGCAGCCTGTGGACGTCCCGGCGGATTCCTAGACTCGCGGCATGCAGGCCACCCTCGACATCACCCCGCTGCGCAGCCTCGTCGCGGTCGCCGACCACGGCGGCTTCGCACGGGCCGCCGAGGCGCTGCACCTGACCCAGCCCGCGGTGAGCCAGCACATCCGCAAGCTCGAGAAGGCCGTCGGGCGGGACCTGGTCACCAAGCGCGGCCGGGTCAGCGTGTTCACCGAGGCCGGCACCCAGCTGCTCGACGAGGCCCGCCTGATTTTGAGCGCCCACGACGGCGCGCTCGGACGGCTGCAGGCCCTGCCGACCACGATCGTGGTCGGCTCCACCGAGCACGGCGCCGAGGACCTGCTCCCCGTCGTCGCCGACGCCCTGCGCGCCGCGAACCCCGGCGCCACCGTGCGGTTCCGCGTGGACCGCGGCGCCCGGCTGGCGGAGGAGGTCGAGCACGGCACCGTGGACGTGGCCCTGCTGCTCGGCACGGACGACGCCACACCCGGTGATCTGCCCGCCGCTCCCCTGCCGCTGAGCTGGTTCGCAGCGCCCGGCTGGCGCGCCCCCGAGCACGGCGCGATCCCGGTGGTCGCCTTCGACGCCCCCTGCCGGATCCGGGACCGGGCCCTGCAGGGCCTGGCCGAGGACGGCCGCCCGGGCGAGGTGGCGGTCGACTGCACCTCACTGTCCGGCGTTCTGGTCGCGGTCCGGTCCGGCCTCGGCGTCACCGCCCTGCCGCTGCAGGACGCCGTCCCCGGCCTCGTGCTCCGCCCGGACCTGCCGGATCTGGAGCCGATCCCGCTGCGCGTCCGCGCCCGGGTCGGTGCGATCGACTTCGGCCGGGTGGCCGCGCAGGCCATCCGCGACCACCTGCGTTCGGACTCGGACACCCACGTCCGCACGTTCGTCACGGCGAACTGACCCGAGCCCTCCACGTCCAGGTTCAACCCACGGCACTCCGTCCCGCAGGACCTCCCCCGACGACTGGGCTGGACAGGCGGGCCGTAACCCATCGATGGCATGCTTCCCGCGGGTATCGGGCCCGCTCCCGCCGGCGGTGGCGGGACGGACGGCGTGGGACCGCACCTCGAGCGCCAGGCCGCCGAGGCTGCGCTGAACGCGCTTGCCGAGGCCGACGCACAGGCCCGGCTACGAATGTTCACCGACCGCGCGGGGCCCCACCGGAACCGGCTCGACCGGCTGGGCACCGCGCAGAGCACGGCCGCCCCGGCCACCCCAATGACCGTGGCGTCGGGGGAGCGCGCCAGAAGCGCACGGACGAACGCGCTCAGGCACTGACCAGGCGAGACATGGCCTCGTCTGGGGCGTCCTACTGCGCCCGCTCCGGCGAACGGCCAACCTTCGCCCGTTGAAGGCGGGGTGGCTCCGGGTCGAACGTGTCCAGTTGCTCCCGCGACAATTGCAGGATGTCATCAGCTGGGCGCATCCCGGATCCGCGGGCGGTCAGGTAAAGCCGCGCCCCGAGCGCTGTCGGCATTGCCCACACGTACTTCATGTTTACGGGCCCGCCCTGGATCGCGAGACCGTGGCCGAAGTCCACCAGCAGACCGTCGCGGTTCAACGCGTTGAAGGCGTCCACAATCTTCACCCCGTGGTTGCCGACTGCAGCCTCGAAGTCGGCCAGGTCGGTGGTGACCGTGAAGCCCAAGGTCGCATGAAACGCGAATGGGCGGGGCCACTCCCCGCCCTCGGGCTCCACGGACCTCGGGAGCGCGGAGTAGATCGCGTTGTGCACCCGGGTCTGTAGCGCGGTCATATTGGCGGCGATCCGGGCGAGGTACGCCATCCCGTCGTCCTGGCCGTCCGGGCTTCTGGCCGAGTTCAGCAGGCCCGCGAGGTACTCCTGCTGCACGTCGTCGTTGACCCATGAGCCAGCGTCTAGCACCTCGTGTGCTACCCGAGGGTGCACGCCGCTGTCGCCGCTCGGCTTCCTCCGCGCGGCGCGTTCCAGGATGCGCTTGAAGTTCTCGGCACGCCAGGCCGAGTACACGGCTTCGAGGTCCTTGCCGAACTGCTGGATCGTTGGGCCAAGCACCTGCTTGCCGACGAGGATCGCCGCACCGACTACCGCAGCGGCCCCAGTTACCTCAACCATGCCTCGGAGTGTGACATCCGCTCGGCGTGGTCGTCCGGCGAACGGTGTCCCGATTTTGTGGCTTGGACCCTAGATAGTGCGTCCACGATGTTAAGCATCCCCGCCTTGAGGGCGAGGACCAGGTCGAGCGCCTCCGCCTCGCGCACCTCACCGATGTTCAACCGGTCGGGGCGCGTCCGCGGGGCCTCCTTCACGAGACATCGGGGCGGGATCTCCCCCGTTCCCCTCGAGATTCACCTTGCGACATTGCATGCCGACGACGTCCCTGGCCGCGAACGGGAGTTCGAAAATTCCTCGCATCGTTCGAAGGGATCGCACCTGCGAGGGCATATGTACCGATGACACTGTATTGAGTGCGAGCCCGACCAAAGGTGCCGGGCAGGTACGGAAGGCCAGTGACATGAACGCAACCGCAGGGCCCACAGCGCCGAGGCGGCTCACGCGGCGCCTACGGCATCAGGGGCGCTGTCCAGTGAGGCGCCGCGGGCCGCCCATCGCGGTCTCCCTCGTCCCGCTACCCGAGGTGCTCGATCCCGGCTCGCTCGCCACCTGGTGCGCCCTGCACACGAACGCACCGCGCCGTGTGCGCGCCGAGGCGATCGCGCTCCTGCTGCGCTGGCAGGTCATCGGCGCACTTGAGATCACAGCCGAGATCGCGGACGAGCTGCGTAGGCACCACGCCAACGCTCAGCACAAGCTCACCGCGAGGGCATCATGAAGCGCCTGCACCCGCTGCCAGTTGGACTACTGGACCCGGTACGTGGTGACCGCGAGAGCCTCGCTCAGGCCGTCGCCCGGTTCGATGCAAGCCTGGTTGCGTGGGCGCACCAGCACGACGCCGAACCCCCCTGTCCCACGCCGCGTGGGCGCTGCGGCTCGACCTCACCGAGCAGTTCGCTCCACGCGAGCGCCTGGGCCGCTGCCAGCGTTCCGAGATCCAACGAACCTGGCGTCTCGCGCATCGGCTGATCGGATGACCGAGCGCTACGGAACATGCCGTCCCAGCGCGGATGCGCGCTCATCTTGCGCGTGTACTGTGACAAACATGCGGGACCGGCACGTGCGCAGCGCCCTCCACGCCCAACTTACGGCGGAGCATTGGGCGGACGCTGACGACACGGTGCGCGTCGACGAACTCGGACTGTGCGGTGAAGTCCGCGTCGATGTCGCCGTCGTCAACGGGACGCTCTCCGGCTACGAATTGAAGAGCGCATCTGACACGTTGCGGCGTCTCCCAACCCAGGTCGACGTCTACTCGCGGGTGCTCGATCACGCCACCCTGGTCGTTGCGGAGAACCATGCGGAGCATTCGCTGGCACTGATCCCCGAGTGGTGGGGTTGTCTTGTCGCTGACTGGGACGGGGCTCACGTGACGCTACGTGAGCACCGTCCAGCCGGCACCAACCCCGGGATCGTCCCGTATGCGCTGGCACAACTGCTCTGGCGCGACGAGGCTCTCTCGCTGCTAGAGCGTCACGGCGCCGACCGCGGGGTGCGGAGCAAGCCACGAACCGTGCTCTGGCAGAGAATCGCAGAGCGAGTCGCCTTAGATGACTTGCGCGCCGAAGTGCGCCAATGCCTCAAGGGCCGACAAGACTGGCGAGTTGGTCCGTGACCACCTGAAGGTGGTGCCTTGTTCCGTAGTCTCTCCACTTCGCCGCGCCGCCCCCGCCCTTGTCGGACACCGCAACCTCCTCCACCCACTTCTCTAGGTCACAGTGATCGACCCCCATGTAGGCGGGCTGCGCGAGCAGAAGGCGGCAGACGGGGGGCACTGCTTCGGCTCCGAGGCTCTTGCCACCGTTCCCCTTGAACAATCCGCCCCTTGCGATCAGCCACGCATCATCCGTGGTGTATCGAAGCGTGGCCGAGATATTCATGAACTTGGGATCGACGTCCGAGGTAGGGTCCGGGCTCGCGATCCCATAGTCGCCGAACGTCGGCACACGAGCACCGGCCGCGAGCGCTCCCCGGAGCTCGCCGTACAGCAACCAGTCTCGACGCGGCAGCGTGTGAGCACCCTTCCCTGGCGGCATCGTCTTGGGCATGCCCGCTCCCGCCACGATCAAGCTCTTCCACCGATCGAGATGGCGGATCGTGCGCAGCTCCCCGGTTATCGCGGCGAGTGCTGCGGGACCGAGATCCTCTCCCAGATCGAGAACCAGGTGCACCCGCTCGGGTCCGAGAGAGAACGAAGCCAGGAGATCATCGACGGCAGAATCGCCGGCGATAGTCGGCCACTCGTCGATAGCCAGCCGCACACAGAGATCGGACATGTCACGAGCGACTACGTCGCGGGCGGCCTGAAGGTACTCGTCTGTCCTGTCTGGCGAAACGACTGGAGTGAGGGCCAAACCCGACGCCGCGGCCCGCTCGGTCAGCCACACGAGCGCATGTTGGCCTGTGTCCATGGCCCCATCCGGCAGGAACACCAGGTCAATAAACGCGTCCTGCGTGCCCCAAGCCTTCAAGATCTGGTCAGGCACCTTCTGAACGTGCTCGTTGACGTCACGCTTGGGTGCATCGGCGTCGAAGTTCCAGTCGATCGGTGCGACCACGAGTATCGGTGTCAGCGCCGATCGCACGTGACCACTCAGAGCAGTGAGTGCGCCACGCTCCCCCTGTTTCGCGAGCAGGATTGGTACGTAGTGCCCAGACGAGATTGCATCCATGCCTGCCTTGCCTTCCTTGGCGGAGACCGGCACCACTCTGGGCCGGACCGCTCCACACTCCCACCTGGCAACGCGGGCGCGCAGGCAAACTCCGCTCGCGCGTAGGGACGTTTCAGCCCTCAGCCGACCTCTCGCCCTATGCGGACCGGTCGGTGGCGAGGCCGGCGGGGGGATGGCCGCGGCGAGCTCGGTGAGGCGGGCGAGGACCTAAGGTCAGAGCGCCAGCCGCGCATGCGCGGGCGGGATGGCGAGAACGCACGCAAGGTGTAAAGAGTCATGCCGCAACGCTTGACAGCGCGTGCACCATGGTCGTCTTGCCCGCCTGCGTGTAGCCCGGTGCCAACCAAGCACGTTCAGGGCATGCTTAGCCCATGAGCACTCGCAGACCACGCACAAGCGGACCGGCTGGAACTACGCCACGGTCGAGCGGCTGCTCCGCAACCCGGTCCTCGCGGGGATGACGGCGTTCAACCCCGGCAACGACACCAAGGTTCGCGGGGACGGCCTGGTCAGGGATAGCGACGGGCTGCCGGTCGTGGACGAGTCCGCAGCGATCATGTCCGTCGGTGAATGGCAGGCTCTGGACGAGCGCGACTCGGGCCAGTCGAAGCCGCGTGCGCTTCGCTCCGAGACCCTCGGCGCTGCTCTCGGGTCTGGTCCGGTGTGGCCACTGCGACGCCCGCATGCACCGCGGCACCACCCAGGGACGCCACAGCTACTACTGCCCGCGCTGCCACATGGCCATCTCGAACATCGAGGAGCGAGTTCCTCCGGCAGAAGGGCCCGTACGAGCGCTGGTCGGTTGTGGACGACGTCGAGGAGGGCGGCGCGGCGATGCTGCCGGAGATCGAGCATCGGCTCGCCGAGCTCAGTGCCGAGCTCGAGGCTACCGACGCTGACGCCGAGGCCGAGCGGCTGACCGAGGAGATGGGCAACCTTCGGCGGGTGCGCCGCGAGGCACGGGCGACGGCTCCCCGAGTAGTCCAGCGGGAGGTCCGCAGCACCCAGCGGTTCGGCGCCGACTGGGCCGAGGCCGAGACGGTCGAGGAGCGCCGCGGGGTACTGGTCGGCATCGTGGTACGCCGAGGCCGAACCGGGCGCGGTCTCGACACGTCACGGCTGACGTTCAAATGGAAGATGCCCGAGCAAGTCGGCCCCATCGAGGTCCCCGACGATGAGACCCTCGCCGCCTAGGGCCTCTGACGAGGGCTGCTAGCGCGGCAACTTTTTGGCAGCACTCTCGATCGTCCTGTTCAGGTCGTTGAGCGTATTGCGCAGGTGGTGGAGCGAGCCGTCCGGCGCATCCCTGGCCTCGCGCCAATCGGAAACATCCACATCGATCTCCAACGGGTCAACCGGCGCGTGGGGCCCTTCAGCCTCGACCCGGATGTGATACATCTGGGATTCCTGCTCCTTCAGCAGGTCGTAGCCTGCGCCTAGCGACCAGCTGATGGTGCGGCCGGGCGAGATCGACTTGATGCCAGACCCTGCGAGCCGTTCCTGCACACCCACGATCTTCGTTGCCATCTGGTCACCAGCGGGCAGGGGTGGATCTATGGTCACCTGCACGTTGTGCGCCATGGTTGGGCCCGAATTCCCGACCGCAAAGTTGAGCAAGGTGCCCTGCTGCATGTCGGGCAGGATGTCGGCCCACACGTAGGGCTGCTGGCTCCGCCTCGCCAGCTCCTCCTGTAGGTGGGTCTGGGCGACGGCCGTGGCGGCTTGTTCCCGCTGGACCTCGGTCTGGGCGATCGCGGCGTCCGCCTGAGCGCGCTGGACCTCGGTCTGGGCCGTTACGGCGGCGGCTTGGCGCTTGGCTGCGATGGCAGCTATCCCAGTGAAGATGAGGGCTACCAGCGCGACGACGGCGCAGGCACTGGCTATCCACGCTGACGAGTCCATTGCCCATGGATATCAGTGTCAGGGTCGGCGCGTTAGCCGACTGACACCGAGTTCGCCCACGCAGTGAGTTCCTAAGGAACGTCAAGCCACTTGGCGGTTTGTAGGCTTGGTGTTGGCGGGCTGGGATGTTGGAGCGCTCTGCGACTCCTGTGACTCCTGGCCCGCCGCCTGCTTGCGGCGCTCCCGCATCCGCTTGTGACGGATGTTGTCGCGCCGCCGCGGTTCGAGTTGATAGCGCTCCTGGACGATTGCGCGGCCCTCAGCCTCGCTGATGACGGTGCCGTCGACGTCGCGCAGAACGTAGTGCTCGTGGTTGCGCATGCAGGTCGCGATCCGGGTCAGGTAGATCGTTGCCAGGTGGCAGATCGCCGAGGAATGGTGGCGATCACCGGCCATCAGCCGCTGGTACTTCGCAGCGATCTGCGGGTCGACCTTGCGTGCCTGATCGGCAGCGGCGAACAGCATCTCGCGTAGCAGCGGGTCGCCGGCCTTGGTGATGTTCGATTCGACTTTGGTGACCCCGGACTGACTGACCTTGGGCACCAAGCCGGAGTAGGCGCGGATCGCAGCCAACGAGGTGAACCTATGTGGGTCGCCGAGCCGGCCGGCGATCACGGCGCTGATGGTAGGTCCGACGCCGGGAGCTGAGGCGACGATGCCGTCGGGATCGGCGTCGGCGTAGAGGTTCGCGATCCGCTCGTCGATCTCCTTGATCTGGCCGGTCAGGAACAGTGCCTGCTCAGCCTCATGTGCGATGTCGGCGGCGAGCTCGGCGAAGTCCATCCGTCGCCGTCCCCTATTCCCCACAGCGCGAGAGCCTCCTTCGCCGCGACGATCAGGGCAGCGGCGCGGTCCTCGCGCCACGCACCGCGGGAACGGGCTATCAGGAACCTGGTGAGCCGGGCCTGACCGAGCCGGATCACCGCGTGCGGGTCGGCGTAGCGGGCCAGGAACTCCAGCGCGGCTATGCCGTAGCGGGCGTTGATGGCCTCGTACCAAGCCGGGCCGAGGAGCTCGATCAGCGCGTCCAGCCGTGCGAAGACCGCGGTGCGACGCTTGACCATCGTCGATCGCTGCTTGGTCAACCGACGCAACGGATCGGCCGGCCCCTGACCGGAGTACTCCCGCAGACCTTCAGGGTGCAGCAGCGGCAGCCGGGCGAGCAGTTCGGAGTCGATCCGGTCGTTCTTGGTGTGCTTGGAGTAGTACTTGCGCAGGTCCGAGGACTGCGTCGTCGGGACCATCACCACCTTCGCGCCCCGGCGGCGGAACCACTCCGCGACCACGATCCACGCGTTCCTGGTCGGCTCGACCACCACGGTCAGCTCGGCCGGGTCCGCGAGCTCGAGATCGTCCCAGAGCCGCTCGAGCTCGGCGGATCGGGTCCAGAACTTCCGACCCCGCCACACGGTCTTGCCCTCGACCGCGAGCGTGGCCTGATGAGCGGCCCGGCAGGCCACATCGATTCCCAATGTCAGCGCCATCGGCGTCCTCCTGTCAGTCACTTTGCGAATCCCGGGTGGCTAGCCGCCACGGCCACGGCCCAGACATTCTCTAAGCAGGAGTCCCGCACCCAGGCTGGCTCCAAGTTCCCGAACAGGGACACCGCTTCGACCAGACACCGGGTCCGCGGACGGCCACTCAGCTGCAAGAGATCACCACGTGTCCCAGTCGGCAAGCACGGCCGCCCACGGACCCACCACCAACCTAAATGTCGGTAGGGGCTCCTACGCTGTCCGGCATGCAGACCGCTCTCGCAATCGCCGTCATCGCCGCGTTTGCCAGCGTCGCGGCGGCAGTGCTGTCCTATCGCTCCTCCAAGTCCGCCACCGAGGGAGCCCACCGCATCGCTTCGTTGAACCACCGCATTACGGCGTTGGACGCCGAGAGTGCACAGTTCCGCGAGGACTTCCGAGGGTTCCACGCAGCCATGGGCAGCGTGAAGGGACTCACCGATGTCGGAGCTCTGCTCGCGGCGACCGAGATTCTCCAGGCCAACCCACGTAGCAGCGACGCACTCATTCAGGTTACGGACACTCTGCGGGGCGCTACACAGGCGATCGTCGGCGGGACGGCGCCGAGGTTCAGGACCGCCGGAGGCACAGCAGCGCCACTGTCCGATGAGAGCTTTCTAACGCTCCGCCGCGAGTTCCGTGAAGCGCTGGCCGCCATCGCGCGGGAGCGCGCGACACTGGTCGCACAGCGTGAGCGGGCCAGCTCATGAGAGGCCTGGAAGTCGCGCTGCTGTGGGTCACTGCTATCGGCACGGTCCTGGCAGCCATCGTCCCCGGCGTGCTGTTCTTCTTCGAGCGCCGCGGGCGCCAGGCAGCGGAGAAAGCACTCACCGCCGAGCGCCGCGACCGCGCCGAGGCAGAGCAGCGCCGCGCCGAGGCTGACCTGCTCGCCCAGGTGCGCCGCGTTGCCGTCTGGCCCACGCTGCTGCCCTTCCACAGTGGCATGGGGCCGACGACGGTCATGTACCTGACCGTGCACGTGGCCAACCACTCGGACAACCCGGTGTTCAATGTGGTCCCGGGAGCGCCGACCGGCACCATGGATACGGGCACGCCGTGGCAGCTCGTGACGCCCGGTGAGGAGATGGTGGCCACGGTGGACGGCGCCGATCTGAGCTCCCCTGAGCCTCCTCGGTGCCGGGTCGAGTTCACCGACGTGTCCGGGCGACGCTGGGCCAGGTACAGCGACGGCTACGTGGTCCGGCTCAACGCCGACCAACTGGCAACGTCTAGCAGGGCCGAGAGGTAGGGCGGTGCCACAAGATCGGCGACCCCGCTCTGCCCGGACCACGTACTCGCGGATGCTGATCGCCCAGTGCCGACGGGTGACATCAGGGATCACTACATGCAGTCGCTCCCGCCGGCAGCGAGGGGCCAGAAAGGGAATGCTGCGCGAGGCCGAGAGGTCCTTTCTCAGTTGGTGACCTCGGCCAGGCTCACACCCGCGCCCGTGCCGAGGCGGTGCCCCACCAGCGGGAACACCTGCTCGGCGATGCGCTCCAGCTCCTCGTGCAGCGGCGAGGACTGGATGAGCACCAGGTCGAGGCCGGCGTCGGCGTAGGCGAGCAGCTTCTCCGCGACCTGCTCCGGGGTGCCCACGAGGTTCGGGCGCAGCCCACGGGTGCCGACCGAGTAGTCGCGCAGACTGACCTGCTGCTCCAGCTGGGAGTGCGAGATGAACTCCTGGTAGGACGCGAAGCTCGGGCTGTCCGCGGACGGCGCGGCGGTGATCCGCTCGAGCTCGGCCTGCGCCTCGGCTTCGGTGTCCCGCACGATGACGTAGGCGGCCATGCCGAACTCGCCGAAGCCCTCCTTGCCGAGCTCCTCGCGGCGCCGGCGCATATCGGAGACCTTCGTGCCGATCTCCTCGACCGTGCCGCCGTGCATCACGTAGGAGTCCGCGAACCTCGCGATCGAGGCCTTGCCGCCCTCGCTCTCACCGCCCGCCCAGATCGGCGGGATCCGCTGCGGCTTGGGCTCGAGGATCGTGCCCTCCGCGGTGTAGAACTGGCCGGCGAAGTTGAACGGCGTCTCCCGCCAGAGCCCGGACACCACGTCCATCCACTCCTCGGTGCGCACGTACCGCTCGTCGTGCTCACCGAACACCCCGCCGTACTGCTTGGCCTCCTCGGCCCACCACGCGGAGACCACGTTCAGGGCGAGCCGGCCCCCGCTGATGTCGTCCAGCGTCGCGGCCCGCTTGGCGAGCACCTGCGGCGTGTGGAACCCGGGCCGCACCGCCACCATGATCTCGACCTGCTCCGTGACCGCGGCGACCGCCGCCGCGAGTTCCCAGGCCTCCAGGCTCGGCGCCGACGGACCCTTGCGGTCGTTCAGGTACAACTCCGGGATGAGCGTGATGTCATAGCCGAGCCGGTCGGCGATCTCGGACACGCGGCGCACGTAGGCGAACGTGGCCGGCATCTGCTCGTCGTCGATGTTGCGGAGGAATCCGCCGTAGATCGGGGTCCAATAGCCCAGTCGCATCGCTGGTCTCCTTCGGGGGTGTGGGGGTGGTGTTCGGAGCTCGCCGGCCGGTTCAGGCCGGGCGGCCGCCGTGGTTGAGGATCTGGCCGCCGACGCGCAACTGTTCGAGGAACTGCACGATGACACCGGCCACGCTGCGGTGGTTGGCGTCGTTGAGCACGTCGTGGACGCCGCCTCGCACGGTGACCAGTTCCACGCCGGGCCAGTGCCCGACGGCGTCGCGCACCCGGTCCCAGGGCGCGAGCTCGTCCGCCTCGCCGTGCAGGACGAGCGTGGGGACGGCGACCTGCCAGGCCTCGCCGCCCTCGATGGCGGCGCCGTCGAGCGCGGCGCGCCACTGCCCGACGGCGGGGGTGCTGTCCGCGAGCGCGGTCACCGTGGCCTCGTCCGCGGCGAGCAGCCCGCGGTGCAACGGGCAGGCGGTGCGGGCGGCGAGTGCCTCCTCGACGTCGGTCGGCGCGGCTCCCACCTCAAGGGTGGTGCCGGCCAGCACGAGCGCGTTCGCGTCGATGGTGGCCGGGGAGAGCGCCTGCACGGCGGCCGCTGCGGACACATCGGTGGCGACGAGCACTCGCGGTGCGTCCCCGAGCCGCCCGGCCAGGGCCAGGGCGTCCCAGGCGTGCGCGAGCTCGTCTCCGTCGGAGGCCAGGTGCGGCAGGACCTCGACGGCGTACCCGTCGGCGCTGATCCGGCGCCCGAACCGCTCGTAGTGCCCGGGGCGCTCACCGCGGCCGGGCACGACCACGATCGTGCCGCGGACGGCAGCCGGCGGGTCCCAGCGAACGGCGTCGACCGCGTTCTCGATCAGGGTGCTCATGCCGTCCCGCCTGCGCCGACAAGGGCGGGCTCGCCGGAGACGTCGGACGCGGCGGCGTCGCGCGCGGCGGCGCCGGAGCGCAGCAGCGGGACCAGCTCCTCGCCCCACCGGCGCACGTCGTTCAGCGGGTCGAAGCCGCGGATCAGCACCCGGGTGACGCCGAGGTCGTAGTACTTCAGGATCGCCTCGGCCACCTGCGCCGGGGTGCCGACGGGCGCCGTCGAGTTGCCGGCCGGGCCGACCAGCTTGGTGATGCCGGTCCAGAGCCGCTCGTCGTGGACCTCGGACTCGGCGGCGGCGTCCTGCAGGCGCTGCGCGGAGGTGGAGGTCTGGTCCCCCTGCCGCCTGCCGAAGCGCCACCCGGCCTGGTGGTTGCCGAGGCGCTCCGCAGCAGCGTCGTAGATGGCCGCGGCCTTCTCCCACGCAGCGTCCTCGGTGTCCGCGACGATCGGGCGCAGCGACACGGAGAACTCGACGTTGCGGCCGTGCTTGGCGGCCTCGGCACGGATCAGCGCGATCCGCTCGGCCGTGGGCGCCAGCGGCTCCCCGAACAGCATGAACGTGTCCGTGTGCTCGGCGCCGATCGCGACGGCGTCACCGGACTGGCCGCCGAAGAAGATCGGGATCTGGCCGTTGGGCTTGACCGCGCTGAACGCGCCGACGTACTTGTAGAACTCGCCCTCGTGGTCGAACGGCTCGGCACTGGTGAGGGTGCGACGCAGGACGTCGATGAACTCCGCGGTGCGGCGGTAGCGGGCGGGCTTGTCGGAGAAGTCGCCCTCACGCTGCTGGTCGGTGTCGCTGCCACCGGAGATGTGGTGGATCGCGACGCGGCCCTCACCGTAGAGGTTCTCGAGGGTGGCGAGCTTGCGGGCCACGAGCACCGGCTCGGTGAACCCCGGACGGTGCGCGATCAGCACGCCGAGCCGCTCGGTGGTGGCGAGGATGTCCGAGGCGATCGCGAAGCCGTCCGGGGAGGCGGCGCTGTAGCCGATCAGGGTGCGGTCGAAGCCGGCTGCGTCGTGGGCGCGGGCGAACGCGCGCAGGAAGGCGGGGTCGACGACCTTGCTGTTGGCCCAGCCGAGGGACTCGGAGCCGTTCTGGGTGGCGACCATGCCGAGGATCTGGATGCTCATTTCGAACTCCTTGGGTGACGATGAGGTCGGGTCAAGTCGGGTGGTTCTGACGGGTGGGTGGGGCAGACGGTCCGGCACTGCTCAGCTGCTGGCGAGCACCTCCCGGCGCAGGGCCTGGCGTTGTGCGGCCCCGGCGTCACCGGCGTGCAGCGATGCCGCAGACGCGAGCAGCATCCGGGTGTACGGGTGCTCCGGGTGGGCGAGCACCTGCGCCGTCGGGCCCTCCTCCACGATCGAGCCGCGATACAGCACAGCGACCCGGTCGCTGACCGCGGCCACCGAGCCGAGGTCGTGGGAGATGAGGAGCAGGCCGAGGTCGCGGTCTCGGCGCAGCCCGTTCAGCAACTGCAGCACGTGGTTGCGGTGCGCCGCGTCGAGCGCGCTGACGGGTTCGTCGCAGATGAGGACCTGCGGCGAGACCGCGAGCGCACGGGCGATCGCGACGCGCTGACGCTGGCCGCCGGAGAGCTGTCCCGGCGTGCGGTCGGTCAGGTCGGGCTCGAGCCCGACGGCGTGCAGCGCCTCGGTCACTCCCGTCTCGATCTGCGCGGCGCCGAGTCCGCCACGGAGCACCAGCCCCTGGGCCACCGAGCGGCCAACGGTCAGGTCAGGGTCGAGGGAGCGCAGCGGGTCCTGGAAGACGTACTGCACGGCGCCGGTGCGGCGGAATGCTCGTAGCCGGGAGCCGCGCAGGCCGGTCACCTGGGTGCCCTCCCGGCCGACCGTGATCGACCCGTCCGTGGTCGGGACCAGACCGAGCGCCGCCCGGGCGAAGGTGGTCTTGCCGGATCCGGTCTCCCCGATCAGGCCGACGACCTCACCGGAGCGCACCGACAGGTCCACCCCGTGCAGGATCTCCCGGCGCCCTAGGCGCACCCTGACCCCGGTGGCGGTCAGCAGGACCGGGCCGGGCCCGACCCGGTCGGCGGAGCCGGGCGCGCTGCCCGGTCGGGACGCGGTCACGACGGACTCAGACATCGGCGGACTCCTTCTCCAGGTACCCGGCCAGCGAGTACGCGTCGTGGTGCTCCACCAGCAGCTGGGTGTAGGGGTGCTGTGGGTTCGCCAGGACCTGCGTCGTCGGCCCGGACTCGACGACCTCGCCGTGCCGCATGACGAGCAGGTTCTCCGTGCTCCGGGCCACCACGGCGAGGTCGTGCGAGACCAGCACGAGGGCCAGCCCCTCCCGGGTCCGGACCGTGTCGAACAGGTCGAGCACGTCCGCCTGGACGGTCACGTCGAGGGCCGTGGTGGCCTCGTCCGCGATGAGCAGCTCGGGCCCGAGGCAGATCGCGATCGCGAGCAGGACCCGTTGCAGCATCCCGCCGGAGAGCTCGTGCGGGTACTGGGTCAGGACCAGGTCAACCCGGTGCAGCCCCAGGGACTCGAGCAGCTCGGCGGCCCGCTCCTTCGCTGCGGCCCGGGAGAGTCCGCCGCGTACGCGAAGCACCTCGGTGAGCTGCTTCCCGACCGCGATCGAGGGGTTCAGGTAGGAGGCCGGGTCCTGGAACACGGCGCCGATGCGCGAGCCCCGCACCTGCTCCCACTCCTTGCGTCGCAGCGTGCGCAGGTCGAGACCGTCGAAACCGACGCTGCCACTCGTCACGGTGATCCCGTGGGGCAGCAGCCCGAGCAGCGCCCGGGTGGTGAGGGTCTTGCCGGAGCCGGACTCCCCCACGATCCCGAGGGAGCCGCCCCGGGCCAGGCTGAACGACACCCCGGCGACCAGGTCGCGGCCGTCCGGGGCCGCGATCCACAGGTCCTCGACCTGGACCAGGTCGGTGTTCGCCGTCGCGGGGACGGTCGAACCGGTGCCGGCGTCAGCGGACATCGGCCACCTCCCGCTTGAGTGGGTTGCGCAGGGCCTCTGCCGCGCGGCCGGCGTCACCGCTGGCGTCGCGGATCGCGTCGGCGAGCAGGTTCAGGGCAGCGACGGTGCCCATGATCGCCAGTGCCGGGGCCACCGGGCCGAACGGACGCTGGGTGAGGTAGCCGAGGTCGCTGGCGAGCATGCCACCCCAGGTGGGCTCCGGGGGCTGGATCCCGATGCCGAGGAACGTCAGCGACGAGACCACGAGCAGGCCGCCCGCGGCGAGGTTCGCCGTGGTGACCACGACGGCGGGCAGCACCTTGGGCCAGATGTGCACGGCCAGCACGTGCCACCAGGGCGCGCCGAGCAAGGTCGCCGCCTCGACGTACTGCGCGCCGGCGTGGCTGAGGGCCGCGGCCCGGATGATCCGGAAGTAGACCGGGGCGATCAGCACCCCGACGGCCACCATCGCCTGGAACAGTCCGTTGCCGAACAGGCCGGCGACGGCGATCGCGAAGATGATGAACGGCAGGGCCATGAACGCGTCGGCGACCCGCAGGCTCGTCCAGGTCGCCACCTTGCCGCTGAACGCACTGAGCATGCCCGGCACGATCCCGAGCAGGGCGCCGATCACGACGGCGGTCAGCGCGGCGAACACGGAGACCCGGGTCCCGGCGATCAGCCGGGAGAGCACGTCCCGGCCGAGGTAGTCGGTGCCGAGCCAGTGCGCGGCACTGGAACCCTGCAGGATGGCGCTGGTGTTCTGGGCCAGCGGGTCCTGCGGTGCGAACAGGTCACCGGTGACGACGAGCACGAGGACGAGGCCGAGGAAGGCCACGGCCACCTGGGCGGTTCGTGCCCGCAGTGCCCGGCGGATCATGCCGCACGTCCCGACGCGGGCAGCAGCCGGGCCAGCACCACGTTCACCACGAGCGAGGAGACCAGCACGAGCAGCACGGCCACCAGGAGCGCACCCTGGATCACCGGCACGTCCCCACGTAGGGCCGCGTCCCGGGTCAGCTGCCCGATGCCGGGCATCTGGAACACGGCCTCGGTGATGACGGCGCCCCCGACCAGCCGTGGGATGTGCAGGCCGACGACCGCGATCGCCGGGGCCGCACCGTTGCGCAGGGCGTGCACGAGCACCACCCGCCGCCACGGCAGGCCGCGCACCTGGGCGCCGAGCACGTAGTTCTCGTCGAGCGAGCCGACCAGACCGGTGCGCAGCTGCCGGGCCAGGTCCGCGGAGGCGTCGAGTCCGAGCGCGAACGCCGGCAGCACCAGGAACGATGCCCAGAGGCCGATGCCGGCGGAGATCGGCACATAGCCGCCGGTCGGGAACACCGGGATGAGCACCGCGAACACGATGATGAGGCCGATGCCGGCGACGAACGCCGGCACCGTGGTGATTGCCGCGGAGACGGCGGTGATCGCCCGGTCGACGAACCGGCCCCGGTTCAGCGCTGCGACGATGCCGCCGCTGGCGCCGAGGACCAGTGCGATCGCCAGGGCGAGCCCGGCGACGGACAGGCTGACCGGGAGTCGCTCGACGATCGAGTCGGCGACCGGGATGTTCGTGAACCACGAGGAGCCGAGATCGCCGTGCAGCGCGTTCCAGACCCAGCTGCCGTACTGCTCGTAGAACGGCCGGTCGAGCCCGAACTCGTGGCGCATCCGCTCCACGTCGGCCGGGGTGGCGACCTCGCCGAGCACCGCCGCCGCCGGGTCCTGGTCGCTGAACGCGCCGAGCGCGAACGTGATCAGGGTGGTCAGGAACAGCACCGGGACCGCGATGGCCAGGCCCCTGCCGAGCGCGATCAGGACACCGCGCGCCGGCGAGTGCGGGGCGAGGTCGGCGACCTCGTCGAGCGGGGCGAGCACCTCCTCGTCCTGGGCCTGCACCGAGGGGGTCGCGACCGCCGTCATTCGACCCACACGCCCTCGAATCGCACCGTGCCGATCTGGTGCTGCCAGTCGTGCACGTTGTCACCGTGGACGTACAGCCGCGGCCAGGTGAACAGGAACGTGTTCGGCATCGTGGTCACGGCCGTGTGCACGGCCGTCTGCAGCGTCTCGGCGTAGGCGGGGTCGTCCAGCGGGACCTGGCGGGCCGCGTCGATCGCGGCGTCGAGCTCGGGCGGGCTGTTGCGGCCGAGGTTCATCAGTCCCTCCGGGCCGAACAGCACCTCGAGGGCCTGCAGCGGGGACTCCCGCCCGGAGAAGCTGTCCAGGTACAGCGGGTACTGGCGGGAGATGTAGTTGCTCACGCCGGGCGTGGCCACCTCGATGGTGATCGTGATGCCGGCCTCGGCGACCTGCGCCTGGATCTGCTCGGCGAGCGCCTGGTCGGCGGCGCTTCCGATGGTCAGCGTCAGGTCGATGCCGTCCGGGTGCCCGGCCTCGGTCAGCAGGTCGGCGGCCGTGTCGGGGTCGTAGGCGTACAGGTCGTCCAGCGACTCGTCGTAGGCGAGGTAGCCCTCCGGGAACGGCTGCCAGTTGGGCTCCCCGTGGCCGAAGTAGGCGACGTCCACGAGGGCCTGGCGGTCGATCGCGTGGCTCAGCGCCTGCAGCACCAGCGGGTTGTCGTAGGGGGCGACCGTGTTGTTCACGTCCAGGGTTCGCACGGTGAACACGCGCTGCTCCTCGACGGTCAGTTGCGCCGCCTCGGCGGCCGCCACCTGCGCGGGCGGCACCACGGCGATGTCGAACTGGCCGGAGGTGAGCCCCGCGACGGCGACCGTCGGGTCGGGCGGCGGCTTGAGCTCCACCCCACCGAGCAGGATGTTCTCCGCATTCCAGTATTCGGCGTTGCGCTCGAAGACGGCGCGCGAGTCGGGCACGTACTCGGTGAGGACGAACGGGCCCGAGCCGACCGGGGCGATCGCGAGGCCGTCGACGTCGGCGGCGAACGCCGTCGGGCTCACGAGCATGCCGGTCTTGCCGGCCATCAGCAGCGGGATCTGGTAGTCGGGCTGGTCCAGCTGGAAGGTGACGTTCAGCTCGTCGACCACGGTGACTCCCGTGATCACGGCGAGCTGCGCGGCGATCGTGGAGTTCGACTGGGTCTGCCCGCGCTCGATGTTCGCCCTGACCGCCTCGGCATCCACCGGGGTGCCGTCGCTGAACGTCAGGTCGGGCCGGAGGGTGAAGGTGATCTGGTCACCGGTGTCGTTGTAGGACCAGGACTCCGCGAGCCCGGGTCGCGCGTCGCCGTTGTTCTCCTGCTGGACGAGCGCGTCGTAGGCGAGCGCGAGGGCGTGCACGTCCTGGCCGGCGGTCGAGGCGACCGGGTCCCAGGAGGTCGGCAGGTGCCAGCCCCAGATGAGCGTGCCGTCCGGGTCCGGGGTGCCGTCGGAGGAGCTGTTCCCGCCGGCGCCGCCGGAGCAGGCCGCCAGGAGGGCGAGCAGGAGCAGAGGGATGAGCGCGCGGACGGGGCGTCGGCGTGAAGTCATGGGGGCGTCCTGTGTGGTGCGGAGGGAGGTGTGCGGGGGCACGGTGGGCGGAGGGCCGGGGTTCAACCGGCGGCGGCGTCGGGACGGTGCCCGAGTGGCCGCAGGGCGGGCACGTGCCCGGCGGGGTCGGCGTCAGGGCCGACAGCAGGACATTCGGGCGCGCCCGCTGGGACACTCCCGACACCGCATCCGGGCAG
Source organism: Occultella kanbiaonis (assembly GCF_009708215.1). Taxonomy (NCBI): domain Bacteria; kingdom Bacillati; phylum Actinomycetota; class Actinomycetes; order Micrococcales; family Ruaniaceae; genus Occultella; species Occultella kanbiaonis. The sequence continues at coordinate 1,823,780 of NZ_CP046175.1, read as the reverse complement.
CCCGGGACCCACGCCGCGTGGCGGCGGGCCGGTTCAGGGTGCTCCGAGTCATGACGTCGATGCTCGCAGGGGCACGGCGCCGGCGTCCAACAACGATCCGCCGACCCACCGATAGCGGATGCTTATCGGTTCCGGGCGTGGAACGAGAGCACCACCCGATCCTGGCGGTCCCGCCGGGATCGGGTGGTGCTCGGCCGCTACTGCGGCGTCATCGTCGGGTGCGCTCAGGCGCTCTTCTCGCGCGGGGTCCGCTTGGACCGGGGGGCCTCGCGGGGCACCAGGGTCGGGTTCACGTTCTCCAGGACGACCTCACGGGTGATCACGACACGGGCGATGTCCTCGCGGCTGGGCACGTCGAACATCACCGACTGGAGCACCTCCTCCATGATGGCCCGCAGGCCACGCGCGCCGGTGCCGCGCAGGATCGCCTGGTCCGCGACCGCCTCGATCGCGTCCGGGGTGAACTCGAGCTCCACGCCGTCCATCTCGAACATCCGCTGGTACTGCTTGATCAGCGCGTTCCGCGGCTCGGTGAGGATCTGTGCCAGGGCGGGGCTGTCGAGCGGGGAAACGGTGCTGATCACCGGCACCCGGCCGATGAACTCGGGGATCAGGCCGAACTTCAGCAGGTCCTCGGGCATGACGTCGTCGATCACGTCGACGTCGTCGGCGCTGTGCAGCGGTGCCCCGAAGCCGATGCCGCGGCGACCGGACCGCGCGGAGATGATCTCGTCGAGACCCGCGAACGCTCCGGCCACGATGAACAGCACGTTCGTGGTGTCGATCGTGATGAACTCCTGGTGCGGGTGCTTGCGCCCACCCTGCGGCGGCACCGAGGCCTGCGTCCCCTCGAGGATCTTCAGCAGGGCCTGTTGCACGCCCTCACCGGAGACGTCCCGGGTGATCGACGGGTTCTCGCTCTTGCGGGCGATCTTGTCGATCTCGTCGATGTAGATGATCCCGGTCTCGGCCTTCTTCACGTCGAAGTCGGCGGCCTGGATCAGCTTGAGCAGGATGTTCTCGACGTCCTCGCCCACGTAGCCGGCCTCCGTCAGCGCGGTCGCGTCGGCGATCGCGAACGGCACATTCAGCATCTTGGCGAGGGTCTGGGCGAGGTAGGTCTTCCCGCAGCCCGTCGGGCCGATGAGCAGGATGTTGGACTTGGCGAGTTCCACGTCGGCGTCGTCGCCGGTGGTGGAGGCCGCGGACGGGCCGGCCTGGACCCGCTTGTAGTGGTTGTAGACGGCCACGGCGAGCGACTTCTTGGCGCCCTCCTGGCCGATGATGTACTGCTCGAGGAACTCGAAGATGTCCCTCGGCTTCGGCAGGTCCACCAGGCCGAGCTCGTTCGCCTCGGCGAGCTCCTCCTCGATGATCTCGTTGCAGAGGTCGATGCACTCGTCGCAGATGTAGACGCCTGGGCCAGCGATCAGCTTGATGACCTGCTTCTGGCTCTTTCCGCAGAACGAGCACTTCAACAGGTCGGCGCCCTCCCCTATCCGAGCCATGCGCCTCACCTCTCCGATCTGCTGGTCAACCTGGTCGCCCGGCGATCCGCCGTCGTTCCATTGTGCGTCATCGATCCTCGACAACAACCATTTCACACTACGTGCGCCACGTCTTTTGTTGCGCGAACGGCCCGCCGCGTGTCGTCACGCGTCGGGCCGTTCGGGTCATGCGCTCCGGGTCACTTGCCGGCCGGCAGCTGCGGGGCCTTGCGGCTCTCCAGCACCTGGTCCACCAGGCCGTACTCGAGTGCGCCTGCGGCGGAGAGGATCTTGTCCCGCTCGATGTCGCTGCGGACGTCCTCCACCGGCTTGCCCGAGTGCAGGGCAAGGGTGTCCTCGAGCCACTCGCGCATGCGGAGCACCTCGGCGGCGTGGATCTCGATGTCCGAGGCCTGCGCGTAGCCACCACCCTCGAGGGAGGGCTGGTGGATCAGCACGCGGGCGTTCGGCAGTGCGAGCCGCTTGCCGGGCGAACCGGCGGCGAGAAGCACGGCGGCCGCGGACGCGGCCTGCCCGAGGCAGACCGTCTGGATCTGCGGCTTGATGTACTGCATCGTGTCGTAGATCGCCGTCATCGCGGTGAACGAACCACCCGGTGAGTTGATGTACAAGGTGATCAGGCCGTCCGGGTCCTGGCTCTCCAGGACGAGGAGCTGGGCCATGATGTCGTCCGCCGACGCGTCGTCGACCTGCACGCCGAGGAAGATGATGCGGTCCTCGAACAGCTTCGTGTACGGGTCCTGCCGCTTGAAACCGTACGCGGTCCGCTCCTCGAACTGCGGGAGCACATAGCGCGACGTGGGCGCGGGCATGGCCCGCCCGCCGAAGTTCGCCGCCTGCTGGGAAAGGTTCACAAGTGTTCTCCTACGAATCGATGATCGGCGGGCGTCAGTCGGTGGTCCCGCCACCACCGGTGACGGACGCGGCATCGGTGACGACGTGGTCGATGAAGCCGTACTCGAGGGCCTGGGCCGCGGTGAACCAGCGGTCGCGGTCGGCGTCGCGGTCGATCTCCTCGACGGTCTTGCCGGTCTGCTCGGCGGTCAGCTCGGCCATGACCTTCTTCATGTGGAGGATCAGCTCGGCGTTGATCTTGATGTCCGTCGCCGTGCCGCCGATGCCGCCGGAGGGCTGGTGCATCATGACGCGGGCGTGCGGGGTCGCGTAGCGCTTGCCCTTGGTGCCCGAGGCGAGGAGGAACTGCCCCATCGACGCGGCCATACCCATCGCCACGGTGGCGACGTCCGGCTGCACGTACTGCATGGTGTCGTAGATCGCCATGCCCGCGGTGACCGAACCACCCGGGGAGTTGATGTAGAGCCAGATGTCCTTCTCGGGGTCCTCCGCCGCGAGCAGCAGCATCTGCGCGCAGATCTGGTTCGCGTTGTCGTCGCGGACCTCGGATCCGAGCCAGATGATCCGCTCCTTGAGGAGTCGGTTGAAGATGTGGTCGCCCAGACCCAGTCCCGGCTGGTCCGACTGTGCGGCCTTGGGAATCTCGCTCACGGTTCGTGCTCCTGATCGTCGGTTGTTGTCCCTGCGCATGACACTAACGCCGAGTGCCGTCGGTATCTGCCCGCACATCGCTGGTTTCGCTGTTGGCGCACGCCCGGGCCTGCCGGGGACGGCGGAGGTCCCGCACCCGGGTGGGTGCGGGACCTCCTGCGCGGGTGAGGTGAGGCTCAGGCCTTCGCGTCGTCGGCGTCGTCGGCGTCCTCGGCCGAGTCGGCACTGTCCGCGGAGTCGGCCGAGTCGGCACTGTCGGCGGACTCGGCGCTGTCGGCGGACTCGAGGTCCTCGACATCCACCTCGACGGTCTCGATGCCACCGGCCTCGACGGCCCCGTCGGCAGCGGCCTGCGCAGCGGCGACGGCGGCCTGGACGGCGTCCTCCTCGTCGGAGCCGATGTAGTCGGTCAGGTCGACCTCCGCACCGGCGCCGTCGACGATCTTCACCTGGCGCAGTGCGACCGCGAGCGACTTGTTCCGGGACAGCTCGGCCACGAAGGTCGGGATCTGGCCGTTGGTGTCGGCCTGCTGGATGAACTCGTTCGGGTCCATCCCGTACTGCTGGGCGGTCCGGAGCAGGAACTCGATGAGCTCGTTCTGACCGACCTTGACGTCGACCTTCTCGGCGAGGGTGTCGAGCAGGAGCTGACGGCGGAGCGTGTCCGTGGCCTCGACGCGCACCTCCTCGCGGTGGGTGTCGTCCTCGAGCCGGCCCTCGTTCTCGAGGTGACGGTGGATCTCCTCCTCGATCACGCCGCTCGGCAGCGGGAAGTCCGTGTTCGCGAGCAGGTGCTCGAGCAGCTGGTCGCGGGCCTGCACGGCGCGGTTGTTCGACTTGGCGTCGGCGACCTGCTCGCGCAGGTTCTCGCGCAGCTCTGCCACGGTGTCGAACTCGGACGCGGTCTGGGCGAAGTCGTCGTCCACGTCGGGCAGTTCCTGCTCCTTGACGGCGGTCGGGGTCACCGTGACCTCGGCCTCCTCGCCGGAGCGCTCGCCGCCGGCCAGCGGCGCCTTGAACGTCGTGGTCTCCCCCGCCGTCAGGCCGGTCAGTGCCTCGTCGAGGCCCTCGAGCATGTTGCCGGAGCCGATCTCGTAGGAGACGCCGGAGACCGAGTCGATCTCCTCCTCGCCGATGGTGGCCCGCAGGTCGATCGTGGCGAAGTCACCGGTCTTGGCGGCGCGGTCCACCGAGACCAGGGTCGCGAAGCGCTGGCGCAGCGTGGTCAGGCGCTCCTCGACGTCCTCATCGGACACCTCGGCGTCCTCGACGGTGAGCGTCACGCCGTCGAGCTCCGGCAGGGCGATCTCGGGGCGGATGTCCACCTCGGCGGTGAAGACGAGTGCGTCCTCGTCAGCACCCTCGGTGGCGACGCCCGGCACGGAGGTCACCTCGATGCTCGGCTGGCCCAGCGGGCGCACCTCGGCCTCGGTCACGGCCTGGCGGTACAGGCCCGGGAGCGCGTCGTTGACGGCGTGCTCGACGACGGCGCCGCGGCCGACCCGCTGGTCGATGATGCGCGGCGGCACCTTGCCCTTGCGGAAGCCGGGGATGTTCACCTGCTCGGCGATGTGGGAGTAGGCGTGGTCCATGCTCGGCTTGAGTTCCTCCGGCGTGACCTCAACGGTCAGCTTGACCCGGGTCGGCTCGAGGTTCTCGACGGCGCTCTTCACTACGTGTTCTCCACTCATGGGTGTCTGTCGGGCAAGTCGCGCGAACGCACTCGGCGGCGTCGCCGCCTCTTCGTTCGTCATTGGCGTCCGCAGACACGTGAGGGCACGGCGAAGCGAACAGCGGCCCCTAGTCTACCCCGCCGGTGGGAGACCGGTACGCGGCGAGACGCGGGACCCAGGACCCCTGTCAGGTTGCCCCCGCGGGGTCCCTGACCTGCTCTCCCTCGCGCAGGGTGACCGGGAACAACTCGGTCCGCGCGACCACCCGGTCGCGCTCGGCGGCCAGGGCCGTGCGGCGCGGGTCCGTGAGGTAGCCGTCCAGGTCGGCCTGGTCGGCGAAGCGGTAGACCTGCACCTCGTGCGGGTTGCCGTCCGCGCCGCCGGCGACGGCCCGTTGGACGATCTGCGCGCCGTGGTCGACGAGCAGCGCGATCACCGTGTCCTCGTAGGCGGACAGGTCCGCCTCGTTCCCGGGCGTCGCCCAGAGCAGGCAACACAGCGTCAGCGGGCCGTCCGAGCTCATGGGGGTGGATTCTGGCAGCCTCCGGCGGGAGCGCACAAGGACGCCGAGATCGCCCTCAGGGGCCGAGCGGTGTCCAGAAGGACCACGGTTCGCCCTCGGGTCCGAGCGCACCGTACTCACGGACGCCGTAGGGCTGGTCGGTGGGCGCGAACGTGATCGTGCCACCGCGGGCGACGACGCCGGCGTGGTGGGCGTCGACGTCCTTGACGGTGACCACGAGCATGCCCGTGGCGGCCCCGAGGGCGGCGGGTGACGCGAGCCGCCACCCGGGCGCGACGGGGTGCAGCATGACGAGCCCGTCGACGGTGCGGACCTCCGCCTGGACGACGGCGCCGTGCGCATCCCGGTGCACCGGTCCGGGTTCGAGCCCGAACACCCGGACGAGGTGCTCGTGGGCCCGCTCGAGGTCCTCGTAGACGAGGACGGCGATCCGGCGCAGGGGTTCGGTCCGGGCCACGGCGGTGTCCTCGAGCACCGCGAGCAGCCGGCGGCAGACGTCGACATCTGGCCCGCCGTCGCTGGTGTGCGCCATGGCACCGGCCGCCGGCGCCTGGGCCGCGCGCACGCCGGAGAGACGGTGCAGCATTCGCTCGGTCCGCAGCACCTGATCCTCGAGGGCGGCGAGGTGCCCGCGCAAGGCGTCGTCGAGGGTCCAGGCCGGGTCGTCCAGGGCACGGCCGATCTCGTCGAGATGGGTGCCGAACCGGCGCAGCACGCTGATCCGGTAGAGCCGTTCGACGTGCTCGCGACGGTAGACGCGGTGCCCTGCGCTCGTGCGCTCCGGGCGCAGCAGACCGACGTCGTCGTAGTGGTGCAGCGTGCGGATGGTGAGCCCGGAGAGTTCGGCGAGCTCACCCACCCGCCAGCCGTCCGGCGGGCCTCCCCCGGCCACGGTCAGCCCTTCGGGGTGTACAGCGCCCACCGGTGCCCGAACGGGTCCACCAGCCAGCCGCGGCGCTCGTCGCCGGAGTCGCTCGGCTCACGGTCCACGGTCGCTCCGGCCGCCACCGCGGTGGCGTAGGCAGCATCGACATCGTCGACGCCGAGCACGATCGCCGCCGTGCTGTGCCCCAGGGTCGCGGGGGCGTACGCGCCGTAGTCGTGGTACTCGTCGGAGAGGTAGAACACGTCGCCGTCGATGGCGAGGGTGACGTGACCGATCTTCCCGTCGTCGTCGTAGCGTTCCCCCGTTTCCCGCGCCCCGAACGCGGCGGCGTAGAAGGCGACAGCGGCGGCGCCGTCATGCACGGTCAGGTACGGGATCAGGCGGGTCATCTCGGTCTCCTTCGTCCGATGCGGGGCGGTCGACCTCGCTGGTGTGATGACGGTAGGCCCTCACGTCACGTGAGGCGCAAGCCCCCGGCGACGCCCGCCGGCGTGACTACCATCGCTGTCATGACGTCGTGGCCGGACACCCGGATCCTGGACCTGTTCGGCATCTCCGCACCGATCGTGCTGGCCCCCATGGCCGGGCCGGTCCTGGCCGACCTCACGGTCGCGGTCGCTCAGGCCGGGGGCCTCGGATCGCTGCCGTGCGCGCTGCTGCCGCCGGACCGCGTCCGCGCCGAGCTGACCGAGATCCGCTCGCGCACCGACGCGGCCATCAACCTCAACTTCTTCTGCCACACCACGCCCGAGCCGGACCCGGTCGCGGACCTCGCCTGGCGAGCCCGGCTGGCACCGTACTACGTCGAGGCCGGTCTCGACCCGTCCGTCACGCCGGTGGCGTCGGACCGGAACCCGTTCGACGGCGCGGCGTGCGAGATCATCGAGGAGTTCCGTCCCGAGGCGGTCAGTTTTCATTTCGGGCTGCCCGAGGCGGCGCTCCTGGAGCGCGTCCGGGCCACCGGCGCGAAGGTGCTCGGGTGCGCCACCACCGTGGCCGAGGCGCGCTGGCTCGCCGACCGCGGCGCCGACGTGATCATCGCGCAGGGCGCGGAGGCGGGCGGGCACCGTGGCATGTTCCTGTCCACGGACGTGAGCACTCAGGTCGGCACGTTCGCGCTCGTGCCACAGGTGGTCGACGCCGTCGACGTGCCGGTGATCGCGGCCGGCGGCATCGGCGACCCGCGCGCCATCGTGGCCGCCCTCGCACTCGGCGCCGCCGCGGTGCAGATCGGCACGGCCTACCTCTACACGCCCGAGGCGCGCATCGCCGTCGGGCATCGGAACGCCCTGCTGGAGCAGAACTCGGACGACGCGACGGCGCTCACGAACGTGTTCACCGGTCGTCCCGCGCGCGGCATCGTGAACCGGGCCATGCGCGAGCTCGGGCCGATGAGCGAGGCGACGCCGCCGTTCCCGCGGGCCGGCGGGGCGCTCGCGCCGCTGCGGTCGGCGACGGAGCCGGCCGGCTCCGTCGACTTCATGTCGCTGTGGTCGGGGCAGGCGGGGGCGCTCAGCGCCAGGTACGCGGGTCTGGGAGCCGCCGAGCTCACCCGGACCCTGGCGCGGGAGGCCATGGCTCGGCTGTGACCGGTGCTCGGCGGCGGCTCAGTCCGCGCCGGGGACCGGTGCACCGTGGGGCACACCGTCTGCCACGTACTCCTCGTACCGGGCGCGCCACTGCGGCGTCGGCTCGGGGCCGGGCGCCGTGCCCGCACCCGTGCGGAGGTGCTCGGTGAGCTCGTCCAGGCAGACGTGCCAACCCGCGGCGGTCCGCGCAGCGCCAGGCGTGTAGTCCTCGGGCATCAGGTCGATGAAGGTCAGGCGACAGCCTGTCTGCCCGTGTGGCTCGAGCAGCAGGCAGAGCTCCTCGGCCTCCCAGCTGAACCGGAGCGTCGTCGGCGGCTCCACCTGCAGCACGGTGCCACCGGCGGTGCCCTCGACCTCGGGGTGGTCGTCGTCGAAGACGAAACGCAGGGCGGCGCCGACGCTGAGCAGGTCGCCCTCGATCCGGCACGGGAACCACGCCGCCAGTCCCTCGGGTGTGGTCACGGCGTCCCAGACCTGCTCGATCGGGTGGGCGAGGTCGCGCACGAACCGCAGGGCGTGCTGCCCGTCGATCTGCTCGTAGGTTCCACGTTCGGTTGTCATCGGAGGTCCTTGCGTCGGTTGGTCTCGGTCGTGGGTGCCGGTGCGGCCGGAGCCGGCTCGGGCTCCTGCGCCCGGGCGTCGAGGTGGTCCTCAAGGGCGTCGAGGCTCGCGTTCCAGAACGCGCGGAACGGGCCGAGCCAGTCCTCGAGCTCGCGCAGCGGCTCCGGCTCCAGTCGGTAGTGGCGGCGAGCGCCCTCCGGCCGCGCCGAGACCAGCCCGGCCTCCTTCAGCACCCGCAGGTGCTTGGAGACGCCCGGCTGACTGAGTCCGAGCTCGTCCACGAGCTCGGTCACGGTGCGCGGCCTCACCCGCAGCAGCCCGAGCATCGCTCGCCTGTTCGGGTCACCCACCGCCGACCACATCGATATCATCCCGGATAACATATCCGACTGGTTATATACCTGTCCAGCAATGTTCGGGGCCGGTCGCCCTCGTCCCTACTTGTCTGCACGGATGTGCGGCGGGACGATTGGCCATGTTCATCGACACGACGGCCGAGAGCGCGGCCGAGGGTGCGCTCGCCGAGTGGTACCACTCCCAGCGGAGCAGCTGGGGCTTCCTGCCCGACTACGCCGGCTGCTTCTCGACCCGGCCGGACGTGGCGAGCGCGTGGGCGAACCTCAACCTGACGATCCGCGGCGGCATGGATCGGCGCCGGTTCGAGCTGGTGACCATCGCGGCGGCGCGCGCCCGGCGCTCGACATACTGCACGGTGGCGCACAGCAAATTCCTGCGGGACGTGTGCGGCGACGGCGACACCCTCGAGCAGCTCGGCCTGGCGCCGGACGGGCAGACCCTCTCCGCTCAGGACGCCGCCGTCTACGCGTTCGCGACGAAGGTCGCCCAGGACGCCTCCACCGTCGCTGCCGCGGACGTCGACGCCCTCCGGGATGTCGGGTTCACCGACGCCGAGATCGCGGACGTCGTGCACGCCGTCGCCGCGCGCCTGTTCTTCACGACCGTCCTCGACGGCCTCGGCGCCCGGCTCGACCCGCAGACGGCGGCGGCGTTCGACCCGGAGGTGCTCGAGGGCATGGTGGTCGGTCGGCCGATCGGCAACGCATGAACGGCGCAGACCCGGGCGCGATCGAGGTGCGCCCGGCAACGGCTCAGCGCTTCGACGATGTCGTCGCGATCCTCGCGCCGAAGAACCCGGACGCCCCGGTGTGCTGGTGTTTGAGTTACCGGCTGCCGAACCGGGAGAACCAGGGCCTGCGCGGACCTGACCGGGCCGCCCGGCTGCGCCGGTACGCCGAGGAGGGCACGCCGCCCGGGGTCGTGGCCTACGTCGACGGTGAGCCCGCGGGCTGGTGCTCGGTGAGCCCGCGGGCGAGCCATCACCGCCTCACCCATTCCCGCACGATTCCGACCGTGGATGACGTTCCCGTCTGGAGCGTCATCTGTTTCGTGATCCGGCCACCGTTCCGACGCCAGGGGCTGGCCGCCGAGCTGCTCGATGGCGCCGTCGCCTACGCCACGACCCGGGCAGCTCCGGCGCTCGAGGCGTACCCGATCGACCCGGAGGGCGGGCGGATCAGTTCGGCGTTCGCCTACGTCGGCACGACGGGGCTGTTCGAGGCCGCCGGGTTCGAGCGCGTCGCCCGGACCACCTCGACGTCGGGTGGCTTGACGCGATGGCTGATGCGCCGGGACCTGACGTAGCGGGCCGGTACCTGGGGGGCCGCGGGTTAGGAGATGGGGGTCGCCGGTCGGGGTGACAGGAACCGGCGTCACGACCGGCTCGTTCCTCGCCGGGCGTTCCTCCTCCCAGCATCGTGTCACCGCGACAGAGAAGAAGGCCAGAACGGCTGGCGCCGTCTGGCCTTCTTCTTTGTCGGGGTGACAGGATTTGAACCTGCGACCCTTGCGTCCCAAACGCAATGCGCTACCAAGCTGCGCCACACCCCGCTGCTGGTCTGAGTCTAGCGATGACCGAGCACTCCCGTTGACCCAGTATCCTTATGGGCGAGTCATTGCGGGTGTAGCTCAATGGTAGAGCCTCTGCCTTCCAAGCAGATGGTGCCGGTTCGATCCCGGTCACCCGCTCCAGACCCCGGACGCCCGGGCCGCCTCGCGGCCCGGGCGTTCGTGCGTGCTCGCGCCCTACGGGGCCGTCGCCCGATCACGCAGGGCGGGCTCCGCCGTCGGGCAGAGACGACGATGGCCGCCCCCTCACGAGGAGGGAGCGGCCATCGCCAGGCTGCGCTGGTGGATCAGTCGTCGGCGTCGACCAGGCCACGCTCGACGGCGCGAGCCAGGCGCCGCGGCACCTTGACCTCGCGCCCGCCGGCGCGGACAGGTACGAGGTCCGCCGCCGTCATCTTCCACTGTGAGCGACGCGCACGCGTGTTGCTGCGCGACATCTTCCGCTTCGGAACTGCCATGGCTCTACCTCCCCTTCCGTCCTCGATGGAGCATCGTCGTGAAACTGCCTCACGCCGATGCGTGATGCACAGACCGTCGGTGACCCGGTGTGGGCCCCGCCGGAGAAATCAGGCCTGGTCGCCGGACTTGGCGTAGCGGCGACGGAACTTCTCGACGCGGCCGGCGGTGTCCATGATCTTCTGCTTGCCCGTGTAGAACGGGTGCGAGGCCGCGGAGATGTCGACGTCGACCACCGGGTAGGTGTTGCCGTCCTCCCACTCGACCGTGGCGTCCGACGTCAGGGTCGACTTCGTCAGGATCGAGAAGTTCGCCGAGATGTCCCGGAACACGATCGGGTGGTAATCCGGGTGGATGTCGTTCTTCATGTCTGCTTCCTACCTAGTTCGCTGCATGGGGGGTTGTGCGGTGATTACCAGCTGGACTTCGTCACGCCCGGCAACTCGCCGCGCAGTGCCATGTCACGGAGCTTGACCCGCGAGAGTCCGAACTTGCGGAGGTAGCCGCGGGGGCGTCCGTCCGCTGCGTCCCGGTTGCGCACACGCGTGGGGCTCGCGTTCCGGGGCAGGGCGTGCAGAGCGGCCAGGGCCGCGTCCCGCTCGGCCTCGGCGACGTTCGGGTTGACCGACGTCTTCTTCAGCTCGGCGCGGCGCTCGGCGTACCGTGCCACGATCACGCGACGCTGCGCGTCGCGGGCGATCTTGGACTTCTTCGCCATGCGTGTCCTCTGCTCCTTGCGATTACGGTGTGCGCTCTAGTGGCACCTTGCTCCTGCTCCCCCACACGCCCGACCCCCGGGTCACCCCGGCGCTCATGTCGGTGAGGGCGAGGTCGCCATCCCGGTGAAGGGCGCTTCCCCACTAACCTGGCTGTCAACGTCTGCGCCGGAATCCCGGTCGCGGGCGTGCCACCCGTGGGCACACGGGACCTTCGAGGTCACGATGCGCCTCAGAGATGATACCCAAGATTCCGCTCGCGGGACACCTCGCACCCTGTTGCCACCCGCCCGGGCGCGCGGGGTGTGACGGATCCCTCACCCTGCGTACGCCGCCTCACCCAAGTTGTTCTAGTTCAACTAGAACAATAGAATGAGGCCATGCTCATCACGGTCGACCCCACCAGCGCCGCGCCGCTGTTCGACCAGATCGCCACGGCGGTCCGGCTCGCGGTGGTGCGCGGCGAGCTCAGCGCCGGCGAGCGGCTCCCGAGCGCCCGCGAGCTGGCCGAGTCCCTCGACCTGAACGTGCACACGGTCCTGCACGCCTACCGCACCCTGCGCGACGAGGGCCTGCTCGAGGTCCGCCGCGGCCGCGGCGCCACGGTCTCGACGACCGGCGGGCGGGACTTCCGGGACCTGCGCGCCGCCCTGGACACTCTGGTCGCCGAGGGCGACCGGCTCGGACTGACCCGTCAGGCCCTCGCGGGCCTGCTCACTCACGAGGAGACCCGATGACCGTTGCTGCCGGAGAGTCCCGGACACCCTTGCCACATCGGGGCCGCGCGATCGCGCTCGGCGCGGTGCTGCCCGCACTGCTCCTGGGCGGCGCCTACGCCCTCGTGCTGTCCTGGCGCGACCGACTGCCCGACCCGGTCGCCGTTCACTGGGGCATCTCGGGCGTGGACCGGACCGGCTCGTTCGCCGGGCTGGTCGCGCCGATGCTGATCCTCGGCCTCGCCACGCTCGCCGTGACCGCGACCCTGTCGGTCGTCACCGGCCGTAGTGCCCTGAACCGCCGGATGATCGTGGGGATCTCAGCGGGGATGGCGGCGATGTACGCGGTGCTGCTGGTGGGCATGTGCTGGGTGCAGCTGGACGTCCCGACCGCCGAGCAGGCCGGCGACCCGGGTACCACCATCGCCCTTGGCCTGCTCGCGCTGGCCGTCGTCGGCGCGGCCGTCGGCGCCCTGGCCGGCTCCGATCCTCCGCAGGCCGCGACGGGCGAACTTGCGGCCGATGCGGCCCGGCTCCCGCTCGGGCCGACCGAGACCGCCGTCTGGATCCGGACGGTGACTCCTGCGCGCCCGTGGTTGCTGTGGACGCTCGTGGTGGTGGTGCTCGCCGGTAGCGCGGTGCTGGGCGTGCTCACCGGCCAGTGGTGGCTGATCCCGGTCCTGGCCGCGACGGCCGCCCTGGTCGCCGCGACCACCTCCTGGTCGGTGCGGGTGGACGCGCGCGGCCTCACCGCTCGTGGCCTGTACGGGTGGCCCCGCATCCGGGTGCCGGCGGACGAGGTGGAGCGCGCGGACGCGATCACCATCTCCCCGTTCGCAGAGTTCGGCGGCTGGGGCCTACGCACGGACGTGCGCGGCCGCACCGGCCTCGTCGTCCGCAAGGGCCCGGCGATCAGCATCCAGCGCAGCGGCGGGCGCGTCGTCGTGGTGACGGTCCCCGACGCCGAGCGCGGCGCCGCTCTCTTGAACACGGTGGCAGTCCGGGCACGGACGCCGATGCCCGACGGCGGATCCTCCTCGGGCGGGCCGCTCGCCTGATCGGGGGGTGCGTCAGCGGCTGCCCTGGGTGAGGCCGGCCGTCCAGTCGAGATGGTGTTCGGAGGCCCGGTTGGCGCCGTTCTGTGCCATCGCCGAGCCGAGGATCCTGGGCAGGACCGCGTCCCGGACGAGCCGGCCGACGGGCCCGGGCGCCTTGTTGTTGTTGATCCGGGCGGCCATCCGGATGATCGCCTCGACGCGCGGCCGGCGAACGGCCTCGACCTGGGCGAACGCCTCCTCGACACTGTCGCCGTCACGCAGCGCCATGGCGAGCACCACCGCGTCCTCGATGGCGAGCGAGGCGCCCTGACCCGACGTCGGCGACGGCGCGTGGGCAGCGTCGCCGATCACGATGACCCGGCCCGAGGACCAGGGTCGCAGCCGTGGAACGGTCTGGATCGGAGTCATCGGCGCGAAGTCGGCAGTGGCGGCGATGATCTCCAGAGCCGGCCCGGCGTCGTCCGCGTACAGCTCGGCGAACCGTGCACGCCACTGCGCCGCGCCCACCGCGTCCAGCTCTCCCCGAGCCGGTTCACGGCGCTGGGGCAGGTTCACGAACCACCACGCCTCGTCGCCCGGTGCCACCGCGAAGCCGAAGAACGCGCGCTTGCCGAAGATCATCTCGTAGTCGCCGGGCGGCGAACCCAGCGCCAGCCCGGGCGCGTACCCGCCCGTGGTCACCAGGCCGGAGTAGACGGGCCCGGGCGACGCCGGCAGCGCGAGACGACGCACGGTGGAGTAGATGCCGTCCGCGCCCACCAGAAGGTCCGCCTCCGCAACGCTTCCGTCGTCGAACTCGGCGCGCACCCGCCCCGGGCCGGCGTCCAGCCCGACCAGGCGACGCCCGTACCGGATCTCGATCCCCCGTGCCTCGACCTCGGCCTGGAGCGCTCGGACCAGATCGGCGCGGCGGATGGTCTGGCTGACGGTGCCGTCCGCGAGCGCGCTGCCGGTGCTGGTGGTGCCGAGCAGCTTGCCGGTATGGCTGCGCATGGTCATCGCCGCCGTCGGGAAGCCCGCCTCGAGCACGCGCCCGTCGGCCTCGATCGCCCGCAGGGCGTCGATGCCGTTGGTCGCGAGCGTCAGGAACGAGCCGCGGTCGCGGTCGGCGCGCTCACGCGCCTCGACCACCCTCACCTCGATCCCGGCCCGGGTCAGGGCGACGGCAGCCGCCGAGCCGGCGACACCACCACCGATGACGAGTGCTGTTCGTGCTGCGGTCATGACGGTTCTCCTGTGGTGTCCGCGGGGTTCTCGGGAGCGCCGACGACCCCCTGGTGGTAGGCACGCCAGGGCTCGGTCCAGCCGGCATCCGGGTCGTCGAGGCGGTCGAGCAGGGTCTGGATGAAGTCGGCCTCGGCGCCGAGCACCCGCTCGCGGTACTCGTCCTCGATCACGAAGATCGGGTGCAGCCCGCCGGCGACGATCGCGGTGCGTTGCTCGGCGATGGCCGCGACGTCGCCCCCGAGACGCTCCAGCCGGGCTTCCAGCAGGGTGCGCGCGTCGTCCAGGGGCAGCACGACGATGAGCGAGAGCGCGGCCGCGAAGGCGGGGTACTCATGCTGCGGCTCGGCGATGAGGCGACTGAGCCACCGGCGCGTCTCGGCACGGCCCTCGCCGGTCACCGTGTAGGTGGTGCGCTCGGGCATTCGGCCGGCGCGGTCGGTGCCCGATGGACTGATGAAGCCCGCCGCATCGAGCTGCCGGACCACGCTGTAGAGCGCGCCGTAGCTCAGCCGGAAGGTCTGCGCGGCATCGCGATCGAGCAACTGGCGATGCAGCTCGTAGGCGTGCATCGGTCGTTCTTCGAGGTAGACGAGCACGGCGAGGCCGAGCAGGTTCGTCATTCGTCGGGGCATGCGCACCAGACTAGTTCGCAAAAACTAGTTCGACAAGATTAGCTGACGGGACGCACACGACCCGCCCGGCCGCCGTCGGGCGTTGCCGCACTCCCGAGCACACGACGGGGTGCGTGGTGCGTGTCGGTGGTGGAAGGATGACGGCGTAACGAAAGTCGTCCGTTCAACCAATCGGTCGGTGAGGACCTCCGGTCGAGCGGCTGACCGCCCATGCAGACGAAGCCACCCGGAGGAACCATGGCCCGCATCTACGACAACGCGACCGCACTGATCGGCAACACGCCCCTGGTGCGGCTGAACCGCCTCACCGAGGGCGTCGGCGCCACCGTGCTCGCCAAGCTCGAGTTCTACAACCCGGCGAACAGCGTCAAGGACCGGATCGGTGTGGCCATCGTGGATGCTGCCGAGGCCTCCGGCGAGCTCCAGCCGGGCGGCACGATCATCGAGGCGACCAGCGGCAACACCGGCATCGCGCTGGCGTTCGTCGGCGCCGCCCGCGGCTACGACGTGGTGCTGACCATGCCCGAGACGATGTCGAACGAGCGCAAGATGCTGCTCAAGGCCTACGGCGCCGAGCTGATCCTGACCCCGGGCGCCGAGGGCATGAAGGGCGCGGTCGCCCGCGCCGAGGCCATCGCGGCCGAGCGGCCCGGCTCGATCCTGGCGCGCCAGTTCGCGAACGAGGCCAACCCCGAGATCCACCGCCGCACCACGGCCGAGGAGATCTGGAACGACACCGACGGCGCCGTCGACATCGTGGTGGCCGGCATCGGCACCGGCGGCACCATCACCGGCGTCGGGCAGGTCCTCAAGGAGCGCAAGCCCGGGGTGCAGATCATCGCGGTCGAGCCCGCCGAGTCACCGATCCTCAACGGCGGCCAGCCAGGTCCGCACAAGATCCAGGGCCTCGGCGCGAACTTCGTGCCGGAGATCCTGGACACCTCGATCTACGACGAGGTCATCGACGTCAACGCCGAGACCGCCGTCAAGGTGGCCCGCCGCGCCGCGACCGAGGAGGGTCTGCTGGTGGGCATCTCCTCCGGCGCCGCGATCGACGCCGCCCTGCAGGTCGCGGCCCGCCCGGAGAACGCCGGAAAGACGATCGTGGTCGTGATCCCGTCCTTCGGCGAGCGCTACCTGTCCACGATCCTGTTCGCGGACCTCGCCGAGTAACGTGCACCATCTGCCACTGCGCGCACTGATCGCGGAGGACCTGGCCACGGCGCGCCGTCGGGACCCGGCGGCGCGCACCCGGGTCGAGGTCGCGCTGACCTACTCCGGGGTGCACGCCCTGTGGCTGCACCGGGTCGCGCACAAGGTGTGGCACGTCTCGCCGCTGCTGCGGCTGCCGGCCCGGATCATCTCCCAGCTGGCGCGCACGCTCACGGGGGTGGAGATCCACCCCGGCGCCGTGATCGGCCGGCGATTCTTCATCGACCACGGGATGGGTGTCGTCATCGGTGAGACCGCCGAGGTCGGCGAGGACGTCCTGATGTTCCACGGGTCGACCCTCGGCGGGCGCACCATGTCGCACGGCAAGCGCCACCCGACCGTCGGGAACAACGTGGTGATCGGAGCCGGGGCGAAGGTCCTCGGACCGGTCACCATCGGCAGCGACGTGCAGATCGGCGCGAACGCCGTCGTGGTCAAGGACGTGGCCGACGGCGACGTGGTGGTGGGCGTGCCCGGTCGCCCGCGGCCCCGGCCGGCCGAGGCATCCCCCGAGGACCTGATCGACCCGGCGATCTACATCTGAGCCGGCTGGAGCCGACGGCCGGGGACTCTCGCCGCCGTCGGCGCGGACGCACACCAGGGCCGTAGCACGGGTGGGGTGCGCGGTTCCGACGTGCCCGCGCGGCGCTTCCTCGAGCATCGGGATTCGAACCGATTCGATCCGACGGACGCCTCCTTGTCGTGCTGGTTCCCGCACGGCCCCTTGACAGGAGACCTCTGAAGCCAGTTGGCTTATCGAGGCGCTTCGACACTTGAGTCGGGGGCCCAGGAAACCGTGCGCAAAGAAGGGCACCCCGTGAAGAGATCGATCCCGTCCTCCATCACCGCGCTGGCCGTAGGGCTGGCACTCGCGCTGGGCACCGCGATGCCCGTCGCGGCCGACCCGCCGGACCAGAATTCCGCACCGACGTTCGCGGAGCGCACCGTGGCCGCGATGCAGCCGGGATGGAACCTCGGCAACACCTTCGACGCCGTCGGCGCGGACGAGACCGCCTGGGGCAATCCACGCGTCACGCCCGAACTGATCGCCGCCGTGGCCGACCAGGGATTCCACAGCATTCGACTCCCGGTGACCCTCGGCCAGCACGAGGGTGCCGCGCCGGACCACACCATCGAGCCCGAGTTCCTCGACCGCATCGCCGAGGTCGTGGACTGGGCCCTCGCCGAGGACCTCTACGTGATGCTCGACCTGCACCACGACTCCTGGATGTGGACGAATCAGATGGCCGCACGAGGAGCCGAGGTGCGAGCACAGTTCACCGCCACCTGGGAACAGCTCGCCGAGCGCTTCGTCGACTACCCCTCCGAGCTGGTGTTCGAGAGCCTCAACGAGCCGCAGTTCGCCGACGTCACCGACGAGGATGCCTACGCGCTGCTGCACGAGCTCAACGTCATCTTCCACGACGTCGTCCGCTCCTCCGGCGGCGAGAACTCCGACCGCCTGCTCGTGCTCCCGACGCTGCACACGAACGACGAACAGCCGCGGCTGGACGCCCTGCTCGCCACCTTCGACGCCCTGGACGACGAGAACCTTGCCGCGACCGTGCACTACTACGGCTATTGGCCGTTCAGCGTGAACATCGCCGGCGGTACCCGCTTCGACGAGGTCGCTCAACAGCACATGCGGGACATGTTCACCCGGGTCAACGACTCGCTGATCACCCAGGGCATCCCGGTGATCATCGGCGAGTACGGCCTGCTCGGCTTCGACCGCCACACCGGGACCATCGAGCAGGGCGAGAAGCTGAAGTTCTTCGAGCAGTTCGGCCAGGAGGCTCGCCGTACCGGTGCCACGACCATGCTGTGGGACAACGGTCAGCATCTCGACCGCACCGCCCTGACCTGGCGGGACCCGGAGCTGTTCGCCCGCATCTCCACGAGCTGGACCACACAGTCCGCCACGGCGTCGACCGACCAGGTGTTCGTGCGTCCGGGCGCGGTCACGGCGCAGGAGGTCATCCTCGACCTGGACCGCCATCGGTTCATCGGGCTCTACCTCGACGGCGAAGGGCTCCGCAGGGGCAGGGACTACCTGATCGAGGGTGAGACGCTCACGCTGACCGCCGCCCTGCTGCGCTCGATCGTGGCCGGCGGCGAACTGGGCGAGCGCGCCGAGCTCACCGCTGCCTTCTCCCGCGGACTGGGCCTGCCCTGGCGGATCGACGTGATCGCATACGAGACACCCTCACCTGCCGACGCCACGGGCACGACGGAGGACTTCGCGATCCCCACGCAGTTCAACGGGGATCGGCTGGCCACCATGGAGGCGCGGTACGCAGACGATGGATCCAACGCCGGCCCGAACAACTGGACGCCCTTCAAGGAGTTCGACCAGACGTTCGCGCCGGACGCGGCCGCGGGTGAGATCGTGCTCCGCCCGGCGTTCTTCGCCGAGGTCGAGGACGGCCGCGCCGTCGAACTGACCTTCCACTTCTGGAGTGGCGAGCAGGTCCGGTACACGGTGGCTCGCGATGGAACCGTCGTTCTCGGGACCACGAACGACTGACGCCGTCCCCGGGCCGCCTGCGTAGATCGCGCAGGCGGTTCGGCCCAGCCGCCGGTTCTGTCCTAGGCGCTCTCGGCTTCCTCGCCGGGCTCCCAGCCGGCCTCGCGCAGGTCCACCCGCGGCGGGTCGTGCGCGGTCAGCGGGACACCTTCGGCGCGCAACGCCTCGAGGGCGCGCCCGGCCACCCGCTCGGCGGCGGCACCGCTCGCGGTGACCACCCGCCACCACGGCACGTCCGACCCGTACAGGGCCATCACCCGGCCGACGGTGCGGGCACTGCCCTTGCCGGTGCGCTCGCGGGCGGCCTCGGCGATCACCCCGTAGGTGCTCGCACGGCCCGGCGGGATCTGGGCGACCAGGTCGAGCACGGCCTCGACGTAGTCCTCGGCGACGTCTCTCACCCGCCTATGATCACCCATGAGATGTCGATGAGCACCCATTCCGAGTCCGCACCCGCCCCCGACGAGTCCGCCGGCTACGTGTGCCCACACTGCGAAGCCACCCACGAGCACGACCACGTCGACGAGCACGCCGTGGTGCTGGCCCGGCTGACCTCGCTCGCGCGGTTCGCATGGCTGCGGGCCGGTATCGGCGTGCTCGCCCTGGTGGCGCTGCTCGTTCTCACCCCGCCGACGGCGGCCCTCGCCTACGTCCTCGCGGGCCTGGTCGCGTGGGCGCTCACCACGGCGCTCGGTCTGCTGGTCGCCTCGTTCCGGGCCGCTCGCACCGGCAACCGGCGTGAGGGCGCCTTCGTGCTGACGGCGGTGCTCGCCGGTGCGGCGCTGACGCCGCTGGCCGCGTTCGGCGTGGCCCTGGCCGCGCGGGACGGGCTCGCCGGCGCGGGCGGTTCCGACAGCTCAAGTGCACTTGCTCTCGGTGCGGCGACGGCGCTGGCGGTGGCAGCCGCCCTCGGCTGGTACCTGGGCTCGGCCGGGTCCGAGGTGGTGGGCACGATCAGCCTGCGCCGGCTGCTCCTGCAGGAGTCCCGCGCCGGCGAGGCGGCGCGAGACGTCGCGGTGCGCACCCGAGCGTCCGGGCACCCGGTCCGTGACCTGGTCTGGACCGTGGCCAGCGCCCTGGTGTTCGGCCTCTGGGTGTTCGCGTGCCAGTTCCTGCCCGTGCTCGTGATCGTGCTGATCCCCCTGCACGTGGCCCTGCTGGCGCTGTCCCGCCGCCTGCGCGAGGCCTGACCGGGCCGCGCAAGGACCTGCGCGAGGAGTCTGCCCCACCGCCGCCCGTGAGGCAGGACGTCAGGCCCGAAACAGAAGGGTATAGCCGTCTACGTCAGGCGCGAGGTTCTGTCTCAGCGCCGGCGCGGGCGGGAGCGTCGCCCGGCGGCGTGGTCAGCGGGCGGCCTCGTAGGCGGCGAGCTGGTCGATGCGGCGCTGGTGCCGCTCGTCGTTCGAGAACGGCTCGGCGAGGAACGCCTCGACGATCGCGATCGACTCGGCCTCGCTGTGCTGGCGGGCTCCGACGGCGACGACGTTCGCGTCGTTGTGCTGGCGGCCGAGCTTCGCGGTCTCCGTGCTCCAGGCGAGCGCGGCGCGCACCCCGGTGACCTTGTTCGCGGCGATCTGCTCCCCGTTGCCGCTGCCGCCGATGACGATGCCCAGCGTGCCGGGCTCGGCCACGACGGCCTCTCCGGCGGCGAAGCAGAACGACGGGTAGTCGTCGAGGGCGTCGTAGTCCTCGGCGCCGTGGTCCACCACATCGTGACCGGCACCGGCGAGGTGGGCGATCAGTGCGGACTTGAGCTCGAAACCGGCGTGGTCGGCGGCGATGTGGATGCGCATGGAGGTCATCATGCCGCACCATCGTGCTCCTACTCGCGGCTCGGGCGAGGCGCCGCGCGCATCGCGGCGATCGAGTGATGGAGCTCAGCGGGGTTCGTCGCCCCGACGGACCCGAGGATGGCGGCGACCAGGTCGCTGAAACCGTGAGCATCGACGGGGAGACGCGCGACGCCTGGTACGAGTGCCTTCTCGTTGGTGACCCACCGGCCGGCGAGAGCATGCCAGCCATGCGCCGTCAGCATCGCCGCCGTCGTCAGGCAGAGCGTGACGTAGGCGACGTCGAGGGCCTTCGCACCCTTCTCTGCTGCATCGAGCAGAAAGTCCACCTGCCACAGGTTCGTGAGCATGGCGGTCCGCAACGCCTCAGGATATGGCGATACTCGTTGGGACAGCTCGGCGAGGAGCGCATCGTCGTCGCGCAGCCGGACACACGTGGCGATCTCACCCGCGTAGGAGACGTCCAGGAATCCCAACGGGTGGCCGGCCTGCGCGTGGAAACCGAACTCTCCTCTGCGTGCTCGTTCGCACTGCTCGGCCACTCGATGCCGGTCGCGGAAGATCCAGTCCACGGCGGTCCCGCGGATGGTGAGCCACGCACCGCCGTCGACCCGGGGCCCCCAACCACCGGGCGCCGTGACGCGCACAGGGGCATCGGCCCAACGCGCGGCGAGATGCTCGAGCGCAACCAGATCGAGGTCTCCCTCGTAGTAGATGCCGAGGTCGAAGTCCGAGTCCGGGCGATGGGTGCCGCGGGCACGGCTCCCGCCGAGCGCGACGGCGCGCACGCCTGCTACCTGGCACAGATCGTCGGCAAGGTCCTGGAGGCGGTCGTCGTCGAGCACACCGGCAAGACTAGGCACCGATGGCTCCCCGCACCCGGTCGAGCGCCCTGCCGGCCGGCCCACGACCCGGGGACACGCCAACTCGCCCGAGCGAGGCGTCGGCGCCGTGAACTAGATTCGATCCATGACGATCTCAATAGCCGACGCCACGTCCCACGAGGCCAACCGCGCAGCCATGGACACCGGCGTCCGTCCCCAGGACGACCTCTACCGACACGTGAACGGTTCCTGGCTCGCCTCCCACACCATTCCCGCGGACCGCGGCAGGGACGGCACCTTCCACCTGCTCCATGACCAGGCCGAGCAGGATGTCCGCACGATCATCACCGAGGCCGCGAGCGTTCCCGCCGACGACCCTGCCGCCGACGAGGCCGCGAAGATCGCCGCCGTCTTCGCCTCCTTCATGGGAAGCGAGCGGATCGAGGCGCTCGGCACGAACCCGTTGACCCCGGACCTCGAGCCGGTGACCGCGGCACACACCCGCGAGCAGCTGACCCGTGCCCTTGGCGGGCTGCAGCGCACCGGTGTGGGCGGCGGCGTCGGGCTCTTCGTCGAGAACGACGCCGACGACCCGACCCGCTACGTCGTCTACCTCACCCAGTCCGGACTCGGTCTGCCCGACGAGGCCTACTACCGCGACGACACCCACGCGCAGGTGCGCACGGCCTACGTGGCGCACGTCGCGGCGATGCTGGCCCTCGCCGGCGTGGTCACCGAGGCGGAGGCGCACGGTGCCGCCGAGCGCATCATGGCGCTGGAGACGAAGCTTGCGGCCGGCCACTGGGACAACGTGCGCAGCCGGGATGCCCAGGCCACGCACAACCCGAGCACCCTGGCCGCCCTCGCCGAGCAGGCACCCGGCTTCGACTGGGCCCTCTGGGCCGGCGCCCTCGGCGCCCCGGAGGGCGCGATGGCGGACCTGATCGTGCGCCAGCCCTCCTACCTCGCGGCGTTCGCCGAGACCTGGGCCACCGAGGACGTCGACCTGTGGCGGCTGTGGCTGACCTGGCGGGTGATCCGGTCCCGTGCGGCGTACCTGCCGGAGGCGTTCGTCGAGGAGAACTTCGACTTCTACGGGCGCACGCTCACCGGCGCCCAGGAGGTCCGCGAGCGCTGGAAGCGAGGCGTCTCCCTGGTCGAGGGGGTGCTCGGTGAGGCGATCGGCAAGATCTACGTCTCGCGCCACTTCCCGCCGTCCCACAAGGACGCCATGGACACTCTGGTCGCGGACCTGATCGAGGCCTACCGTCGCTCGATCACGGAGCTGGACTGGATGAGCCCGGCCACCCGCGAGCGGGCGCTGGCCAAGCTGGACGCCTTCACACCCAAGATCGGCTACCCCGCGAAGTGGCGGGACTACTCCGCACTGGCCGTGGACGAGACGGACCTGATCGGCAACGTCCGGGCCGCGAGCGCGTTCGAGACGGACTACGAGCTCGGCAAGATCGGCAAGCCGATCGACCGGGACGAGTGGTTCATGCCGCCGCAGATGGTGAACGCCTACTACAACCCCGCGATGAACGAGATCGTGTTCCCCGCGGCCATCCTGCAGCCGCCGTTCTTCGACGCCGACGCCGACGCCGCGACCAACTACGGCGCCATCGGTGCGGTCATCGGCCACGAGATCGGGCACGGCTTCGACGACCAGGGCAGCCGCTACGACGGCGAGGGCCGCCTGCACGACTGGTGGGAGGCGAGCGACCGCGAGGAGTTCGAGAAGCGCACCAAGGTCCTCATCGACCAGTACGGCGCCATCTCCCCCGCACAGCTGAACGGCTCGCACCACGTCAACGGCGCCCTGACCATCGGGGAGAACATCGGGGACATCGGTGGGCTCGGCATCGCCATCAAGGCCTACCGGATCGCCCTCGAGCGGCAGGGCCGCACCGAGGGTGAGGTCATCGACGGGGAGAGCGACCTGGAGCGGCTGTTCTTCTCGTGGGCGCGCGGCTGGCGTCTGAAGGCCCGCGACGAGGAGATGATCCGGCTGCTGTCGATCGACCCGCACTCCCCCGACGAGGTCCGTTGCAACGCGGTGGTGCGCAACATCGACGAGTTCCACACGACGTTCGGGGTGCGCCCCGGGGACGGGATGTGGCTCGAGGAGTCCGAGCGCGTCCGGATCTGGTGAGCATCGGGTAGGCCGAGGGATCGGCCCCGGGTCCCCCCACGGGCCCAGGGCCGCTGCGGTGCACCGTCGCCGGAGCCCCGCGCCGCCGGCTCAGCCGGCGGTGATCACCGGGAGCCCGGCGGTTCGCCAGGCGATGAAGCCCCCGGTGACGTAGGTGGTCCGGGCGATCCCGACGGCGTCGAGCCCGGTCGCGAGCTCGGCCGCCAGGGTGCCGTCCTGGGTGAGCAGGATCGCGTCCGCGCCGCGGCCGTTGTGCACGAGCCAGGTCGGCAGTTCCCGCGGCTCGATCGTGACGGCGCCGAGATCCGGGTGGATCGATCCGGATCCGGCCCGGTCGTCCGCCGGGCGCAGGTCCACCACCACGGCGCGCGAGTGGAGCGCGTCCTGGTAGGCGGCGCGGGCGCTCACGGCCTGCTCGAGGGTGGTGGCGCGGGTCGGGGCCGCGTTGAGGACGATGTCCCAGGTGGTGCCGGTGGTGATGGCCATGTGATGGCTCCAGGGTGTGCGAGGGGTGGTCGGATGTGTTGGGGGCGCGCTCAGGCGCAGCAACACATCAGACATGCCCGCATGACGCGGGTCCGCACTCCGTTCACCATGGGTGACAGCCAAACAGGTCGGGCCGCCCGTGACGACCGTCGGGCCGCGCATCTCACAGGTTGAGATGGCCGTCGGCCGCGCCCTTCCGCATCAGCGCCTCAGGCCGGGTGTCCGGTGACGAGGGCGCCGATGGCGACGAACAGGGCCAGGGCGAGGTAGACCAGGTTCAACGTCAGGTGCTTCGGGTCGCGCAGCCGGACGTGCAGGAGAGCGGCGCCCGCCATGACGGTGGCAAGCCCGAGCGCCGCGACCGGCACCAGGACCGGCGCGATACCGGTCACGGCGGGAAGGATCAGACCGAGGGCGCCGAGGATCTCGAAGACGCCGATGACCTTGACCAGGCCCGGGCTCACGTGGCTGACCCACTCGGACAGCGGAGCCCTGGACAGCGTGTCGTAGGGGATCAGGACCTTGTTGGCGCCGGCGAACAGGAACAACAGGGCGAGCAGTCCGGCGACGATCCAGAGGGCGACGTTCATGGGTCTCCACCTCGTCTCGGTCAGGACGGGCCGGTGCGGCCCGTGAACACCTCTGACCGACCGCGCGGCTCGGACCTGACACCCGGAGGTGATCCGGTGCCGCTCAACCCTCGGCGGGTGTTGCATCCTCGAGGTTCTCGAGCTCACGGATCAGCACATCGCCGGCGGCATCCGCTGCGACGGCCGCGCCCAGCTCCCGCGCCGCCCTGGCGAAGGCAGGGTCGGAGAGCACCCGGTTGATCGCACGGGCGATCACCGGCGTCGAGGACTCCCGCGAGATCGTGATCCCGGCGCCGCGGGCCGTGATCCGCACGGCGTTGTCCGCCTGGTCCCGCCCGTGCGGGAGCACCACGGTGGGCAGGCCGGCGGCCAGTGCCTTGATCACGGTCCCATGGCCGCCGTGGGTCACGACGGCGGTCGCCACCGGGAGCACCTGGGCGTGCGGTGCGGCGGTCACCACGCGCACGTTCGGGGAGGCGTGGATCACCGCTGGGTCGAGTGCCGGTCCGGTGGTCACCAGGCCGCGCACCACCAGCGTCCCGAGGGCATCGGTGATGCGTTGCAGGCACCCGGTCTGATCCTGGAACGTCGAGGACATCGCGACCAGGACCAGGGGCTCGTCGCCAGGAGGCGGGGTCCAGTCCCCGCCGGCCCAGGATGGGTCGTCGAGCACCGGTCCGACGTATCGGACGTTGGCCGGGAGGGTGGCCGGGAAGTCGAACTCGGGGCTGGTCATGACCAGCTCGCGGCGGGCGCGGTGGACCTGGTCCCAGATCGTGGGTACCGGGGCGAGTCCGTGCGCGGCACGCGCCGCGTTGACCCGGTCAAGGCCGTAGCGTCCGAGCAGCCGGGTGCTCATCGCGTTCACGGCCCGGTCGCGCAGCAGTCCCGGGCGACCGGTGGCAGGCGGCAGCCCGAGCCCCATCGGTGGCATCCCCGGCGCCGGCATCGTGTAGATGTTCGGCAGCAGCACATCGAACGGCACCCCCTCGGCCTCGGCGCCGATCATCGCCCCGAGGGCGGTGAAGGAGGCGAGCACGAGGTCCGGCCGCTCCCCCTCGATGGCGGCCGCCACGTCGCGGGCCTGGCCGGACGCGGGGCCGGCGATCATGTGGTCGGCCATGCCTCGGGCGAGGGCGAGGGGATCGGTGGTCTCCCAGTCCCGGTAGGCGGTGTGCGCGACGCTGCGGTCGGGCCGGTTCGGCGCATGCCGCCAGGGCACGAACGTGGCCCCGGTGGCCGCGACGTCGGCGGCCATGGAGTCCTCTCCGAGCACCCGCACCCGATGACCGCGCTCAATCAGCCGTCGCGCGACCCCGAGTTCGGGCGGAACCGTGCCGCCACCGTCGACGAGGGCGAACAGGTACGCGTGCGACACGGGAGGCTCCTGGCCGGGTGCGGGGCGTGAACGGGACCCCCACGACCCTACCGACGACCTCGGTGCTGGCTGAACCTCAGGGCTGGCTGAACCTCAGGGCTGGCTGAACCTCAGTCCTGGCTGAACCTCAGTACTGGCTGGAGCCGCCCCGGGCGATCGTCACGCCGTGCCCGGTGCTGATCGCGACGCACGTGACGCCGTCGGTCTCGCTCGTGCAGAGGAAGTCGCCGACGACGGTGCTGGCTCCGTAGGCGAGGTCCGGCAGGTCGGACGGCGCCTCGGTGGGCGCCTCGGCGCCGCAGATCGGGTCCGCGCTCTCGGCGGTGACCCGCCAGTAGTGGCCGGCGATCGCCGGGTCGCAGTCCTCGACGGCCGGAGGCGTGAACGTGATGTCACCGATCATGCAGGTGGCGTTGTCGTCCTCGATCTGGCACCAGATGTTGCGGCTCGGCGACGAGAACGCGGCAACGTCCAAGGCATCCTCCGGCACGGTGACGGCGGGTGCCTGCGTGGTGGGTTCGGCCTCGCCCGTGGCCCCTGACTCACCATCGGTCGCACCGGTCGACGCGCCGTCGGTGCCACCGTCAGTTCCCGAGTCGCCACGCGGGTGGGTGACCAGCATCACGACGAGGATCGCGATGAGGATGACGTCGATGACGATGAGCGCGATCGCCCAGCCGCCGAGCGCACGTTGTTTCGCCATCACTTCCTCCTCCAGAACCGGCACCGGTACCGCTATCGCGGCCCTGGGAACTCCCATACGGTACGCGGTCCGCGCGGGTGCTCGCGATCCCCGGCCCCTCGGCGGGGGCCGGGGATCACCGGCGAGCTCGTCGGCGTCAGTCGAAGATCGGGCCCTGCTTGCGGGTGCGCTTGATCTCGTAGAAGCCCGGGTAGGAGGCCACCGTGACCACGCCGTCCCAGAGCCGGCCGGCCTCCTCGCCCTTGGGCGCGGGGGTGATCACCGGACCGAAGAACGCGGTGCCGTTGAAGGCGACGACGGGCGTGCCGACGTCCTCGCCGACCAGGGAGATCCCCTCGGCGTGGGAGGCCCGCAGCGACTCGTCGAACTCGTCGGAGTCCTCGAACCGGATCAGGTCCGCGGGCAGGCCCACCTCGGCGAGGGCCTCGACCAGCACGTTGTGCCGGTCCTTGCCGCGCCCACCCGGGTGGAACCGGGTCCCGATCGCGTCGTAGAGCGGCTTGACGACCTCCTCGCCGTGCAGTTCGCGGGCGGCGTTGATCACGCGCACCGGACCCCAGGACTTGTCGAGCAGCTCCCGGTAGCCGGGGTCGAGGTCGCGGTCCTCGTTCAGCACGGACAGGCTCATGATGTGCCAGCGCACGGTGATGTCGCGGACCTTCTCGACCTCGCTGATCCAGCGTGAGGTCATCCAGGCCCACGGGCAGGCCGGGTCGAACCAGAAGTCCGCGACGTCCTTGGCGGTCTCACGGGTCGTGCTGGCGGCTGTCTCGGTTGCGGTGCTCACGGTTCTCCTTCGGACGGGTTCAGCGGGGTGCGAGTTCTCGGCGTTGGCGGCAACACCGGCCCCGGCCGTGGCATTCCGGGGTGGGGTGCCGTCTCGCTGAGTGGTCGTCGGCACCCCGGCCACGATCGGCCCGGCGCCGACAGGGCACTAATCGGTTTCCGGCCGGGCAGGCGGAAGTGGCAGGATCGCACCACGGCCCACCCGGCCCACCGTCACCGTCGATACCACCAGCTCGTCGATCAAGGAGTCACGTCCGTGCCCGGAGAGAACCTCACCCGCGTCGAGGCCCAGGAGCGCGCCGCGCTGCTGAGCGTGTCCAGCTACGAGGTCGCGATCGACCTCACCCGCGGCGCCGAGGTGTTCGGCTCCGCGACCACGGTCCGCTTCGCCGCCACCGCGGGCGCATCCACGTTCATCGACCTCATCGCGCCCGTGGTGCACGAGGTCGTGCTCAACGGGGTCGCGCTGGACCCGGCGGAGGTGTTCGCCGACTCCCGGATCACCCTGACCGGCCTGGCCGCCGAGAACGAGCTGAGGGTCGTCGCCGACGGCGCGTACATGAACACCGGCGAGGGCCTGCACCGGTTCGTCGACCCCGTCGACGATGAGGTCTACCTGTACACACAGTTCGAGGTCGCCGACACCCGGCGCATGTTCGCCGTGTTCGAGCAGCCCGACCTGAAGGCGACGTTCCAGTTCACGGTGACTGCGCCGTCGGGCTGGCAGGTGGTCTCCAACTCGCCGACCCCCGCCGCCACGGGTGACGGCGCGAGCGCCACGTGGGCGTTCGCCCCGACCGGGGTGCTGCCGTGCTACGTCACCGCCCTGGTGGCCGGCCCCTACCACCGGGTCGACGGCGAACTCACGTCGAGCGACGGCCGCACCATCCCGCTCGGGGTGCTCTGCCGCGCCTCCCTGGCGCAGCACCTGGACGCCGAGAACATCATGGACATCACCCGGGCCGGATTCACGTTCTACGAGAACGCGTTCGAGGTCCCGTACCCGTTCGAGAAGTACGACCAGCTGTTCGTGCCCGAGTTCAACGCCGGTGCGATGGAGAACGCCGGCGCGGTCACGTTCGTGGAGACGTACGTGTTCCGCTCCAAGGTGCCCGAGGCGACCGTCGAGCGGCGCGCGGTGACGATCCTGCACGAGCTCGCACACATGTGGTTCGGCGACCTGGTGACCATGCGCTGGTGGAACGACCTGTGGCTGAACGAGTCCTTCGCCGAGTACGCCTCGACGCTCGCCACTGCCGAGGCGACCCGGTGGACGCAGGCATGGACGACGTTCTCCTCGCTGGAGAAGTCCTGGGCGTACCGGCAGGACCAGTTGCCGTCCACGCACCCGATCGTCGCGGAGATCAACGACCTCGAGGACGTCGAGGTGAACTTCGACGGCATCACCTACGCCAAGGGTGCCTCGGTGCTGAAGCAGCTCGTGGCGTGGGTGGGCCAGGACGACTTCCTGGCCGGGGTCCGGGAGTACTTCCGCAAGCACGCCCGGTCCAACACCGAGTTGAAGGACCTGCTCACCGAGCTCGAGGCCACCAGCGGCCGGGACCTGACCGCCTGGTCGAAGCTGTGGCTCGAGGAGGCCGGCGTGACGCTGCTGCGGCCCGAGCTCGAGGTGGACTCCCAGGGCCGGATCACCTCGTTCGTGATCACCCAGGAGGCGCCGGAGACGAACCCGGTGCTCCGACCGCACCGGATCGCCGTCGGCGGCTACGACGTCGACGCCACCGGCGCCCTGGTGCGCACCCATCGCGTCGAGCTCGACATCGACGGCGCGGCGACGCCGGTGCCGGGATTCGTGGGCATCGACCGACCGCAGTTGATCCTGGTCAACGACGACGACCTCGCCTATGCCAAGGTGCGCCTCGACGAGGCCTCCCTGGCCACCGCCGTCGAGCACCTGCGCGACTTCACCGACTCTCTGCCGCGCAGCCTGGTGCTCGCGGCCGCCTGGGACATGACCCGGGACGGCGAGTGGCCGGCGAGCCGGTTCATCGACCTGGTCACCGCGAACATCGGCGCCGAGACGGACTCGACCGTGGTGCTCGTGCTGCTTCGCCAGCTCGCCACGAGCATCGAGTACTACACCGACCCGGCCGAGCGTGAGCAGGTCGCATCGGACGCCGCGGACGCGCTCTGGGAGCTCGCCGTGGCAGCCGAGACCGGGTCCGACTCGCAGCTGCAGTTCGTCAAGGCATTCGCGAGCCGGGCCACCACCGGCGCCCAGATCGAGACCCTGCGCGGTCTGCTCGCCGGCGACGTCAGCCTGGACGGGCTGGCCATCGATACCGACCTGCGCTGGAGCCTTCTGACCGGGCTGACCGCCGGTGGCGCCGCGCGCGAGGCCGAGATCGCGGCCGAGCTCGAGCGGGACTCGACCGCCGCCGGCCAGCGGGCCGCGGCGGCGGCCCGGGCGGCGATCCCGACGGCGCAGGCCAAGGAGGCTGCCTGGGCTGCGGTCGTCGACGGCGACGAGTTGCCGAACGCCGTGCAGGCGGCGGTCATCGAGGGCTTCGGTCGGGCCCGCGACCGGGCTCTGGTGGCCCCGTTCTCCGACCGTTACTTCGACAGCCTCGAGAGGGTCTGGGCCGAGCGCACGAACGAGATCGCGCAGAACATCGTGGTCGGGCTGTACCCGGCGCAGTTGGCGGACATCGATACCTCCACCGGCGTCGACGTGCTCGCCCGCACCGATGAGTTCCTCGCCCAGCTGGGCGAGCGCACCCCCTCTTTGCGCCGCCTGGTGGTGGAGTCCCGGGACGCGGTGCGCCGCGCCCTGGCGGCCCAGGCGGTGGACCGCGCCGCTCGCTGAGGCGGGTCCCCGGTAGGTCGATGAACGGTTCATCCCAGTTGCGCGGCCCGGATCTCTCGCATCTCGGCACGCCGATCGCGCCGATGACCCGCATGCACGGCGGGTTCGCCAACCGGATGTATCGGCTGGACACCGACAAAGGGTCCTTCGCGGTGAAGGAGCTCAACCTCGTGGACCGCCGCCGGGCCTATCGGGCCGGCGATGTGTTCAGGTTCGAACAGGCTGCCTTCGCCGCCGGCATCCCGATGCCGGAGCCGATCTCGGCGAGCCACCAGGTGCTCATCCACCGGTGGGTCGATGGACGCTCGATGCCCGAGGCACCGGTGTCGGCGCCGTACGCGTTCGAGATCGGTGAGATCCTCGCGCGCATCCACTCGTTGGGCGTCGAGTGGACCGACCGGTCGGTCGAGGGCCCGTCGGCGCGAGACTGGCCGGACCTCGCCGAGCGGGCTGCGGCGACCGGACAACCGTGGGCCGACGAACTCGCCTCGCACGTCGAGACGTTCCTCGCCATCGCCCACTTCGTCGACACCTGCGAACGGCCGGGCCCCGTCGTACTGACCCATAGGGACATCCAGCCGTGGAACCTGCTCTCCCGAGGCGGCCGGCCGGTGGTGCTCGACTGGGAGCTCTCCGGAATGCTCGACCTGGCCGGTGAGCTGGGCTCGACCGCGCTGGGCCTCTCGAAGGGGCCCGGCTTCGACGACATCGAGCCCACCATCTTCCGCTCGGTCCTCGACGGCTATGTCGCAGGGGGCGGCGCGCTGCCACCGTCGGGTCCGAGCTGGTTCGTGTTCACGATCGGCGGCTGGCTGGGACACACGAGGTGGAACATCATCCGTTGTCTCGCCGACGTCGAGGCGAGCACCGGCCCTGACCTCGCCCTGTCGCACGAGGTCGTCCGCGACGGTGTGCGGGGCCTGCCCGACATGTTCCGCCGACTTCCGGAGTTCGAGGCGCTGCTCGGGTGAGCGTGACGCGTGGATGCGTGGGGGGATCTGTCGCATAGTTGGGGGGCACGAAAGCCACCCGCCCGCGAGGAGAAGGAACCGTCATCGTGACTCGCCACCGCCCGTTCGCACAGGTCAACGTCTTCTCGGCCGACCCCTATCTGGGCAACCCCCTGGCCGTCATCCACGACGCCGACGACCTCGACACCGAACAGATGCAGCGCATCGCCAGGTGGACCAACCTGTCCGAGACCGTGTTCCTGCTCACTCCCACGTCCGCGGGCGCCGACTACCGGGTGCGCATCTTCACCCCCGGCGGAGAACTGCCGTTCGCCGGCCACCCGACGCTGGGCTCCGCGCACGCCTGGCTCGAGCACGGCGGAGCGCCCCGTGATCCGCGCGTCGTGGTCCAGGAGTGCGGCGCCGGCCTCGTCGACGTGCGGCGCGACGGTGACCTGCTCGCCTTCGCCGCCCCGCCGACGCTGCGCAGCGGGAACCTCGACGCGGACCACCTGAGCAAGGTCGTGGCCGCATTCGGCATCGACCGCACCCAGGTCGTGGATCACCAGTGGATCGACAACGGCCCCGGCTGGGCCGTGATCCGTCTGTCCACAGCCCAGGAGGTGCTCGACCTCGACCCCGACCTGTCCCTGATCCCGGACGCGATGATCGGCGCGCTCGGTCCATACCCGCCCGGTTCGGAACACGCCTACGAGCTGCGCAGCTTCGCTCCCGGTGCGGGCGTGGCCGAGGACCCGGTGTGCGGGTCGATGAACGCCTCCGTCGGCCAGTGGCTCGTCCGCACCGGCGAGAGGGTCGACGGCTACCGCGTCTCCCAGGGTCGAAGGCTCGACCGCGCCGGTGACATCACCGTCACCGTCGACGCGCATCGGGCCGTGTGGGTCGGCGGCCAGACACAGACGCTGTTCCGCGGTACCGCGCTGGCCTGACGGTCGGGCGGCGTTCGTCCAGCCGTGCGGGCACCGGAGCGCGTGGCGCCCACCTCAGACAGGTGCCCGCAGCTCCTCGTCCCCGAGATGGCGCCGGAAGAAGTCGACCATGACCGGCGCGTACTGGCGGAAGGGCGGGCACGTGAGTCCGTTGCGGGTCAGGTGCCGGCTGGCCTCGGTCGTGTCGTAGCGCACCGGGTGATGGAGGAACACGAGGGACTCGAACGGGGTCCCACCGACGTACCTGCGCACCGGTGGGAGCGAGAGGAGCGGGCGCAGGAGGGCGTCGGGGACGGCAGGCCCGCGCGGGTCCTTGCCGATCAGGGTGCGGGAGAGGACGCGCACGAACTCCGCCGTGGTCAACGGGTCCGGATCGGCCAGGTGCAGAGTGGCCCCGACGGTCTCCGGATCGCCCGAGCACGCGGCGATCGCGTCGACGACGAAGTCGACCGGCACGGCGTTGAACGTGGCTTCCTCGCTGCCCATCGCCCCGACCGTCAGGCCGAACCGGTTCATCCGGTGGATGAACCACGGGATGAAGTACGGGCCGTCGAACCGCTGGGTCTGGCCGGTGCGTGAGTCACCGACGACGATGCCGGGCCGGTAGATCGTGGTCGGCACCCGAGGCATAGCGTCCCGGACGAGCGCCTCCGCGGCGAACTTCGTGGCCTCGTAGTGGTTCTTGAACCCTTGGCCCTCGTCCAGCTCGGACTCCAGGACCACACCGGTGCGCTCGCCACCGACGTAGCAGGTGGAGACGTAGTGGAGGCGCTCCAGCCGGGCGCTGGCACGGCAGAGGTCGAGGATGTGCCTGGTGCCCTCGACGTTGACCAGGGTGGCGAGCGCCTCGGAGACGGCGAGGTCGTAGACCGCGGCCAGGTGGTAGACCCGCGTCACGGTCGCGGCCAGGTCGACGTAGGTGGCCTCGTCGAGCCCGAGCCGAGGCTCGGTGATGTCGCCCTCGAGCACCCGGACCCGGCCGCCGAACTCCCGTGCCGCGGCCCGGGCTCGGTCGAGCATCCGTGGCTCAACCAGTGCGTCGACCGCGACGTCGTCATCGTCGAGCAGCGCCCGGACGAGCCGGGTTCCGATGAAGCCCGGGAACCCCGTGAGCAGGGACCGCACGACGCGTCAGGCCCAGTCGAAGAGCGGGTCCCCGGCGTCGAGCACGTCGCCGAGCTCCACGCGCTCGGTGAGGCTCGCGGCCCGGGTGTCCAGGGCGATCACCGGGCAGACCGGGCTGCGGCCGCCGTCGACGACGGCCTGCGGCGACCAGGTGATCACGAGCTGTCCCGCGACCAGGTCCGCGCCCTCGGCCACGTGCACCGTGAACCCGTCGCCGGCGAGCTGGATGGTGTCGATCCCCAGGTGCACCAGCACGGCGTGACCGTTGCCGTCCGCGACCACGAACGCGTGCGGGTGCACCTTGACGAGGGTTCCGCCGATCGGCGCGATCACCTCGACCTCGCCCTCACGGTGCGGGTCGATCGCGACCCCGGGGCCGACGATCGCATCGGCGAACACCGGGTCGGGCACCTCGGCCAGCGGGACCGAGCGACCCGGAAGCGGCGCCAGGACCGTGACGACGCCGACGGCGGGCGTGGCCGGCTGGTTCGCGTCCGTCGCTGCCATCGCTAGGCCTGCTCGCGCAGTTCCTGCGTCAGGGCGGCCACCAGTGAGGCGAAGCGGGCGTTACCGGCGAGGTCCTCGACCAACACGACCTTCTCCCCGCCGTCGGCAAGGGGCACCTTCCAGTTCGGGTACTCGGTGTCGGTGCCGGGCTGGTTCTGGGCGCGGCGCTCCCCCACCGCGTCGGCGAGGCCCACCCCGATCAGCACCGACGGCGTCTGTGCGACGTACCGGTGCAGCGCCTCGACGATCTGCCGTTCGGTGGGGTCCTCGGGCAGCAGGAACCGGTGCCGCAGGGCCTCGAGCATCCGTTCCCGTTCGACCTGGGCGGCCAGGCGCACGGTGGCGACCGGTTCGGTCAGCAGCCCGAGCCGGTCCCGCAGGTCGACGTGCTCCTCGGCCAGGTATCCGGCGGTCGGCGGCAGGTCGTGGGTGGTCACTGTCGACAGCACGAGGGAGCGGTACTGCTCCGGCGGGAGCGGTCGGTCGTTCTCGCGCTCGAACCAGAGGACGGAGGTGCCGAGGATGCCCCGGTCGCTCAGGTAGTCCCGGACCCAGGGCTCCACGGTGCCGAGGTCCTCACCGATGACGATCGCGCCGGCCCGGTGCGCCTCGAGCGCGAGCACCCCGATCGTCGCCTCGTGGTCGTAGCGCACGTACGTGCCCTGGGCCGCGCCGGCGCCCTGCGGGATCCACCACAGTCGGAACAGTCCGATGATGTGGTCGACCCGGAGCGCGCCCGCGTGCCGCAGCACCGTGCGCACCATGTCCCGGACCGGCGCGTACCCCTGCTGGGCGAGCACGTCGGGGCGCAGCGGCGGCTGGGACCAGTCCTGACCCTGCTGGTTGTACATGTCCGGCGGCGCCCCGACGCTGATCCCGCGGGCGAGCACCTCGCGTAGGGACCACGCGTCGGCACCCTCCGGGTGTACGCCGACGGCCAGGTCATGCATCACCCCGATCCGCATGCCGGATGCCAGCGCGGTCTCCTGCGCGCGCTTCAGCTGGGAGTCGGCGATCCACTGCAGCCAGCAGTGGAAGTCCACCCGCTGCGCCAGTTCCCGGCGCAGCGCGAGAGTTCGCGCCGGGCTGCTCTGCTCCACCGAGAGCGGCCAGTTGGACGCGTCATACTTCTCCTGCACGGCGCACCAGAGCGCGAAGTCCTCCAGTCCTTGGCCCTGATCGGTACGGAACCGCTCGAACGCGCGCTGCCGGGACCGGGACCGGCCCGAGGTGTAGATGGTCTCAAGGGCGGGCTTCTTCACGTCCCAGACGGCGTCCCGGTCCAGCGGGCCGGGTTCGGTGTTCGTGCCCTGGATCTCCTCGATGCCCCACTCCAGCAGGGTGCGCTGGGAGGTGGGCAGGTAGCCCACCTCGGGGATGTCCTCGGGGCGGATGTAGATCGGGTTGACGAACCGGCGGGTGGCCGGCAGGTACGGCGACGGCGTCATCGGTGTGCTCGGCTCGGCGGCGTGCAGCGGGTTGATGAGCAGGAAGTCGGCGCCCAGCTCCCCGCTCAGGGACGTCAGCTCGGTGAGGTCGGCGAGGTCCCCGATCCCCCACGACCGCTGCGAGCGGACCGAGTACAGCTGCGCCATCAGCCCCCAGGCGCGATGACCGAGATCATCGCGCAGCTGCGGAATCTCGAGCACGGCGGGAGTGACCGCGAGGACGGCACCCACCTCGCTGCCGCCGGAGCCGACGGTCGCGACCAGCGTGTGCCACCCGAGCGGCAGGTCGATCGGCAGCAGGAACGTGGCGCGCCCGATCGAGCGGCCGTCCACGAGCCGCGGTTCGACCCAGTCGTCGACCTGCTCCAGGGCGCGGGAGCCGCCGTCCTCCAGGTCCACCCGCAGATGCACCGTCTCGCCGTCGGGGACGTGGACCGGCACGCGGGACTCGATCCCCGCCGTCACCACCACACTCGGCGGCAGCACGCGGCGCCAGGGCGCGAGGTCGCACGCGGCAAGGGAGCGCTCGACCTCGCGCGGACTGCCGGCCGGCACGTCCATCGCGGCGAGAACCGCGGTGATGGTGCCGGCGCTCACCGCACGGTGGTTCCCGTGGTAGTCCCAGAACTCGGTGGCGACGCCATGCGCGGCCGCGAGAGCCCGCAGGCTGTCACTGAGGACGTCACTCTTGTCCTGATCGTTCACGTGAGGTTCCAGGCTCCTGAGTCAGTGCGAGATGGTGGCGGGACGACTCCTGCCCTGATCTTGCCAGAGCGCACGGCAATAGTCCGCGTGGCAACGCCCGGGGACCCGCGTGCTCGGCCACTCGGGCACCCGTGGTTAGGCTGGCAGCCGTGAACATCGCCGCGCCCGACGTCGTCGCCGCGCTGACCGGTGCCCCGCTGACGGTCCTGATCATCATCGTGATCGCCAGCCTGACCACGGTCCTCGTGCGCTTCCTGATCTCCCGGACCATACGCGGGCTGATCGCCACCGAGGCGAAGGGTCTGCTGCGGACGCCCGAGAAGTTCGGCGTGGCCCCGAACCCGCGCCGCAAGCAGCGCCTCGAGACCCTCCGGACGGTGCTCGTCTCGACGACCACCGCGCTCATCGGGAGCGTCGCGGTGCTGATGATCCTGACCACCCTCGGGGTCGACGTGGCACCCCTGATCGCCTCCGCCGGGGTGGTCGGCATCGCCATCGCCTTCGGGGCACAAGCCCTCGTCAGGGACGTGATCACGGGCGGCTTCATGCTCATCGAGGACCAGTACGGCGTGGGCGACCGCGTGGAACTCGGCACCGGCGGCGGGATCCTCGCCTCCGGTGTGGTCGAGGAGGTGGGCCTGCGGGTCACCCTCATCCGCGACGACGACGGCCGCCGTTGGTACGTCCGAAACGGCGAGATCCTGAGGGTCGCCAACCTGACGCAGGGCTGGGCCTTCGCGGTGGTGGAGCTCCGGGTCGCGCGCACCACCGACCTCACCCTGGTGCGGACCACCCTGAGCGAACTCACCACACAGATGCGCAACGAGAACCTCTACGCGGACGTCGTCAGTCACCTCGAGCCGGAGTGCCTGATCAACGAGGTCACCGCCGACCTGGTCGCGCTCACCTGGCGGGTGCGAGTCAGCGCCGACCACGACCAGTCGGTCGCGAGCGAACTGCGCCACCGGATCGCCGTGGCGTTCGCCGAGCGCGGCATCGAACTCGCCCCGTGAGGCGCCTTCGCCGGGCCGGGGCGTGGGCCTCAGCTGCCGGGGCGAAGCCCTTCGATGTCGGCAGCGAGGTCGTCCGCCTCCGGGCCGACGACCACCTGCACGACGCGGCCGGAACGGACCACACCGAACGCACCGTGGGTGCGCAGGTCCTCCTCGTTCACGAGCGCCGGGTCATTCACCTCGACCCGGAGTCTGGTGATGCACGGCTCCAGGTCGACAACGTTCGCGTCGCCTCCCAGTGCGGCGAGAATGTCCTCGGCCTTGCTCACTTCTTCTCCCAACAAGCATCGTCCTGTGATGAATGACACTCTACAACCGGTGCCCGCCCCCCAGCGCGCTGGCCACAATATGACGAACCCCGTGCGACGGAAGGCGGACCACCGTGAGTAACGTCGAGATGGACAGCGCCGAGGCCGCCGGGGGCAGCACGCTCCAGGGCGTCGGGGTCTCCCCCGGACGGGCCGCCGGGCCCACTGTTCGCCTCGCCGCCGGGGTGCCGGAACCGCCGTTGCGGCGCTCCCCGGCCGCCCCCGAGGAGTCGGAGGCGGCCCTCACGACCGCCGCGGACGCCGTCGCCATCGAGCTCAGGGCCCGGGCGGAGACCGTGACCGGCACCGCCAAGGAGGTGCTGGAGACGACCGCCCAGATCGCCACCGACCCCACGCTGATCAAGGACGCCCGGCAGCGCATCACGACCGAGCGGGTCAGCCCCGAGCGAGCACTGTGGGAGGCGGCCGCCGCCGTCGCTGCCCAGTTCGAGGAGCTCGGCGGGTACTTCGCGGAACGGGTCCGGGACGTCCACGACGTGAGGGACCGGATCGTCGCCCGGCTCACCGGGGTCCCGACGCCGGGGGTGCCGGCCCGCACCGAGCCGTTCATCCTGGTGGCGCAGGACCTCGCGCCCGCCGATACCGCGCAACTCGACCCCGCCGTGGTCCGCGGCCTGATCACCGCCGAGGGCGGGCCCACCTCCCACACCGCGATCCTCGCCCGGGCACTCGGCATCCCGGCCGTCGTCGGTCTCGGGGAGGCCGCCGCGCAGATCGTCGAGGGTGCCGTGATCGTGGTCGACGGCGGATCGGGCGCCGTTGTCCTCGCGCCCACCTCCGAGGAGGTCGCCCAGGCGAGTGAGCAGCACGAGGCCCGCACCTTCTCCGGGCGGGGTGCCACCAGCGACGGGCACCGCGTGGAACTGCTCGCGAACGTGGGCGAGGTGGCTCAGGCCGAGCCCGCGGCGGCGGCGGGCGCCGAGGGTGTCGGACTGTTCCGCACGGAGTTCTGTTTCCTGGACCGGGACACGGAGCCGAGCATCGACGAGCAGGTCGAGGCCTACGGCACCGTGCTTGCCGCGTTCGCCGGCAAGAAGGTGGTGGTGCGCACGCTCGACGCCGGTGCGGACAAGCCGATGCCGTTCCTGAACCCCACGGACGAGACGAACCCGGCGCTCGGGGTCCGCGGGTTCCGCACCTCCTGGAAGAATCCGGACGTGCTGGAGAACCAGCTCGCCGCGATCGCGACGGCCGCGGCTGCGCACTCC
Source organism: Occultella kanbiaonis (assembly GCF_009708215.1). Lineage (NCBI taxonomy): Bacteria > Bacillati > Actinomycetota > Actinomycetes > Micrococcales > Ruaniaceae > Occultella > Occultella kanbiaonis. The sequence continues at coordinate 1,785,293 of NZ_CP046175.1, read as the reverse complement.
GCCCAGGTGTGGGTGATGGCTCCGATGGTGTCCCGGGTCGGCGAGGCCGAGGAGTTCGTCGCCGCGTGCGCCCGGCACGGCCTCGAGACCGCCGGGGTGATGGTCGAGGTGCCCAGCGCCGCGCTGCTGGCCGGCCCGATCCTGGCCCGAGCCGCGTTCGCGTCCATCGGCACCAACGACCTCACGCAGTACACCCTGGCCGCCGACCGGTTGCTCGGTGCCCTGGCGCCGTTGTCGACCCCGTGGGACCCGGCCGTGCTGTCGCTGATCAGAACCACCTGCGAGGGTGGGCAGGCCCAGTCGCGGCCCGTCGGGGTCTGCGGCGAGGCCGCGGCCGACCCCGCCCTGGCCGCCGTGCTGGTCGGCATGGGCGTGACCAGCCTGTCGATGACCCCACGAGCCCTCGGTGACGTCGCCGCCGTCCTCGCCGCGACGTCCCTCGAGCAGTGCCGCCGCGCAGCCACCCTCGCCCTCGGCACCGACGACGCCGACGCGGCCCGCCTGACCGCCCGCGACGCCCTGCCGGCCCTCGCCGAACTGGGCCTGTGACGGCTGCCACCCACCGCCGTCGGGCAGGCTGCCCGAGCGGGCCGGCGAGCCCGCGAGCATTAGGCTGACCGGGTGAGTACCGCCTCCTCCCCCGCCTCGCCCCAGCCGGCCGGACGCCGCAGCCTCGGTCTGCGCGGCGCCGACGCGCCGCCGGCCCGCCGGCCGGACTCCTTCTACGAGGCGATCGGCGGCGAGCCCACGTTCCGCCGCATCGTGCACCGCTTCTACGAGCAGGTCGCAGTGGACGACATCATGTTCCCGATGTACCCCGAGCCCGAGGACCTCGGCCCCGCGGAGGACCGGCTGCGGATGTTCCTCGAGCAGTACTGGGGTGGCCCGACCACGTACTCGGACACCCGCGGGCACCCGCGGCTACGGATGCGGCACGCGCCCTACCCGGTGACCCCCACGGCCCGCGACCGGTGGCTGAAGCTCATGACCGTCGCGGTCAAGGAGGCCGGTCTGGCCCCGCTGCACGAGGCCACCCTGCTCGACTATCTTGAGCGCGCGGCCTTCTCCCTGGTGAACACCGCAGAGCCCGGGGGGCCGCAGTGACCGAGGAGGTGGAGCCGGCCCGTCCACTCGAGGCCGTGCTGTCCGCACTGGAGCTGGACCAGGTCGACGAGGACACGTTCACGGGCCGGTCCCTGCCGCAGATCCACGGACGGGTCTACGGCGGCCAGGTGCTCGCCCAGGCACTGCTCGCCGCCGGGCGGACCGTGGCGCCCGACCGGCTCCCGCACTCGGTGCACGGCTACTTCCTCCGCCCGGGCGACCTCGACGAGCCGATCACGTTCTCGATCGAGCGGATGCGCGACGGCCGGTCGTTCAGTGCCCGGCGTACCCACGCCATCCAGTTCGGCAAGCCGATCCTGTCCATGATCACCTCCTTCCAGGAACCCCAGCAGGGCCTCGACCACGCCGAGACCATGCCGCAGGTGCCGCAGCCGGAGGAGCTGGCCAGTTCCGTCGAGTTCTTCAACGCGCTCGACCACCCGATCGCGGCGTTCTTCTATCGCAACGGCGCCTTCGACATGAGGCACGTCGACGGCGCCCTGTTCACGAAGCCGGCCGCGGAGCAGACCGACACCCAGTACCTGTGGATGCGCGCACGGGCCGAGGTGCCCGGCAGCCAGCTGCAGCAGCGCGCGATGCTCGCCTACGCGTGCGACCAGGTGATGCTCGAGCCGATCATGCGTCGCCACGGCCTCAGCTGGCGGACCAGGGGCGCGAGCGTGGCGAGTCTCGACCACGCCATGTGGTGGCACCGCGACGTCGACCTGGACGACTGGTTGCTGTACGCGCAGTCCTCGCCGTCCGCCAGCGGTGGGCGTGGCCTCGGTGTCGCGAAGGTCTTCGACCGGTCCGGCCTGCTGGTCGCGACGATCGCCCAGGAGGGCATGCTCCGGATCCCGGAGATCCCGAGCGAATAGGCCGGGTCCGCGCGCTCCCGCATGGGGCGCCCCGGTCACGCCCGCGGCGCCGTGGTGCAGCGGGCCACTGGTCCGCGCCGATCCGGCGAGTTCTCGTCGCGTGGAAACTAGATTGATCTAGTACCCGGCAGCCAATTCACCTTCTCCGTGCGATGCATGGGGTTGACATCCCTACTAGATCGATCTAGTTTCGGTGCGTGCCCGACCAGGGCGCCACGATCTACAGGGAGCCGGTCAGTGACGACCACGTCCACGCTGGAGCAGCACCAGGAGCCGACCACCCGCTGGTGGCACGCACCGTTCCGGATGTTCCAGACCAACCTGCGCGAGACCGATGTCACCTTCGACGTGAAGGCCGTCCTCGACGCCATCGAGGACCACGGCGCCGACACCTGGCTCGTCAACGCCGGCGGCATCCTGTCCTTCTATCCCACCGATCTCGACTTCCAGACGCGCAACCCGCTGCTGGCCCGGCGGCCCGGCGGCGACCTGTTCGGCGACTGCCGCCGGGCCGCCAAGGACCGTGGGATCCGACTCATGGCGCGGATGGACTTCTCCAAGATCGCTCCCCGGATCGCCGACCGCTTCCCGCAGTGGTGCTTCCGGAGCGCGGACGGTGGGCGCCAGATCTACCAGGGTCTGGTGAGCACGTGCCCGAGTGCCGGCTACTACCAGGAGCGAACCCTCGACGTCCTGGACGAGGTGCTCGGCCGCTACGACGTCGATGGCTTCTTCTGCAACTGGTTCGGCTTCAACGAGGTGGACTACGCGGGCACCTACCACGGTGTCTGTCACTGCGACGCGTGCGTGGCGGGGTTCGCGGCCTTCGCCGGTGGTGCGCGGTTGCCGGCGGGTCCGGACGACGCCGAGTACGGGCGCTGGCGTGCCTACGCCCGGGAGACGGTCGCCACCCTGACCGAGCGGATCCGTGATCACATCAAGTCCCGCCGGCCGGAGGCCGCACTGATCCTCGGTGACTCCAGCGACATCGTCTTCCACGAGGCGAACAACGCCATCGGACGTCCGCTCTGGCCGTACGCGACCTCAGCCGCGGTGAGCGCCTCCCGCACCGCCCACGAGCACACCCCGGTCCTGGTGAACTCGGTCGCGTTCGTGGACATGCCCTACCGCATGGCCGCCGAGGAACCCCATCACTTCGCCACCTACTTCGCCCAGACGATCGCGCGCGGCGGAACACCGTCGACCTACATCATGGGCGTGCCCGGGGACATCCCCTACGCCGGGCTCCCCGCGGCCCGGGCGATCACCCGCTTCCACCGTGATCACCAGGACCTCTATGCCGGCATCCGTCCGATCGCGCCGCTCGCCCTGATCCGACCGCCGGCCGCAGGCAGGGAACCCGCCGATGCCGCCGGGGCGACGGAGGAGTTCCACGGTTGGTTCGACGCCCTCGCCGAGGTCCATCTGGCCGCCGACGTGCTTGCCCTGGAGGAGGTCGCGCGGCTCGCCGTGGACGGTTCGCTGGCTCGGTTCGGCGTGCTCGTGCTCCCCGACGTCGGGCCGCTGCCTCCCGGCGTCGCCGAGCTCCTGGACGCATTCGTCCAGGCCGGCGGCACGCTCGTCGCCACCGGCTCGAGCGGCCTGAGCGGCGGCCGGGTGCAGCTGGAGTCGATGCCGGCGACGGCGGAGCTCGCCGTCGTCGGCGACGTCGAGTCGCTGAAGGGCACCTATGTCAGCGCGGGGCTGGAGTCCACCGCCGACAGTGGCGTCTACACGGCTCCCACCGTCCCCATCCTCGGCGCCCGGCGCAGCATGGCCTGGCACTCGGACATCGACCGCTGGCTCACCATCATCGGCCCGGCCCCGTACGGGCCACCGGAGCTGGCCCACGGCCAGCGGACCACCGACCAACCGGGCCTCGCGAGCCGCTCCTACGGGGCCGGCTCCGCCGCCTACCTGCCCTGGACCGCCGGCCGCACCTACGACAGGCTCGGCACCCGCGAGATCCGCGACGTGCTGCTGAGCAGCGTGCCGGGCGCTCGGACCGGGCCCGACGGCGATCCCTGGGGCTGCCTGCGCCTCTGGGCACCAGAGCAGCTCGAACACACCGTGCACCGCGCGGCGGACGGGCGCGTCGTCGTGCACCTGGTCAACCACAGCGGGCTGCGCCGACGGTCCTACGGACCGCCGATCCCGATCACGGGCGTTCGGATCACGCCACCGCGCGGCTTGCACATCGCCGCGGCGACGGCCCTCGTCGCCGGTCAGGACGTGCCCGTGACACCCGCCGGCGAGCTGCTGCTGCCGGCCATCGAGACGTTCGACGTCATCACGATCACAACCAAGGAGAACAGTTGACCGAGCACATCGTCGCCTTCGGATCACTCGATGACCAGGTACGCAGCCGCGCCGAGGCCCTGTTGGCGGGCCGCGGCGTCCTGGAGATCGTGTCGAGTGCCGCCGACGCGGGCCCAGACACCCTCGCACGTGCCACCGCGATCGCGGGCACGCTGCGACCGGGCCAGCTGACGGCCGCGGCGAACACCCGCTGGGTGCACAGCTGGGCCGCGGGAGCGAACGCCGACCTGTCGGAGGAGATGCTCGCCAGCGAGGTGACCCTGACGAGCTCGACCGGGAACGGTGGGATCCCGCTCGCCGAGCACTCCATGCTGCTGATGCTGATGCTCAGCCGGGATGTGCCGCGCTGGCAGCGTGCCCAGGCCGAGCACCGCTGGGACCGGTTCACCCACGGTGAGCTCAACGGCCGCACGGTCGCGATCGTCGGGCTCGGCAACGCGGGCGCGGACCTCGCCGCGAAGGCGAAGGCATTCCACATGCACGTGCTCGGCGTCCGCCGCAGGGTCGACCGCCCCGTGCCCGGCGTGGACGAGCTGTTCGCACCGGAACGGCTCCGCGAGGTACTGGCCCGGGCCGACTTCGTGGTGGTCACGGTGCCACTGACGGCCGACACCAGGGGTCTGTTCGACGAGGCCGCGTTCCGGGCGATGCCCGCTCACGCCTACTTCATCTGCATCTCCCGGGGCGGGATCGCCGACGACACGGCACTCCTGAGGGGATTGCGGGAGGGGTGGATCGCCGGGGCCGGCCTGGACGCACACGGGACCGAGCCACTCCCGCCGGAGAGTCCGTTCTGGGACCTGCCGAACGTCGTCGTGACCCCGCACAACGGGGCGACCACCGGGGCCACCGCCGCACGCGGCGGGGACATCTTCCTCGGCAATCTCGAGCGCTTCCTGGACGGTGCCCCGCTGGCGAACGTCGTCGACAAGGCCGCCGGGTACTGACTCAAGGCCCGCACCGCTACGCCAAAGGAGGCGTTGATGAGCGTGAACACCGCATCACCCCCGGGGACCACCGTCGCCGTCCCCCCGACCGGCGACCTCCCCGAGCGCGGACGCCGCCGGCGCAAGCGCAGGTGGGCCGCCTGGCTGTTCCTGCTGCCTTGGCTGGTCGGGCTCTTCGGGATCACCCTCGGGCCGATGATCGCGTCGCTGTACCTGTCCTTCACCGACTACAACCTGCTCGGCCGGCTGTCGTTCGTCGGCTTCGACAACTACGTCCGGATGTTCACCGACGACCCACGCTTCGTCAGCGCGTGCCTGGTCACCCTGAAGTACGTACTCGTCTCGGTGCCGCTCCAGTTGGCGTTCGCACTCGCGCTCGCGACCCTGCTGAACCGGGGTCTGCGGGGCCTGGCCTTCTACCGCTCGGTCTACTACCTGCCCTCCCTGCTCGGCAGCAGCGTGGCGATCGCGCTGCTCTGGCGTCAGATCTTCGGGGGCTCCGGGCTCGTCAACACGGCGCTCGGTGCTCTTGGGCTGACCGACCTGCCGAACTGGATCGCCACACCCGAATGGGCGCTCGGGACGTTGATCGTGCTGAATGTCTGGACGTTCGGCTCCCCGATGATCATCTTCCTGGCCGGCCTGAGGCAGGTACCACAGGAGCTGTACGACGCGGCCAGCGTCGACGGTGCGAACGCGTGGGGGCGGTTCCGGCGAATCACCATGCCGATGCTCACCCCGGTGATCTTCTTCAATCTGGTGCTGCAGATGATCAATGCCTTCCAGGCATTCACGCAGTCCTACATCATCTCCGGCGGTTCCGGCGGGCCGGTCGACTCCACGCTCTTCTACACCTTGTACCTCTACCAGAAGGCGTTCACCGACTTCGACATGGGCTACGCCTCGGCGATGGCGTGGTTCCTGCTGGTCGTCATCGGCCTGTTCACCGGCGCAGCCTTCTTCACCTCCCGGTACTGGGTCCACTACGACGGGGAATGACATGACTTCGACAACCACGCAACCCGCCGTGGTGCGCGCCCCGGCCCCGAGGCCGCAGCGTCGCCCGTGGCGTCGGATCGTCCTGCACGGCGTCGTCCTGCTCGGCGCCGTCGCCATGGTCTACCCGCTCCTGTGGATGGTGGCGAGCGCCTTCAAACCGGAGTCGGACATCTTCTCCGACCCCGGTCTCCTGCCCGCGACGTTCACGACGGAGAACTTCACGAAGGGCTGGGACGCGCTCGGCATCCCGTTCTCGACGTTCTTCCTGAACTCATTCGTCATCGCGGCGATCTCGGTGCTCGGAAACCTCCTGTCCTGCTCACTGGCCGCCTACGCATTCGCGCGGCTCGACTTCCGGTTCAAGAAGACGCTCTTCGCCGCCATGCTCGCCACGCTGATGCTGCCGTTCCACGTGACCCTCGTGCCCCAGTACATCCTCTTCCAGTCGATCGACTGGACGAACACGTACTTCCCGCTCGTGGTGCCGAAGTTCCTCGCGGTCGACGCGTTCTTCATCTTCCTCATGGTCCAGTTCATGCGGGGGCTGCCGAGGACCCTCGACGACGCCGCGACCGTGGACGGCTGCGGCCCGTTCGGCGTGTTCTGGCGGATCATCCTGCCCCTGATGCGCCCCGCCCTCGCGGTGGCTGCGATCTTCACCTTCATCTGGACCTGGAACGACTTCCTCGGGCCGCTGCTGTACATCTCCGACCGTGAGCTCTACACGGCCCCGATCGCGCTGAACGCCTTCCTGGACTCGACCGGAGCCTCCTCGTGGGGCCCGATGTTCGCGATGTCGATCCTGTCGATCCTGCCGCTCTTCCTCGTGTTCCTGTTCGCCCAGAAGCACCTGATCAACGGCATCGCCACCACCGGGCTGAAGTAACCGGCCCGGCCCGCCACCAGCAACGACGCTCCTGAAGGGAATTCCATGTTGAACCCGTTGAACCCGAACCCACCCCTGTCCCGTCGCTCCTTCCTCGGCACTGCTGCAGCCGGCGCCCTGCTGACCACCGCCGGCTGTGCCGGATTCGGCGGCGGAGGTTCCGGGTCGGAGTCCGACGCCGACGCGAGCCTCACCGTGACCTGGTGGGGCGACGCGAGCCGGACCGAGCTCTATGACGCCGCCCTCGCGCTGTTCGAAGCCGACCATGAGGGCGTCACGACCCGATCCGAGTTCGCCGACCTCGGTCCCTACCTCGAGCGGATGGCGACCGCCGCCGCGGCCGGGAACCTCGCGGACGTCCTCTGGATGCGGGACACGCACGTCGGCCGCTACGGCGCCGGCGGCTCGCTGCTCGACCTCTCCGAGTACCTCGACGACGTGATCGACGTCAGCGCGATCGGTGACGCCGGCGTCGCCAGCGGGACGGTCGGCGACGGCGTGTTCGCGCTGCCGACGCACTACGTCGGCCAGGCGCTCATCACGGCCGAGGACCTGCTGGGCGCTGCCGGCGTCTTCGGCGGCGACATCGCGACCTGGGACGATCTCGCTGCTGCCGCCCGCGAGGTGGCCGACCCCACCACCGGCGTCTTCGGGCTCAACGACCCCACGCTCGATGACACGCACCGGCACCTGGAGGCGTGGATCCGACAGGCCGGCGGCGAACTGTTCACCCCCGAAGGCACGCTCGCGGCCGACCCGGCGGCGATCGAGGAATGGTTCGTCTTCTGGAAGACGCTCCGGGACGAAGGGGTGCTGCCGCCGGCCGACTCCCAGAGCGAGGCCAACGGCGCCGGCTGGTCCGGCGACTTCCTGGTCCTCGGGACCTCCGCGATGCGGCTGTCCAGCACGAACCACTTCACGATCGTCTCCGGACTCACCGAGGCAACGCTCGGGCTGTTCAGCACCCCGTCCTTCGCCGACTCCACCGACGACTGGTGGTTCTTCCCGCCGATCCTGATCAGCGCAGCCGCCAACACCGACTCCCCCGAGGTCGCCGCCGCACTCATCGACTTCTTCATCAACGACACCGCTGCGGCCGATGTCACCCGGCTCAACCAGGGCGCACCGTCCTCCTCCGAGATCCGTGACGGGCTCACTCCCGACCTCGAAGGTGCGGAGACCGCCTTCATCGAACAGATCTCGCGGGAGATGGAGCACCCGGCCCGACCGTTCCCCATCCGGCCGGAGGGATCGGAGCAGTTCAACGGCGCCCTCACCAGGATCGGTGAGGAGATCGCCTACGGCGAGGTCACGGTCACCGAGGCGGTCGCGCGCCTCGTCTCAGACGCCGCCGGCTACCTCACGGCTCAGTGACGTGACGATGACCGAGTGCACGCTCTGCGCCGGGAACGCCCAACCGGAATCCGCCCTGCCGCCCCGGGAGCGGGTCCGGGTGACCGAGCACTGGCGGGTGATCGCGCACCGCAGCGCCCTCCCGGGCTGGATGCTCGTCCTTCCTCGGCGGCACGTCGAATCGCTGGCAGACCTGACCGAAGGTGAGGCGGCCGAACTCGGCGCGGTGCTGCGGGAGGGGACGCGGGCGCTCGTGGACGCCGTCGGTGCGAACCGCTCCTATGTGATGCAGTTCTCCGAGGGCATCCGGCATCTGCACTTCAGCCTGGTTCCGCGGATGGCGGAGCTGCCGGCCGACCGGCGCGGCGCCAAGGTCGGTGCCTACAACGCGCAGGACACTCCGCTCGGCGAGGAGGAACGGGACCGGATCGCGCTCAGCCTGCAGTCGCGGTGGCCGTAGCCGCCTCACGTGGGGGTGCGGTCGAGGCGCGGATCACGAGCTCCGGGTCGACGACCTGCTCATCCGACGCCTCGACCGTCACGCCCATCAGGCCCAGGAGCGTGCGGGCCGCCGCCCGACCGCGCTGGGACACATCACGCCGGACCGTCGTGAGCGCGGGCGAGTACCACGCGCCGATATCGGTGCCGTTGTACCCGACCACGGAGACGTCCTCGGGGATCCGCAGACCGTGCTCGCGCAGGGTCGCCATCCCCGCGATGGCCATCTCGTCGGTCGCATAGACGATGGCCGTGATCTCGGGGTGCTGCTCGAGGATCGCCCGGGTGCGTTCGGCCGCCGTGACCGGTGTGTACGGTCCCGGGCGATGCGCCACGAGTCCGGCGCCGCCCGCCGCGAGCACCTCACGGAGGATCCGGTCCCGGTGGCTCGACTCGACGTAGTCCTCCGGCCCGCTCACCGCGGCGATCGACCGATGGCCCAGTTCGAGAAGGTGTTCGGCCACCTCGCGCATCCCGGCGCCTCGAGGCCCGTGGCCGATGTAGGAGATCGGATCCTCCACCCACGGGGTCCCGAGGAGCACGGCGGGCAGCCCGAGCCGACGGACCAGGTCGAACCTGGTGTCACCGACCCGTGACTCCAGGAGCACCACGCCGTCGACGCGACGGGCCTCGGCGAGCCGCCGGTAGGTCTGCTCCTCGTGCTCCGCGGACGTGGCGATGTGCAGCAGCAGCCCGAAGTCGTGCCTTGCGAGCACCTTCTCGAGACCGGTGAACATCCCGGACGGCAGTTCAGGGTCGCCGTCCTTGGCGACCCCCGGTCGGTTCAGGACCAGTCCCACGGTGCGCGACCTGGCCGAGCGCAACGCGATCGCCGTGGCGCTCGGGGTCCAGTGCAGCTTGCGCGCGGCATCCCGGATGCGTTTCTCGGTGGCGGCGGAGATGCCGCCCTGGGCGTTGAACACCCGGGAGACGGCCGAGCGCGACACCCCCGCCAGCTGGGCGACGTCGGTGATCGTCGCCCGGCGCGAACGGGTGGCGTCGGCGTCGCTACTAGATCGATCCATGCCCATATCCTGACACGCAGACGGCCCCTGGCGGGTCGGACCGCGCCGCCGCCCTCGCCGCCCCGTTCCACGTGACCGGGCCGACGAGGGCGGGCACCCTCAGACCCCGCCGGCGGTGACCTCCGCCGAGGTGATCCGACCGGCGGCGACGACGACGACCGTCGCTCCCGTGCCGGTGGCGCCGTCCTCGACCACGCGCAACCGGTACTGCCCGGGGGCAAGGTCGACGGCCGCGAACCACCCGGACCCGTCCGTGATCACCGTGAACGACTCCCCCGGGGTGCGGCCGAGAGGCTGGACCCGCACCTCCACCTGGTCGGCGACCGCGCCGGTCCTCAGCGTGACCGTGCCCTCAAGAAGTCCGGCGGTGGGTTGGGTCTTCCACTCCATCTCGGGTACCACCACGTCGTCGGCGAGCGGCCCGGCCCGAAGTGCCGCGGTCACCGCCTCCCGTTCGGCGTCCTTGACGGCGGGATCCGTGGACGCCGTCGCCGTGGCGCTGAAGTTCGCATAGGAGTATCCGCTCCACCCGTCGAATCCGGCGGCCACCGTCTCCTCCGCCTGGGCCACGATGTCCGGCAACTCGTTCAGGTAGAGAGCCGGCCCGTTGACCACGTGCCGGTCGGCGCGGTTGGCGATGAGTGCGTCGTTCCACTCCGTGAACATCTGTGCCTGGGCCGGCATCCAGTTGCGCTTGTAGTTCATCGCGGTGACCGTGTCGATGATGCCCTCATCCAGCCAGCCCACCCAGTCCTGGAGCACGTTCGTGTACGGCCGGGCGTTCTCCCAACCGCCGTAGCTGACCGGGCCGAACGCGTACGTGATGCCGTTGATGCTGAGCCGGTCACTCGGGTCGGAGCCGTACATCGCCACGTAGATCTTGCGTACCAGTGCGGAGACCTGGTCGCGGCGCCATTGGCTGAACTCCTCGTCGGTGACGGCCGGGCGGTCCGTCCGGCCGGTCTCGGCGGCGAACCGGGCCAGCGACGTCTCGGAGTAGCCCCAGTCGTTCTGGAACTCGCCGGCGCTGTAGTCCGGGTAGCGGATGTAGTCGAGGTTCACCCCGTCCACGTCGTAATTGTCCGTGATCGAGGAGATCGCCTCGACGACGTAGTCGACGGCGGCCGGGTTGGCCGGGTCGATGTAGGAGTTGTTTCCGACGAGCTCGGTGCCGTCCTCACGCTGGTTCAGCCAGCGGTCGGCGCCGGTCGCGCTGGGTCCGTGCGCGTTGAAGGCGTGCTCCGGCGAGGTGGGCGGTGTGGCCGAGTTCCACAGCGTGGTGGCGTTCACCCAGGCGTGCACCTCGATCCCGGCCGCGTGCGCCACGTCGATGACCTCGGCCAGCGGGTCGTAGGGCGCCGGGTCGACGGCGGCGTCGGTGCGCGGGTAGAGCGCGTCGTTGCAGAAGCAGTCGAACCGCCGACCGACCTGCACGATCAGGGCGTTCACGCCCAGCTCGCTCGCGTCCTCGACCAACGTGATGACCTGCTCGGGCGTGTAGATGCCGACGTTGAACGCGTCGACCCAGAGTGCGCGGAACTGCTCCTCGGGTTCGTCCGCGGCGGCCGGTCCGGCCAATGCCAGGGCCGGCACCAGTGCCAGGCCCAATACTGCTGCGAGTGATCGTCGCATGTTCCCCTCCATGTACGAGATGAGTCGTGATCGTCGATGATCAGATCCCGCCGGGACCGGATCGGGTCCGGGTGTACCTCCTGTCCTCGACGGCGGCGCGGGTGACCTCGAGCGCCGCTTGGCTGGCGTCGTAAGTGCGCTGGGCGATCGCCACGAACACGCAGTCCACGACGGTGAGCTGAGCGAGGCGGCTGGCGGTCGCCCCCGACCGGAACGTCGTCTCCCGGGCGGCGGTGAGCAGCACGCGGTCGGCGAGCCGCGCGATCGGCGACCCGGGGGCGTTCGTCAGCGCCACCGTGGTGGCACCCCGGGCCCCGGCGAGCCGCAGTGCCTCGACGGTGTCGATGGTGGTCCCGGTGTGGGAGATCCCGATCGCGACGTCCCGCTCCCCGAGCAGCGCGGCCGACGTGAGAGCGAGGTGCGCATCGGCGTGCGCGAACGCGACCCGCCCGATCCGGTGCAGCTTCTGCTGCAGGTCCGTTGCGACGGTGCCGGAGGCGCCGACCCCGTAGATGTCGACCCGGCCGGCGGTCACGATGGCCTCGACCACCGCCTCGAGTTCCGGGACGGACAGCGAGCGGGCCGTGTCCTCCACGGCACGGGCGTCGGCGTAGGCGATCTTCGCGATCACGCTGGCCAGGTCGTCACCTTCGGCGATGTCCCCGGTGCGCAGCTCACGCTCGGCGGCGGCATCGCTGCGGCCCGTCTCGGCCGCGAGGGCGAGCCGGAACTCCCGATACCCGGCCAGGCCGAGCTCGTGACACAGCCGCATCACCGTGGTCTGGCTGACGCCGCTCGCGGCGGACAGGTCGGTGATGGTGGTCCGGGCGGCCCGCCGCGGATCCTCGAGCACGTACTCGGCCACCCGGCGCATGGACGGCTGGAGCTGGTCCAGCCCGCCGCGCAACCGCAGCACCAGCGGGGGCCGGGTCATTCGTGGTGCCCTCCCCTTGCTGCGGCTACGGCTGAACGCACCCCTCCCGGATCGGCGATCCGGGTGACGTCGGGCGGGTATTGGGCGATCAGCTCACGGGCCTGGGCCACGTCGATCCCGGCGATCAGGGCGACCAGCGCCGTCCGGGCGTCCCCTGCCGCGGCCAGCACGTCCGCGCACCGCTCCGGGTCCTGGTCCGTGGCCTGCACCAGCATCCGTACGGTGCGGGCGCGCAGCTTCTGGTTCGTGGGCGCCACCTCGGTCATCAGGTTCGAGTACGTCTTGCCGAGGCGGACCATCACCGCCGTCGAGAACATGTTCAGGACCATCTTCTGGGCCGTTCCCGCCTTCATCCGGGTGGATCCGGTGATCACCTCCGGGCCGGTGTCGATGAGGACCGCCACGTCCACGCCAGCGGCCAGGGTGGCGCGGGGGTTCGTGGCGATCAGGGCGGTCCGGGCTCCCTGCTCCCGAGCGCTGGCGAGGGCGCCGCCCACATACGGCGTGCGTCCGCTGGCTGCGATCCCGACGACGACGTCCGCCGGGCCGACGACGCCCAGGTCCGCGGCGCCCGCGTCCGGGTCGTCCTCCACGCCCTCCACCGCCTGCATCATCGCCCGGTCACCGCCGGCCAGGTGTGCCACCACCGTCTCCGCGCCGACCCGGTAGGTGGGCATCAGCTCGACGGAGTCGAGCACGCCGAGCCGCCCGGAGGTCCCGGCGCCGCTGTAGTGCACCCGTCCACCCGCGCCTAGGGCCGCCACGGCGAGATCGACCAGGGCGGCCACCTGGTCGGCGACCGCTCGCACCGCCGTCAGGACCGCGGCATCCTCCTCCATCATCAGGCTCACCAGTTCGTCGGTGGGCAGCCGATCGAGATCCTCGGTGCGGGGGTTGCGCTCCTCCGTGGGTGAGTGCAGCCCCAGCACCTCGCGCCAGTCGTGGGACATCTCGGCCATGGTCATCCTTCCTCGAGTACGAGCGTGTGCACCGGGTCGCGTCCGGGCGGACACGGCGCGGGTGCGGGTGGGGTCAACGAGCCCAGCACGACGGCGGACCTCGCCCCGGTCGCGCGGCGGCGGCCCACGCCTGGGGCCGTGCCGGGCAACCCACGAGCCGACAGGTAGCCGAGCAACGCGAACAGGTAGGCCTCCTTCGCCTCGGCGGCCAGCCCGAGCGAATCGGAGGTGATCACGCCCGGTAGCCGTGAGCGTAGTCCGGCCATCAGCGTGGCGTTGCGTACACCGCCGCCGGACACCACGACGCGCTCGGTGCGGGCGCCGTCACGGCCGATCGCCTCGGCGATGGTCCGGACGGTGAGTTCGGTGAGCGTGGCGAACAGGTCATTGCCACTGGGGACGGGCACCCCGGCGGCACCCAGTGCGGCGGTGACGTATCCGCCGTCGAAGGTCTCCCGTCCGGTGCTCTTGGGCAACGGCCGGGCGTAGTAGGGATCCGCGAGCAGCGCGGCCAGGGCCGGCGGGTCCACGCGGCCCGCCGCGGCGAGCGCTCCGTCGGGGTCGAAGTTGTGGCCGGTGCGGGCCGCGACGGCCTCGTCCAGGAGGCAGTTGCCTGGCCCGGTGTCGCCGGTCCGCACCGGCCCGTCGCCCACGAGGGTGATGTTCGCGATGCCTCCGATGTTCAGCGCCGCCGTGGGCCGGTCGCCGAGCCAGAGCGCGTCCAGCAGGCTCACCAGCGGGGCGCCCTGACCACCGGCGGCGATGTCGGCGGTGCGCAGGTCATGGATCACGGGCCGCCCCGTGCGCGCCGCGATCCACGCCGCCGAGCCCAGTTGCAACGTGCCCCGGGCCGAGCCGGCCCGATCGCCCGCGCCACCACCGCCGTCGGGCGGGCCGTGCTCCACCCAGTGGTGCACCGTCTGGCCGTGGCTGACCAGCAGATCCACGGCACCCCACTCCTCGATCGCCCGGGCGCCCACGTCTGCGAACGCCTGCCCGATCTCGGTGTCCAGCCGGCAGACCTCACCCAGGTCGGTGGCCGCCGGCGGCAGCGCAGCCAGGATCCGCCGGCGCAGCTGCGTCGGCCAGCTCCGCTCCGTGTGCGCCACCATCCGCATCCGGACCACCCCATCGGCGTCGTCGAGCTCGGCCAGCGCCACGTCGATGGCGTCGACCGAGGTACCCGAACTCAGCGCGAGCACCCTCATCCCTTCACCGCCCCCGCCGTCAGGCCGGATGCGAGGCGCCGCTGGACGACCACGAAGAAGATCACGACCGGTACCGTGATCAGCGAGGACGCGGCCATCACCGCCCCCCAGTCCGCGGTGTTCTGGCCGAAGAACCGCTGCAGGCCCACGGCCACCGTGTACTTGTCCGCGTCCTGCAGGAACGTGAGCGCGAAGATGAACTCGTTCCAGGCGGTGATGAACGAGAACACGCTGGTCGCCACCACGCCGGGAGCCACCAGCGGCAGCAGGACCGCCCAGAACATCCGGCCCCACGAGGCGCCGTCCATGTAGGCGGCCTCCTCGACCTCCTTCGGCACCGCGGCCACGAAGCCACGGAGCATCCAGACCGCGAACGGCAGCGAGAAGGCGAGGTAGACGATCACGAGGCCGAGGAGACTGTTCAGCATCTGCAGGTTCTTCGCCTGCAGGAACAACGGGATGACCAGCGCCTCGAGCGGGACCATCTGCACGATGAGGATCAGCACGAGCACCGCCCTGCGGAACGTGAACGCGAAGCGTGCCACCGCGACCGCGGCGAGCAGGGCCACGGCCGCGGAGATGAGCACGGTCCCCAGCGCCACGATCGCCGAGTTCCGCATGAACTGGCCGAACCCGCCGACGTCCAGGACCCGGACGAAGTGGTCAAGGGTCAGGTCCGTCGGGATCAGGGTGGCGCCGCGGCGCGCGGCGTCCACGTCCACCGCGCTGGAGAACATCCAGTACGCGGGGAACAGCGCGAACGCCAGGATCGCGGCCACCCCGAGTGACTTGCCGAGGGCCGGCCACGCCAGCGCCGAACCGGTGCGCCTCACAGGTCCTCCTCCTTGAACAGCGTGCGCATGTAGACCACCGTGATGACGAGCAGGATCCCGGTGAGCAGCACCGCGATGGCCGAGCCCATGCCGTACTTGCCCTGGGCGAAGGACTGGATGTACGACCAGACCCCCAGGTTGAACACCTCGGCGTTGCCGCCGTTGCCGCCCGGCATCAGATAGATCTGGGTGAACACCTTGAAGTCCCAGATCGTGGAGAGGATCGTGACCACGGCGAAGACCGGCTTGAGCATCGGCGCGGTGATCTGCCAGAACCGTCGCCAGGCGCCGGCGCCGTCCATGGTGGCCGCCTCGTAGAGCTCCTTCGGCACGGTGAGCAGGCCGGCGAGCACGGTGATCGCCACGAACGGGAAGCCGTGATGGACCACGTTCAGGGTGGCGATGGCATAGAAGCCGAGCCGGTCCGTGTACCAGTTCACGGTTCCCGGCTCGATGATGCCGAGCCCGGCCAGCACGCTCGCCACCAGCCCGTTCAGCGGATCGAACAGCCAGATCCAGACGTAGGTGCCGGTCACGGCGGGCACTGCCCAGGCGACCATGATCGCCGTCGAGCAGACCGTCTTCCAGAACGTGCCGAGGATGTTCAGGAACAGGGCAACAAGCGTGCCGAGCCCCACGGTCAACACCACACAGCAGGCGGCGAAGCCGACCGTGTTCGGCAGCACGACAGTCCACAGGTAGGAGTCGCCCAGGATCGCGGCGTAGTTCGCCCAGCCGATGTAGTTCGACTCTCCGGAGACCAGTTCGCGCAGGCCGAAGTCCTGGAAGGACAGGTCCACCACGCGCACCAACGGCCACAGCAGCAGCACTGCCAGCACGACCAGGGTCGGCGCGAGCAGCACCCACGGGCGAACGGCCCGGCGCCGGGCCGCTCGGCGTCGATGCGCGTCTGGGGCCGACCCGCGTGGCACGATCGGTGCCACGCGGGCCGTGGACGTGGTCACCTCAGGACCCGGCGCTGAACGTCTCGTTCATGGCGGCGACCGCCTCCGCGGCCGCCTCCTCGACACCCATCCGCCCGGTCAGGATGTTCTGAACCATGGCCTCGACGGTCTTCGCGCCCTGGATCTGACCGAACGCGGGCGTCAGTGGCACGGACCTGCCCGCCTCCAGCATCTGCTGGGCGAACGGGGCGACCAGCGGGTCCTCGTCGGCAGCGATCTCGGCCAGGGCGCTGGCCTGACCCGGGAAGTACCCGGTCTGCTCGGACCAGTCGGCGGCGGCCTGACCGGTGCTCATGAGCTCGATGAACTCCCAGCCGAGTTCCTGCTGATCGGAGTCGGCCCACACGCCGAGGTGCGAGCCGCCGAGGAACGAGCCGGCCGGACCGCCGTCACGCGACGGGATCGGGAAGGCGCCGATGCTCTCCATCAGATCCGGGGCATCCTGCGCGATCCTGCCCACGGTCCAGTTGCCGGCGACGATCATCCCGACGTTGCCCTGCTCGAACGCGGTGAGGGCGTCCGCCTCGTTCCAGGTGTCCGCGGCTGCGGTCGAGGATCCGTGCTCGAGCGCGAGGCCCGTGTAGTACTCCAGCCCTTCGATCGCCTCCGGGGAGTCCAGCGCGGCGGTCCAGGTACCGTCGGACTCGGTGGCGATCTCTCCCCCGGCGCCCCAGATGAACGGGTACGCGCTGTACTGGGAGTCCCCCGGGATCGGGAACGGGATCACGTCGGGGTCGGAAGCCTTGAGCGCCTCCACCGCGGCGGTCAGCTCCTCCCAGTTCGTGGGCGTCTCGGTGATGCCCGCCGCCTCGAACAGGTCCCGGTTGTAGATGATCGAGCGCACCCCGGCGTACCAGGGCATGCCGTAGAGCGCGCCATCGTAGGTACCCGCCTCAGCGAGCCCTTCGACGAGGTCGCCGTCCAGGCCCGCCCCCTCGATGCTGCCCGTCAGGTCCGCGAGCACACCGAGCTCGGCGAACTCGGCGGTCCAGGTGGTGCCCACCTCGGCCACGTCCGGGCCGGTGCCGCCCGCGATCGAGGTAACGAACTTGTCATGGGCGCCGTCCCAGGGCTGGAACTGCACGTCCAGCTCGGCACCGGTCCGGGCCGTGAACTCCTCAGCAACGCCTTCGAAGTAGCCGCCGGCGTCCGGGTTGGTGCCTTCCATGATCCAGACGGTGAGCGTCTGTCCCTCGAACCCACCGCTCTCCTCGGCGCCGCTGCCGGCGTCCGTCGGCTCGTCCGCGTTGTCGCCGCCACTGCCGCACGCCGCGAGCGCCAGAACCAGGGCGCCGGCCGTCAGTGCGGGAATCGATCTCTTCATGCCGATTACTCCCTCGCGTCCGGCTGTCGTCCCCCGCCGGTCCAGGGTGGTGCGTCGGCCTCGTCGCCGACACCCGTCATGGTGATTTCTTCCTAGATCCCCTGCTGATTGGGAAACTATCATCATCCCGGCCGGGACAACAGGGTCCCTTCACGAGGCGGCGCAGTGGAACGGACCCGGCCGAGCCCGCGGCGTGCTACTCCTACGTGATGACCACGGCCTACTCGCTGCTCGAACGGGTCTACGCGATCGACAACGGTGACGCGCACGTCCCCCGGCTCAATCGGCGCGACCCGACACCGCCACGCACCCGTGCGGTGACGCACGAGGAGGCCATGGCGTACTGGGCGGCGTTCGGCGCGGTGCTCGACCCGTACGATCTGGCCGCGCACCAGTTGCGCAGGGGCAACGCCGCCGGCCTCGATGACGCGGTCGCCTACCTCGACGCGCGACCGCGCTTCCTCCGATCCGGCTACCTGGCCGAGGAGCTGATGCACGCCGTCTCCGTGGGTCCGGACCCGGGCTCGTACAAGCCGCTCCTGCGTCGCGTCGTGGTCCGAGACACCCCACTCCTGCCGGACAGATCCCTGCGATACGTGGCGCAACTTGCCGCGCGGGTGTGGGACGCGTCCCTGGATCACGACCTCGCCCGGCTCGAGCAAGGGCCGCCTGGTCGCCCGGCATCGACCGCGCGGTGGGTTCGCACGCGCGCCCCACAGGTGCTGACCTCGCGGGGCGGGCAGGGCCGCCTCGACCACCTGGGCAGGATGCGATTCCCCGACGTGCCCGAGCATGGAGTCGTAGTCCGCGAGGGACCGGGTGATGCCCAGACCCATCCCCTCGCCGGAACTCCCGGAGACGGCACGAGGCGACCGCGCGACGTGTAGCGGTCGGGCTGAGGCACCCAGCCGACGGACGGGTCGCAGCGGCCCACGATCGGGGGAGCATGCCCGGTGTTGCTACGGTGGCTCACGTGTTCTCGGACTGGAAGCGTCGGCGTGCCGCCCGGCGGGTCAAGCCCGGGGATGGGCACGCGCTGCAACGCTTCCGCTGGTGGCAGTTGCTCTCTCGCGCGCTGTTCCACCTGTCCCTGACCGCTGCGGACGGCGAGCGGGAGACCTGGTCCGTCGATGTACGCCTCTGGGGAGACTCGAACGGTGAGGTCCGAGCCGAGCTCTACCGTGACGGCCAGCACTACGCCCGGTCCAAGCTTCCGGCCGCGTTCTCCGTGCCCGGCGGCACGGTGGAGGTGGAGACCAGCAGCTACGGGCTGAAGCGCTGCCACTACGTGAGCGACGCCGGCGCCGTGCAGCAGCTACGTCCGGACCCCGCGTCCGCCGAGGGTCGACGCGCACGCCTGGAGCGCAAGCGGCCCGGCCTGAGCCGCACCATCGGGTTCGCGAGCGTGGTTGTCCTCGTCGTTGCTCTCGCCCTCGGCGTCCCGCAGATCGTGGAGGAGATCTCGCAGATCCCGCCCGTGGCGGCCAACCTCGGTACCTTCACCTCACCGATCCAGCTCCCCGCGTGGCTCAACCTCGCACTCGTGCTGGCCACCCTCGTGGCCAGCACCGAACGCGCGCTGCGCCTGCGCTATCACTGGCTGCTCGACGGAGGGCTGTTCGACGGCGAGAGCTGAGCGCACCCGGTGGCTCAGCCGCGGCGCCGGAACTCGATCGGCTCCTCGAGGAGCGGCTCGAGCGCATCGCGCTCGTCGTCGGTGAGACGCCGGGGCCGCCCGGAGGCTGCGTCGACCATGACGATCGACGTCGCCGCCCGGGCGCAGACCTGCCCACCTGGGCCGTTCACCTCGTAGCAGACCTCGAGGCTGGCCCCGCCGATCCTGCCGATCCACAACTCGACGTGGACCGGTTCCTGGCGGTACTCCAGCGGAGCCAGATACTCGATCTCCTGCCGAGCGACCAGCGTGTAGCTGGACGCGCCGGCTCCGCCTGCCAGCACCTTCGTAGCCGCCGACTCGCGGCCATCACCCGTGGCCCAGAACGTGGCGATCCGGGCCTCCTCGAGGAGAGTCAACATCGCCGCGTTGTTGACGTGGCCGTAGGCGTCCAGGTCGGCCCAGCGCATCGGCACCGGGACGCTGATCCGTGGCACGGATCAGTCCCGGGTGAGCTTGCGATAGGTGACGCGGTGCGGGCGGGCCGCCTCCGGGCCGAGCCGCTCGACCTTGTTCTCCTCGTAGTCGGCGAAGTTGCCCTCGAACCAGTACCAGTTCGCGGGATCCTCGGCGGTGCCCTCGTAGGCGAGGATGTGGGTGGCCACGCGGTCCAGGAACCACCGGTCGTGGGAGATCACGACCGCCGAGCCGGGGAAGTTGAGCAGCGCGTTCTCCAGGCTGCCGAGCGTCTCCACGTCCAGGTCGTTGGTGGGCTCGTCGAGCAGCAGCAGGTTGCCGCCCTGCTTCAGGGTCAGCGCCAGGTTCAGGCGGTTGCGCTCGCCACCGGAGAGCACGCCCGCCGGCTTCTGCTGGTCCGGCCCCTTGAAGCCGAACTGGGAGACGTAGGCCCGGGAGGGGATCTCCACGTTGCCGACCTGGATGAAGTCCAGCCCGTCGGAGACGACCTCCCAGAGCGTCTTGCTCGGGTCGATGCCGCCGCGGCTCTGGTCCACGTAGGAGATCTTGACCGTCTCGCCGACCTTCAGCTCACCGTCGTCGAGCGGTTCGAGGCCGACGATCGTCTTGAACAGCGTCGTCTTGCCGACCCCGTTCGGGCCGATGATGCCGACGATGCCGGCGCGTGGCAGCGAGAAGCTCAGGTTGTCGATGAGAACCCGGTCCCCGAAGCCCTTGCGCAGGTCCTTCGCCTCGAGCACCGTCGAGCCGAGCCGCGGGCCGGGCGGGATCTGGATCTCCTCGAAGTCCAGCTTGCGGGTGCGATCGGCCTCGGCGGCCATCTCCTCATAGCGCGCCATGCGCGCCTTGGACTTGGTCTGCCGGCCCTTCGCACTGGATCGGACCCACTCGAGCTCGTCCTTGAGGCGCTTGGCGAGCTTGGCGTCCTTCTTGCCCTGGACCTGCATCCGCTCGGACTTCTTCTCCAGGTAGGTGGAGTAGTTGCCCTCGTAGGGGTACAGCCGGCCCCGGTCCACCTCGGCGATCCAGCCGGCCACGTGGTCCAGGAAGTACCGGTCGTGGGTGACGGCGATGACGGCGCCCGGGTACTTGGCAAGGTGCTGCTCGAGCCACTGCACGCTCTCCGCGTCCAGGTGGTTCGTCGGCTCGTCGAGCAGCAGCAGGTCCGGCTTCTCCAGGAGCAGCTTCGCCAGCGCCACGCGACGGCGCTCACCACCGGACAGGGTGGTCACGTCGGCGTCCGCGGGCGGCAGCTGCAAGGCGTCCATGGCCTGCTCGAGCTGGGAGTCGAGGTCCCAGGCGTCGGCCGCGTCGATCTCCCCCTGGAGCGTGCCCATCTCCTCCATGAGGGCGTCGAAGTCGGCGTCCGGCTCGGCCATCAGGTTGCCGATCTCGTTGAACCGATCGATCTTGCCCTTGATCTCCCCGACGCCCTCCTCCACGTTCCCGAGGACGGTCTTCTCCTCGTTCAGCGGCGGCTCCTGGAGCAGGATGCCCACGGAGTAGCCGGGCGTGAGCCGGGCCTCGCCGTTGGACTCCTTCTCGAGGCCGGCCATGATCTTCAGGATCGTGGACTTCCCGGCCCCGTTCGGGCCGACCATACCGATCTTGGCTCCGGGCAGGAACGCCATCGTCACGTCATCGAGGATGACCTTGTCTCCGTGCGCCTTGCGCGCCTTCACCATCGAGTAGATGTACTCGGCCAATGGGGATGAACCTCCGTCTATGGCTTCTGACCTGCGGGAACGCCAGTGAGAGCCTCTGTGTCTGGGAGCGCGTGCACCCTGCGGAACTACGGCAGCAGGCGGACGCACACAGGAGCCAACTATAGAGGGCCCGCTGACGCCGGCACCTCCCTCGATTCGGTCGACCCGGGTGTCCGGCGCACGCCGACCGGCGCGCGTACCGTTGACGCATGCGATCGGACGTCGACGTCCTCGTCGTAGGTGGCGGTCAGGCCGGCCTCGCCGTCAGCCACGCCCTGACCCGCTCCGGCCTCGAGCACGTGGTGGTGGAACAGGGCCGAATCGGTCATACCTGGGACGGGCGTTGGGACAGCTTCCGGCTCGTCACTCCGAACCACACCATCCGCCTGCCCGGCGGCGAATACGGCGGAAACGACCCCGACGGCTATCTCGCGCGCGACGAGATCGCCGAGCATCTGCGCGGCTACGCATCCTCGTTCGGCGCGCCGGTGTCCGAGCGGACCCGGGTGGAGGCACTCCGGGTCGACGGCGGTGGCTTCGTTGCTGAGACGGCGTCCGGGGGCATCCGGGCGCGTCGCGTCGTCGTGTGCACAGGCGCGTATCAGCGTCAGCATCGTCCGCCGTTCATCGCCGACTTCGCTCGCCGGCTACCGGTGGTCGCGACGACGGACTATCGGGCACCGGACCTGCTGCCCGCGGGCCGGGTGCTCGTGGTCGGGGGCGGCCAGTCGGGGTGCCAGATCGCCGAGGAACTCTCGCATGCCGGGCGCGAGGTGGTGCTGGCAGCCGGCCGCGCGCCCGCGGTACCGCGTCGTGTCGCCGGACGCGACATCTTCGACTGGCTGATCGACCTCGGCTTCTTCGAGCAGACGCTCGCACAGCTGCCGTCTCCCGCCGCGCGGCTGGCCTCGAACCCCCTCGCCACGGGTGCGCACGGTGGTCACGACCTCAACCTGAGGACCCTCGCCGGCCGTGGCGTGGGGCTGATCGGCCACGTCGTCGGCATCGACGGGGACCGTGTGGTGGCCGCCGACGACCTCGACGAGTGCGTGGCGACGGGCGACCGCGTGTTCAGGGAGGTCTGCGCCGGAGTCGTCCGGCTCGCCCTCTCGCGGGGATGGCCGGCCCCCGAGGTACCCGAGATGCCCGCGTCGGGGCTCGATCCGGCGCCGGCGCCGCGGCTGGCGGACCTCGCCGTCGTCGTCAACGCGTGTGGCTACCGCCCGGCGTACGAGTGGATCGGGGTTACCGGAGTGGTCGACGACGTCGGCTTCCCCATCCAGGTGGACGGCGCGAGCACACGCGTGCCCGGTCTCCACTTCGTGGGTGTGCCATGGCTGCGAACCCGGAAGTCCCCGCTGCTGATCGGTGTCGGCGAGGATGCCGACCTCGTCGTCGATCGCCTCGCGGCCGCGTGAGAGCAGCCGGCTCCTCCGCGGCGGGGTGGTGCGGTCCACGCACGGGCGGACCGCACCGCCCGGGTCAGAACGGGGCCCCGACCTTCGCGACGAGCGACTGGCCGTCCTGGAACTGCGACGTTTCGTCTTCCGGGTCAGGCGCATCCGGGTCCTGACCGAGTGCGTCGTCCAGCGGGTCGGGTGGTGCCTCCTCGTCACCGGACAGCTCGGCCAGGCCGGACACGTCCACCGACCCGTCCGCCGCGTCCCGCCGCACCTTCCGGACCGAGGCGACGGCCCGGCTGATCTCCACCCCGAACGCGGACGGTCGGATGACGGGCTCCCACCCGGACCCGCCGTCCTTGGTGGCGTACTCGTGGAAGGACAACCGGCCCTGGACGAGCACGGCGTCGCCCTTGTGCACGCTCTCGGAGATGTTGGTGGCGAGGTCGCCGTTCGCCTTCACGGCGTACCACTGGGTGGCGCCGTCGGTCCACTCC
Organism: Occultella kanbiaonis; assembly: GCF_009708215.1. Classification (NCBI taxonomy): domain Bacteria; kingdom Bacillati; phylum Actinomycetota; class Actinomycetes; order Micrococcales; family Ruaniaceae; genus Occultella; species Occultella kanbiaonis. Next base: position 1,761,734 of record NZ_CP046175.1, on the reverse strand, counting down.
TGCGACTTCCGGTCGAAGTAGCGGGGCGTGGTGGCGACGCTCACGCTGACGAACGGCGGGCGCCCGTCGTTGAGGTAGAGCGTGGGGGTCTGCCCCACGTGTCCTTGGATCGTGACTTCGACGTCCTTCGGCATGATCTGTTCCTTCGCTCGAACCGGCGTGTTCCGGTGAGCTCAAGCGTGGAACCAGGCACCTCGGCGACGTTCGGCCGGGGAGCGGGCTGGGGATCCCGACGCATCAACTGCGCAGTTGTGGACGTTCAGGCGCCGCGAATACCTCGGCGTACGGCGGCGTGATCGGCGAGCGCGCCGGCCGTCGGCTCTCTCAGATCACGGCGGACCACGTCGGCGATCGCACTGGTCGTCCGGGTGAGGTAGTCCTCGGACCGGGCGACCGCCGTCGCCTGTCGCTGTCGCTTCGCGGCGCTGAGCAGCAGGATCCCGCCGATGAGCACGACCACGCCGCCGGCGGCGAGGGCCGCGGCGGGCACCGGGGTGTGCAGCACCAGGATCACGAGCGCCCCGATCACGAGCGCGGCACCGAGGACGGTGGCGAGCACCCCCAGAATCCTTCGCCGAGCCGCCGCACCGTCCTGTGCTGAGGGCAGCTCCTCGGCCGAGAGCACCTTCCACACGTGCGCGTCGAACTCCGCACCGTCGGGGACCGTTGCGGTCACGGACTCCAACCACAGCGGCGGCAGTCCCTTCGTCGCCTCGGCGATCCAGCGGTCCCGGATCGCCTCGATCCGGCTGCGGGCCGGCTGCTGGACCGGGCTGAGCGCGACCCGCCGCGGGCTCGAAACCGCCGACCGGATGGACTCGGTCACCGACGGCACCCCGGCCGCGACCGCGATGCGCTCCGCCGTGGCCTCCTCGTACGGAGGCTGCGGTTCGCCGTCGCCGAGGTGCGGTCGAAGCCGCTCGGTGATGGCGTCGATCTCCGAGCGCGCGGTCCGGGCGCTGATGGACTCCCCCGCGATGACCTCGCCCAGCTCGCCGTGCAGCGCCTCCACGCCGTCGCCGGCACGTGCGGAGACCATTCGGATCCGCACGTCGCCGAGGCCGTCCTCGTCGATCAGGCGTCGGACGTCGTCGCGGACCGGGTCACGGGAGCGCTCCGGGATCGTGTCGATCTGGTTGATCACCACGATCATCGCCTCGTGCCTGGCCGCGAGCGCACGCAGGTACTTCTCGTGGAGCGCGTTGTCCGCGTACTTCTGCGGGTCCACGACCCAGACGAGCAGGTCGATCAGCGGCAGCAGACGGTTGACCTGAAGGGCGTGGTCCTCCTCGACGGAGTCGTGGTCCGGGAGGTCGAGCAGGACCAGCCCGTTCAGCGCCTCCTCGCCGGTGCCCGCGTCGAGTTCGGACACACGCTGGATCCGCCGCTTCGGGTCCACCTGCAGGAAGTCCAGGAGTGCGGTGGCGTCGCTGCCCCACACGCACGCGGCGGCCCGCGCGGTGGTGGGTCGGAGCACGCCGACGTCGGCGAACTCGAGGCGGGTGAGCGCGTTGAACAGGCTGGACTTCCCGGAACCGGTGCCGCCCACGAGCGCGACCACCGTGTAGTCCACGCCCAGTTCGACCCGCTGCGTCACGGCGGCGAGGTCGGCCCGGGCCCGGCCGACCACGTCGGCATCGATCCGGTCACCGGCCAACTCCAGCGCCGCGCCGATCTCGGCGATCCGCCGGCTCAATTCCGCGCCGGTCTCCGCGGCAGTGCTCACAGGTACCCCTTCAGCTCGCTCGCGCGCACACGCAGCCGGTGCGCTGCGCCGTCGTCCAGGCCGATGCCGTCGAGAGCGGTCAGGAACGGCTCCGCCTCAGCGTTCACCGCGACCTCCGCCCAGTCCGCCAGGTCCCGGCGCAGGCGGGTCACGGCGCTGGCTCCACGATCACCGAAGATCCGGCGCACCGCTCGCTCGGCCCCGTCCAGGCCGGCTGCGGCCACTTCCACGAGGGCGGACAGCGCGTCGGGCTCCAGCCCGGCGTCGTCACCGACCGGCTTGAGCGCCGCGCAGACGTCCGCGACGACGTCGTCCCATTCCCGTACGAGCACCTCGAGACGGTTCGTGCGAGCCGTGACCGAGGCATCGGCAGAGACCAGTTCGGCGACCTGCCGCCCGGCCGGCGTGCGCTCCGCCGCTCTGCGCACCAGGCGCTCGCCGCGTTCGGCGGCCTCCTTGATCAGCGTGCGGGTCGCCCCGATGGCCACTTCCCTCAGGTTCCGCACCGACTCGTTGCGCGCATTGGCGGCCCGGCGGAAGCGCCAGTTCTCGAACACGTTCGCGGGCGGCGCGACGAGCGGGGCGAGGATGCCACCGCTGCTGGCGCCGGCCAGCCACGTCGTGGTCGGAGCCCCGGTGGCCGCCGCACCGGAGGCGACGTCCGCCTTGGCCTGGGCCGCTGCGCTCGACGGCGCAGCGGCCAGTTGGTTGCGCAGCGCCAGCGCGGTCCGGCGTTGGGTGTCCAACGCCGCGGCGACGTCCTGGACGTCCTGGCGTAGCGCGGGCCACGCGCCACGCACGGTGCGGGCGATGATGCTCCGGGATTGGCTCTGCGAGCCGAGCACGGTGAGCCACTTGGCGAACTCGGCGACCCGCTCCGGCGGCAGCACCCCCTCGTGCGGCCCGACGTCGGGGATCACGAAAAACGGGACCGCTCCGAAGCCCTGCGCGTCGAGGCGGTCGAACAGGTCCCGGCGGACCTTGCCGAGGCCGGCGCGCTCCACCCGGTTCAGCACGACGGCGAGGGAGACCCCGCGCTCGGACGCGGTGTGCAGTCGCGCCCACGGCACGGCGTCGCCGTACCGGGACCCGGTGGTCACGAACACCCACAGGTCGGCGAGCTCGACGAGTTCGTCGGCGAGGCCACGGTTGCCGGAGTGCACGGAGTCGAGGTCCGGGGCGTCCAGCAGGGCGAGCCCGCGGGGCACCTCCTCGTGGGCGCTCACCCGGGCGACGGCGGTGACCGGGTGCCCCTCGAGCAGTTCCGCATCCTTGGGGTGCACCACGAGGACGGGCTCGCGGGTGGTGGGCCGCAGTACGCCGGCCTCGCTCACGTCCGAGCCGACCACCGAGTTGACGATGGTGGACTTGCCCGCGCCGGTACTTCCACCGACCACCACGATCACCGGGGCTGCGACCTGCTTCAGGCGCGGCAGCAGGTGATTGCGGACCTGCGTGGAGAGCCGGTCGCGCCGGCCACGCGCGTTCTCGGCGTCGGCGGTGTCCAGGGGCAGCGACGCGGCGTCGAGGTTGGCCAGCAGGTCCTCGATGACCTCGACCATCGGCAGCCGCTCCGGGCGCGCGGTCACGTCCGGGTCTGCGGTGGTGGTGGGCGTGTCGGTCACGGCCCTAGCCTGCCCGTTCCGGGTGCCCTGGACCAAACGCGGCCCCACGGAACCTGGGGCTGTCGTGACGGATCGGTACCGGTCCCGGCGGCGGCGGTGCAGGAGGGTCGGGACACGGTGGTCATTCTATGCGTGGCGTCGGCGATCGACCCCGACGGCGGAGCGTCCGCACCCGGATATCCTGAGCGGGCGCCCTCGTAGCTCAATGGATAGAGCAACGGCCTTCTAATCCGTAGGTTGCAGGTTCGAGTCCTGCCGGGGGCACCACTGGTTCTGTATGACTTCGGTTGATGGGTGACGTTCGGGCTTCGGTTGATGGGTGACGGTGCTTCGGTTGATGCTTGACGGTTGCTTCGGTTGATCCCTGACACTCCCTTGATGAGGGAGATGAGTGTGGCTGAGCAGCGGTATCAAGCGGTTCTCGCCGTCATTGCCGAGGGTGAGACGGTGGTCTCGGTGGCGGCCCGGTTCGGTGTGTCGCGTCAGTGCGTGCATGCCTGGCTGGCCAAGTACGAGGCGGGCGGCCTGGAGGGGCTGGGCGATGGTTCTCATCGCCCGCGGTCGTGTCCGCACCAGATGAGCGCTTCGGTGGAGGTCGTGGTCGCCGAGTTGCGGCGAGTGCATCCGGGCTGGGGCCCGCGCCGACTGGTCTATGAGCTTGTCAAGCGTGGAGTGGATCCGGCGCCGAGTGAGTCGGGGGTGTATCGGGCGCTGGTGCGGTTGGGGCTGATCGATCCTGCCGCGCGTCGGCCTCGTGAGCGCAGGTGGAAGCGGTGGGAGCGCGGGTCGGCGATGGAGCTGTGGCAGATGGACGTGGTGGGCGGGTTCCTGGTGGCCGATGGCACCCGGGCCAAGGCGCTGACCGGAGTCGATGATCACTCCCGGTACTGCGTCAGCGCCCGGTTGATGGTCAGGGAGACCTCCCGCGCCGTGTGCGAGGCGCTAGCGCTCGCGTTGGGCACCCATGGGGTGCCGGCGCAGATCCTGACCGATAACGGCAAGGTGTTCACCGGCCGGTTCAACAATCCGCCGGTGGAGGTCCTCTTCGACCGCATCTGTCGCGAGAACGGGATCGAGCACCTGCTGACCCAGCCCAGGTCGCCGACCACGACGGGCAAGATCGAGCGGTTCCATCGGGCGCTACGCACGGAGTTCCGGACCGACCGGATGTTCGCGTCGTTGGTCGCCGCGCAGGCCGAGCTGGACGCCTGGGTGGAGGACTACAACACCCGCCGTCCGCACCAGGGATTGCAGATGGCCACGCCCGCGGAGCGGTTCGTGCGCGCCGAGCCGGCCGATGTCCTCACGCTGCGGCTACCTCCCGCGGCCCTTCGGCCTGACCCCGACCGCACCGACGGGCAGTGGGTCGCCCGCCGAGCCAGCACGGTCGGAGTGGTGTGCGTCAACCACCAGCAGGTCTGCCTAGGTGTGGCCAGTGCAGGGCGGCTGATCGACGTCTGGGTCACCGACGAGGTCCTGCAGTTCTACGACGGCGACCACCTCCTGCGCACCGACACACGCACCACCACCGGACCGGTCAGGGTCAAGCACTCCCAGGGCACCCACAGCAGACGTACGCTACGAACGAGTGTCAAGGATCAGCCGGCATAAGCACGTCAAGCATCAACCGAAGTAGTTCAGGGGCACCACTGGTTCAGGGGCACCACGTGTTCACCTGCTTCCGACTCGGCACAAGGATCGGGAGTGCCACGGAGCCGGGGCAGGACGACCGCCACCAGGAGTCCGGCGGCCAGAGCAAGTGCCGCGTTGACGCCGATCGCGGCCCGCAGCCCGGGCAGGAGGTCCGCCGTAGCCCAAACCGTGACGATCGCCGACATGATCGGTGTGCCGAGAGCGATGCCGACCTGCTGGCTCATGGTGACGAGTCCAGTTGCGAGGCCCTGCTGGTGGTCGGGGACGCCGCTGGTGGAGGTCACGACGTAACCGACGATCGCGACGAGATTCGCCACGCCGCCGATGAACGTGACGATGAGCAACGGGAGGACCCAGGCGTGGCTGTCGGAGACGAACACCAGCGGCACCGTCGCAGCGGCTTGGACCAGGAAGCCGGCGACGACCGCGGCCTTGGCACTCGTGCGGACGATGATCCTGGGAGCGATGAGCCCGCCGACGACCGTTCCGATGCCGAGGACGCCGAGGATGAGGCCGGCGGCCACTGCGGTGAACCCGAGGGTCTCCTGCAGGTAAAGGGTCAGCAGGAACACCAGGGATGTCTCTGTCGCGAAGGCGAGCAGACCCGCGATGTTGCCCCAGGCGATCGTGCGGCGCTTGAGCAGCGCGGGGGCAAGGAGCGGTTGGGCGACGCGTGACTCTATGGCCCAGAACAGCACGAACAGCGCGATCGCGGCAAGGATCGTCCCCCATGCACCGGGATGGAGCCACCCTGCGTTTCCGGCGGTGTCGATGCCGAACACGAGGGCGACGAGGGCCGAGGTGATGGCGACCGCTCCCGGGATGTCGAGTCGGGGACGCACTCCGCCACGAGTCTCGCGCAGGACGAATGGTGCGATGAGGGTCACGGCGATCGCAACGACGACGTTGGTGAAGAACGCCCAACGCCAGGACACGGTGCCCGTGAGGACGCCACCGAGGACGGCGCCCGCAGTGAAGCCGGCGGCCATGAGCGCGCCGTTGAGCCCCAGCGCCCGCGAGCGGGCGGGCCCCTCGGGAGTCATGGTGGTCATCAGCGACAGCGCCGCGGGAGTGACCATCGCGGTGGCGAAGCCCTGCCCGACCCGAGCGACGATCAGCTGGGCCGGGTCCTGGGCAAGCCCGCCGGCCAGGGAGGAGACACCGAGCAGCACGATCCCGATCAGGAACAGCCGCCTGCGGCCGAACAGGTCGGCGACCCGGCCGAAGAACAGGGTGAACCCAGCGGCGCACAGCGCGAACGAGGTGACGATCCACTGCAACGCGTCGGTGGCGAATCCGAGGTCGCGCCCGATGTGCGGCAGCGCGACGTTCAGGATCGAGAAGTCCACCGCGAGGGTGAAGTTCGCCGTCAGCAGCACGGCCATCGCGATCTTCTGCAGCGGGGTGAACCGAGCCGTGCGGGCGGATGAAGCCGTTGGTGGTGCGTCGAGTTGAGCCATGCCGTCCAGACTGCGGACGGGCGACGTCGGCAGCCAGAACCCCGGTTTGCGTGGCCCCCGCTTGCCTAGCACTGGCAGGGTCAGGCTCGGCCGGGCGTGCTGAGCCACACTGGTATGCATGGACCGACCGTCGACCGACCCGCCGCGAGCCACGGCGTCGGGCAGTCCCGTGACCGAGCTCGGCGAGTTCCTGCGCTCCCGCCGCGACCGCCTCGCTCCCGGCGATGTCGGCGTCAGCAGCTACGGACGTCGCCGCGTGCCCGGCCTCCGACGCGAGGAGCTGGCCCTGCTCGCGGGAGTGTCGATCACGTACCTGACCCGGCTGGAACAGGGACAGTCGCAGAACGCCTCAGCAGAGGTCATCGATGCGCTCGCCCGAGCGCTGCAACTCGACCCTGACGAGCGAGCGCATCTGTTCGCTCTTGCCCACCCGGCCCCGGCAGCGCGACCCTACCGATCGCAGTCGGAACACGCCAGACCGGGAGCCGAGCGGTTGCTCCATGCGATGGGCGACGTGCCCGCGGTGCTCCTCGGCCGGTTCAACGACATCCTCGCTTGGAATCGCACCGGACACCTGGTGCTCGCCGGCCACCTCGACCCCGAGGCTCCGTCCCACCTGGATCGGCGTCCGAACCAGATCAGGTTGCTGTTCCTCGACGAGCGGATGCGCGACCTCTACGTCGACTGGGAGGACGAGGCCGCGCTGGCGGTGGCATCACTGCGGTTCGTCGCAGCACGGTTCGCCGAGGACCGGCGAGTCGTCGAGCTGGTCGGCGACCTGAGCATGAACAGTCCCGAGTTCGCCCGGCTCTGGGCCGGTCATGACGTGCGGTTGTGCACGAGCGGGACGAAGCGGCTCCACCACCCCGAGCTCGGCGAGCTCACGCTTGGTTACGAACTCCTGCACCTACCCGAAGGAAACGGCCAGCGCATTCTCACCCACACCGCCGAGCCCGGCAGCGCGTCCTCCGCCGCGCTGCGCCGGTTCGCCGCCACCTGATACGCCCACCCGGGCGTCAGGACGCCCGCGCCGTGCGGCCGAGCCGGATCGCCGAGATGAGGAAGAAGACTCCTCCGAGCGTGGCGTATCCGGCGATCGGGCCGAGACCCGTCGCGTTCCCCAACCCCTGGCCGATGAATCCGAACCCGACGAGGAACGAAAGTGCCCCGCTGACGATCAGCGGCCACTGCCCGCCGAGCCGGCGGCGGCCGATGCCGGTCAGCAGCTGTGTGCCGCCGGACACGACGGCCCACACGCCCCACACGGTCAGAACCGCGCCGACCGAGTTGAGCGCCGACCAGCCCAGCGCGACCGCCGCGAGGACGCTCAGAGCGACATTGGCCCGCTCGCTCAGCCGGGACCGCGCGGACGATCCTGACGCTCGGAGCTCGACGTACACCGAGGCCGCGTCCACGAGCGGGTACAGCACCAGCAGCACGGTCAGGAGTGCGTCGGACCTGGGCGAGACAAGGGCCACCAGCAGAGCCCACACGACGGCGAAGCCGAAGCGGCCGAGGTAGAGGCGACGCAGGGTGGCGGGGAGGGTCGATGCGGCCGGGGGTTCGGTCGTGATCATGGGTCTGTCCGTTTCGGGTCTCGGGGATGGTTTGCGTGGTCAGGCCACGGTGGTGACGAGGACGACGGGGATGTTGCCGCGGGTCGCGACCGAGTAGGGGCAGACCGAGTGGGCGGCTTCCGTGATCTCCTCGGCGACGTCCTGGTGGATCCCGCCACCGAACTCCACGTTCAGGACGGCGCTGAGCCCGAAGCTTCCCTCTGGCGTCGGCGTGACGCTCACCTCGGCGACCACCGCTGAATCGACGACGGGCACCTTGCGCTGAGCGGCCACCAGCTTGAGTGCGGAGTGGAAGCACGACGACCAACCGGCGGCGAAGAGCTGCTCGGGGTTCGTGGCGCCTCCCGGACCTCCCATGGCGCGCGGGATCGCCAGCGTGACGTCGAGCAGGCCGTCATCGGTGACCGCACGTCCTCCGGAGCGACCGTCACCGGTCGACGTGGCCACGGTGGTGTACAGGGGTTCAGACATGAGGTGGAGTCCTTCAATCGACAGTGGATCTTGAAGTAGAGTAACTAGTACGTCTACATCCGGGACTCTAAGGTGGTGACGGCATCGGGCGCAAGCCCGCGGTTCGATGAGGCGGAGGAAGGCGTGGAGACCGAGGCCCCGAAGCAGGCAGCTGGGAGCCGGGGCGGGCCGTCGACGCGCGAGCGCATCCTGGCGGCCGCGACCGAGCTCTTCTACGCGAACGGCATCCGTGCGACGAGTGCGGACCGCATCATCGAGCAGGTCGGGATAACGAAGGTCACCTTCTACCGGCACTTCCGGACCAAGGACGATCTGGTGGTGGCGTATCTCGAGAGGAGCGCTGCGTGGGAGCGGAACGCAATCTCACTGGCGCTCGAGGGGCGCACCGCACTCGACTCGCTTCGAGCGATCGCCATGGGCATCGGTGCTGACAGCTGCCGACCCGGGTTCCGCGGGTGCGCGTTCATCAACGCGGCGGCCGAGTTCCCCGAGGCCGAGCACCCCGTGCGCATCGTCGTCGAAGCGCACCGCCGGTGGACCCAGGACGTCTTCGCCGGACTCGCCGTCGAGGCCGGCGTGGCCGAGTCCGACACGGTCGCCGGGCAGCTGATGATGCTGCGGGACGGCGCGATGGTGAACGGCTATCTCAGCGACCCCGAGTCGATCGCGCAGGCCCTCGGTGCTGCCTACCTCGCCGTCGTCGAGGCCGGGCGCCACCCACAGGGCGCCTGACTCAGCCGCCGAGCCCAGCGGACGGCCGAGTCACGGCCGAGGTGTTCGGCGGGCGGCCTCCGCGAGCAGGTCCCGGACTCCGGGCCTGTCGACGTCTGCGGCGGAGACGAAGCGGATGTGCCGGGCCCGCCTCCCGGTACCTTCGAGGAGCCCGCCCGGGTCATGGCCGGCGAGCTCGGCGCCTCTGGCGAACATCAGGTTGACGTGCGCGGTGTGCGGTGCGATCCCGGCCACCAGGAACGTGTAGGTGCCGGGCTCGAAGGTGTAGCCGATCAACCCGGACGCCGGGTCCGGCTCCTCGATCACCTCCGGGATGGTCCCGGCCACCAGGTCCCGAAGCCGTTCGGCGATCTCACGGACGGGCGCGTCGAGTCCGTCGATGACGTCCTCGACGCGCCTGCCCATGGCGGCATCCTACGTACGTCGGTGCGCCGTCAGGCGGCCAGCGCCTTGGCCTTGATGCCGTTGAACTCCTCCGCGGTGATCGTGCCCGAGTCGAGGAGCTGCTTGGCCTTGGCGATCTCGTCGGTCGGGCTGGCGGCCGCGACGGAACGGATGTAGTCGTCAGCGGCACGCTGGGACTGCTGGATCTGCTTCGCGTTGCGGTCGGCCATGCCGTCGCCGCGAGCGATCAGGTAGATGAGCGCGGTGATCAGCGGCACGAAGACCAGGAAGATCAGCCAGATCGCCTTCTTCCAGCCTGCCAGGCTCTTGTCTCGGAACAGGTCGGAGATGATCGTGATCAGGGTGACCAATGCGGCGATGAACACGAACGCCCAGAAGAAGACAACGATGACGTTCCAGATCGTCTCGAACACTGTGGGACTCCTCAACTCGGTCAAGCACGGACCAACTGACGACGGCCACGCCCTGAGGCGCTCGGGTGTGCGTGATGCCGCACCGTTGGCCGATCGTGGCATGGCGGATCGCGTGGTGGACCCACCCGTTCCGGGTGAACCCGTGGCCGCCGAGCCGCGTGGCTACGCCTCCGGTCGGAGCGGAACCTTCACGTCCGAGCCGCCCTCCTCGGTGAGCCGCTCCCCCATCTGCACCAGGGTCGGCTCACCGATGAAGCCACCCGCGAACAGTGCCTGGCCCTGCGTGAACGACGCGGCCCGAGCCAGAAGTTCCTCCGGTACGAACCCGAACACGTCGGCCAGCTCGGCCAGGTCACGCGGTGCGTTCATCCGCATGAGGCCGAGGTTGTCGCACTGCGACAGGACGTTCGGGTGGATCTTGGTGGGACGTTGGGTGGACACGAACAGCCACAGGCCGAACTTCCGGCCCTCTGCGGCGATCTGGATGACCCGGTCCGTCAGCGCGCGCTCGACGGCCGTCACCGGGTCCGGCGGGCAGATGTTGTGCGCCTCGTCGATCACGATGAGGACCGGACGCCGGGACTCACGGGTGTCCCACAGGTGCTCTAGCACGGCCAGGGCAGCGACCTTCGGCTCGGCCACGTCCGCGAACCCGCCCAGGTCCAGCACGGTCGCCGGGGGGCGCTCGTCGATGACCTGGGTCGCCGAGGTCGAACCGCGTGACCACAGCTCCCACTCGAGCACCTGGAGGTTCTCGATCCGCCGCGCCAGCCGCTGCTGGCCAGGATCGTTCGAGTCGCGCAGCGACGCCAGGAAACTCTCGTTGGCGAAGGTCTGAATGTCCGCGTCGACATGCAGCAGGACGTTGTACTCCTCGGCGTCCGCGATCGGGTCGAGCTGGAGCACGGCCGCCTTCGACGCGGCGGACAGGTCGAAGAACCTGACGTGCAGCCGCTCGCCGTGTGGTCGCGTGGAGTGCAGGATCCGGACGTCCGAACCTGTGATGGCCGCAACGGCGTCCGGGTCCCGTCCTGGCCGTGTCTGGTGCAGCCGGGTGAAGTCGGCATTGGGGTCGAGGATGAGGAGCGGCAGGTCGGTCTTGAGCAGGAGCTGCTCGAGCACCACTCCGAGCGCGTACGTCTTTCCCGACCCGCTCTGGCCGCACCAGAACGTGTGTCGGTTGAACCGAGCAGCGGCCAGGCGCGCCTCGTCCTCGGGCCGCTCCAGCCATGTACCGATCGTCAGATCCACGCCTGGAAGCCTTGCACATGGCCCCCGGCGCGGACAGGACGTTCGCCCTGTTCCTGGGAGAATCACCCGGGATGGATGAGGCCGGACGATCACACGGGCCCGGTTCGGTGGGCTGGAATACTCCGCCATGTGAGCGAACGCATCGACGAGCGCACCGCGAGGTGCCCCGAGTGCGGTGCCGTCCTGCCCTCCGGTCGCGACTGCTGGGAGCGGGTGCACGAGCTCCTCGAGATCGAGGCCCGGCTGCTGCCCGGCATCGAGGACGTCGAGGTGGGCCTGCTCGCACACTTCTTCGCGATCGCGACGTATCAGTTGCAGCACCCGTCACGGCTCACCAGCGGAGCCGTGACACAACTGCGCGACGGCGTCCGGCGGATGCTCGGTAGCGACCGTCCGCCGATCGACCACCTTCGCCGGCAGGTGCGTGGGTTCGCCGAGGGGCCGAGCCGCGTTGCCCGCCGCGCCCCTGCGGGCGACCGCGCGCATGTGCCGCACTGGCCCAGGCGCTGGACCATGACGGCGACCGACGTGATCGGTGGGCCGCAGGCCGACTACGCCGACGCCGTCGAGCGGTGGGCGCGGCACACGCTGGGCGACCTCGACGGGATCGTCTCGTAGTCCGAGCCCCGAGCCGGCGACGGCGGCCCTCACCCTGAGCGACCGGGCCGTGCGACGCCACCGGGGCTCAGGCGGTGGCGCCGGGCGCGTGCCTGCCGATCGGGATCACCATGGGCGCGCCGGTGCGCGGATCGGCGACGACGTCGCACGGCAGGTCGAAGACCTCACGCACGGTCTGTGCCGTCACGACGGTCGCCGGTGGCCCGGCCGCGACGACGCGCCCGTCACGCATCGCGACGAGGTGGTCGGCGTACCTGGCCGCGAGGTTCAACTCGTGCAGCACCAGGACGATCGTGGTGCCCCGTTCCCGGTTCAGGTCGACGAGCAGGTCGAGCAGCTCGATCTGGTGGTTGATGTCGAGGAACGTGGTCGGCTCGTCCAGCAGCAGGATGTCGGTCTGCTGGGCGAGTGCCATCGCGATCCAGACCCGCTGGCGCTGGCCGCCGGAGAGCTCGGCGACCGGCCGGTCGATGAGGTCGAGGGTGGCGGTCGCGCGCAGTGCGGTGTCGACCGCGGCGTCGTCGGCGGCGCTCCACCGCCGGAACCAGCCCTGATGCGGGTGTCTGCCCCGTCCGACGAGATCGGCGACGGTGATCCCGTCGGGCGCGACCGGGGCCTGGGGCAGCATCCCGAGGACCCGCGCCAGGTCCCCCGGCCGCATTCGGTGCAGCGGCTCGCCGTCGAGGTGGACCACGCCCGAGCGCGGCTCGAGGAGCCGTGCGAACCCGCGCAGGAGCGTCGACTTGCCGGACGCGTTCGCCCCGATGATCGCGGTGATCCGGCCCGTTGGCACGCTCAAGTCGACCTCACGCACGACCGGGGTCGCGTTGTAGCCGAGCGTCAGCGCGCTGGCCTCCAGGAGGTGTTCGGGGCTCACGTGCCGCTCGATTCCCGCGCGGCGCTGATCAGCACCCACGCGATGTAGGGGGCACCGAAGATGCCCGTGACGACGCCTGTCGAGATCGGCCAGGCCAGCGCGTGCTGCGCCACCAGGTCGGCCACCTGGAGGATGACGGCACCCATCAGGCCGGCGGCGACGATGCTCCGACTGGCCGGGCCGAGCACGATCGTCGCGATCGGTCCGGCGAGCATCGCGACGAAAGCGACCGGGCCAACGGCCGCCGTCGCCACCGAGACCAGCACGGCCGCAACGCCCAGCAGTACGAAGCGGTCTCGCTCCGCGCGGGCGCCGAGCATCCGAGCCGGCTCGTCGCCGAGCTCGAGCGCGCGCAGCATCCGGGCGAGGCCCGGCCCGACCAGGGCGACGGCGGCCAGCAGCACCGCGACGACCGTCACCAGGCCGGGGGTCGCCATCCCGACCGAGCCGACGAGCCAGCTGAGCGCCGCACGCGCGTCGGTGAACTCGGCACGCGCAACGAGGTAGGAGGTGACCGACAATGCGAACGCCGCCACCCCGATCCCGACGAGGATGAACCGGTACTCGGACACGCCTCGGCGCCACGCGAGCAGGTAGACACCGGCCGCGGTCGCGAGGCCCCCGAGGAGCGCGTAGCCGGACAGCGTGAAACCGGCGACACCGCCGAGCACGAGCGCGGCCGCGGCGGCCGTGCCCGCCCCCGCGGCGACGCCGAGGAAGTCCGGCGAGGCGAGCGGATTGCCGAGTACCCGCTGGAACAGCGTCCCGGAGACTCCGAGCGCGATGCCCACGAGGGCCGCGGCACCCGCCCGGGTCAGGCGGAGCTCCCGGACCACGAACACGGTGGCGTCCTCACCGACTCCGAAGGACGCCAGGACGGCCTCGACGGGCGGAACCACGACGCTGCCGACCACCAGTGAGGCCACGAACAACACGGCCACCACCACGCCGAGGGCCGCCACCACCACGCCGACGCGGCGACGCGCGCCCGCACGGTACCGACGGGCCGCCGTCGCGACCGGAGCCACGACCGCCGTCATATCTTCACGATCTTGCGGAACCGCACCAGAAGCACGAAGGCGGGCGCGCCGAGCACGCCGATCACCACGCCAACCGGCACCTCCGCCGTCGGCAGCAGCACTCGGCCCAGGATGTCGGAGCCGAGCAACAGCACCGGACCCAGGAGCGCGGAGTAGACGAGGATCCAGCGGTAGTCACTCCCGGTGATGAGCCGGGCGAGGTGCGGAATCATCAGGCCGACGAACACGATCGGCCCACACGCCGCCGTCGCGGCCCCGCACAGGACCGCCACGATCGCGAACAGCACCCCGCGGGTGCGGCTGATGCGCAGCCCGAGGGTGCTGGCGAGGTCGTCGCCGAGCGAGAGCAGGTTGAGGGCCCGCCCGGTGAACAGGGCAGCGACGATGCCGATGGCGAAGTACGGGGCCAACTGGACCAGGACCGGGTAGTACCGCCCCGCGAGCGCGCCGACCTGCCACATCCGCAACTCGTTCAGCGCGTCCGGATCCGCGAGCAGGATGGCCGAGGAGAACGAGCTGCACAGGGCCGTCGCGGCGGCCCCCGCGAGGGCCAGCTTGACCGGGGTCGCCCCCTCGCGCCCGACCGCCGCGATCGCGTACACCACCACCGTGGCAACGCCTGCGCCCGCGAACGCGAACCACACCGCTCCACTGACCGGCATCGTTCCAAGCAGGAGCGCCGCGACCACGACAGCCAGCGCCGCGCCCGCATTGATGCCCAGCACACCGGGGTCGGCGAGCGGATTGCGCGCGACTCCCTGCAGGATCGTCCCGCCGAGGGCGAGTGCCGACCCGACCACGATCGCGATGAGGGTCCGAGGCATCCGCATCTCCCGGATCACCGTGGCATCGGCCAGGTCGGTCGCCCCGATCAGGGCGTTCCAGACATCGACCGGCGCGACGTCACGCGAGCCAAGGCCGAGGCTGACCAGGACGAGGGCGAGCAGGACGACGACCACCGGCAGCAGACCGAGTGCGCGACCGGAGCGTCGTGCGACCGAGGGCGGTGGCGCGACCTGCGTCGCGCTCACTCGCCGACGGAGGAGTCCGTGGCCCGGATGACCTCGGCGAGGCGGGTGAGCTCGGCGGCGTAGTCACCGTAGGTGTGGACCCAGTAGGCGGGCCACGTCGTGGTCTGGCCGGCAGCGAACGCGGCGATCTCACCCGAGATCGGCGCCTCGGCGAGGATCTCCTCGTTGCCGGGGTGGTTGCGGTCGTCGAACAGGAGCAGGTCCGGCTGGTAGGTGTCCGCGGTCTCCATGCTCAGCGTCTCCCAGTACGGGAAGTCGGGGTCCGGGGTCTCCGGAACGATGACGTCCAGGCCCCAGCGCTGGAAGTCGAGCAGTTCGGGAGCATAGGCAGGCACCGCGACGGAGTAGTCCGTGTCCCAGGGGCTGATCGCGAGCGCGGTCACACCGGGGTTCTCCTCGTTCGCGGCCTCGAAGTCCGCCACGGCCTCCTCGAACGTGGCGCGCGACTGGGCGATCGCCTCGGGATCCGCACCGAGCGAGGCGGCGAGGTCGGCGTAGCCTTCGATCAGGGTGACGATGGAGTCACCCTGGCTCGCCCCGACCACGGGAGCGAGGTCGGCCAACCGACGGCTGGAGTCCTCGACGCCCGCCTCGAAACCGCTGTAGGCCTCCTCGACCGGCCACCAGTCGCCGACGATCAGGTCTGGTGCCAGCTCGGCAGCGGCGGCGACGTCGATCTTGCCCCACTCCTGGCCGATCACCTCGATGCCGGTGAAGTCCACGCCCTGCAGACCGACGTCCTCGGAGACCGGCGAGCTCGCCCAGATCGCGACGGGCGTGATGCCGAACTCCATGAGGACCTTCGCGGCGTACGCCTCGGCGATGATCCGCACCGGAACCTCGTCCGCGGTGTAGGTCTCGCCGTCACCCGAGACGTAGGTCCAGCCGGGTTCCGCCGACGACCCGCCCTCGGAATCGGCCTCCGATTGCCCCGCGCATCCTCCGACGGCGACCGTGAGAACGGCGGAGACGAGCACTGCGGTGATACGGGCACGACGACGCATGGAGCACTCCACAAGTTAGGTAAGGAACATCTAACCCGCAGAGCGTACTGCCTGATGCCACGACCTGAGAATCGCCCGACCGGTCACCGTGAGCGGCGGCTCGGGACGCGCCGGAAGAGCGCCGGCCGCGTCGGCGCCAGGACCGCCACCACCGTGATGCCGACGGCGAAGGGCACGACTCCGAGCGCGAGCATCGCCATCCCGGTGCTCCCGCCGAACTCGACCACGTCATGCGCGAGCAGCAGTTGGGAGACCGTCTGGAACGCCGCGTGGAAGCCGATGCACGTCCACACCGATCCGGTGATCATCCGCAGGTAGCCGAGCCCGATCCCCATCGCCACGAACATCGACAGGTCGGCCACGCCCGTGTAGCCGCGCAGCGCGAGCGCGAACCCCGCGAAGAGGACGGCCTGGCCCACGATGATCCACCAGCCTCGTAGCCGCTCCCCGAGGACCCCGGTCACGTAGCCACGGAACACGACCTCCTCCGGGATCGCCTCGCTGACCAGCACCGCGAAGAGGACGAACACCACGGCCGTGACGACCTGGGTCGGCGACCCATGCAGCGCCAGCGGCGTCCCGGTCAGCGCCATGACCGCGAGGACGACTGCGGCCGGCACGAGCCAGGCCAGGAAGCCCGTCGTGAACGCTCGCCAGCCATCCCGCGGGCGGGTGATCCCGAACGACGCGAGGTCGCGGCGGTCCACGCGTCGCACGAGGACCGCGACGATCGCGAGGACGGCCGCCGAGAGGATCGCACCGCCGACCACCCGCACGGCGAGGGAACGGGACTCGGCCGGTCCGCCGTCGCCCGCCACTGCGACCAGCAGCAGGAGGCCACCGGCCAAGGACCCGACGGCGATCGCGAGCCGCGCTAGGAAACTCACCACGCCGGGTCGCGTCTCGACGATCGTTCTGGTCGTGCCGTGCGCACTCATGGTGATCTCCGCTCATCGGTGTGGGTGGGCGCCGCGCGACCGCTACCGCCGTAGCGGCGCGCGATCGTGCCGAACGCCAGCTTCGGGAGCCACGAGTCCGCGATAGGGGCGACGACGCCGTAGCTGGCGGCGTCGAGGTCATGGCCGGGTTCTTCGGATCGGGTCAGGGCGGGCTCGCTGAAGCCCCACACGAACGTGCCGTCCACACCCGCGTCCCCGAAGATGTCGAACAGCTCGTCGAGATAGTCCGCCTGGACGCGCTCGTCCCGTTCGAGTGACATCGGGACCCGCATCCCGCCGTCGGCGCCGGCTCTGAGTACATTGGCGGCCTCGGAGGCGTTTTCCGCGGCACCGACGTAGGCGCAGGTGCCGAACTCGAACATGAGGACCGGACGTCCGGCCCGGTGGTGGCGCTCGACGGCGTGGCGCACGTCGCCGGCGAACCGCCAGGCGTTCGCCGCGTCCCGGTACGCATCGAGCCCGACTGCGTCGAACAACGACCAGTCCGGCCGTTCCCACTCCCCCGCGCCATAGCTGATCGGTCCGGCGAATCGGCCCCTGGCAACGGTGACGAGTCGCGCGAGGAAGCGGCGTAGCCGCCAGTTGATCAGTGGCAGGGCGATCGACACGTACGGGAGCGCGAGCCCTCGTCGGATGAACGTCCCACCCGGCACGAAGCCGTTGGCGGACAGGCTGAGTTCGCAACCGACGTTCAGGCTCACATCGCCCTTGCTGAGGCGCAGCGCCTCGGCCCGCTCGGCCACGAGCTCGAGATTCTCCGCTATCCGCTCCGGGTCCACGTCGAACACGCGCGGCTGGATCCAGACAGCCAGGCCCTCCTCGCGGGCGACGGTGGCGGTCTCCAGCAGCCGGCCGGCGTCCGTGGCCATCACGAGCACGGTGTCGCAGCCGAGTCCGTCCCGGATGGCCCGCATGTCGCGACGGGCCCGCTCGGGGGTCCAGTGCGGGTTGGACTCGAAGTCACGTTCGTAGCGGACACCGGCGTCGTAGCCGATGCCCTGCACGCCGAACGCACGCTCACCCATCCGGCCGGTATCCCAGCGCCGCGAGCAGCATCGGGATCAGCTGGTCGCCGTAGGCGTCGAGGTCGACGCCCGCATCGATCTGCGATCTGGTGAGGGCGCCGTCGAGGGCGTGGATCACGGTGGTCCGGGCGACGGTGAGGTCGACCTGGCGGAACTGGCCCGCGGCGATCCCCTCCGCGACCATGCCCTCGAGCAGTGCGTTCTCCTCGTCGCTCTCGGCCAGGTACAGCGGCACTCCGTCACCGTCACGGTGCGAGACCGCGATTTCGACGGCCGCGATCATCTCCTCCCGGTGGTCCCGCACGAAGGTCAGGTAGCCACGCGCGAACGCCGCGAGCCGGGCCGCGGGGTCGTCGGCGCCGGCGACGGCCGCGCGCGTGGCCTCCTCGACACCGGTGAACACCTGGTCGATCACGTACAGGAGCAGCTGCTCCTTGCCCTCGAAGTGGTAGCTGATGATGCTCTTCGCGATCCCGGCCCGGGCAGCGATCTGCGCGAGCGACGCCCGGTGATAGCCGACGTCGTTCACCGTCGCGATGGCCGCGTCCATGATCTGCGCGCGGCGGGCGGCCTCGGTGAACGTCCCGGACCGACCGGTTGAACCGCTTTCTGACCGCATGATCCGAGATTAGGCCGATCGGTCAGAACGGTCAAGGGTCGACGATCGCGCTCGGGTCGGGCGTTGCTCGCGAGCGCAGGGAGCCGGCCGGCCCGACCACGCCGCATGATCAGGACGCGGGCGTCACCCCCAGTTGGCGGCGTCGGTGAGGCAGAACGGGTGGCCGGCCGGGTCCAGGAGCACCCGCCAGGTCTCGCCGGGCTGGTCCGCGGGGACGGTCGCACCCAGTTCCACGCAGCGCGCCTCGGTGGCGGCGATGTCCTCGCAGGCGAGGTCGAAGTGGAACTGCTTGCTTCCGTTCGGGTTCGGCCACGCGGGCGGCAGGTAGTTCTCGACGCGGCCGATCCCGATGGCGGCACCGGGACCGGCCAGCATGGCGTACTCGTCCTGGACGACCAGGGTCTGTGTCTCGAGCAGGGCGGACCAGAAGGTCGCGAGCGGGCGCACGTCGGCGCAGTCAAGGGTGATCATCTTCAGCGTTGGTGCGGGCATGGCGGCCACGATGCCGCACCCGCGCCTGCGTCGATAGAACAAATCCGACACGCGGCTCCGCGCTCGGATCAGAGCAGTTTCCGCAGCGTCCGCAGGTTACGGGTGGTCAGCACCGACTTGTACCGCGCCCGGGAGGTCAGCCTCGCGAACGCGGTGTCCGTGCTGGAACCCTTCGGCGCCTCCCAGTAGATGACGCCCTCCCCGGGGCGCACCTGCTCGACGTCGGGGTCGACCTCCGCGGCCAGTGCTCCGACCTCCCCGAGCGCGGCGTCGTCGGCGCAGAACATCACGTAGGGGTGGTGGGTGGCCTCGTCGGTGTCGAACGGATAGTCCGCCACGATGGCGGCGATCCGTTCCAGCGGCAGCACCTGCACCCAGGCCTCGTAGCCGAACGCGTCCCGCAGCGCGGTCTCGATCTCGGGCCGTAACCGCGCGGCCGGGAGGTCGGAGGTGACCAGGGCGTTGCCACTGGCCAGGACCGTGCGCACCTCGGCGAGACCGGCGGCCTCCAGGACCCTGCGCAGATCGGCCATCTTGACGTTGATCCCGCCGACGTTGACCCCGCGCAGCAGGACCGCGTACCGCGCGGCATTGGGCTCGGACGACGTCGAAGGCATGCCGCCGACCCTACGACCGTCCACCGTCACCGGGAAGCAGCTGTGCGCGCCGACCCGCGCCGAGCTCGTTCAGGAATAAAGCAGTGACCGGGGCTGCGGTCCGATGGTTACCTATCGGGGTCGCTCCGTCGGGCGGCACCCACCACCACCGCATCGAGAGGTAACACCCATGCACCCGTTGACGATCTATGACGTCCAACACCTCGAGCAGGCACAGCTGCGCACCGAGGTCGAACAGCGCCGCAGGCTCAGGCAGCAACTGTTCGATCGCATCACGCGAAGCAACCAGATCACCGCTCGGGGCGGCCGGAGAATCGGCCGTCCTTCTTCTTTGTCCGGCTCGAACGAGCCCGCAGACCGCGACTACGTCAGGGCCAGCTGAACGCCGGCCCGTGTGGGCGCGTGGTGGTGGTCGCCTCGCCCGAAACCAGACCGGACGGATCGAGTCCGGACCGGCCGGAGAACCCGGCGGCACTTCGGTGCCGCCGGGTTCTCTGTTTCCCGGGCCGTGCAGTCGCCGGGCCCGGGCCGCTCACACGGCCCGGCGCTCCGGAGCCCGCCAGGCCGGGTCCCTGCCGATGAACCCGAGCATCCGGTCCTGCACGTCGGCGTCGTCGGGCACCGGCACCCGCGGTCCGAACTGGCCGCTCGAACGCATGATCCCCTCCATCGGCTCGCCGGCCGCCAGTCCGGCGGCGCACCGATCGGGATCCAACCGGTCGTCCTGACCTGTCGCCCGGGCGAGATCCCAGGTGTGCATGAACACGTCCGGCGTGTAGAGCCGGTCAACGACGTCCGCGGCCGCCATCTCTCCGAAGTTCGGATTGCTGACGCTTCGCCGGCTGCGTACCGGATCGTCGAGCAACGCCTGGACCCCGTCCGAGTGCGCACGCCATGCGGCGACGGGATCGTCGGCCACCGGCGGCACCTCCGCGACCTGGAAGCCCAGCACCTGGGGCAGCCACTCGATGAGGTGGGCCACCACGTCCCGGGCGACCCATTCGGGTACCGGAGACGGATCTCCCCAGCTGCCCGGGTCGGTGCCCTCCACGCGTGCTGTGAATGTCGCCGCGACCTCTCGGTACTCGGCTGCGGGATCCCTGCTCATCTCGTTGCCCTTCCTCTAGGTCACCCGTTGACCAGGTTCGTAATCAACCAGTTCGTTGACCTCATTGAAGACCGCGCAGGAGTCGTTGTCAACCCTTGAGTTGATTAAGGAGCGTGAGCGACTGCCACCATGTCGCAGGCTCGGACTAGGCTGACCCAGTGAGCAATTCCGCCAAGACCGCCGGCTCCGACGCGATCGTCTGGATCGACTGCGAGATGACCGGCCTCGACCTGACCAGGGACGCCCTCGTCGAGATCGCCGTCATCGTCACCGACTCCGAGCTGCACGCGCTCGACCCCGGCCTCGACCTCGTGATCAAGCCACCGGCCGAGTCGCTTGTGGACATGAACGAGGTGGTCGTCGAGATGCACACCTCGTCCGGCCTGCTCGACGAGCTCGACTCGGGCATCACGCTCGCCGACGCCGAGGAGCAGGTCCTGGCCTACATCCGCCGGTTCGTGCCGGAATCAGCCCGGGCCCCGCTCGCGGGCAACTCCGTGGGCACCGACCGTGGCTTCCTCGAGCGGGACATGCCGGCACTCACCGAGTTCCTGCACTACCGGATCATCGACGTCTCCTCGATCAAGGAGCTGGCCCGCCGCTGGTACCCGCGCGCCTACTTCAACGCACCCAAGAAGGCCGGCGGCCATCGCGCCCTCGCGGACATCGCCGAGAGCATCGACGAGCTGCGGTACTACCGTGCCGTGCTGTTCCCCGACGGCTCCGGGCCTGACTCGGCCACGAGCAGGAAGGTCGCCGCGATGATCGCGTCGGCGCCCACGGTCGCGGCGGCGCCGACCTCCGCAACCTGACCCGCGCCGTCGGGCGTTCGGCGGTGGCGCGACCACCCTCCGAACTTCGCTATGATTGGCAATCGCGACCGCGCCTGCGCGGGACGTCATGGTGGGTATAGCTCAGTCGGTAGAGCGCCTGGTTGTGGTCCAGGAGGCCGCGGGTTCAAGCCCCGTTACTCACCCCAAGCACGAACGAGGCCCGAACCCAGGGCGGACAAGCGCTCCGGTCAGGGTTCGGGCCTCGCCCGGTTCGGCCGGGGGCGCCGCAGACGAGCGGGATCGCCCGTCCACGGCGGCGCCGGCGCTCAGCCCTCGAACGCCTGACGGACCTCGTCGGCCTCGCCGGCGACCAGGTTGGTCGCGATGAGCGTGCCCTCGTGGCCGCGGAACCGTTCGGCCACCAGGTCGAGGTCGCGTTCGCTGGTGACGACGAACAGCGCGGAACTACCTGGGCCCACCTGCTTGCCGATGGCGTCGAGCTGTTCCCGGGTGATGCCGACGTCCTGCATGTGCTTGTTCAGCAGTGAGATCGCGGCACCCGCGGCGGCTCCGATGAGGGGCAGGAAGAAGAGCGCCCCGAACAGCACGCCCCAGAACGCACCCCAGCCGGCAGCGCGCCAGTTGTCACGGTTCTCGTACTTGACCTCGGGACGATCGGCATCGGCGGGCCAGGTGAGGACGGCGTAGTCCTCGACCTTGATCAGGCCCTCGCTCTTGACCTGCTTGAGCGTGGACGCCGCACGATCGGCACCGTCGACCGAATCGAACTTCCATGTGGTGAACGTAGTCACGCGTATGTTTCCTCTCGGAGTCGCACCTGAAGTGATCAGTATCACGTTCCGCAGGAGCCGCCGCCAGAGCGGCTCGCCCGGACCACCCAGAACGGATGAGGAGTTCCCGTGCCCGTCGGACCAGGCACCACCCCGCCGGCCGTGACCCTGGCCCTGCCGTTCGACGGCCGGTGGCGAGTGGAGAACAGCCCGGCCCGACGCGTGCCGAGCCACGGTACGAACCTGTTCGCGACCAGGTATGCGATCGACTTCGTCGGGGTCGACGAGCGCGGCCGGACCGCGCCGAGCACGAGTTGGCGCACGCTCCTCGCCGCCGAGCCACCCGAGCTGTTCCACGCGTTCGGGCGCCCGATCCTGGCACCGGTCGGTGGCCGGGTCGCCACGGTGCACGACGGCGAGGCCGACCACCACGCCCGGCGCTCGGTGGCCCTGGTGCCGTACCTGCTCGGCCAGGCGAGCCGCGCCCGGCAGGGTGCGATCGCCCTCGCCGGCAATCACGTCGTGATCGAGACGTCCGACGGCGGGGCGTACGTCGGTCTGATGCACCTGCGGTCGGGCTCCGTCCGGGTTGCCGTCGGCCAACGGGTCACCGTGGGCGAGCAGGTGGCCGACTGCGGCAACTCGGGCAACTCCACCCAGCCGCACGTCCATGTACAGGCGATGGACGCCGTCGACCCCTTGTCCGCCCGCGGCCTGCCGATCAGTTTCACGCGTTTCGAGGAGATGCCCGCGCGCGGCCGAACCTTCGTACCCCGTGAACTGGCGGTGCCCGCCGAGCGCTCGATCGTGGCACCGCGCGCCTGACGGCGCCGCCGCGATCAGGCCAGGTCGATGTTGTTGCTGTCCGGTCCCATCCGCAGTTCCGCGACGAGGGAGTCAGCGAACCGGTCGAGCGCGCCGCGGCCGAGCGAGGCGAACAGCGACGGCTCGATGAGCTCGAGCTCCATCACCACGGACTTGCCGTTGGTGGGCACCAGGTCCACCCGCGCGTAGGCGAGCGGCCGGCTGGAGATGGACCGGCCGGGGATCCGTGCCCGGGCGAACGCCAGGGCCTGCTGTCCCGCAGCGATCTCCTCGGGGGTGGCGTGGTAGGCCTCCATGACCTCCTCGCGGGGACGCTCGGCCTCCACCTCCTCGGTGGTCAGCATCGCGGCCTTGCGGGTCGCGTGCGAATACGTGCCGTGGAAGAACACGAGGGCGATCTCGCCGTGGGAGTCCACCTCGGGCAGATACCGCTGGACCATCACCGAACGGCCCTCGCCGAGGAGCCGCTTGGCATGCTCGATGGCGTACCGGCGGGAGTCAGCGTCGGTGGCCGTGTACCGACCGGCGTCGAGGGAGCCGGAACTGATCGCCGGCTTGATGACGAAGTCCTCGCGGGCCGGGAACCTGTTGTGCAGGGCGCGCTTGTCGTACCCGCGCTCCGGCTCGAGCCAGGTGGTCTGCACCACGGGCAGCCCATGGTCCTCGAGCGCCTGCAGATAATGCTTGTCCGAGTTCCAGCGCACCACGTTCGGCGGGTTGACCAGCCGCGGCACGGACCCGGCCCACGCCACGAACTCCTCACGACGGGCGGCGTAGTCCCACGCGGACCGGATCACGGTCAGGTCGTAGCGCGACCAGTCCACCGCCGGGTCGTCCCAGACCACGGACTCGGCCGCGACGCCGCGCTCGGCCAGTGCGGGGATGAGCGGGGCATCCTCGTCGTCGAGGTCGGGCAGTTCGGCGCACGTGACGAGCGCGAGGCGTGGAGTGGTGGGCACACCTGAACCGTACTAAGAAGTTCACGCCGGCGGGACTACGCCAGGTGCACCGGCGCCGTACCGTGGCGCCATGGCCATCTCCTCGGACGACTCACCCCTGTACCCACCGATCGACCCGTACGCGAGCGGCATGCTCGCCGTCGGCGACGGGCACGAGATCTACTGGGAGGTCTCGGGCAATCCCGACGGGCAGCCCGTGGTGTTCCTGCACGGTGGTCCGGGCGGGGCCACCAACCCCGACCAGCGCCGGTTCTTCGACCCGGTCGCCTACTGGATCATCCTGTTCGACCAGCGCGGCTGTGGCCGCTCCACGCCGCACGCCGCCTCTCCCGGTGCCGACATGAGCGCGAACACCACCTGGCACCTGGTCGCCGACATCGAGGCGCTGCGCACGCACCTGGACGTCGAGTCCTGGCACGTGTTCGGCGGGTCCTGGGGCTCCACCCTCGCCCTCGCCTACGCACAGAAGCACGCCGAGCGGGTCCGCTCACTCGTGCTGCGCGGCATCTTCACGCTGCGCAAGGCCGAGCTGGACTGGTTCTACGAGGGCGGCGCGAGCGCGCTGTTCCCGGACTGGTTCGAGCGGTACGTCGCGCCGGTTCCGCCGCCGGAACGGGGCGACTGCATGGGCGCGTTCCACCGCCTGTTGCACGACCCCGACCCGAGCGTGCACGGCCCGGCCGCCGTCGCCTGGTCCACTTGGGAGGCGGCGACCACGTCCCTGCTCATCGACGACGACTCGATCACGAAGTTCTCCCAGCCGGAGTTCGCGCTCGCGTTCGCGCGGATCGAGAACCACTACTTCGTGAACAGGGGCTGGTTCACCGAGGGCCAGCTCATCGAGGGCGCCGCGGCCCTGGCGGACATCCCCGGCGTGATCGTCCAGGGCCGCTACGACGCCTGCACCCCGGCCACGACCGCCTGGGACCTGCACCGGGCCTGGCCGCAGGCCGAGTTCGTCATGGTGCCGGACGCCGGGCACGCCTCGACCGAGCCCGGCATCGCCCGCGCACTGGTCGCCGCCACGGACAAGATGGCGGCGCTGCAGGTGCGGTGAGGCCCGACGGCGGTGGCTCGGCAGCGGCTGTCCGGTCCGCCTCCCGGAGGTCACCGCTCGGGCTCGGTGGGATCAGGCCCCGCCGTGCGCCGGTGCGAACAACTCGTCCAGGTGCTCCGCCGCGCTGGGGTCCGCCGCGATCTGTGCAAGTGCGGAGCGCTCCGCGCGGGACCCGAGGGTCGGGCCCCGCGCGTACACGTCCACCCCGGCGGGGGTGAAGAGGGTCCGGGCGAAGTACGTGACGGCCCAGTCCTCCTCGGCGTGCACCACGCGCCACATGCTGCTGGTCAGCCGAGTCAACGAGCCGAGTCCCCGCCAACGGTAGCCGCCGCCCGGGACCGGCAGATCGATGCCCAGGACCCACCGTTCCCGGCCACGGCGCGTATACCTCACGGCATCCAGCACCCGCCCGTCCGGCAGTGACAGGTAACTGATCCGAGGATCGCGCCGGTGGCGCCAGAACGGCAGGCTGGTGCGCACCACGAACCAGGTACCCGTGACGGTCTCGGTCACACCCAGTCCGGCTCGTAGGGCAGGAACTGCAGCCGCATGTCGCAGTCACGCAGCGACTTGTCCGCCTTCGCCTGGTTGCACGGGCGGCAGGCCGCGACCAGGTTCAGCCAGGAGGACCGGCCGCCGCGGGCGCGGGGCACGACGTGGTCGACGGTCGTGGCCGACCGACCGCAGTAGGCGCAGGTGAACCGGTCACGGCGGAGCACGCCGGCCTTGGAGAAGACCGGACGGCGGCCCTCGAGCTGGTGCACGATCGAGACGGCGCGGGTCAGGCGCAGCACACGAGGCACCACGTAGGGGCCGAAGGTGGAGCCGTCCTCGACCTCGACGATCTCCACGACGTTGCGGCGCAGCAGTGCGATCGCCTTGCGCAGGGGCACGATGTGCAGGACCTTGTCGTCGGGCGGGTTCAGCACGGCGATCGCCATAAGCACCACTCTCCTCGTCGGTCCCCGATCACGTTCCTACGCCACGCCGGGTGTGCGATCAAGGGGTTTTGCGTGAACGCCCGCCGCCAGAACGGATGCGGCGACGCCGCCGAAGGCCGCCGGCCCGGGCCGGAGCCGGGCATGAGGAAGGGCCCCTGACCGCGTTTACGCTGGTCAGAGGCCCTCTCGTGGTACACCCCCTGGGACTCGAACCCAGAACCCAGTGATTCAGAGGATGCGCAGGTCAGAGCCGTCGTAGACCTGGACGCCGAGCGGGAGCGCCGGCGCGGCAACCGCGCTACCGACACGGCGGTGCCGGCATGAGCGCCGCCGGCCAGGACGCGCTTGACCACGCGCTCGAAGGTGTGCCGTTGACCGCGGATCAACTGCGGATCGTCGCGTGGTTGAAGGGCTGGGACGCCGACGTTCTGTTCAACGTCTCCGACATCATCAGCCGCGCCCGGATCGTGGGGCTGGACCGTGGGGCTGGACTGGACTCCAACCCTGAGCCGAAGGCGATCCGGTGAGCGGGCACTCGTCACAGGCCGGCCTCGCGGCGTGGTCCGGCGCTCCGGGGACCGGTGTGCACCGGGTGACCGTGGCCGAGCTCGCCGGCGAGTGGGCGGCGCGGTGCACGTGCGGGTCGGTGGCGTTCGGTGCCGACGCGACGGCAGCTCGTGATGGCCTGCATGTGTCCGGCGTCACGTCGGGTGCCGGCTTTCAGGTGCCCGGAATCGCCCGATAGGCACTGGCGTGACAATGACGTGGGCAGTGGCGGTAGCGGGTTTCGTGTTGGCTCTCCGGTCGGCTGGACGGTCTGAGCAGACGATCGCGCTTCGCCGCTACCACCTGGACCGGCTCGCCGCGGTGATGCGGCCCCGCGGGCCCTGGCAGGTCACCGGAGCGCAGCTCGTGGCGTGGACCGGCGGTCAGACGTGGGCGGCCGAGACGCGCCGCTCGCACCGGTCGAGCTTCACCCAGTTCTACCGATGGGCGATCGAGGCCGGCCACACCGACACCGACCCGACCCGGGCCCTGCAGGCGGTCAAGCCCGGGCAGCCGCGGCCGCGCCCAACGCCGGAGCGCGCCCTGACCGCCGCCCTTGCCCGGGCACAGCCCCGCGAGCACCTGGCGCTGCGGCTCGGGGCCGAGGCCGGCCTCCGCCGCGGGGAGATGGTGCTCGTGCACGCCCGGGACCTGGTGGACGACCTGATCGGTTGGACGCTCGTGGTACACGGCAAGGGCGACCGCGAGAGGGACGTCCCGTTGTCGGACTCCCTCGCCGGCGCGATCCGGCGAGCGTGCGAGGCCGGCGGCGGGTTCGCATTCCCGGGCCGGATCGATGGGCACCTGTCCGCGCACTACCTCGCCAAGCGGGTCTCGGACCTGCTGCCCGATGGCGTCAGCACGCACACGCTCCGGCACCGGTTCGCCACCCGGGCCCACGCCGTTGAGCGGGACCTACTCAGCGTCCAGCAGCTCCTAGGGCACGCCTCACCGTCCACGACGCAGCGCTACGTGCTGGTGCAACCGGACGCGTTGCGCCGGACCGTGCTCGCGATCGCGAGCTAGTCGCCGTAGCTCGCGAGCAGGATCGCGGACACCCGGGCGATGGAGACGCCGGCCGCGGCCGCGGCGCCCCGCTGGGACATGCCGCCGTCGACGGCTTCGCAGATGAGCCGGTCCCGTTGCTCCCGTTTGGCGTCGTAGGAGTCCTTGGCGCTGGTGACCGCCGCGCCGGCGGTCGAGAGGCGGGTTTTCATGTCGGTGAGCACTGCGGTAGCCACGGAATCTAGCCAATCTCGGGTGACACGTTCACCCGCGTGAACGGCGCTGTTCACTTCCATGAACACCCAGCCCCGATGGCAGATTACACAACCGTGAGCACCCGATCGAAGAAAACTGTCAGAGTCCGTGGCACGTGTCGCGACGGGCACACGACCGAGGGTCAGTCCGACCCCGGCCGGCTCACCGCCGAGCTGGTGTGTGCCGTCGAGGGGTGTGGTCTGCCGGTCAAGGGCCGGCGCATCCCGGCCGACACTCCCCCGCCCGGTGACGTCGTGACCGCCAAGCCGGCGGCCGCCGACGCCGACCCCTACACCGTCCGAGAGGTGACCGACTATGGCACGCAACCCAAGCAGCGACGACAGCAGCAGCAGCCAGCTCCAGGACCCGAGCCCGAGCAGCCCGCGGGCGATCCCGAGCCCGAGCCCGCTGCTGTTCCGGGAGCCGGACCCGGCGACGATGGCAGAGACGGCGGCCCCGTCACCTTCCGACGCCGGCGACCCGTGGAGCGCCAGCGGCGACGTCGCGGACCCCGGCCCATCCCCGACTTCCTCGGCGGGATCATCCGGTAAGCCGGTCGCACCCAAGGCGATCATCAAGAAGGCCGCCCGTGACGGCGTACTCGGGGCCGGCGTCGTGGTGCACGAGGTGGCCGCCCGTGACGACGTGGACCGGGACTCCGGGATCTGGCTCACCGACGACGACGACGCGAAGGCGATCGGTGACCCGCTGGGCAACATCGCCGCCCGCCGGTCGATGATCACCTCAGCGGCGAACCCCGATGTCGTGGACGCGATCGCGGCCGGCGTCGGCCTGGTCATGTACCTCGGCAAGCAGCTCGTGAAGTGGCGCAGCAACCGCCAGGCGAAGGCTGAGCGGGCGGCCGCCGCGGCGACCGTGCCCACCGACGACGGCGAGCAGCTCGACGACCTGGACGCCGGCGTTACCTCGAGCACGAGCCCCACGGCGTGGTGACGTCCAGCGCGCACGAGCAGGACCAGGGCATGCCGCTGGGCGACCTGGACCCGTCCCGGCCGATGATCGTGAGCGCGTGGGGTCGCAAGGGGTCGGGGAAGTCGGTGTTCAACCGCCGGCTCTACCAGTCCTACCCGTTCGACAAGGTCGCGATCGATGTCAACGGCAACGCCGAGCCGGGCGACGACGCCGAGCAGCTCACGGGCCCGGTGCCGGACGCGTTCCCGGCCGCGCCGGCGCGCAACGGGCGCCGCGTCACCCGGAACCTGCACTACCGGGCCGATCCCGGGTCAGACACCTACGTGGACGACCTGGACCGGGCGGTAGGGCTGGGTCTGTACCCGCAGGACCGGCCGGCGGCGGTGTGGGCGGGCGAGGTGGGCGAGTTCATGCCCACCGCGGCGAAGATCGGCCCGCACATGCGCCGGTTGCTGATGCAGAACCGGCACTACCGCACGACGGCGTTCTTCGACGGGCCCCGCCCGGTGAACGTCTCCCCGCTCGTGCTCGCGCAGAGTGACCTGGTGGCGGTGTTCCAGTTGCCGAACCCCGACGACCGGGAGCGGATCGCCAAGACGATCGGTTACCCGGCCGATCGGTTCCACGCTGAGTGTCATGAGACGTGGGGCCGCGGCCCGCACTGGTTCCTGTTGTGGGTCACCGCCGAGAATCAGCTCTATCGGATGGCCCCGCTGCCCGTCTGAGCGCACGAAAGCGGCCCCGGCACCTGGTGAGTCCCACCATGGCGCCGGGGCCGCTCTGTGCCCGTTCTACGTCGTGAGCTCGCGCCCGAGCTCCTGCACGACCTGCTTGGCCATGTCCTTGCCCATCGCCGCCACGATGTCGGCCGCGAGGGCCGCCGGATCGGTGGCGGCGCCCGGGTCGCGGCCGAGCAGCCTCGCGGTGTCCTGCCGGATCTGCCACAGGTAGGTCGGGCCGGCGCTGGTCTGCATCCACTCCATGAGCAACTTGACGTTGGCGTCGAGGGTGGCGAGCTGCTTGGCCTGGGCGTCGGTGAATGCCATGTCGGGATCCTCTGCTGTTGGTGATGGGTTGGGACTGTCGGCGCCGAGGGTGACGCCCCGTGCGGCGAACCACACGATCGGGTCGAGGGTGGTGGTGGTGCCGGCGTAGCGGACCTCAACGTGCACGTGCGGGCCCGTGACGTTGCCGGTGGAGCCAACTGCGCCGGACGGTTGGCCGGCTACCACGTGCTGGCCTGCTCGGACGCCGATGTAGGACATGTGCCCGGTGTAGATGTCGTAGGCGCCGGAGCGGATCAGCACGAACATGCCGGAGCGGCCCACGGCGAGCCCGGAGCCGGCCCACCCGGTGGCCACGACGGTCCCGGAAACGGCCGCCACGAGCAGGTCACCCTCGGGCGCGGTGATGTCCACGCCGGCGTGGAACTGGCCGGTCCACTTCCCGTTGCTGGTCTTGATCGGGGCCCGCTGCCCGTAGCCCTTGACGGCCAGGCCGGCCTTGCTGAGCGGCGATGTCGAGCCCGCCGCAGGTGAAACGATCACGAGTCCTCCCGGAGTAGTAGCACCGACAGCGCGGACGCCTGGACGTCGAACGTGCGGGCGTCGGAGTAGATGAACTGGCGCAGCGGGTCACCGGCGTTGCAGTGCATCACCCGGGTGAACTGGAAGACGTCGCGGCGATCGGCGCCCGTGGTGGCCTGCATCTTGCGCCAGGCGAAGCCGGCGGCGGTATCGACGTTGGCGATATCGGCGCCGTGCCCGGTCGAGCGGGCGACGCCGGCGGTTGTGTCGTCCCAGAGCCTCACCGAGGCGGTGACCAGATAGATGCCGGCGACCGGCACAGCGTAGGTGTTGGCGATCGGGTCCCAGACACCGCCGCCCTGATCAACGGTGACCAGCGCCTTGGGCACCGTGACGAAGGACGACTGGGGCAGCACCCATGTGCCCTTGACGCCGGTTGCGGACGTCGCCTCGAAGTAGACCAGCGGTGTGCTCGCGCCGGCGATCGGGGCACCGTTGACGGTCACCCCGCCGAGCGCGGCGATGTCGAGGACGTCGGTGCCGGCGTCCCCCATCAGGGTCACCCCGGGCAGTGTTAGCGCCCCGGCGACGTCGAGCCCGCCGGCGAGCTCCAGGCCGGCGAGCGTGGTGGAGCCGGTCACCTCCAAGTCGCCGTCCACGGTGGCGCCGCCGGGCGCGGTGATCGTCAGCTGGTGCGCCCCGCCGACCGCGGCCACGATGCGCGCCCCATCGGAGTCTCCGAGGTACCACGCGGGCGGCACTCCGTTGATGGTGGCGGTGGTGTGGTAGAAGCCGTGGTGAGTGAGCGCGGCTGGTTGCCAGTCGGCCCGACCGGCCGTGACCGAGCCGGCGGTGAGGGTGCCGTCTGCCGCCACGGTGGAGTCTGCCCGCAACGTGGGCGCCCCGAGTCCGCCGGGATCCATGCCCACGTTGCCGCCACCGACGCTCAACGTGGCCGGCATCCCGTGATTGACCGGCACCGGGTCATCGTTATCGGTGTAGGAAAGCGCGCGGACGCTGAGACGGCCATTCTTCGTGATCATCACGTAGGTGCGCTCCTGTGCCGTGTCGCCGCTCGGACCGACGAGGGCCAGGCCGAGAATGCCCGGCCCCCACTGCCCGCCCGCAATGCGGTTATCCATGCCGTAGGCGAGGCCGGCCGGACTTTCCTCGCCACCTTCAACGGTAGTAAAGACAATCCCGGGTGTTGTTTCGTCCCACTGATCAGCGCCGAACGTCATTGTTCCGGTTGCATTCTGCGCAGTCACCGTGGTGATGGGGTTTCGGAATCCCATTGTTCACCGCCTCAGAGAGCGCAGTTGCACAGTGAGGGTGCCGCGGGCGCCGTCGCTGGCGCTATCCCACCGAGCGATCAGGAATTGAGTGGAGCGCACCTGCAAGCCGGCGGGCCAGTCCGCGACGTCGAAGTTCCCGGCCGAGCTGCCGTCGAGCAGCGCGAGCGGGTCAACGGACGACTCGTACAGGCGCACCGACGTCGGCGTGGTGGAGTCGCAGGCGGCCACCATGTGATCGATCAGCCACAGCTCGTCCTGCTCCACCTCGGGCAGCCGCAGCTCGCACGCGCCGCCGACCGCGGGCGTGGTGCGGCCCTGCACGGTGCGGAAGTCGGCCAGTGTCCAGCCGCGGGCGGTGCCGGCCCGCGACTCCGGCAGGATCAGGCTCACGCCCCGGGCACCAGCCGCATCAGGAACGGACGCGAGCGGCCGCGGCGCTCGTAGGCGTCCTTGAGCAGCCACGCGCCGGCCACGACCAGGACCAGGCCGGCGGTCAGGGCCACCCGCCGGTCACCGATGAACGGCCTCACTCGGAACCGCCGGGCAGGCGCGGGGACTGCGGCGTGGTCTCCCCCGTCGCCGGCGTCGGGTCGGGCACGAGCTCGCGCACGTGCGGGACCACCGACGCCGGCTCCGGGGCTGGGGCGATCGCGCGGGCGGCCGCGTTGGGCAGGCTGGAGCCGGCGCCGACGCCGATGGCGCCCGTGGCGACCAGGCCGAGCACGTCGGGGATCGGCTGGCTGAGTCCGCCGAGCACGCCGATGGTGACGACGCAGAGCGCGGCGAGAGCGTAGGCGTAGGGGGTGACGTTCTTCATGGGGTTGCCTCCTGTGTGCGGGCGGGCCACGGCGGGACGGTCATGCCGGCCTCGCGCATGGTGGTTTCGAGCTGGTAGATCCGGGCGACGGCGTAGCGGTACTCGGTCTCCAGTGCGCCGACCCGCCTCGTGAGCTCTTCCGCGGTGTCGCGGCGAAGAGTCACAGCGATGCGCAGCAGGGCCAGGGCGAGAACGACGAGCGCGCCGGCGTTGGCGATCAGGCCGGGGAGCGAGTCGAGCATCAGTCGACCGCTCCGAGCCACACGGCGCCGGCGGTGACGTCGCCGGCGGTCTCCACGTACAGGCCCTCGGTGATCGAGACGCCACCGGGGCCGAGCCACACCGTGGCGGACTCGCCGGCGGGCACGTCCAGGACGGCCACGACGTCACCCTCGCCGGCCTGCCGGGAGTCGCGCAGGGTGAGCGCCGCGGCGGCCTCGCCGGCGCGCACGGACCAGCCGACCAGGCGCCCGGGGCCGGCCCACGCGAGCGGCCGCCCGGTCGGGCCCACGGGCAGTACCCGGGCGCCCTGGAGTGCGGTGTTGCCGGCGAAGGCCTGTAGCCCGGTGGCGAGCTCGGACTTGACGCGTTCGAGCTCGAGCGGGATGGCGGCCAGGGTCGCGGCGATCCGGTCGCTGATGGTGTCCTTCATTCGCTTGCCTTTCTGGTGGAGACGGCGCGCCAGGCGCCGACGATGATGAGGACCGCGCCGGCGCCGACGACGGCCAACTTGATACCGAGCGCCTGGGCGTCGTCCTGCCACCCGGAGAACGGGTTCAGCCCGTCGAGCAGGCCGCCGCCGCTGCCCGAGCTGCCGCCCGAGCTGCCGCCGCTGCCGGCGCTGCCGCCGAGCCCTTGGGTGCCGGCGCCGCCGCCCTTGCGCCAGTCGGTCTCGCCGCTCTCGGAGCCGTCCGCGGCCGCTTCGGCGGCGGCCAGGTGCTGGCGCCAGGCTCCGGAGGTGTAGACGGTCCATGGGCGCCAGGTGCTCCCGCCGGCGCTGATGGAGACCATGGATCGGGCGTTGTGCTCGGGGTCGGTGAGTGCGAGCTCGTCCCGCACTCCACCGGTGCCGCGTTCGGCGTTGAGGGAGCGGACCTGCCATAGCCCGATGGACGGGCCCCACTTCGACGTCTGTAGCCCGACGTCGCCGCGGGCGTCGGTGCGTAGGCCGGACTCTCCCGCGGCGATCGCGGTGGCGATGGTGGCGTCCGCAGCATCCAGGCCGGCCCGGCGGGCGAGCCCGTATACCTGGGCGGTGGTGAGCGTGGCCATCAGCGCACGCCCCGCACGAGGCCGAGCACGACCAGGGCGAGGCCGGCCACGACTACCACGACCTTGATCCCGAGCTCCTGGGCGTCGTCCTGCCACCCGGAGAACGGGTTCAGCCCGGAGAGCGCCTCCCCGACGCCACCGAGGCCGCCGCCGGACGTGCCGGAGCCGGTGCCGATCTTCCCGCTGCCGGTGCCGTCCGTGAGCCCGTCGAGGGCGAGCACGGCGCCGGACTTCCACTGCACGTGTACGTGGTCGAGGTGGTTCTGTGTCGGGGATCCGCGATCGGCCATCGCGGACCAGCCGCGCCGCGGCGTCCAGAGCTG
Organism: Occultella kanbiaonis; assembly: GCF_009708215.1. NCBI lineage: Bacteria > Bacillati > Actinomycetota > Actinomycetes > Micrococcales > Ruaniaceae > Occultella > Occultella kanbiaonis. The sequence goes on along the minus strand of NZ_CP046175.1, from coordinate 1,727,713 downwards.
CTGCCACCAGATCTGGTAGTCAACGCCGAGCGCCTGGTGGTTGGCGGCCACGTAGGCCGAGAGCGCGTCTCCCTGTGCCTTCGTGCACATGAAGTCCACGGCCAGGCCGGCGGGGTGCCCGCCCATGTCGCGGGCGAGCGCGCGCCACCCGCCCACGGTGGAGATCCCGAACCGGCCGGCGAGCAGGGTGGCGGCTTCGCGCACGTGCGGGCGCACGCACGGCCGAGCCCCGGGAGCGCGGGCGGCTCCTGGAGCTCGGTGGGTGTGGCGAGGGCGGGCATCAGTCCGGGACGATCCGGTACTTGGACCAATCGGCGTTCGCGTCCGAGGCGTTCACCGCGGCCGGGTTGTGCAAGATGCCGCGCTCTTGCGCTTCGGTCTTGCCGAGGTGGCGGCGGGTGTTGTCGGTGAACACTTCGTAGATCCCGGGCGTGCCGCGGACCTGGAAGAACCCGAGCGATTCGCGCGGCTGTTCGGCCTCGGGCACGGGCGTCTTGTTGAGCAGGTCGCGCAGCTCGTCATACTGCTTGCCCACGTTCTCCAAGGCCGGCTGCAGCGCGTTGTAGACGTCGCTGGCGCTGGAGTCGTAGGCGCCGCCCGCCGAGGCGGTGTAGCCGCCCGTGGTGGACGTCGCACCCGGCGCCGCCAGCCCGTAGCCAGCGCCGCCGGTGTCGTCGGCGGCGGGCGTGGTGGCAGAGCGACGCGAGAACCACGCCAGCGCGACGACGGCGGCCGCGCCGAGCCCGCCGAGCACCCACTTGTTGTCCTGGACCTTCGCCCACAGCGCCTTGACGTTCATCGCCGGCCCCGCGCGAGCCGCTGGGCGAAGATGCGCAACGCGCCATCGTTGAGCGGGGACGCCGACAGCTCGTCCGCCATGGTGCCGTTGGTCGGGGCGACCGGGCGGGCGATCCCGAGCGGGGCGATCCCGGTGAACCGCTGCGGGGTCGCGGTGGTGCCGTGGAAGGTGCGGCCGCCGTCGCGGGCGGTGTCCACGACGGGCCGGGACCCGTTGAGCTCGCCGTTGGTGCGGCCGGTCAGGGCCGCGAACAGGCCCGCGCCGCGCCGGTCGAGCCCATAGGACACGATGGCCGAGACGCGGGCGTTCACCGCCGCGGCGACGTCGGTACGGGCCACGGGTCAGCGCCCCTGGAGCGTGCGGGTGACGTCCGAGACGCCGCGGGCGCCGGCGCTGATGACGGATCCGAACCGGGAGCCGTTGGCGACGATGACGTACAGCGCGATCAGGCCCGCGCCGTACTTGGTGAGTTGCCGAAGCATGATGTTTCCTCTTTCTACTTGCGCAGGTCTGGAATTGCGGGAACGGTCGGGTCGAGCGCTTTTTCGATGATGGTGTTCGCGTCGCGGAATGCTTCTGCAACGCGACCGGATGCGCCCGAGCCGGACAGGGTTTGCAATGCGATGAGGCCGAGCCAGGTGACGAACAGTGTTGACAGGAGCCCGCGCACTATTCGTCACCGCCGACGACGTTGAGCCGGCCGAGCATGTCGCCGGCCAGGACCTGGGTGAGCACCCAAATGCCAAAGACGACCAGGACGATTCCGCCGCTATTCATTTCAGCCGATCCTTTCTGATCCGGTGCCCTGAATATCGAGCGGTGTTCTGTTGAGGAACTTTGCGGCCAGGAGCTGCTTGACGGCCGGCGCCCCGCCGCGCATGTAGGTGAGTGCGAGGACGTAGGCCAGCGTGCCGAGCAGGACGTTTCCGCCGGCTCGGGCGGCGCCGCGCAGCGGGCGGGTGACCCGCCGCCGCGTGGCCTTCGCCTTCGTGGCGGACTTGCCGGCGGGCCCGGGTAGGCGGGACGGCTTGGCCGGCGGCTCGGGCGCGGGCGCGGACGCCGGCGGCGCGCCGCCGGCCCGCGTGCCAGCCGTGGTGGCTGGTGCCCGGCCCGAGGACGCGCGGCCGGCCGCCGCGGTGCGGGTGCCGGCTGCCTGACGGGTAGCAGCGGCACCCGCGCCGCGGGCGACAGTGCCGCCCGCGGCCGCGGCGGCTGGGATGGCCACGGGTCAGCCCTTCGCGTTTCCGAGCGCGAGGGTTGCCGTGGTGCCGCCCACCCGTACCGACGTCGAGAACGCCATCAGGCCGAACGTGACGGCCGCGATGGCGCCGAACCAGACGAGCGGGTTACGCGCCGTCCAGGTCCCCTCGGCGTTGGCACCCTCCGCCGGCGACGCGACCGTGTTCAGCTCGGTGGGTGCCGAGCTGACGGGTCCGCCGCCGTGGAGCGCGTACTTGGCGTCCACGCCGGCCGGGGCCCACGTGGTAGCCAGAGGGCTGGTGGTCATGGGTCAGACCGCCTGCCCGGCCAGGAACACGGTCTCCTGGACGATCTCCACCGCCGGGGAGGTCAGGGCCACGTCGGAGTTGATCGTGGTGACCAGGCGCAGCTCGGAGGTGGTGCCCATGTCCACGACGTCACGGAACGCGTTCTCGTGGGCGAAGTCGTGGCAGCCGAAGCCCCACAGCGCGCCGATGTCGGAGTTGTACCGACGCTCGGAGTCCACCCGCATGTGCGTCCCGTCGTGGAACGCGTCGGGCGTCTCGTTGTTGGCGTAGCGCCAGGCCTGCCGGCCGAAGTTCGCGGCGTTCATCGCCAGCGGCGCGGCCGGGGTGCCGTTGTAGACCTGGAAGAAGATCCGCAGCAGCGACTTGCCCGCGCCCTGCCCGATGAGGCGGAGCTCGTTCTCGCCGGCCTGCACGCCGTTGGCGTAGCGGGACTGGATCAGCGAGTGGAACACCGACAGGTCGGGAACGACGATCTGCCCGTCCTGCCCGATCGGGATGGAGTACTTGGTGGACGACACCTGGAAGGTGCCGTCGATGTCCACCGCGGCGTCACCGGTGATGGCGAACAGGTCCGCCTTCTGGGCGTAGTCCAGGGTGAGGGTCAGGTCCGAGCTCGAGGTGGCGAGGAAGATCGCGCCGGCCAGGTCCTGCTCGTCCTCCGCGACCGGGACGTGCCACACGAGCTCCACGTCGTAGGTCCCGGCGGCCAGGCCGGAGCTGTTCGCGCCGACGCCCCACGCCTCGGACGCGATCGCGAGCGTGCCGTTGGACTTGGCGGAGCCGCCGAAGGTCTGGGACACGCCGCGGTCGGTGAGGTCCGAGCGCTTCATGATGTCGCGGACCTTCAGCTTCAGGCCGGACACGTTGATGATGTTGGACGCGCCGTTGGCGGTGAACCGCAGCGCGCGCAGCAGGTCGTAGGGCCAGCGGGCGGTGGACGCCACGGTGCCGGTGCCCGGGGCCACGGTGACCGAGCCGGTGAACCGGACATCGATCCCGGCGAGGATGTCGGACTTGCGCAGCTCAACGACGGTCTGCGTCTCGGAGCCGTCGTAGGTGAACGACCGCTCCAGGCTGATGTGCCGGCGGGTGCGGGCGAAGAACTCCGGGGGTCGCACGGACGACGCCGGGACGGCGATGCCCTGCATGTACCGCTGCGGCGCGGCGGCGGTCGGGGTGGCGATGGTTGCCATGTTGGTTGATGCCTTTCAGCCGTTGCGGCGGGTGAGGTAGTCGTTCAGGGTGCGAAGCCCGGGAACGTGGTCCCCGAGCCGGTCCGCGGCGATGTTGAACACCACCGGGGCGAGGATGGACACGCCGCCCACGGCGAGCCAGAAACTGAGCGGCTTCATCGGTGGGTCAGCCCTTGAGCCCCGGGATGGACGGGAGCTTGATCCCGCCACCCTTCGCGGCGTCGACGGCCAGGACCACGACGAGGGCGATCCCGGCCGTGTAGAGAAGCTTCTTCATGGTGTCTCCTAGGTAGGTGCACGGTGGCGAGCCAGCGCGGCCGGTGCGGCCGGGTGCGGTGAGGATCGGGCGTCGGTGGGGCCGGGCCGATCCTCGCCACACCCGGCCCCACCGGAAGCGGCTAACAGGCGCACTGTCGCGGGACCTAGGTTCGGAAGTCCACGACACGCCGAGGTTTCACAGGGGTGTATTCGACAGCGAGGCCTTGGCTCGCAGCGCGGCCCGGGCCGCGAGGTACTCGGCGTTCGACGTCGCCGGCACCCGGGCCGCGGCCGCCGCCGCCTCCGCCTCAGCTCGTGCCCGAGCTCGGGCCCGCAGCTCCACCCGTTCGGCGGCCACCCGTTGCGACGGGGACACCACCACGGTGCCGTTGTCGTCTCGCCACCACGCGAGCCGGCTGGTCAGCCAGGCGCCCACGTTGCCGACACCGTTGGCGCCGGAGTGCGGCTGCCGGCCGGTCGGGCGTTGGTCGATCGCGTGCGCCAGGTCCGAGAGCGTCCACCCGGCCAGCAGGAACTCCCGGATCACCGATCGGACGTGCTTGGCCGTCACGCGTCGCAACACCGGGTAGCGGCGCCGCAGGTGCTCCGCGGCCACCATGGCCTCGTCCCGGCGTCTTGCCGTCATCCCACCCGGCCACGCGCCCTGGCGCCGCTGCTCGCCCGGGTGACCGGTCGCCGCGCTGGCGAGGTCGCCTACCGGGGCGAGCCTTGCGGCGCGCGGCGCTTCAATAGGGCTTTCCTGCCGCGCAGCGGCTCCGATGGAGCCTCCCAGCCCGGCCTCGCGCGTGCGTGCGGGGGTCATCCCAACCCTTACCAGGGGAGGGGTCTCGTTTACGTCCACAGGCGCGAGCCGGCGGGGCACCGCGAGCAGGTACACCGCGGCCTCGTTGATGCCGTCCCGGCCGTCCTTCGCGGCCGCCGCGTAGGCGCGTGAGCGGCCCGTGGCGACGATCCCGAGCAAGCCCCACGCGCGCAGCCGGCCGAGCCAGTACGCCACCCGGGCGCGGGAGACGCCGGCGCGCTCCGCCAGGAACGCCCACGTCGGCCGGGACGTGATGCACGCAGACGCGCCCAGAGCGCGCTCACGCAGCCCGTCAGCGATCGCGAGCACCGTCCGGCGCCCATCGGCACGGCAGTGCGTCGTAGCGGCGTCCTCCACCGCTTCCAGCCAGTCGGTCATCCGCCGGGCGCGGGTCGAGCCGCCCGGCAACGCCCCGCATCAGGTGGAACGTCGAGGTTCGCTCCGTGCGACGGTTCGCCCGACGCACACGGGGCGGCGCCGGCCTAGTAGCCGGCGCCGCCAGGGCCGCAGCGCTCACCCGAACTCAGGCCAGGCGCGGCGCCTGAGCGTGGCCGGCTGCACCGTGACGGGCACGAGCTCGCCCGCCGGCGTCACGTCGTAGAACAGCCGGAACGGCACGAACTTCCCGCGCCTCGTCGGGGCCAGGTCCCGGGTGTGCCCGTCGCCGTCGCCTAGCAGCTCCGCGACGATCACGGCCGCGCCGTCCGCCGCCGCGCTCACGAGCCACGCTCCACCAGGGAGAGCTCCCCGAGCGTCGCCGTGTACGTCGCGAAAGCACCAGAGCGGGAGTTCCGCTTGGTCGAGCGCAGCGTGACCGTGGACCGGTGCACCTTGACCACGACGTAGAACGCCAGGCCGCTCCCCCGCGTCACCAGGTCACCCGGTGACGGCACGTACCCGCTCACCGGGTCTGCTCCGGCTCAGGCACGAACGGCACCGGAGTGCCCGCCCACGCCTGCCACACGCCGAGCGCCGCGCCGAGCACGGCCGAGCCGACGACGACGACCGCGAGCCGGCCCCAGCGCCCGCTCACTTGAGCCCCAACCGGCGCTTGCGGTCCGCGGCGTGCTCAGCACACAGCGGCTGGCCGGGACCCTTGCCGTCCGAGACGACGAACGCGGCCCGGCGCGGTGCGTAGGTCCGCTCGCCGGCGCCGAGCTTCGCCAGGACCGACGCCGCGCACACGTCGCAGACGGTTGGGTTCTTCGCCTGGAGTTTCTTTGCCCATGGTGCCCGCGGGGCCGGCTTCGGCTTCGGGGTCCGCGCGGCCGGCCGCTTGTAGCCGGGCACCGCTGCCATCCCGGGGAGCATCGGTTCGGTGACCCTCACGCGGCCCACCACCCGGCGAGCAGCGTGGCCGCCAGCGGCACCGACGCGAGCACGCAGAGCACGGCGGCGCGGGCCATCGCCCGCAGCGCCCGGCTCACGCGACGAGCTCCGCGTCGAGCTCCGCCAGCTCCGCCGGCGTCAGCGCGTACTTGAGCCGGACGACCGCCTCAGGCGTGCCAGTCAGCCGCGCCAGGTCCGCCACCATGCGGTCGATCACCCGGCGCCGCTCCGCCTCCAGGCGCAGCAGGTGCACGAGCGTCGGCCCGCTCACGACTGACGCTCCCGAGCGAGCTTCTCAACGTCCGAGCGGCGGAAGCGGTAGCGACCGCTTGCCAGTACCTGGACCTGGACCGAGCCCTTCTGTGCCCATCGCTGCAAAGTGCGAGGGGTGACAGCCGGCAGCAAAGTGACGGCTTGCGTCGTTGTTAGCCATGTCGAGTCATCATCGTTCGCCATGCGTCACAGGGTGACGCCTCGCGTCACTCACGTCAACATACGAACTACTAGTGGCGTGTCGCGTACGGTGCTACCGTGACGCGTATGACGCTATTGACGGGAATTACGGAACCGCGATCGCTCGACGAGGCGATCGGTCAACGCGCTCACCAGGTCATGTTCCTGAAGCGCATCACGGCGCGAGAGATGGCCCCGGTGCTCGGAGTGTCCGCGTCCGTAGTCGGGCGCAAGCTCCGTGGTCAGGTTGCGTGGTCAGCCGGCGATGTCGTCGCCGCCGCGCGCCACCTCAATGTGGGCGGAGGCTTCCTGCTCGGAGAGACAGATGATCCCCGCCCGGTTGGACCGGACGGGGATCATGTGGAGTACACCCCCTGGGACTCGAACCCAGAACCCAGTGATTCAGAGGATGCGCAGGTCAGAGCCGTCGTAGACCTGGACGCCGAGCGGGAGCGCCGGCGCGGCAACCGCGCTACCGACACGGCGGTGCCGGCATGAGCGCCGCCGGCCAGGACGCGCTTGACCACGCGCTCGAAGGTGTGCCGTTGACCGCGGATCAACTGCGGATCGTCGCGTGGTTGAAGGGCTGGGACGCCGACGTTCTGTTCAACGTCTCCGACATCATCAGCCGCGCCCGGATCGTGGGGCTGGACCGTGGGGCTGGACTGGACTCCAACCCTGAGCCGAAGGCGATCCGGTGAGCGGGCACTCGTCACAGGCCGGCCTCGCGGCGTGGTCCGGCGCTCCGGGGACCGGTGTGCACCGGGTGACCGTGGCCGAGCTCGCCGGCGAGTGGGCGGCGCGGTGCACGTGCGGGTCGGTGGCGTTCGGTGCCGACGCGACGGCAGCTCGTGATGGCCTGCATGTGTCCGGCGTCACGTCGGGTGCCGGCTTTCAGGTGCCCGGAATCGCCCGATAGGCACTGGCGTGACAATGACGTGGGCAGTGGCGGTAGCGGGTTTCGTGTTGGCTCTCCGGTCGGCTGGACGGTCTGAGCAGACGATCGCGCTTCGCCGCTACCACCTGGACCGGCTCGCCGCGGTGATGCGGCCCCGCGGGCCCTGGCAGGTCACCGGAGCGCAGCTCGTGGCGTGGACCGGCGGTCAGACGTGGGCGGCCGAGACGCGCCGCTCGCACCGGTCGAGCTTCACCCAGTTCTACCGATGGGCGATCGAGGCCGGCCACACCGACACCGACCCGACCCGGGCCCTGCAGGCGGTCAAGCCCGGGCAGCCGCGGCCGCGCCAACGCCGGAGCGCGCCCTGACCGCCGCCCTTGCCCGGGCACAGCCCCGCGAGCACCTGGCGCTGCGGCTCGGGGCCGAGGCCGGCCTCCGCCGCGGGGAGATGGTGCTCGTGCACGCCCGGGACCTGGTGGACGACCTGATCGGTTGGACGCTCGTGGTACACGGCAAGGGCGACCGCGAGAGGGACGTCCCGTTGTCGGACTCCCTCCGCCGGCGCGATCCGGCGAGCGTGCGAGGCCGGCGGCGGGTTCGCATTCCCGGGCCGGATCGATGGGCACCTGTCCGCGCACTACCTCGCCAAGCGGGTCTCGGACCTGCTGCCCGATGGCGTCAGCACGCACACGCTCCGGCACCGGTTCGCCACCCGGGCCCACGCCGTTGAGCGGGACCTACTCAGCGTCCAGCAGCTCCTAGGGCACGCCTCACCGTCCACGACGCAGCGCTACGTGCTGGTGCAACCGGACGCGTTGCGCCGGACCGTGCTCGCGATCGCGAGCTAGTCGCCGTAGCTCGCGAGCAGGATCGCGGACACCCGGGCGATGGAGACGCCGGCCGCGGCCGCGGCGCCCCGCTGGGACATGCCGCCGTCGACGGCTTCGCAGATGAGCCGGTCCCGTTGCTCCCGTTTGGCGTCGTAGGAGTCCTTGGCGCTGGTGACCGCCGCGCCGGCGGTCGAGAGGCGGGTTTTCATGTCGGTGAGCACTGCGGTAGCCACGGAATCTAGCCAATCTCGGGTGACACGTTCACCCGCGTGAACGGCGCTGTTCACTTCCATGAACACCCAGCCCCGATGGCAGATTACACAACCGTGAGCACCCGATCGAAGAAAACTGTCAGAGTCCGTGGCACGTGTCGCGACGGGCACACGACCGAGGGTCAGTCCGACCCCGGCCGGCTCACCGCCGAGCTGGTGTGTGCCGTCGAGGGGTGTGGTCTGCCGGTCAAGGGCCGGCGCATCCCGGCCGACACTCCCCCGCCCGGTGACGTCGTGACCGCCAAGCCGGCGGCCGCCGACGCCGACCCCTACACCGTCCGAGAGGTGACCGACTATGGCACGCAACCCAAGCAGCGACGACAGCAGCAGCAGCCAGCTCCAGGACCCGAGCCCGAGCAGCCCGCGGGCGATCCCGAGCCCGAGCCCTGCTGTTCCGGGAGCCGGACCCGGCGACGATGGCAGAGACGGCGGCCCCGTCACCTTCCGACGCCGGCGACCCGTGGAGCGCCAGCGGCGACGTCGCGGACCCCGGCCCATCCCCGACTTCCTCGGCGGGATCATCCGGTAAGCCGGTCGCACCCAAGGCGATCATCAAGAAGGCCGCCCGTGACGGCGTACTCGGGGCCGGCGTCGTGGTGCACGAGGTGGCCGCCCGTGACGACGTGGACCGGGACTCCGGGATCTGGCTCACCGACGACGACGACGCGAAGGCGATCGGTGACCCGCTGGGCAACATCGCCGCCCGCCGGTCGATGATCACCTCAGCGGCGAACCCCGATGTCGTGGACGCGATCGCGGCCGGCGTCGGCCTGGTCATGTACCTCGGCAAGCAGCTCGTGAAGTGGCGCAGCAACCGCCAGGCGAAGGCTGAGCGGGCGGCCGCCGCGGCGACCGTGCCCACCGACGACGGCGAGCAGCTCGACGACCTGGACGCCGGCGTTACCTCGAGCACGAGCCCCACGGCGTGGTGACGTCCAGCGCGCACGAGCAGGACCAGGGCATGCCGCTGGGCGACCTGGACCCGTCCCGGCCGATGATCGTGAGCGCGTGGGGTCGCAAGGGGTCGGGGAAGTCGGTGTTCAACCGCCGGCTCTACCAGTCCTACCCGTTCGACAAGGTCGCGATCGATGTCAACGGCAACGCCGAGCCGGGCGACGACGCCGAGCAGCTCACGGGCCCGGTGCCGGACGCGTTCCCGGCCGCGCCGGCGCGCAACGGGCGCCGCGTCACCCGGAACCTGCACTACCGGGCCGATCCCGGGTCAGACACCTACGTGGACGACCTGGACCGGGCGGTAGGCTGGGTCTGTACCCGCAGGACCGGCCGGCGGCGGGTGTGGGCGGGCGAGGTGGGCGAGTTCATGGCCCACCGCGGCGAAGATCGGCCCGCACATGCGCCGGTTGCTGATGCAGAACCGGCACTACCGCACGACGGCGTTCTTCGACGGGCCCCCCGCGGTGAACGTCTCCCCGCTCGTGCTCGCGCAGAGTGACCTGGTGGCGGTGTTCCAGTTGCCGAACCCCGACGACCGGGACGGATCGCCAAGACGATCGGTTACCCGGCCGATCGGTTCCACGCTGAGTGTCATGAGACGTGGGGCCGCGGCCCGCACTGGTTCCTGTTGTGGGTCACCGCCGAGAATCAGCTCTATCGGATGGCCCCGCTGCCCGTCTGAGCGCACGAAAGCGGCCCCGGCACCTGGTGAGTCCCACCATGGCGCCGGGGCCGCTCTGTGCCCGTTCTACGTCGTGAGCTCGCGCCCGAGCTCCTGCACGACCTGCTTGGCCATGTCCTTGCCCATCGCCGCCACGATGTCGGCCGCGAGGGCCGCCGGATCGGTGGCGGCGCCCGGGTCGCGGCCGAGCAGCCTCGCGGTGTCCTGCCGGATCTGCCACAGGTAGGTCGGGCCGGCGCTGGTCTGCATCCACTCCATGAGCAACTTGACGTTGGCGTCGAGGGTGGCGAGCTGCTTGGCCTGGGCGTCGGTGAATGCCATGTCGGGATCCTCTGCTGTTGGTGATGGGTTGGGACTGTCGGCGCCGAGGGTGACGCCCCGTGCGGCGAACCACACGATCGGGTCGAGGGTGGTGGTGGTGCCGGCGTAGCGGACCTCAACGTGCACGTGCGGGCCCGTGACGTTGCCGGTGGAGCCAACTGCGCCGGACGGTTGGCCGGCTACCACGTGCTGGCCTGCTCGGACGCCGATGTAGGACATGTGCCCGGTGTAGATGTCGTAGGCGCCGGAGCGGATCAGCACGAACATGCCGGAGCGGCCCACGGCGAGCCCGGAGCCGGCCCACCCGGTGGCCACGACGGTCCCGGAAACGGCCGCCACGAGCAGGTCACCCTCGGGCGCGGTGATGTCCACGCCGGCGTGGAACTGGCCGGTCCACTTCCCGTTGCTGGTCTTGATCGGGGCCCGCTGCCCGTAGCCCTTGACGGCCAGGCCGGCCTTGCTGAGCGGCGATGTCGAGCCCGCCGCAGGTGAAACGATCACGAGTCCTCCCGGAGTAGTAGCACCGACAGCGCGGACGCCTGGACGTCGAACGTGCGGGCGTCGGAGTAGATGAACTGGCGCAGCGGGTCACCGGCGTTGCAGTGCATCACCCGGGTGAACTGGAAGACGTCGCGGCGATCGGCGCCCGTGGTGGCCTGCATCTTGCGCCAGGCGAAGCCGGCGGCGGTATCGACGTTGGCGATATCGGCGCCGTGCCCGGTCGAGCGGGCGACGCCGGCGGTTGTGTCGTCCCAGAGCCTCACCGAGGCGGTGACCAGATAGATGCCGGCGACCGGCACAGCGTAGGTGTTGGCGATCGGGTCCCAGACACCGCCGCCCTGATCAACGGTGACCAGCGCCTTGGGCACCGTGACGAAGGACGACTGGGGCAGCACCCATGTGCCCTTGACGCCGGTTGCGGACGTCGCCTCGAAGTAGACCAGCGGTGTGCTCGCGCCGGCGATCGGGGCACCGTTGACGGTCACCCCGCCGAGCGCGGCGATGTCGAGGACGTCGGTGCCGGCGTCCCCCATCAGGGTCACCCCGGGCAGTGTTAGCGCCCCGGCGACGTCGAGCCCGCCGGCGAGCTCCAGGCCGGCGAGCGTGGTGGAGCCGGTCACCTCCAAGTCGCCGTCCACGGTGGCGCCGCCGGGCGCGGTGATCGTCAGCTGGTGCGCCCCGCCGACCGCGGCCACGATGCGCGCCCCATCGGAGTCTCCGAGGTACCACGCGGGCGGCACTCCGTTGATGGTGGCGGTGGTGTGGTAGAAGCCGTGGTGAGTGAGCGCGGCTGGTTGCCAGTCGGCCCGACCGGCCGTGACCGAGCCGGCGGTGAGGGTGCCGTCTGCCGCCACGGTGGAGTCTGCCCGCAACGTGGGCGCCCCGAGTCCGCCGGGATCCATGCCCACGTTGCCGCCACCGACGCTCAACGTGGCCGGCATCCCGTGATTGACCGGCACCGGGTCATCGTTATCGGTGTAGGAAAGCGCGCGGACGCTGAGACGGCCATTCTTCGTGATCATCACGTAGGTGCGCTCCTGTGCCGTGTCGCCGCTCGGACCGACGAGGGCCAGGCCGAGAATGCCCGGCCCCCACTGCCCGCCCGCAATGCGGTTATCCATGCCGTAGGCGAGGCCGGCCGGACTTTCCTCGCCACCTTCAACGGTAGTAAAGACAATCCCGGGTGTTGTTTCGTCCCACTGATCAGCGCCGAACGTCATTGTTCCGGTTGCATTCTGCGCAGTCACCGTGGTGATGGGGTTTCGGAATCCCATTGTTCACCGCCTCAGAGAGCGCAGTTGCACAGTGAGGGTGCCGCGGGCGCCGTCGCTGGCGCTATCCCACCGAGCGATCAGGAATTGAGTGGAGCGCACCTGCAAGCCGGCGGGCCAGTCCGCGACGTCGAAGTTCCCGGCCGAGCTGCCGTCGAGCAGCGCGAGCGGGTCAACGGACGACTCGTACAGGCGCACCGACGTCGGCGTGGTGGAGTCGCAGGCGGCCACCATGTGATCGATCAGCCACAGCTCGTCCTGCTCCACCTCGGGCAGCCGCAGCTCGCACGCGCCGCCGACCGCGGGCGTGGTGCGGCCCTGCACGGTGCGGAAGTCGGCCAGTGTCCAGCCGCGGGCGGTGCCGGCCCGCGACTCCGGCAGGATCAGGCTCACGCCCCGGGCACCAGCCGCATCAGGAACGGACGCGAGCGGCCGCGGCGCTCGTAGGCGTCCTTGAGCAGCCACGCGCCGGCCACGACCAGGACCAGGCCGGCGGTCAGGGCCACCCGCCGTCACCGATGAACGGCCTCACTCGGAACCGCCGGGCAGGCGCGGGGACTGCGGCGTGGTCTCCCCCGTCGCCGGCGTCGGGTCGGGCACGAGCTCGCGCACGTGCGGGACCACCGACGCCGGCTCCGGGGCTGGGGCGATCGCGCGGGCGGCCGCGTTGGGCAGGCTGGAGCCGGCGCCGACGCCGATGGCGCCCGTGGCGACCAGGCCGAGCACGTCGGGGATCGGCTGGCTGAGTCCGCCGAGCACGCCGATGGTGACGACGCAGAGCGCGGCGAGAGCGTAGGCGTAGGGGGTGACGTTCTTCATGGGGTTGCCTCCTGTGTGCGGGCGGGCCACGGCGGGACGGTCATGCCGGCCTCGCGCATGGTGGTTTCGAGCTGGTAGATCCGGGCGACGGCGTAGCGGTACTCGGTCTCCAGTGCGCCGACCCGCCTCGTGAGCTCTTCCGCGGTGTCGCGGCGAAGAGTCACAGCGATGCGCAGCAGGGCCAGGGCGAGAACGACGAGCGCGCCGGCGTTGGCGATCAGGCCGGGGAGCGAGTCGAGCATCAGTCGACCGCTCCGAGCCACACGGCGCCGGCGGTGACGTCGCCGGCGGTCTCCACGTACAGGCCCTCGGTGATCGAGACGCCACCGGGGCCGAGCCACACCGTGGCGGACTCGCCGGCGGGCACGTCCAGGACGGCCACGACGTCACCCTCGCCGGCCTGCCGGGAGTCGCGCAGGGTGAGCGCCGCGGCGGCCTCGCCGGCGCGCACGGACCAGCCGACCAGGCGCCCGGGGCCGGCCCACGCGAGCGGCCGCCCGGTCGGGCCCACGGGCAGTACCCGGGCGCCCTGGAGTGCGGTGTTGCCGGCGAAGGCCTGTAGCCCGGTGGCGAGCTCGGACTTGACGCGTTCGAGCTCGAGCGGGATGGCGGCCAGGGTCGCGGCGATCCGGTCGCTGATGGTGTCCTTCATTCGCTTGCCTTTCTGGTGGAGACGGCGCGCCAGGCGCCGACGATGATGAGGACCGCGCCGGCGCCGACGACGGCCAACTTGATACCGAGCGCCTGGGCGTCGTCCTGCCACCCGGAGAACGGGTTCAGCCCGTCGAGCAGGCCGCCGCCGCTGCCCGAGCTGCCGCCCGAGCTGCCGCCGCTGCCGGCGCTGCCGCCGAGCCCTTGGGTGCCGGCGCCGCCGCCCTTGCGCCAGTCGGTCTCGCCGCTCTCGGAGCCGTCCGCGGCCGCTTCGGCGGCGGCCAGGTGCTGGCGCCAGGCTCCGGAGGTGTAGACGGTCCATGGGCGCCAGGTGCTCCCGCCGGCGCTGATGGAGACCATGGATCGGGCGTTGTGCTCGGGGTCGGTGAGTGCGAGCTCGTCCCGCACTCCACCGGTGCCGCGTTCGGCGTTGAGGGAGCGGACCTGCCATAGCCCGATGGACGGGCCCCACTTCGACGTCTGTAGCCCGACGTCGCCGCGGGCGTCGGTGCGTAGGCCGGACTCTCCCGCGGCGATCGCGGTGGCGATGGTGGCGTCCGCAGCATCCAGGCCGGCCCGGCGGGCGAGCCCGTATACCTGGGCGGTGGTGAGCGTGGCCATCAGCGCACGCCCCGCACGAGGCCGAGCACGACCAGGGCGAGGCCGGCCACGACTACCACGACCTTGATCCCGAGCTCCTGGGCGTCGTCCTGCCACCCGGAGAACGGGTTCAGCCCGGAGAGCGCCTCCCCGACGCCACCGAGGCCGCCGCCGGACGTGCCGGAGCCGGTGCCGATCTTCCCGCTGCCGGTGCCGTCCGTGAGCCCGTCGAGGGCGAGCACGGCGCCGGACTTCCACTGCACGTGTACGTGGTCGAGGTGGTTCTGTGTCGGGGATCCGCGATCGGCCATCGCGGACCAGCCGCGCCGCGGCGTCCAGAGCTGCTGCCACCAGATCTGGTAGTCAACGCCGAGCGCCTGGTGGTTGGCGGCCACGTAGGCCGAGAGCGCGTCTCCCTGTGCCTTCGTGCACATGAAGTCCACGGCCAGGCCGGCGGGGTGCCCGCCCATGTCGCGGGCGAGCGCGCGCCACCCGCCCACGGTGGAGATCCCGAACCGGCCGGCGAGCAGGGTGGCGGCTTCGCGCACGTGCGGGCGCACGGCACCGAGCCCCGGGAGCGCGGGCGGCTCCTGGAGCTCGGTGGGTGTGGCGAGGGCGGGCATCAGTCCGGGACGATCCGGTACTTGGACCAATCGGCGTTCGCGTCCGAGGCGTTCACCGCGGCCGGGTTGTGCAAGATGCCGCGCTCTTGCGCTTCGGTCTTGCCGAGGTGGCGGCGGGTGTTGTCGGTGAACACTTCGTAGATCCCGGGCGTGCCGCGGACCTGGAAGAACCCGAGCGATTCGCGCGGCTGTTCGGCCTCGGGCACGGGCGTCTTGTTGAGCAGGTCGCGCAGCTCGTCATACTGCTTGCCCACGTTCTCCAAGGCCGGCTGCAGCGCGTTGTAGACGTCGCTGGCGCTGGAGTCGTAGGCGCCGCCCGCCGAGGCGGTGTAGCCGCCCGTGGTGGACGTCGCACCCGGCGCCGCCAGCCCGTAGCCAGCGCCGCCGGTGTCGTCGGCGGCGGGCGTGGTGGCAGAGCGACGCGAGAACCACGCCAGCGCGACGACGGCGGCCGCGCCGAGCCCGCCGAGCACCCACTTGTTGTCCTGGACCTTCGCCCACAGCGCCTTGACGTTCATCGCCGGCCCCGCGCGAGCCGCTGGGCGAAGATGCGCAACGCGCCATCGTTGAGCGGGGACGCCGACAGCTCGTCCGCCATGGTGCCGTTGGTCGGGGCGACCGGGCGGGCGATCCCGAGCGGGGCGATCCCGGTGAACCGCTGCGGGGTCGCGGTGGTGCCGTGGAAGGTGCGGCCGCCGTCGCGGGCGGTGTCCACGACGGGCCGGGACCCGTTGAGCTCGCCGTTGGTGCGGCCGGTCAGGGCCGCGAACAGGCCCGCGCCGCGCCGGTCGAGCCCATAGGACACGATGGCCGAGACGCGGGCGTTCACCGCCGCGGCGACGTCGGTACGGGCCACGGGTCAGCGCCCCTGGAGCGTGCGGGTGACGTCCGAGACGCCGCGGGCGCCGGCGCTGATGACGGATCCGAACCGGGAGCCGTTGGCGACGATGACGTACAGCGCGATCAGGCCCGCGCCGTACTTGGTGAGTTGCCGAAGCATGATGTTTCCTCTTTCTACTTGCGCAGGTCTGGAATTGCGGGAACGGTCGGGTCGAGCGCTTTTTCGATGATGGTGTTCGCGTCGCGGAATGCTTCTGCAACGCGACCGGATGCGCCCGAGCCGGACAGGGTTTGCAATGCGATGAGGCCGAGCCAGGTGACGAACAGTGTTGACAGGAGCCCGCGCACTATTCGTCACCGCCGACGACGTTGAGCCGGCCGAGCATGTCGCCGGCCAGGACCTGGGTGAGCACCCAAATGCCAAAGACGACCAGGACGATTCCGCCGCTATTCATTTCAGCCGATCCTTTCTGATCCGGTGCCCTGAATATCGAGCGGTGTTCTGTTGAGGAACTTTGCGGCCAGGAGCTGCTTGACGGCCGGCGCCCCGCCGCGCATGTAGGTGAGTGCGAGGACGTAGGCCAGCGTGCCGAGCAGGACGTTTCCGCCGGCTCGGGCGGCGCCGCGCAGCGGGCGGGTGACCCGCCGCCGCGTGGCCTTCGCCTTCGTGGCGGACTTGCCGGCGGGCCCGGGTAGGCGGGACGGCTTGGCCGGCGGCTCGGGCGCGGGCGCGGACGCCGGCGGCGCGCCGCCGGCCCGCGTGCCAGCCGTGGTGGCTGGTGCCCGGCCCGAGGACGCGCGGCCGGCCGCCGCGGTGCGGGTGCCGGCTGCCTGACGGGTAGCAGCGGCACCCGCGCCGCGGGCGACAGTGCCGCCCGCGGCCGCGGCGGCTGGGATGGCCACGGGTCAGCCCTTCGCGTTTCCGAGCGCGAGGGTTGCCGTGGTGCCGCCCACCCGTACCGACGTCGAGAACGCCATCAGGCCGAACGTGACGGCCGCGATGGCGCCGAACCAGACGAGCGGGTTACGCGCCGTCCAGGTCCCCTCGGCGTTGGCACCCTCCGCCGGCGACGCGACCGTGTTCAGCTCGGTGGGTGCCGAGCTGACGGGTCCGCCGCCGTGGAGCGCGTACTTGGCGTCCACGCCGGCCGGGGCCCACGTGGTAGCCAGAGGGCTGGTGGTCATGGGTCAGACCGCCTGCCCGGCCAGGAACACGGTCTCCTGGACGATCTCCACCGCCGGGGAGGTCAGGGCCACGTCGGAGTTGATCGTGGTGACCAGGCGCAGCTCGGAGGTGGTGCCCATGTCCACGACGTCACGGAACGCGTTCTCGTGGGCGAAGTCGTGGCAGCCGAAGCCCCACAGCGCGCCGATGTCGGAGTTGTACCGACGCTCGGAGTCCACCCGCATGTGCGTCCCGTCGTGGAACGCGTCGGGCGTCTCGTTGTTGGCGTAGCGCCAGGCCTGCCGGCCGAAGTTCGCGGCGTTCATCGCCAGCGGCGCGGCCGGGGTGCCGTTGTAGACCTGGAAGAAGATCCGCAGCAGCGACTTGCCCGCGCCCTGCCCGATGAGGCGGAGCTCGTTCTCGCCGGCCTGCACGCCGTTGGCGTAGCGGGACTGGATCAGCGAGTGGAACACCGACAGGTCGGGAACGACGATCTGCCCGTCCTGCCCGATCGGGATGGAGTACTTGGTGGACGACACCTGGAAGGTGCCGTCGATGTCCACCGCGGCGTCACCGGTGATGGCGAACAGGTCCGCCTTCTGGGCGTAGTCCAGGGTGAGGGTCAGGTCCGAGCTCGAGGTGGCGAGGAAGATCGCGCCGGCCAGGTCCTGCTCGTCCTCCGCGACCGGGACGTGCCACACGAGCTCCACGTCGTAGGTCCCGGCGGCCAGGCCGGAGCTGTTCGCGCCGACGCCCCACGCCTCGGACGCGATCGCGAGCGTGCCGTTGGACTTGGCGGAGCCGCCGAAGGTCTGGGACACGCCGCGGTCGGTGAGGTCCGAGCGCTTCATGATGTCGCGGACCTTCAGCTTCAGGCCGGACACGTTGATGATGTTGGACGCGCCGTTGGCGGTGAACCGCAGCGCGCGCAGCAGGTCGTAGGGCCAGCGGGCGGTGGACGCCACGGTGCCGGTGCCCGGGGCCACGGTGACCGAGCCGGTGAACCGGACATCGATCCCGGCGAGGATGTCGGACTTGCGCAGCTCAACGACGGTCTGCGTCTCGGAGCCGTCGTAGGTGAACGACCGCTCCAGGCTGATGTGCCGGCGGGTGCGGGCGAAGAACTCCGGGGGTCGCACGGACGACGCCGGGACGGCGATGCCCTGCATGTACCGCTGCGGCGCGGCGGCGGTCGGGGTGGCGATGGTTGCCATGTTGGTTGATGCCTTTCAGCCGTTGCGGCGGGTGAGGTAGTCGTTCAGGGTGCGAAGCCCGGGAACGTGGTCCCCGAGCCGGTCCGCGGCGATGTTGAACACCACCGGGGCGAGGATGGACACGCCGCCCACGGCGAGCCAGAAACTGAGCGGCTTCATCGGTGGGTCAGCCCTTGAGCCCCGGGATGGACGGGAGCTTGATCCCGCCACCCTTCGCGGCGTCGACGGCCAGGACCACGACGAGGGCGATCCCGGCCGTGTAGAGAAGCTTCTTCATGGTGTCTCCTAGGTAGGTGCACGGTGGCGAGCCAGCGCGGCCGGTGCGGCCGGGTGCGGTGAGGATCGGGCGTCGGTGGGGCCGGGCCGATCCTCGCCACACCCGGCCCCACCGGAAGCGGCTAACAGGCGCACTGTCGCGGGACCTAGGTTCGGAAGTCCACGACACGCCGAGGTTTCACAGGGGTGTATTCGACAGCGAGGCCTTGGCTCGCAGCGCGGCCCGGGCCGCGAGGTACTCGGCGTTCGACGTCGCCGGCACCCGGGCCGCGGCCGCCGCCGCCTCCGCCTCAGCTCGTGCCCGAGCTCGGGCCCGCAGCTCCACCCGTTCGGCGGCCACCCGTTGCGACGGGGACACCACCACGGTGCCGTTGTCGTCTCGCCACCACGCGAGCCGGCTGGTCAGCCAGGCGCCCACGTTGCCGACACCGTTGGCGCCGGAGTGCGGCTGCCGGCCGGTCGGGCGTTGGTCGATCGCGTGCGCCAGGTCCGAGAGCGTCCACCCGGCCAGCAGGAACTCCCGGATCACCGATCGGACGTGCTTGGCCGTCACGCGTCGCAACACCGGGTAGCGGCGCCGCAGGTGCTCCGCGGCCACCATGGCCTCGTCCCGGCGTCTTGCCGTCATCCCACCCGGCCACGCGCCCTGGCGCCGCTGCTCGCCCGGGTGACCGGTCGCCGCGCTGGCGAGGTCGCCTACCGGGGCGAGCCTTGCGGCGCGCGGCGCTTCAATAGGGCTTTCCTGCCGCGCAGCGGCTCCGATGGAGCCTCCCAGCCCGGCCTCGCGCGTGCGTGCGGGGGTCATCCCAACCCTTACCAGGGGAGGGTCTCGTTTACGTCCACAGGCGCGAGCCGGCGGGGCACCGCGAGCAGGTACACCGCGGCCTCGTTGATGCCGTCCCGGCCGTCCTTCGCGGCCGCCGCGTAGGCGCGTGAGCGGCCCGTGGCGACGATCCCGAGCAAGCCCCACGCGCGCAGCCGGCCGAGCCAGTACGCCACCCGGGCGCGGGAGACGCCGGCGCGCTCCGCCAGGAACGCCCACGTCGGCCGGGACGTGATGCACGCAGACGCGCCCAGAGCGCGCTCACGCAGCCCGTCAGCGATCGCGAGCACCGTCCGGCGCCCATCGGCACGGCAGTGCGTCGTAGCGGCGTCCTCCACCGCTTCCAGCCAGTCGGTCATCCGCCGGGCGCGGGTCGAGCCGCCCGGCAACGCCCGCATCAGGTGGAACGTCGAGGTTCGCTCCGTGCGACGGTTCGCCCGACGCACACGGGGCGGCGCCGGCCTAGTAGCCGGCGCCGCCAGGGCCGCAGCGCTCACCCGAACTCAGGCCAGGCGCGGCGCCTGAGCGTGGCCGGCTGCACCGTGACGGGCACGAGCTCGCCCGCCGGCGTCACGTCGTAGAACAGCCGGAACGGCACGAACTTCCCGCGCCTCGTCGGGGCCAGGTCCCGGGTGTGCCCGTCGCCGTCGCCTAGCAGCTCCGCGACGATCACGGCCGCGCCGTCCGCCGCCGCGCTCACGAGCCACGCTCCACCAGGGAGAGCTCCCCGAGCGTCGCCGTGTACGTCGCGAAAGCACCAGAGCGGGAGTTCCGCTTGGTCGAGCGCAGCGTGACCGTGGACCGGTGCACCTTGACCACGACGTAGAACGCCAGGCCGCTCCCCCGCGTCACCAGGTCACCCGGTGACGGCACGTACCCGCTCACCGGGTCTGCTCCGGCTCAGGCACGAACGGCACCGGAGTGCCCGCCCACGCCTGCCACACGCCGAGCGCCGCGCCGAGCACGGCCGAGCCGACGACGACGACCGCGAGCCGGCCCCAGCGCCCGCTCACTTGAGCCCCAACCGGCGCTTGCGGTCCGCGGCGTGCTCAGCACACAGCGGCTGGCCGGGACCCTTGCCGTCCGAGACGACGAACGCGGCCCGGCGCGGTGCGTAGGTCCGCTCGCCGGCGCCGAGCTTCGCCAGGACCGACGCCGCGCACACGTCGCAGACGGTTGGGTTCTTCGCCTGGAGTTTCTTTGCCCATGGTGCCCGCGGGGCCGGCTTCGGCTTCGGGGTCCGCGCGGCCGGCCGCTTGTAGCCGGGCACCGCTGCCATCCCGGGGAGCATCGGTTCGGTGACCCTCACGCGGCCCACCACCCGGCGAGCAGCGTGGCCGCCAGCGGCACCGACGCGAGCACGCAGAGCACGGCGGCGCGGGCCATCGCCCGCAGCGCCCGGCTCACGCGACGAGCTCCGCGTCGAGCTCCGCCAGCTCCGCCGGCGTCAGCGCGTACTTGAGCCGGACGACCGCCTCAGGCGTGCCAGTCAGCCGCGCCAGGTCCGCCACCATGCGGTCGATCACCCGGCGCCGCTCCGCCTCCAGGCGCAGCAGGTGCACGAGCGTCGGCCCGCTCACGACTGACGCTCCCGAGCGAGCTTCTCAACGTCCGAGCGGCGGAAGCGGTAGCGACCGCTTGCCAGTACCTGGACCTGGACCGAGCCCTTCTGTGCCCATCGCTGCAAAGTGCGAGGGGTGACAGCCGGCAGCAAAGTGACGGCTTGCGTCGTTGTTAGCCATGTCGAGTCATCATCGTTCGCCATGCGTCACAGGGTGACGCCTCGCGTCACTCACGTCAACATACGAACTACTAGTGGCGTGTCGCGTACGGTGCTACCGTGACGCGTATGACGCTATTGACGGGAATTACGGAACCGCGATCGCTCGACGAGGCGATCGGTCAACGCGCTCACCAGGTCATGTTCCTGAAGCGCATCACGGCGCGAGAGATGGCCCCGGTGCTCGGAGTGTCCGCGTCCGTAGTCGGGCGCAAGCTCCGTGGTCAGGTTGCGTGGTCAGCCGGCGATGTCGTCGCCGCCGCGCGCCACCTCAATGTGGGCGGAGGCTTCCTGCTCGGAGAGACAGATGATCCCCGCCCGGTTGGACCGGACGGGGATCATGTGGAGTACACCCCCTGGGACTCGAACCCAGAACCCAGTGATTAAGAGTCACTTGCTCTGCCAATTGAGCTAGAGGTGCTTGCGGTGGACGATATTACCAGCCTGTGAGCGTCCGGGGCCAACCGGCCCGAGGACGCCTAACCTGTCCGGGACGGCACCCGACACGGAGGTTCACACCATGGCTCGACTCACCCCCGGCGAGACTGCACCCGGCTTCAACCTGCCCACCTCGGACGGCGGCTCGCTCAGCCTCGCCGAGCTCCTCCCGACCGCCGAGAACGGCGTGATCGTTTACTTCTACCCCGCGGCCGGCACTCCCGGGTGCACCAAGGAAGCGTGCGACTTCCGCGACTCGCTGGCCTCTCTGCAGGGCGCCGGATACGCCGTCGTCGGCGTCTCCCCCGACCCCGTGGCCAAGCTCGCGAGCTTCGTCGAGGCCGAGTCCCTGACGTTTCCGCTGGTCAGTGACGTTGAACACACCACGCTCGAGGCCTACGGCGCATGGGGCGAGAAGAAGAACTACGGACGCACCTACACCGGCGTGATCCGCTCGACGGTGGTGGTCGCCCCGGACGGGACCGTGGCGCTCGCCCAGCACAACGTGAAGGCGACCGGGCACGTGGCGAAGCTGCGCCGCGACCTGAAGATCGACTGAGCCGGTCGCCCGGTCGCGCGGGCCGACGGCGGGCGAAGGGACGCAGACATGCGCACGATCTACGTCGAGGACCTGGTCGGCATGGCCTACTCGGTCGGCGCCGCCGTGTGGAGTTTCGATCCCGCCCTCTGGGGGACCTGCGCGCAGGGCCGCACGGCACCGGAGGCCGTCGCCCGGTGGACCGCCGAGCACGGGGCAGCCGAGATCGTCGAGACGATCCGGGGTGACGAGCAGGCCTTCCGACGTGACCTCGCGCCCGCCTCGGACGACGAGCTCGAGCGAACCCTCGCCACCCTGGCGGCGCAGCGGCAACGAACGAGGCGACTGCTTCACTCACTGCCCGCGGAGCAACTCGACCACGACGATCCGACCCGGGAGATGCCCTCGTGGGCACGGTGGCGCACGATCCGCGCGACCATGTGGCACATCTGCGACACGGAGTCCCGCTACTACCTGCCGCGGACCGGCCAGCCGAGCCGGGACCGGGCGGGTGATCTCGCCGAGGAACTGACGGCTTCGCAGCGCCACGTTCGCACGGTCCTGCTGTCGATGCCCCGGGACGCGGTGCACCGGTCCGGGGGCGAGCTCTGGACGACCACCAAGCTCCTGCGCCGCCTCGCCTGGCACGAGCGTGGCGAGCTCGACGCGATCACCGAGCTGCTCTCGGGCCGGGCCACCCCGGACGGGATGCGGTAGTCACGCACGGCGCGTCGTACGGCCGTCAGGAGCGCGCGGCCCAGTCCCGAACGTCACCGTAGAGCTCGACGAACGTGGTCGCCGTCCGCGAACTGCGTCCCGGGTGCAGGTCGAACCGGTCGATGTGGAAGGCCGTGCACCCGAGGGTCAGCGCCGGTCCGACATCGTTCGCCCAGACGTCGCCGATGCTGAGGAGCCGGTCGGGCCGGCCTTCGAGGTCCGCCTCGGTCAGGAGCCCGCCGAGCAGGTCCGGCATCGACGCCGGCTTGCCGGCGTCGGTGATCACCGCGTCCAGCCGGTCGGAGAGCTCCACCGCGTCGAGCCACCCGAACACGCCGGTGCCTGGGGCATTGGTGAGCAGGACCGTCCGTACCCCGGCGGCTCGAACGTCGTCCAGGAGTTCACCGAGGCCGGACGGCGGGCCCACCTCGCCCTCGCCGGCGTCGAGCCGCTCTCTGGACGCCTGGTACGCGGGCGACATCGAGGCCCGGTCGAGGCCGGCGGCGAACCCCAGCGCGTGTACCGCCTGGTAGCCGTCTTGGGCGTCACCCGGCCGGGCGCGCCCGGCGAGGAAGTCCTCCGCGCCGGCGACGACCCGCTCCCCCCACGGAGCCGAAAGCCGCCGAGCCACCTCCTGCGCGTACAACCGCACCGGATCGTCGCCGAGGCAGACGGTGCCGTCGAAGTCCAGCACGAGGGTCGGGGTGGGCACGTCGGTTCCTCCGTCAGGTCGGTCGGCACATAGGCTAGGGGGTGAGCGCGAGTGGCGTAATTGGCAGCCGCGCAGGATTTAGGTTCCTGTGCCTTCGGGCGTGTGGGTTCGAGTCCCATCTCGCGCACGACAGGAGCGGTGTCGAGCCCGAGGGGGCGCCGGGCATTCGGGACTCGACGCCGCTCCCATCCAGGTCCGACGAGTCAGGGCAGCGGCTTCAGAGCCCCGGGGGACGTCAGCGCGGCATCGATCGCGGCGATCAGCCCCGGGTCGTCCGGGGTGACGCCGGGCGCGAAGCGTCCGACAACGGTGCCTTCGCGGCCGATGAGGAACTTCTCGAAGTTCCAGAGGACTTCCGGATCCTCCATCGGAGTGGGTCCGTCTCCGGCGACCGCCTCAGCGACCTCCGGCTTCCCTGCGGCGGTCGGCGCCTGCCGGATCAGCTCGGTGTAGAGCGGGTGGCGATCCGTTCCGACGACGGTGATCTTCGACATGATCGGAAAGGTGACGTTGTAGTTGAACGAGCAGAACTCGGCGATCTCCGCGTCCGTGCCCGGCTCCTGACCCATGAAGTCGTTGGCGGGAAACCCGAGCACGGTGAATCCCCGGTCGGCGTTCTGCGCGTACAGCCGTTGCAGTCCCTCGTACTGTGGGGTGAGCCCGCATCTGGAGGCGACGTTGACGACCAGGGTCACTCTGCCTGCGTACTCGGCGAGGGTCACTTCGTCTCCGCCCGTCGTGGCGAACGGAATGCTCGCCAGCGCGCTCGGCGCTGGGGCCGCGGGGTCGATCACGCAGACCCCGTCCTCGCAGCGTCCCGCGCTCGGGTCACCGAGAGCGACGAGGCGGTTGGAGTCGGTCATGATGCCACAGCCTTCTCGTCGCGGGCCTGGGTGAGTGCTTGGGCGAACGCGGCAGGTTCCTGGGCGCCGGAGACGCCGTACTTGCCGTCGATGACGAAGAACGGAACCCCGCGGATCCCATAGGCCTGCGCCTGCCTGATGTCGGCTTGGACCTCTTCGAGGTACCGCCCGGTCTCGAGCACGCGCACCAGGTCGTCGCGGTCGAGGCCGATCTCGGCGGCAAGTTCGGCGAGCTCGTCGAGCTTGCCGATATCGCGCCCGTCGGTGAAGTACGCGCGCATCAAGCGCTCCTTCATCTCCACCTGCTTGCCATGCATCTTCGCGTAGTGCAGCACCTGGTGTGCCTTGAGCGTCCTCGCCGGCTTCAGCTGTTCGTAGTCGAACTCGAGCCCGGCACTGCGGGCGGTGTCAGTGAGCTGCTGCTCCATCAACCGCGCCTGCGGGACGCTGACCCTCATCTTCTTCGCGAGCAGCTGCGCGTGGCTCTCGGTGACGTCCTCGGGAGTGTCCGGCGCGAGCTCGTACGAGTGGTAGACGACCTCGACGGGAACACCGGATGCGGCGACGCCGGCTTCGAACTTGCGCTTGCCGATATAGCAGAACGGGCAGGCGATATCGGACCAGATATCGACCTTGATGGTGTCGCTCATGTGCTCCTTCTATCGTTTCAGATCTGAATCTCGAGAGCTGCCGGGCGCGGCCACGGCCGGTGGTCGAGGTCTTCGATCCCTCGATTGAACCGGCCGAGGAGTTGCGCGAGCGTGTCGCGCTGCTCAGGGCTCCAGGACGCCGTGACCTCATCCAGGACGCTGATGTTCGCGGCACATGCCTCGCGCAGGCGCGCCTGCCCGAGTGAGGTGGAACGGTATTTGCGAGCCATCCCGCCGTCCGGGTCCGGGATGCGCTCCAACAGTTTGCTCCGCAGCATCGCCGTGGTCTGCCGGCTCAGCGTCGAGGCGTCCAGGCTCAGCACCTCGCTGAGTTCGCCCATGCTCATCGCGCGGTCGTCGTCCAGGCAACTCAGGATCGTGTACGCGCTGCGATCCAGATCCCGCCCGGTGCGCCGTGCCGCGGTCAACGTCAGGTGTCGCACGAACAGCATCGACTCGAACTCGAGCTTCGTCAGAGTCGTGTCCATCGTCGCCCCTCCGTGTCCACGTTCGGTTGATATGCAACATACAACATCAATGTAGGTTACATAACCGTCGATGAGGGCGACACCTGCATCACCGGCATCACCATCACGGTCGACGGCGGGCAGCGCCAGCGCGCGGACGGCGGGGCACGCTCCAGGCTCGCAGGCGAGGTGCTGCCGAGCCGGTGCTTAGGCGGGCGGTGCGACGGCCGCCCGCTTGGGCTTGGCGCGGGCCTTGATCTCGGCCGCCTGCTGCGCCTTCGTGGCCGCGAAGGAGCAGATCGGGCAGGTCGCGAACACGTGCCGCTGCGCGGGGCAGTACTCGCGGCCGAAATAGATGATCTGCAGATGGCGCCGGTTCCAGGTCTCACGCGGGAACGCCTTCTTGAGATCGGTCTCGACGCGCTCGACCGTGGTGCCCCGGGACAGCCCCCACCGCCGGGCGAGCCGGAAGATGTGAGTGTCGATCGGGAACGCCGGCACGCCGAAAGCCTGCGCCATCACCACGCTCGCGGTCTTGTGCCCGACCCCGGCGAGGCCCTCGAGGAAGTCCCACTCGGGCACCAGCTCGCCGCCGGCATCGACAATCTGACCGGCCGCCGTCCAGAGGTTGCGGGCCTTCGTCGGCGCGAGTCCGACCTCCCGGATCAGTTCGAGGATCCGTTCCGCCCCCAGCGCGTACATCTGTGCGGGCGTGGACGCCTCGGCGAACAGGGCGGGCGTGATCTCGTTGACCTTCTTGTCCGTGGTCTGCGCCGAGAGGGCGACGGCGACCAGCAGCGTGTACGGATTGACGTGATCCAGCGGGATCGGGGGCTCCGGGTAGAGCCCGTCGAGGATCTCGCCGATCCGGGCCACCTTCTCGTCGCGTCGCATGGGCACACGCTATCCGGCAGCGCCGACAATCCGCTCGCGGCCTGTTTCGCCGCGGCGCGGGTGCGTGCCGGGTTAGCACTCACGGCGCTCAGCGGGTAGAACTCAAGGGTGAGTGATATCTCGACAGAAGACTTCGGCGGTTGGTTCTCCCCCGAGGACCTCGCCACCGTGCGTCGGCGGATGCCGATCCTGTACGTGGACGCGATCCCGGTCCGCGTGGACGCCGACGGCGTGATCCAGCAGGTGGCGCTGCTGCTGCGCACCCCGCGCGAGGGCGGCATCTCCCGGGCCCTGGTATCGGGCCGGGTGATGTACCACGAGCTGGTCCGGGACGCCCTGGCCCGGCACCTGGACAAGGATCTCGGCCCGATGGCGCTGCCGCGGCTGCCGGTCTCGCTGGTGCCGTTCACGGTCGCCGAGTACTTCCCCACGCCGGGCATCACCGCCTACCACGACCCCCGCCAGCACGCGGTCTCGCTCGCCTACATCGTCCCGATCGACGGCGACTGCCAGCCCCAGCAGGACGCGCTCGACATCGGCTGGTTCTCTCCCGAGGAGGTCGTCTCGCCGATGGTGCAGGCGGAGATGGTCTCCGGGCACGGCGCGCTGGTGCGCACCGCGCTGGCCACGACCGGTCGCCTGATCTGACGTGCGCCCAAGCCGGGCGACGGCGTCGCCTCGCACGGTCGTCGTCGCTGCCGTCGTCGACGTGGTCGCCGTGCTCGTGTTCACCCTCGCCGGGCGCCGCACCCACCACGACGACGGCGTGTTCGCCGGCCTGCTCGGCACCGCGTGGCCGTTCGGCGTCGCCCTGATCCTGGGCTGGGCGATCGCCCGGGCGTGGCGTTCACCGCTGCGGCCGTGGCCGACCGGGGTGATCGTCTGGGCGGTGACGGTGGCCGTCGGCCTCGGCCTGCGCGCCCTGACCGGCGGCGGCCGGTCCGGGGGCTTCCCGCTCGTGGCCGCGGGGGTCCTGGCCGTCTTCCTGATCGGCTGGCGCGCCGTCGCAGGGCTGTTCGGAAGGCGCGCCGCGAGGTGACCGTGCGGATCCGGCGGGCGATCCCGGGCGAGGCGGCGGCCCTGTCCGCGCTCGCGCTGCGCTCCAAGGCGCACTGGGGCTACGACGAGGACTTCCTCGAGATGTGCCGCGCCGAGCTCACCTACACCGAGGCACAGACCGCCGCCTGGGGACTGATGGTCGCCGTCGACGACGACGACGTGCCGCTCGGTCTCTACCGGATCCACGGCGACCCGCCCGCCGGAGAACTCGACGCCCTGTTCGTGGAACCGGACCGGATCGGCACCGGGCTCGGCGGCACTCTGCTGCGGCACGCGCTGGACACCGCCCGGGAGGCGGGGTTCCGGACCCTTGGTCTGGACGCCGATCCGGGGGCCGAGGCCTTCTACGCCCACGCCGGTGCGACGACGGTCGGCAGCACCGCGAGCGGTTCCATCCCGGGCCGCCGGCTGCCCCGCATGCGGTTCGAGTTGGCCGCGGAGCCGCCCGGAAGGTAGCGCCGGCGCCGTGTTCGACCGTGGCTGAACCTGCCGTGGATCCTCGCACGGGGCGACGTGGGGGCTGTGCGAGGATCCTGCCGTGACTTCGATACCGGCACCGTCCGAGTCCGACACGAGCGCGACGTGGCAGGGCGCCACCCGCTGGATCTGGGACGACGGCGAGCCTGCGCCCCGGAACGCGTGGCGCTGCTTCCGGCGCCGGTTCGCCGCCGACAAGGGTGGTACCGCGCTGCTGCGGATCACCGCGGACACCCGGTACGTCGTGTTCGTCAACGGCAAGCGGATCGGGCGCGGGCCGGTGCGGGCGTTCGGCGACCGGTGGCCGGTGGACACCTGGGACATCTGGTGGCACCTGCGCGAGTACAAGTGGAACACGGTCGCCGTGCTGGTCGCCCACCACGGGGTCGCCACGTTCCAGTCGCTGCCCGGGCGCGGCGGCCTGCTCGCCGAGCTCGATCTCGGCTGGGGGATCGTCGGCACGGACTCGAAGTGGGAGGTCGCCACGCACGGGGGCCACGATCCGCGAGCGCCCCGGATCAGCCCGCAGCTGGCGTTCACCGAGGACGTCGACGGCGCCTGGCAGCCGGACTGGACCGACGGCGGCGACGCCTTCGAGGGCACCTACCCGAAGGGCCCCGAGGCCGGGTGGGCGCCCGCCACGGAGGTCGCGGCACCCGGCGAGGGGCCGTGGACCACTCTGGTGCCCCGGCCCGTCCCGCCGCTGCAGGAGGAGGTCGTCGCCCCCGTATCGGTGCGCTCCGTCGAGCGGGTCCGCCCGTGGCCGGCGAGCTGGACGGTGGACGCCCGGGCGACGTTCGACCCCACCTCGCCCGGCCACGCGAACCCGAGCACGTACGGCGGCTACCTGCTCACCGCGCTCAGGGTCGCCGAGCAGGGTCCCGCCCGCCGGGTCAGCCTCGGCCTGCCGCTGACCACCACGCTCCCCCGGGTCCGCGGCATCGCCGTCGACGGGCGCCACTGGGACATCAACGAGCTGGCGCCCGGGCCCGCCGACCTGCGCACCCTCGACCTCGAGCTGGACCCCGGCACACACTGGCTCGCCCTCGACGTCAGCATGTACGACCATGGCTACCCGCTGCCGCTGCTCCTCGACGGTGCGGACCTGACCCACCCGTGGGAGGCGAACGCGCCCACCCCGTTCGTCGCGCTCGGCCCGATCGGCGACCCGAACCCCGCCTTCGACCGGCCGCTGGCCCACCCGACCCGTCCGGAGGTGACGCCGACGCCGCAGGTGCGCTCCGCCGTCGTCGCGCTCACCGCGTCAAGGGACGCCGGCGCCGCTCCCCTGCCAGCGGCCACCGTCCCGGCGGCGCTCGTGGCGAACTCCAGCGTCTACGGGCAGGTCGTGCACCCACGCGAACAGCACCCGCTCACCGCGAACGTCACCGGGCTGACCCGTGGCGAGCCGGTGGTCCTGCCCGACGGCGGCGACCTCTCGATCGTGCTCGACCTCGGCATCGAGGCGTCCGGGTTCGTGATCGTGGACCTGGACGCCCCGGCCGGGACGGTCGTGGACGTCTACGGCTTCGAGTACATCGATGGCGAGCGCCGCCAGGAGACCACGGCGATGGACAACACGCTGCGCTACCGCACCCGGGCCGGGCGGCAACGCTACGAGTCCCCGGTGCGCCGTGGGCTGCGCTACCTGCAGCTCGTGGTCCGGCGCGACCCGGCCCTGCGGGGCCCGGTGGTGCTGCACGAGGTCGCCGTACGCAACTCCCACTACCCCATCGGCCAAGCGGACCAGGCCGGCGAGTTCGCCTCGAGCGACGGCCTGCTCACCGAGATCTGGGAGATGTCCCGGCGCACCGTGATCGCCTGCATGGAGGACACGTTCGTCGACTGCCCCGTCTACGAGCAGGCGTTCTGGGTCGGCGACACCTACTCCAGCGCCCGGTTCGCGTCCTCGCTTTTCGACGTGGCACCGCTGATCGAGCGCTCGTTGCGGCTGGTGCCCGGGTCCAAGGGGCAGACCCCGCTGCTGGGCTCCCAGGTGCCGTCCGGCTGGACGAACGTGATCCCGGCGTGGACGTTCTTCTGGGTGCTCGCCTGCGAGGAGCACGCTCGGCGCACGGGTGACACGGCCTTCGCCGCGGACCTGCTGCCGGAGGCGGTGGAGGCCCTGGACGCGTTCGCCGAGCACCTCGACGCGAACGGCCTGCTGTCCATCGAGGCCTGGAACCTGCTCGATTGGGCGCCGATGGACCAGCCGAACGCCGGGATCGTGACCCACCAGAACGCGCTGTTCGTGATGGCCCTGGACGCCGCGGCCGACCTGGCCGATCTGGCCGGGGCGGGCGAGCGCGCCGAACTGGCCGGGGCCCTGCGGGCGCGGGCCGAGACGCTGCGTACTGCGATCGCCACCCACCTGTGGTCGCCGGAGCGGGAGGCGTTCATCGACGCCATCCACGCCGACGGCGCCAGGTCGGAGGTCATCAGCGTGCAGACCCAGATGTTCGCCCACCTGGCTGGCGTCGGCAGCGAGCCACAGCGCGAGCGCACCCGCGCGCTCGTGGTCGACCCGCCGTCGGGCCTGGTGCAGATCGGCAGCCCGTGGATGTCGATCTTCCGCTATGACGTGCTCGAGGCCGCGGGCCGTGCGGACGTGGCGCTGGCCGATCTGCGCCGCGACTACGGCGCGATGATCCGCGCCGGGGCGGTGACCTGCTGGGAGATGTTCCCCGCCCCGGACCGCCAGTGGCCCACGCGCAGCCACTGCCACGCGTGGTCGGCCGCGCCCGCGTCGTTCCTTCCTGCCGTGGTGCTCGGGATACGCCTGCTCGACGGCGGAACCCGGGTCGAGATCGCGCCGCACCCGGGCGATCTCGACTGGGCCCGCGGTGCGGTCCCGCTGGCGGGTGGTGGCCGGGTGGAGGTCGCCTGGGCCCGCGACGGCGCAGCCCTGGACCTGCAGGTTGCCGCCCCGACCGGGGTCGAGGTCACCGTCCGCGAGCCGTACGGGTTCACGACGAGTGTGCGGCTCGGGGAGCCGTTGCCGTGAGCGAGATACGGATCCGTCCTGCGCGAGCCGGCGAGACCGACCTCCTGTCCGAGCTGGCTCTGCGGTCCAAGGCACACTGGGGCTACGACGAAGCGTTCCTGGAGACCTGCCGGGCCGAACGCACCTACACCGAGGCGCAGATCCGAGCCGGCGGCCTCGTGGTCGCTGCCGGGCCGGATGACCGCCTCGTGGGCTTCTATCGCATCCACGGTGAACCACCCGACGGCGAGCTCGCGGCGCTCTTCGTGGACCCGGTGCGGATCGGCACCGGGGTCGGTGGAGCACTGCTCCGACATGCCC
This sequence comes from Occultella kanbiaonis, assembly GCF_009708215.1. Lineage (NCBI taxonomy): Bacteria > Bacillati > Actinomycetota > Actinomycetes > Micrococcales > Ruaniaceae > Occultella > Occultella kanbiaonis. The sequence continues at coordinate 1,696,711 of NZ_CP046175.1, read as the reverse complement.
TGGCCGCGGCCGCGGAGGTCGGCTTCGACTCACTCGGGCTGGAGGCCGACCCGGGCGCGGAAGCCTTCTACGCGCACGCAGGCGCGACAAGAGTCGGCCACACCGCGAGCGGTTCGATCCCCGGCCGCCGACTGCCCCGGATGCGGTTCGATCTCGGGCTGCGCCGGCTGAACTGACCCCCAGGACCGCCGGGCCGGGTGGCGCGCCGTCATCGGCACCGTCGACCTGCTGTTGCGGAGGGCCCCGATCGGGGTTTCGGTTGCCTCATGACACGCATCGGGTTCCATGCAAGCCACGAGCAGGCCTCGCCGCGGCAGTTGCTCCGAGATGTGCAGCACGCCGAACGCGTCGGATTCGAGATGGCCATGTGTTCCGACCACATCGCGCCCTGGAGCTCCCGCCAGGGCCACTCTGGCAACACGTGGACCTGGCTGGGAGCCGCGCTCGCGCTGACCAGGTTCCCGATCGGCAGTCTCGCCATTCCCGGGTCGCGTTATCACCCGGCCGTGCTGGCCCACCAAGTGGCGACCCTCGCCCAGATGTTCCCCCACCGGTTCTGGGTCGCACTGGGTACCGGCGAGGCTTTGAACGAACACATCACCGGCGAGCACTGGCCGCGTAAGGAGGTTCGGGTGCAGCGGCTCGAGGAGAGCGTGGCGATCATCCGCTCCCTGTTGGCCGGCGAGGAGGTCAGCAGGGACGGGCCGGTCCGGGTCGATCGAGCCCGACTCTGGGACCTGCCCGAGGAGCCACCAGATCTGCTCGCTCCGGCGATCTCGGCAGTCTCTGCCGCGCGGGTCGCCGCCTGGGCCGACGGCCTGGTGACCGTGGTCCAGCCGGTCGACACCCTGCGTGAGGTGGTCGCGGCATACCGCGGCGCCGGCGGGCCCGGACGGCTGGCACTCCAGTTGCATCTGTCCTGGGCACCCACCGAACAGGAGGCCTTGGCGCTGGCACACGACCAGTGGCGAAGCAACGTGTTCGCCCCTCCCGCGCCGGCTGACACCGCGACCACCGAGGCTTTCGACGCGTTCTCCGAGCGGGTCCCACCGGACTCGGTCACGGAGACGGTGCGGGCGTCGGCGGATCTGGGACGGCACCGCGCCTGGATCGGTGAGTATGCCGACCTCGGGTTCGACGACATCTACCTGCACCACGTGGGCCAGGCCCAGGATGCGTTCCTGGACGCATTCGGCGACCAGGTCCTGCCCGCGGTGAGCGACGGAGGACAGCGATGAGAACCACCCGGACGAGCGACCTGTGGTGGAAGAGCTCGGTGATCTACTGCCTCGACGTGGAGACCTTCCTGGACTCCAACGGTGACGGGACGGGGGACCTGACTGGCCTCGCGCAACGGATCGACTACTTGGCACAGCTCGGGATCAACTGCCTGTGGCTCATGCCCTTCTACCCCAGCCCGGACCGCGATGACGGCTATGACATCACGGACTTCTACGGCGTGGACCCACGGCTCGGCAACCATGGCCAACTCGTGGAGGTGGTGCGGACTGCGCACGATCGCGGGATGCGAGTCATCGCCGATCTCATCATCAACCACACCTCGGACCAGCACCCCTGGTTCCGGTCGGCCCGGCGGAGCAGGAACAGCCAGTATCGGGACTACTACGTCTGGCGGGACACGGAGCCACCGGACACGAGCGGCGAGGTCGTCTTCCCCGACCAGGAGGAGTCCATCTGGGAACGCGAGGAGAAGACCGAGTCGTGGTACCTCCACCACTTCTACCGGCACCAACCGGATCTGAACGTGGCCAACCCGCTGGTGCGCGAGGAGATCCTGCGAGTCATCGGGTTCTGGCTGGAGCTCGGCATCGATGGCTTCCGGGTCGATGCGGTCCCGTTCTTCATCAAGGACGCCGAGACGCTCAGCGCCAACGCCAAGGAGCCAGCGGTCCCGGACGACCCACACCAGATCCTGAGGGAGATCCGTGCGTTCCTGACCCGTCGTAAGGGCTCGTCGATGATGCTCGGGGAGGTCAATGTCCCCCGTGCGGAGCAGGTGGAGTACTTCGGCGGCGACGCCGGCGACGAGGTGACCATGATGTTCGACTTCATCGCCATGCAGGCCCTGTACCTTTCCCTCGCCCGGGGGGATGCGACGCCACTGGCCACGGCCCTCGAGGATCGGCCACTCATCCATCCCACCTGCCAGTGGGCCAACTTCCTGCGCAACCACGACGAGCTCACCCTGGACAAGCTGACCGACAAGGAGCGCCAGGAGGTGTTCGCAGCCTTTGGCCCCGAACCGCAGATGCAGCTCTACGGACGCGGTCTCAAGCGCCGGCTGCCGACGATGCTGGCCGGTGACCCACGCCGGCTCAGGATGGCCTACAGCCTGATGTTCTCCCTCCCGGGCACACCCACGATCTACTACGGCGAGGAGATCGGGATGGGTGAGGACCTCGCCGCCGAGGGACGCATGGCCGTACGTTCTCCCATGCAGTGGACCGACGGGCGAAACGGCGGGTTCTCGGCCGCGTCGCCCGGCCGGCTGATCCAGGCCGTGGTGCGCGACGGGTACGGGCCGGACCACGTCAACGTCCGCGACCAGCGCCACGACCCCGAATCCATGTGGACCTTCATGCGGGAGCTGATCGCCGTGCGACGTACCTGCCTCGAGCTGGGCTGGGGTGAGTTCTCGGTGCTCACCACCGATGCTCCTCAGGTGTTGGCCCACCGCTGCGCCCTGCAGGGCTCGGCCGTGGTGGCGATCCACAACCTCGGGCCCGATCCGGTCACGGTCGAGGTGCCGCTGCCCCACCTCGACGAGCCGGACCAGATCGTCGACCTGCTGGCGCGCGACGGGGTCTCACGGGGTGTCGGCACGCTCGAGGTCGCGCTGGGCGGCTACGACTACCGGTGGTACCGGATCGGGGGCGAGGGACTGATGGGGCCCTAGTGCCTGGGGGCAGGCAGTCGCCGCGGTCAGCGTCCACGCGGCCGGGCACCAGCGTTAGCGTCACCTGATCGCGCCCATTGACCGGCCTCGGACCAGCTGCTTCTGCGCCACCCAGCCGGCGATGACCACCGGCAACGAGGCCGGCAGCGACGCCGCGGAGAGCTGCGCCAGGAACGGACCCTCACTGGTCATCGTCGAGGTGATGAAGATCGGCACGGTGGCCGCCCGAGATGCCGTCAGGTTCAGCGCGAAGAAGAACTCGTTCCAGGCGAAGATGACGCAGATCAGCGCCGTCGCCGCCAGGCCTGGCGCCACCATCGGCATCAGCACCGTCCGATACACTCAGATGAGCAAGCGCGCTCGCTCATCTGAAAGCCACCGAGGAGGCTCTCGTGCCCGACGTCGACGATCCTGAGCTGCTGCGCGAGGTCAGCGTGGACTTCTACCTGGACGGCCGCTCCAAGGTGGAGATCGCCAAGGAGCGCGGGCTGTCCCGCTTCCAGGTGGCGCGGATGCTGAACCTGGCACGCGATCTGGGCATCGTGCGGATCGAGATCTCCACCCCGGCCCATCTGGACAACTCCACCGGAAGCGCCCTGGCGCGGGCCCTCGGCGTGCGTGAGGTGATCGTCTCATCCGGCGGCTCCGGCACATCGCCACGGGACGCCCTGGCCCGTGCGGTTGCCCGCACGCTCGTGGATCGGGCCGAACCGCAGATGACGATCGGCGTCTCCTGGTCCCGGACCATCGAGCTCGCCGCCGCGCACATCGACCAGCTACCGCCGTGCGACGTGGTGCAACTCGTCGGCGCCCAGCCGGTGGAGGGCAGCGGCAACTCGCTCGAGATGATCCAGCGCTTCAAGAGCCTTCCGGGCGTGCGCACCTGGCCGATCTGGGCCCCGCTCGTCGTCCAGGACGAGGCCACGGCCACCGGCCTGCGCGCACAACCCCAGATCGCCCGTGCCCTGGAGCGTGCGGACCAGCTCGACATAGCCGTCGTCGCCGTCGGGGGCTGGTCGTCGGAGTCATCGACCGTGTACTCGAACGTGAGCAAGTCCGATATCGCCGACGCCGCCGCCGCGGGCGCGGTCGGCGAGTGCTCGGGTCACCTGATCGACGTCAACGGCCAACTCGTGCCGACGCCGCTGAACAGGCGGATCGTGGGCGTCGGCCTGGACCAGCTGCGCCGCGCCCCCGAGGTCATCATCAGCGCCCACGGCGCAGCCGCCGCCCGGGCCGTGCGCGCAGCCATCCGCGGCGGGATCGGCTCCACGCTCGTGCTCGATCCGGCCGCGGCCGCTGCCCTGACCGAGATCCTGCGCGACGAGTCCGCGGCGGCATCGGTCGACTGACCGGGCCAACGCCGGAACTCTCGCGGTGCCGCTCAGTCGAGTTCAGTGTCGTCCAGGTTCTCGAGGGTCACCCGGGCCCCGTCGCGGTGCAGCGAGGCCAGGGCCGAGCGGTACGGTCCGACGAACCGTTCGTCGTCGACGATGTCACCGAACAGGTCCCGGTCGCGGATGAACGCCAGATCATCCTCGGCCTGTGTCCGCGCGACGGCGGTGAGCCGCTCGGCGAGCCGGTCCACGACCTCGATCGGCTCCCCTGCTTCGTCGACGCCTTCGGCGTAGCGGGCCCAGCTGGCCACGATCGCGGCCGAGAGCCGCACCTCGCCACCGGCGGCGAGGTTCTCCCGGATCACCGGGACGAGCCACTTCGGGATCCGGTCGGAGGACTCGGCGCACAGCCGGGCGAGCGTGTCGCGGACGTTGGGGTTGGAGAACCGCTCGATCAGAGTGTGCTTGTAGTCGGTGAGGTCCACGCCCGGCACCGGCCGCAGCGTCGGAGTCCCCTCCCGGTCCATGTAGGCGAGCAGGAACGCTGAGAACAGCGGGTCCTGGCACGCGTCGTGGACGAGCCGGTAACCGGCCAGGTATCCGAAGTAGGCGACCGCCTGGTGGCTGGCGTTCAGCAGGCGCAACTTCATCAGCTCGTACGGCATCACGTCCTCGACCACCTGCACGCCGACGTCCTCGTACGGCGGGCGGCCGCCGGCGAACTTCTCCTCCAGCACCCATTGGGCGAACGGCTCACACACCACCGGCCAGCCGTCGGAGATGCCGAACCTCTCGGCGACCAAGGCGCGGTCGTCGTCGGTGGTGACCGGGGTGATGCGGTCGACCATGGAGTTCGGGAACGGCACTTCTGCCTCGATCCAGTCGGCCAGCTCGGCGTCCTTTACCCGGGCGAACGCGACGAACATCTTGTGCGCCACCTCGCCGTTGCCCTGGATGTTGTCACAGCTCATCACGGTGAACGCAGGCGTGCCGCGGTCCCGACGCCGGCGCAGCGCCTCGGTCACGTACGCGAAGGACGTGCTGGGCACGGCGCCGTCGACCAGGTCCGCCTGGACCTGGGCATTGCCCAGGTCGAACTCGCCCGTCACCGGGTTGACGTTGTAGCCGCCCTCGGTGACCGTGAGGGAGACGATCCGCACCTGCGGGTCCGCCATCTTCTCGATGGCAGCCTCAGGGTCGTCGGGTCCGTACAGGTAGTCGACGATGGAGCCGATCACGGTCGGCTCGATCGTGCCGTCGGCGTGCTTGAGGACGAGGGTGTACAGGCCGTCCTGGGCCTTCAGCGCGTCCCGCATCCGCACGTCCCCGGGCAGCAGACCGAGCCCACAGATCGCCCAGTCGAACGCCTTCCCCTCGCGCATCAGCCGGTCGAGATACATCGCCTGATGCGCCCGGTGGAAGCCGCCGACACCGATGTGCACGATCCCAGCGGTCAGCGCGGACCGGTCGTAGCCTGGCACCGCAACGGATCCACCGAGACTCTGAACGGTCTCATCCTTGAGCAGAGTCATCGTTGGCTTCCTTCGTCCGACGTACGTTGAGCCGACGATATCAGGTGAGCGACGACGCCATCACAAATGAGCGCGCGTCCTCGAAGCCCTCGGGCTGTGCATCCACCACCTTCGGGCTTGCGCCCGCCACGGACACCACGCCGGTCGCGTTCGGCTCGCGATCCGGAATGGCAGGACCGCTGCAGGATGACAGCACCAGCGTGGCCACCAGCACTCCAGCCACGATCAGCGGTCGATGCGTCATGCCTCACCTCTTGTGCGCGTCGGTGGCGGCGGGCGGATCCGGCGTCACCGCGTCGGCGGTTCGGGCCAACCCGCAAGCGTTCCGATGACAGCCAGGCCGAGCCAACGACCCCGGAACACCAGGTTCGACGACGTGCCGGTGACGTGCAACTCCCAGGGCGCCGTGGCGAACTTCGGCCGAGAGGAGCGGATGCGGGGCCGTGCGTCCGTCAAGGTGAGCTCGTTCAGGGGAAGCATCCGCCTGTGTTCCGACCCGTCCATGTAGTTGATCCATGCTTGCTCGACGGAACACTCGACTGGACTCCACCCGGCCAACGGCGAGAGCCATGGCGCCTGTCCTCGCACTGCCACCTCGACTCCGTCGATGTAGTCGTTCGAGTCCTCCGCCTCAGCTGCCCACGCACCGGCGAGACCACCCGACGGCAGACTTCCGGTGACGATCTGGACAAGGGCGTCCACTGACATCGCGACCCGCCAGGGCCACGTCGCTGCCTCAACACGCCAGCCGATGATCTCCTCCGCGGCCACCATCACGACTCCCGGGGGTCACCGCGACGCCGACTGTGCCGACCGCCTCCACCTCGGTGGCGATGCTCGTAAACGAGGTACCCGACCGCCGCCGCCGATAGCAATGGACCGATCACGAACAGCAGGATCGCACCGAGGAGCTCGCCACCGTCGACCAGATGCACCTGGTCCCCCACACCGAGAGATGGCGCAGAGTTCTCCGCCGCGACCACTCGGCGTGCAGTCCACGGCTTTGGTCGTGAAGACACCCGCGACGCCCTCGCCTCGGGCGACCGTGAGGGCAGCAGGAAGGTTGTGCAGAGCCTCCGCGAGGATCAGGACTCCCCCTACTGCGAGCATGATCAGAAGAGCGGTATGGCCAACTCTGGCCAGCTGGTCCACTCGCTCCCATGCGCCTACCGGCATCAACCCTCCCTGGTTGTGACCGGCACGCTGTCTGCGCCGTTCCCGCCGCAGCGTATTCGCCACGCCCAGGTCGTGGGGCTCGTTCAGGACTCGCACGACCGACCTCGCGCGGCGACCACTCGTCGCAGATCGAGCGGGGCCGGGCCGGTGCCTCAGGTTCTGGCGAGCGCCTGCGCGATGTGCGGAGCCAACGCACGGAACGCACGGCCCCGGTGCGAGATCGCGTTCTTCTCCGCGGCGGTGAGCTCCGCGCACGAGCGGGTCTCGCCGTCGGGCTGCAGGATCGGGTCGTAGCCGAAGCCGCCCTCCCCGCGTGGGGCGGTGAGCAGCGTGCCCCGCAACTCCCCCAGCTCGACGTGCTCATGCCCGTCCGGGGTGACCAGTGCGGCCGCGCAGACGAAGCCCGCGGCCCGGTGCTGGGCGGGCACGTCCCCGAGCTGGGCCAGGAGCAGGTCCAGGTTCGCCCGATCATCGCCGTGTCGGCCGGCCCAGCGCGCCGAGAAGATCCCGGGCGCGCCGCCGAGCACGTCGACGGCGAGGCCGGAGTCGTCGGCGACGGCCACCAGGCCGGTGTGTGCGGCCAGGGCACGTGCCTTGATCAGCGCGTTCTCGGCGAAGGTCACGCCGTCCTCGACCGGCTCGGACGCGCCGGTCTGCGCGGCTCCGACGACCTGCTCGGGCGCGAGCGGCGTCAGCCCGGCGAGGATCGCCCGGAGCTCGCCCACCTTGTGGGCGTTGTGGGTGGCGAGCACGAGCCGGGGCGCACCGGCCTGCGGGACGGAAGGGCCGCCGTCGGGCGTGCTGTTCACTGTGCCAGCGCGCCGAGGGGACCCGGCGCCGGGCGCCGGGCGAGCGGCACCTTGAGCGCCTCGGCCTGCAGTTCGGTCAGTCGCGCGGTGCCGGCGACGGCGAGGTCGAGGAGCGCGTTCAGCTCGGCCCGGTCGAACGGGACGCCCTCGGCGGTGCCCTGCACCTCGACGAACGAGCCCGACCCGGTCACGACGACGTTCATGTCGGTCTCGGCGCGCACGTCCTCGCTGTAGGGCAGGTCGAGCATCGGGGTGCCCTCGATGATACCGACGCTGACGGCGGCGATGGAATCGGTCAGGACCGTCGCCTTCTTGGCGACGGCCCCGTTCTCCCGGCCCCAGGCGATCGCGTCGGCGAGCGCGACGTACGCGCCGGTGATCGCCGCCGTGCGGGTACCACCGTCGGCCTGGAGCACGTCGCAGTCGAGCACGATGGTGTTCTCACCGAGCGCGGACACGTCGATGACCGCGCGCAGGGAGCGGCCGATCAGCCGGGAGATCTCATGGGTGCGGCCGCCGATGCGGCCCTTGACCGACTCCCGGTCCGAGCGGGAGTTCGTGGACCGGGGCAGCATCGAGTACTCGGCGGTGACCCAGCCCTGCCCGGAACCCTTGCGCCAGCGCGGCACACCCTCGGTGAAGGACGCCGTGCACAGCACCCGGGTGCCACCGAACTCCACGAGCACCGACCCCTCGGCCTGGTCGGACCAGCCGCGGTGGAAGCGCACCGGGCGCAGTTCGTCGGGTCGTCGGCCATCCGCGCGGGTCACATCAGTCATGGACACGAGCCTAAGCCAGCGGGGCACTCGGTCCGCACCGCCCGGAATGGTGTCGCGCCGCGCCGGGTTGGCATGGGTGATGACGTCCGAACTGCTCCCGATCTCCATGCTCGACCGCTCCCGAACCCGGGTCGGCGAGGAGCCCGGGTACGCGCTCGCCGCAACGGTGCGCCGGGCGCAGCGGGCCGAAGCCCTCGGCTTCCACCGGATCTGGGTCGCCGAGCACCACAGCGTGCCCGGCATCGCGAGCGGGCATCCGCCGACGCTGATGGCCGCGGTCGCCGCGGCGACCCGGTCCATCCGGGTGGGCTCGGGCGGCGTGATGCTGCCGAACCACCGGCCGCTGCAGGTGGCCGAACAGGCGCTCATGCTCGAGGCTCTGTTCCCGGGCCGGATCGACGTCGGGCTGGGCCGCTCGCTCGGATTCACGAAGCCGGTCCGGACCGCGCTCGGCGTCGAGGGCTACTCCCCGGAGGACTTCGCCCGGGACCTGACCGCGGTGCATGCCTTCCTGCACGGCACCGGCCCGGTCACCGCCATGCCTCCGCTCCCGGCGCCACCGGGCATCCACGTGCTGGCGACCGGAGCCGGCCTCGGCGTCGCCGCCGGGCTCGGCCTGCCGGTGGTGGTGGGTGGTCCGGTCCTGTTCGGCGACCTGCGTGCGCTCGCCGAGTACCGCAGCACCTACCGACCGAGTCCCGCCTGGCCGCAGCCGCGGGTGACGATCAGCCTCGAGGTGATGATCGCCGGGACCGCCGAGCGGGCCCGAGAGTTGCTGTTGCCCGAGGCGGTGGCGCTCGCCGAGTCGCGGACCACCGGCTCGTTCGGCCCGTTGCGCGCGGTGCGCACCGCGGAGGCGGACGCCCTCCCCGAGAGGGTGCGCTCCGCCGTCGGGCGTCAGCTCGCCCAGGCGGTGCACGGCACCCCGGCGCAGGTGCGCGCCGAACTCGGCGAGTTGGTCCGGCGCACCGGCGCCGCCGAGGTGCTGGCGTCGACCTCCACGTTCGACCACGACGCGCTGGCCGCGGCGGACGCCGCCCTGGCGGAACTCGCGGCCTGATCAGCCGGTGTTCTGCAGGCCGGCGGCCACTCCGTTCACGGACAGCATCATGACGCGCCGGAGCTGGGCGTCGGTGGCCTGGTCGGAGCCGTCCGTGGAGCGCAGCGCCCGCAGGGCACGCAGTTGGATCAGGGACAGGGCGTCCACGTAGGGGCTGCGCAGCTGCACGGCCCGGCCGAGCACCCGGTGCCCGGCGAGCAGCCGGTCCTGACCGGTGATGTCCACGATCCACTGGCGGGTCAGGGCCATCTCGTCGAGCACCAGCTCGGCGAGGTCGTCGCGGTCGCCCAGGGCGAGGTAGCGACGGGCGATCCGCTCGTCGGTCTTGGCCAGGGACATCTCGACGTTGTCGATCATGGTGGCGAAGAGGGGCCACCGGGCGTAGGCGTCCCGGAGCACGCCCGTGTCCCCGACGGCCGCGAGCGCGGTGCCGAGACCGAACCAGCCGGTCAGGTTGATCCGGGCCTGCGTCCATGCGAACACCCACGGGATGGCCCGCAGGTCCTCGAGCGACTCCACGCTGAGCCCGCGGCGGGCCGGCCGCGAACCCAGGGGCAGCCAGCCGACCTCCTCCTGCGGGGTCACCTGCGCGAACCAGGCGGGGAACCCGTCCGCCTTGATCAGCTCGAAGAAGCGCTCGCGGGAGGCCGAGTCCATGCGGGCCGCGACGTCCGCGAAGTCCCGGGCGGCGCCGGCGTTGCGGTCCGCGATCGCCGGAGTGCCCTGGAGCAGCGTCGCGGCGACGACCTGCTCGATGTGCCGGGCCGCGATCACCGGGTTGCCGTAGCGGGCGAAGATGACCTCACCCTGCTCGGTCAACTTGAACCGGCCGTCCACCGACCCCGGCGGCTGGGCCAGCACGGCCCGGTTCGCGGGGCCGCCGCCGCGGCCGAGCGCACCGCCGCGGCCGTGGAAGAGGGTGAGCCGGATGTCGTTGGCCTCGGCCCACGCGGCGATGCGGCTCTGCGCCTCGTAGAGGGCAAGCGTGGCCGCGACCGGGCCGACGTCCTTGGAGGAGTCGGAGTAGCCGAGCATGACCTCGACGCGGCGCCCGGTGGCGGCCAGGCGGGTCTGCACCTGCGGCAGGCTCAGCATCTCGTCGAGCACACCGGGCGCGGCCTGCAGGTCCGCGAACGTCTCGAACAGCGGGATGACGTCGAGGACCGGCGCCTCCTCGGGTGACCCGAGGGCCTCCTCGGCGAGCCGGTACACGTTCGCGAGGTCCTGTGCGCTGGTGGTGAAGGAGACGATGTAGCGGCGGGCGGCGAGCTGCCCGTAGCGGCGCTGGATGGATGCGACCGAGCGCAGCGTCTCCAGCACCTCCTCGCTCATCTCCCCCAGCGGAGTCCCGGCGTCGATCTCGGCGAGCGTGGCTGCGTGCACCTTCGAGTGCTGCCGGACCTCGAGCTCGGCGAGGTGGAACCCGAACGTCTCCACCTGCCAGATCAGGTGCTGCACCTCGCCGTAGGCCTTGCGCTCGTCTCCCCCGCCGGCGAGGGAGGCCTGCACCACCCGCAGGTCCGTGAGCAGTTCCTCGGGTCCGGTGTAGGCCAGGTCCGCGTCCCGACGGCGGGTCGCGTCGATGCGCTCGGCGATCACCAGCATCACCTGCCGGTGCGGCTCGTTCGGGGACCGGACGGCGATGTCCGCCGTCAGTTCGCCGGCGAGCCGGCGCTGCCGGCTCCAGAGCGCCTCGAGGTCCGCCGAGGCGGGCGTGGTGCCGCCGTCCAGGGTGAGGCTGCGCCCGACGCGCTGGGCCACCCGCTCGAGCCCGACAAGTACGTGCTCGGCGGCGATGGCCGCGGCGGCCCGGGTGACCGACGCGGTGACGTTCGGGTTGCCGTCCCGGTCCGCCCCGATCCAGCTGCCGAGCCGCACGAACGCGGGCGCGACCGGGATCTTGCGGCCGTCCGGATCGGAGTCGAGCAGCACGTCCAACTCCCGGTAGACCTTCGGGAGCGTCGTGAACAAGGTCTCGTCGAACACGCCCATGGCGGTGCGGACCTCGTCCAGGGGGGTCGGCTTCTCGGTGCGCAGCGGGGAGGTCCGCCAGAGCGTGTCGATCTCGGAGAGCAGGTTGCGACGGTTCTCCTCGAGTGCGTGCGGTCCCCGGCGGGGGTCGTCCCGCTCACCGATCAGGTCGGTGATGCGGCGGATCGACGCGGCGACCGCGCGGCGCCGGGCCTCGGTCGGGTGCGCGGTCAGGACGGGGCGGAACTCCAGTTCCGAGACCCGGCGGCGGGCTTCGTCCGCGCCGACCTGGTCCACCAGGAACGCCAGTGCGGACTCGAGGGTCTCCTCCGGTGCGCGTGCGGGCGCCTTCGCGGCGGTGTCCCGCGAGCGCAGCGTGCGCACCCGGTGGTACTCCTCGGAGAGGTTCACGAGGTGGAAGTAGCACGTGAAGGCCCGGGCGACCTCCTCCGCACGCTCCAGGGTGAACGTCTCCACGAGAGCCTCTGCGTCGTCGAACGCACCGGTGTCCGAGCCGGAGTAGGCGGCGATGGTGAGCTCGCGCAGCCGCTCGACGTCGGCGAGCAGGTCCGGCCCGCCGCTCTCGGTGAGGATGATGCCGAGCAGTTCGCCGAGCAGCCGCACGTCGTGACGCAGGGCGTCCGGCATGTCCTGCCGAGCACCCGTGCGCGAACCGGACGCGATGCCGGTGGCGGGGGTCTGCGGAGTGGTCGAGGATGCCTCACTCGAGGAATTCATGGCTCGAGCGTACCTACGGGGCGGCCCTTCGCCGTCGGGCGTCTCACCGAGCGAGCCCGGGCCCGCCTCAGAGCTTCCAGACGGCGCCCGGCTCGGCCAGGTCCACCGGCCCGGAGTACGCCGTGAGCGCCTCCGCGTGCACGGTGGCCGGGGAGGTCCACGGCGGGAGATGGGTCAGCACGAGCCGGCGCGCGCCCGCCCCACGGGCGAGCTCCCCGGCCCGCCGACCGGTCAGGTGGATGCCGCGGACCGTGTCCCGGCCCTCCTCGAACGCGGCCTCGCTGAGCAGGAGGTCGGCGCCCTCGGCGGCCTCGGCCACCCCGGCGCACGCGTCGGTGTCCCCGGTGTAGGTGATCACCCTGGTGCCGTCACCGTTCTCGGCGGGACCGGAGATCCGCATCGCGTAGGCGGGGGTGGGGTGCCGCACCACGAACGCGGCGATGCTGAGCGGGCCGATCCGCACGGGGGCGGCCGGGTCCCAGGTGAACACCCGGAACTGGTCGTCGGGAGTGTCGGAGTCCCCGCAGATCTGGGCCAGCCGGGCCTGGGTGCCCTCCGGCCCGTGGATGTCCACGCGGGGGTGCGGGGCGCCGGGTCCGTACTTCAGGTACACGTGCAGGGCGGCGGTGTCGACGACGTGGTCGGCGTGCAGGTGGGACAGCAGCACACCGTCGAGGGTCGCCGGGTCCCCGTGGCGCAGGAGCTGCCCGAACGCGCCGGAGCCGAGGTCCAGGAGCACCCGCCAGGTGCGTCCGTCGTGATCGGCCTCGACCAGGTAGCAGGAGGACGCCGAGTCCGGCCCCGAGACGGACCCGGACGAGCCGATGACGGTGAGCCTCATGAGGTGGCCTCCTCGTCGGCCACCACGATCCGGGGATCTCCCCGGTGACCTCGGCGGCGCTCTCGGCGCCCACCTCGGGGCCGAGGAACCGGCGGGCCAGGCGGGTGAAGCCGCGCGGGTCACCGGTCGCCAGGAACCGGTGCTCCGGCGGGCTGGCGGCGGTGCGTTCGAGGTCGTGCGCGACGAGCTCGCGGTAGACGTCCTTCGCGGTCTCCTCGGCGCTCGAGACGAGCGTCACGCCGTCGCCGACGACGTATTGGATCACGCCGGTGAGCAGCGGGTAGTGGGTGCAGCCGAGCACGAGCGTGTCCACGTCCGCGGCGGTGACCGGGGCGAGGTAGTCGCGGGCCGCCTCGAGCAGTTCCGGTCCCGAGGTGATGCCTCGTTCGACGAACTCCACGAACCGCGGCGCCGCGGCGGTGACCAGGTTCAGGTGGGGTGCGGCCGCGAACGCGTCCTCGTAGGCGCGCGAGTCGACGGTGGCGCGGGTGCCGATGACGCCGACCCGGCCGGTGCGGCTGGTCGCCACGGCGCGACGCACGGCCGGTGCGATGACCTCGACGACCGGGACGCCCATGCCGATCGTGTACCGTTCCCGGGCGTCACGCAGCACCGCGGCGGAGGCGGAGTTGCACGCGATGACGAGCATCTTGACCCCGGATCGGACCAGATCGTCCATGATCGTCAGGGCGTGCGCACGCACCTGGGCGATCGGCAGCGGACCGTACGGGCCGTTCGCCGTGTCACCGATGTAGAGGGTCGACTCGTTCGGCAACTGGTCGATGACGGCTCGTGCCACTGTGAGGCCGCCGACGCCAGAGTCGAAGATCCCGATGGACGCGTCATTCACGCGATTGAGGGTAGCCCGGTGCGGCGACGGCGAACCGATTCAATCGGGGAGTGTGGGCAGCATCACCTGCAGCAGCGACTCCTGCAGCCAGGTCAGCGCCGAGTAGAGCAGAGCGAGTGCCTCACGGATCTCGTCCTCGCCCGGCTCGGCGCCCATCGTGCTCAGCCGGTACACCTCCTCGGCGTCGGAGTCGGAGCGGATCTCGAGCCGTTCGGCCAGCACGAGCCGCACGTCCGTCAGCGCCGCCGCCCAGTCCATCGCGCGCTCGGTCGGCACGTGGATCTTCGTGCCCGGCCGGCGCAGCTCGTCGAAGACCATCCGCAGGCGGTCGGCCTTCGCCGACCTGAGGTCCGCCTCGGTGAGCCGACGGAACTCGTCAGCGACGCCGTCGTCCTCCTTGCTCGCCGACGGCAGCAGGCGCGCCAGCGCCGGGTCGGCGGGTGCGCTCACGTCGTCCGCGGACCACGTCATCGAGGGCCCGACGGCGGAGCTCGCCTCCTCGGGGTCGCTCGCCTCGTCGGGGTGGCCGAGCGGGACCCCGAGCAGCTGGGAGGTGTCCGCGATCACCCTGGAGATGATCGTCCGCTCGTGCGCGTCGAGCTCGGCCACGTATTCGCCGCGGCGGAAGGAGAAGGCTCGCATCGGCTCAGTCACCGTCCTGGGAGAGGGTGGCCCAGAGGCCGTAGGAGTGCATCGCCTGCACGTCCACCTCCATCTGCTCGCGGGTGCCCGAGGAGACGGCGCTGCGACCCTCGTTGTGGACCTGGAGCATGAGCCGGTTGGCCTTCTCGGCGGAGAACCCGAAGTAGGAGCGGAACACGTACGCGACGTAGCTCATCAGGTTCACCGGGTCGTTCCAGACGACGGTGCGCCACGGTCGGTCGTGGGCCGGGCGGATGCCCTCCTCGATGTCCGCCTCCGGGGTGGCGACCGGGAGTTGGGTGGCGAGGACCATGCCCCCAGCGTAGGCGCATCGCCGCGCCGCGATGCCACGCGCGCACGCCCCTGCGCACCGTTACGGTATGACGCATGTCTGGAGCCTCCGCGGCGAGCACCGCGCTGCTGACCGACCGGTACGAGCTGACGATGGTGCAGGCCGCGCTGGCCGACGGCACCGCGTCCCGGCGGTCCGTCTTCGAACTGTTCACCCGACGCCTGCCCAACGGTCGCCGGTACGGCGTGGTCTCCGGCACCGGACGCCTGCTCGAGGCGATCACGGCGTTCCGGTTCGGCGACGACGAGCTCGACTACCTGCGCAGCGGCGACGTCGTGAACGCCGAGACCCTGGACTTCCTCGCGAACTACCGGTTCACCGGGGACATCTACGGCTATGCCGAGGGCGAGGTGTTCTTCCCGGGCTCCCCGTTGCTGGTGGTGGAGTCCTCGTTCGCGGAGGGCGTCATCCTCGAGACGGTCGCGCTGTCGATCCTGAACTACGACTCGGCGGTCGCCTCGGCGGCGTCGAGGATGACCAGTGCGGCGGGCAGCCGGCCGTGCCTGGAGATGGGCGGCCGGCGGGCGCACGAGTGGGCGGCCGTGGCCGCTGCCCGTGCCGCGATCGTCGCCGGGTTCACCGGCACCTCCAACCTCGAGGCCGGGCGCCGGTACGACCTGCCCACCATCGGCACCGCGGCCCACTCGTTCACCCTCCTGCACGACGACGAGGCGGGCGCGTTCGCCGCGCAGGTGGCCTCCTACGGCCCGGACACGACCCTGCTGGTGGACACCTATGACATCGCCGAGGGCGTGCGCCGCGCCATCGAGGCCGCCGGGACCGGACTGGACTCGGTGCGCCTGGACTCCGGCGACCTTGGCGTCGTGGCCCGGGAGGTGCGCGAGCAGCTGGACTCCCTCGGCGCGGCCGGCACGAAGATCGTGGTGTCCTCCGACCTGGACGAGTACGCCATCGCCTCACTCGCGGTGGCGCCGGTGGACTCCTACGGCGTCGGCACCTCCGTGGTGACCGGCTCCGGTGCGCCCACGTGCGGCATGGTCTACAAGCTGGTGCTCCGGGAGGGCGGTACCGGTCGGATGGAGCCGGTCGAGAAGGCCTCCAGCTCCAAGACCAGCGTCGGCGGGCGCAAGAGCGCCGCCCGGCGCCTCGACGCCGCGGGCCGGGCCAGCGAGGAACTCGTGGTGGCCGGAGCGCAGGGCGATTGGGTCCCCGAGGACGATGACCTGCGGCCCCTGCACGTGCCGCTGGTTCGCGACGGCGTGGTCGAGGCCTCCTACACCGGCGCCGAGGGCGTCCGACGCGCCGCGGCCCGGCACGCCGCCTCCCGGGCGGAACTGGCGCCGTCGGCCCGCCGCCTGTCCAAGGGCGACCCGGCGGTGCCCACGACGCACGTCACGATCTGACGCCACCGGCGCCGAGGCGCGCCGTGACCCAGGCCCGCTCGCCCGAGCCAGAACCTCTCGCCGTGACCCAGACCCTTCCGCCCGAGCCAGACCCATGCACCGCACTTACTCAGGCGCGACGCACTGCCTCACGACGTCCGACCTGACCCGCCGGGTGAGTCAGCGCCGGGTGGGGCCTGCCGTGCGGGCTACTTCTGCCCGACGAACCAGCGCCGCACCTGGGAGATCCGCGACCGCAGGTGGTCGGCGGAGGCGGTGGCGACCTCTCCCCCGCCGCTGTGCTCACGCAGCCGGGTGTGCACCACGCCGTGCGGGGTGCCGCTGCGCCGGGCCCAGGCCTTGACGAGCGAGTTCAGCTCCTTGCGCAGCTCGGCCACGGCCCGGTGGTCGTCCACCTGAGGTGCCTCGGCGGCCGGGGTGCGCCTCTTGCGGGCCGCGACGTGCTCGGCCTGCCGGGTGCGCAGCAGCGTGGCGACCTGATCGGCGTCGAGCAGTCCGGGGATGCCGAGGAAGTCCTGCTCCTCGTCCGAGCCGAGCTCGCCGCCGGTGCCGAACTCGCCGCCGTCGAAGAGCACCTTGTCGAAGGAGGCCTGCGCCTCGAGCGCCTCGAAGCCAGGCAGCATCATCTCGTCGGACGCCGACTCGGACCGGTTCGCAGCCGCGACCAGCGCGTCCTCGGGGTTGTAGAAGTCGCCCTCCTCCTCGGCCGTCTTGGGGCGGTCGAGGGCATGGTCGCGTTCGGTCTCGAGCTCGTTCGCCAGGCCGAGCAGGTTCGGTACGGACGGCAGGAAGATCGAGGCGGTCTCGCCGCGCTTGCGGGCCCGGACGAACCTGCCGACCGCCTGGGCGAAGAACAGCGGGGTGGCGGTGGAGGTCGCGTAGACCCCGACGGCCAGGCGCGGCACGTCCACGCCCTCGGAGACCATTCGCACCGCGACCATCCAGCGTTGCTCGCCGGCGCCGTACTCCTCGATCCGCTTGGAGGCGCCCTCGTCGTCGGAGAGCACCACCACGGGCGACTCGCCGGTGATCCGGCGCAGGTGACCGGCGTACGCGCGGGCCTTGGTCTGGTCGGTGGCGATCACCAGACCGCCCGCGTCCGGAACCCCGCGCCGCACCTCGGACAGGCGCTTGTCCGCGGCCGCGAGCACGGACGGGATCCACTCGCCCTTCTCGTCCAGCGCGGTCCGCCAGGCCTGGTTGATCATGTCCTTCGTGAGTGGCTCACCGAGGCGGGCGCTGACCTCATCGCCGGCCTTCGTGCGCCAGCGCATCTGCCCCGAGTAGGACAGGAAGATGACCGGCCGCACCACCCCGTCACGCAGGGCATCCCCGTAGCCGTAGGAGTGGTCCGCCTGGGAGCGCCGGATGCCGTGCGCGTCCGGGGCGTAGGTGATGAACGGGATCTTCGCCGTGTCGGACCGGAACGGGGTCCCGGTCAGGGACAGCCGGCGGGTGGCCGGCTCGAACGCCTCCCTGATCGCATCTCCCCAGGAGAGGGCGTCGCCGCCGTGGTGCACCTCGTCGAGAATCACCAGCGTGGGCGCGGCCTCGGTGCGGGCACGGTGCAGGTTGGGGTTCGCGGCGACCTGCGCGTAGGTGAGCGCGACGCCGTCGTAGGCCGCCCCATGCCGGCCCTGCGCGTTCTTGAAGTTCGGGTCGATCCTGATGCCGACACGCCCGGCGGCGTCGGCCCACTGGGTCTTCAGGTGCTCCGTCGGCGCGACCACAGTGATCCGCCGCACCACGCGCTGCTCGAGCAGTTCGGTGGCCACCCGCAGGGCGAACGTGGTCTTCCCGGCGCCGGGCGTCGCCACCGCGAGGAAGTCCCGGGGCTGACGCTCCAGGTAGGACTCCAGGGCCGCCGCCTGCCAGGCGCGCAGCCGGGACGCGGTGCCCCAGGGCGCGCGCGCCGGGTAGGCCGGGGGCAGGTGCGACGCGGCGGCCGTCGACCCGACGGCGTGGTCCGGGCGCGCCGGATGGGCGCGCGAACCGGATGCTTCGGGGTGGGACGGGGAGCCGGTGGAGGTACCCGAGGTCACTTCTTGGAGCCGAAGCCGAAGAACCCGCGGCCCTTGCCGCCGGACTCCGAGCCAGCGCCGTCCTTGCCGCCACCGCCGCCGGTGAGACCCTCGAAGATCTCCTTGCAGGCGGGGCAGATCGGGAACTTGCTGGGGTCGCGGTTCGGTGTCCAGACCTTGCCGCACAGAGCGATCACCGGGGCGCCGGACACGGCGGAGGCGGTGATCTTCTCCTTCTTGACGTAGTGCGCGTAGCGCTCGGCGTCACCGGGCGAGGCCTCCTCCCGCACCTCCGCCCGCTCCAGGACGTCGGTGCCGGTGCCCGATGAAAGGCGCTCGGTCTCCTGGGGCTGCGTGGGAGGAAGGGGCTCACTCATGGGACCAGTGTACGAAGTCCACGCCCAGGTTGCGTCCTGGGCGTGGACTTCGGTGCGGTGAGGTGGGGCACAACGCCGCGATGGGCGGCCCCTGGCCTCAGCGGCGCCCGGCCTTGCGCCGGAACATGATGGTCGACCAGGTCACCGCGACCACGAGGATCCCGACACACCACGCCACCGCCACGAGCGGAGCGTTCCCGGACTCGACGCCCGTCAGCAATCCTCGGATCGACTCGATGACCGGTGTGATCGGCTGATGTTCGGCCACGCCACGCAGCCAGGTCGGCAGCGTCTCCGTCGGCACGAACGCGCTGGACAGGTACGGCAGGAACAGCAGGATGAAGCCGTAGCCGTTGGCCGCCTCGGGGTTGCCACTGGCAAGGCCGATCGCCGCGAACAGGTACGTGATGGTGAGGATGTACAGCGCCACCAGGGCGATGGCGGCCACCCACTCCCCCGCGGACGCCGTTGGTCGGAACCCGATCGCGAGCGCCACGCCGATGACGATGGCCGTGGCCGCGAGGTTGCGTGCCAGACTGGCCACCACATGGCCGGTGATGACCGCGGAGCTGCGGACCGGCATCGTGCGCAGCCGGTCCATGAACCCGGTCGCGGAGTCGTTCGCGACGTCCACACCCGTGGAGGAGGCACCGAACCCGGCACACAGCAGGATGATCCCCGGAACCACGTAGTTCACGTACTGGCCGTCGGGCGAGATCGCGGTGCCGAACACGTACACGAAGAGCAGCATCAGCATCACCGGGAGCACGATCGCCATCAGAAGCGACTCGACATTGCGGATGGTGTGCCGCATGCTGCGGGCGACGAAGGTCCGTTCCTCGGTGCCCAGCGGCAGCCGGGCGGGGGCCGACGGCGGCGCGGCGGTCAGGGCGGTCATCGGTGCTTCCTTCCGGTGGTCACCAACGCGTCGACGCCGGTGTCGGTACTCGGGTCCGCCGCCGGGTCGCGCGGTGGGGCGTCGGGTTCGGTGAGGGCGAGGAAGACGTCGTCCAGGCTCGGGCGACGCAGGCCGACCGTCCCGGTCAGCCCGCGCGCGTCGATCGCGTCGAGGGCCGAGCGCAGCGCGTGCACCGAGCCGTCCGTGGGCACCTCGTGGAGCACCCGTCCGTCCGGGCCGCGCACCTCCACGACCTCGCCGCCCACGCTCTGCTTGAGCTCGGTGGGGGTGCCCTCGGCCACGATTCGTCCCTGCCGGAGCACGCCGATCCGGTCGGCGAGCTGATCGGCCTCCTCGAGGTACTGGGTCGTCAGCAGGATCGTGGTGCCCTCGGCACGCAGGGAGCGGATCACGTCCCAGAGCTCGAGCCTGCTGCGCAGGTCGAGGCCGGTAGTCGGCTCGTCCAGGAACAGCACCTGGGGCACGGTCAGGAGGCTGAGCGCGATGTCGAGACGACGGCGCATCCCGCCCGAGTAGGCCTTGACCGGCTTGTCGGCCGCGTCGGTCAGGCCGAACTGCTGGAGCAGCTCCGTGGTGCGGCGCCGGTTCGCGCCCGCCCGCAGGCCTGCGAGCGACCCCATCATGCGCAGGTTCTCCGAGCCGGTCAGGAGCTCGTCCACCGCCGCGGACTGACCGGTGAGCCGGATCCGGCGCCGCACGCCGACCGGGTCCCGGCGCAGGTCCGCACCCTCGATCCGGGCGCTGCCGCCGTCGGCCTGGACCAGCGTGGACAGGATGTTCACCAGGGTGGTCTTGCCGGCGCCGTTCGGCCCGAGCAGGGCGAACACGGTCCCCCGTCGAACCCGGAGGTCGATGCCGGCAAGCACTGCCTGCCGGCCGAAGGACTTGGTCACCCCCTGGACGTCGATCGCTGTGGTCATGCGATTCCTCCCGAAACTGTCTATCTCGCACACTGTGTGCGGCACACACTGTATATGCCGCACGCAGTGTTGTATAGGGCATACACAGAAGTGGACGGGACCGGCAGTCTCGGCGAGGATGGCCCGATGGAGAACGCGGACGGACAGATCGAGGTGGAGCTCCCCCGGGCCATCGCGTTGGCCTGGGGTGTCGCGGCGAACCCGCAGCGCGGACCGAAGCGCGAGATGAGCATCGAGCGGATCGTCGAGGCAGCGATGGAGATCGCCGATGCCGACGGGCTCGGCGCGGTCTCCATGTCGGCCGTCGCGACCCGGCTCGGCTTCACCACGATGTCCCTGTACCGGTACGTCTCCGCCAAGGACGACCTGATCCTGCTCATGCAGGAGTACGGACTCGGCCTGCCCCCGCTGAGCGTGCAGGAGGCGCAGACCTGGCAGGACGGCCTGCTGGCCTTCTACCGCGCGAACGTCGACATCTACCAGGCGCACCCCTGGATCCTCGACATCCCGATCCAGGGGACCCCGAACACCCCGAACAACCTCGCCTGGCTCGAGGCCGGCCTGGTGCTCATGCGGGACACGCCACTGGACCTGTCGGAGCAGATCTCCGCCGTGCTGCTGTTCACCGGCCACGCCCGCTGGGCAGCCGGCGTCACCCGCGGCTACGTCCAGTCCGCATCCGAGCATGGCCAGAGCACGGCCGAGCTGGAGCGGGCCGAGACCGAGTTGATCGCGAGCCTGGTCACCGAGGACATGTTCCCGACGCTGACGGCCGCGATCCGGGCCGGCGCCCTCGTCGACGACACCGACCCGTTCGAGTTCGGGGTGTATCGAATCCTCGAGGGCGTGGAGCACCACATCGCCGACCGCATCGCCGGCGGCGCCGCGCCCGCGCCCGCGCCGGCGCGGGACTGGCAGGCCGAGCGCACCGATGCGCACCCCAAGGACCCTGCGGTCCGGCAGGCGCGAGCCGCTCGCAGAGAGGCGGAGGCGAAGCTGCGCGAGGCCCTCCGCAAGGAGCGCGAGGCGGTCACCAAGGCCGAGGATCGGGCCGCCAAGGCCGCGGACAAGGCACAGGCGCAGGCCGCCAGGGAACGCGAGCGTCAGGAGAAGGCAGCCGCGCGCAAGGTCTGAGCATGCGAGAGGGCGCGGGGTGAACCCCGCGCCCTCTCGTGTGCGGCGCCGACCGGAGTCAGGCGCCGCGTGGGATCACTTGGCGACGGCCTTCTTCAGGGCCGAGCCGGCGGACACCTTGACGCCGAAACCGGCCGGGATCTGGATCTCCTCGCCGGTGCGGGGGTTGCGGCCGGTGCGCGCAGCGCGCTCGACACGCTCAACGCTGAGCAGACCGGTCACCTTGACGGCCTCGCCCTTGCCCAGCGACTCGATCAGAACGTCCTGCAGCGCGGACAGCGCGGCGTCGGCCTGCGTCTTGGTCAGCGAAGCCTTCTCGGCGATCGCGGCAACAAGGTCAGTGCGGTTGACGGACACGTAGGTTCCCTCTCATCGTGCGGAATCGCGTCCCGAATGGGATGCGCCGGGATCGACACTACGACTCCGAGGCCCCGATCCGCGTATTTCAAGCCGTGATTTCGGCGTGTTTCCGCCAACTTGGCCCCATTTCACCCTCCTCGGCGCAAACTTTCGTCACTTTGATCACTTCCGCCCCATCTGTCCCGTGCCGTCGTGGCAGTGTTACGGCCATGAGCCTGCTCACCGATGACCTGCTGGCGCGCATCCGTTCCCGTGCCGCCGACTACGACCGTGCGAACGAGTTCTTCACAGAGGACCTCGAGGACCTCACGGCCGCGGGGTACCTCACCGCCCTCGTGCCGACGGAGTTCGGCGGCGCCGGGCTCACCCTCGAGGAGCTGACCCGCGAGCAGATGCGCCTGGCCGGTGCGGCGCCGTCGACCGCTCTTGCCGTGAACATGCACCACGTGTGGGTCGGTGTCGCCAAGACCGTCCACGACCGCGGTGACGACTCCCTCGACTTCGTCCTCACCGAGGCGGCCGCCGGGGAGATCTTCGCGTTCGGGATCTCCGAACGTGGCAACGATCTGGTCCTGTTCGGTTCCACCACCGAGGCGCGGCCCGACGGCGCAGGTGCTTACACGTTCCACGGCACCAAGATCTTCACCTCGCTCTCGCCGGCCTGGACCCGGCTGGGCACGTTCGGCATGGACACCGTGTCCGAGGACGCACCGCGGTCGGTGTACGGCTTCGTCACTCGCGACGGTGGCGGCGTCGAGATCAAGGACGACTGGGACACGCTCGGGATGCGCGCCTCCCAGTCCTGCACCACGGTGCTCGACGGCGCGCCCGCCGCCGCTGACAGGATCGTCCGGCGGCTCGTCCCCGGCCCGAACGCCGACCCGTTCATCTTCGGCATCTTCGCGAACTTCGAGATCCTGCTCGCCGCGGTCTATACCGGCATCGCCCAGCGTGCGCTCGACGTGGCCGTGGAGACCGTGCACAAGCGGACCTCGCTGAAGAACGACGGCGCCCCCTACGCCCACGACCCTGACATCCGCTGGCGGATCGCCGATGCCGCGATCGCACTCGACGGCATCGGGCCACAGATCGCGACGCTCGCCTCCGACGTCGACAACCTCGTCGACCACGGCGCGATGTGGTTCGCGAGACTGTCCGCGGTCAAGGTCCGCGCGACCGAGACGGCCAAGGATGTGGTCGAGAAGGCGGTCCGGGTCTCCGGCGGCAGTTCGTACTTCAACCGCAGCGAGCTCTCCCGGCTCTACCGGGACGTGCTCGCCGGTCTCTTCCACCCGAGCGACGACGAGTCGGCCCACGCCGCGATGGCGAACGCCCTGCTCGGACCCGTCCCGACGCCGTCGGCCGGGGACTGACGCGACGTGGGGCGGGTCCGCGGCCAGCGAACGCGCCCCACGCCGTCGGCGTTGAGACCTACGTGAGGCGACGTCTCACCAGCGGTGCGCGACGTCGACCACGAGCCGGCTCAGGTCTCCTGGGCCGTCGAGGATGAAGACGCGGAACGGCAGCCGCGCCCGGACACCGAGGCCGATCGTCGTCTGCCCCTCGAAGCTGCCGCCGAAGAAGACCTGCCGGAACGTGGAGTAGGAGTTCACGTTCGCGAGTTCCGACCCGTATCGGTACGGGAACCGAACCGTCCCCTGCTCGTCGTAGATCGGGACCCTCAGGACGATCACGAGGTCCGCCGCGCCCCGAAGCGGGATCGCGCGGCCCTCGCCCTCGTTCGTGAACGTTCCGTAGGACACGTGGTAGCCCTCGATGTCCCCGTGGACGTCGAAGACGATGCGGTCGAAACAGGCGTGGCGACCGGTGCGGACGTTCTGGAGCCAGCCGGCGGACATCGTCGGATCGGACTCGGGCAGCGACCCCCACCGGATCCCGCAGTACGGGCTGCCGGCGGCGGTCGCAGCGGGCCCGGCCGGAACGAGGAAGACCGCTCCGAGGACCAGGCTGAGCAGAACTGTGAACAAGCGCTTCATGACGTTCCCCTTCCCTGAGGTCCCCCGATCGTGTGGCCCCTGCGATCCGCACGCTACGCCGGTCCGAGGCGCCCGGAAGGGCGGTGCCGGTCACGGATGCATCACGCTCGGAACGTTGGGGTGAGGGACCTGCTTCGCGCCCCGTGAGAGCGCGATCTGGGACGGCTGCCAGAAACCGGTCACCCGCTCCTGTCGCCGATGGTCCGAAGCGCACCGCCAACCCTTCGACGATCCGTCGAAGGGTGCGACCTGAGGTCGGGAATAGGTTGCAAACTCGCCAAATATGAACGAACTGTCGTGGACCTGGAACCCGTCCGGCGACCCATACGGCCCGTGACCTGCTCGTGACCTTCACGTGCAAGGTTGACCCCCTCGCTCGGATCATGCTAGAAACCGCTTTCAGGAGTTCGGTCTCCGGAGCGGACCTGTCACCGCCGATGGAGGCCACGCACCACCGCAAGCGGTCGGCCCGTCGACCACACAGCCCGACCAGCACCACCAGGTCCAGCCAGAGCGATCCACATCATGTCTGCAAAGGAGCATGCGATGTCCGCACGCCTGTCCCACCCGTCCGCACCCCTGACCCGGCGCGGCTTCAACCATCTGGTCGTCGGTGCCGGCACTGCCGGCGCCATCGGACTGACGGCCGCGTGCGCCGTCGAACCGGAGGACGTCGAGCAGGAACCGGCCGACTCCGACGAGCCCGTCGAGCTGAACTTCGTGTGGTGGGGTGACGCCGGCCGGGCCGAGGTCACCGAGGCCGCTCTCGACCTCTACCGCGCCGACCACCCGAACGTCACGATCACCACCGAGTACCAGGACTCGGGCCCGTACAAGGACAAGCTGGCGACCCGGATCGCGGCCGGGGATGCACCGGACCTGATGGCGATCCGTCGCGACCAGCTGCGCGAGTACGGCGACCGCGGCGCCCTGACCGACCTGCGCACCATCGAGGGAATGGACCTGGCCGGGCTGTCCGAGCCGGTGCTGGCCCCCTGGGACGTCAATGGTGAGCTGATCGGGGTTCCGGCCGGCCTGAACACGATCGGCTTCATCATCCAGACGACAGTCCTGGACGAGTACGGCATCGACCTTCCCGACGGCGACACCTGGACGTGGGAGGACCTGGCCACGATGGCGAACGCGATCACCGCGGCCAGCGGCGGCTCGATCTACGGCACGGCCTACGAGATGGCCACCGTCGCGAACCTGTACGTGTGGGTGCGCCAGCACGGCGAGGACCTCTACACCGAGGACGGCCAGTTCGGCGCCAGCGAGACCACCCTCCAGGCCTGGTTCGACTTCGCCGACGAGATGCGCCAGGCCGGTGGCTTCCCGCCCGCCGGGTTCTTCGACGGGACCACCAGTGCGGCCGAGGCGTCCTACATCGCCCAGGGCCGCACGGCCTCCCAGATCATCCCTACGAACAACTTCAAGAGCTACAACGAGGCCTGCGGTGGCACCCTCGCCCTGCTGCGCATTCCCGGCGAGTCCACGGCACCCCGCCGCGGCCAGTCCATCGACTGCCCACACCTGTGGTCGATCTCGTCGCAGTCCTCCTACCAGGCCCAGGCCGCGGAGCTGCTCAGCTTCCTCACGAACGAGCTCACCGCGTGGGAGGCGATGGGCACCACCCGCGGCGTGCCGCCGAACGCCGAGGTGGCCGAGGGCCTGCTGCCGAACCTGGAGACGGACGACGTGACCGCCACCGAGTACATCCTCGGGCTGCAGGCCGAGGACCTGCCGCCGGCGTTCGCCGACCCGGTCGGGGCCACGGAGATCCAGTCCAAGCTGGCCGATGTCGCCGTCGAGGTCGAGTTCGCCCGGATCACCAGCGCGGACGCCGCCGCCCAGCTCGTTGCCACGGCCAACGACGTGCTGGCGGGCTGATCCGGCGTTCCGATGAGCACCTCGATCGCACCCTCGACCACCGCCCCGACCTCCGCTCCCTCGCGGCAGGTCGGGGCGGCCGGGCGCGGCAGCCCGCGCCGTCGCAACGAGAAGGCCGCCTACATCTTCCTGCTCCCCTGGTTCGTGGGGCTGCTGTTCACCCTGATCCCGTTCGGGGCGTCGCTGTACCTGGCCTTCACCGACTACAACCTCATCAACAACCCGAACTGGATCGGCCTCGACAACTTCGAGGAGATGCTCACCGACGAGGACCTGCTCCAGGCCCTGAAGGTGACCGGCATCTACACGTTCGTCGGTGTCCCGCTCTCGCTGCTCGCCGCACTCGGGGTCGCGCTCGCGCTGAACAAGGGCATCAAGGGTCTGAAGTACTACCGCGCCGTGTACTACCTGCCCTCGCTCCTGGGCGGCTCGGTCGCGATCGTGATGCTCTGGCGCTACATCTTCGGCAACCAGGGCATCGTCAACGCGGTCCTCGCCTTCTTCGGCGTCGACGGGCCCAGTTGGGTCTCCGACCCGCAGTACGCCCTCAGTGTGCTGATCTCCCTGCACGTGTGGACGTTCGGCTCGCCGATGGTGATCTTCCTGGCCGGGCTGCGGCAGATCCCGATCATGTACTACGAGGCCGCCTCGATCGACGGCGCCAGCCGGTGGCGCCAGTTCGTGTCCATCACGATGCCGCTGCTCAGCCCGATCCTGTTCTTCAACCTGGTGCTGGCCCTGATCGGCTCGCTGCAGACGTTCACTCAGGGCTACATCCTGTCCGGGGGCACCGGCGGTCCGTCCGGATCGACGCTGTTCTACAACCTGTACCTGTACATCGAGGGCTTCCAGCGGTTCGACATGGGCTACGCGTCCGCGCTCGCCTGGCTGCTGCTGATGATCGTGGCCACCTTCACCGCCGCGAACTTCCTGATGTCCCGGTTCTGGGTCTTCTACGACAACTAGGGGCACTTTCCGATGGCACTGATGACCCAGATCCGGCAGCGCTCGCGCGCGATCGCCGCGGATTCAGAGGACAGCTACTTCGAGAAGCTCGGGAGCAACAGCCGGACCCGGTTCCTGCGACACGTGATCCTGTGCGCGGTCGGCGCGATCATGCTCTATCCGTTGCTGTGGATGCTGGCCAGTTCGTTCAAGCCGAGCTCGGAGGTCTTCGCGGACCTCTCGCTCTGGCCCTCGACGTGGGACTTCACCAACTACACGCAGGGCTGGAACTCGCTGAACCACCCCTTCCACCTGTACCTGTGGAACTCGTTCGTGGTGGTCGCGCTCACCATCGTGGGCAACCTGGCATCCTGCTCACTGGCCGCCTACGCGTTCGCCCGGATGCAGTTCGTCGGCAAGAAGCCGCTGTTCGCGCTCATGCTGGGCACGCTCATGCTGCCCGGGCACGTGCTGCTCATCCCGCAGTACGTGATCTTCAACCTGCTCGGCTGGATGAACACCTACCTGCCGCTGGTGGTGCCGAACTTCCTGGCCACGAACGCGTTCTTCATCTTCTTGATGGTGCAGTTCATGCGGGCGCTGCCGAGCGAGCTGGACGACGCCGCCCGGATCGACGGGTGCGGCCCGTTCCGGACCTTCTTCCGGGTGATCCTGCCGCTCTGCGTCCCGGCGCTGGCGACCACCGCGATCTTCACGTTCATCTCGACCTGGAACGAGTTCTTCGGCCCGCTGCTCTACCTGACCGACAGTTCGCTCTACACGGTGCCGCTGGCCCTGCGGCAGTTCATGGACTCCGAGGGCCAGAGCGCCTGGGGGCCGATGTTCGCGATGTCGGTCGTCTCGCTGGCGCCGATCATCGGGTTCTTCATCGCCGGTCAGAAGTACCTGATCAAGGGCATCGCGACCACCGGACTCAAGTGAGGTCAGGTCCGGGCGTTAGCATGCGCTAGGTAGAACACGACCTGTCCGGCGGCAAGGAGCAGAACTCAATGACGGCACGATCGACGCTGTTGGCACGCGACCTCTGGGGCGGCTACCCCGGAAACGAGGTGCTCCGGGGCGTCAACCTGACCGTCACCGCCGGCGACGCCCCCATCGGGATCGTCGGACCGTCCGGGATGGGCAAGACCACCCTGGTGCGGTTCCTGCGCGGAACGCTGCGCCCCAGCCGCGGGACCGTCACCTACAACGGCCGCAACACCGCCAAGATGCCCCGCCGGGACGCGAAGGCGTTCAAGGCGGAGGTGCGGTTCATGTCCCAGGACTCGTTGACCATCACCGATCCGCAGCTGACCGTGACCCGCTATCTCAAGAGCGCGCTCGCCGAGGCCCGCAAGGGCGGGCGTACCCACGCCACGCCGATCGAGGAACTCCTGGACGCGGTCGCCCTCGAGGAGCGCTACGCCAAGCGCAACATGCTCACCCTGTCCGGGGGCGAGCGGCAGCGCGTGGCGCTGGCGGTCGCGCTGGCGACCCGGCCGGAGATCCTCGTCCTGGACGAGCCGCTCACGGCCGTCGACCCGCAGGCGCGCGGCGCGATGGCCCGCCGCCTGGCCACCCTCACCGGTCGGCTGGGCACCGCGCTGGTGCTGGTCTCCCACGACCTCGAACTGGTCGAGCGGATGTGCACCCACGTCCACTTCCTCGCCGACGGCACGTTCGTCTCCTCCGGGCCGCTCGGCGAGGTGCTGGCCAAGGCCGAGCACGAGGCGATCCGGGAGATCGCCGAAGCGGCTCCGCTAGCGGTGCAGCGCTTCCGCTGAAGCGCCCGACGGCGGAGCCCGCCCGAGCCGTCCGCGCGCAGCGTCCGCAGCGCTTCCGCGGAAGCGCCCCGACGGCGCGGGGCGCACCCGACGCCTGCTGCCACGTTCCAATGGCCAGCAGATCCGAGCCGTTCACGGGTCGTCGCCGATCCCGTCTAGAAGTATTGACTTATATAAGTTGCCACTTCTAGAGTAGCCCCATGCACGCGTTCGATATCCTCGGCGACCCGGTCCGCCGTCGGATCCTGGAGCTGCTCGCCCCCGGCGAACGGCCCGCCGGAGCGATCTCGGACGCGATCACCGAAGAGTTCGGAATCAGTCAGCCGGCGGTCTCCCAGCACCTGCGGGTCCTGAGGGACTCCGGCTTCGCGACGGTGCGCCCCGAGGGCACCCGCCGAATCTACGCCGTGGCCGATGAGCCGCTGCGGGAGGTCGATGCGTGGCTCGAGGCGTTTCGTGTCACCTGGCAGCCCCGGCTCGACGCACTCGGCACCGAGATCGCTCGCGGCAACCGCGGGCGACGCATCCGAGCCACGACCGGGGCGAACGCTTCCGATCGAACGCCTGCCTCACCGACCGCTAGCCCCGATACCGATAGCACCGAGGAGTGAGCATGACCGAATCGACCGACACCACCTTGCGCCAGTTGAGCACCGTCGAGCGCGACGGCCACGAGGCGCGCGTCGCGACCCTGTCGCAGACCTACCAGACGACTCCGGAGGACCTATGGGACGCCGTCACGACTCCAGCGCGCATTGCCCGCTGGTTCGCGCCGGTCACCGGCGACCTGAGGCTCGGTGGCCGCTTCCAGGTCGAGAACAACGCGGCCGGCACCGTGCAGACGTGTGACGCCCCTCGCGAGTTCACGGCCACCTGGGAGTACGGCGAGGAGGTCTCCTGGCTCGCGGTGCGCATCCGGGGCGAGGAAGGCGGCGCAGCCAGCCTCGAACTGGAGCACACCGCCGTCGTCGCGGACGAGTGGTGGGACCAGTTCGGCCCCGGCGCCACCGGCGTGGGCTGGGACCTCGGCCTCTATGGCTTGGGCCTACATCTGGCGAATCCCGATGCGGCGCGGCCCGACGACGAGAACGCCTGGGTCCTGTCCGACGAGGGCAAGGCCTTCGTAACCGCGAGCAGCGAGGCTTGGGCCCGGGCGAGCGTCGCCGCCGGCACTCCTGCGGAGGCGGCCACCGCGGCCGCACTGCGCACCACCGCGTTCTACACGGAGATGCCGACGGAGGAGTGACCGACGCCACCCGCCAGACCGTGCCGGACGTTCACGGACGGGAACCGTCCGGATTCGGTGTTAACTTCGGCCGTCAGCGACGAGGCAAGACATCAGGAGCGGTCATGGCAGAGGAGTTTCAGCGGACGGCGCAGTTCCACGGCGCGAGTTTCCGGGAGTCGGACCTGTTCGGCCTGGCGGTCCGCGACAGTGACCTGCGCGAGGCCAGGATCGCCAGCAGCTGGGTCGACGGGATGAGGATCACCGGGTTCGACGGCGCAGCGGGCTCGCTGTTCGTCGACGACGTCGAGGTGTCGGCGTTCGTCGCGGCTGAGCTGGACCGCCGTCACCCCGAACGCGTGCAGTTGCGCGCTGCCACGACCGCGGATGACCTCCGTGCGATGTGGCCGATGCTGAAGGGGCTGTGGGCGCAGACGAAGGAACGCGCCGAGGCCCTCCCGGAGTCCGTCCGGAACGAACGGGTCGACGGCGAGTGGTCGTTCGTGGAGACGCTGCGGCACTTGATCTTCGGCATCGACAGCTGGGTCGGCGTCATGCTCACCGACCCGCCCGAGCCCTACCATCGGCTGGGCCTGGCGCCGACCGACTTCTCCGATGAGGACAGCGCCGCGCTCGGCCTCGATCGCTCCGCCCGACCCGGCTACGCCGAGGTCGTCGAAGCCCTGGACGCGCAGTGGGCGCGCGTCGATGCCGTGCTGGCCGCGCTGACCGACACCGACCTCGAGCAGTTGCGCACGGGCAGCCTCGGCGTCGGCGAGGAGCCGGAGACGGTCACCGTCGCTCACTGCATCGGAGTCGTCCTGCGCGAGCACACCGAGCACCGGCGCTTCGCCGAACGCGACCTGGGGCTGCTGGCTTCCCGCGGGATCGAGTGACGAGAGTCGCCCGACGCCTCGTGCGTCCGTCATCGCTGAGCGCGGCTTGCCAGCCGACGAGGGCCGGATACACCAACGGCATCCGGCCCATCACCGGCTCAATCCCGCAGATCGATGTCCTGGGTCGAGGCGGCGTCGACCTCGACGCGTCGGGCGACGTCGACGTAACGGTTGTTCCGCACCGTCACGTCACGAGCATTGCGGAGGTAGATGCCGGTCTGGACCTCCTCCGTCTCGAGATCGGTGAAGCTGTTGGCCTGGATCGTGATGCCGCTGTTGTAGGGCTGGTTGGTGAACGCCCCGTTGTTGGCGAACGTCAGGATCGCGCCCGTGCGAGCGTGCTTGCTGTACTTCTGGACCCATCCGGAGCCCTCGAACCTGTTACCGCGGATGTCCACATCGCGCGCGAACGAGCCGGTGCCGGCGCTCGTCGTGCCCAGACCGATGTCGTGGTAGGCGTTGTTGGCGAAGCGGCATCCATGCACACGAAGGTTCCGGTTCATGAAGACCAGCGCGGTGCCGATGTTGTCCTCGATGGTGGTGCCCGTGAGGCTCGCAGCGGCCCACTCGTGGCCGGCGCTGCTGAGCAACGTACCCACGGCGGCATCGCTGGGAAGGTCGGACGAGAGCCGGATCTGGAATGCAGCTCCCTCCTCGTCCAGGGGACTGGCCTCGACGACCGACGCGGCGGACGGGTGCGCGCCCGCCCAGAACGTCAGTTCATCCCCCGGTGCGAACGGCAGTGCCCGCGAACCGGCGCTGACGGGCGAGACCGTGATCACCCGCCCATCACCGGCGTCGGTCACTCGCAGGAACGAACTGCGTGAGACCAGCGGGTCCCACCGCACGCCCTTGATGTAGCAGTCGGTGACGCTCATCGTGCCCGTGCTGTTGGACAGGTGGATGGCGTCCCGGGGGCCAACTGCCAGGTCCCCGACCGGCTCGACGACGACCCTGTTCAGGGTGACGTTGTGACCGTAGCCGGCGAGCATCCCGACGCCTACCGCGTTGTGGATCCGGAGGTTCTCGATCTCCAGGTCCCGGCAGCCGAGCGCGAAGATGTTGTACGAGCCGCCCACCACATTGAGGTGCCAGGACACTCCGTCACCGGGCACGACCCGGTCGGAGAAGCCGTGCCCCGAGATGCGGTAGCGGCGACCCGTTCCGCCGGCGACACTGTGCCACAGGTTCGCGAACTGCTCGGGGTTGGTGCCGATCGTCAGAGGCGTCACGCGATTCAGGCGGCGCGTGGCCAGGTCCCAGCTGTTCGCCGAGTAGCAGCGCATGCCGTCGAAGTGGGTGGAGTTCTCGAAGACGTCGACGACAACCTCGTCGGCGCCGGGGTCGACCGAGACCACTTCTCCCGACGACGTGGCTCGAGGCGAGTAGTCCAGCACGAAGTTCTTGATGGTCAGCCCCTGGCAATCGGTCAGGGTGAACTGCGTGGCGGGCGCGATGTCGTTCGCCAGTGGCAGACCGCCGACCAGCTGGGTCGACGGGCGCCCGTCGGGCCCGACCTCGCCCACGAGACTCAGGCCGACGGCACCCGAGATCGGCAGGCTCGCGCCGCCGTCGGGGTCGGGTGCGAGCTGGTAGGTGCCGGCGTCGAACAGCACGGTGGTCGGACGACCACGGGTGGTAGCGGCTGCAAGGGCCGCGCGTATCGCTGCCGTGTCGTCGATGCCGTCGTCGGGCACGGCGCCGAAGTCGCGAACATGGATCGCCTGTGGATGAGCGGACGCAGCGCTACCGCCCAGATACACGGAACCCGCGACCCCGAGGCCGGAACCGGCCAGGACGAGGAACCCGCGTCGGCTCAACTCCTCACGAACCCTGTGAGTACTCGCATTCATGATCAACACACCCCATCGTGAATGTACATTGTCAATCCATCATCTGCGCCTTCCATACAAGCACATGAGTCCGACTGCGACAAGGGCAGACCCGTCGGCCTGCCGAGACGCCCTGCCCCGCACTTTGATCAACGCGCGCGAGGGCGTCAGGGCCCGATCTCGTCGATGACCCTGAGGTTCACCTCGTGCTCGGTGGGGCACGGACGTCGGTCCTTCGCGCACAGGATCGGCTGCCGTTCGTAGAATCGCGGATCCACACGCAGGACCACTTCGACGCACATCGCGCACAAGCGCTCGGCCGCCATGTTGATCTCGTGGGACTCCGCACCACAGAACGCCACCCGCCACACCTCGTCGCGGCAGCACACGAGGTGGGTGACCTCCTCGGGCCTGGCGATCAGCACCTTCGTCGGCTCGTCGACCGTGACGGCACCTCGAGACGGGTCCTCCCCCAGCATGCGCCGAATCTACCGCGCGATGCCGGCGTCCCGCGTGCGAACTCTGTCGGCGACGGCTACCGAACGACGCCCAAGACCGTTGGAATGACGACGAAAAGCGCCGTGTACTCGGGGGTACACGGCGCTCTTTCGGGGTGGAGGTGGCGGGAGTCTCACCGCTGAGACTCTGATCAGCAGCAATGCGCCTTTGGGCCACACTGTGGCAGTGGTGTGGAAGCGGTAGACGCAACCGAGGAGGACGCACCATGACCACCCAGCGACACACCCTGGCAGACCTCGAACTCCCCCCGGGCTCGCTCGGCGGCTTTACGCACGTGGCTTCACGTGTGCGAAGCGGATCCTCCGTTTGGGCCTGTTGGCTGGGCCGTGAGCTTGGAGTTCGGGGTTGGGTGCGATTCGGGACTTCATCCAGTCGCTGATCGAGTAGGCGCACGATCCGTTTGGAATACACGTCCTTGAATGGCGCAGAGGTAGAACCTGCCTTCAGCGGTGGGGTGATCGGTGATGTCCCAGAGCCAGAGCTCGGTATGGCGAGCCAGCGGTAGTAGGGCTGTTTTGCGAGCTTGAGGACCCGGCACGTTCACCGCGACGCGGATCGCGTCACCGGCGAGCCCACTCACGAGCGGGTAGAGCCCTTTCCCGGCAGGTTCGCCTGGGACAGATAAGCGCCGCGCGGCGCAGGACCTCGTTCTCCTGCACGAGCAGCTGGTTGCGACGCCGCAGCTCGCGCAACTCGGCCGACTCGCCTGCGCTCACTCCGGGAAGGCGGCCGTCCTCGACATCGGCGGCTCCCATTCAAATGCGCAGGCACGAATCGGAGATGCCGAACTCCTTCGCGATCTGTTACATCGGAGCCGCGCCGTGGCGGGCGATCGCCACCACGTCGTCTCGGAACTCCTGAGGGTGGTGTCTGGGCATGGGTACATCCAGCAGTGACTAAATCCCCACAGGTCAGGTGTCCCCTATCCGTGCAGCAGACCCGTCTTCGGCGACGTATGCGTTGTTCTCGACTCCGCGAGGGACCGGACTACCTTCGCCGACGAGGAGGCGGCAGCTCTGTCCCGGTCCAGCGACACGGCCGCCGCGAGCGGCGTGCCTTTCGTAGTGTTCTTCCGTGGGCGCGATCTCAGCAGTACCGGCGGACTGTGGCGTAGCACGGTGCGGGAGTCGCCGGTGGGCGGCCGGCGTGGCGGCTGGCACCAGCTTGGGCTTGAGGCGCTGAGCTACCTCGCGCTTACTGCGACGCTCGTCTACCTCGAGTTCGCGCCCCACCTGGACTGGGACAATGCGAAGCACTGCGCCTCGGGCACGTGGCGCAGCGAGCGATGGCGTCGGCACGAGTTTCGCCGTGGCCGGGCGTCACGTACTGGCACATTGCGACTCGCGCCGACATCCGCCCTGGATTGGCGCGGGATCATGAATAATCGTGGCATGAACAAGTCGAGTCCCACCGACAATGATCAACTCACCTTCGACACCGACCGGGCCGCAGACCATCTGCAAACTTCACTTACGTCACACGGCGCGTTGCCATACCTATTCATCGGCAGCGGGATCTCCCGACGCTACCTGGGCCTACCCGACTGGGAGGGATTGCTAAGGCACTTTTCGACCGAAGCGGGTGAGGACTTCAACTTCCACCTCGCGACAGCCAACAACAATCTCCCCGCCGCAGCCACGGCGGTCGCTCGAGCATTTCACCCTCTCTGGTGGAAGGATCACGTCTACAAGGACCAGCGAAATGCCTATTCTTCAAGCGTTCGCGACGATGAGGGTGGGCTTAAGGTTGCGATCTCAGAATATATTGGCGCCAACGACAAATTGCTGCCTGGCGTTCCGGGTGTTGACGACGCCGCCCTCGCCGCAGAGGTTGAACTATTGGGCACGGCCGTCGTCGACGGCGTGATCACGACGAACTACGACTCCTTGACAGACCAACTCTTCCCATCCTTCCCGCCGTACATCGGCCAAGATGAACTGCTGATGAGCGATGCGCAGTTCATCGCGGAGACGTACAAGATCCATGGAGCCGCATCGCAGCCCTTGACGCTGGTGCTGACGAAGAGCGACTACGAACGGTTCTCGAACCGAAACCACTATCTCGCAGCGAAACTTTTGACAATCTTTGCGGAACACCCCGTGATCTTCGTCGGCTACAGCCTTGGCGATAAGTATCTCAACGAGATCCTTGACAATATCGCTACAGCGGTTGGGCCTGAACGCCTCGGCGAACTGGGGAAACGCATCTACTTCGTTGAGTGGAATCACGATGCGTCAGCTCCGACGGTCATTGAGCAGACCAGCATTGAGCGAGGCGGATCTCGCCTCCCGATCACTAGGATTGACACGCACAGCTTCAAATGGATCTGGGAGGTCTTGTCGCGACTCGACCGACCCTTTCCTTCAGCGATCCTCCGCGAGTTGCGCAAGCATGTATTTGATCTAGTCACCCATCCCGATCCATCCCAGACGCGCGAGGTCGTCCGCGCTATCCCAATCGACACGGATGAGGGGAGCGACTACCGCGTCGTCTTCGGCGTGGGGGCATTTTCCGAAAAGGACTTGCAGAGCCTATCCACGATCGGTCGGACACTTCGACGCGATGACGTCGAGCAGGATGTCCTCGGAATACGCAAACGGGCACTCGACCCCGAGAATGTTCTGCTCTCTGGAATCCCAGATGCCATCCGCCCAGGACCGACCGCGTACCTTCCGGTACACAAGTACCTTCTCGAGTGTGGTCGCATCGCTGCGGATGGGAGTGTCAACTTCACAGAATTGCCTGAATTGATCCAACGGCTTGCCGAGCGACCACTATCCGCATCTGGTCAGAGCAAGGCACGATTCAACCGTGAAGTGAAGAGTGTTCTGACAACGCCACGACAAGTTCTCGACTCCTCGTATACGATGTACTTCAAACTCGAATGTTTGGTCCTTCTTGATCCAGGGCAGTACACAACACAGGATCTGTGCGATGTTCTCGTTGAACTCTACGGAACGCCGGACGCCAGCTCTCCGACTAACCGAGCACTCTTCCGCCGGGTCGTCTGCATGTACGATCGTCGCACGGCGCTGGAGATGGCGGCAATCGCACCGACATCGCTCTGACCTGCATTTTCGTCCAGTACAGGTTGCATTCGTCAATCCGGTGCCAGATTCAGATGCGTCGTGCGCCCGGGTCGTTCGAAGGCGCCCCTGGAGCGCGGTTCGGCCGAGGTAGTCGCGGCGCCTAGCCCTGCATTGGCGGGGTCAGCGCCGCATTGGCACACGCTGGAGACGCCATCCGCCGACCCGCGAGGCTAGCGTCGACTATCCCCCCGGCACTATGCCCAGATTGCGACTCTGTGCAGCAGGACGTGAAAAAGTGTCACATCTCGCGAAAAGTAGGCTCAAGGCGATCGAGCTTCCCTCCGAAGCTGACATGACCGAGGGCGCAGGTGCAGGTCGGGCCGCCCGGTGGCGCGGTCCGGCGACACGTCGCTATACGGTGCCGGCGTACCTCGATGTTGCGTCATCCGCGTTACGGCGGAGAGGAGGTTCGACCTCCGCGTGCGCGCTGAGTCTGGATCCGCCGAAGCGGACAGCCTGCATGAGTTCGGACCCAGCCGGCACCAAATCTCCGGTGTGATGGGTCTGATCGTCACTAGTGCGTCCACCGGCCGTGCGACCACGTCGTGGACTACCGTTCAGATGTGCACGACGTCGTGAGGTGGGCGTCGAGTTCGAGGAGGATGAGTTCTACAAGAGCTTCCGGTAGCGTAGAAGATAGGAAGATGCCATGCGGCGGTGCACAGCATGTGGTCGTTCCGTCGAGCGGGGAGCACGATTCTGTGCGCATTGCGCCGCGCCTCTGGACAACTCCGTAGCAACCACATCCAGGCCCACACGACGCGGCCAACCGCCGACTATCCCAGTCCTTCGCGTCGCGGGCATCTGCCTCGCCACGTTCGCGCTAGCGTTGCACATCATCGCGAGCGCCTCAAGCGAGTGGGTGGCGACCGCGCTCGACGGCGAACCCATCCCGCGAGGACTTCCAGTGCCGTTCGACACAATCGTGTGGCTTGGAGCACTTACTGGAATTCTAGCTTACATCGCCAGGCATCGGCCTCACAGTGAACGGACTCTTGATCGGCAGTTACTCCGCGGTGGGATCGATTGTCCTTTACGTTGCAGCAGTGGCCTTTGATAAATCGACTCGTCTCGAAAGGCCGATGGACGCACGCTGAACATCACATCCATAAGAGGGCCGCCTGAATTGCGTCGCAAAGCACTCTTCGTTACATGTCGCGCCTCCTCCTTTTATAGGCATACGTATGCCGGCATGGGTGATGGTGCAACTAGCGGGCACGGCGTGCGGGCTTTAAGCATATAAGGAACCTTCCTCAGATTGAGCACCTCGGCTCCTTTTGCTTACGGACGCGCTGACCGGCGGGCTGACTGAAACTACGCTCTCATCGCGGGAGACCCTTTGTCGCGGAGAAGGATGCAGACGAGGCGCGAAGCAAGTTGGTCGAGTACGCGTGGAGAACAGTCACGGCGGCCTAGACTACAGCGGCAGATCTACCGGCGGGTTCGTCGGAGCACTACCGTCCGCACTCGGCATAGGGTTCGAAAAAACCGAGAACAGTCCCACCTGGACCTTTCGCTTGTCGTTCCCAGCTGCCACGAAGAGGTCCTGCTCCGAAGCGACCTCCACCTTCACCGTGTACGCGGAGGTGGAGGCCTTTCGAGCGTCGCCATGACACTGATCCCTCCATGTGGTGTCGGACGCCCGCACCGCAGACTCGCGAGTGCGCCAGAGCATCACAAAGTTCGCGACGGTATGCTCCTCAGAGTCCGAAAGATCAACTGCGAGCTTGCGCGCATCATTTTTCAACTTGGTCAGCGTATAGAGCCCGAACTCGATGCGCGCCTCTTCGGCGCGCTTGCCATTGAACAGACAGACATCTACCGCAAGCGGTCGACCCTGCTTTCCTGTTGGGAATGTCCTCTCCCAGACTGCCTCGCTCCCGTGTGCAGCGAAGCTCACCGCTCCGAGCCTCATGAAGCCGTCGACCACCGATACTTCATACGAGTCCTTCTTGCCGGCGTGTCGAACGTCATCGGTCAGGATGGAGTTGCCAGCCTTTTCGCGCGCTGCGGACGCAACAGAAGCTTGGACCCACCGTTCCACATTCGCAAGGGCAACCGCCGCTTCCATCAGCATCACAAGTTCGTTGAGATTGCCCCTCGCCGTATCTGACGGGCGCCCCGATCCTCGACGATAAGTAACTACACGCATACGGCTCCTCAAAGTTGTTGCGCCGGGCCTGCCCCGAGAGTATCGGCCAGCCTCGCGTCATGTACGACGGCGGTGCTGAACTCGTCGGAACTCTCCCTCGGACCACGGCCTTCCGATCGCCTGGAGACTCGGGTAGTGAGTCTCAAGCGCAATGAGCCAGGAACTCCGACCGCGTACAACGGTCCATCCGCGTGGCGACCGAGGCGGCTACTACGACGGCAGGTGCACCCGGAGCAGGTCGGCGCCATCTACAACTTGCGCATCAACGACGTCGTCGGCTCACATACCACCATCCGCGCGGCGACCGCGGCATCCAGGCAAGTCAACTGCCCACGATCCGGGCAGCTTCACCACTTATGGCGCCTTGCCGAGCGAATCGGAAACGGTGGGAGTCTCACCCGTAGCCCTCTGACCTGCGGCGATCCTCGTCCAGAAAGGCGCGTGTCACCCCTGTGGAGGTTCTAGAGACCTCGCAGAGGGCCCGCATCCCACCCCCTACGGAGCAAGCGAGCCCCCGGTGGCTTTCGGCGAAATCGTCGATGGAGCCGCCTGGTGCTCCCTCCCGCCAGCCGCCAGGGACGCCTCGGCGCCAGCGCTAAATTTGGTCCTCACCTTGAACCCTGAGAGGCGGTGGACCCGTGGGACGTCGACATGTAAGTACAGCAGTAGCCGCCGAGTCCGCAGGCTTGTCCACTATGGCGTCGGCCAAGCTCGAGCGCCGCAATGTCACGAGCAAGACCCGTTCCGGCACCACCGGCCGGTATCTCGCGAAGCATCCTGCACGCACAAAGTGAGCGGACTCAACCCGGACTACGGTCAGACACCGCTGCCGTCGATGAGTTGGACGTGCTGCTACCTCAAGCAGAACAGGAACTCGGTGAGCCCGTGACCAAGTCCGCAGCGTACGACGGAGGCGCCCAGGGGCCACCACCGCCCTGATGCTCTGCGGAGAGCGGACTATCCTTGCGTAGCGCTGTGGATGACCTGCTGAACCGCGGAAGGGAGCTTCGTCATCACGCCCGCCTCCTCCACCAGGGAAGCGAGATTCCGCCAGACCTGAGTACGGACGTCAGTTCGGCCTAGAGCGACGAGGCGGCTCTCGATCTCTCGAACATCCCCCGGACGCGCCGCCAAGGTCTTACGGCGTGCGGCGGGAAAGTCGGTCTCGGTCAGGAGTCGGTCGGGCGGAACCATGCGCAAGGTCGCGTCACTCATGGCGGCGTTGACCGAGAACCAGCACCCAAGCTCGATCGCCCGATCGAACTCGGCCTGGGTTCCGTTGAACCAATGGAGGACGACACCGGGCAGCGAGTGGCGCGCTATCTCGTCGAGCACCTCAGTTCGTGCTCCAGCGCTGTGCACGCTGACCAGCACCGGGTGATCCGCCGCAGACTCGAGGACAGAACGGAAGACGTTGGTCTGAGTCTCGCTACTTCGACCGGCCAGGCCGACCTCACCTGCAAGGGCGAACCGATCGAGCTCCCCCGCGAATGCTTCCGGGGAGTGCTGTGCCAGCGACACTGGCACACCCGGGTGAACGCCGATCGCCCAGACGACGTTCGCCGCGACAGCGCCAGCAGGCCGCAGTGCGTACCGTGCTTCGTTGACCGAACGGGTCATCGCGAACACGACCGCGCCACCGAGCGCGTCCAGCTGCGCCTGGGTCACATCTCCGGCTATGTGCGCGTGCGCGTCAAGCGGGGGCAGATTACAGGGCAATGCTCAACGCTCCGAGCAGTTCGGTCCGGCCTCGGCGCACCATGTCCACCATGGTCTCGTAGTCGGTCCCCCGGGGCCACGGAGCGGACGCCATCAGGTCCTCGACTGTGGTCTCGCGGGTCGCCCACGCCTCAATCGCCCAGACGTCGGACCGGCGACGCTCTAGGAGTTCGGCACGAGCATTGCGTGCCAATCGGTCGATCACGTACTCGGTTGGGTCGAGTCGATCGGCACCGAAGAACGCGCCGCGTCGCACAAGGCAGGCGATGCACAGACCGCAGTTCAGGTTCGGGTTGCCGCCCTTGTACCTTCCCCCGTCCATCTTTCCGCAGGAGGTCGAGTTCCTGACCATGT
The DNA here is from genome assembly GCF_009708215.1 of Occultella kanbiaonis. Taxonomy (NCBI): domain Bacteria; kingdom Bacillati; phylum Actinomycetota; class Actinomycetes; order Micrococcales; family Ruaniaceae; genus Occultella; species Occultella kanbiaonis. The sequence continues at coordinate 1,656,210 of NZ_CP046175.1, read as the reverse complement.
CATCGAATCCGGGAATTCCAGTCGCCGCAGCCCGTGCAAGCATCTGACCCTTGGTATCCAGGGCGTGCGGGTTCATCAGGCGAACCCCGACGCCGAGTTCGTCCATCAATAGGTTGCCCTGGGTGAACGTCCACGGGTGCGTCGACTTGGTGGACAACGCTCCACCACGGCTGGGCACCAACGGCGGGTTCAGGCTGGTGAACCCGTTCTCCGGGACGATGACTTCTCCGGCGTTGGAGCCCGTCGCAGCTGCGACGGCGAGTGCCATGAACAGCCATGACCTAGTTCGCGTCGAGCTCTCTTCGCTCTTGCGAGGAGCGAACTTGACCCTCGACCACGCGAACGAGGGCTCCACTCTCTGCAGCGCCGCCGCCATGTCCGACTGCGACTTCGCGACTGCTCGGGTCTGGTCGCGGTGCCCGAGGTGCAGCCGTTCGGCATGTGACGGCAGGCCAATAAGCGCCGCGCAGAGGCTGTCGAGCCCGCCCGACGTCAGCTGGACCGCGGCGCGCGGGACGACGTCCGCGCGAACTGGTGTGGCTGTCGAGGTGTTCGGCACCGGGGTGATAGTCCAGGCGTCGCCGGTGATCCAGGCGAGCAAGTCGACAAGGCGCTGGCCCGCTGGCGACAGGAAGACGTCGGGCTGGTCGACGTGGACGACCAGGTGGAGCCGGCGTGAGAAGAATGTGGTCGAGCGCGGGACGGTTCGGTCGGTCAGGTATGCGGCGCCGGCGATGCGAGCGAGGTCTCGCGCCACGGGGTGCACGTCGCCGAACGACGAAAGAGTCCAGTCGATATCAGTCACCACGGTGTCCGAGTGCTCGTCGATGCTCGTGGGCCACAGCAGAACTCGCGCATCCGTGCGAATCGGCACGTCGTCGTCCGCAAGGACTTCCACGACTCTATCCATTACTACTCCCGGCCTCGTGGCTGCGGATCGCCTTGAGCACGACCGCGCTCAGCGACGTCGCCTTCTCAATGAAGAGCGCGGGCGACAGGTACCTGTTGCCCGCTGCGGCGCGGTGCCGGGCCCGGCGGAAGATGTACGGCTTGAGGCTCTTGTCGAGCGTGCGCAACGCCTCCTTGCTGAAGTTGCGATGCTTGCTCGACGTCAGTTCGACTAGCGCTTGCTCGTAGACGTAGGAACCGAGGAGGTGGTCGATCTGCTCGTCCTGCGTGAGCTCGGGGTTCTTCGCCACTTCCTTCAGTGTGGCGAGTGCTGCTCGTCGCAGCGCTTCGTCGTCGGGGTGTCCGGGGGCTCCGAGCAACTCGTCGAGGATTCGCTGGTTCTGCTCGCGCGCGCTCAATGTCACAAGCTCGTCGAGGTTTAGTCCGAGGTCACGCAGAGCGGCGGCGTCGCGTCGCGCGAGTGCGGAGCCTGCGGAGACCGCCGCGGCACCGCGGGCGATCGACTGCGTGGCGCTCCGATTCGACCTGGGGGTGCTGACGAACTTCCCGGTACCGCTCCGCACGCTCGAGCCGCCCGGCGTGAACCGGGACGGACGAGCGCTCGTCGGGGTGTGCCGGCTGGGTGCGCCGGGGATCGGGCGACGTTCGTGCGCATCCAACGCCTGAATGATGTGCCCGACGAGCGATTCGAGTGCAGCATCCTCAGGAGCGTTCGGCTTCGCGGACGGGGCCGCCGGTGATGCCTCGGTGCCGACGCTATCCGCTGAGCCGTCGTCGATCGCTGCCGCGTCGGCTGCCGCCGCGTCCCAGGGCGCGCTGCTGCTGCCACCGTATGACAGCTGGGTTCCCATCAGCGCCCTTGCTGATTTCGCAGCGACGCGATCTCGTCCTCGACGACCGACTTCAGCACGGGGGGGACGCCCGCGCGGTCCCGCAGTGCCTCTAGCGTCACCAACGCGTCGCCGCCTGCATCGACGATGTCCGGGACGGACTCGGGCTCGATGTACGGGAGGGCGTGCACACGGACGGCGTCGTGGAAGACCGCGGGAAGGCTCGGGTCACTCTTCGCGAGGTCTTTCGCCGACTCGATTGCAAGGGCGGTGGACACAGCACCGGAGCGTTCGAGCAGGCGCGTCACTGCCGCCTCTCGGATCGACACGTCGAACTCCAGGATGTCGGTGACCGCCTGGCGGCGGATCGGATCGCTCTCCGAGATGAGGTCGTCCAGGAGCGCGAGGATCTCGCTGGACAGGCCCTCGGCGGCGCTGAACGACGTGAATGTCGCAGCGACGGTCAGGTAGGTGTCAATCTTCCCGGACACGACACTGAGGCTCGGCGCCGAGGCAGCCCACTCACGCGTGCTGTCGTCAACCTGTTCAGGCTTGCCCGAGCCGCCCTCGCCATCGCTGTTCGCCCACTTCTCCCACTGGTCGATGAACGCCCCCCGCTCCTCAGGGATCTGCGACACGAGCGCTTCGAAAGACTTGGGGAAGCGGTCCTCGAGGATGTACAACTTCAGCATCACGTCGAGGTCGAGCTCGGCTCCACGAGCCTGCGCTATCGACACGCGCACACCCCAGGCGTTGAGGAACCGCTTGATCGCGCGAGGGCTGCTCCACTTGTCGTGGCTGAGCCCAGCCGCGACCTGCGCAGCCAGAAGAAGGTCGTCCTGGTGGGGGTCGGCGCCCGGGGGAAACGGCGCGCCGAGGTACGGCTTCCTCGCGTCCACGCGCCGTCCCGCGACGTGCGCGACGAGTTCCGTCCCTACGTCCGGGTCGCGATGCGAGGCGAGCAGCAGAGCGATGTAAGTCTCTGCATCGTCGCGAGATAACGTCGGGAGCCGCACGGGGATCTGGACGATCTTTTCCAGGTACCGATCGGAGTATGTACTGCGTGCACCCGAGTTCGCGCTCCGCTCGATCGCGAATCGGATGAGAGCTTCTTCGGCAGCGACGACGAAGGCCATCTTCGGGACGGCAAGGAACACCTTCACGGCCTCGAGGATCGCGACGACGGAGTCCGGGCTGCACCGGTCGAGGTCATCTATCAGCACCACGACCTTCTCGAGGTCGGGAGTTTCGGCGACGAGGTCGGCGAACTGGCTTCGGAAGCCAGCCATCGACGTCGGTTGCGCAGAGCCTGGGGTGAAGACATCGACGAGCTTGTCGACGTCGACCTCGCGGGCGAGTGCCATGTTCGCGATCGTCGCACCGACTTTCGCCCAGCCGATCCGCTTGAGCAGTCCCGTAGCCCGGTCCTTAAAGCTCTGGTCGGTGCTGAGCTCCTCGAGGACTTGGCTGATGACGAGGTTCCGGATCTCTGACTTCGGCAGGTCGTCGTACTCCCAGGGGTCGCACGTCACGACGACCACGCCGGGGATCGCTCCGAGCTTGGCCTCGATGAGCTTGAGCGCGGTCGATTTCCCTCCGCCCCAGGACGACTGGAGCGCGACGGTCACCGGGTCGAGCGTCGGGGAGCAGACCGCCGCGACCACGGTGTCCACAACGGGCTCGAACCCCAGCATGTCGATCACCGTGGGGTTGTCGTCCCACAACTTGATGTTCGACACAACCCCCGACACGTCGAGTCCCTCATCCCTAAGTCTCACCCACATCGTTGCGATGGGGTCGACGGGCACGTTGCCTCGCCACTATTGGCACGCTAGCGCGAGAGCGACTGGTTCCGTAGGAGAATGCCAATGAGATGTTCACCCACGACCCCCGCGCCCAAAGCGAGTGCGCTACCACCTGCCCTACACCGGTGCGGTCGCCGACATCGCCGGTCCCGTACCTTCAGTTTCAAGACCGACTAGTTACCAGCCACCTCACCTTGACTGGCGCTGCTCGCACGCGAAGCCCGAGGACCTGCTCGAGTGGGTCGACACGGATTCGGGGCGGCGATATCATGGAGCTCGCGGGAGAGGTGCGAGCCGCGCTCGGCGAGGCGGCCCCGTTCATCCGCGAAGGCGTGCGAAATCGGGCCGGCGGTCCGCACTGTGTATGACGGCTTGGTCACCGTGTCTGACCCCGATCCGCGAGTAGTGGTCGGCGGGTTCTCCGGCTAAGTTCGGGGCTGTGACATGGATTGCACCGGCTACGGCCTACGACGCGCGTGGCAGACGTTGCGCGACACGTAACCTGCAAAGAAGCGTTGGAGACGCGAAGTGGCTGTAGTCGGCGCAGCGTTGGCAGGCGTGCGCGCGGCCGACGAGTTCCGCATCCGGGTCGAGGCGAGAGCCGCGTCTGAGGCGAAGATGTACCTGCAAGGGCGTGAAGAAGACAACCCTGTCATCTCCGAGATGAAGGACCTTATCGAGGGGGTCATCTCGCCCGAGTACTCCGGACGCACGGTTCTGGAGCTTCTGCAGAACGGACACGATGCCCACGACAGCACTCGTGACGATGGCCAACTGCAAGTAGTCCTCGATGAGGCAGAGGGTCCACACGGCACTCTGTATGCAGTCAATGGGGGCGCGCCCTTGAACGACGGCAACTTCAAGCGCATGACCGGCACCGGCCGGAGCTCGAAGAGGCCGGACAACAGCATTGGCAACAAGGGCATCGGATTCAAGAGCGTCAGCGAACTCAGCGCCGTTCCAGAGGTCTACAGCGCGAACTCAGAAGGCATGCCTGGCCTTACGGGCTATCGTTTCCGGTTCGCGAAGCCCACTGACTTTGATGCGATCGCTCGACGAGTTGCCCCTAACGAACCCGGCCTTGCCGACGAGTTGAGAGACGAGGTCTCGCACCTGCGAGTTCCGGTTCCTCTGACTGAATCGCTCCCAGCTCGGGTTGAGCAGTTCGCTGCGGAATCCGTCTCGACCGTGATCCGACTTCCCCTTCGCTCATCGGAGGCACTGGAAAGTGCGCGCTCCCAGATCCGCGAGATCGAGAGCAGCGAAGTGCCATTTCACCTCTTCCTCGATCGCGTGTCAGCGATCTCTCTTCAGACGATTGGCCCAGACGAGCCCCGAGAAACGCTCCTCATCCGCGACCAGGTTGCAGTCCCTTGGGCCGACCGTCTTGCCAAGTACGACGTCACAGTTCGTGAGCTTCAGCTTGGTGATGATCGCCGCTTCATCGTGGCATCCCACGACATCGCCGAGCACACCTTCAGAGATGCGATCGAGGAAAGTTGCTCTGCAGGTAAACTGAATAGCAATTGGCTCGAGTGGAAGGGGCCCGCCAGAGTTAGTCTCGCGTTCCCTCTGCACGAAGGCCTGGATGCGGGGCGCCTGTACACGTTTCTCCCCATGGGTGCACAAGCCCGGGCGCCCCTGCCGGCCTTTGTGAATGCACCGTTCGCCACGCGTGCTGATCGCCGGACACTCTCCGATTCGGTTGCCGTCAATGCCCTCCTGCTTGCGTCAGCAGCCAGGATCAGCGCTGCGCTCCTTGCGGCCGGGGCCCGCGACGGCACGCCTGTCCCTCCGGATCTGCTTGTCGACGCAGCGTCATGGACGGAAGACCCAGATCACCTGGATAACGCTCTCAAGGCGAATGACCTGAGCCTCTGGGATCTCTCGTTCGTCCCTGCACTCGGCGACACCTCGCGCAGAGCCGGTCTCGACACCGTGTACCACTGGGGCTTTCACGGGCACGAGCTCACCCCCCATGCTGTCGCAGCGACCGAAACCCTCGACCTCATTGATCCAAGCCTCTCCGCGGCTCGGATCCAGCACTTGCGTCAGCTCTGCACGGCACACGAATGGACGCTCGATCCGTCGTCCGACGTCCTTGCCGACTGTGTCGAGGCGGTAGCGCAGCGCCTAGCCAGGCACGGCGTGGAAGCGGAACGTTGGGCTGGCTTCTACGACGACCTCGCAGAACTCGATATCGAGCCGTCCTTCCTCCAAGGCCGGGCATTCATCCTCGATGAAACAGGCGGACTCGCACGGGCGGGGAGAGCTCCTGGCGTTGCGCAGGTCTACTTCCCGCCACGGCAGACCGACGACAGCATCGGCAGTCACCCTCTACCGGTGTCCCTTCGGTCGCGCCTCGTCTTTGCCTCCTACGAAGTACCTGACCGCCGAGAAGGCAGAAACGCACCTTTGAGGGCGGGCCGAGATTGGCTGGCCCGTCAAGGACTTGTCAGTGAGTACAGGACCGAGACCATCCTCGGCGCCGTCGCAACCACGATGAAGGAACTCTCGGCGGACGCGATCATCCACGACGCGGAACTCCGTGAGTGCCTCCACTTCGCGTTTGAACTCAACAAACGAGCGACACGCGAGATCAAAGACGAGGCCCTTGAGTCGCTAGCAATCTTCGTCCCCGTTCGCAACGGATGGGTCAGAGCAACCGCCGCTCGTTTCGACGAAGGGTGGGACGGGCCTGATTCCCTGTTGGATGCAGCACTCCGGCGGCTTGTCTCGACAGTCGGAGAACGATCCTCTGAGCTCACCGAGATGACCGGCTTCCTCGTGCCAGGGCCCAGCATTGCGCTCCCTGACCTCGCAGCCGAACAGCATGAACAACTTCGGGTCTTCCTCGAGTCCCTTGGCGTCAGGCACGGTCTCTGGCCAGTCGAAGGTTCTCGTCCGCGCCACCAGAAGGGTGAACACCTTGCAAATCCCCAGTACGCCTGGATCGACGGTGACCTCCCCCTCGCCGGCTTCACGCAGGGGGCCTGGCGTGCCCTCGCTGAGCAATGGCCCGGACACTCGCCATCGCAGGCAACAACGCCCTACGTACCGCAAGCAAGTTGGGTCGTGCTTCCCGGGCAGGCCGACTTCGAGCGCCTCGATGACGAGACGCAACGCACCTACAGCGAGTTAGTCGTCCTCGGACTGGGGAGGTGGCCCAATGAGTCACTCGAGGTGCGCTTCACTCGGCAGACCGACAAAAAGGGCGCGGCATGGCCGACGCCGCTGGCGGCGTTCTTGTCGAGCTCAGCCTGGGTTCCGCAAGCAACACCAGGCGATCGTTCTACGGTCACGCGCTCCAGGCCGAGCGAGTCATGGTGGCTCGCTGAGGCTGACACCGTGGACTTCCTTCCATCTCAGCCAGCGCGGTTCCGCGTGGTCGACACCGACCTCTTCCTTCGGCGGATTCGACGTCTCGGAGTACGTGTGTGGGACGACCCAGCAACTGCGGCGCAGCGACTTGAGCACCTCGCGGGGCTCGTCCGCGAGGGAGGCCTTGCCGCTCGCACCGCACACTCGGTTCGCCGTGCCGTCGAGACCGCGTGGAGCGACCTGGTCGACTCCCAAGCCGTGGTTGAGTTGCCCGACACAGTCGTTGTTCAATCCGCCGGCGCACTTACAGTCAGGAGCACCCGTTCGCGGAACTCCGCCCCGGTCTATGTCGTCGACATCGACGACGTACGACAACAACGGCTGCTCGAAGCTTCGCCACTGCTGATCCTACCTATCAAGGACTTCAGGCTTGGCAAGAGAGTTCTCGAACATCTACACCAGGAGGAGGCACACGTTCGGAGCATCTCCGATATCCGGATGAGCGTCCTTGTGGACGGCGTCCAGGTCGCGCTGACTACTCAGCGGCAGGCACTCATCTCAGAGCGCAGACGTTGGCTCACAACCCTTGTCGTCGCCGCGATGGAACTCAAGTACCGGAACTTCCCGCCGCTCCCACCTACTGCCGTCGCCGCAGCAATCGACCGCCTCGAACGCGCTCAACTGACCATCGGCCACCACGTCACCGTGACGATCGACGACCATAGCGTTCCGACGGCCAGCCCCACTTCACTGCTGATCCCGGACGAAGAGAACGACGTGATCGTTGTCGGCGGCGTGGCGAACGACGACGAATGGCTGGTTCTCGACACTGCTGCCGACAGCATCGCTCAGCTCATCAGCGCACCGAGCCTCGGCGACACACTCCGCGTAGCCATCACCACCCTGCGCACAACTGGCATTAACGACGATCCCGCTGACGATGTCGCCCGAGCACTTCGGATCGATCCGAGCGAGGTCCGCGCTGTCGTCCACCAGCCGCGTGCAGGCGTCGACACCAGTGCGACCGTGTTCGTCCTCATGTGCCTTGAGCCCGCCATTGGGTACGAACTCCACGAGGCCGACGGTTCCTTCGTCGAGGAGGACTCAGTACGAAGGTGGCTGGCCGATCGACTCGCTGGTGGCGAAACTCAGGCCGACCGAGTGATGCAGCTGAGCCTGGAGACCGATCGCGGCAGCATCCTCACGCAGTTTGGCGCGGACCTCCCCACAGTCAACCGGCACCTTCGCTCAGTTCAACTCGCTGAACTGGAGAACACAGAGGGCCAGAACCACCAGTACCGAGCCTTCCTCCAGGAGAACGGCGCCAGGTTGCGCGATCAACTCCGCGACCGCTTCGCCGGCACTGTCAAGCAAGGCGGTGACCTCTCCAACTACGTCCAACTGAGTAAGGACATCTCGACTATCGCCCCAGACACCGCTTGGGCCGCCGAACGCTGGGCGCTAGATCCTGACCTCATGGCCCGGCATGTGACTGCTTGGCTCGATGCCCACGCACCTGCGCCGCCGCCGGAACAGCGCGAGTTCCCGAGTGTCGACGATGCCCGAGCCGACGCTCAGCGGAGCCTGCGCGCGGTCCTGGGACGGCTACCTGCGCTCATCGAAGCGTGGACCTATAAAGTCGGTGTGGCGCCCGCACCCCGGACCATCGATACGCCCGAGATCGTTGAGGCCATCACCGCTACTGGCCGACTCGATTTCGGTCCGCTTGAACCTTCCGACGTTATTGGTTGGCTGCGAAACAGCGACAGATGGCCAGCAACCATGCCTCTGTCTTCCACTGCCTCCGAACTCGATATCAGCGGCTCCGACCTCCAGGGAGCCAGGGAACGCATCAAGAATCGCGAAGCCGACGAACGCCAAGCCAAGACATCAGTCACCTACAAGCACGAGACTTTCACGGCCGAGCACGACCAGATGGTCCGTCTTTTCGAGCAGGTTCGTTCCTCCGTCGTCGACGAAGTGATCAGCACTGCCCCAGTGCCGGTGACTCTCGCACTGACTCCGACAGACACACCCGTTCCACGGACCACCAGCCCACGCCCAACCTCATTTCAGGCGTCTGGCCCGCCAGAGGAGAAGACAAAGCTCATCGGCCTAATCGGCGAAACGATCGTCGGGCTTTGGATCGAGAAGCAGTTCGGACTCGCGCCAACAGACACCTGGGTGTCCGGGTATCGCCAGTCCGTCTACCTGGACGGTGTAGGGAACGACAGCCTTGGATACGACTACCGCGTCGAGACTCCAGATCGAACGCTCCTCCTCGAGGTGAAAGCCAGCCTGGGCGACGACGCACTCATCCAGCTCGGAGAGTCAGAAGTCAGGAAGGCCCAGGATCTCTCCCCTGAAGAGGAGTACATGATAGTTTTCGTCGCCAACGGCGGCGAAGCCACGCAAGCCCGCATCTACCCGCTGCCCAATCCGTTCGCTCCAGGGGGCCTGCAGAGGTACCGAGTGGTCGGGCGTTCCATGAGCCTTCGCTTCGACATGGACGACTGAACTGCATAGGACGAGGCGTGCACGGGCACCTCAGGCGCACCCACCTCCGTGCGATGGGGCTTCCGCTCCCTGGGTGACGGCCGCACCTCAGTACAACGAGTCCAGCGAACTGCCGGGAGCCCCTCGGGCGAGGGTTGTTCCACGCGTGATCTTCTCGCGGCTCGCCGGGCTATGAAGAACGCGGTGGGTGCGTATTGGGTGCGTACGGGGTCGGATTCGGAGCCTACCGGCGGCGCGTGAGGCAGTGTCGGGAGCAGCAAATCTCGACGTTCCCCGGTACGCATACTGACCTGCGCTGATACTTGCACCCGGAGTGCGTACAGAGTGCGTAGGGGTCGCGTACCCGTATCTCTTCCAAGTTGCGCTTTTGGCAGGTGAGACAGCGGGTGACCCCCAGGTCACCCGCACCACGGGTGCGAGGGCCTAGGCAGCAACCTATCCGAATCTTGCACGAATCCACCGTGGGTTCGTGATTCTCCCGGTACGTGACCCGTCCTGCGGTGCCGAAAGGGTCCTTCGTCGACCACGTTGCCCGGGAACTGAACGACGCTCCCGATCGCGGGCCATCCTAGGCCGGCTGCAGGGTGGTGCCCCGGCTTGGGTGCGGGGCGCCGCGTGCGAGTATCGGGTGTTCCAGCAACACCTCCAGGCTGCGGGGGCCAGAGCCAACGCCACGAGGCGGTGCGCCAAGTGGATCCCGCAGCGTCTGGTTCTACGAGAAAGGCGTGCGCACCGTCGCCGCCGCCCTTGGCGTGGGATAGTTAGCGGCCGGCGTCGTCAACCGCTGCCGGTCCTGATCGACTGGACCTCGCCGACCTCCATTTGGATGGAATTGCCTACTTCGACGGGGATAGTCCCGGTCTGTCCGCCGCCGGTCCATTGTGCTGTCCAGGACGCGGTGCCGGTGATTGTGTAGGACCCGGTGTGTTGGTTCTGCCCGGCGGTAATGCCGCAGGTTGGCGAGGGCGAGGCGCCGTAGGTCGGCTCGTACGCCGTGCCCGGTGCTGACATGCCGGCGCAGGTCACCCCGGCGACTGTCGCACCAGTGCCGCTCATGGAGTACGCGATCTGGTCCAGGGTCGCGGTCACCGTCACGGTGAGCCCTGCACTGCTCGCCGAGGTGGTGATGGGGCCGGTCGTGTTCGGGGCGGGGTTGGTCACCCAGAGCCATATCGGCATCCCGACAATCGATTCGCTGGTGCCCTCGGGCGGGGTTGACCCGATCGAGCCCATCTGCAATTGCATCCGCGCGACCACCTGGCGGGCGAGCCTCTCCGGTGACGGTCCCGAGCCCGGGGGGCCTTGCCCCCAGACATACGACACCCCGCTTGGACACCCGGAGACAGCATCGCAGTCCGCCCGCACAGCCTCATAGCCGGTGCATTGGAGGATGACCCCATCGGTGCGCCCACCCCACGCGGGGTGCTCACGTGCTGGCTGGGGATCTGCCACCGTCACGTAGCAGGACCCGTTCCATACGCCGGCTCTCGTCTCACACTCGATCGTGAGGTGGGCACCGTATGTGCACTCCCGCGTTGCGCCGGGACCGACCACACCATCGGGGTTGCCCTCGACGGGGCCGTCCCACGGGCATTGGATGTTGATTTGGAGGAAACCCTGGTCGTCGCGGTATTCCTCGGTCCAGCAGCCCGGCGGGACTTCGACTGCGGCGGCCGGACTCATCCCCGGCACGGTGATGGCCATGGTAGTGAGTAGCAGCCCGACGAAGGCCAGGCTGACGCTCCGCCCGGTCAGCATTCGGCTTCCCCGTCTGCGACGAGGTCCATGAGCGACCAGCCCAGGTCTGTCTCTGGTTGGCCCATCACCACGGCCGTAGCCGGGTAGGGGTGATCGGGGGTAGTCCGGTCCGTCCGGACATTGCCGGCCTCGTCGAAGGCGATCACGCTGCGCGAGTCCAGGCACATGGTGAAGGTCACCGTGTCGAAGCCGCTCTCCGTGGGATCCTCGACCCAATCGGTGGCGGTGATCGTGACCACCTCGGTGGCGCCCTCGGTGAAACCACCCTCTTCGTCGTTCCGCTCGTATCCGGTCGAACGCTGTTCCCACAGCTCGAGGTTGCCGGCGTAATAGGGGAACATGCGCTCTTGCCAGCCCTCATACCCGTTGTTCGCGACCTCGGCAGCCACTGCGTAGAAGTCGATCACGAACGCTTCGGCCGCCTCGATCTGCAGGTCTTCGTAGTTGAGGGATGGTTCGGTCGACGGTTCCGTGGGCCGTGTGGTCGTCTCGGTCGTTCCGGTGGTGGGTGTGGGCGTTGGGTTGACGTCGGCAGGGTCACAAGCGGCGAGGCCCATCGTCGCCGCTACCGCGACCGTCACAGCCGCGATGACAGCCTTCGTGTCTCGTCGTGTGCGCATCCCTGGTTCCCCTCCCGGTCAGCCGGCTACCCGGCGCGAGCGGTCTAGTTCGTCGAGGAGTTCATTGGTCTCGGGCTCGGGGTCGACATCGAGTTCGGTGAGCTGGGCCGTGAGTTCTTCGACAAGTTCCTCAACGCTGACATGGTCACCGAGCTGGAGGTGGGCGCGAATCGCATACCGCCAGGTCCGCTCCTCGTCCCGGGTGGCGCGAAGGCCTGCATGGGCGGCCTCGGCCGCGACTTTTGGTTTGCCTTCCAGGAGTGCCCGACGCGCGATTTCGCAGGCGACGTCAGTGATGCTGGCGATCATCTCGGAGGCGAACCGGTCGGCCCACAAATACCGATTAGCGCGAACACGGCCCTGCCCCTCGCGGACCCGCTCGAACGGTGTGCCGCGCACGAGCGCCATCGCCAAGCATAGATCAGCGAGCGGGACTGTGGTGGGGTCGTCGCCGCGCAACTCGTTGAAGTCATCCCAGTCGCTGCGCACTTGTGGCAGGACGTTGTAGCTGTTGCCGAGCGGGTCGGTGCCGCTGAGGCTGAGGTACGGTTCGCCGGCGTCGTTGGTGCCTAGGAGTCGTCTGGCGCGGGAGACCGCCGACTGCCGGGTCGATGCCTTCGCCTCCCGGCCCGGCCATAGATCATGGGTGAGTTCTGCGGTCGTCGCGCCGGGGTTGAGCACGAGGTAGGCGACCATCTCGACCGCTTGGCTCATGTGTGTGGGCGTTCCGGAGAGCACGCTTTCGTCGACTCCGGTGATGTCGACGCCGCCAAGCAGCCGGACCATAGGGGGTTCTGCTTCGAGCCGGTCCGGGTTAACGACCGCGACCGGGGCCGGCGTCACCTGCTCGGTGGGATCGGGCGTAGGTAGGTCGGCCAGTTCCGGCTCGGCCATGCTCCTGAGTGTCTGCGCCCACGCAGGGCCGGCGGTGTACCGGTTGGCCCCGGCGAGGTCGTTCAGGATCGCGGCGTACTCGGTTGTGGAGATCTGCTGCGGTCGCAGTCGCAGGCCTGCCGGGTGCAGCGTCGCTTCGGCGGCGCAGGCCGAGTCGAGCTCGATCGCCCACTCCCCATTGTTCGCCTCCTGGGTGATAGTGGCGATACCCACGCGGGGCAGGGTGCCGACGAGAGTCTCCAAGCGGGCGCGCATCTGCGCGTCGACATCGGTCCCTGTGATGATGATCTCCGGGGACCATTGAGTCTGGCCAAACGGCCGGACTGGAGCGTGCTCTCGCAGGTGTCTGGCCCTGGCCTCCAATGGGTCCAGGATCGCGGCCAGGTCCGGGACGTGGCGGATGCGGCTGGTGTCCATCGCTTCAACCAGTTCCGGGAGCACGCCAACGAGGGTGACCTGGATGTCATCGGCCCACTCCGAAGTGGCCAGTTCCAGCGTCAGTGCTGCGAGGGTCGCGTGGGCCGCCTCTGCCTCGCCTCGGATGTCCAGCTGACCCAGGTCTTCGAGGTCGACGAGGACGTGGGCGTCCTCTTCGTCTTGGCCGATGCTAACCAGGGCCGGCCAGGGCGCCGGGACGTCGCGGCTGTCACACCGCGCGGCGACGGCGGCCAAGTCTTCGTCGCTGATCAGCCAGACCTGCCGGTCCGTCGACCCGTGCCACGGTGAGGGCAGGTCTGTGGCCGCTTCGAGGTAAAGCTGGAGTTCACTGCCGTCGCCGGCGAATCGAGCAGCGCGGATCTGGGGGCGCGCTAGTCCGTGCTCTTGGCATTGCTGGGCCAGGTCCCGAATGGCAAGGTTCACCGTTTCCCGTGCGTCGGGGTCTGCAACCGTCCGCAAGTCCTTCTCGACTGCCTCCTCGGGGCTGCCCGGCTCGGGCATGGCCACCCGGGTGCCAGAGGGGCGGGTGCGGTGGGTATGGCGGCGCCGGTAGACGATCGCCGCCACGATGCCGGCGGCAAGCAGTGCCCCTGCTCCGCCGGCCGTTCGTCGGCCCACGCCGGCCTCCTCGGCCTGGTCGGTGGTGTCGGCGTCGTGATCACTGTCCGCGCTGGTGACCACGCCCTCGGCGTCGCGGTGTTGCTGCCCTGCCGGCTGGTCGGGCGCAATGTGCTCGCCTAGATCGGGGGACTCTGGCGGTGGGGTGGATGCCTCCTGCGGGTAGGTCTCGGTCGTCAGTGCTTCTTCGCCCGTGTCCCCCTCGCTCGTGGCCTCGCCAGCGGCAGCGTTCTCGGTTACCAATGCGGTTGGGCCGGTCGCTGGTGGGACGAGGAGGCGCCAGCCGACGTCGATGATGTCGGGGTCGACAAGGCGGGCGCCGCCTCGTTGAGGAAGGTCGCGGGAAGCTTCGAAGATCTCTGGGTAGCGGTAGCCGTTCCCGAGGTGCTCGGCCGCGATCTCGGAGAGGGTGTCGCCGGCCTGGACCGTCAGTTCCGTCGCGGCGTTCTGGACGGTCTCCGCGCCCGGGAACTCAGTGCCGGGAATGCGCAGCAGCCAGCCGACCTCGAGCCAGTGGGCGTCGGTCAAGGCCCGCCCGTCCGGTTGCGGCAGGCCGTAGTTCAGGTCGGCGATCTCGCGCCATCGGTGGCCATCGCCGAGTCGGCTCTGCGCGATGTCCCACAGGGTGTCTCCGGACTCGACCGTGTGGGTCTGCCAGCCGGGGCTCGGCGCGTCCGGTTCCTCCTCGTGGTCGGCGCGGCCAGGATCTGGCGCGCTGGGTCGGTCGGCCGGCAGGTCCACAAAGAGCATCACCTGCGAGGGCTCGTGGACGGTTGCCCTGACTTGCGTCGCCGGCGCCAGGGCCGGTGCCGCCATGCCGCTGAGGAAGATGGCGCCGAGCAATGCAGCCGCGAGGCGGCGTTGCGGGCCGAGGCCGCGGATCTGCCGAGTGGGCCGGTGGCCCAGTGCCGCCGGGACCTCCATCAGGACGCCCGCCAGGAACGTCGCCCACGCGATGGCACCGATGAGGGTGAGCAGGCCGGTGAGGAAGCCGGCGGTCAGCGGGTGTGCCAAGGTGGTGAGCACCTGCTCCCAACTCGGCACCTGTGTGGGGAGGGAGTCGCGTCCGAGTGCCCAGAGCGCTGCTGGGATTCCGATCAGCAGTGCCAGGAGTGCGACGGCCGCACCGAGTGAGCGCACGTTGCGGGTCATCATGGTCCTCCTGTCGCGAGTCTGACCTCGGCCGAGCCGGTGCCTTGCACGGTGGTGATGTTGATCAGGCTGAGGAAGGCGGTCGGTCTGCTGCAGGTGGCGGTGACGAGGACGCGATCGCCGTCGACCACGACCTCTCCGGTCATTCCGGCGGCGGCCAGGACCGCCTGCCCGGCGGCATGCGCCTGCGCAGGATCGACGATGGCGCCGCCACCCAGCAGGACCGTGCCGGCGTCGAGCTGCTGGGCTGCCGCATGGGCCGCCTGCGCTGCCACGTCGCCGGCCCGGGCCACCGCGTTCAATTTCCGGCCGCCATCGACGACGAGACCGATGATCAGCAGCAGCACGATCGAGAACATCACCGCGGCCGGGGTGATGCTCCCCCGCTCGGTGTCCACTCGGGGACCGGCCGCGTGCCTCATGATCGCTCCCGGTAGGTGTCGATCGCCCGGCTGGCCGTGGCGGTGAGTGTGAGGGTGCCTGGGGCGAAGGGGAGCAGCAAGTCCGCCAGCGGCACCGCGCAGGTCACCACCACGTCCAACTGCGCTGGCGTTCCCGCGGGGCTGGCGAAGCCGCCGGTGTCCACCTGGACGGACATCGGTGAGCAGGCCAGGCCCTGATCCGTGATCGAGGCCTCGGCCGCGGTGTGAGCGTCGAGGGAGGCCTGCTGGCCGGTGCGGGCGATGCTTGCGATCCGGGCGGCGTCGTGTGCCACCTGGTCGATGGTGTTTCGCGCCAGACCGACGCGACCGACACCAATGACGGTGCCTAGCAACAGCACGAACGCCACGGCGAGGATCGCCGACTCGACGGTCATCGAGCCGCGGTCACGCCCCAGGTCGGCGCGCCGGTTCATGGAGTCCACCTCTCGATGGCCACGGTCGAGCTCTGGGTGATGGCCGGAAGCGGCATCCCGGGGACGATGGCGGGTGCCTGCCCGCTGACCGTGACTGTGACCGTCTCGGCTGCGCCGTCGACGGTGATGCTGACCTCGCGCAGCGCACCGACCTGGTCAACGAATCCTTGCGCCGCGGCGGCGCCCGCGATGTTGCTGGCGTTCTCGGCGCTTGCGGCCGTGCTGCCCGCTGATGCGGCGTGCATGGCGACCTCGCGGGCGTGGAACCACAGTCCGGCTTGGATGGCCACGAAGATGAGCAGCAGGACGGCTGGCAGCACGATGACGGCCTCGAGGGTCATCGCGCCGCGGTCCCCCTCACGCCGTGGGTGAGGAGGTCGCAGTGCCCGCCTGGTCATGCGTCAGTGCCAGGTCAGAAGATGCCGGCGGAGCGGTTGTTGACCACGGTGGTGATCAGCACCACCAGGCCCACGGCGAGCGCGACCAGGCAGGCGGTGATGATGACCCATTCCACGGTGCTCGCCCCACGCTCGGCACGGGTTCGGACCTGATCCAGGCGCCGTCGAAGGGACTTGGTGATCCTGCGATACATATCGTGTTCCCTTTCCATTGGGTGCCGGTGCCACGGTGGCCCCGACTGAGGGTGCTCGGGTTCGTCAGAGCATGTTGGCTGCGGCGGGGTACAGGAGCATGAGTATGAACACCACGCCGGTCAGGGTCGCGGCGGCGGTCAATCGTTCGGATCTCTGGACGGCGCGGGCCTGTTCGGCGGCGAGTTGGGAATCGCGCAATGCCCGGGCTCGCTGTCGCAGCGAGTCGATCACCTGACCCCCGCCGCCGGTCAGGCGCATGATGTCGGCGATGTCGCCCAGCTCTGGCACGTCCAAGTGGGTGCGTAGTTCGAGCACGGCATCCCAGGGCGCGGTCCCGGCCCAGGTCGACTGCTGCAGCGCCTGGGAGATCCGGCGGAACGTCGCATTGCCTGAGATGCGCGCTGCCCGGACCATGGCCTCATTGGCCGCGTCCCCGGCGACACGGGCGATCGCGACCAGGTCCAGGTAGGCCGTTGCCGCCGCGGCGAACTCATACCGTGACTTCGCAGCCTGTTCCCGTGCCGCGAGGTCGGGGTAGATCCATGCCAGGCCCGCCAGGGCAAGCGAGACGATCCCCGGCAGCAGGAAACTCACCGGCACCCCGCCAGCGGTCAAGATCACCGTGGTCACCGGGCCCATCAGGAACGCGATGGTGGCGCAGATCGCCTTCTCCCCGAGCAACTCGCTGCGGGGCTTGTCCAGGATGGCCAGGTCGGCGTCGCTGACCAGTACCAGGGTTTGGGTGCGGGTGCCGAGGCCTCGCGCCAGCCTGGTACCGACCCGCTGGGCCATCGGTGCACCGTCGGGCAGGACCAGCACCGGGACCGGCTCACTGTCCAACCGCTCCAGGGCCTTGCCCAGGGCCGGCACGCCCGGCACCAGCAGCCGCACCAGCAGATACGCGCCGGCGGCGACGGCCGCGCCGGCGAGGATGACTCCCAGCAGTTGGCTCAT
Source organism: Occultella kanbiaonis (assembly GCF_009708215.1). Classification (NCBI taxonomy): domain Bacteria; kingdom Bacillati; phylum Actinomycetota; class Actinomycetes; order Micrococcales; family Ruaniaceae; genus Occultella; species Occultella kanbiaonis. The sequence goes on along the minus strand of NZ_CP046175.1, from coordinate 1,638,945 downwards.
GGGTGTGCGCTCCCGACGACGTGGGCCGGGTCGGTCAGGAACCGGGGGCGTGGGGGCAGTTTGCTGAGCACCGTCATCCAGTGCAGCATCGCCGCGTACGCGAGTCCGAAGACCACCAGTAGCAGCTGCCCGAGCAGGTCACGGTAGGCATCGCCGAACGGCCCGGCCATGACCAGCGCGAACATCACCACCGAGATGCCCGCCACGATGCGCGCGACCGTGCGGGTGCCGGCCCGGTCGGCCTCGATCCGGCGCATCATGCGGTTCTCCTCGGCGACCGAGGTCGACAGATCCGCCAGCGCACGGGACAGGCCACCGTGCTGGGTCTCGGCGCCCATGATCAGGACCCCGGCAACGAGGTCGCAGATCCGGTCGTCCATCTCATCGGCCCACCGCCGCAACGAAGCCTCCAGCGGCTGCTGTGACTGCAGCCGCGCCACCAGCCGCGTCACCTCGGGCCTGATCGCCGGCGGTGTCGAGGGCAACGACGTCCGGATCGCCACCTCGATACCGACCCCGCCGGTGAGCATCCCGGTCAGGGCCCGCACCCATGTCTCCACCGCCTCCTGCCGAGCGAGCACCCGCACCGAGGCCGGCTGGCGGAACAGCGGCGGCCCGGTCACACCAAGAGCGGCGCAAACGATCACCAGGACCGGCAGCCCAGATACGGCGGCGAGAATCGCCCCGACCACCGCACCCACCACGACATCGCGGAACCGGGCACCCGAGCGCCACAGCCGTGAGGTCGACGGCTCGCGCACCCGTTCCCGCGACACCGGCTCGGGCCGGGGGCGCAGACCCACGACCAGAAGCATCAGGCCGCCGGCGACCAGGAGCCCGAGCAGTGCACCGACCATCTCGGTCACGGCAGGCCCCCTCGGTGGGGCCACGCGCCGGGACCGGACAGGTCCCGCGTCTGGAAGCCGTGCGCGCTCAGCTCTGCTGCGAATGTCGGCGAGACCCCGGTGGGCACCGCCCGCCGGTCCGGTCCCGGCAGGAATACCTCGTTCACCGCATACGGTGCCGTGGCCACATCATCGGGCGCGGTGACCTCGATGATCTGGCTGATGAACCGGTACCGCTGCCCGGTCACCGGATCGTAGGTGGCGTCCAGGAATACGATCAGGTCGATGTGCTGGTAGACCTGCCGGTAGGCGAAGGTCTCGGTCACCGAGGCGTCCTCGACGGCGCACGTGACCAGGCGCTCCACCACGTCCCGGGCGGCGTTGGCGTGGATCGTCGAGAAGGACCCGTTACCCATCTGCATCGCCTTGAACATCGGGATCACCTCGCTGCCCCGGACCTCGCCCACCACGACCCGGTCGGCGTTGAACCGCAACGCACCGTAGACGACCTCGTTCAGCGTGTACTCCCCGGCGCTCCTCCCGTCGACCCCGACCTCCCCGGTCCCCGGACGGGCAACGAAAGAGGTGACCCGGTGGTGGCGCTCGGGGACCTGGTGGATGCGCAACTCGTCGATGTCCTCGGCGGTCACGATCGACTCCCACGGGTCCATCTGCCCGATCAGCGCCCGCAGCAGCGTCGTCTTGCCCGACCCCTGCCCCCGGCCGGAGACCACGATGCTCTTGTGCGCCCGCACCGCCGCCGACAGGAAGTCGTAGATGACCTCATCCAACTCGCCGAGGTCGCGCAACCCGGCAAGGTCGATGGCGGGCAGGCGGTCCTTACGGATCACCACCTTCGGCCGCGGGGTGATGAACGCAGACGCCTGCAGGCGCAGGTCCGGCGGCAGCGACAACGACAGCATCGGGTTCGCGCGGGTGAAGGAGCGCTCCCCACTCGCGCTGCGCCGGCTCGCCAGGAACGCCAAATCTCGGATCAGCCGCTCATCGGACTCCGCCACCGGTGCCGCTCGTTCCCGGCGACCGTCGGAGTGCAGGACCAGGACCTGGTCGCAACCGGTGATCTCGACGTTCTCCACCGTGTCCGCCTCGACCAAGGGCTCCAGCCGGCCCAGCCCGAACAGGGCCGCCATCACGGCCTTGTTCAGGGCGTCGGCGTAGTCCGGATCCCACCGTTGATGGCCCTCGCGCATCAGCGCGCCCTGGTGCTCGCGAACGTGGCTCGCCAGCAGGCTCCGCCCGATCTCGCGCTGGGTATCCTCATCGCCGTGCAGGGCCGCCTCGTGCCCCGCCAACGCCGTGCTCACCTGCGCCCGCAGCGCCTCCACCTCCTGCCAGAACGACTCACCGCCCCCGACACCCCGCCGCGTCGCCGCCGCGTCCAGGTGCCCGTTGCCCGCTCTCGCGTAGAGTCGGTGGCCGCCCTGGGCGCTCTCGTTGTCCGGCGGCTCCGGCGTGGTCGGTGTCGCTGGCCTCGCTACCGGCTGGACGTTGGCGGGCGGTTTGAGCAGCGGGAGTTCGCTGAGCGACCTGCGCTCCTGTTGCGGTGGTGACGCGGTGCTCATTGGTCGCCTCCTGTGCGTGTGCCGACCAGGTGCGCCCGGCGGGCACCGACGCGTCTGCGGAGGGTGTCGGTGAGCGCGGTGAGCGAGCGGTTCAGAGCGGCGCTAGCGAACTTTCGTCCCGGCCTCGCCCCGGCGCTGTAGACCTCCGCGCTGGCGGGGTCCCACGCGAGAGTCCCCGCCAATTGGAGTCCGCACAACTGCGCGATCTCGCCGGCATCGAAGGGGCGGCCTGGGCCCACCACCACGATCGTCAGCGGGCTCATCTCCGCGGCGGCCGGTGCGTACCGTGCCCGCAGGTGCTCCGCGAGCGTCTTCGTCGCGTGGATCTGCGGCAACCGTGACCCGGTCGCCACCACGATCTGGTCCGAACGCGCCAGCAGCCCGTGCCGGTCCTCCTCACCAAGGCTGAGGCGCCCGAGGTCGACGATGGCGTCCATCCCTCCGTCCTCGAGTGTCTGCAGAGTGCTGGCCAACTCACCCCAGAGGGATCGGACCGCGGCGGATTGGGTGGCGTGCGGGATCCCGGGCAGCAGGTACTGCACCGGGCTATTTGTCACTGGCCCTGGCGAACCCGATGTCGCACCAAACGGCCCACGGGGTGCGGGTTGGTCGTGCGAGGGCGGGGCGAGGGGCAGGGTCTGGTCCCATAGGTCGGTCATCTGCAGGCGGCGGGTCTGGGCCTGCGTGACGGCGAGGGGCAGGACACCGTGGTCCTGGTGCAGCTCGCCACGCAGGTACCCGGCCAGGATCGCCGAGCCCGCCACGTCGGCCTCAACCAACAACGCCGGTATGGGCCAGCGCAACGTGAGCCCAAGCACCGCGGTGGTGCAACCCGGGGCACCCTTCGCGCTCAACACGGTGATCAGCGCCATCGGCTCAACCAACCGTGTCGATCACGAGCGCGATCCGGGCCGTGGCTGCCAGCGCCGCCAACTGCGGCGCAGACGACGTCGGCAACTCCACATTCACCAGCCAACCCGCGTCGGTGGCCTGCGTGTTGATCACCACCGCCTCGATCGTCTCCGGATCTGCTGCCGGCATCTCACCGCCGACCGGTGGGGTGGCCACGAACCGCACATGGTCACCGGAGCCGATCGGCTGGCCCGGCATCTGCGTCCACGTCAAGGCCACCCCCACCACCGAGTTCCCCGGCCCGGGCACCAGTTCCTCGGTGATCGAGTCTGGAGTCAGCACGGTGCCCGCCAGCAGGTCGGCCGTGGCCACGGCGCCGACCACCTCGTCCAGACTGGTCGAGGGCACCGTGCGCACGTTCAGCACATCCACCGGGAGCTCGGTGGTCGTCAGATCGGTCGCCGTCACCGCCTCGCCTCGCGCCACCGCCTGCGCCACCACGAGGACCGTCTGGGTCTCGCCCGAGCGGGACAGCAGCCACGCGCCGGTCAGACCGCCGAGTGCGATCATCGCGACCGCCAGGGCGATCGTCGCCGGTCGCCGACGCCGTGGAAGCGGCCTCGGAGCTGGGCGCTGCGTTTGCCACGCCTGGTCGGGTGGCGGGTGACCGTTCGATTCGGTGGACGCGGCAGGTCGCGTCGCGGTCCTGCCAGGGCCGGGCCCTGCCATTGCCTCGGCCTCAGCCCGGCCTGCGCCCGCAGTCAAGGTGCTCCTACGAGGCAACATCGGCCACACCCCCGCCGGTTCCCGACCCCCAGGGGCCCGTTTGGTAGCCGGCCGCGCGCCGCATCCCCCCGTCGGGGTCGATGACCTCGAGCAGCACTTGCAGTGCCGCCCGTGCGGTCTTCCCGCGGACCTGCCCGTCGGGGGTCACCATCCGCGCCCACTGCGCCGCGCCGCCCGGTTGGGCAAGCATCGCCTCGCGCAGCCGGTCCGCAAGTTCGCGTCGCCTCAGCTGCGCCGTCGAACTGGCACGGTCACGATCGAGGGAAGGTACTTCGATCTCGGTGCCGATCTCGGCCAGTGCCTCGGCGCTGACCAGCACGGCCCCGCCAGGGCCCCGGCCGGCGCCCGGGGAGCGCAGCCAGGCATAGAACGTGCGGACCGCCACGCCGCGGGCCCAGGCCCCCAGGCACGGATGCTCAACCGTGGCCGCCCAACGGGGCAGTGATTTCAGCAGGTCCAGGGCAAGTTGCGCCATGACATCGTCTGCCTCCCACCGACGGCTGCCGAGTAGGTGCATGACGAACCCCCGTTGCTCATCACATGCCGCGACGAAATCGCCCTCTGTGATGCCAAACTCGGCGACGCCGCCGCGGCCCTCCACTGCGCACCCTCTCACGTCAGTCAAGACCCCCACCACCCTTGTGCCCGGATCCGGCTCCAATTTGCGTCCGGGCCGCGGCCACGACCTGGCCCATCCCGGCAGCAATCTTCCCTAACAGGAGGCCACCCCAGCCGAGGAACAGGGCCAGCAACGCCCAACCCCACGACATACACAGCAGCGCGGCCAGGCAGACCGTCAGCCAGGCCACACCGGCCCGCTCCGCAACGAGGAGAACGGCCAAGCCGAGCACACTCGCGCCGGCACCGATCACAGCCCATCTACGTGTGCGCGCCACAAGGTCCTTCTGGCGCGCCTCCCACACCTCGAGAGTCGACCTCGGCTGGCGCGTCGATGTCATGATCCGGCCTCCGGCCCGCCGCCCGGCTCAACCCATGCGAGGAGCGGACCGATCGCCTGGCGCAGGTCCTCCCAGGCGGGGCCGGCCCGGTCGGCCTCGGTGAGCGCACCCAGAATCCGGGCCAGCTGCGCCACCACGAGTGCCACCCCTGGCAACAACACCGCGACCGCGGCCTCATGCTGGACGTCATCGAGCCACTCGTCCGAGTACACCACCTCCTCAAGGAGCACCGAGAGAGTCCCGTGAAGGTCACTCACCGGCTGCTTCGACAGCCGGCCCAAGTCACGACCAGGAGAGGTCTGCACACCGAGGTACTCAGCCACCGCCGCGACGTCGGTACGGCCAGCCTCATCACGCGCCTCCTGCAGCACCTCCGTGAGCCCGGCAACGCCGGCCGCCCCCGAGATCGCGGTCAACTCCGCCAGGTCCGCCGACACTGTCGCCTGCGCAACCCCCAACTCAGCGGCGATCCGAACCTGGCTGAAACCGAGATTGCGCAGCCGCGCCACCTCCGCGCGACGCACGAGCACATCACTCCTCGTCGGATGCTTGCTCGGGTACTGCTTGCCATCGCGACCGGCCACCCGTCTCGGACCGGCTCCACCCCGGCGCGCAACAGGCACGGCGTCGGCCTCCGCCTCCCCCGGACTGACGTCGGCATCGGCGAGCACACGTTGGACCGTCGTCGCATGCAACCCGGTCAGCGATCCGATCGCGCGGGTACTCATGCCAGCCGCCGACAACGGCGCCAGCACCTCCTCGCGGTCCTGACGCGGGAGCCGGATCCGACACTGCCCGAGTTCACGCGTGCAGTACTCATCCCACGAGGCATACCCCAGAGCCACCCACACACGGCCTGCCCAGGCCCGGATCGCCAACTGCCACCCGCCCTCGAGCGCAACACGCAACTGATCCGTGAGCCGACGCGCAGCCACCGGGTCCAAGTCAGCCTCGTGCGCAGCCAACGCCGTCATCGCCCCGCCCCCCATCATCACCAGTCGCATCCCTGCCTCCGGCCCGGCCCGCGTCGCGATCATCCTCAACACGAGCCTGCGTCAGCTCCGCCACGAACCACGAGCGCGGCGTGAGCGCCGTGACCGCCACCCGCCCGCCGCCAACTCGAGCCAGCCGATCCGGCAAGTCCGCCCAAGCCACCCGATGTTGGCGCCGGTGCCGCACCAGCGCCCAGTCCCGCAGCGATGCGCCGTGCGAGTCACGCACAATCCGATGCATCAAGAGACTCAACGGCGAGACCATGAGCAGTAGCATGCAACGATTCGTGCCTGCTGTCAATGATTTATCATCGAATGCGACTGCTCTATCGGCGTTCTGCTTGCAAACTCGGCCACGACGAGGCCATCCTGCTGACTCATGGACGAGCACTCTGAGGCACGCGCGGTCGACGCAACCGTCACCGCAACCGTGCGTGGGCTCGCCCACTCGCGACGCGTCACCTCCGCCTCCCTCGCCGAACTCTGCGGGATCGGCACATCCCAAATGACAGCGCGGCTCAACGGCCGTGCATCCTGGAAACTCCGAGAAGCCGTGTTGCTGGCCCGGTACTTCCAGGTAAGCCTCGACGACCTCGTCAGCGGAAACGTCTCGCTCGCACCCCCGCCCAAGTGGTAACCGCGACCACTCGAGCCGCCTCGACGCCGGATCTTGGGCTCGATTCATCTCTCGGGCTGACGGCTTCGTGCACGGCGCGCTGCGCCGCGCCTTGAGCGCAGATCCCACGACGGAGTCGGCACCCGCGGTGTGGACTTGGGTAGGGACGCGGCGTGGACGCATGGCAGGCTCCAAACTCTCGAGGGCTCCGTGACCACGCTGACCACAGCCCCTTGCCCGCACCCGTTGCCTAAGTCACGTCCCGGCTGTGAAGTTCGCCACCGACCCCTTGCCCGCCGATCGCGGTCGACCCTGGGCAACCAAGCCCTAGCCACCTCTTGAGCCAACGCACCAGCGCCAAATCAGGCGACGGGCACCGCCGATGTCGACCAGCAATTGGCCCCGCTGGATAGTGCGGCGCGTCGGTCCTACGCCCAGGCTGCGTACACCTGTTCGACTGACCACATGACAAACGAAGGCCGCCACCCTGACCGCGTTCCGATGCGCGACGCACCGCTGGACATTCCGTCCACAGCGATCGGGATTCCGATCCGACCGCTGGACCCGCCCATCCCGGTCAAGGTGTGGGTGTCCTTTCCGAGGACCGGATACGTACAAGTCTATGGCCGGGCAACTGCCTACTCGCCACGCGCAGGGCGAGTTGAGTTCATCGACGAACATGGACGCAACGGAGTGGTCTGGGTTTGGGCAACCGCAATCCAGCGAACGTGACCACCGCCAGGGGCCAGATGCACCGTCGGCTTCAGATCGGGCCGCTCGCCAACCCCGACCGGCCACGAACTTGGTACGAGACGACCTCCTCCCCCTTCGAGCAAAGACGCCACCCGAACCTAGGTTGGCTCAGCCACGAGCCAACACTCCGGGCCGCAGGGCGTTCGCTTCGGTCGCCAACCTGACTAGGGCCCGCGACGACCCGGCGTCCGCGCTACCTGTCCGGGTCGTCCACACTCGAGCCATCCGCCGTCCTGCTCCACGCCGACCCGCCAAACCGGCGCACCCTCCTCACCAAGGACGCAATCGAAACCAGGACCCCGGAGAACAGGCCGTCGCCAGTCTCGAAGCGAGATCCCCGGCGGCCTCGCCGAGCAGACCGCCAACACGATTGAGGACTCACCGACCGACCCCGCAAAGCAGCAATCCCCGGGCGTCCGTCGCCAGGTTCAGTGACCATGGCCGAGGTACACCGATCCGGCTCACACACGTCCGCCAGGTACCTCGGCGGCCGCTACGCCGCGGAACGCGAGTCGCCCGCCCTCGCTCGACATCTGGCCGGCGAGGGCGGGTTCTTCGCCCTAGGCTGCGCCGTCAGCAGTGGCGAGGATGCTGGCGATGTGCAAGCCGTCGCGTTCCAGCGCCTCGTCGTATCGCGAGAGGTCACGAGCTGGCCCGGCGGTGTAGGCCTTATCCCCACTCGGCAGATCCGCCAGCACGATCGTGTCGCCCGGGTACGCCCGTTGCGCGAGCCTGAGGATCTTGTTCGCCTTGTCGACATCGAGCGGGGCGGTGACTGAGAACCGAACGATCACGACTTCCCGGTTACCCGAGGAATCTTGTTCGGCGAATGTCGGCCGGACAGCGACATCGGTACCACCGATGTTGATGGTGACCGGATCGACTGCTACGAGCTCGTGACGGCGCCACCGCTTGACGATGGTGTCCCAGGTCTCGGCGACCCGTCGGAAGTTGGCCTCGCGTCGGCTGGGCGCGTTGAGTGCTGCAGCATGCACGGCCTGACCGTCGCGCGTCGTTCGACGGTCCTTGCCTACTGCAGTTCGAACTCGGAACCAGTGGTCTGAGCCAGGGTTGTAGGGTCTGATATCGCGGAGCAAGCGTGCCCGGTCCCGCAGTTTGGAGTCCGGCGTGGCGATGTAGCCGATGTACTCGCCTACGCGGATTCGCGGAGTGCTATTCACTGTGCCTCCTGAGGGGCTGTGAGAGCAGTCACTTTTTGCGGCACGTCCGTGGGCCAAGGCCACCAGGCCGTGCAATGATGTCGATACGAAGTTCTCCCAAGAACTGAACCGACACCTCACAAGCGCGACTGATCTCGCTTGGGGTTGTGTTGTCCAAGCGGGTCGAGATGATCGAGTGTGCTACCACTCGCCACTCGGCCCGCTTCGGGTTGCAAGAGGTTCCTGCTACCGGGAACGATTCTAGGTCGAGCCGGCGACAGTATGGGTAGGCGGTCCGGCGTGCCGGTCGCGCTCGGCGTGCCGCGCCCTGCGCGTCGCGCCGAGAATCGCACATGCTGACGGTCTCGGCCGGCTCGTGGAACTTGCCATCTACGTGCACCAGACCCACAGAATATGTGGAACGGCCACCCTTGGGAACTCCGTCTGACCACCTGTGCCAATGCACAGACCCCTCGCACCTTCGCTGCAGGTTGATGAAGTCCTTCCAGCGGTCTGCCTGCTATCGAACTTCACCGCTATCGATGTTCTCCATCACCAACAGACCGCATGGGCAGCCGGCGATGAGGTAGTCAACGTCGCTGTCCAGGCGACTCCCGCACTCCCTACGCCACGTCGTCAGGCCCGCTATCGCTGGACTCTCGCACCCTGGGCTCCTTCGAATCGAGCCGCGCGTGTCCACGCCCCATGTCCAGGAGATGGTGTTCGAGGTCGTGCCGAAGATGCGCGAGCAGCCAGGCGGGCGTCACTGGACCGGGCCCGACCAATTCGATCTCGCGGTAGGCGTCCCCGTCGGCGGCCTCCCGGAGGAGCCCACGCAGTTGTGCCGCCGCATCCTCGGCGTCGCGAGCCCGCGCCTGTGGTTCTGCGCGGCCTTCTCGTGTCACCACAATGGTCTCGCCGACCGTGTCCACGCAGTGGGTGCGGAACTCGAGCGCCGACCAGATCTCGGGGCTCGGGCGTTCGGTGGCACGGTCTCAGCGTTTGGCAGGACGAGGACCTTGTCCAGCTCACGATCGGGTGGCGAGCGGCGCGCATCGAAACCGCACCCGTCACACCGTTCCGTTCGAGGACCATCACCGAGATCGCGCCAGCCGTAACTCATCCCCGCCCAACTCATCCCCCGCCCCTAGACAAGCGGCCCAGTTCAGCGAGTCGACAGACGTCACCCTGGCGAAGGCGTATGACGTTGCGCCTCAATTTGTGCTCGAGACATCGAGGATGCCACGTCGCCGAGCACCCTGGCGATGAGCGCGACGCAGATCTTTTCGTTATCAATCTGTGACCGTTGTTCGGCTGACAGGTACCCGGCGTGGGTCTGTATGTTTCGTGCACCATCAATGGCTCTTGTGGCCGGCGAGCTGGGGTCGGGCTCCCATTGGGGAGGGTTCGGCAGCTGGTTGGTCGGATCCACGCAGGTGGGTCCCTGAGTCTTCGGTGGTTGCTCGTGGACGAGAACGTCTCCTTTGTGCCGTCTGGATCGGGTCGGGGCGTGTGGTCGTGGTTCGGTTCGCCGGATCGGTGGACTCGGTTCACGGTCGCGGTGGCGCTGGTCGCGTCGGTCGTGCTTGTCGGCGAGGGGATGCCGGCGGCGGCCGAGCCGTCCGGGCCGGTGGTTCGGGAGGGCCTACCCCGTGATCGTGGGCCGGTTGCTGATGGTCCGCCGTCGGCGCCGGATGCGATCACGGCGATGGTGACCGCGCAGGCGCAGGGCCGCCCGATCGAGGACCTGGCCGCGCGGACGATCGATTCGTCGACGTGGGCGCTGCCGAACGGACAATGGCATGTGGGGGTCGGGGCGGGCCCGGTGTGGGTGCCACAGCCCACCGGTGGTGATGGGAGCGCGGTCGAGGACTGGGCTCGGGTCGACCTGACCCTGGTGGTCGGCGAGGACGGGCTGGTGCGTCCGCGGGCCCAACTCGCCGGGTTGGTGTTGGCCGGTGGACCGGCCGCCCCGGTTCCCGCGGCCGGCGAAGGCGCCGGTGGCGAGGGTGTGGTGTTGGCGTCGTTGACGGACCCGGTCTCGGGTCAGGTCATGACGACCGGTTGGGGCGGTGGGGAACTGCCGGTGCCGGTGCTGCAGGGCCGCCGTGCGGTGTACGCCGACGTGCTCGAGGGCGTGGACCTGGTGGTCGAGGCCACGAACACCGGGTTCGAGGAGTTCTTCGTCCTCGCCAACGCCGACGCCGGCGCTGCTTTGGCGCAAGTCGACATGGGTGTGGGAACGAGCGACGGCGGCACCATCGAGACCACCGCCAGCGGAGAACTGCTGCTCACAGGTGCCGATGAGTCGGTCGTGGCCACATCCGGGGTGCCGTTGATGTGGGACGCGACCTCCGACGCCGCCATGGACTTCCCCCTCGCCGTGGAGCGCCCGGCGGAGGAGCCCGGCGGGGTGTTCCCGGAGACGGTCAGCGACTGGGCCACCTTCGGAACCGAGGACACCGCCGACGAGCCAGCTGACCAAGGCGGCACGCGGACCCCAGTGACGGACGCGCTAGATGCTGATCCGCTGTCGGCGGCAGTCGAGGTCGCCCGCACGGCCGAGGTCGACGGTCAGAGCGCCACGGTGACCCTGGCCCCCGACGAGGACTTCCTGGGCGACCCGGCCACGCAGTTCCCAGTGGTCGTGGACCCCTCGATCTCGTTGAGTGTCGGGTTCGACACCTATGTGCAGACCGGGAACACCAGCGACTACTCGGGAGCGACCGAGGTCCGGGTCGGGACCTACGACTCCGGTGCCCACGTGGCCCGGTCATTCCTGAACTTCAACACCGCCTCCCTAGCCGGGCGGGTGGTCTCGGCCGCGTCGTTGTCGATGTATTCCTTCCACTCCAACTCCTGCACCGCGACCGGGTGGGAGGCGTGGTTGACCGGGGGTGTGTCCACGGCGACGCGGTGGACGGCGCAGCCGACGTGGTTGGCCCGGCATGGGACCTCGACGGCAACGGCCGGGTTCTCCTCGTCGTGCCCGGCAGCCCGCACCGCGATCACCCTCACCGGTGCGATGGTGTATGCGGCCGAGCACTCCACCGGGGTCACCACGATCGGGCTGCGGGCCGTGTCCGAGACTTCCAACAGTGGGTGGAAGCGGTTCTACTCCGCCGATAACGGGTCGAACGTGCCGGTGTTGTCGGTGACATACAACTCCTACCCGCACGTCCCGACCGGTCGTTCCCACGCCGGCGGACAGTCCACCTACTACCCGAGCGCCACCGATCCGAACCGGGTGCTGTACGTGAACACGGCCCGCCCGACGCTGCGGTCGGTGGTCTCCGACCCCGATGGTGGGCAGGTCCGCGCCCTGTACACCGTGACCACCGGGTCCACGACGGTGTGGAACCAGCTGGCCGGGCCGTACGTGGCATCGGGTGGCTACTCGAACTTCGTCCCGACCACTGCGACACCGGCGTTGACGAACGGGCAGACCTACACCGTGGTCGTGCGGGCCCATGACGGGGCGTTGACCCGGGCCAGCGACTCCTCGTGGACATTCGTGGTCGACACCGCGAAACCGGCCACGCCCACGATCGGTGCGAACAACCTGACCAGCGGGGCCTGGGTCGAGACCACCCCGGCGTCGAACACGTTCACCTTCACCACGACCTCGACCGACACGGTGAGGTTCGAGTACTCCCGCGACGGAACAGCCTGGACCTCGGTCGCGGCTACGGGCACCGGGTCCACCAGGACCGCGACCCTGTCGTGGGTCGCACCCGGCGCACACACCCTCGTGGTCCGGGCGATCGACCGGGCCGGCAACATCTCGGCCACCTCGACAATGTTCACGTTCGGCACCGGCGCCGCGGCGATGACCTCCCCCACCAGCGGGGCGAAGTCCACCGACACCTTCCGTATCACCGCCGGTGCCCCCTCCGCAGGGTCTGGAACAGTCACACCCACGATCTACTGGCGCCCCGCCGGGACAGCGAACGCGGCCGGGTGGAACCCCGCAGTCGGGTCCACCTCCGGATGGACAGCGGCCACCACCCTGCCCGCCGTCGGCGCCGGGACCGCGGTCAATGTGAACACCCTGTTCTCCGCCGCCGCGGCCGCGACGACGATGGGATCGGCCCGGACTCCGGCGTTGATCGACGTCCAGGTCTGCTTCGCCTACTCCGCGACCTCGGTGACGAGGTGCACTTGGACCACGAACACCGACGGGCACGCCTCCCACGTGTCCGTGCTGCGGGTCCCGCACGCCTTCGGCGACTCCTTCCCCGAGGCCGAAGCCGGCCCGGGCCGCGTCGCCCTCTGGACTGGGGAGTTCACCACCACCGCGACCGACGTCTCGATCACCACCCCGGCCGACACCCTGTCGATCTCACGCACCTACGCCACCTACGCCGGGCCCGCGAACACCGCCAACAGCGTCTTCGGACCCGGCTGGGTCGCCAACCTCGACGGATCAGACTGGGGCGGCGCCGGATACGAAGTCGCCGACAGCACCGGGATCGACGGGACCCTCGCGCTCATCGATGGTGACGGGGCCGCGTTCGTGTGGCGCCAACCCGGCGGCACGAACACCTGGCACAAACCCGGCACCTACACGGCTGTTGACGAGGACACCCAAGCCCTCGGGGCACGCCTGGAGCGCACCGGCACCGGAGCGAGCGCCCAGCTGGTCCTGACCGAGGAAGACGGCACCGTCACCACCTGGACACCCCAGACCTACACCGCGTCCGCGGCGATCACCTGGCTCCCCGTCTCGGTCGCCCAAGCCGGCGCGGTGGGCACGACCGTGTTCACCCGCGACGCCACCGGGCGGATCACCCGGATCCTTGCCCCGACCCCCGACGGGGTGACCTGCCCCGCCAACGGCACCCTGAACCCGGGCTGCCGGGCACTGCGCCTGGTCTACGCCACCGCGACCACCGCGACCGCCGGGACCCCCGGTGACTACCTCGGCCGCCTGACCGCGGTCTTCTACGACGCCTACAACCCCGACAAGACCGGCGGCGCCGGGATGGACTCGATCCAGGTCGCCACCTACGCCTACACCCCCGCAGGATGGCTCGCCACAGCGACCGACCCCCGCACCTCCTTGACCACCAGCTACACCTACAACCCGATCCCGACCGGGCTCGTGGCACCCCAACTCGCGACCTTCACCGAACCCGGCCTGGCACCGTGGTCCTTCACCTACGCCACCACCTCCCAGGGCACCCACGGCCTCACCCAAGTCCTACGCGCGCCAGCAACCGGGACCGGTGCGCCACTGCCGCAGGCCTCCTTCGTCTACGGCATCAACCCCACCACCGCGACCACCGGGCTACCGGACATGAGCGCCGCCGGTGTCGGCGTCTGGGAGCAACAGACTGCCCCGACCTGGGGGGCAGCCGTGTTCGGCCCCGACCACCCCGTCACCACCCACAACCCCACCGCCATCACCGCAGCGGACTGGCCCTACGCCGACCTCCTCTACACCGACGCCAAGGGCTACACCCTCAACACCGCCGCCCACGGCGCCGGGAACTGGCAACTCACCGCCACCGACTACGACACCGGCGGCCGCGTCATCCGCACCCTCGACCAGCGCGCGATCGACCAGATCCGCACCCTCGTTGGCGCCGGGCAAACCGTCGATGTCAACTCCTACGCCACCATCACCAGGTACAACCCTGAGATCACCGCCACTAGCGCCATCACCCACAACAGCGGCACGATCGCAGTCGGGACGGTCCTGACCCCGGCAGGGACCCTCGTCACCGACACCTGGGCACCGGCCGCCCCCGCCGGCACCGACGGTGCACTCGTGCGGGTCCACACCCACACCGACTACGACCAAGGCGCACCCAACCAGGGCGTCAACCCCACCACCGGCGTCCCCTACCGGCTACCCACCACCGTCACCACCACCAGCGCCGCACCCGATACCGGCAGCTCATCCCCCGAGACGCCGGTGGCCACCGGTGAACCGGTGCTGTCCGAGTCACTGACTGGGTATGACCCGATCGACGGCACCTCGACCACCGGCACGACGTCGGGGTGGACCCTCGCGATGGCGACCACCACCACGACCGTGATGGGCTCCGGGCAGCCCGACATCGTCGCCCGGACGGCCTACGACAGTGCCGGCCACGCGATCCAGGTGCGCCAACCGGCCTCGACCGGGACCGACGCCGGCACCACCCTCACCGTCTACTACACCACCGCCGCGAACAGCACCGATCCGGGGTGTGGGAACCAACCCGCCTACGCCGGCCTGCTCTGTCTGATCCGGACCGCAGAGACCACACCCACCATCGCGACCGTCCACACCACCAGCTACAACCTCTACGGCCAACCCCGCACCATCACCGAGACCCTCGGCGCCACCACTCGCACCACCACCACAACCACCGACACCGCGGGACGCACCCTCACCGCCCAGATCGCCACCACTGGGCTGACCGGCTCCACCCCACTGCCGATCACCAAGACTGAGTACTCCCCCACCACCGGCCTGGCCACCGCGACCGTGTCGCTGAATGGCGTGACCGAGACTGGGCGGATCAGCACCGGCTACGACAACTGGGGCCGCACGGTCACCTACACCGACACCGACAACGCCACCTCCACCACGACCTACAACCCCGCCGGGCAGATCGCCACCGCGACAGACCCCACCGGCACCCTCACCTACACCTACGACGGCACCGATGCCCACGGCAACACCGAACACCGCGGCCTACCAACCGCAATGGTCGTCACCAACACCGGCGGGAACCTGGCCTTCGGCGCCGGCTACGACGCGGGCGGTGAGCTCACGCTCCAGACATTGCCCGGCAACATCCACCAAGTCCACACCTTCGACCGCGCGGGGCAACTCACCGAACTCACCTACACCGGCAACGGCCCGACCGAGCGCTTCAACTGGTTCAACTTCACCCAAACCCACGACGCCGACGGCGACATCATCGGCGACACCGCAGCCGGCCGAACCCGCACCTTCAGCAATGACCGAGCCGACCGCCTCACCACCGTCGAAGACACCATCAACGACGGCACAGCAGAGACCTGCACCACCCGCACCTATAGCTTCGACCCCAACGGCAACCGCACCACCGCCAACACGACCACGGCAGCACCCGACGCACCCTGCACCACCACAGAAGCCACCTCCCGAGCCTGGACCCACGACAGCGCCGACCGCGTCCAAACCGGCGCCAACACAACCGGTACCTACACCTACGACAACCTCGGCCGCCAAACCACCATCCCCGGCATCGACACCCCCGCCGGCACAGCAGCAGGCGACCTCACCATCGGCTACTACGACGGCGATCTCGTCCGCACAACCACCCAGAACGGGACCATCACCACCTACACCCTCGACCCCGCAGGCCGCCGCAGCACCGCCATCGCCGGGAACGGAACCAACCAGACCAACGTCCAACGTCACTACACCGACACCAGCGACAACCCCGCCTGGGCCACCCTGACATTCCTCACCAACACCCGCACCACCCGCTACATCCCCGCCATCGGCGGCGGACTCTCCCTCGAAATCACCGACAACACCCCCACCCTCGCCATCGCCGACCCCCTCGGCACCATCCACACCACCATCACCATCCCCACCACCGGCGACGCCACCACCCCCGCCACCGGCTGGACCCGAACCGACGAATACGGCAACAACCGCGACACCGCCTACATGACCACCGGAGCCATCGCCTACCAATGGCACGGCGCCCAAGAACGCGCCCTCGACTCCACCGGCCTCACCCTCATGGGCGTCCGCCTCTACAACGCAGTCACCGGTCTCTTCACAAGTCGCGATCCCATCGCAGGCGGCAATACAACCACGTACACCTATCCGCACGACCCCGTCAATTCCTCCGACCTAGATGGCAAAATCAACTGGCGAGCTGTCGGAAATTGGGTCTATCAGAACCGAGTAGACATTGCCTTAACCGCCCTCGCTTTTGTGCCGGGACTCGGTGCGGTGGCATGGGCCATTCGCATCGCCCGCGTTGTGCGCGCGGCGCGCGCCGCCTATTACCTCAATAGGACAAACGCTGTCATACGCGCCTCTCGCCCGACTGCGGCCATTGCGGGTAGAATTTGGTCACGGACTTTAAGATCTGTACCTTCAACGTATCGGAATGCCCGGGTTTACGGGTCAACGGCAGCCAGGAACTATCGAACTGCGCACTGGAGCAACAGCCAGCGCCGTTGGCAATCCAACTTTGCGTATCAGAACCGCGGAAACCATCGATACTCTAACCTGCACGTTCAGCATAGGTCGAGGTGGTGGTGATGATGAGGCCCTGGAAGAGAGTCCCAATGCAGTTGGATCCGCGATGGGATCCGTATCGGAACAACGTCTTCGAGTTGCGTCGAAACGGGACCGTTCGTGGCTACCTCGCGACGCGAGTCTCGCCCCAGATTGAGCGCGACAGGCGAACACACACAGAGGTTGAGCGCGAAGCTCTTGACTGGGAGACCTACTTGTTTGACATTGAGGACCCATCTGAGTGGCCCAGCGCTTGGTCTGTCGAGAGCGAGTATGATCTCAGGTGGCTCGAGAGTAGAATACTGACCCTGGACTCGGGCCAGGCGTATGACATCTGTGATCCTCCCCCGGACCAACTTCAGCTCTTACTTAGCCGGTATCGCATCCGAGACTCTCCAGAAGGTTAGCGGCACACACCCGCCACCGCGCCGGGGTGCACTATTCGCGCCGACAATCCCTAGGCGACTGTTCAACGCGGACAGCCCCGGGTTGATTCCTTGGTTCTGAGACACCAGCCGGTGAGACACCGGACAACACGCAATCGAACCGGATCTGGGACTCACAAGTCAGTGCGAATCTCGGCGGGTCGACCATGGTTGCTGAGCCGACTTCTGTGACGCTGATGAGGTGACCGTCGTCGGATACGCCCGGGTGAGCACCGATCACCAACAGCTGGCCGCCCAGGAAGACCTGCTCCGCGCCCAGGGGTGCGAACGGATCTTCACCGACACCATGTCGGGAGTGCGTGAGGACCGGCCCGGCCTGGCCCAACTCCTGGACTACGTCCGTCCTGGGGACACCGTCGTCGTGGTCGCCCTCGACCGGCTCGGCTGGTCCCTGACCGGGGTGATCCGCACCATCGAGACCCTTACCGAGGCCGGCGTGATGCTGCGCTCTGTACGGGAGGGCATCGACTACTCCACCCCGACCGGGCGCATGCTCGCCTGCATCTTCGCCGCCCTCGCCGAGTACGAACGCGAACTGATGCACGAACGCGCCGCCGCCGCTCGGGCGGCAGCCCGGGCCCGTGGCCGCCACACCGGCCGGCCACCAAGGCACACCGAGGACCAGGTCCGCCAGGTCCGCGCGCTGCGCGACGGTGGTGAATCCATCACCGACCTCACCCGCACCTTCGACGTCTCCCGCGCGACCATCTATCGGGCCCTCAACCGCGCCGACCTCAACGTTGGCGACAAGAGCAACATGCGACCACAGCCGGAGAATGCGGGCAAGACAGAACGGTCCCAACTGCAGACGCGCCACCCTGCCCATGCCTGAGCTTCGTGGCGAAGAGCGTTGGGTGCGTGCATGCCTCCAGGCTGCTCTGCCGGGTGTCAGCGTCAGCCAACACGACGACGGTTCACGACCGAGCATGCACGACCTAACGCTCGCTCGTGACTCCGTGCCATTCGGGGCATGCGAGGTCACAGCAGCAGCCGACGCCGAGTCGATCGAACTATGGAACTCGATCAACGGTTCGAACGAACGTTGGATCGAGCCGAACCTTGAGGGCGGCTGGTCGATCGAGGTGAGCCCACGATGTCGTGCGAAGCGGCTAAAGAACCAACTTCCCGACCTTCTGCGACTCCTCGAAGACGAGCAGCAACATCACGACTACCAGAGGGTGATCGGGGAACTTCGGAGTTTGGGGGTGTCGTCGGCGGCCCGCCGCGCTACCAACTTTCCGGGCAGCATCTACGTGACGATTGAGCAGGCGCCTGAGGTGACGTCTGAGTTGGTGGTAAGTACTGCCGACGCGCTAGTCCCTTGGCTCGAGGACTGGATCCGCGGGAGCGCGCAGCAACACAACCTGCAGAAACTCAGTGCGTCCGGATACTCCGAGCAGCATCTCTTCGTCCTACTGCCTGGCTTCACGACCGCGCCCTTCGACGTTGCGGACCGACTGATGCGGTCCGATGCACCTCTGCCAGGCGCGGTTCTGACGCTGCCCGGCACGCTCACAAATGTCTGGCTCATGAGTACTTGGTCCACCGGCGACCTCTTCCACTACGGCCCCCGGGGCTGGATGCGATCACGCAAGGTGTTTGAGTACTGACCTGTTCGCACCCACCGACGGTGCCGGACATATCGGAGTATCTAGTCCCCCCAAAGGAGGGTTCTACCCAACTATAGGCAACTATAGGAGTCATCCCTATAGAACCGTATAGTGTCCTATGTGGACAGTGACGCGAACCCATACGCCCCTGGTTCGGGGCTTCGCCCGAAGGCTCTTGAGGGCCGAGAGCACGAAGTCACCGCCTTCGACACCACGGTCGCTCGCACGCGCGGCAGACTACCCAACCGTGGCATGGTGCTCTCCGGCCTGCGGGGCGTCGGCAAGACCGTGCTGCTGAAGTCGTTCCAGGAACGGGCCAGCACAATGGACTGGCTCGCGGTTGCGATCGAAGCACGACCAACCGACTCGGGCCGCGCTTCGGTCAGGACGAAACTCGCTCGCGAATTGGTGATCGCGGCGCGTGCCGCCGGAGCCAAACGTAGACGCCTGAGGAAGGCTCTGGCTTCGATCGGCTCGTTCTCTGCCACCCTCGGCCTCACCGGGGTCTCGATCGGTGTGGAGCGGGCGCCCGGCCGAGCTGACTCCGGCGTCCTCGAGATCGACCTAGAAGAGATGGTCTCCGACGTTGCCCAAGCTCTCCGTGAAGACGGTCTGGGTCTGGCGTTCTTTATCGACGAGATGCAGGATCTCGACCGCGAACTCCTCGTCGCGCTTCTGGCCGTCCAGCACGCAGCCGGCCAGAACGACTGGCCGTTCTACATCTTTGGAGCCGGCCTGCCCAACCTTCCCTCGGTACTGTCCGACGCTCGGTCCTACGCCGAGCGACTCTTCGAGTACCGACAGATCGGCGCACTCTCTGACACCGCCGCCGCAGATGCCCTACTCAAGCCTGCCCGTATGATGGGCGCAGGCTTCACGCCAGAGGCGCTCGACCACGTCGTCGAAGCGTCCGGCGGCTACCCCTACTTCCTGCAGGAGTACGGCAAGGCCATCTGGGACGTCGCCCCGACCGCCACCTTCACCCTCGAGGACGCACACCTCGCGATCACTCTAGGAACGGCGCAACTCGACCAGGGCTTCTTCCCCGCTCGCTGGGACCGTGCCACACGAGCCGAGCGTGACTATCTAAGGGCCATGGCCGAGGACGGCGAGGCGGGAACCCGATCAGCAGCCGTAGCGCAACGCCTGGAACGGGACCTCAGCAGCCTCAGCCCCACCCGGGACACCCTGATCAAGAAGGGGCTCATCTACGCACCCGAGCACGGCCGCGTTTCCTACACCGTGCCCGGAATGGCGAGCTTCATCCGCCGCCAGTCCGCCGAGACGACCTGAAGCAAGCGAACAGAAGCCGGAGACACCGATTGAGCACCCGCCAGAACGAGGCACGCGCCCTCGCTTACGACCTGATCACCGACATCGAACTCGGCCGGCTGAACTCGTCAGAGTTGGTGCTCAAGGCCAGTCGACTCGCCCGACTAACCGGGCACGAATACCTCAATACCCTCGTGACACTCGAACGCGATGGCTACAAGGGTAGTGCCCCAGAAGAATGGGTTAGGCGCACTGGCCGGATCGCCGAGGAGAAGGAAGACGGCAAGTACACGCTCTGGACGTACTCGATCGGCGAGGTCGAAGCTCAGATCCGATCAGCCGAAGGCGCTCTTCAGGCGTTGCGCGGCGGCGGCAACTACTCAGGTGACTACATCATCACAGCGTCCGGAAACCATGACGGAAAGATTCAAGGAGCCGCTGCAACTCTACGAACAGTCTCGGCGATACGCGCGGCTGTCATCGCTGCGGTCTACGGGTACGTGACCGAGATCTACCATGAGTTGCTCTTCAGCGAACTTCAGGAGTCGCTCTTCAGTGCCACACAGATCGCCGTGGATGGTGCCCTTCGTACAAGCAGGTCGCGATCCACTCCAAAAAATCGAGAGCATCAGCGACAGGCTGCGTGACGGAGATCCAGAGGCGGTCAACCAGGGACTGACCACCTGTCGACGTCTCATCGACACCGTCGCCGACCATGTGTTTCCTGCGCGCGCCGATCCATACGATCTCAACGGAACACCCATCGATGTGAAGTCGAACAATGTAATCAACCGCTGTAGGGCGTACCTGCACCAGCAAGGAATCACTGGGCGGCGCTACGACCGGCTCCGTCAGGAACTCACCAACCTCTATGGCGTCACGTCCCAGGCTGTACATGCCTCAGTTGACATCCATGAGGCACGGTTCGTCTTCCTTCAGACCTACATCACCCTCGGCGAGATCCTGACTCTCGCCCCCAACGCTCCCGCATCAAGCCACTCGTAGGAACCCTGCACCGGCCATTCGAGCTCGTCCACTCCCGCGGCCGGAGCCAGTCAATGTGATCGTGTCCAAGGAGCGGCCTCTCGGGTTCAGGGGCCCAGATGAGCGTGGCGAGTGCGAGTTCGTCGACGGCGCGGAATGGGTCGTCGATCTTGACGCACTCGGTCTTATAGAGCCCCACGACCGTCTCTGCGAGGGCGTTGCCGTATTATCGGCAACGGTCCCGATGGATCCGATCACGCCGACAACTGACGGGCACTCGAAGTATGGCAGCGCGGTGTACTGGGAGCCGCCGCGTCAGGGAACTTCGCCGAGCAGAGGCGTTCCTCGCGTCCGCCTCTCTCATAGAGTCGGCCCGTCGACGCTCGACGGTGGTAGTCGGGGCGGGTCGTGAGGTCTATCCATGGGAGTGTCGGGCCGTTGGAGCTTCTTTCGTGCCTGGTCCCGGCGATCGGGGACCTTGGGAGCGTCGGGTCGGGTGTGGAGTTCGAGCCAGTGCGAATCCGCATGCCGCAGTTGCGACCTGTACTTGTCAGTTTCGAGTAGCGATCGGATCTCGTTTGGTGGGATGGAGTTCAGGGCCGCTGTGCGAATCGTCGTGCTGAGGCTGTCGCCGGGGGACCGCTCCGCGATCTCGAAGACGACCGAGACGTGGTGTCCGGCGGCGTACAGCGCTGCCGCGGTGAGGCCGACGAGAGGGTCGACGTCGTCGGGGTGGGCGATGCGGGTGGCTTGCACCAACGCCTCGACTCGCTCGGGTCGGCTGTAGGACTCCTGGAGGAGGCAATCTCGCACGACGGCGCTGCGGGCGATGTGCGCGAGCCGGGAGGCGCTGAGGTCCCTGGCTCCTTCGCGGCCAGCCATCGCGTCGATGGTCCGAAGCGCCACGAGGCGACGCACCGATGGGCTCATGGAGTCGAGGCGCTTTCGGTCAGCGCTCGTGATTCTGGCCGCGTTGACGCCTTGGCCGGGCCCGTTCAGCGGAACGTAGCGCTCGACGAGTTCCTCGAGAGTCGCGGCAGGTGCTGGTTGCCCGGTCGCGATGGCCCATACCGGCGGCGGTGGCGTGTCCCGCCAGATGGCCTGGCCCGACCCTCCGACGCGGTAGCGATCCTGCTGGAGGTCGACGGTGATGGCAGTGTTGGCAATCCATGGCAGACGGTTGATGAGTGCTGTGGTGAGCGCATCCGCGGTTGCTGAGGCTTGCTGGCCGTAGACGAGCAGGATGACTCCATCGGAGTCCTGGCGCAATGCTGGCTCGATGACAGTCCGCGCCGCCCTCGGGGCGAGACGAGCTGTGACTGCGGGGGGCAGGACCCCCACTCGCCGCAACTCACCCGCCTCTGCGACGATGAAGTACCCGATGCATCCTGGGGTGGGCTGGTAGCCGGCGTAGTAGGGCAGTGCGGCAACGACGTCACCCGCACCAAGCCTCTGGCGCGGCGGAAGCGCCGGCACGCTCATGCCGGTGGGTCGTCGGGCGAACTGGACGGGTCGGCGCAGAACTCCCCCGGTTCGAAGTCGACGAAGGTGCCTGGCGGCACCGCGTCGCTGGGGTCGGCGGCGGCGACGAGTCGTTGCAGAGCGTCCTCGAATTCGCTTGCCTGTGTGGGTTCTGACATGAATGGGTCTCCTCGGCGTGTGTGTGCTCCAGGCTAGAACTCGGGTCCGCCGACGTCCGGTATCGGCGGCGGGATGGTGGAAAGGTCGGGATGTTCCGGGCGTTGCCGCGCCCTTCGTGTGGGCTCGGTCTGCCGGGTCCACTGTTCGTCTGCGCTGCGGAGCCCTTCCGGGACCGTCTTTGCGAGGATCTCGCTGACTCGGTCTGGGGGTACGCCGGCACGGATGGCCGCAGTGATTAGGCCTGCGAGGCGCTCGTCGCCCGCGTGTTCGAGGACGGCGTCAGCTTGTGCCTGCCGACCGGACAGGTAAAGGGCCGCCGCCGCCGCGCTGCCCAGTACGGGCCGGTCGGGAACTGGAGCGCCCCGGTACACCTGGACCAGTGCCTCGGTTCTGGCCGAGCTCGTGTAGGCGTGAACGATGATCGAGCCTCGGACGTCTCTGTCCTGGACCAAGTGTGCGACCTGCGCAGCATCGAACGGCTTGGATGCACGGGCTGCGATGCGATCAAGACTGCGGCGGGCGATGTCGACACGCAGGGACGGGCTGAGACGGCCGAGTCGGACGGCTTGATCATCTGCCAGCGGGTCGATGGTCGGCTGATCCAGTGGGGCGTAGCGGGCGCGCATCTCCTCACGGGTGGCTGCCGCAGGGGGCCGGCCCAGCACGGCAAGATCGGCCGGCGGCCCGGGCATGGGACGCCATCTCGCCCGGGGGTGGTCGAGCAGCACGTACTGACCTTCGTTGATCTGCATCTCGTGGTGAGACAGGCCGGGATTCACCTGCGCCGACACGGCACCGAGTGCGCGTGCCCTCGTGGCTCCCTGCGGCCCGTACCCGACGACGATTAGTTGATCGGTGCCGGAGGTCGTTGCGGCCCGTCCTATGGCCGCGGCAACGTCGGCCGGGTCATTGTCTTCCCAATCGATCGCGGCGGTGAATTTGATGAGTCGATCCTCGATCATGCCCAGGACCGCCACGTGCTGGGAGTCCAGCTGGTAACCAACGAGGCTGGGGATCATCGCCAGGATGTCGCCCGCAGTCGAGATGTGCACAGTCGGTCTGGATTCACTCACGGTCGTCGACCTCCATCGGCATGCAAAGTCCAAGGTCGACGAGGTGCAAGAGATCGAACGCGGCGATCTCGGGCCCGAGTGTTGGTGCGCCGTCGAGAACGGCGGCGATCACCCTCTCAACGGCGATCTCTGCGGTGTCGGCGTCCAACTGGCGGCGCTCCTCGGCTAGGTGCGAGGCCCGTGTTCGGGTCTCTTGGGTGTGTTGGTTGGCGTATCGGGTCGTTCTGGTCGCGGACGAGGGTCGCTGGCGCCGGACTCACGACTTATCTGCCGCAAGCGGCGCAGATCAGCGGCGCTGACTTCGAGCAGTAGTTGGATGCGCTGCGACGACTCTCCTAGAGCGGCCAGCGTGGCCGCGGCCGCGCCCATCCGGGCCGCGGCCTCGCGGTGGGCACCCTGCGCCTGGAAGAACTCCGCGGCGGCCTGTTCGATCTGTTCATCCCGTCGTGCCCGCTCGGCATCAAGTTCCAACCGGCGCTGCCGAGCACGCTCACGCGCTGCCACCTTCGACCTGTTCGCCGACATCTGTCCGAACTCCTCCCCTTGCCTGACCGGCTGTTGCGATCCGCTACCACCCTCACGTCAAGTGGCGCGCCGCCGGGCACGCCATCGATAGCCGACCTACCCCCTCCAGGCACTCGCCCACGGACCCTCACCACAAATCCCGGGCAAGGAGCCCAAGGCGCACACACCTCTTGCACTACAAGTGCCGGTCGGTCTGGGCTGGTATTGACGGTCGGGTCACCCGAGCCGCACATCAAGATCGGGCGAGGCTCGAACTTGTGCGCGTGGAGCCCTCGATGATGACGATCCACCCGCTCCATGCTGGGAACGGCTACGAGTACCTGCTTCGTCAGGTTGCGACCGGCGATGAGGTGCGCCCGCATGGGGAGTCGATGAGCGACTACTACCTGGCTCACGGGAACCCGCCCGGACGGTGGGTGGGTAAGGGTGCCGACGTGCTGCGGGTGAGTGGTCAGGTCGGGCCGGAACAGATGCGCAACCTGTTTGGCGCCGGGACGCACCCGAACGACGAGAAGGTGCGCCTGGGACGTCGTTTTATGCAGTTCCGTCAGGACCGCACCGATGCGTATCACGCCGCATTGGACACAGCGTTCGAGGCCTTCGCGATGGAGAACGATCGAGCCCCACGGGCTGGCGCGGAACGAGACCGCATCCGTTGGGGGGTCGCCACGGAGATGCGCAGGCAAGACCTCGATGTGGAGGAGCCGAGCGAAGCTGAAGTAGCCCGGTTTCTGGCCCAGCGCGCTGGTGTGAACCGGGACGCGGTAACCGGCTATGACCTGGTGTTCACGCCGGCGAAGTCGGTCTCGGTGCTGTGGGCCCTGGCCGATTCCGACACCCGCCGGGTGATCGCCGAAGCGCACAACGCGGCGTGGCGCCGAACGCTGGCGTGGATCGAGTCCGAGGGCGCCCTCACAAGGGCCGGCGCCGGCGGGGTGCGCCAGATCAACACCCACGGGCTGACCGCGGCCGCATTCGACCATCTCGACTCCCGGTCGGGCGACCCGAACCTGCACACCCACGTTGCCGTGTCCACGAAGGTGCGAGGCTCGGACGGGAAGTGGCGAAGCCTGGATGGGCGGGTGCTGTTCTCAATGGCGGTATCCGCTTCGGAGCGCTACAACACGCTGATCGAGCAGGAGCTCGTGAGCCGCCTCGGGGTGCGGTTCGAGCCGACCACCCGCCCGGGTGGGCGGGTACCGGTCCGCGAGATCGTTGGCGTTGGTGAGGACCTGTGCAAGGTCTTTTCCCAACGGCGGCAAGCCATCAACGTGTCCTACGCGGAGTTGGTCGCGCGGTACCGGGCGGCGCACGGCCACGAGCCGTCCCGGCCAGTGCAATACAAGATGGCCCAGCAGGCCACGCTGGACACCCGGATGCAGAAGGAGACCGGCATCCCACTGTCCGAACGGGTGCAGCAATGGCACGCCCGGGCAACCCGCGCCCTGGGCTCGGAAATGGCCGTCCGGGACCGGGTCGAGGCAGCGCTGGCACCCGTCGCTCCGTCGACGCCTCGCTCACCGGAGACCGTGGAGCAGATCGCAACATCGGTGCTGGCAGCGATGGGTTATCGGCGTGCCACCTGGACCCGCTTTCACGTTCATGCCGAGGCATTGCGGCGAGCCCGTGGAAGCGTCCTCGTCGAACAAGGGCGAGACGCCGAACAACTAGCCGCCGAGGTCGTCGACCAGGTGCTCGCATCCTCGGTGCACCTGACTAATCCCGACACAGACGAACACCGGCCACCCGACCTCTCCAGGGCAGATGGCGAGTCCATCTACACCGTGCACGGCGCCGAGAAATACACCTCAATGGACGTCCTCAACGCCGAAGAGGACCTGCTGCGCGCTGCCACGTCCCCGGGTGGCTTCGTCGTCTCCGGCGAGGTGTTCCAGAGTGCCGTCGCGGAAGTGCAGATCGACAACCAAGTCCGCCTCGATGCCGCCCAGATCGAACTCGCGCACCGATTCGCCTGCGGCCCGAACCGGATCGAAGTTGGGATCGGACCGGCCGGCACCGGCAAGACGACGGCGATGCGCGCATTCGCGGCAGCGGTCACCGCCGCGGGTGGTCGCGTGCTGGGCCTTGCGCCCTCGGCAGTCGCGGCCGGGATCCTCGCCGAAGAACTCGGCACCCACGCCGAGACCATACACAAGCTCATCGACACCTACATGCGCGGCAGTATCCCCGCGGAGTTGCTGCTCGATGAGGACACCGTCATCGTGATCGACGAGGCGGCGATGGCCGGCACGCTAGAGCTTCAGGCGGTGCTCGAGTTGGCTACCCGGGCCGGAGTTGCGGTGCGGCTCCTGGGTGACCCGTCCCAGCTGGATGCCGTCGGCGCGGGCGGTGCGCTGCGGATGATCGCCAACACAGTCGGGGCCGCCGAACTGCGCGACGTGTACCGGTTCCGCGTCCCGGGCGAAGACGAGGCTGGCCTGCTCGTCCGGGACGGACGCCCCGCAGGCCTCGACTTCTACATCGACAACGCCCGCGTGCACACCGGATCCCGGGAGTCCGCACTGGAGGAGATCTACGCAGCCTGGGTCCAAGATCACGCCGCGGGGCGCAACGCGATCATGATCGCGGCGAACAACGACGACGTCGCCTCCCTCAACACCCGCTGCCGCCTGCACCGCAGCATCGAGGGTCTAGTAGAGACGTTAGGAGTCGACCTGGCCGACGGAACCATCGCCGGGGTAGGTGATGTCGTCGTCACCCGACGCAACGAACGCCGACTGCGCCACGGCCACACCGACTACGTCAAGAACGGCGACATGTGGATCGTCACTGCCCGCCACAGTGACGGCTCCCTAGTGGTCCGACACCGCGTCCACAAGACCACCACCCGCCTTCCGGCCCGGTACGTGCGTGAACACATACAGCTGGGGTACGCCTCCACGATCCACCGCGCCCAGGGCATGACCGTCGACGTCGCCCGCGTCCTCGTCGACGCGAGCCTGACCCGCGAACACCTCTACACCGCGATCACCCGCGGACGCCAAAGCAACGACCTCTACGTCGTCACCGAAGAACTGCTCGACGCCTCGCTCCACCACCCGGCCCGCCCGGACATCGCAGCCCGCACCGCACTCGAACGAGTCCTCGCCCGAACCACGGTGGGCGAAGGCGCACTGGCAGCACTGTACGACGAGGCCGAGCGAGCCGGGTCGCTCGCACGCCTGATCCCCGCGTACGAGGACGCCTACGCCCACCTGCTCGACCCCAAAGCACTCGAGCGCACCGCGGACACCGTCCGAGCCACGCTCGGGCCGGACCTGGCCAACCCCATCCTGGAAGACCAATCGTGGCCCAACCTCGCCGCACTGCTGGTCCGCCACCAACGAACCGGCGCCGACCTCGACCGACTCCTGCACAGGCACGCCGAAGACCTGCACGACACCCGCTCACCAGCCACACTGCTGCACTGGCGCATCGGCGAGCCGGTCGCCGCGCCCGCCGACCACGAGCCAGGCCTACCCTCATGGGTCACCCCACCCCCGCAGCACCCCACTACCGTCGGCCCGACCAAGGCAGCGATCGGCACCGACCCGCCCAAGAATGACCGATGGCAGCAGGTCGTCGACCTCAACGCCACCGCGTTCGAATGGTGGCAGCGACAGGTCCTCGATTCGCCGTGGGCCGCCCAGTACCTCCAGGACCGCGGGTTCAGCCCAGCACCGGAACATGGCGTCGCGCCCGCGAGCTGGACCGGGCTGGTCGACTATCTGCACGGCGAGGGAGTCAGCGACGAGGCCATGCTCACCGCCGGACTCGCCTCCCGGACCCGCACCGGTCGCCTCATCGACCGGTTCCGGGACCGTGTGATCATCCCCGTGCACGATGGCAATGGCGCGATCATCGCGTTCACCGCACGCACCAACCCAGCCACCACCTCCGGCCACACACCTAAGTGGCTCAACCCGCCCGCCACACCTGCCTACACCAAGGCCGAGACAGTCCTCGGCCTGGATGCCGACGCCAGGGCGCGACTTCGCGCCGGCGCCCGGCCGGTGTTCGTTGAGGGCGCATTCGACCTCGAAGCCCTCCGCCGCGTCGACGACCCCATGCTCGTGCCATTGGCAAGTTGCGGGACGGCACTCACCCGTGAGCACCTGCAACAGGTCCGCGCGATGTGCCAGGGCACCATGGCACCGATCTTCGCCTTCGACGCCGACCCCGCAGGCCAGCAGGCGACCGCCCGCGCGTGGTCGCTACTCACCGATGACGAGGCCGCCCTGGCCCGCAATGCAATCCTGCCAGCGGGCGCTGACCCCGCCTCCCTGCTACAGGACGGCCACATAGACAACCTGCGGTACGGCCTCCTCGCCGCACAACCCACCACCGAGGACCTCCTCGATCGACTGGTCCAAGCCTCACCGCACGAGTTCGCTGAGCAACGCCTCGCAGTTGTGCGCGCAGCAGGCGCGATAGTCGCCCGACTCCCGGACGAGCAGGCGTTCATGCAGGCCGGCGAACACCTCGCTCGGCAGGTGAGCTCCCCTTACGGGCTGTGGGTCGAACACACACTTGCCCGCGAGACGATCTGGGCCGAACTACAGCAAGCCCGCGCAAACCACCGCGCCCAAACACCCGCACCCGCGGTTCAAGTTGAGAACCCCGCGATCGCAGCGTGGTTAGGACACCGGGCTGAGCAGGTCATTGAACGCCTGGATGCCCTTGTCGATCGAGTCGCGCACCACACACCGTCCTGGGCCGCTGATCTGCCAGAGGCACCGGAGCCCGAGGACCCGCTGCGCGGCCGGTGGGACCGGGCCGTGCGGGCCATCGTGGCCTACCGCGACCGCTACGAAATCACCGGACGCCACCCGCTCGGCACCGCGTCCGCCAACGGGATGCAATCACATGCGCGCGCCCAGGCCGCGCAGGCACTGCTCGCCCTCGGCGTGGACCCACGCAACAAGCCCGACTCCGAGCGCACCCATCAGCTGGTTCGCGAGGAGCAACACGGCCGCAGCGAACAGATGTTGCACACCCTCAACCACCTCCGCCGCGGAGAAGCGCGCCCAACATGCGGCGAGATCACCCGCCCCAATCAGCACGTACACGAATGGATGTTCGCTGAGCCGATAGACGGCCCGGGCCTCAGTTAAGCCAACAACACCGGAGGCTACCAACCACGCTTCACCGCCACGTTCACCGGCCGAGGAGCCCCCTCCCTCCCCAGTGGAGTTGGACTTGGATGCAAAATCGTGAGTGCTCAGGCACACTCACACTCGGGGAGTGCACAGCCTTCCCATCCAGGTCGACTACCAGCTGAATGATCATGTAGCCACGATCCCTGTTCGGTCCGGCAGGGTGCGCCGCCCGGAAACCTGCGATGGGACCTCTCACCGCCTCCGGCTCGGAACACGACTTACACGGCGACCGCGCGATCCGGGCAGAGGCTGGCCTCGGTCCCGGCCGTCGACCAAGCCACCGAGACGCGTCGTCTCGATGGAGCGGCACGGTTCCGGAGTGAGGGTAGGCCGACGGAGCTCTAGAAGCCCGAAGCACGGTACGTCCGTTCTCCGGTTCTGGCTTCCCGCCCAGCGCGGCGGCCCTGGACCAACCAATGTCAACCTCATGGCCAAGGAACGCTCCCGACCATGGATCGGGGTACAAGTATCAAACCCGACACTCAAGTCAAATTGACTCCGAACAGCCGCGCGAGGCGCTGCCCTCCCGACTGCCCTGCAATGCAGAAGAAGAACTGTTCTTGACCGTGATCGACCTGCGCCTGCAATCGCTGTAGCGTGCGCTCCGCAATCCCAATCTCATGCGAGTCGTTCCAAGTTCGGAGCACCTCGCGGGCTCGCGCAACGCCAGCAGCAGCGTCCGCGATATAAATGTAGTCTCGTCCTGAAGGTAGACTCTGACGACGCAGGTCTATTCCTCCTCGGAACGAGACATCGCTCAGTTGCGCACCAGAGAAATCGTTACCCCAGAATTGATTCGTACTCCTTAGATACGGCCGAAATTCCGTTGGTGGCACTCCCCAGAAGAGCGCCTTCTGAATTCGACCAGTGAACACGCACTCGATGAATTCCATGGAAGAGGCATCCAGGTCGACTATCGAAACATTCGTGAACGCGCACCTCACGAAACGTGTGTTGCCCGTCCAGATGTGGCGCAGCCGGGCATTGTCAAATGAACAGTCTACAAACTCAGATGGGGGGTCGCCCGCGCCGAGATTCGCGTGCGAAATGAACGTCCGATCAAAAGTGCAATTCTCAAATCGTGAACCAACCACGACAAAATGCTTGAAGACTCTGCCACTCAGATCCAGATTGGCCAGTTGCTGACCATCTACGTATAGACTGTCATCCTTGATTCCAGGCTCAAGCCCTCCGCTTGTCATCTTTCTCAGCACCCTGGCAACGTGTAGACACAATATGTCACGTTATCATAGCCCGGCCTGCGGTTGTGTTCCAGCACGCTCCCAATAGTCGTGAGCTCATAACGCTGCCCGGTCGGGATGAAGGTGAAATCTGGGCCCACGGTATGGTATGTAAAGAGGTTGGGGTGCGCGTCTTGGATCGTCTGCGCCGTCGTCCTATGGACGACGTTACCCATCATGGGAGCATTGAGCCAGGGATGAATGTCGACCGCCTCCGCTTGGCCTTCACTGAAGCGCGCAACTAGCGCGGGCCGACCCTGGCTACTAACAGCCTGGGCTGTCTGCTGGATGTATTGCTGTACTGGTCTCCCGAGGGCTGGCACAACTAGGGTGTCCGGGGTCCGCGCCAAGACGCGTGCCAGGGTGCCGGCGCTTCCGATCACTGGCGCGGTGGCTATGCCCGAAACAGCCGCGTTCCCGTAGTCGCCTTCCATGACGTATATCAGGGCGTTCGCAGCGTCCAATGGTTCGCCTGCTCCTGGAGCGAAGCCGCCGATGTCGAGTGCCAGGTGTAGTTTGGAGAGGTCGGGGGCCGGGTAGATCGGTGGCATCCCCCGCTGAGTCGCTGACCAGTTGACGGCGAGGTGTCCTAGGCCCTGGAGGATGCCGGGCGCCGCTCTGGTGGTCTCTGCCACAATTGACCCCAGGAATCCTCCGATGCCGGGTACGGCGTTTGCGACCACCGCGCCCGCGAAGTTGGCTAGTCGGTCCCAGTTTCTCGTCGCCAGTTTTGCGATGGGTTTCGGCTTTCCGCCGCCGTCGTGGAGCATCCTGGTGCCTGGATACGTTCCGGACGGGTCGGAGAGGGTCGCTGGGCTGCCGGCGGCGTAGCTGTAGGGGTGGAACTGCTGTGGCCACTTGGTGTCGAGGATGGGGTCGGGGCTGATGAATTGGCCGATGCCGGGGTCGTAGTAGCGGGCGCCGATGCTCGTCAGTCCGCTGGCGTCGGTGGGCTTGTTGAGGAAGCCGTGGTCGCTGGTCCAGACGGGTGTGGTGCCGCGGGGGTTGCCGTAGGGGTCGTGGTAGCGGCGGGTGGGGAGGTTGCCGGTGTTGGCGATCCCGAGGATGGGTGTGCCTTGGAGGTCGGTGACGTAGCTGGTGAGGCTGGCTGAGCCGGGGCTGGTGCGGGTGGCGACGAGTTGGCCGTTGAAGGTGTAGAACCGTGAGCCGGTGACGGTGGTGCCGGTGAGATTGAGCTCTTGCCCGCCGGGCAGGTAGAGGGTCGTGGTGGTGCCTTGGTGACGGATGAGTCGGTCGCCGTCGGCGGTGTAGAGGTACTCGTCGGTGCTGGCGCCGTCGGTGAGGGTGTCGAGCCGGCCTTCGGGGTCCCAGGTCAGGGTCTGGGTCGTGGCGCCGGTTGTGCGGGTGAGGGTGTTGCCGGCGTCGTCGTAGGTGTAGTTGGTGCTGGCGCCGCCGGTGGTGCTCGTGGATGTGAGGGTGTGGGCCTGTTCGAGGCCGGCGGCGGGGCGGGCATAGCTGGTGGTGATGTCGCCCGTGGGTGTGTGGTCGACGAGGCTGGTGCGGTTGCCCGCGGCGTCATGGCCGTAGGTGTGCCAGTACGGCGCTGGGCCGCCCAACGTGCCGGCAGTTCGGGTGGTGGCGCAGTCGCCGCTGGCGGGTGTCCAGGCCTGGGCGAGGCGGGCTTGGGTGTAGGTGAAGCACTGGGTGTCGTCGACGGCGTCGTCGTCGATGGCGAGGAGGTTGCCGGCGTTGTCGAAGTCGTAGGTGATGTCGATGTCGTAACTGGTGGCGCCTTCGCGTTGCAACCACATCTGGTCGGGCCTGCGGGTGCCGTGGTCGTAGGAGTAGTTGATGAGGTTGGCGTAGCTGGCGCCGACGTCGACGATCAGTGGTTCGCCGTAGACGGAGTACCTGGTGCCGGAGACGTAGACGCCCCAGCCGGCGCCGCCGCCCATCCATTCGGGCATGCCCCGGTTGTCGTAGAACGTGGACAGTGTTTCCGCGCCGAGTCCGCCTGCGGCGGGGTACCG
The DNA here is from genome assembly GCF_009708215.1 of Occultella kanbiaonis. Classification (NCBI taxonomy): domain Bacteria; kingdom Bacillati; phylum Actinomycetota; class Actinomycetes; order Micrococcales; family Ruaniaceae; genus Occultella; species Occultella kanbiaonis. The sequence continues at coordinate 1,606,218 of NZ_CP046175.1, read as the reverse complement.
CATCGTACTGAGCTGGCCGTCGATGGTGTAGGTGTTGGTGTAGGTGTAGGTCCCTGCCAGCGCGCCCTCGGCCGCGGGGATCGTGACGGTCTGGCCCAGTGGCCGGTAGCCGTTGTCGTAGGCGGTGACGGCGGTGGTGTAAGCGTTGCCGTTGTCGTACCTGGTGGAGGAGGTTAGTTGCCCCTCGGCAAGGGTGTCCCAGGCCCATGAGGCCAGCAGGGTGCCGGTGGCGTTGTCCTCACGGAGTTGGGTGCGCCGGCCCGCGTTGTCATAGGTCGTGTGCAGCGTGACATCACGGGCGTCGGTCGAGGTCACGCGCTGGTCAGCGGCATCGTAGGTGAACGTCGTTGTGCCGGCGTCGGGGTCGGTCTGAGACACGAGACGACCCTGTAGGTCGTAGACCGAGCTCCAGGTGTTGCCTACGGGGTCGGTCATCGAGGTGCGTTGACCGGCTGCGTCATAGCTATAGGTGACGGCGTTGTAGGCGCCGATCGCGGCGGGGCCTTGGTATTGGCGTAACTCGATGGTGCGGCCGTGGGCGTCGTAGATCTCGGTGCTGGGGATGCCGCCGGCGGGTGGGGTGGTGGTGACGCGGTCGCCGCCGTAACTGGTGGTGGTGCGCCAGACCTCGCTCTCGTTGACCTGGGTGATGGTGTTGGTGGTTCGTCCGGCACCGTCGTAGGTGTAGACGGTCCGCAGCGGCACCGCAGCAGCCGGGACGACAACGGTGGTGGCGGGGTTGCCGGTGGTGTACCAGGGACGATTGGCGTAAGTGACCAGTCCCCGGGAGTCATAGACGGTGTCGGTCACGATCCGCCCCGCAGTTTCCCTGTCCGCGGTCGGTGACTGGACCTGCCGTTCACGCGACAACCCGTCATAGAGCGTGACGGACGTCAGATAGGTGCCGTCGTGGATCAGGGATCTGGTGGTGACGGTGTTGGTACCCGTCCGCGAGACGGTGTAGGCGTAGGTCGTGTTCGCGGTGTGGGTGCCCTGGACCCGGCCCGGTTGCCAGACGCCGGTAAGGCGGCCAATGGCGTCGTAGGCGCCGGAGCTGACCTTTCCGTTGGGGTCGGTGACCGAGCGTTGCGCGCCCCAGGCGACATCGAAGGCTGTGGTGGTGATGTGCGCGGTGAGCGGGCCCGCCGCGTCGGGATCAGGGCTGGTGACGATCATGGAAGCGACCAGCCCACCTAGTGCTGGGGTGTAGGCCGTGGTTGTGGTCCTGCCCAAGGTGTCGCTGATGGTAAGGATGCGCCCAGAGGCGTCGTAGGTCGCTGTGCTGACGGTCTGGTAGGTCGGTGTGGCTCCGGAGTAGCCGGCCAGTCGCTCTTCCCTGGTGGTCAGCCCGTCGGTGGGTGCGGCGCCGTAGGCGAGTCCGTCGTAACTGGTTCGGACGTCTCTGACGACCTGTGTCGGCCGTGCCGGGGTGGCAGCGCAGCTGACGGTGACCGTCTCCACACGTCGGGTTGTGGAGATGATGTTGTCACCAGTGTTACGGGCGTACTCATAACGGGTGCAGTGCTCGTCACCGGTGATGGCGAGGTCCCCCTGGTCCTCGACCTGGGAGGGCATGCCATAGCCGTCGTAGGTCGTGACGGTCCTGGTGGTGCGTTGCCCACCAGCCAGGGCTGGGGCGGCGATTCGGGATTCCACTGTGGCGATCGCGGCGTAGTGAGCGGTTCGTCCTGCGGTGTTAGTTGCCGTTGGCGTGGACCGCCACGGGGTGTTAGTGGTGCTCGACACCATCGTGGAGCCGTTGTAGGTGGTCTCGGTGCGGATCATGCCTGCGAACTCGGGATGGTCGGTGACGCCGTCGACCACGACAGTGCGGGTGCCGCCGGTGGGTGTGGCGCGGTCACCGTTCATGCCGCGGAAGAAGGTGTAGACGGTCCGCAGTTTGCTGACGACCGAGTTGCCGACGTTGACCTCAACGTTGCCGTAGCCGCGGAAGTCTGACCAGGTGCGCCTGTTGGGTGGGATCAGGTCGTTGTCGGTGTAGTGCCAGGCTGCGGTGCCGATGTAGGCGTAGTTGGTGACGATCGGTTCGGACTCGACGTCGCCGGGACTGTCGACGGTGCTGGTGACGAGGTACTTGTGGAAGTACTCCAGCGTCATCCCGATCGGACCCTCAGGGTCCCAGTAGACCGGTAGGCAGCGGCGAGTGTTGGTGTGCGGGCTGGCGGGCAGGCTGGCGCTGGTGCAGTCGGGAGTGCTGTAGTTGACGCTGGTGACACCTCCGGACTCGGTAGTGATGGAGGAGATCCGGTAGCGGATCATGGGCGGGCCTAGGTCGCCGATCGCGTCGACCCGGTTGGGCATCTGCACTCCGGCGAAAGTGACCGCGGGCATCACTACCGGCGTCGAACCGGCCAGGCCGGTGTGCTGGACGGAAGCCAACCACAGTTGCTTGGAGGTGCCGTCGCCCGGGTCGGGGAAGGTGTGCGTGAGGGTCCATTGGTCGACGTTGCGGTAGACCGACCCTGTCCACACCGTCGTGGTGACGGTGGTCAGGCGCTTACGGGTGAAGAAGGCCGGCGAGGTCACGTTCGCGCAGGAACTGGCCGAGGTGCAGATCAGGTCGAACGGAACATCGGGCCAGTGCGAGGCATTCGCCGCGGTCAGCTGGGCCGGGGTGCAGGTGATCGCCCCGGATGGCAGGCACCGCTCCGCGACGGTGAAGTTCACCCGCGCGGGTGCGTTGGCGGTCTCGCTGCCTTGGCGTTGGGCGTAGTCGACACGGCTCAGGTAGCCACCACGAACGTAGGACGCGACGCTGGCGTTGTTGTTCAGACCGTAGTTGTTGGTCTCGGCGACATAGACCTGGGTCATCGTATTGCCGGAGGTGTCGACGACGTAGTCGAGGTTCCAACGCCAGACCTGGTTGCACGACGATGCCGCGTAGGAAGAGTTGTAGCAGGGTTCGCCCGGGTGGTTACCGAAGACCGGGACCGTCCACGCCGAGTTCAGTGCGAGGGTGTCGGTGGCGGAGCGCCTGTCGCGGCCGAAGTAGTACTGGGTGCCGTCGGTTGAGGTGACTCGCCAGTACTCGCCGCTCTGGCCGTTGTTCCAGGCTCCGGTCAGGCGCTCGATCTTCATGCCGTTGTCCTGACTCGGCCGCCAGGTGTTGGTCGCGGCGTCCAGGATCAGTTCGAAGGCTTGCCCGTCCAGTTGCAGGGTGGCGTTCTGGCCGCCCCAGCACAGGTCACCGGTGGGGTGGGAGGCGTTGTTGGGGGTTCCGCTGGTGTCGGTGGCGCAGGGCACGTAGCTGCGCTCGACGAACCCGCTGGAGGACTCCCAGCCCTCACCGACCCATGAGGTCTGGTTATTCGTCGAGGCAACGCGCCCGTCGACCGAGCCCGCGGAGTACCCAAGACTGAGGTCTGGTGTCGGGTTGGAGCCGGCGGGCGGCACCCGGAAGGGGTAGGACCAGGTGAAGGCACCGGTGCGTGCCGACACCTCCCACGACGCCGAGGGCGACAGCGGGGTTGCCGCCCAGTTTCCCGTGGACCCGCTGGTGGCGGCCATCAGCGCCATCGTCCCGACCGCCTCCGCGGGCACGGTGGCGGTGACGACCTGGCTGCTCGTGTCGTTGGTCGACTCCAGCGGCTCACCGGCCGCGCAGTCGCTCGCCCCGGACAGTTCACAATCGGGCAGCGCGACCAGGGTCAGGCGGTTCGCCCAGTCGCCGCCGTAGGCGTCGGCGTAGTCGGAGTAGTCGATGCTGACCTGGACCGGTTCGGAGAGGTCGGCCGAGGGATCGACCTCGAGCAGGACACCCTCGACGCCGGCAGCTTGCGTCTGCTCGGCGTCAGCGACCCTCACGCTGACCTGCGCATCGTCGGTGGCGGCAAGGCTCTCGGCGTTCTCACCGAGATCGAGCGTGACCGGTCCGGCGTCCACGGCGCCAGCGCCGGCGCTGGTCACCTCAACGCTGGTCTCGGCGCCGTCGGGCAGCTCCGTCGCGAGCTCGGGGGCCGGTGGCTGCCAGTCGACCGTGGGTTCGTCACCGACACTGACCTCGGAGGGCACGAGGTCCTCGACTTCGGGATCGGCCCAGAGTTCCTCGCCGTATTCGCGCCGCTGCTCGTCGGTCCACGAGGCGCGCTCGGCATCGCTGATCTCGTCAGGGTCGGCCTGCGCAGGGTCTGAACTGCCCACGACCACCAGCGCCACGGCAAGCACCGCGACTATCCCCACACGTCCCCGTGCTCGAACTGACATGCTGCCCCCGCCCGACTCGTGCCAGCCAGAATCCAATCCCGTGGACGTTCGTGACCGCACCAACAACCGGTCCTTACGCAGGGACAGATCAGGTGCGATCGGACCGAACGTCAGCCGTTGGAGAAGCCACTCGCCATCGAGTGATCGCTGACGCTAGCGCACTCCCAGGCCCCGTGCATAGAACTTCCAGACAACATGAACCGAACATCCAGGAGACGCTCTGAGGACTCCCAGAAATGGTGATTGCGCCAACGGCACCCGGGCCTCTACGCTCACGGCCATCCGGGGTTCGACGACGAACCCCACGAGCTTGACATCACCTACACAGGGGGAACGAATGCGGCCTACACGAATCCGCGCCACGGGGATCCTCGCCGCCGCAACACTTCTCGCTGCAAGCGTTCTCGCTGGGCCGGCCAGCGCCGACCCCACCCCCGACCCCGCTGGCGACTGCTCGCCAGCGCAGACCGCCGACGACGCCGCCGCACAGGCCGCCCAGTGCCAGGCCGACGTCGAGGTGCTCACCGAACGAAGCCCATGGGACACCGTCTACGCCACCCCTGAGGGGACCTTCCGACTGGACACATCGATCAGCGCCCTCCGGACCGACATCAACGGAACCTGGGAAACCATCGACACCACGCTGACCGACACCGGAACCGGCATCAGCGTGCTCGCACCGGTGCACCAGATGACGTTCTCGAACGGCACACCCGGACAACCACTGGCCGTCATCAGCACCGGCGAGCAGACCCTGACCATGGATGCCCCGCTGCCGCTGACCACCCCGACCATCGAAGGCGCCACGATCACCTACCCCGACGTCCTCCCAGACGTCGACCTGGTCCTGCAGGTCCACCCCGACGGCACCGGCTACTCCGAGGTCCTACGTGTCCACACCCCCGAGGCCGCCGAGAACCCCGAACTGGCACAACTGCAGTTCGGTGTGGACACCACCGGCGACCTGACCGTCGTGGAGCAAGCCGGAGGATTCGCCGCCCAAGACTCCACCGGCCAGGACATCTTCGTCTCGCCCACACCGCTGATGTGGGACTCCGCCTCGACCGCGCCCGGTCATGACGCCGCCGAGATGGCCGGGATCGCGAGCCTGGGCGGCAACGACTCCGCGCAGCAGTCACCCCCCATGTTGGAGCCCGCCGAGGGTGACAACGTCGTTCAGATGCCCACCACTGTGGCCGACCAGACCGTGACGATCGAACCCGACCAGGCCATGCTCGCCAACCCCGACACCATCTGGCCCGTCTACATCGACCCCACCGTCTCCGGCAGCCAGTCCGGACGCACCATCGTTCGTTCGGGCTTCCCGAGCGACAACTACTACTACAACTGGAGCGGCGACCAGGGCCTGGGCTACTGCTCCACCGGCTGCACCAACAACGGCATCTACCGCATGCTCTTCGGATTCGGTGGCCTGTCCAGCATCGCCGCTGCCGACAGCGCCGACATCATCTCCGCGACCTTCAAGGTCTACGGCCAGCACTCCTGGTCCTGCACCCCGACCGGAGTGCAACTCTGGCGCACCGGAGGCATCTCGGCCAGCACCACGTGGGGTACCCAACCGGCCTGGTCGCAGCAACTGCAGGCCCAGAACCTGGTCCACAAGACCGGTTGCACCGGCCTGCCCCGCTGGGTCGAGTGGAACGCCACCGCCGCCGCCCAGTACGCCGCCACCAACAACCAGGCCACGATCACCCTGGGCCTGCGGACCGCGAACGAAACCACGATGGCTGCCTCCTGGCAGCGTTACCGTCACGACGCCCAACTCAGCGTGACCTACTCCCGGATGCCCACGACCGGCACCGCACTGGCTACCACCCCCGCGACCACCTGCACGTCGGGTAACCCAACCTACATCCGCACCACCACACCCCAGTTCCGATGGAACGTCGCCGACCCCGACGGCGGCAACGTCACCGGCAACCTCGACATCTACCGCATGACCAACGGGGTCGCCCTGGCCTGGAACCCGACCGTGGCGACACAAGCGAGCGGGACCCAGTTCTCCATCACCCCACCCGCGGGAGTTCTCGCGGACGGTCAAACCTACGAATGGCAGGCGGGCGGTATCGACGTCCCGACCGGCCGCTTCGGGCCAGTCACCAAATGCTGGTTCAGAATCGACACCACCGCACCAGGGCCAACAACCCTCACCCCAACCGCCGACGAAGCGACCTACTCCGAGAACCAAATCTCCGGAGGCGTCGGCCTGCGAGGGTCCTTCAACATCGCCAACGCCGCCGCCGACATCGCCTATTACAAGTACTCGTGGAACTCCGACGCCCTGGATCAGCAGACCACCGGCACCACCATCAGTGTCCGGCCCACGACACCCGGCTCCCATCGGATCCTCGTCCAAGCCGTCGACCGGGCTGGCAACACCGGACCGGTCGCCACCTACCGGTTCAGCGTCCACTTCCCCGGCACAGCCGCCCACTGGAGTCTCGACGACGCCACCGGCACCACCGGACAAGACGCCGCCGGAACCAACGACCTCACTACCTCGGCCACCACGACGTGGGGCAACGGGATGCTCGCCGACGTCGCCGGCATCACCACCGACAGAGCCCTGTACTTCGACTCCACCACCGACTCCGCGACCTCCGTCGGACCAGCAGCCAACACCGGCAGCAGCTACACGGTCATGGCATTCGTGAACCTCAGCAGCCTGACCACGACACCGCAGACCGCCATCAGCCAGAACGGACAAACCACGTCGGCGTTCCTGGTCGGGCAACTCCCAGCAGCCGCCTGCGGTGCCGTCGCTCAACCGTGCTGGTTCCTGCAAGTCAAGTCAGCCGATGTCGAGTCCGGCAACTACACCAGGCTCACCAGCAGCATCCCCGCGACCACCGACGAGTGGGTCCACCTCAGCGCCATCGTCGACACAGTCAACAACCAACTCAGCCTCTACGTCTGCTACCCCGAAGCGGGCACACAACCCCAACTCGCAGGCACTACACCACTGATCAACCCCATCACCTGGGCGGCAGGCGGCCCCATCGAGCTCGGCAGGTCCCTCGACTACGGAGCAACCACCTTCACCAACCACTGGAATGGCGCCATAGACCACGTCAGCATCCTTGACAACGTCGTGCCCATCAACACCATCCGCGACGCCTGCTGGCGAGTCTGACCCCACCCGCGGCTTTAACCACGAACCCGCCACACTGCGTCGCGGCCCTTCGGGTATCGAACCGCGACCCGCCGAGGCATGCCCAACCTGATGGGGATGGGAGGGATCGTCCACCGATGCAGGTCGCCGTGTCCGTCGCCGGCCCGATCCAGGGCCTGCTCTCCATCGGCCGCTACCAGAGGATGGGGCCCTCCGAGCGGCCCGCGAACCTGCGCTGCGCCGGGACCGGTAGCGACGGGCAACCGTGCGGCGGCCATGCTTTCGCCAAGGCACTAGGGAGTGCCGCGAAGGCGCCCCACTTCGCGGCGATGGATCACATCGAGGGCTGTGACGAGGCGCGTACTCACCCGTCAGCCGACGACCTCACCAGAGCGGGCTCCCTCAATATCGACGAGCGAGCCGTCACCGCCATCACACTCACCGCGGACCTCCCACGTCGGCGCACGCGTGCAGATTCCTCGCCGTCGCCCTGTACGGCCGAGATGGAAGCCGGCGTCGGAACCTACCGGACGGTGCGGCGACCGCGTCGGTCACCGCTTCGCGGAGCACTACGTGTCCTGCTCGGCCACGGGTATCCACCCGGCTATGTAGTCTCCTGGGGCTCCCGCGACCCGACGCCGGCCGAGTTGTTCTTCGTCCCCCTCGACTGCGTCGAGCACTCCGACGATCGCCATCGCGGCTACTGGGGCCGGGTCGAGCAGGCCATCCGCTACGGCCCGACTGGTGCCGTCCACCTGCAACCACGACATGGCCCGCGTGTGGTGCTCCCCCTCCCCACGGCTAGTGCCCTCGGCGTCACCGACCGCGCTGTTCTGGTCACGATGCCCGGTCGGTACATCCTCGCCATCGGCACCGTGCGTGAATCCAAGACCGGCCATTTGTACGTCCTGGTTAACGATCGCGGCGCGTTCACCCACGTCCAGCACACCTAGACCCGTCGGTGTGGTCGAACCACCTGCCGCCAGGAATCCTCAGCGGCACGACGACCATGCGATGGCCGCCGAACTCGTCGCCGTCGTTCCACTTGACGTGCATATCCGAGTCGTCGAGACGGCCCCGCCTCCGCCGCTCAGTCGTTGACGGGTTTGGGCGCTTTCTCTCGTCGATTAGCACCGCAGCTGGGCCGGGGTCGAGGCCTGGTATCGCGCCCGATGGTCGGCCCCGTTGCGACTCGCGGCGCGGCCCCGTGCGCGTGCGTGCACTGCGGCCTACGTGATGGGCATCTTGCAGCAGTGCCACTCAGGGGCGTCCGGTCGGTATGGTCGAACACGTGCAGTCGTGGCCCGATAGCGGTACGACGACCGGTGAGGCGATGGGGTGGTTCGGGATGCGGATCGGGACATGGAATGTCGAGAACCTGTTCACCCCCGGCACCGGGTACGGGCCGACTGAACGGTCAGTGTTCGAGGAGAAAGTCGCCGGGCTTGCCGCCACCATCACCGCCGCCGAACTCGACGTCGTGGCCGTGCAGGAGATCGGCGACGAGGAAGCCTTCACCGCGCTGACCGACGCACTCGGTGGTGACTGGGCCGGCGAACTGTCCGTCATGTTCCAGACGCCACACACGATCCGTACCGGCATCCTCACCCGCCTGCCCATCGCCGGCAGCAGCGAGCACAGCCTGATCCCACCGCGACTGCAGGGTGTCCCGATCGATGACGAGTCGACCCCGTTGACCGCGATGGGACGCGGCGCCCTCCACGTGCGCGTGACAGCCCCCGACGGCACCGGTGTGGACGTCGTCACCGTGCACCTGAAGTCGAAGCTGATCAGCTACCCCGGCCGCCGGTTCACCCCACGGGACGAAGGCGAACGGGCCCGCTTCGCCGCCTACGCCCTTTACCGCCGGGCAGCCGAAGCCGTCGCCGTGCGCGCCTTCGCCGACGAACTGCTCGACGGGGCCGGCAACGACCGACACCTGGTCGTGGCCGGAGACTTCAACGACGAACCCCAGGCCGCCACCACCCAGATCATCCAGGGCCCGACCGGCAGCGAGATCGGCACCCCGGGTGAGGAGCGCCCCGACCAGGGCGACGCGCACCGCCTGTTCAACCTGGCCCCGCTGATCCCCGAGGACGAACGGTTCTCGCGCGTGTACCGCGGCAGGGGCGAGCTGATCGACCACCTGTTCGTCTCCAACGCCAGCCGCAAGATCGTCACCGAGGCCGGCACCCGCACCGGCGGCGAATCGCTCGAGTCCGTTGCCGACACCCCGACGGCGCGACGCGACTCCCCGTTCTCCGACCACGCCCTAGTCACCGCGACGTTCAACCTCTAGGCCCGGACTCTGCCGATGGCACTAGGTTGATCCTGTGTCTGATGACGACAGCGCCAGGGCAGAGTTGCTCAAGTCAGTGTGGGAGGAGATCCGGGGATTCTCAGCCGACAACGTGCGCAACTATCCGGCCGCGGCCCGCGCCATCGATGCTGGCGCCTCCGCGGAGGACGTTTCCAGGGCGATGACGTCCTCTGGGTACGAGGTTGCGTTCGCCCTCCTGCTGTTGCTGTCCGATGAGATCGACGAGGCTTCGGACCTGCCGCAACCAGCCGAGCGCTTTCTCGGTCTGCACGAATCGCTCCTGACGTCGGACCCGACAGGCAACGAGGGCGCGGACCTGTTCACCTAGGCTCCATCTCGCCGGTATCGGGTCGATACCTCGCCTGCTTCCGGGCGCGTGGGTTGGCATGGCCCGTGCAGCGACGCCCAGGACGCATTCTCGAGGTGGCTCTCGCCCCGGCTTGCTCGCCAGGCCTCTGCTTGGGGTCCTCACAGCGATCGCAATCGTGTTCTCCGCCGGGTTCGTCGGTGACCGGTTTTCCGAGTCCTTCGTCGGGAGTCCGGCCGCGGGTGGACCGCCGGATGTTGAGGCAGCTGATGCCCTGGTACTGCTCGAGGAACTTCCCGTGGCGGGTCCCGCCACCGGTGATGGCTATGACCGTGACCGTCTGTTCGGGGCACGGTGGGCGCTAGTTGGGGACTGTGCTGTTCGCGATCTGGTCCTTGCCCGTGATTTGTCCGCCACCGAGTATCACCCGCGTGTGCCGTGCATGGTCGTCGGCGGGGTCCTCATCGATCCCTACACCGGCGACGCAATCACCTACCAGCCGGGAACCGGCCTGGTTGAGGTCGATCACGTGGTCTCGCTGTACAACGCCTGGATCACCGGGGCCCAACAGTGGGACAGTGCGACGCGGGCGGCCTTTGCCAACGACCCGGCGAACCTCCTCACGGTCAGCCGCCGGGCCAACCAGGACAAGGGGGCAGGCGACGCTGCGGCCTGGGTTCCACCGAATCCCGCCTACCACTGCGCCTTCGCCACCACCCAGGTCGTGATCAAGACCCGCTACGGCCTTTGGGTCACGCCAGCCGAGCGACGTGCGCTGGTAGCTCTGCTGCAGACCTGCTGAATGACCGATTCGATCCGACTGTGCTGTCATACGCGGCACTCAGGCCTCGTCGCTGGGCTCGATCACGTGCTCGACGTCCTGGAGGGGCAGGTCGACGACCTGCCAGGTGTTGGTCGCGGTGCGGGTGAGCACGAGGGTGGCGTAGCGGGCCTCTTCGTGGCTGGGCAGCACGGCGCCGTTCGGGCCCGGGATGAAGGTTCGGAAGAGGACCTTGAGGGTGTAGGTGTCGTGGTCGAAGGCCCCGTCGGGGTCCGGCCAGGTCTGCAGGATGCCGATCGTCGATCCCACGTCCGCTCGCCCGGCCAGGGATTCCCACTCCTCGGGCGAGTAGAGCGGCTCATCTATCCAGTGCCACAACCGCTCGACCAGGTCGAAACTTGCGAGCGGCAGGGCGCGCTCGAGGCCGGCTCGGTCAGAGGTGTCGTTGGAGTCCCAGGTCCAGATCGTCTCGAGGAAGATCATTCCGGCCTGTGCTGCGGCGAACTCGTCGGCTTCGGTGAGGCCGACTGCGGCCGGGTCGGCAAGAGTTCGGATGACGTGGTCGACAGGCGGCGTGGGTGGTGGGTCCGCGCCGGGTTCTGGCGTGGCGTCGGGGTCGATGTAGTTCTCGTCGAGGACTTCGACTGTCTCGCTCGCACCCTCGAGGACGCCGTGCGCCGAACGTGGCAGCGTCGTGACCGAGCAGGCTGGGAGGAGAAGCACGGCCGCGGTGGTCACCGCCGACACGCTCGTGCGGGCGATTTGGTGTGCTGCGTGCGGCGTCATGTCACCCTGCCGTAGCCGAAGAGGTTCTCCCGCCAGAGCACCTGGTCCTCCACTGTGCGGCCCGGTGCGGGGGCCTGGACGATGCGGTCCTCCCCGGCGTAGAGGGCGACGTGGTAGATGCCGGCCGCGGTGCCGTCCGTGCTCCAGAACACCAGGTCGCCCGGTTGCAGCTGTTCAGGCGTGATGCGGATGGTGGCGGCGTACTGCTGCCTGCTGGTCCGGGGCAGGGTGGCGCCGGCGTGCTCGTAGGCGCGCATGGTCAGCCCGGAGCAGTCGTAGGTGTCGGGGCCGGTGCCGCCGAGCGCGTAGGGGGTGCCGATCTGCGTGCGCGCCCACGCCAGCGCCCGCTCGGCGGCGCCACTCACGTTCGGTGGCGTGGTGGGGTTGCGCAGGTCGACGCCGCGGGCGGCGAAGAACGGGGTCGGGTCGATGACGCGGCTGCCGGCGTGGACTTCCAGGTGCAGGTGCGGGCCGGATGAGTTGCCGTTGGACCCGGTCAGGGCGATCTGCTGGCCGACGATGACCTGATCCCCCGAGTTGACGAGCACCCCGCCTGGGTACATGTGCACATACCAGGTCTGAACCCGCAGGCCTGTGTCGGGGTCGGGGCCGTGGTCGATGATCACGTTGCAAGGTGAGCGACCTTCGTATATGTGGCAGGCGACGTGAGTCACGGTGCCCGCCGCTGCGGCGTAGATCGGTGTGCCGAGCGGCGCCGAGAGGTCTTCGCCGGCGTGGGTGTACAGGTTTCGGGCCACGCCGTAGTTGTCCTGGTACCGCGATAGGCCCGGGATCGGGTGGGTCCACCCGTCGGCGCTGACCGTTCCCGTCCCGGAGTTCGCGGCGTGGGCGAGGCGCTCTTCGTATCGCGCGGCCAGCGATTCGAACTGGGCGGCCCGAACCTGATCGGAGGCGCTCGGCTCGTGCTCGATGGCCTCGGCTGCGCTGGCTGCTGAGCCGAGCGCCAGGTAGGTCACGGTGACCGCGGTGTCGGCGGCAGCGTCGGCGACCTCGGGGTACAGGGCGCACCAGATGACCGCGACCGCGTCCAGGACTCTGGCGGTGTTCGCCGGGTCCAACTGCGCGTCCTCGCCGGCCCGCAGGGCCTCGTACTGCCCGGAGGAGATCAGCACCTGCCCCCAGGCTTGGACCGCAGGAGTGGCATCGACCGGGGTCTGCTCCGGCGGGGGCAGACTGACCACGGCGATCAGCCGCGCCGGTGTCGCGGACTCACATCGGGCCGAGGCGGCTTCCGCGGCGGCGACCATGTCGGCGTCTGGTCCCTGCGCGTCGTCGTCGGCGCCGGCGAAGAGGCTGGAGGTGAGGATCCCGGTGGCGCCGACCAGGGCGATCGGGGCGATGAACATGAGCCCGAGCCCGAGCGCGACCAGGGCGGTGACCCATCGGCCGGCTCGGCCTCGTCGTGGTCGTTCCTGCAACACAGCCGGGTCTACCTCGGCTCGAGCTGCGCTTGCCATGCCTGCTCGCATCGACGGGCGAACTCGTGCTCGCGCCGCCGGACCGCCTCCTGCTCGCACTGGAGTGCCAGCTCGGTTTGGCTCAGTTGCTCGGCGAGCAGCGCGTCGTCATGAGTCGACATCGGATCCTCCTGGTCGGTCACTGTCACTGGTCCGGGTCGTACCGGCCGTGCTCGTCGCCTGGTTGACTGGGCGCAGCAGCTCCCGGGCGAGGCGGAGGCGCTGCGAGTTCGAGCTGTTCCGGTCTGTTACCTCGCCGCCGACCGGCGGCTGGTGCGCGGCGCGCGCACTCGAAGGTGTAGCTGCTCGGCCGGCCTGGGCGGTGTCCTGACTTGAGGCCGCCTCGAGTTGGTCGGCCAGCGACCGGGCGGGCTCGGCGGTCATGGTCTGGTCGGGGGCTGCTTCCCAGGCCGGGGGCCGGTGACGAAAGAGTGAGATCACGTCTGCGCGTTCGGGCATCGGTGGCCTGCTCTCACGGCGCCGCTGGGCTGTTCGCCCACTGCTGCTGGGACTGCTGTACGGCGGCGATCGCCTCGGTGATCCTGCTCGTTGCCGCGTGCAGGTCGCTCACCGCGGGAGTGGTTCCGGTAGTGACGGTGAAGGTGTGGCCGGGTCGGGAGTCCTGAACGAAGGTGCCATCGAAGGTGATCGCCGCCACGGCCCTGGTCTGGGTGAGGTAGGCCGGTGCGGCAGCGAGAATGAGCTGCGCGTCGGTGGCCGCGAACCACAGTTGCCAGCGCAGGTCGTCGTCGAGGACGCGGCCATTGGTGCCTTGGTAGACCTCCTCGGCACGGGCGATCTGGGCGGACATGGCACGGACAGCCTGGTCGTAGTCCCGCTCGGTGGCGGTGCGGCTGGCGCAACTGGCGGCTTCGGCGGCCACCAGTTGCGACTCGTAGGCCGCCACTCGCTGCTGCCAGTCCTCACGCTCCCGGTCCGCGGTGACCAGTACCGTCGCGCCCGCGACCGCACCCAGCGCCACCACGGCGCAGGCGACGACGACCACGACCCGGGCACGGCCCCATGGCACCCGATCCTCACCTGTCGTCCGCATCATTGGCTCCCGCCCTTGGCCGTGGTCCGCGCGCTCATGACCTCACGCGCGGTCGGACGATGCGCCAGGTGTCTCGATGGGCCGTCAGGCCACGTCCGGGGTGATCGAGCCTGGAGCCCTGTGCCCGTGCATGGCCTCGACGGGCACCTGCGGACAGCGGCCGGTGCCGGATCCATCGGCAGTTGCCTCTGCGCGGGCTTGGTTGGTGTGCTGTTCGGTGGCGAGTTGCCGGATCTTCTCCAGCCGGAACCCGCTCCAGTGGTCCACCTGCCCGCTCGGGCCGATGCGTACGGTCACCGGTGCTTGCCGGTGGCCGAGGTCATCGCGCACGTAGGCCAGAGCGCCCGGGTTTGTGGCCAGGTCGACCTCTTCGAACTCGACGCCGCCTGCGCGCATCCGCAGCTTGGCCGCGTGGCACGCCGTGCAGTCTGGGCTGGTGTAGATCGTCACGGTGCTCATCGCCGTCCTCCGGTCTCGTTCTCGCTCATTTCGTTCTCGGGGTGGGTGTGGGGCCAGGTCCAGCGGCCCACGCTCTGGGGTAGTTCGGGTGTGGACTCATCGCCTTCGCCGTAGCTGCGCAGCCGGTCCGCGGTCGCCTGCGTGCTTTGGCCGATCAGTTCGTGGTACCCGCGGTTGGCGCATCCGGCGGCGGAGTTGTTGTCGGCGAGGCGTCGGTGCTGGTAGTCGAGGTAGAGCAGCCACTGGACCGGGCCGCCGGGGTTGTCCTTGCTGTGCAGGGCTGTGTGCGCCATCGCCAGGGCCGACATCTCTACGACGATGTCGGGGTGGTGCACCCAGCAGGGTGGGAGCAGTTTGCGGTCCCAGCGCCACACCGCGATCACCCACTCGGTGAACGTGATCGTGAACGCCAGCGCCTCCTCGCGCATCAGTCGGGTCGAGCGCGCCCACCAGAACGGTGCCGGGACCCTGACCGGGACGGCCAGGATCTCGCGCTCAGCCGCGTCAGGCAGGTCCTCGCCCCAGATCGCCTCGAGCGGGGTGCCCTGCTGCCCGGGGTCGCCCTGCCCGCTCATTGCTGCCTGCCCTCGGGGTGCTCGACGGGACCTTCGCCGGCAACCGGGCCGGTGGGGTAGGCCTCGGCCAGGTGCTCGCCGGTGCGGGGGTGGGCGTTGTGCCAGGCTTTCGAGGCGTGTACTTGGGGCGCCCAGTGCCGTTCGGGCCAGGGGATGGTGGTCACCACGATGGGGCGCAGGCGTCCCTGGACCATGAGCAGCACGCGTTCGGGCAGGCGCCGCAGTTCATCGACGCTGACCAGGGCCTTGTCTCGCTCACCGTCCTGCAGGGAGGGGGTCAGGGCGCCGCTGAGCCCGCCGCCCCAGGTGCGTGAGGCCGTGCTGACCGTCTGGTCCCCGAGCAGCTCGGACAGCTCCTTGAGGTCGGCGTGGTCCGAGCCCCCGCCCAGCAGCAGGATGGTGCTGTTCTCCCACAGTGAGCGTTCGGTGTCGGTGCCATAGGCGTCGCGGGACTGGGAGCGGGACTGAAACCCCATCACCGTGTACAGGCCCTCACCAGATCCTGCGGCCACCGCCAGTGGCAGACCTGGCCAGGGGTGGATGTTCGCGATCTCGTCCAGCACCAGCCCACACGGGGGGTCCTGACGGCCGGCGTTGCCCGGTTGTTGGGACATCGTGCGCACCGCCTGGGCGATGTCGTCCAGAACCAGGGAGAAGAACGCTCCGACGCTGCCGCCCGTGGCTGCGGTGTCGCGCCAGCGGGAGATCATGTAGATCGTCCCGGACGAGCGCAGGAACGCCTCTGGGTCGAACGCCTCATCCGGTCCGACGTCGAACACGGCCCGCACGCTGGGCACGTCGAGCGCCTTGAACGCGGACTCGACACCGAACCACTTGTTCGAGCGCATCTTGGCGTCCTCGGCCTGGATCGCGGCGATCGTCTCCGACCAGTTCGAGTCCGGGGAGTAGCGCTCCAGCAGCGAGACCACCTCGCGGGCGATCTCCGGCGACGTCGACCACCGGTGCACGTCCTGGGCGCGGCGCCCGGAGACGGCGGCGGCGTGCAGCAGGCATTGCACGATCCCGCCGGAGCTGGTCGCCCACACCTGGTTCTCACCTGTGAACCCGACCTTGGCCACCAACACCGCCGCGCGGCGTTGAGCCACCGCCGGGTCCTCGCACCCGGCGAGCAGATCCCAGCGCAGCGTCGTGGCCCGGCCGCAGACCCCGTCCGGGTCGAACACGTACACCGGCCCGGCCTGCGCCCGGGCGGCGATGGTGGCCTCCATGTTGTCCGCGCGCGTGGAGGTGGTCACTACTGATCCGGGTGCCTCCATGATCGCCGAGATCAACACCGTCAAACCCTTGCCGGAACGGGCCGGGCCGGCCAGGTACACGGGCACGTCGATAGCCGCGCACACCGGCTCGGTACGGGAGGTCCCCACCAGCCAGGACAGTTCCCCGGCGCGCACGGGCTCGCGCGCCTGTGCCCTGGTCGCGGCCAGGGCCGGGCGCAATTGGCCCGCCCGGCGCACCAGTGCCGCATCGGCGACGGTGCGGCGGACCTCCTCCACGGTCGCGATCCCTGACCGGCTCAACAGCAGGTGATGGTCACGGCGCGGGCTCGTCCGGTAGGCCCACCAGGCCCGCACGATCACGAACCAGGCCGCCGCCCACCCCACCCAGCCCAGGACGGCGACCACACCCAGGCCCGCCGAGCCGGCCGCGACCGACAGCACGATCATCACCACCCCGATCAGGGCCGTCATCCCGGCCCCGGCGAGCAAAGACTTGTCCTTGACGCTGGTCAGCAGCCGGTAGGGCCAGACGTAGGCACCCAACGCGCCCAACGAGGGGCCTGGCGCTCCCGCGGGCGGCCGCTTGCTATCACAAGCGGGCGCCTGGGCCTGCTCGGGCTCCTCGACGGTGGGGACTGGCAACAGCATCTGAGCATCTCCCTCTGACTTGTGGTGTGCCGGCTCAGCCGGCCCTGCCCGCGGAGTTGTCGAACAGCACGTGCGAGGTCGGCACCGTCTCGGCGTGCACGAGGACCGACAGGTGCTCCCCGAGGCGCCAGAGGCCGACATGTGGGCCCAGGCTCGCGACGGTGGCCAGTTCGTCATCGGTGGGTTGGACGAACTCCTTGAACAGGGCCAGCGCCGCCGGTGATTGCCGGTAGATGAGTTTGATCGGTGACTTGGAGATGATGCCGCGCACCAGTTCCCGGTGCGCGCCGTCGTCGGCCATCTGTCCGATGTCGTTGAGCTCGTGGAAGATCAGCCAGTTCGAGCAGCGCCACAGGCCGGTCATGCGCAGCCGGGTGTCGATCGCCTGGGCGGAGTAGCGGTTGCGCAGCTTCGCCCAGGCCTCCTCCTCCAGCACGATGCGGAACCGCCCGTCCTGGCACGCCAGCAGGGCGTCCACCCAGGCGCCGATGCACGCCAAGGCGATCGCCTTGGTGACCGGGTCGGCGCCCAGCAGCATCGAGGTGTCGATGCAGATCATTGGGCTGGCCGGGTCCAGTACCGTGCTGGTCTCGGTGTCGACCATCCCCGCCAGCGGGCCGGTGATCAGCCGCCGCAGCACCAGGTGCAACACTCCGGGTGCCTGCGCGCCCACCAGGCGCACCAGGTCTGCTGGCGGGTCGGCGAGGTAGTCCACCACCCCCGGGATGCTGGCCCGGCACTGCCCAGTCTCGATCGCGTCGACGACGGCGTCGAGGCACGGTTCCTCATCCTCGGTGAACGCCTTGCCGGACCGCAGGATCGAGATGATCTGCCGCAGGATGTTGCCCCGGTGGGCGGCGAGCGTCTTGCCCGAATCACCCGGCGAGGACGTCGCCCGTGCGGTCGGGGCGGCGAGGGGATTCATCCGGGTGCCGGCGCCGGGCCCGGCGCGCAGGACCTGCCCACCCACCGCCTGTGCGAGTGCGACCCATTCGCCCTTCGGGTCCTCCTCGACGATGACGTGCCGGCCGTAGCCGATCAGGCGAAGGGCCGCCGTCTGTAGGGCGTAGGTCTTGCCCGAGCCCATCGTTCCCCACGCGCACAGCCCGACCGAGTCCACCAGGTCGGCCCGGTACAGCTCCCATGGGTCCATCCGGATGACCGTCTCGTCCCACGGGCTTACCCCTTGGACCGGGCCCTTGAGCAGCTCGGTGTCGGCCGCCACGAACGGGGTCAGCACGCCCGCGTCCACCGATGAGGCGATGTGCATCGGGGTCCGTGCCCCGATCGGGGACCACATCGCCTCCCGCAGCCGACCCCACCGGCCGCCCAGGTCCACATACGGCAGATCCTCATCCTGCTCCCGGTCCCGCCGAGCGCGAGGCGCAGTCTGTGGGCGGGCGGCACGGGTGAGCGTGCGCAGTTGGGCACGCATGGCCCGACCCGGCCGCCCGCTCAGCTGCGGGTAGGCCCGAATCTGCAGCCGCCGGCCCGCAGCCCTGGCACTCCCCGGGGTTCTCATCGGCGCAGCCCCTGCCTGCTCCCACGGGTGGGGATCCCCAATGGCAGTGCCGCTTGGGCGAACGCTGCCCACTGCTGCGCCGGCAGTGGGTTCATCCCGGTGTCCGGGGCGGCTTGGCGCAACCAACGCCCGATCGCCTCCAGGCCGTCGGCATCGCCCGCGATGCCGGTGACGTAGACGCTGTAGCGCACGTCGCCGTACCCCTCGACCAGATCAGAGCGCCTGGTCTCCAACGCGCGCTGCTCGGCCACCTGGGCAGCGGAGGCGTCCCGTTTCAAAGCCCGGTTGACCCGCTCCATGGTGTCCATCGCGGACTGGTCGTTGTCCAGCCGCTTCTGCGAGGCGCGCACATCTGCCGGTTCCCACACCTGCGTCACCGTGTGCCAGAACCCGCCCGTGGCGATCAACCTCGCCAAGAACCCGCCGCGCACCGGCTCGCTCGGCCACCGCTCCACCCACCACGTGCGCGCGAGTGCGGAATCCACCTGAAGGTGATCGCGGTGCTCCACCGGCGAGGTGACCACCAGGTAGTCCGCCGAGATCCCCTCACGGGGGTCCAACCAGCTCGCCGCGACCGGGTCGAACGCCAGCCGGCACGCAGCCCGGATCGCTCCCCCGGACATCCACGCCGAACCGGACAGGTCGACCCCGCAGCCCGGCAGGTCGGCCGCGAAGTCCTTCACCCGGTCCGCGAGGACTTTCGAGACTCCCGCCCGGCCCCCACCGGCGCGTTTGACCCCGGCGGCCACCGCGGCCTTGTCGAGGGTGATCGCGACCAGGATGTCCCGGTACGGGGCGGCCCCCAAGGCGGCGCCGTCCAGCAGTTGTTCGTACTCGGCGGTGGCGAAGTCCGACAGGGACCGGTCCTGCTCCGGTCGCAGGTGATCCAGGGTGCGGGGAATGGTCCGCGCGTAGGTGACGACCCGGATCACCCCGGTCGCCGTCGAGAGCGACCGGCACGCTCGTCCCAGCGACGCGCACCGGGTCGCCTGTTCGGCCGGGGAGGTCAGGTGCCATGCCGTTGTCGGCATGCGCAGCACCGCTGTCGCGGTCCCCAGCGCCGCGTCCCAGACCATACACGCGCCCGGAAACGAGGTCCCCACCAGCTCGAGCAGGTGCATCCGGTGCCCGATCGCACCGGGGATCTCCACCCTCGACTCGGTCCGATGCGCCGCCACGTCCACGGCCGCGGCCGTCTTGCTCAGGCCGGCCCGGGCGCCGAACAGGGCCTCCACTGCGATCCGTTCCAGGAACGAGCGCCCACGCCACGAGCCCACGCCCAGGGCCAGCAGCGGCAGCCACACCCACCACACCCGCGCGACCGTCGACCAGCCACCGGTCACGTTCGCCACCAACGCCACCGTCACGGCTGTCGCGGTGATCGCCAATTGGCCGCCGCTGAGGCCCAGGGCCACGCCGCTGCGGCGCACCGGTGCCAGCAGCGCCGACGGCACGCCGTCGGCGTTCACGCTCGCGCCACTCACCCCAACCCCTCCATCAGACCGGCACCACCCGGCACGGTCGACTCACGCCGACTGCCCTGCGGGACCGGCGCCTCCACACCGGCCTGCCGGCCTGGCGTCCTGCCCTCATCCCGCTGGCCGGTTGCTCCTGGTGCTTCTTCACCCGCATCCGGCTGACCGACGAAGTCACCGGCGACACCGCCAGCGCTCTGCCCCACCGGACGGTCGGGCCCTCGCCCGCCCACGCTGCCTGAGACCGCCGGCGCCGTCGAACCTGCGAGGCCACCGGTGCCCTCGCTCGCTGCCCGACCCGGCTGGCGGCCTCCCGGCCCTGCACCCGGCGGCCTACTCGGCATCGTTCCTGCGCTTGCCTGGCCCGGTCCCCCGACACCCTCGCCGTGTGTGGTCCGGTCCATGGCCCCACCGGCCGCGCCACCGGCGCTCTGCCCGGCCGCACGGCCGGCCTGGCGCCCGACCTGGGAACCGGCCACGGTGCCGACGCCCGGCACCACCGAACCGGCCACCCCACCAGCCGCGCCACCCACGCCCTCACCCGCGGCGCCCCCCGCTGCCTCACCGGCCCGGCGGCCGCTTCCTGCCGGCCCGCTCGAGGGCGGTGCACCGCCCGGGGCCACCTGGGAGCCAGGGGCCTGGCTGCCTGCCGAGGTGCCGAAGAAGGAGTTGATGGATGTCCCCAGTCGCGATGTCACTCCGGAGGTGGCCTGCGCCAGGTGGGGTTTGCCCTTCTGCCAGCCCAACCGGCCCAACCCGGCGGCGCCGCGCCCGGCCGCAGCGGCACCAGCCCGGCCGAGGCGTTGTTCGACACCGCGCGCTGCCACACCGTCGCCGATGGCCATGGCGCCGGTGACCATTCCCATCGCCAGGAACGGGGCGAACGCGGCCGCGAACAGGCCCACGACGCCCGTCATGAATGGCCCGATCCCGCCGGTTGCCAGGCCGGCCCCCACCATCTCGCCCGCGATCAAGATCGCGATCGCCATCACTGGCTTGGTCAGCACCAGCGCCGTGATCACCTTCACCCAGCCACGTCCCATGCCGCGCAGCGCATCGAGGCCCCAGACCATCAACGACACCGGCGCTACCGCGACCGCCACCACCAGGGCGTAGTTGCGAAACGCCATCACGAACGTCAGCAACACGGTGGGAATGAAGACCATGAACAGGAAGAACAGGCCGACCATCGCCACACCGACCGGGTTGCCGGTGACGACGCTGCCCACCCACGCCAGGTCCACCAACCTCGACAGCGAAGTCAGGGCCGTGGAACTCTCGATCACCACGTCGGCCAGACCGTCAGCGACCGTCACCAGCCGGATCGCCAACCAGACGCTCGCCGTGCAGATCGGCCACGCCAGCAACGCACCGAAGACGGCTCGGGTCACACCCGAGCGCTGTCGCGCGAACAGGGTCATCGTGATCTGCACGGCGCACAGTGCCACCACCACGATGGCCATCACCGCGCCCAACCGGTTGACCGTCGTGATCCCGACATTCCACGAGGCCGTCCCGAGCGTGGACAGGCTCGAGGTGAACACCCCCTCGATCATCGACTGCGTCACCGTCGCGAACGTGGCGTTCAGTCCTTCCAGCCACCCCGACTGCCAGGCGTCGATCTTGCAACTGAGGTCGAACGGTCCACACGCACCCGTGCACAACGCCACCGTCAAGCCGGCCCCAGCGAGCGCCGGCACCACCCGCCAACCCGTCGCCAGCCTGCGCGCCGCCTCGGACGACACGGTCGCCGCCGCCGACAGCAGTCTCGCCTGAACCTCCAGGAGGTCGAGCAGGAACCGCGCGACCTCCAGCCGCAGCCGGGTCGGCCCGCTCGTCGCACTAGATGCGTGCATTGCCGGTGGCACGCGCGCTCTCACGCTCAGAACCCGAGATCGACGTTGGCGCCCCACCGGACCAGGGCGTTGGCGCCACCGATGATCGCCGCAACCCCCACGGCGATGAGCATCCCGATGGCACTCGCCTGCTGGATGCCCCTGGAGCCGGCGATCCGTCCCGCTGCCCACGCGATAGCGCACAGCACCAGCACCGCCACGTCGATCACCAGCACAACGGCCAGGACGCCGCCGACCGCCTCGCGCAACGTGTCCATGAACGGGAAGAAGTCCCAGTCGAAACTCACGTCGGGATCGGCGGCGGCTCCGACCACGCCACCGGCACGACCGGCGAACCCGGACCCCCCATACAGCCTGCTGTTCAGCATCATTGAGCCCATTCCTGGTCGACGACGAGCCGTTCCCCACCACACGTCCACCACCGGGCCCAGGCCAGGGCGCCCGATAGGCCCGGCACGCTACGTCACGCCAGGACGACCGGGACCGTGCCGCCTATCAGGTGCGGCGTTTGCCGCACCTGATAGGCGGGCCGTCACATTCCGTCCGGCCAGCGGGTTGTGGTTCTGGTCAGCCCATCGCGAGGATGGACGCTCTGGCTCCGAAGGCCACGAGGCCCGACAGTGCACCTAGGACGACCGCCCCGACCATCGCCCGGCCCATCCTGGCAATGCCCTGCTGCGTCATCGCCACGACGCCGGCGCGCTCCAGCGCCCACAGCACGCTGCCCACGGCCAGGACCGCCACCGAGACCAGCAGCGCGAGGCCCAACACTCCCCCGGCGATCTCGCGGAGCACGGCCGCCTCCGGCATGTCCAACCACGTGTCATCCGGTCCCAGCGGTGTCACGCGATCCTCCCGTGCCTGGCGATCGTGCACTCATGGCTGGCCCGCAGGTCCGCAGCTCCCATCTCAGGCAACAGTCGCGTGGCCACGCGCTCCAGTCGGCCCACCGTCCGGCGCCGCACCGGCGCCGCGCTCCACGCCACCAATGCCGCCTCGCCCTGCGTGATGGCCTGCGCCAACCGGACCTTCGTTGCCCTGCTGATCTCGGCCGACCTTGGCTGCTCGAGATGCCCGCCGAGGCGACCGCACCACGTCGCGACCTTCGCCATCTGCTCGGCCATCCCATCCACGCGAACCGACCACCGCGCGCGAGCAATAGATCTGGCTGTGCCCACCGCCCAGACCAGCAGGCCGGCTGCTCCCAAGCCGGTCGGAACGGCGAACCACCGCAGAATGCCGTCGTCACCGCGAAGCAGGACGGTAGTCACCGCCAGTAGGGCAAGCACCATCACTGCCGCAATAGCTACGTCACCAGTTGTCGCGTTTCGATCACTTCTCACGTCCGCCTCGCTGTCAAACCGGTCAGTGCGCTTGAAGCGCGATGTCGCTGGGCGCCCGGCCCCTCACTGGGCATCACTCGCGTGCTTGGCTTCGACGCGATTGGCCCGATAGCGAAACCGTGTTGAGGCTGCATGGGGCTACCGCCTGCGCGCTCATGCATCACCAAACCGCGTGGATCAGGCATGGGCGTACAGATGAGCACCTACCTGACCATCCGTCAGACCGCTGAGGCGTTGAGCTGCTCGACCGACACCATCCGGCGCATGATCGCCAGGGGCGAGTTGAAGGGGAGACGGTTCGGGCGGCTCATCCGGATCGACGCCAGCGACCTCGCCCGCGCTGGTAAGCCGGTCAGTCCACTCAGTCGGGACACCGCACGGGCATAACCGCGGTGATCAAACGGCCGGGCAATCGCGGGCCGCTCGACCAGAATTGGGCGTCGGCTCGCTAAGTCCCCGGGCGATCAACCGGCGCCCGGCTCCCAGGCAGCGAAGCGCCGTAAAGCGACGGTGTGCAGCGAAGAGTTTCCCAGAACCACTTGTGAACCAACTGCGGCTCCGTAAATTGCCCGTGTCGGAGAGGCACTAATCGGCTGAACTGCATAAGGTGGCCGGCATGGCAACGAGGACCGTGTATGAGCTTGTCGACGACATCACCGGCGACGCGATCGCCGACGGGAAGGGCGAGACCCTCACCTTCGGCCTCGACGGCGTGGTCTTCGAGATCGACCTCACCCTGCACAATGCCGCGAAGCTCCGCGACGAGCTGGCCCCCTGGGTTGAGCGTGCACGTCGCACCGGTGGACGCGTGAGCACAGGGCGCCAGGCACGCAGCACCGACAGCGGATACGACCCCAAGGCGGTTCGCGTCTGGGCGAGATCCGCCTCCATCGAGGTCCCGGCCAAGGGCCGGATCCCGAAGGCCGTCCTCGATCAATACCTCGCCGCAGGAAACTGACCCCGCCTATTGGTGGGCGGGGCCAACGACAGTTGGAGCCATCGGGTCGCGCCGTTCGACAGTGTCGATTCCCGCAGTGATCCACAGCAGCTTCGAACGAGCGACCGACACGTTCTGGGTTGAACATCACGGGCCTCACCACCTGCACGGCGGGCAGGTCCTCTTGTAGGTGGTTGTGGATGAGCGGTGCACAGCGAAACAGAACGGGCCATGATCGATGCCATGCCCAAGACCTGCGCCGTGGTCGAGTGTGACTCCGCCGAGTTCTCCCGCGGCGTATGCCAGATGCACTGGCAGCGGATCACCCGGGGCCAACCGCTCCTCGCTCCCCGAGGCCATCACGTCGTGGTGCGGACCTGCCAGGCATGCGGGGCCCAGTGGTGCGACCTGCCCGGAGAGACGACCACACGCAAGACCTGCAGCGGCAAATGTCAGCGCGATCTTCTGCGACGTCACCATACCGATCCGCACCTCTCGGCTCGCGATGCCGAAGTGGTCGCCTGGGCGCGAGCGGGCCTACCGTACCGGGCCATCGCCGAGCACTACGGGCTGAGTGAGCCACGCATTCGTCAGATCGCGCTCCGGGCAGGAGTCCGCCGTCGACGCAAAACCCGTACATGACGAAGGGCCACAGTCGCAGCAAGCAATCGTGGTCCGTTTGGGCTACTGGTTAGCGATCCCCATTGGGCGCGCACATTTCCCGGCGTCAGAGGTCAAGCTCCTGACCGGGGGGCTCTGCCAGCGCCCCGAGAAGCCGTCCGCGATCATAAGCCTGCCCACGGCCATCCTCAAACGAGACATGCACGGTCCGAGCATCGTGGACGTCGACCCGGACCGGCGCGGTGCCCGACGTCGACAGCGCGAACCCGCCGCCGCCCATCACCGATGCCAGCCCGGCACGGTTGTAGATCTGGCCCGACCCGTCCTCCAATTCGAGCCACACGGCGTAGTCGTTTCGCTTCAGAGGCACGATCCGCAACGGCGCGGTGCCGCTGGTGCTGTAGACGGTGGTACCGGGCGCACGGGTAGTAGCGCTGTCCATGGCAGAGGTCTCCCAGGTGAACACCCCGGGAGCCTCCCGGAGTCGGTAGTACACGCGAGCCAGCCCCGTGACGAGGCAGATCGGTAGGACTGAAGTAGGACGCCGCGATGGCCTCGACGCATAGCCCCGGATCAAGAGAGAACTCGTGGAGATTCCCTCATCGCCGTCGAGAGCCCCGCATGGACCGACTGCAGCCCTCTCGCCACAATGCGGCCAACGGAGCTCGACGCCGACGGAGTCGTGGTAGTGAACGCACCACGTGGCACGCCTCGGGCCACTGCATCACGGGCGGCCCCAACTCAGGTCAGTCGCGGCATGACGCGCATCGCTGGCCACGCCCGGACCGAATGTCAGTGCCGGATCGCAGACTGACTGCATGAGAGGTGTTCCCGTGTCGGGGTCGGTGGAAGCGGTGGCCCAACATGTGCACGACGTTGCACTCGCCCTTCATCGTCGCGTTGAGCGGGAGGTCAGCCTCGAGCGACGGCGACCTTATGACAGTCCGCCCGTGCGCAGACCGAACCTCCCAAATCCCGCAAATCTCGCCACGAACGTGCTTGAGTACAGGGCAACTGCTCGACGAGGTACGGTGGCGGGACGGCGTCACTGCAGCGACAACCCCGCCGGCGCGATGGTGGAGGTCTCGGTGGGTGCAGAGTCTGCAGGGTCAATGGACGAGTCTGCGGCCGATTGGCAGAGTCTCCAAGATGCACTCGCCGCTTTAGTTCGAGGCGATTTGAGCCAGCTAGACAGTTGCCTCGTCATGCATGGACCGAAGTCTGTGATTAACGGAACAAGAGCCAACTTTCGGTGTCACTTCATTCGCTCCGACGCAAACGACGCTCCGCGGATTAAGGCTCTCGCTGAACAGTTGGCCCTCGAAGTACTGTTCCACTGCATCCCACGCTCAGACGTGGTGCACATGCGAGCGCTTGCGGACGGGAATGATCAACTGCGGGAGTCCACGCGCTTGGCCAAGAAAGCCGCCGCGTTGTTCACGACGAAGCAGCCTTCATCCGGAGAAGGAGGCGAACTTCTCCTGTACGCCCTATTGGAGCAGGGATTGGGCGTGCCACAAATTCTCAGCAAGATGTCACTGAAGACAAATCCCGAGGTGCAGGTGCATGGCACTGATGGTGTTCACGCCAAGATACTTGATTCGGGAAATCTCGCCTTGTATTGGGGCGAGGCCAAGATTTGGGACAGCCTGAGCAGCGCGATTGCGGACTGCTTCGACAGCATCACGCCCTACCTCTTGGGCGAGGCTGTTGAGCAGGATACTTGGCTTATCAAGCATTACGCGGACCTCGGCGACGACGAACTAAAGTCCCGAGTGTTGGAATACTTCGACAACTCGAATCCCAAGTCGGCGAATGTTGAGGTTCGGGGAGCTTGTCTAATCGGATTCACTCAGGCGGACTACCCTGTTCTCCCTAAAAGCGCGACCGAGCTGCAGGAACAACTTGATGCATCAATTTGCAAGTGGCAATCGAGCGTCTCGAGGAAAATTTTGAACTCGAAGATCGAATCGTACGAGCTGGAGATATTCTTCCTGCCGGTTCCCTCCGCTGACGACTTCCGTAAGGCAATCATGGGGGCGATCCGATGAGCGAGACGCCACTCACTCAATCATTGCTCCAAAGCGATGGATTCCGAGCCAAGATGCGAGTGCTCGCTGCGCACACAGTTCGACGTGACATGCCTGGAATTGAAGCGCGCGAACCCACGAGTGCGATTTCCTGGAACTACCTTCTAATGGCTGCAAGTTCGTTGACCGGCGTGCAGACCGAGCCAGCTCAAGACGCGGCGCTTCGAATCGCGCAGGCCTGTCTTGGCGAGACGAACACAACGATCCCGCAGCGCGAGGCGGCTGGACTGCTCCTCGAACGCCTGGGGAATCTTCCGGCACTCCGACTTGCCAATCAAAGAGAGTTGCTGAGTCACGATGACCGGTGGCGGTCCGTCCCTCTCGATCTCGCTCTCGATGCATGGCACCGCCAACAGGAACTTGTCATCGAACTGCCCGGCGATAAGTCAATCAATGCGAACCCGTTCCAGCGCGAGTTCTGGGACCTAGTTAATGAGCACCAGTGGGTGAGTATCTCGGCACCGACCTCGGCCGGGAAGACACGAATCGTCACTGAGTGGATCAAGACATTGTTCGCACGGAAAACTGAGTTGAGAGCCGCCTATATCGCGCCGACGCGAGCCCTGGTACAGGAAGTCTCGACCGAGCTGGCCGCTGAGCTTGGGCAAGCAGTCAAGGTCCACACGTTGCCCTGGGACGCTGATATTGGCCAATCGGCTAGGGAGATGTACGTTGTCACTCAGGAGCGAATGCACCTGCTGCAGCAGCGCACCACGTTCGCGCCATCGTTTCTCTTTATCGACGAGGCACAGAACGTGGGTGACCGAAGCCGGGGCATCCTGTTGAGTTCGGTGCTCGATGAAGCCGTCTACCGCTCACCCAAGGCACAGGTCGTCTTTGCCAGTCCACTTACGTCAAACCCAGAGGTCCTGCTGTCTGGCGCTCCGTTGGACTCTGCGGCGACCTCCCTACTGTCCGAGACCGTGACTGTCAACCAGAATCTCCTCTTTGTCGAACAGGTGAAGTATAAACCCTCGCGATTCACGATCGACCTTAATATTGCTGGAACCATCGCAAAGGTCGGTGAGTTCAGCATCGGGGCGCGTCGGGCTGCGCCTGGACAGCGGCTCGCTTTCATTGCCTCTGCGCTGGGCGGAGATAGCGGGAACATCATCTACGCCAATGGCCCGGCGACTGCGGAACAGCATGCAAACCAGCTTTGGGACATGCTCGGCCCAGCGGCAGACGTCGAGAACGAAGTGATCACTAACGCAGCTGAATTCATTCGTGCGAGCGTTCATGACCGGTACGCCCTTGCGAAGGTCATTGGGCGTGGTATCGGGTATCACTATGGCGACATCCCTCTCCCAGTGAAGACGCTCGTTGAGGACCTATTCCGTCAGGGGCATCTGAAGTACCTCGTCTGCACTTCCACTCTCCTCGAGGGTGTCAACCTGCCCTGTAGGAACATCTTCATGAGGGGACCCCGAAAGGGGCGCGGCAACCCCATGACGGCAGCGGACTTCTGGAACCTTGGGGGCCGGGCTGGCCGGTGGGGCACGGAGTTCCAGGGAAACATCGTCTGCATTGACGTGAACGACAAGACTCAATGGCCGACGCCTCCGGGACCGCGTGCGCGGGGAGCAATCCGAAAGTCAGCTGAACTCGCACTCGACCAGCCGGTGAACCTCCTCCGGTACATCGAGTCCGGCGCACCGCCGGCTAGTAAGGAAGTACCAGAAGATCTCGAGGCAGCGTTCAGCTTCGTCGCGGGTCGCCGCTCAGAGGAGCGTAGTCTGGCGTCGATCCATGGCTTGGCTCTTGACGTGGCGCAGACCCGACCCGTCGAGGAACTGGTCGACCGGGTGATGACGGAGGTTCAAGTTCCTACCGATGCGATTCGCCGCCATCAGGGAATCAGTCCTATCTCAATGCAGCGTCTCTTGGATGCGCTCCGGCAGCGTGAGAACACTCAAGGTCTCGCGTTAGTACCACCAGAAGACGACGAAGCTCCTGCTGTCTACAAAGAGGCGCTCGACTGGGTTGCCGCCTACCTCGGCGGCCCCTTCGAAAACGACAAACGGCGGTTCGCCTTGTCGCGAACAATTGTCAACTGGATGAACGGGCTGCCGCTCTCGCGACTGATCGACTATCGTTTGCGATGGAAGCGGAACCAGGGGCAGCAGGTCGACACGGCCGCGACGATCCGCGAAGTCATGTCCGACGTGGAGAAGATCGCTCGCTTCCATGCACCTAAGTTCCTCGCGTGTTTTAACGACCTGGTCTCGGTACACCTTCGAGAGATGGGTCTCAGCACCGACGAGCAGCCGGACATCACGATGATGCTGGAACTCGGCGTGCCTCGGCTGACCGATATGGGACTCATCAACGCGGGCCTCTCGCGGGCATCGGCAATGGCTGTCTCGCCCTACATCTCCAACCCTGATCTCAGCAGTTCCGATTGCTTGGCATGGCTCCGCGAACGCGAAGTCGAGACGCTGGGAATCCCGGCATTCGCTGTGCGCGAGATCATGGAGCTCCTTGAGTCGGAGCGCCCGATCATCGGGGAGGTCTAGCGCCTCGCGGCGTCGGCTGCTCACAGCGCGAGCGCGAGATGTCCTAGCAGGAGCCGAATTGGCGCCCGATCCCCAGTATTGCCGGAGCCGCGGTGGACGTCCGCGTCACTAAGGGAGCGGAAGTGACGCATCCTGGCGACGTGTCGCTGGCCTCCAGATCGGACGCGCGCGTTCCGAGCCAGCCAGGCTCGCAAAGACGAACGGTCTTCGGGCAGACGCCGCCTGTGACGCGAGATTTCCCGTGAGAAGTGAACTGCCAAGCGCTAGAGGTCCCGTCGGACCCGTCGGTCGAATAGAGCGCGCCTGGGACCTCGGAGGGGCAGGGACCCGCGACTCGCTGGCTGAGCCATGACCCACGCCTGGCGCGAGTGAAGGGGAGCTGTCCGCCGAGGCAGCTCAGGCGTCCGTCGCGCCGACGATCGTGCTGCGAGGCTTTGATCTGGCGGCCCGGCGAACTCACGAACTCATCCGCCCGAGTACATCGGCAAGCCTCGCTGTCAGCGCTCGGTCACGTTCGGCTGTCGCGTGCTGGTAGCGCAGCGCCGTCGATACGTCCGTGTGCCCACCCCGGTGCAGCAGCTCGGCCAAGGTGGCGCCCTGCTGCGCGTAGATCGTCAGTCCGGTGTGCCGCAGGTTGTGGAAGCGAAAGCCTGGACGCACCTTGTCCCGTGCGGCACGCCACGCGTTGTCGAGCGCTGTCTGTGACACTCGCTGCTGCCGAGTGTTCGCGAGCACCGAACTCTCAGGGCCGGTGCCGGCGTAGGTGTCCAGGTGCTCGCGCAAGTCGGCGAGCAGAAACGCCGGGATCGCGATGCTCCGCGCCGAATCGGCCTTCGGCGGGGTCAGACGCCCGGCCTTGACGTTGAACTGGCGGCGGACGTGTAGCGTGGCGCGTGCGGGGTCGTCGAGGTGCTCGAGGTCGCGGCGCTGTAACCCGAGGACTTCCCCGATCCGCAGTGCGCACCATGCGGCCAACGGCACGGCGATGCGCAGCCGCTCGGGCATCGCGACCGCGATCCTCTCGACCTCGGCGGGGGTCGCGACCTCCTCGCCTGTTGGATCCTCGGGACGCACGCGCAAATGCTTGGGTGCCTCGGGGAAGGTGAACGTGCTCAGCCCACCAGCCTTGCGCTTTACGGCGGCGTTCAGGCACGACCGAAGCACGATCGCGACGTTCGGAGCGATGCCGTTCACCGTGGCGCCCGGGTGTCGCTTCGACGGCTGCGACCGCAACTCCACCAGCAGTTCGCTGACGTTCTCGGCGGTGAGGTCCACGAGCCGGGTGTCGCCGAGCACTGGGAGCACGTGGTTCGCGAGCACGGACCGGTAGGAGACAACGGTCGCACCCGAGCGCTTCGGATTCGCTTCGAGCTCGGTGAGCCACTGCTCCGACCACGCCGCGAACGTGAGGGACTCCCGCTCGATCTGCTCTGCCTCGGCCCTGCGCTCGGCCTTGCGGACCGATGGCGGCGTGAAAATGCCGCGTACCTCCTCGCCACGTGCGATCGCAAGCGCGGCCTTCGCGTCGCCTAGGGTGTCGTACACCCCGAGAGAGGTCAGTGTGCCGTCCACGCTGGCGCGCACCCGGTACCGCCCACCACGGTGGGCGTAGATTCCTCGAGGGAGCTTGCCCAGAGCCACAGACCTTCCCGGTTCGTTGTGACTGCCTCTCCCCTTGCGGGCGTGGAAGCAGTGTGGAAATTTTCCTGCCACAACAAGCCTACTCGTGCCCACTCCTGCAACAGGAGTGGATGCGCCGAGAGTTGCACCATTGCAACGAAAACGCCGGATCCACAAGGGATCCGGCGCATCGTAGGTGGAGGTGGCGGGAATCGAACCCGCGTCCGACAGTGCGGAACCAGGACTTCTCCGAGTGCAGTCTGCTAGTAGATTTTCTCGGCCCCAGCGATCACGCAGACAAGTCGCTGACGGGCCCAGTCACTTAGATGTCCCCGTAGCCCCAGTGACCAAGGCTACGAGCAGTGGCTCTCTAGATGACGCCAGGAACCAGGTCGAGAGCAACCCTGGGCTGACGGACCTCTACAGCTCGCTCAGGCGGCGAGTGCGAAGTCGGTGCGCTTGGAATCGGCACCTATTGGTTTGCAAGGAGCGTTTACGAGATAACCCTGCATCCTCGACTCGCTTCTCCTGGTACGACAACCATCGTCGAAACCGATCACCCCCATGTTGAGTTATCAAGCACCGGACCCGATGAAGCGTGAACCCGACCGGACCAGTCTACCCGGCCCAACGCCGTCGGGCCCTCATCTATTTCCGTGGCCCGCATCGGCGAGCGCGGCGTCCACCAGCGGCTTGACCTCGGTACCTAGCAGTTCGATGGCCCGCATGGCCTCCCGCTGCGGCACGCCGGTGAGGTCCATCTGGAACACCTGGCGGTCGTGCCCGAGCACCTCGTGCAGCGCGACGATCCGCTCCGCGACCGACTCCGGCGCTCCGACGAAGTACGCCCCGCCGTGGCTCGCCGTGGCTTCGTACGTGATCCGGTTGGGGATCGGGAAGCCCCGCTCGGCGGCGATCATCCGCATGGTCTGCAGGTAGTACGGGTAGAAGAAGTCGCGGGCACCCGCATCGGTCTCGCCGACGAATCCCATCACCGCCACCTCCACGCGTGGCGCGGCGCCATGCCCGGTGTCGGTGAACGTGTCGCGGTACAGGTCCGCGAGCGGCGCGAAGTCCGCCGGACGACCGCCGATGATCGCGTAGGTGACCGGCAGCCCCAGCTCCCCTGCCCGCGCCGAGGACTCCGGGTTGCCCCCGGTGGCGATGCCGATCCGCAGGTGCTCCCCCAGGCCGGGTTTGTCGACCGGCCGGGGCAGCACCACCGCGTCGGTCAGCGGCGGGCGGAACCTCCCCGACCAGGTGATCGGGTGCTGGGAGTCGAGCTCGAGCAGGAGCCGGACCTTCTCCTCGAACAGGTCGTCGTAGTCCTCCAGAGCGGCCCCGTAGAGCGGGTAGGACTCGACGTAGGAGCCTCGGCCGGCGAGCAGCTCGACCCTCCCGCCGGAGAACTGGTCCATCGTCGTGAACTGCTGGAAGACCCGCACGGGGTCCTCGGTGCTGAGTACCGTGACGGCACTGCCGACCCGGATCGTCGACGTCTGTGCGAGCGCGGCGGCGATCACGGTGCCCGGCGCGGACACCGCGTACTCGGGCCGGTGATGCTCGCCGATGCCGGCGTAGGCCAGACCCGCCTGCTCGGCGAGGCGGACCCGCTCGAGCAGGTCCCGGATGCGTTGCCCTGGCGCCGTGCGTTCGCCGGTGTGCGGGTCCGGCATGGTGTCACCGAAGCTGTAGAAGCCCAGTTCCAGGCCACCGATGCCCGACGGCGGTGGTGCCGCCGGGCGCGTCGTCACGGCTTCCGCTTGGGGCCGCCGTCGAGCAGCAGGGCGAGGCCGATCGCGAGGAGGAACACATCCTTGGCGAGCGCGACGCCCTGCGGGGTCGGGCGGACCCCGTCGGCCTCGGTCATGCCGGGCGTCTTCAGGTACATCGTGACGAGGCCGGTCGCGAACGCGGTCAGGCCGAGGCCGACGAGCCGGCTCGGCAGGAACGGTACGAGCAGAGCGGTCCCGAGGGCGATCTCCCCCGCCGCGAGGTACTTGCCGAACTGCACCGCATCGAGCTCACCCAGCTGCGGGATGGCGTTGGTCGCCATGGACTGAAGCCCCTTCGCCGACTCGGCGTCCAGGTCGAGTTTGCCGACGCCCGAGTTGAGCAAGAACGCGCCGGAGGCGAGGCGAAGGGGAAGACGACGGAGGGCGAATGCCACGGGAGGACTCCTGAAGGTGATCGACCGAGACCGAGGCGAGGTCCGCCGTCGGCCGCTTCCAGGTTAGACGCCGTGGCTCACCAGCCGCCACCGCCACCGCCACCGATCCCGCCACCGGAGAAGCCGCCGCCGGCGGAGAACCCGGAGCCGCCGCTCGAGGCGGGCGTGGCCGCGATCGCGGTGGTCGCGATGTCACTGAACGAGTTGATGCTGCTCGCGAACCCGGACGCCCAGATCGCGGTCCCGACGCCGTGGTACGGGCTGATGTACCAGGTCGGCTCGGGCACCGGGGCGCCCTGCGCGGCGAGCTGGTTGAACAGGTCCGCCCACCGCTCGGCGACCCCGAACGCGATCGCGTACGGCAGGTACCGGGAGAAGAGGTCCTCGCCCTCCTCGAACCGGATCTGGTCGGCCTCCGCCTTCTCCAGGTACTGCTTGAACCCGAGCGCCTGTGCCAGCACGGCGGTCCCGGCGGCGGTCCTGGCGGGTGCGGCACCACTGAGTGCCATCGTCAGGATGCCGATCAGGATCAGCGGCACCCCGAGCACCGCCAACCCGGCGAGCAGGCCGAGCCCGACCGTGGCGATCACCCCGACCACCAGGGCGACGATCCCCAGGCCCACCCACCGCAGCCGGACCCCCTGCGGGGACTCGGCGAACCAGCCGCGGGCCACGACCTCGGCGTACAGCGCCTGCTGGGCGCTCGACATCACCTCGTGGAAGGTGGTGCTGAGCGCGGTCAGAGTCGTCTCCTGAGCGGAGCTGTGCGGGAAGAAGCCGCGCAGCAGCGTCACCTCGAAGTCGGCCAGGTCGGACCAGTCCCGGTCCATGGTGCGGATCAGGCGCCAGTCCCGCTTCTCCTTGCCCTCGGCCGGGAGCTCCTCGATGGTGAGATAGCCGCGCACGGCGAGGTCGATGATCGTGGCCGTCACGTCATGTGGATCGGCGATCTCGTCGGTCAGCGTACCGATCTCACCCGGCCGCACGCCCGCCGGTGGCGTGAACTGGACCGCGATCGGGCGCTTACGGCGCGGCCCGGTGTCGCCGGCGTCGATGGACGTCGGGGCCAGGCCGGGCGTGAGCCCGAGGTACTCGCGGTCGCGCCCGCGCCGGCGCGCCCGCACTCCGATCAGCCCCAGGCCGCCGACCGTCGCCACCACTGCGATGATCCCGGCCGGGCCGTCCACGCCGAGGGAGTTCGAGAACGTGCGCCGCGGCGCGAGGATCGGCTCCACTCCCCCGAACGAGCCCTCCGGGTAGGCCAGGATGACGCTCATCCCCTCCCCGGGCTCGAGCCGGCCCTGCGAGAAGGTGGCGGATCCGCCGTCGACGTCGAACGAGTCGCAGCGTGTCCGCGAGCCGACGTCGCCGACCCGGCAGTCGGCCTCCACGACCGGCGCCACGGCCATGACGGCCACCGAGATGTCCTCGAGCGGGATCTCCCAGGCGGAGCCGATCACGTTCCAGTAGATCTCGTCCTCGCCGGCCGCACCGACGCCGGAGTTCGGGATGCCCGCGACCGTGTACGAGACCACATAGTCCTGGACGCCGGAGACGTCGTCGATCCGCTCGTCGCCGATCCGGATGGCCAGGCCGTTGTCCTCCTCGTCGGTCTGCACGTCGGCCGGTGCTCCTGACGGGCTCATCGCCTGCACGTCGGTGATCGCCAGGACCCGGTAGTGGTCCGGGTCGTCGGCGATCTCCTGCCGGGTGACGAGCGTCAGGTAGGGGCCGTGCCCAGGGCTGTCGGCGAAGTCGAACGAGAAGTCGAGCAGCACATCGACGGTCCCGTCCGGGTTCGCCGTGGCGGTGACGTCGTAGCGGGTGATGGCCCGGTCGCCCTGATCATCGTCGGCTCGGGTCGGCCCCGCTCCCGCGGCCAGGGCGGCGACCGCGAGCACGAGGGTGAGCATGAGGCCGAACAGGAGGCCGACGGCGGACCGGACGTGGCGAGCGATCATGGAGTTGGCCTGCATGCTCGCCATCGTAACGAGGCGCCTGCGGCGTCGAGGCGGCTCACGACGGGCAGGACTGCCCGGCCGCCCGTCTCCTCAGAGCGTGCCGCTGGCGAGCGCGTCGTCCTGCCCGACGAGTCCGATCTCCACCGCCACGATGGCCTCGGTCGGCAGGTCCGTGGCGGCGCTCAGCCCACTGGCACCCCCGCCGGAACTGGTCCAGGTCGCGGCGACGGTCCGGGCACCGTCGGCGTCGACGAGGGTGAGCGTGTACACGGCGTCACCGGGCGGCGCGTACGGGCCGGACGGATAGCTGCAGTCCCAACCGAGGCTGGTGCCCCAGGGCCTTGGCGTCAACTGCACGTCCGCGCTGACCCCGCTGGCGTCCACCTGGGTCAGCTCGAGCTCGATGGCGTCTGCGGGTGGGGCGGTGTCCCGTTGGGCGAGGGCGAGGCCGCCCACTCCGCCGAGGAGGACCAGCGCAACGGCGGCGGCGACCGCGAAGAGCCTCCGACGTAGCGGCGGCCGGGTCCTCGGACGGAGCGCGATCACCGGAGCGGCGCCATCGGCGGGTTCGCCGGCGGGCCGGATGCGCGCGTCCTCGGCACTCGGGCGAGCGAGCCGGCCCGGCATCTGGGCGAGCAGGGTGCGGGCATCCTCGGCGCTCACCTGGGCGAGCAGGCCGGGCATCCCGGCCAGGTCCGTGACCGCGCCGCGGCATGCGGGGCAGCCGGCCAGATGCTCCTCGTACTCCCGGCGCTCGGTCGGGCTCAGGGAGCCGAGCACGTAGGCACCGTCCCAGTCGGCGTAGCGGTCGGTACTCATGGGGTGACCCCTTTCTCCTGCAGCGCCAGCCGCAGCGCTCGCATCGCGTAGTGCATGCGGGACTTCACGGTGCCCTCCGGCACCTCGAGCTCGATGGCCAGCTCGGCCACGGATCGGCCCCCGAAGTACGCCCCGACGACGACGGCCCGGTGGTCCGGGCTGAGCCCCAGCAACGCCTCGGTGATCAGCCACGAGTCCAGGACGGCCATGGTCTCGTCGCCACCACCGCGCTCGGGCAGGTGCTCGGTCGTCCGCTCCCTGGTGCTGCGCGCACTGCGCCGGTCGTCGATGACGAGGTTGCGGGCCACGGTGAACAGCCATGCCCGGCGCGGCCCCTCGGCGCGCTCCATGACCTCCGGGTGGTGCCAGGCGCGCACCAGGGTCTCCTGGACCACGTCCTGGGCGAACGCTTCGTCAGCGGTCAGCGAGACGACGTAGCGATGCAACGCCGAGGCATGCGCCTCGTGCAACGCGCGCAGGTTCGCGTCCGCCTCGCCGGTCATGACGTGGCCGGCTCCCAGAGCAGGGAGAACTCGATCTCGCCGTCGGGATCGACCACCACGAAGCCGAGGTCCGGCGCGGCCACGCCGAAGTCGGAGAACGTGACCGGGATCGCCCCGACCACCTGGATCGCGCCGG
Organism: Occultella kanbiaonis; assembly: GCF_009708215.1. Lineage (NCBI taxonomy): Bacteria > Bacillati > Actinomycetota > Actinomycetes > Micrococcales > Ruaniaceae > Occultella > Occultella kanbiaonis. Next base: position 1,569,646 of record NZ_CP046175.1, on the reverse strand, counting down.
CGGAGTCGGCGGCGGCACTGGCATCGAACTCGACCGGGAGCGTCACGCCGTGCACCGTCAGGTCACCGGAGAGCGCGACGTCAGTTCCGCCGTCGGGCAGCTCGGCCGGCGCGGTGAGCGTGAACGTGGCGGTCGGGAACGTGCCGACCTCCATGGCGGTGCCCCGGAAGTAGGCGTCGCGGGGCGGCTGGTCGGTCGCGATGCTCTCGACGTCCACGATGACCTCGGCGGCCGTCACGGCTCCGTCGGCGATCGTGAGCGTGCCCTCGACGGTCTCGGTGCGGCCGACCACGTTCGCGTCGTTGCCCTGGAGCACCTCATGGACCCGGTATCCGGCGTACGAACCGGCCGCCAGGGTCCACTGGCCGTCCAGTGCGGTCGGATCGAGCGACGATTCGCTGCCGCTGGTCAGTTCCGGGGGCGCGGCCGCGGACCGGTTGGCCAGGTCGGCGTACAGGCGTGGTCCGAACACCACACCACCGACCACCAACATCCCAGCAACCACGATGACTCCGATCGTCCGTGCCCGCATGACCCGTGTCCCTCCATGATCGACCCGATCACCCGGCGGTTGCGAGCGATCCTCACCCCATAGACGAGCCAGCTCCCGGATCGGTTCAGACGATCGGTGAACCTGTGGCGGCCCAGTTCCGTTATCCGGGTGAAGCGCCGGCCGGGAGCGGCAACCTGCCGCCACCCGCACCGGCCCGACGAAGGAGTGCGAATCATGCGCCGAACCCACCGCATCCTCATCAGCGCGCTGGCCGCGGGTGCGCTGAGCACCGCCCTTGTGGCCTGTTCCTCGCCGGAGGGGGACGACGACCCGGAAGCCCCGGACTCTGAGACCACCGAGGAGGCCACGACCGAACCCGCCGAGGAGGAGACCGATGCCGGGGCGATGGGCGCCGTCGACCTGGCCACTGCCGAGACCTCGCTCGGCGAGGTCATCGTGGACGGCGCCGGTATGACGGCCTACTACTTCAGCAACGACGTGCCCGACTCGGGCGCGAGCGCGTGTGAGGGCGAGTGCCTGGTCAACTGGCCGCCGATCACGACCGAGTCGGAGACGCCGACCGTCGAGGGGGTGACGGCCGAGGTGGGCACGATCACCGCGGCCGACGGCTCGCTCCAGGTCACCGTCGACGGCAGGCCGATCTACCTCTTCGTCGGTGACGCCGCACCCGGGGACGTGAACGGCCAGGCCGTGCAGGACGTGTGGTGGGTGATCGCACCGGACGGCACCGAGATCGGTAACTGACCGGCAGGGCTCAGCGGGCCCGGCGCAGACTCATGGCCCGCTGAGCCTCGCGCGTGTCCTGCTGCTCGCGAAGGGTCTGGCGCTTGTCCCACTCCTGCTTGCCTCGGGCGAGTGCGATCTCGACCTTCGCGCGGCCGCCGAGGAAGTACAGCTCGAGCGGAACGATCGTGTGCCCCTTCTCCCGCGTCTTCGAGGACAGCTTCTCGATCTCGGCGCGGTGCAGCAGCAGCTTGCGCTTGCGGCGGGGGGTGTGGTTCGTCCAGGTGCCCTCGACGTACTCGGGGATGTGCACGCCCTCGAGCCACGCCTCGCCGCCGTCGATGTGTACCCAGCCGTCCACCAGGGAGGCCCGGCCGGACCGCAGGGATTTCACCTCGGTGCCGGTCAGGGACATGCCCGCCTCGTAGGTGGCATCGATGTGGTAGTCGTGCCGGGCCTTCTTGTTCCTTGCGACCACGACCTTGGCGGTCTTGGGGTCGTTCGCGGCCGAGGCCTTCTTCTTCGCGCCCTTGGCTGCGTTACTCATGATGTTGCGATCTCCTTCGGATGCCACCGATCACCGGTGGACACCGTCAGGGTAGATCACCGTGGGCCGAGACTTCGAGGCGATTAGAAGTAGTTCATCGGGTCCACGGTGGATCCGTTGCGCCAGATCTCGAAGTGCACGTGGCAGCCGGTGACGTTGCCGGTGGCGCCGGTGTAGCCGATCACCTGACCCTGACCGACCTGCTGGCCGACGTAGGTGTTGAACCGGGACATGTGGTTGTACACGGTGACCCAGGAGTTCCCGTTGATGACTCCGTGGTCGATCATCACCTGGTTGCCGTGGGTGCCGTTGCCGGCGGCGCCACGCACAGCGATCACCCGGCCGCTCGCTGAGGCCATCTGGGCCTCGCCACAGCTCGATCGCAGGTCGACCCCGTTGTGCATGAACCAGCCGCCGGTGATCGGGTACACGCGGTACCCGTACGAGGAGGTGACATGCAGCGAACGGGAGATCGGCGGGATGAAGGTCGAGCCCGGCGGGGGTGCGGCCGCGCCACCGCCGCCGCCGCCACCGCCGCCTCCCCCGCTGCCGCTGTTCTGCTGCGCGGCGAGGGCTGCCTGCTGGCGGGCCCGTTCGGCCGCCTGCTCGGCGGCGAGGGCATTGATCTCGGTGGCGATCTGCTGGTTCTCGGCCTCGAGTTCTGCCTGGCGGTCCGCCTGCTCGGCCTTGAGGGTCTCGAGCGAGGCCGCCTGGGCCTCCTGATCGGCCTTCAACCGGGCGATCTCGGCGACCAGGTCGGCGGCGGTCTGGCGGGCCACCTCGGCGGCCGCGACGGCGGCGTCGGCCTCGACCTTGAGCTCGCTGATGCGGACCTGGACGGCGTCGAGACGCACCTGCCGGTTCCGGTTGATCGCGGTCAGGTTCTCCAGGTCGGTGAGCGTCTGGTTCTGCGTCCGCAGGGCCGAGTTCATGACCGAGTACTGGCTCGCGAAGTCCTCGGTGCTGGTCGCGTCGAGGACCACCGCGAGCGCGCTGACCGACCCGTTGCCACGGTAGGCGGACCGAGCCACCTCTCCCATGGCGCCCTCGGTCTCGAGGATCTCCGCCTCGCCGTCGGCGATCTCGGCGATCAGGTCCGCCTGTTGACCCTCCGCGATCTCGAGGCGCGACTGCACCGAGTCACGGTGCCGTTCCGCGGCGGCCAGTTCCGAGTTCGCAGTGACCAGTTCCGCCTCCGCGATCGGCAGCCGGTAGTTCGTGTCCGCGAGGGCGAGGTAGGTGGCCGCGAGCTCGGCGTCGGTGCCCTCCAGGGCCGAGGCGAGCTGTTCCCGTTCGGCAGCGTTCTGGTCCTGCTGGTCCTGCAGGTCGTCCATCTCGTCGGCGGCCGCAGGGCCGGTGATGACCACGAAGCCGACGAGGACCGTCAGTGCCGCGGACATCGCGACGCGCCACGCGGAGCGGGCAGGGCGACGCACACGGTGGTTGGGGCTGGCGGAGCTCAGCATGGGACCTCAGACCTTCGTGTATCGACTCAGGGTAACGAGTGAACTGATGGCCGCGAGCGCAATCCCGATCCCGATCAGGATCGGGGCGATCAGCCAGACGTCTGACGTCGAGACGAAGTTGACCCACTGGACGGTGCCGGCCAGCCAGTCCTCGACGATGTACCGGACCCCCAGCCACAGGCCGCCGATGGCGAGCAGCGCACCGAGCAGGGCCGCGATCGCGCCCTCCAGCATGAACGGGAGCTGGATGAACAGGTTGGATGCGCCGACCAGCCGCATGATGGAGGTCTCCCGTTGACGGCTCATCGCGGACAACCGGATCGTGGTCGTGATCAACAGGATCGCCGTGACGATCATGAGGGCGGCCAGTCCCGCCGCCATCACGGTGGTGCGGTTCAGGATCAGGAACAGCGGCTCGAGGATGCTCCGCTGGTCGACGACCTCCTCGACGCCATCACGCCCGGCCACCTCGTCGGCGACCACCTGGTACAGCTCGGGATCCACCAGTTTCACGCGGAGCGAGATCTGCATCTGGTCCACGGTGATCCGCTGGGCCCAGTCCTGGTCCCCGAACTGGTCCTGGAACGCGACGAACGCCTCCTCCTGGGTCTCGACGTAGACCTCCTCGACGTAGTCGCTGAGCGCCTCCGAAGCCAGAACCCCCTGGATCTCCTCCACCTGCTGCTCGGTGACCTCACCGCCCGCGCAGGTCGGCGCGAAGGAGTCCCCCGGACACAGGAAGATCGAGACCTCGACCTTGTCGTACCAGTCGTCCTTCATGTTCGCGACCTGCATCTGCAGCAGGATCGCGGCCCCCACGAAGGTCAGAGAGATGAAGGTCACGAGCACCACGGAGGTGGCCATCGCCATGTTGCGTCGCAGACCGTTCCCGATCTGCGAGAGCACGAAACGTACGCGCATCAGCCGGCCCTACCGTTCCGCGCCGTAGACGCCGCGCGCCTGGTCGCGGACCATCTGCCCGTCCACGAGCTCGACCACCCGCTTGCGCATCTGGTCGACGATCTCGTCGTCGTGGGTGGCCATCACGATGGTGGTGCCGGTCCGGTTGATGCGGTCGAGCAGGCGCATGATCCCCACGGAGGTGGTCGGGTCGAGGTTCCCGGTCGGCTCGTCGGCCAGCAGGATCGCGGGCCGGTTCACGAACGCCCGGGCGATCGCCACCCGCTGCTGCTCACCACCGGAGAGCTCGTGCGGGAGCCGCTTCTCCTTGCCGCCGAGGCCGACCATCTCGAGAGTCTCGGGCACGGTGGTCATCACATGGTGGCGCGGCTTGCCGATCACCTGCAGGGCGATCGCGACGTTGTCGAACACCGACTTGTTGTTGAGCAGCCGGAAGTCCTGGAACACGGTGCCGATCTGGCGGCGCAGGTGCGGCACCTTCCACTGGGAGATCCTGGACAGGTCCCGGCCAGCCACGAAGACGGCACCGGAGGTGGGCCGCTCCTCGCGCAGGACGAGCCGCAGGAAGGTCGATTTGCCGGATCCGGAAGCGCCGACGAGGAAGACGAACTCGCCGCGCTCGACCTCCATGGAAATCCGGTCCAGGGCAGGGCGGGCCCCACGCGCGTAGACCTTGGAAACTTTCTCTAACCGAATCACGTATTGACCATCGGCCAGTCTCGGGGAAGGGTAAGGGCAAATCCTGGCCACTCGCACCATAAACAGCGGACCTTGTCCTCCCGCCGTGACACGCCGGGGCCGCCGGAAGGCATCGTGGTGGTCCCGATCACGGTCCGCCCCTGTTTCGACCCTCGATCAGCTGCCACCGGAGATGGTCGTAGGGTGGATCCGACCGGGATGGGCACGGTCGAAGGGATGCGCCGGTCCGGCGGGGTCAGGCCTCGAGCTCGGTCTGCTTGCGCCACCGGATGCCGGCGTTGATGAACCCATCGATGTCGCCGTCGAACACCGCGCTGGGGTTTCCGGACTCGTACTCGGTCCGCAGGTCCTTGACCATCTGGTAGGGCTGGAGGACGTAGGAGCGCATCTGGTCGCCCCAGGACGCCTTCACGTCGCCCGCGAGCGCCTTCTTCGCGGCGCTCTCCTCCGCCTGACGCTGCAGCAGCAACCGGGACTGGAGCACCCGCAGGGCGGCGGCGCGGTTCTGGATCTGCGACTTCTCGTTCTGCATGGACACGACGATGCCGGTGGGGATGTGGGTCATCCGCACGGCCGAGTCGGTCGTGTTCACGCTCTGACCACCGGGGCCCGAGGAGCGGAACACGTCCACCTTGATCTCGCTCTCGGGGATCTCGACGTGGTCGGTCTGCTCGATGAGCGGGATCACCTCGACGGCGGCGAAGGACGTCTGCCGGCGGCCCTGGTTGTCGAAGGGTGAGATCCGGACGAGCCGGTGGGTGCCCGCCTCGACGGACAGCGTGCCGAACGCGTACGGCGCCTTGATCTCGAACGTGGCGGACTTCAGGCCCGCCTCCTCCGCGTAGGAGGTGTCGAGCACGGCCGCCGGGTAGCCCTTCTGCTCGGCCCAGCGCAGGTACATCCGCATCAGCATCTCGGCGAAGTCGGCGGCGTCCACGCCACCGGCACCGGCGCGGACGGTGATCACGGCCTCACGCTGGTCATACTCGCCGGAGAGCAGCGTGCGGATCTCCAGGTCGCTGAGCGCGTCGTGGATCTTCGTCAGCTCCGCTTCGGCCTCGGCGAGGGTGTCGGCGTCGTCCTCCTCCTCGGCGAGCTCGACGAGGGCACCGAGGTCCTCGATGCGCTCCCCCAGCTTGTCGAGACGCTCCAGCTCGGTCTGGGCGTGGGACAACTGGCTCGTCACCTGCTGGGCGGCGTCCGGGTCGTCCCACAGATCCGGTGCTGCGGCCTCCTCCGAAAGTTGCGCGATCCGCGCCCGCAGTCCCTCGGGATCGGACACAGCCTTGATCGAGTCGAGGATCTTGGTCAGACCCTGGATCTCCGTCGGGAAGTCGGTAGCCACAATCCGCAAGGTTACGCGATGTCCACCGAGCCCTCGCCGGAGTCCGCTGGAGCCGGCCCGAGCAGTTGCTGGTACCGGTCCCGGCCCGGGCGAAGCCAGGGCCACCGACCGTCATGGTCGGCCCAGACGAGTTGCAGCGCGGGAACCACCCGCCGGTCCGGACCCCCGTAGATCTCCTGCGCCCAGATCAGGCGGCGAGGTCTCCAGACCTCGATCAACCGGTAGGGATGCGGCCGGCCCGCACCGATGACCTCACCGGCCGCGAGCCTGCGCCCGTCCCGGATCTCGGCGCCGAGATCGTTCAGGAGCTGGGTGGCGTCGCGGACGGCGAGTCCGCTGAGCACGAGTTCCGGGTGCCCGTGGTAGCGGGTCAACCCGATCGTGTACGCCATCGGCGGGCTCGCCGGGCCGGCTCCGACGGTGCAGATGGCCCACCCGTGCTCCTTGATCAGTCCCACCCAGTGCGCCCGGATCTCTGCGTCCGTCATCCCTTGGCACTTCAGGCACATGTCGCCTCCTCGGCTCGCTCTCCCCGCACCGTAGAAGTCGATCGGGCGCCTGCCGATGCGCGGCCCGAGCCCTGTGGACGACTGTGCAACCCGAGCCGGGTGTGGACGCCCGGACCCGGATCCAGGGCAGGCCGACGGCCCTCGCCGATGGCATGCTTGGCGGCGAACGCAACCTGCCCGACACGGGAGACTCAGCATGATCTTCGGATTCGGCAAGAAGAAGGCAGCGGCAGCACCCAGCCTGGACCTGCGTCGCGATGGGGTCACCTTCGCCGACGTCACCACCGAGGACCAGGTCGACGCCGCCGTGGCCGCGGGCCGACTGGAGTGGTTCTGGCTCACGGCGCCTCAGTTCGGCGGCCCGGAGCTGCCGATGAACCGGCTCGCCGGCCCTCCGGGCGTCGCCGCTGCGAGGGACTGGATCGACGACCAGATCAGCCTCGCCCTGCAACGCGGCGAGAAGGTCAGCGGCGGCGGCGACATGACCTACGACGACGGCGGCAGCCGAGTGCCGCGGGTCGTCACCTACGACTTCGGTGCCGTCGGGAGATTCGTCCTCAACTTCTGGTGACGCAGGGACTCGGCGGCCCGGCCCGCGCGACCTACGCTGCGGACATGCAGACCTTCGACGGCCACGACGGAACCCGGCTCGCCTACCATCGCGCCGGTGCGGGCGAACCGCTGATCTGCCTGCCCGGTGGCCCGATGCAGGCCTCGGCCTACCTCGGCGACCTGGGCGGGCTGTCCGGCCATCGCGCGCTGGTGCTGTTGGACCTGCGCGGCACTGGAGACTCCGAGGTGCCGCGCCAGGGCGCCACGTACCGGTGCGACCGGCAGGTCGCGGACGTCGAGGCACTGCGCGTGGATCTGGCGCTGGACCGGATCGACCTGCTCGCACACTCGGCCGGTGCGAGCCTGGCCCTGTTGTACGCCGCCCGGTATCCGGAGCGGGTCGGACACCTCGTCCTGGTCAACCCCAGCCCGCGTGCGCTCGCCGTCGACGTCAGCGACGCCGACCGGCGCGAACTGGCCGAACTGCGTCGAGCGGAGCCCTGGTTCCCCGCGGCGTGGGCGGCCTTCGAGAGGATCTGGTCCGGTGAGCCCACGGCCGCCGACTGGTCGGCGATCACTCCGTTCACCTACGGCCGCTGGGACCACGTCACCCAGGCGCATGCGGCGCTCGCCGGCCGGCAGCGCAATGATGAGGCTGCCGCGATCTACTACGGCGCCGGTGCGATCGACCCGGTCACGCTCCGGTCCGACCTCGCGGCGGCGCCGTTCCCCACGCTGGTCCTGGCCGGTGAGTACGACGTCGCCCTGCCGCCACGCCGCGCCGCCGACATCGCCACGGCGTTCCCCGACGCCGAGTTGGTCGTGCAACGACGCGCCGGTCACTTCCCGTGGCTCGACGACCCGGACCTGTTCGTCCAGCGTGTCGTGGGGCATCTCTCCTGAGCCCTCCAGCACCTCGCCGTGGCTGCACGACCGCCACCGTGAACGCGAGACGCATCGCGTCGGGTCCCGGCGTAGGCTGACCGCTCGTGCCCCGCCTGCTCGCCGACACCGCCCCGCTGCGGGTCCCGGCGTTCCGGCGGCTGTGGTGGGGGCTGGGCATCTCCAACCTCGGCACCCAGCTCACCGCGGTCGCCGTCGGACTCGAGGTGTACTCCCTGACCGGATCCACCCTCGCCGTCGGCATCCTCGGCATCTGCGCGCTCGTGCCGCTCGTGGTGCTCGGCCTGTACGGCGGGGCGCTCGTGGACCACTTCGACCGCCGCAAGGTGGCGCTGCTCGCCTCCACGGCACTGTTGGTGGTGACGGCCCTGCTGGCCGCGCAGGCCTGGGCCGGCGTGGACAGCGTCGGGGTGCTGTACGCGCTGGTGGCGATGCAGTCCGCGGCGAGCGCCGTGAACAACCCGGCCCGGTCCGCGATCATCCCGCGGCTCGTGCCGCCCACGCAGCTCGCGGCGGCGAACGCGCTCCAGACCCTGGCCTGGAACGTCGCCCTGACCGGCGGCCCGCTCCTCGGCGCCGCACTCGTCGCGTGGCACGGTTACGAGGTCGCCTACACCCTGGACATGGTCCTGTTCGTGGCGTCGCTGTACGCGCTCTGGCGCCTGCCCGACCTACCACCGGAGACGCCCGACGGCGCAGCGCCCGTCGGGCGCAGGGGCGTCGGTCTGTCGTCGGTGCTGGACGGTCTGCGCTACCTCGGCACCCGACCCAACCTGCGCATGACGTTCCTGCTCGACCTGAGCGCCATGGTGCTGGCCATGCCCCGGGTGCTGTTCCCCGCCGTCGGGGTGTTGTGGATCGGCGGCGGCGAGGCGACCACCGGCGCCCTGACCGCCGCGATCGCGGTCGGCGCCGTGCTGGCGAGCGCCCTGTCCGGCGGCCTGTCCTCCGTGCGTGCCCAGGGCAAGGTGATCGTCGGTGCGATCTCGGCGTTCGCCGTCGCCGTCATCGGGTTCGGGGTGGTGTTGCTGCTGGCCGGTGAGACCGATCCGGACACCGTGGTGGTGTGGGCTCTGGTCGCGGCGATCGTGGTGCTCGCGGTGGCGGGCGCGGCGGACTCGGTCTCCTCGATCTTCCGGCAGACGATCCTGCAGGCCGCCACGCCGGACGCGATGCGCGGCCGGTTGCAGGGCGTGTTCGTGGTGGTCGTGGCCGGCGGGCCACGCCTGGGCGACGTCGTGGTCGGCGCGCAGGCGTCCTGGTTCGGCGAGGGCGCCGCCGCCGTCATCGGCGGGTGCCTGTGCCTGCTCGTCGTGGCGGCGCTGGCCGTGACGCAGCGCCGGTTCCTCGCCTACGACGGTGCGAACCCGACGGCGTAGCCTCGACGCCATGACGCGCGACGCCGCCACCACGGACTGGACCGCCTACTACGAGCGCGGACAGGGTCGCACGGCACGCGACCTGGTGCGTCACGGCGCCGAGGCACGGTCCACACCGGGGCGTGCGGTGGACCTGGGCTGCGGCGACGGCGCCGAGACCGCCTGGCTGATCGGCAACGGGTGGCAGGTCACGGCCATCGACCGGACCCCGGAGGCGATGCCCCTGGTCCACCGGAACGCCACGGCCGCGCTCGGGCGCGAGCCCGGTCCCCGGCTCACCACCGTGGTGGCGGATCTGGCTGACGCCCCGATCCCGACGGCGGACCTGATCCTGGCCAGCGCCAGCATCCCGTTCGTCCCGGAGCATGCGTTCGGGGGGATGTGGCGGCGGATCAGGGCCGCCCTGGCGGAGGGCGGCGTGCTGGCCGTCAACCTGTTCGGGGTCAACGACTCGTGGGCCCATCCCGAGACCGGGATCGCGAACATGACATTCCACGACCGGCCCGGAGCGCAGGCCCTGTTCGACGGGCTCGAGCTGGTCGAACTCACCGAGGTCGAGTACGACGGGCCGTCCGGAGCCGGCCCGAAGCACTGGCACCGCTTCGACGTGATCGCCCGCGGCTGAGCTGACCGCCGTGACAGAGCGGAAGTGGCTGCCGATTCAGCACTGTCGCCGACCGGTCTGGTTCAGGTGCCAGCCGGCTGGTAGGCCTCGTACCGCCGCAGCCAGGCGGCGCGCACCTGCGGGGAGTGGGCGTCCTGGACGCAGAACTCGTTCCCCTCCGGGTCGGCCATCACGACCCAGGGCCGGTCCTCGCCCTGGCCGACGTCCACCCTCCTCGCGCCCAGCCCCTCCAGCCGGGCTACCTCGGCGTCACGGTCGCCGGGTCGCAGGTCCAGGTGCAGCCGGTTCTTGCTCGCCTTGGGTTCGGGGACCTTGATGAACAGCAGATCAGCGACCACGCAGTCCTCCCGACTCCCCTCCGGCGGCTCGACGACCCACTCGGGGTCGGTGTCCTGGCTGATCACCCAGTCGAGGGCCTCGGCCCAGAACCGCGCCAGCGGGCCGGGGTCGTGACAGTCGACGACAAGTGCACCGATGCGCAGTCCCATGGGTGGCACGTTAGGCGCGGCGGGCGTGGATGGTCGAGGAGTTTTCGGGTGGCGACCGGTGCGCCGGCGGTGACCTCAGCGAAGCGCCGAGCTCAGCACCGCGCGCTCCTCGCGCAGCCACGCGTGGGTGGCGAGGATCGTCTCCCCCACCCCCTCGTCCCACATCCTGGCCCAGCCCCCGCCCTTGGTCCGGGCGGCGTGCTCCATGGCGAGGTAGGACCGGGCGAACCTGCGGTCGAGAACCTCGATCAGCTCGAGCCGCTCGGAGCGGTCCAGCCCGTAGGCCTCGGCGAAGATCCGGATCCGGCGGCCGGTGTCGACGTCGGCGAGCGCCGGGTCGCGCCGCTCGGGCGGCCGCACCGGAGCCCAGTACAGCAGCGTGGTGGCGACGTCGAGGAGGCGGGTGGAGGGCCCGGCCATGTCGAAGTCGATCAGCGCCACCGGCCGGCCTTGAGAGAAGATGACGTTCTCGACCGTGACGTCGTTGTGCCCGATCACGTCCGGAGCATCGAAGACGCGCGGGACGCCGTCGAACTCGATGCGCTCGGGCCAGCTCACGCCGTCGGGCAGTGGCACGTCGACCGAGACGTCATGGAGACGGCGCTGCAGGACGGCCAGCTCGACCAGGACGTCCTCGGTCACCGCCCAGCGGTGCACGGGCCGCCCGCCCATCTCACCGTCGACGAAGGTGACCACCTCGCGACCGGCCGCGTCGATGCCGAGGAACCGGGGCGCCCCGTCGAAACCGGCCGCCTCCAGATGCGCCAGATAGGCCTCGACGGCGGGGCTGTGGGCCCCGCGGGGTCGGCGCACGGTGGCACCCTTGCGGACCAGCCCGTCGCTGACGTCGCCACCGAGCAACGGCACCTCGCTCTGCCCGGCGGCACCGAAGTCCGTCGAGCTCAACGGCGCCGGCGACGCTCGAGCACCTTGGCGTACCCGGCGATGCCCTGGCGCACCGCCTTGAGCAGGCGGGTGTCGGACGTCGGGGTCACCAGGGTCGCCAGCGAGAGCGGCAGTTCGGATCCGACCACGGCCCTCAGGTGCGAGAACGTGTCGAACCCGGCCTTGCCGTGGTAGGCACCCATCCCGGAGCGGCCCACGCCCCCGAACGGGATACCCGGCAGGGACTGGGAGACCGCGAAGTCGTTGCGGGAGACGCTGCCCGAGCGGGTCCGCGCGACGAACGCGGCGAACTCCGGGTCGTGCGGGCCGTACCAGGTCGCCACGAGTGGCGCCGGCTTCTCGGCGAGGAGGTCGATGACGTCGTCGACGTCGTCGTAGGTGTGCACGGCGAGCACCGGGCCGAAGACCTCCTCGTGGGCGATCTCCATCTCGTCGGTGACCCCGAGGATCACCGTGGGCGGCAGGATCCGAGCAGCGCGCAACGCCTCCTCGCCGTCGTCGTCGGAGCGCATCGACCCGATCACCTGCGCGCCCTTGGCGGCGGCGTCCTCGATGAGGTTGACCACGCGGTCGTAGGCGGCGTCGTTGATGAGGGTGGTGACCTCGTTCTCCTCGAACATGTCCGGGACCACCCGGCCCCAGGCGTTGAAGACCTCCTGGACGAAGGAGCGGGTGGCCAGCTCCGGCACGTACACGTCGTCCGGGGACACGCAGGTCTGGCCGGCGTTGGCGATCCGGGACAGGGCCACCCGTTCCGCGGCGCGGCGCATGGCGGAACGATCGGCCGCGGTCTTCTCGCTGATCACCACGGGGTTCTTGCCACCGAGCTCGAGCGTGACCGGGGTCAGGTTCTTCGCGGCGGCGGCCATGATCGCCGAGCCGGTGCGCGCGGACCCGGTGAAGAACAGGTGATCCAAGTCGAGCGAGGCGAACTCGCCCGAGACGGTCACGTCGCCGGTGAGCACGGCCAGTTCCTCGACGTCGAACGCGTCATGCATGGCGTTCGCGAACACCTCGGAGGTGTTCGGGATGAGCTCGGACATCTTCATCATCACCCGGTTGCCCGCCGCGAGCGCGGACAGCGCCGGGATCGCGGTGAGGTTGATCGGGTAGTTCCAGATCCCCATCACACCGACCACGCCGAGCGGTGACGGCTGCACCTGCGTGCGCAACCCGGCCAGCCGGCCCGCCGCTCCCCCGACCCGGCCCCAGGGATGGCGTGGGCGCATCCACGCGCCGACCCTGGCCCGGGTGAGTTCGGCCTCGATGGCCAGGGTGGTCACGTCCGAGACGAGTGTGGTGACCTCCGGGCGGTGACCGAAGTCCGCCGAGATCGAGGCCACCAGATCATCGGAGTGGGAGACGACGGCGTGCACGAACCGGTCGATCCGGTCCCGCCGCAGCGCGGCGGAGGGCGGCCCGTCGCGGTGGAAGGCGGAGCGCTGCAGTTGCAGCACCTCCGACATCGGGGTAGAGGTGGTGGTCGCGCTCATTGCTCCACTGTGCCCCTTTCGGGCGCGATTCGCTAGCGAGCGCGGCCGGACGGCCCTCGACACACGTCCCGACTGGAACGTTCACAACTTCTGCTAGGGTCGGGAACGCCGAAGTTGACGGATCAACTTCAGGCATTGCTGGTTCGGAACCGACCGGAGCTGACCGCCCGTTCGCCACGGCAATGCCTCCCTGCGTCGCCCCTGCCGGCGCGCAATCGACCCGCGCCCATCCGCCGGCGCGTCGAAGTCCGACCGAACGAACGACCGAACGGATGTGATTCTCCGCACCAGTGACCCGTGTGCGCCCACGGGCGCCCCGGCCCGAGACCTCTCGGCCGGTGGCCGCGCACCCGAGTTCGCGCGAGTTCACATCCTGTGCTGCCACGCGCCATCGCCCGTTCGATGAATCCCTACTGACGAAGGAGGTGACGCGTGAACGTCCCTGAAGAGGTGCAGTTCGGCGTCCTGACAGTTGTCGTGATCCTGGTGTTGTTCTACGGCATCACGTTCGTGATCTCGACCCGGATCGGCAAGAAGGAGGAGAACGCCGACGGCTACATGACGGCGGGCAACAACATCGGGTTCGGCATCTCGGCCGCCAGCATGACCGCGACCTGGATCTGGGCGTCCTCGATGTACGCGTCCGCGACGTCCGGCTACACCTACGGGATCTCGGGCCCGATCCACTACGGCCTGTGGGGCGCCCTGATGATCCTGTTCATCTACCCCTTCGGTCGCCGGATCCGCGCGGTGGCCCCGAAGGCCCACACCCTCGCCGAGGTGATGTACGCCCGGCACGGCCGCTCCAGCCAGGTGATGCTGGCCGGCTCGAACGTGGTCGGTTCGGTGATCAGCCTCATGTCGAACTTCATCGCCGGTGGCGCGCTGATCAGCCTGCTGTCCCCGTTCTCGTTCTTCCAGGGCGTGATCGCCGTGGCCGGCGGGGTGCTGCTGTACACCCTCTGGTCCGGCTTCCGGGCGTCGGTGCTGACCGACTTCGTGCAGGTGGTTGCGATGCTGGGCGCGGTGGTCATCATCGTGCCGGCCATCTTCTTCGCGGCCGACTTCCCCGCGGCGTTCGAGACCGGCGCGGCCAACCTGACACCGCAGCAGGGCAACTTCTTCTCCAGCGACGCGTTCCTGAACCAGGGCGCCCCGTACATCGCGGCGGTGCTCGCCTACGCGATCGGTAACCAGACCATCGCCCAGCGGTTGTTCGCGGTCCGTGAGGACCTGATCAAGAAGACGTTCGTCACCGCCACCTTCGGCTACGGCGCCATGGTGATCGGCGTCGGGATGCTCGGTGTCCTGGCCCTGTACCTCGGCATCGAGCCCGCCGGCGGGGACGTCAACAACCTGGTGCCGCAGATGGCGGCGACCTACCTGACGCCGGCGCTGCTGGTGCTGTTCTTCGTGATGATCATCGGGGCGCTCTCCTCGACGGCCGACTCCGACCTGGCCGCCCTCTCCTCGATCGTGATGACGGACGGCTACGGCCAGACGGTCGGCAAGGAGAACGCGAACCCGAAGACGATGCTGCTGATCGGCCGGATCACGATGATCGTGGCGACGGCCGCGGCCGTCGCCTTCGCGAGCCTGCAGCTGAGCATCCTGGACCTGCTCGTGTTCGTCGGCGCTCTTTGGGGCGCGCTCGTGTTCCCCGTGATCGCCAGCTTCTACTGGGACCGCGTCACCAACAAGGCGTTCACCATCTCGGTGGTCGCCGCGCTGGCCGTGTTCCTTCCGGTCCGGTTCTCGCTGGTGCCGCTCGACGGCGCAGTCGGCATCGTCGTGGACGTGCTGGCCGTGATCGGCGTGGGCGTGGTGATCGGGCTGATGACCTTCGGGTTCTTCGGCGCCCGGGTCGGCCGGATCGCCGGCGCCGTGGCAGCACTCGCCGCGGCACCGTTCGCCATCGGAACGCTGCACGAGTACACGACGCTGACCGCCTCACTGGTCGCATACTCGGTCTCGACGATCGTCTGCACCGCGATCACCATGCGCAACCGGGAACGTTTCGACTTCGCGCTGATCAAACAACGCGTCGGCGACTTCGACGACAGCCCCGACGACGAACCGGTCGCCGCCGGCGCCCGCTGAACCACCCGATCGAGAGGAGAGTCAGATGTCCGTTTCCACCATCGCCCTGACGGCCTACGTCCTGATATGGCCCGTGATCGTCGCCGTGGTCCTTTTCGTCATCGCCCGAGCCTTCGTCAAGGAGTGGCTCGACGCCCGTCGTGAGGGGCGCGACATCATCTGATCGTCGGCAGGACAAGCATGGACGACGGCGGCGCTCACCTCGCGAGGTGAGCGCCGCCGTCGTCGGTGCTTGCTCGGGCCGCTCAGGCGGTCCAGCCGCCGCGGCGGTACGCCGGGGTGCCGAACGCGAGCACCGCGAGCGAGGCGAGCATGGCGGCCACGATCACGATGCTCATCGCGGCAGCGGTGCCGCCGAGCATGCCCACCAGCGGGGCCACCAGGCCGGCCACGCCGGACTGGGCGCAGCCGATCATGGCCGCGGCGGCGCCGGCCCGCTCGCCGTGCCGGGTCAGCGCCAGCGCGGAGGCGTTCGGGGGCACCAGCGAGTTCACCGCGAGCATCAGCCAGAGCGGGATGCACAGGCCGACCAGCCCGCCGAAGCCGGTCACCCCGACGACGAGCAGCACCACGGCGAAGAACGTGGCTATCGGCAACGCGAGACGCATGATCCGGATCGGCGCGAACCGGCGCACGAGCGCGGCGTTGACCTGCGCGCCGAGCACGAGGCCGATGCCATTGACCGCGAACAGGAGGGAGAACTGGTGCTCGCTGAGGCCGTACCCCTCGCGGATCACGAACGGTGAGCCGGAGACGTAGGCGAACAGTGCCGCCATGCCCAGGCCGGGCAGCAGCGCGAGGGCCACGAACTGCCGGTCCTTCAGGAGCACCCCGTAGGAGCCCATCACCGCCCGGGTACTGGTGGAGCGCAGCTCCTTGGGCAGCGACTCCGGCAGGAACCGCGCCACGATGAAGAACAGGATCACGCCGTACAGGGCGAGCGCGGCGAACACCATCTTCCAGTCCCAGATCGAGGCGATGATGCCGCCGATGGTGGGGGCCAGCAGCGGGGCGATCCCGATCACCAGCATCAGCCGGGACAGCACGGCGGAGGCCTCGGCGCCGGAGAGCCGGTCCCGGATCACGGCTACGGCCACCACCCCAGCGGCGGCGTTGCCCATGCCCTGGATCGTCCGCAGCACGATCAGCGGCGCGACGTCCGCGACCAGCAGACACAGCAGCGACGCCACCACGTGCACCACGAGGCCGACCAGCACCGGCAGCCGGCGCCCGTACCGGTCCGATAGCGGGCCGATGAGCAGTTGTCCGAGCGCGCCACCGATGAGCGTCGCGGTGATCGTGAACTGCACCGACGCCGTGCCAGCGGCGAGGTCAGTGACCACCTCCGGCAGCGACGGCAGGTACATGTCCGTGGTCAGGGCCCCGAGCGCGGACATGGCCCCGAGCAGCAGGATCAGCTTCACCGGGGCGCGCCGCCTGGCCGTGGCCGCGACGGGCGTGCCGGGGTCGGCCGGGACCGGCGGCACCGGCGGGACGGTGGCGACGGCGGGGGCGAGCTGGTCGGCGGGCATGGTCGTGTCGATCAAGTCGTCGGAGGAGGGAGCGCTGGGCGTCGGCGCGTGGACGCGCGAGGGCGAGGTGTCAGCAGTCAATCGAGGATTCCCGTGGGGCGGAGGGATGGTCGGGCGGCCGGGAACAGACCCTCGGCAGTCTCCATTGTCGGCGCTCGAAGGGCCGAAGTCGAATCGTTTCGTGTTCGGGTTCTTGTGATGCTGGCGACAGTTCCGCGGCGCGACCCGCCGCACCGGTCCGGGTCAACCGATGGTCCGCGAACAGGCATGGAACGGCCAGGGAACGACGAGGCCGCGCCCGTGGCGGTGGTGCCGCCGGACCATGCCCGGACCGGTTACGGAGCCTGCCGCCGCGGCCCGACCGGTCCGGCCCTCGGGCCCGCCGGTCTCAGCCCTTGGCGGCCTTCGCCGCCGCCTTCGCGGCGCGCTTGGTCTCGCGGACCTTGAGCAGCGACTCGGGGTCCACGACGTCGGCGATCGAGCGGAACGAGCCGGCCTCGCCGTAGGCGCCGGCGGACTCCCGCCAGCCCGCCGCCGCCAGGCCCGCCTGCTTGCCGAGCAGAGCAAGGAAGATCTTCGCCTTCTGCTCGCCAAAACCGGGCAACGACTTCAGTCGGCGCAGCACCTCGGCGCCGTCCGGCTCGCCGGCCGTCCAGATCCGGGCCGCGTCGCCGTCGTAGTCGGTCACGATCGCGGCACACAGGGCCTGGATCCGCCCGGCCATCGAGCCAGGGAACCGGTGCACTGCCGGGGGTGTGGCGCACAGCGCCGAGAACTCCTCGGGGTCCATGCCGGCGATCGTGGCGGCGTCGATACCGCCCACTCGCTCGGCGATCTTGCGCGGCCCGATGAACGCGGTCTCCATCGCCACCTGCTGGTCCAGAAGCATGCCGATCAGGAGCGCGAGGGGATCGGAGGAGAGCAGGGTGTCGGCGTCCGCGTCGCCGGTCAGGTGGAGGTCCATGTGCCGATCCTGCCACCGGTCGCGGGCTCCGACCACCACCGACCAGCCCATGTCTCGGCAAAGTTTTACCCTCCAAAGGGTATTGAAAATGTGGAGGTTGTCTCAACAGAGTAACAATGAACGGCATCGAATCCGGCCGGGATCCGGCCCGGATCGACGGTGGTGCGGTTTGCTCTCAGGCGCATCAGCCTGCGGCTGAGAGCAAATCGTCGTCGGACCGTTCGAGGGCCGGAAAATGGCCGAATTCGGCGTTTGTAGCCCCTCGGGGACCCGCCTACGGTGGATCGACACCATGACCGTCGGGGTGACCCGTCCGGTGCCGCGCGCCCCAGTGGTCGCGCCGCCGGGAGGCTATGCCTCGTCCAACCGAAGGGACCATGATGACATTCACTTCGCGCCGCAAGGCCGCGATGTTCGCGACTGCGGGAGCCGTCGCACTCGGGCTTGCCGCCTGCGGAGGTGGCGGCGACGACGGAGGAGAGACCGGCGGCAGTACCGGCGGCAGCAGCGGCGAGGCGCTGACCCTCGAGCAGTTGCAGGAGGAGGGCACGATCACCGTCGGGTTCGCCGGCGAGGCCCCGTACAGCTTCGAGGAGGGCGGCGAGCTCACCGGCGCCACCGTCGCGCTGCAGGAGCGGATCTGGAACGAGCTGGGCATCGAGAACGTCGAGGGCGTCCAGGCCGAGTTCGGCCAGCTGATCCAGGGTCTGAACGCGGGCCGGTTCGACGTGATCGCCGCCGGAATGTCGATCCTGCCCGAGCGCTGCGAGCAGGCCATCTTCTCCGACCCGGAGTTCATGTACACGACCGCGCTGATGGTCCCCGAGGGCAACCCGGAGGGTCTGACCGACATGCAGTCGATCGTCGACTCCGGCGTTCAGGTGGCCGCCCTGACCGGCGCCATCGAGGCCACCTACGCGACCGACCTCGGCATCTCCGCGATGGAGGTCGGGAACCCGCAGGACGGCTTGGACGCCGTGGTCAACGGCCGCGCCGACGTCTTCGCCCTCACCGGCATCTCGCTCAACTGGATGGCCGACAACAACCCGGACGCCCCGGTCGAGGTCACCGAGTCCTTCGTCGCGAACATCGACGGCGTCGATCAGGTGGGTGCCGGTGGCACCGTCTTCCGGCCGTCCGACACCGATCTGCGGGACGCCTACAACGAGCAGCTCGCGGGCATCGTCGGTGACGAGGCCTCCTACCTCGAGGTCGTCGGCGACTTCGGCTTCACCGCCGAGGAGCGCCCCACCGGTGAGATCACGACCGAGCAGTTCTGCGCGGGCGACATCGGCTGATTCAGCCAGCCTATGAATGACAACATCGATGCGCTGATCGCGGCGCTCCCCGACCTGCGCAGCGGCGTGTTCATCACGCTGCAGCTCACGGTCGGGGGCGTCGTGCTCGCGTTCGTCATCGCCATCGTCCTCGGCCTGGCGGCACGGAGTCCGCGCTGGCCGGCGCGGGTGCCCGCCCGGGTCCTCATCGAGTTCTTCCGCGGCACCTCGCTGCTGGTGCAGCTGTTCTGGTTCTTCTACGTCATGCCACTCTTCGGCATCAAGCTGGACGCACTGCTCTGCGGCGTGCTGGCTCTCGGCCTCAACTACGGCGCCTACGCCGCAGAGGTGGTCCGCGGCTCGATCAACTCCGTGCCCAAGGGCCAATGGGAGGCCGCGACCGCGCTCTCGCTGAGCCCGGTGCGCAAGCTCCGCAAGATCATCTGGCCGCAGGCCTGGGCGATCATGATCCCCTCGCTCGCGAACCTGGCCGTGATGCTCCTCAAGGGCACCGCCGTCGCCTACATCATCCTCATGCACGACCTCACCTGGGAGACCGACCAACTGCGCCAGGAGACCGGCAACACGTTCTTCGCCTACGGCGTCGGCATGATCATCTACTTCCTGATCTCCTATGCCATGGTGCTCGGCGCGAACGCGCTCGAGCGCCACGCGAAGCGCCGACTCGGCCAGGGTCCGCCGAAGGGCGGCCTGTTCAGCGTGCGTATCACCGACAAGGCGACGGCGGACCCGAAGCCGGCCGCGAACGCGGGTAGCAGCGGAGCGGGGGTCGCCTGATGGACTGGTGGAGTTGGGACCGCGCCATCGAGGTGCTCCCCGAACTGCTCGTGGCCTTCGTCAAGGTCACTCTCGTCGCGACCGTGATCGGCTCGGCGATCGCCGCCGTGCTCGGCCTGATCGTCGCGATCGTGCGCCGCACCGCGCCGGCGTTCATCGCCGCGCCGGTGCACGCGATCATGGAGTTCATCCGGATGACACCCATCGTCATCCAACTGCTGTTCGTCTTCTACACGTTCACGTCTGTCGACGGCATGACGCTAGGTGTGATCGTGCTGGGCGTGCACTACGCCAGTTACATGGCCGAGGTGTACCGCTCCGGGATCGACGCCGTACCGAAGGGCCAGTGGGAAGCCGCGAAGGCCCTGTCCCTGTCCCCCGCGCGCACCTGGCGCAAGGTGGTCATCCCCCAGGCCCTCCGGACCACGTTGCCGGCCCTGGGCACCTGGGTGATCTCGATGCTCAAGGACACCCCCTACCTCACCGTCATCTTCGTGGTGGACATGGTGCGGCAGGCCGAGAACTACGGATCGCGAACCTTTGTCTACACCGAGTCGATCACGATGGCCGGCCTGATCTTCCTGGCCGCCAGCTACCCGATCTCGGTCCTGCTGCGCAGAATGGAGAAGCGCCTTGCCACCTACTGATTCCACCGCGGTCGCCGGACAACCGGCGATCCGCTTCGAGAACGTGGTCAAGAAGTTCGGCGACCACACCGTGCTGGACGACCTGAACTTCGACGTCCAGCGCGGTGAGCGGGTCACCCTGATCGGGCCGTCCGGATCGGGCAAGACCACGATCCTGCGCCTGGTGATGACGCTCGAGCACCTCACCGGCGGGTACATCTTCGTCGACGGTGAGCCCCTCACCCACATGGAGGTGAACGGTCGCCGGGTGGAACGCCGTCCGAAGGACATCGCGCGGACCACCCAGAAGATCGGGATGGTGTTCCAGCAGTTCAACCTGTTCCCGAACATGTCCGTGCTGGAGAACATCACCGAGGCCCCGGTGCACGTGCTCGGCAGGTCCCAGGACCAGGCCCGCGCCCGCGGGCTGGAACTACTGGACCAGGTCGGGCTCGCGGACAAGGCCGACGAGCACCCCACGCGCCTCTCGGGCGGACAGCAGCAGCGGGTGGCGATCGCCCGTGCGCTGGCCATGGACCCCGAGATCCTGCTGCTGGACGAGGTCACCTCGGCCCTGGACCCGGAGCTGGTCGGCGAGGTCCTCGGAGTGTTGCGAGACGTCGCCAAGAGCACCGACATCACGATGCTGATCGTCACCCACGAGATGCAGTTCGCTCAGGACGTCTCACACCGGGTGCTGATGTTCGACGGCGGCAGCATCGTCGAGGAGGCCTCCCCCGACGTCATGTTCACCGCCCCGGAGAACGAGCGCACCCAGGCGTTCCTGCAGGCTGTGCTGTAGCAGTCCCGGCCGGCGGGGCACGGACCCGCCGGGCCGTCGACGACGCCCGCCGCGCCCAGGGTGCGGCGGGCGTCGAACGTGCTGGACACCGGCCAGGTGGGTGCCGAGATCGGCAAGTTCAAGGGACCGTTGCCTCTAGGGTTCGGATCATGGTCTCGCCCGCACGCACCCTGGGACGTGGCACCGTCGTCCGCTATGCGATCGGCTCGGTCGGGACCGGGGGCTTCGGCACCCTGCCCGGCCTGGTGCTGCTCATCTACATGACCAACACCCTCGGCGTGAACCCCGCCTTCGCCGGTGCCGCGTTCACGGTGTCGAAGATCTGGGACGTGATCATCGACCCGTGGATCGGCGCGCGCAGCGATCGCAGCCTTGCCCGCACCGGGGCGCGTCGCGGCTTCATGGTGCTCGGCGCCATCGGACTGCCGGTGTTCTTCGTGCTCACCTTCGCGGTCCCGCCGGGCCTGTCTGAGCTCGCGTCAGCCGCGTGGGTGCTCATCGGGTTCCTGCTCGCAGCCACGGCGTTCAGCTTCTTCCAGGTGCCCTACATCGCCCTTCCGGCCGAGCTCGTGGACGGCTACGACGACCGCACCCGGCTGATCTCGGCGCGCGTGATCGTGCTCGCCCTCGCCATCCTCGCCTTCGGCGGCGGGGCGACCGAGATCGTCGGGCTCGTCACCGCGGGCGGCGGAACCGAGTACCTCGGCTACCTCGTGATGGCGGGCGTCGCGGGACTCGTCTTCGGAATCGCGTTCCTCGTCGCCTCGACGGTGGAGCGCAGCGCACGCGGCACCTCAAGGCCGATGGGCGCGACCGAGCCGGAGGACGGTACCGCCGCCTCGAAGGTGGGACTCGGCATGCACTACCGGCGCGGCTGGTCGGCGGTGCGCAGCAGTCAGCCCTACCGCGCGCTGCTCGTCACGTTCGTCGTCCAAGCGCTCGCGATCGGGCTCATGCTCGCGGGTGTCGCCTATGTGGCCGCCGAGATCCTCGGTACCGGGGTAATCGTCCTGTTCCTGTCGCTCATCGCCCCAGCTCTCCTCGTCACGCCGCTGTGGGCGGCGCTCTCGCGCCGCATCGGCAAGGAGCGGGCACTGCGGATCGCGACGGTCGTGTTCGCCGTCGCGGCACTGTCGCTCATCCTGCTCATCTGGTTCCCGGGGCCGTGGCTCTACGCGCCGGTCGCGCTCGCCGGCGCGGCGTACGCAGGCCTGCAGTCGCTACCCCTGGCGATGCTGCCGGACACGGTCGCCCACGACGCGGCGCGGAACGGACCCGGCCGAGCCGGCACGTTCAGTGGCGTCTGGACCGCCGGTGAGACCGCCGGGCTCGCGTTCGGCGGCACCATCCTGTCGATCGTGCTCGCCGTCACCGGATTCATCCCGACCGTCGCCGGACAGACGGCGACCCAGCCCGAGAGCGCGACCGTCGGCATCATCGTGAGTTTCAGTGCCATCCCGGCGGCGCTGATGTTCGGTAGTCTCCTCTCGCTCGCGGGCTACCCGCTGCGCAGGTCCGACATCGACGAGCGCACGCGCCGCGTGGACTCCGAGCCCGCCGCTGGGAACGGAGCCCCCACCGCATGAGCACCTTCGCCGAGGAGCCGGCAATCATCCTCGAGCAGTTGCGCGCGCTGCGTGAGCACGACGCCCCGACGCACGGTGGACGCGTGCTCTCCTACGTCTACGACCCCGGGCTCGCCGAACTCGACGACCTCGCCGCCGATGCCACGCGCCTGATGCAGCCCGTCAACGGACTCGACCCGACGACGTTCGGTTCGGTGGCGGCGCTCGAACGCGACGTCATCGCGTTCGTGCGCGACCTGCTGCACGGCGACGCCGACGTCGTGGGCACCGTCACGACCGGAGGCACCGAGTCGTGCCTGCTGGCCGTCAAGACCGCCCGGGACGCCTGGGTGGCCGCCGGCGGGACGGGCACGCCGCGGCTGGTGATGCCCGCCACCGCCCACGCCGCGTTCCACAAGGCCGCCCACTACTTCGGGCTGACCCTCGACCTGGTCCCGGTCTCCAGCGAAGGTGTGGTGGCGGTCGGCGACCTCGAGGCGCGGCTCGGGGCGGAAGTGGCCCTGGTCGTGGTCTCGGCGCCCTCGTACCCGGTCGCCGGGCTCGACCCGATCGCACCGGTCGCCGCGCTCGCGGCCGCCCGGGGCATCGACGTGCACGTCGACGCCTGCATCGGCGGGCTCGTGCTGCCGTTCTGGCCGGACCTGCCGGCCTGGGACTTCGCCGTCCCCGGAGTCACGAGCGTGAGCGCGGACCTGCACAAATACGGCTACGCGCCGAAGGGCGCCTCGGTGCTGCTGCAGCGTGGCCGGGACCGACAGCGCCTGCAGTACTTCGCCACCACCCGGTGGCCTGGGTACCCGGTGGTCAATCCGACGATCCTCGGCTCCCGGTCCGCCGGCCCTCTCGCTGCCGCCTGGGCGATCACCCGCGCGCTCGGGCTGCCTGGCTTCCAGGCACTCGTCGACTCGACCCGACGTTCGACCGATGCCGTCCTCGACGCGATCGCGGGGATCGAAGGGCTGCGGGTGCTCGGAGATCCGGTCGGCCCGCTCCTGGCGGTCGCCGCCGACCCGGCGGTGCCCGCCGCCGCCCGCGTCGACCCGCACCACTGGGCGGACGCCGTGCGCGGCCTCGGTTTCACGCTCCAGCTGCAGCCTGCGAACGGCGCGATCGGTTCGACGACGCACCTCACCATCACCCCGGTCACCGAGCGGGTCCTACCGGACCTGCTCGCGGCGCTGGCCGCCGGAGCCGACGCCGTGCGCGGCGTCCCGCACGTCGATGCCACTGCGCTGCTCGGTCAGCTGCCGCCGCTCACCGGTCCCCTCGACTCCGACACCGCCGCCATGATCCTGGCCGGCTTCGGCATCGGAGCCGAGGGTGCGCTCCCGGACGCGCTGGCCCCGCTGTTGGCGATCATCGAGATCACCCCGCCAGCGCTCGCCGAGCGACTGCTCACGGAGTTGTTGGCACGACTCGTCGAGCCTGCGCCCGCGGGTCAGCAGCGCTGACCGGAGCACGCACCGTGACCCCGGCTGCTCAGACCCGCACCCCTGAACGGCCGAAGCCCCGCGCACCTTCGGGTGCGTCGGGGCTTCCAATGACCGGACTGCTCAGAACTGCTTGAAGAACAGCGGCAAACGGTCGACATGTTCGGATCGTTCGGCGGACGGGATGATCGCGTCGACGAACCAGTTCAGGTAACGCATGGTTGCTCCGTTTCGGTGGCGAGTCTTCAGAGCACACCCTCGGGCACCTGCAGCGGGACGAATGCCCACGCAATCAAGGGTAGACGCGTGACGGTTCAAGTAGCGCATGAGCGTGGGCCGTTTGTGGGCAAGGTCTCCCTCTTTGACCGCCTGACGCGCCAGTCCTCCTCGATGGCGTCAAGAACTCGCCGTCGCCGTGTCAAGTCAGGGGCGATCAAGGCCAAGGCGCCGGACCACCTGCCGAGCCCGTGCGGTCGGATCCTCCGGGTAGGGCAGTGCCCCGCTGAGCCATAGGCCAGCCAGACCGTGGACGATCGCGAACGCGGCATAGGCATCCGTCCCCTCGTCAGGCTCCTCGCTGTCGCCGGGAGCGTTCTCGGCAACGGTCGCGAAGAGCAGGGTCCAGGCCCGGTCACGCGCGTCCACCAGGTCCTCACTCGAACCACTGAGCAGCCGCGGCTGCCACATCACCGCATAGTGACCGGGATGTTCGAGGGCCCAGGTCACGTAGGCCACGCCCATCTCAAAGATGTCGTCCCGATGCGCCGACAGGGTGTCGTTCAACGCCAGGAAGCCCTGGACGGCCAACGCGGTGAGCAGACCCTGCCGGGTGCCGAAGTGATGCACCGGCGCCGAGTGCGACACCTCGGAGCGACGTGCGAGTTCCCGCAGCGTGATGGCTTCCGGCCCCATCTCCGCCGCCATCGCGGCGGCGTCCGCGAGCAACTGTCGGGGCAGGTCGCCGTGGTGGTATCCGGTCATGACCCGAGCATATCTAGACGTTGACCAGATCGCACGGAGCGGTCAACGGCCCTCAGCCGGCCTCGGCGTGTGCGGTGACCTCGATGACGATGCCGTCCGACCAGGGGATCAGGACCCAGGGCACGAGCGGTGGCCGGCTCACGGCGCCGAGGCTGACCTCGGCGATATCGCCGTCGGGACTCCCGGTCGGATCGATGACGGCGAGGGCCTCGAACTCGTCCGTGACGCCGGCCGGCGCAGCCCGCAGGTACTCCTCGACGGCGGACCGCACGGACTCGTCCGAGAGCGGCAGGTCCACCACGGAGCCACGGTCGCCCGTGTAGAACTGCGCCTCGTCCACCGAGTCGGCGGCGTCGGCAGCGAGTGCGTCGGCCAGGGACAGCAGGCGTTTGCGCTCCAGGTACACCGAGGCGACCGAGGCGACCACCATCACCAGCGCGAGCGTGACCAGCCCGTACACCAGGGACAGCAGCAGGATCTGCCCGTCCTCGCGGCGTTCGCGCAGACGGGCGCCCATGCTCGTCACGGCTGCTCCCGGTAGGTGTCCACGGCGGTCATGGCCTCCGCCTCGATCGCGACCTCCATCGGAAGCGCGTCGGCCATGAAACTCGGCGCCCCCGGCAGTCCGACGGTGGTGTCGACCCTGAGGTGGATGTAGGCACCCGGGCTCAGGCAGGGATCCTCGGCACAGGTCACGGTCAAAGCCTCGCCGCCGTCGACCGTGATCCCCTGGTCCGCGAACGCGAGCTCGACGGCGAGCGCCGCCAGCGCGAGGCCCTCCTCCATGGTCTCGGCATCCGCGATCAACCGGCCGGCATCGCGTGCCGCGCCCTCGGCCGCGAAACTGGCCGCCTCGATCCGGCCGAGGGTGATGATCAGATAGACGATCGGCACCAGCACCAGCAGGGAGATGCCAAGGAACTCCACGACCGCGCTGCCGCGTTCGGCCGCGCCGGCCCGATCGAGCCGGACCCGGAGCCACGCCGCGAGCCTCACTCCTGGACCGCCCTTCCGGTCACGTTCACCACGCCGGACGGCCCGAGCAGGCCGAGGACCGGGATCGGTGCACTCACCCGTACCTCCACCAGCGTCGCGCCCGCATAGGTGACGTATCCGGCGGCAAGATTCTCCGCGTACACGGCAGGCAGCGTGGAGGTGATCAGGTCGGCGGTCCGCTGCTGCCCGGCCGCCAGCGAACTCCCGTCCAGGGCCGCGTACCGGGCTCCCTCCGAAGCGCTGTCGATCAGGACGTTGCGGACGTGCAGGGTGAGCGCCAACTGCACCACACCCAGGACCAGCATCGTCACCAGCAGGGAGACCAGCAGGAAGTCCACGACGGCGGAGCCCCGCTCGGACCTCATGCGCCGAGCACGCGCTCCATGGCGGTGTTGAACACCTGGGTGAGCGCCTCGCCCGCCAGCGCCCAGATCAGGACCACCAGTCCGGCCGTCATGAGCGTGACCAGGACCCACCCCGGCACGTCGCCCCGGTCGCCGTCGGCACGCAGGCGCCGTCGCAATTCGTTCGACCAGCTTCTCATCATTCACCCTTCGTCTACAGGCCCACCCGCAGGACGGATATCCCGGGGAAGACCGCGAACAGAACACTCGTTGGCAACAACACGAAGACGACCGGGATCATCATGAGGATCTCCCGCTTGCCGCCCTCCTCCATCAGCGCCCGCTGGCCCACCTCTCGGGCATCCTGGGCCTGGGCGCGCAGCACGTCCGCGAGCGGTGTGCCCCGCTCGACGGCAGTGGCGACCCCCTCGGTGAACCGGGAGATGCTCGGCAGGGCGACGCGCCCCGACATCCGGTCCAACGCCTGCGTGAGCGGGATGCCGGACCTCACCTCCGCCAGCGTGCGTCCGATCTCTCCGGAGAGCGCGCCGGTGGTGGTGCGCGACACGCGGTCAAGGGCTGCCACCGGTGCCTCCCCCGCGCCGACAGCGAGCGCGAGCAACTCCGCCACGGTCGGGAACTCCGCGATCATCCGGCGCTCACGCGCACTCACCTGTTGGCTCAGCCACTGGTCGCGAGCCAGTGCCCCGCCGATCCCGCAGAGCAGGACCAGGACGGTCAGCGGCACGATCCCAGCCCCGCGGGCGACCCCGAGCACGAGCGCCGCGACCAGTCCGGCGGTGAGGCCGAGCGCGGCCCAGATGACCTGCTCCGTGCGGAACTGCTCCACAGTTGCGGATGAACCGGCGCGGACGAGGCGGCCACGGATCCCCACCGAGGAACTACCGAGACGCTCGAGGAGCCGGGCGGCATCGGCCACGACGGGGCGCAGGAGCCGCTCCAAGGTCGGGAACGGCGTGATCGGTTGCTGCGTCACGAGCAGGCGGGAGGTCGTCGGGCGGTCGCGCAGATACGGCGAAACACGGTCGATCAGGCGGACCCGACGAGCGGACACGCGCCAGAGGACGAGGCAGAGCCCCACGCCGAACATCAGTCCCAGTGCGGCTCCGGTCAGCGCGGGGTTCTCGAGACTCATCGAAGCACCCGCACGTCCTCGGGCAGTCGCCCGATCCGGACCATCAGCAGGTAGGCGGCCGCGGACGCGGCAGCGCCGCACAGCAGTACCGCCGCGCCGACGGCCGTATTGAACGCGGCGGCTGTCTCCGGGCGGGTGCTGAGCAGGGCGAGCACCAGCCAGGGCGCCCCCGCCGCGAGCCGTGCTCCGTTCACGGTCCAGGACTGACGCGCCTCGAGTTCACCGCGGGCGCGCAGGTCGTCGCGCAGGAACGCGGAGAGCGTCCGCAACAGCCGGCCGAGATCGGTGCCGCCCACGTCCCTGGTCAGCCGCAGCGCCTCGATCAGGCGGTCCGCGACCGGGTCGGCGAGGCGAGCCTTGAGCCGGTCGAGCGCGTCCGAGAACCTGCCGGTGGCCCGGTAGTCGTCCGCGAACGCCCGGAACTCGGCCCGCATCGGTTCCGGACCCCGCTCGGAGAGGCTGATCAGCGCCTCGGGCAGCGACATGCCGGCGCGGATCCCCGAGTTCAGGTCATCGACCACCTCGGGCCAGAGCTCACGCAGTTCGGTACGTCGCCTTCGGGCGCGGGAGCGCACATACGCGCCCGGGGCGAGCGCGACCAGCACCGCGAAGCTTGCCGCGATCGTCGGCGAAGCGGTCATGGCGGCCGCGACCACGAACGTGACCAGTCCGATCGCGACGCTGGTGCCGTAGAAGGCGGCCGGGCGCACCCCCGGCATTCCTGCC
This sequence comes from Occultella kanbiaonis, assembly GCF_009708215.1. NCBI lineage: Bacteria > Bacillati > Actinomycetota > Actinomycetes > Micrococcales > Ruaniaceae > Occultella > Occultella kanbiaonis. The sequence goes on along the minus strand of NZ_CP046175.1, from coordinate 1,541,258 downwards.
TGGACCAGCAGATCCTGGGTGCGCTCACCACGCTGAGTCGATCGCTGTTGGCGCGGCTGCTGGGGCCAGAACGACCACCAGATGCACAGCAGGCCCACCCCGAGCAGCAGACCCGCGACCGTGCCCATTCCCTCAGCCCGCCGCCAGGAGTTCCTGCAGCCGGAATCCGGCCCGTGTGAATCGCTCCTCATGCGGCGGGAAGCCACTGGCCCGGGTGAGTTCGGCGTCGCGCCGCTCGAACAGAGTGGTGATCTCGATGATCCCGCCCTCCGACCGGCCCGACAGTCCGATGATCTCCTGAACCCGACGGCGTCCCCGGGAGTCGAGGTCGAGGTGCACGACGAGGTCGACGGCGGCAGCGACTGTGGGCACCACGAAGCGGTCGGACACGTTCTCCCCGGCCAGCAGCGGGAGGGTCGTCATCTTGACCACCGCCTCCCGCGCCGAGTTCGCGTGGATCGTGCACATCCCCGGGATCCCGGCGTTGAGAGCGATGAGCAGGTCGAGAGCCTCCGCCTCGCGGACCTCCCCGATGATCAGCCGGTCGGGCCGCATGCGGAGCGCCTCCTTCACCAGCCGGCGCAGCGGGATCTCCCCCGTGCCCTCGAGGTTGGCCTGACGGCACTGCATCGCGACCACGTCCCTGGCCGCGAGTTGGAGCTCGAAGACCTCCTCACAGGTAATGACATGCTCGTTCGAGGGGATCGCACCGGCGAGGGCGTTCACCATGGTCGTCTTGCCCGCCTGGGTGGCGCCGGACACGAGGATGTTCAGGCCGGACACCACGGCGGCCTCCAGGAAGGTGGCCGCCTCCGCCGTGAGCGAGCCGAGTGAGACGAGGTCGGCGACCCGCTTGGCCCGGACCACGTACTTGCGGATGTTGATCGCCCAGTGCCGACGCGTGACATCAGGGATGACAGCGTGCAATCGCTCCCCGCCGGGCAGCGAGGCGTCCACGAAGGGGTTGCTCAGGTCCAGGCGGCGCCCGGAGGACCGCAGCATCCGCTCCACGAGGTCCCGGATCGCGACCTCGGTGAGGATCGTGTTGGTCAGTTCCGCGCGACCGCTCCGGGCGACGAAGACCTTGCCCGGCTCGTTGATCCAGATCTCCTCGATCTCCGGATCGTCGAGGTACTGCTGCAACGGACCGAGGCCGCTGATGACGTCGTGCAGGCTCTTGGTGGTGAGGTCGAGATCGTCGAGGCGCGGCACCAGACCGAGCAGCGAGCGCTCCTCGTAGTCCGCGACCGCGGCCGCGATCAGTCCGCGCACCCCCACGTCGTCCCGCTCGGGGTCAAGCCCTCGACGGCGGATGAGTTCGCGCACCTCTTCCTCGAGGAGTGCCACCCCTTCGCCCATCGGGTCCCCCATCACCCCCGCACCGCGCCTTTGCCACAGTGAAGTGCGTCACAACCTAGCCGAATCATCACGGCCTGAGAAGGCCTGTGGATAACTCCAGCGGCCCTAAACCCGCAACGATAGCCAACCTCCGTGACTGTTGCGAGGAACCAGGTCCTTGCTGGCGGGGAGTTCGGGACCCGAGCGGCAACAGGCCATCCGGACCGACCTGAAGTCCGTTCACTTCGAACTCCCCCTTGACGCGGAACCCACCGGGGGTGCAGTCTACCTGTCACGTGTTAGGTGACACGTGACAGGTAGAGGAAGTAGCAATGATGCACAGACAACCTGAGATCACTCGGCGCGTGGCGCTCGGCGCCCTCGGCGTCGCCGGCGCCGCCACCGTCGGACTGTCCTGGCCCCGCCTGACCGCGAGCGACATCCCCGGCCGCGGCGAGGACGTGCTGACGGTCGCGATCCTCGGCACGTCCCAGGACGCCGCGGCCCGGCAGAGCCTGGTGGACGCGTTCACCGAGGCCCACCCGGACATCCGCGTGCGGATCCAGGCCATCCAGGGCAACGACTGGGGCGACTTCTTCTCGAAGATCCTCACGATGATCGCGGCCGGCACTCCGCCGGACGTGGTCAACGTGGCCACCGAGGGCACCCAACTGTTCGCGTCCCGGATGGCCGAGCCGCTGGACGCCTACGTCATGCGCGACGCCGCCGAGCTGCAGGAGTACTTCGACGACGTCCACCCCACCCTGCTCGAGGCGTTCATGTACGAGGGCAGCCTGTTCCAGCTGCCCACCGACTTCAACGCCGCGAACATGTACCTCAACACCGAGGCGCTGGACTCCGCCGGCCTGGAACGACCGCCGGACGACTGGACCAAGGACGACTTCACCGACCTGTTGCGCGCGATGCGCGCCACGAACGCCGACGACTTCGTGCCGTACTTCTGGACGAACCGGCTGTTCGGTGGCCTCGTCCCCTGGCTCTACGTCAACGACACCAGCTTCCTCACCGAGACGAAGGCCCCGGGCGGCGCCTGGTTCTGGGACCGCTTCTACCCCGGCGAGCAACGCAGCGGCGGCTACCGGTGGCTCGAGTCCAACGCGGAGGACCCGCTCGTGGCCGAGTCGGTCGAGTACCTGCGTGAACTCGTCGCGGAAGGGCTCGGCACCCGCCCGGAGGAGGGCGGCGGCGGCGCCCTGGTCGGCCTGTTCGCATCGGGACGTATCGGCACCACGCCCGCCGGTGGGTACTGGGCGCAGGGCCTGCACGAGGCCGGCATGGATCCCGACGGCTTCGACGTCCAGTTCTTCCCGCGGTGGCGCACCCAGCGCCACCAGTTCGGCGCGGCCGGATACGCGATCATGGCCACGTCCGAGCGTAAGGACGCCGCCTGGGAGTGGGTCAAGTTCTCCGCCACCAAGCCCGCCATGGAACTCGCCTACCCGCGCCCGACGACGACCCCGACCCGCCGCTCCATGGTCAACGAGGCGTTCTACGCCGACACCGGCCCCCGGACCTGGCAGGTCTTCTACGACACGCTCGACACGTTCCCGACCACCAGCCCGATTCCCGCACCACCACAGCAGGCGGCCGTCGAGACGGCGCTCATCAAGAACGTCTCCGCCGCCGTCAGCGGCAGCGCGGCCGGCGTGCCGGGCGCCCTGGCGGCCCTGGACCGCGACCTCACCCAGGCCCTGAGGAGGATGTCATGACCACCGCCGCCCTACCCACCGCACGCGCCGCCGTCGACCGGGGTTCCGGCCCCCGCAGCCAGGGTCCGGCCTGGCGCCGGCGCGTCGTGGTGCTGACGTTCCTGGCCCCCACCATCATCGGCATCGGGATCTTCACGCTCGGCCCGATCCTGGCCTCGATCCTGCTCGCGTTCTTCCGGTGGGACATCATCACCGACCCGGAGTTCGTGGGGCTGACGAACTTCGTGGACGTCGTCGCCGACCCGACCGTGCGGATCTCCTTCATCAACACGCTCGTGTTCGTGGTGGTCGCGGTGACGCTGCAGATCGCTGTCTCGCTGGCTCTGGCCGTCCTGATCTCACAACGGATGCCCACGTGGGCGCGCACGTTCTTCCGCTCCGTGTTCTTCTTCCCGCTGATCCTGTCCGCGGCGAGCGTCTCGATCGTCATGAGGTACCTGTTCAACGAGGAGTTCGGCGTCGTGAACTGGCTGCTCTCGCTCGTCGGGATCGGCGGCGTGCCGTGGCTCACGTCCCCGACGGCGTCCGCGGTCGTGATCGTCCTCGTCTACGTCTGGCAGCAGTTCGGCTTCACGTTCCTGCTCTTCGTGGGCGGCCTCGCGTCGATCCCCACGGAGGTCTACGAGGCCAGTTCCATCGACGGCGCCACCGGCTGGCGGCAGTTGCGCTCGATCACGCTGCCGCTGCTGTCCCCCACGATGCTGGTGGCCTGCGTGATGGCGGTGATCTCCGCGCTGCAGATCTTCGACCAGCCCTACGTGCTCACCCGCGGCGGTCCCGGGGACGCCACCCGTACCGCGGTGATGGTCATCTACGAGTCCGCGTTCCGTCAGCTCGAGTTCGGCCGCGCCAGCGCGATCGGCGTCGTCCTGATGCTCCTGATCATGGGCGTCACCGCGCTCCAGTTCCGCCTGTCCCGCCGCTTCGTCTTCTACCAGTGAGAGGTCGACGATGACCACCGCAACCGTCACCCCGCCCGCCCGCACCACCAGCACCGCCCCGCCGCGGCGCCGCACCAGAGCCGTACCCAGTCCGTCGACCGTGGCCCGAACGGCGTTCCTCGTGGTCGCCGCGGCGCTCACGCTCGGGCCGGTGATCTGGACCGTCTCGACGTCGCTGCGCAGCCCCGCCGAGTCCTTCACACTGCCGCCCCAGCTCATCCCGACCGACCCCGACCTGACCCCCTACATCCAGGTCTTCTCCCAGATCAACATGGGTCTGCTGACCCTGAACTCCGCGCTGGTCACCGGCTTCATCGCCGTCGGGCAGATGCTGACCGCGGCCCTGGCCGGGTACGCGTTCGCCCGCCTGGAGTTCCGCGGCCGCAGCCTGTGGTTCTCCCTCGTGCTTGCCACGATGATGGTCCCGGTCCAGGTCACGATCGTGCCGGTCTTCATGATCATCCGCGGCATGGGCCTATCCGACACGCTCCTCGCGCTGATCCTGCCCGCCATCCCGACGGCGTTCGGTACGTTCCTGATGCGCCAGTACTTCCTCGGCCTACCGGTCGAGCTCGGCGAGGCGGCCTCGATCGACGGCGCCGGACCGTGGCGCACGTTCGCCTCGATCTACGCGCCGCTCGCCCTGCCGGGCCTGGCCATCATCGGCATCCTCGCGTTCAACTTCCACTGGAACGAGTTCTTCCGCCCCCTCATCCTCACCATCAGCGAGCAGAACTTCACCCTGCCCCTCGGACTCGTGTCCCTGCAGGGCAACATGGGCACCGGGTCCATCTCGGTGGTGCTCGCCGGTGTGGTGCTGTCCATGATCCCCGCCCTCGTCGTATTCCTGTTCGGGCAGCGCCCGTTGCGCGAGGGCCTGACCGCAGGAGTCTCCAAGTGACCGACACCTCCACCACGCTCGACCCTTTCCCGCGCCTGCACATCCGACCGCCGCAGGGCTGGGTGAACGACCCGAACGGGATCGGCCACTGGGACGGACGCTGGCACGTCTTCTACCAGTACAACCCGGACGCCCCGGTGCACGCGAACATCCACTGGGGGCACTCGTCCTCCGCAGACCTGCTCACCTGGCGCGACGAGCCGGTGGCACTCGCCCCCCGTTCGGACTCCCTCGACGCGGCCGGGGTGTGGAGCGGTGTCGCAACGATGGACGACGGCGAACCGGTCCTCGTGTACACGGCCGTGCCCGATGTCGCGGCGAACGCAGGCGTGGCCCTCGCGCGGCTCGACGCGGACGGCACCTGGGCGCCGGGCACAGAGTTGGTGGCACCGGCACCCGGCGGGGACCTGCGGGAGATCCGCGACCCGTTCGTGTTCACCGCCGGCGGCGCCCGGTACGCGCTCATGGGCGGCGGGCGCGCCGACGGCACCCCCGTGGTGCTCGTGTACGCGGCGGACGACCTGGACCGCTGGGACCTGCTCGGGAACCTGCTCGACGGGACCGACGGCGTCGCGGCGGACGTGGCGCCCGGCAAGATCTGGGAGTGCCCGCAGCTCGTCGAACTGCCCGACGGCGAGGGCCGGGTCCGGTGGGTCCTGATCCTCTCGCTGTGGGACGACGCCCACGACCACCACCTGCGCGGCGTGGCCGCGCTGGTGGGCGACCTCGACCTGACCGGGCCGCACCCGAGGTTCAGGCCCGACGGCGGGCATCTGCTCGACGAGGGCCCCGACTTCTACGCACCGCAGGCGCTGGCCGGCCCGGAGCGGACCCTGCTCTGGGGCTGGACCTGGGAGTCCGGCACACGTTCCCCGGAGGAGGTCGCCGCGGCCGGGTGGGCCGGTGCGCTGACGTTCCCACGCGAACTCGTGCTCGACGGAACCACGGTGGCATCCACACCCGCCCGCGAACTGACAGGGCTGCGCCGGAGTCAGCTCGTCGTCGCCGGATCCGAGGTCCGCGTGGACGCACCGGCCTGGGAGGCTTCGGCCGCCGGCGCGCTCGCCGTCGTGCTGTCGGGTCCGGAGGGCGAGCGGGAGGTCTGGCGCACACCCGCACACGCGGCGGGTGAGCGCTCACGGGTCCTTGTGGACGGGTCGGTGCTGGAGGCGTTCGCGGGCGGCGCCGCGCACACGGTGCGGGCCTACCCCGGAGCCGGCGAACAGTGGCTGATCCGGGCCGCCGGTGGGTCGGCGGGCGGACCGGCCGAGCCGGAACTCAGCGTGTGGGAACTGGGCCGACCGAGTCCCTGACCACCAGCTCGCAGGGCACGAGCACGTCCGCCTCGGGCAACGGCTCGCCGTCGAGCACGGTGGCGAGCAGGAGCTCCATCGCGAGTTCACCGATGCGCCGGTGCGGCAGGTCGATCGTGGTCAGCGCCGGTGACATCTCGGCGGCCACGTCCGTCTCGTCGTCGTAGCCGACCACGGAGACGTCCTCCGGCACCCGTAGGCCGAGCCGGGCGGCGGCGAGGACCACGCCGACCGCGACCCGGTCGCGCGCGCACACGAACGCCGTCGGCCGCTGCGCCGCCGGTGCGTCCAGCAGGGCGCACGCGTGCCGCACGCCGGTCTCGATGTTCCACCCGGCGTCGATCACGCGGGCCTCGCCGGCGCCCACCTCGAGGGCGGCGCGCTCGAAGCCGCGCCGACGCAGCGCGGTGGCCGGGATGTACTCGGTCTCGCTCGCATCGCGCCCGGCCAGCATCACGACGCGCCGGTGCCCGCGCTCGAACACGGCGCGAGCGGCCCGGTAACCGCCCTCCTCCTCGTCGGCGATGACTCCGGCCGGCCCGCCCGCGGCGAAGCAGTTGGCGAGCACGGTGGGCAGCTCGACCATGGCCGGGTCCGGCGTGATCTCGCGCATCGACATGGCGGCGTGCAGGAACGCGTCGACCTGACGTCCGAGCAGCGCCTGGACCATCTGGTGCTCGCGCTCGTCGTCGAGCCCGTAGTCGGCCACGATCGTGAGGTAGCCGCGCTCGAAGGCCACCTCGCGGGCGCCCTGCAGCAGCGGGCCGGCGAACGGGCTCGTGGTGATCTCGTCGGTGACGATGCCGACCGTCGCGGTCGAGCGGCGCCTCAGGTTCACCGCGGCCGCGTTCGGCCGGTACCCGAGCTCGGCCGCAGCCGCGTGGATCCTGGCCTGGTTCGCCGCGGAGATACTGCCCTCGCCCCGCCCGTTGAGCACCAGGGAGACGGCCGTCCGGGACACGCCCGCGCGGCGTGCAACATCGGCACTCGTCACTGTCACCGCAGCCTCCCTGAATCGTGTCAGGTGCGATCCTAACGCGCGCCGCGGACCGTGGCCCGGACGACGAATGACACGCCGTGAATAACCCCGTTCTGGGCGCTCGAACTCTGACGAACCCTTGACACGATGATGACCCCGTGTCAGGGTCCCACGAGTCGTCGTGATCGTTCACGAAGCGGCAGGACGACGTTGTGCTTCGACTCATCGACGAGAGCGAGAATGCGCATGGACGCACTCAACCGACGACGATTCCTCGGCGGGTTGGGGGTGGTCACCGGCGCGGCACTCTCGGGAACGCTGGCCGGGTGTGGATCGAGCACGTCGATCTCCGCAGACCCCGAAGAGTTGGTGCTCTGGTATTGGAACCGCTCGGTCAGCCCTGTGCTGCTCGACCAGGCGGCACAGGAGATCCCCGGCACCGACAAGCGGCTGCGAGCCGACGCCATCGGTGGTGGCTACGACAACAAGCTACGGACCTCGCTCGCCGGCGGCGCGTACATCCCGGACATCGCCGCGATCAACTCCAACTGTGCGCTGTACTTCCCGAGCGAGGACCAGTTCATCGACCTCAACGAGTTCGGCGCCGCGGACCTGGCAGCCGACTACTTCGAGTGGAAGTGGAACCTCGGCACCACTCCGACCGGCCGCTTCTGCTTCTGGCCCATGGACACCGGGCCGACCGGGTTCTACTACCGGGCAGACATCTTCGCGGATGCCGGCCTGCCGGACGATCCCGAATCCGTCGGAGCCGCCATCACGGACTGGGACGGCTGGATCGAGCTCGGCCAGGAGCTTCGCGCGAACGCCGACGTGGCGATCATCAATACCGCGGGCATGGTGTTCAACCAGTTCCTCAACGCCTCCCCCGAGCGCTACTTCGATCGGGACGACAACCCGCTCTACGAGGCCGACGGCAGCGCCGTCCGTGATGCGTGGGACACCGCGATCCGGGCGAGCGAGGCAGGAATCACCGCGAGGCTGCCCGTCGCGAACGAGCAGAACGCCGCGTGGTCCTCCGGACGCACCGCCGGCCACATCGAGGCGGTGTGGTGGGCGAACGTCCTCGGCGACACTGCTCCGGACACCGCCGGGTCGTGGCGCGTAGCGCCCCAACCGGTCCGTCCCGGAAACAGTGGCGGCTCGTTCCTCACCATCCCGCGCACGTGCAAGGACCCGGAGGCCGCGTACGCGTTCATCACCTGGCTCACGACACCGGAGCACCAGGCGGAGACCTACAACGAGGTCCAGCTGTTCCCATCGGCACCCGAATCATTCACGAGCGGGACCATCGCGAGCGAGCTGGGCTTCTTCGGCGAGCAGGATCCGCTCGAGTTCTTCGCCGAGGCGGCCCTGCAGGTCCCCACGACGTTCGTCAGCACGTACGAGGCGCAGGCAGGCGCCTTCGCCACCGAGCTCGCGAACGTCGAGGCCGGCCTCAAAGACCCCGAGCGTGCCTGGGACGACGCCGTGTCCCAGACGAATCGCAACCTCACCAAGAGAGGGGTGATCTGATGGCCGCGGCCGACACCAGGGTCCGTCCCGAGCCCGGCGTCGCCCCAGTTCCGGTGGTACGACGGCGCAGCGCGATCGGCCGGTTCTGGCCGCAGTATCTCGCGGTCTCCCCGTTCTACCTGCTCTTCCTCGTGTTCGGGCTCTTCCCGATCGCATTCTCGATCTTCCTCTCGTTCCAGGACTGGGACGGGATCGCTCCAATGCGATTCGTCGGCCTCGCGCAGTACCAGTTCCTGTTGAGTGACCCGCGATTCTGGAATGCGGTCGGCAACACCTTCCTCATCTGGTTCATGTCGACGATCCCGATGCTCTTCCTGGCACTGGTACTGGCGTTCCTGCTCCACCAGAACATCCGCTTCAAAGGCTTCTACCGGGTCGCCTACTTCCTGCCGAACGTCACCAGCATGGTCGCGATGGCGATCGTGTTCGGGTCGATCTTCTCGGACAGCTTCGGCATCGTGAACTCGGCCCTGACCGCGATCGGTCTCGATCAGGTGCCCTGGCTGTCGTCGGAGTGGGGCATCAAGGTCACCATCTCCGCCATGGTGATCTGGCGGTTCACCGGCTACAACGCGATCATCTACCTCGCCGGGCTGCAGGCGATACCGACCGAGCTCTACGACGCCGCGAAGGTCGACGGCGCGAACACCTGGCGGATCTTCTCCTCCATCACCGTGCCCATGCTGCGCCCCGTCATCCTGTTCACAGTGATCACCTCGACGGTCGGCGGGCTCGGCCTGTTCACCGAGCCTCAGGTCTTGCTCGGGGACAACGGCGGCGTCGGCGAGGCCGGCATGACGATCGTCCTCTACCAGTACAACCAGGCGTTCACGCAGTTCGACTTCGGGTACGGCTCGGCGATCGCGTGGGCGCTGTTCATCATCGCCTCCGTGTTCGCGATCATCAACTGGCGGCTGATCCGGGAGCGGGACACCCCTCGTGGCGGTCGGAAGAAGGGGGCTTCGGCATGAGCAACGACACTCTCCCCACCGCGCAGTTGGGGGACCCCACGCAGGCGCGGGCCGACCGGCACTCCCGCCGGCGCAATCGCCTGGCACACGTGGTCACCCACGTGTGCATCTGGATCGGCGTGCTGCTCTCGATGTTCCCGTTCTACTGGCTCGTGACGATGTCGACGAACACGACGGCGGAGATCTTCGCATTCCCGCCGAAACTCACGTTCGGCACGAACCTCGCCGAGAACGTGGAGAACCTCCTCGCGAACGTCGACCTGATCCAGGCACTGCTGAACACCGTGTTCGTGGCCGGAGCCCTCGCGGTGCTGGTCATGTTCTTCGACTCGCTCGCGGCGTTCACGTTCGCGAAGTACCACTTTCCTGGCAAGAATGTGCTGTTCACCCTGTTGATCGCGACGTTCCTCGTTCCGGGCAGCCTCTCACTGGTGCCGAGTTTCGTGCTCATGTCCGAGCTCGGCTGGATCGGGAGCTTCCAGGCGCTCATCATCCCGGGCGCCGCGAACGCGTTCGGGATCTTCCTGCTGCGCCAGTTCGCGACGAACTCGATCCCGGACGAGCTCCTCGAGTCCGCCCGGATCGACGGTGCCGGGTTCTTCCGGTGCTACTGGTCCATCGGGGTGCCGATGCTGCGCGGCGGCCTGGCGTTCCTCGGCATCTTCACCTTCATCAGTGCCTGGAACGACTACATCTGGCCACTGGTGGTGCTCGTGAACCCCCAGCGCCAGACGCTCCAGGTGGCGCTGCAGACGCTGAACTCCATCTACCTGACCGACTACGGGATGGTCATGGCCGGCGCGCTGATCAGCGTGCTACCCCTCATCGGGGTGTTCATCATCGGCCAGCGCCACTTCATCGCGAACATCGCCGCCGGAGCGCTCAAGGGGTGACGACGGCGCGGCTCAGCCCTTCACCGACCCGGACATCAGCCCGCTCAGGAACTACCTCCCGAACAGGATGTGCACCAGGGCACCGCGCTTACTCATCTCAGGACGTGCTGACGTGCACGTGGTCGTAGTGGTTGGCGGTGCTGCTGCCGCGGTCCGACATGTACGTCCAGGCGCCGGCGGCGGCGCCGGCCATCCAGATCTGCTGTTCGAAGATCAGGTAGGTGATGCCGAGCTCGCCGGCGTGCGCCTGCAGGTACCGCGCGATCTCCCACCCCGCGGCGCCGGTGACCATGATGTCGAGGGCGTGGCCGGAGCCGTGGTCGCCGCCGTCGCCGGCGCGGTAGCCACCGTAGGCGGAGGCGACGCCCGGGAACGCGGCACAGACGGCGCGGTAGGCGGCCGCGGCGTTCGCAGCCAGCGACGCCTCGATCCCCGGGCTGGTGGCGCACGCCGCGCCGGAGACACCCGGGTCCTCGGGCTCCGTCGCGGTCGGTTCCTCGTCGGCGAGGTAGCTCGAGTTCACCCAGGCCACGCGCTCGTCCCAGATCACCTGGGTCCAGCCGTCGGCGCTCTCGCCGGTCACGTCGACCTGGTCGGCCCAGGCGAGCGTGGTCAGCCTCTCCTCGTCCGCGGACGGTCCTGAGCGCACGTTGACGGCGGAGGTCACCCACAACTGGCCCGTCACCGCGGGCACGGGCTCGGGCTCGCTCGGCTCGGCGGCAACGGTCGGCGTCGGCGTGGGCGTGGGCGTGGGCGTGGGCACCGGCTCCCGTGCCTCGGACCGCTGCGCGACCTCCGCGGCGCGCTCGTCGAGAACCGCGGCGGCATCGGTGCCGTCGAACGGCACCGGTAGCTCCGCCGTCGACCTGGTCGAGAGGGCCGGTCCGACCGGAACCGCGGCCGCGAGGCTCGCGAGCGCGAGAGCGCCCACGGTGGCGGCGCCGAGTATCCGGGACAATGGCGTACGCCGGGTCCCGGCGGCACGGTGACGGCCTGCTGGCACGAAGTTCCTCACGGTCGATCGGTCACGAAGCCGAGCCATCGTAACCAAACCGTTATCAAATGTCAGATCGCGTGAGGTGGGTCACGAACCTCCGGCACCTGAGCGCTCGATGGGCCAGGGCCGACTCCACTCCTCGCACCACCAGACTGTCCCCCCGCCGTCGAACGCGAGGTTGTTGGCCCCGGACTCACCGGAGAGGCCAACGATGTCGCGTTCGGCGACGGCGATCAGGCGGGCCATCGTGCGTACTCCGCGGCAGTCCCTAGCCCTTCACCGACCCGGACATCAAGCCACCCACGAAGTACTTGCCGAGGATGATGTAGACCAGCAGCGTCGGAAGTGAGGCGAACAGCGCCCCGGCCATGGACACCCCGTAGTTCTGGAGTTGGGCACCGTTGGCGAGGTTGTTCAGTGCGACCGTGACCGGTCCGGTGTTCGGGGTGGAGAAGAACACCGCGAACAGGAAGTCGTTCCAGGCCGACGTGAACTGCCAGATCAGCACCACCACGAAGCTCGGGATGGAGATCGGCAACACGACCCACGCGTAGGTGCGCAGCATCCCGGCACCGTCCATCCGGGCTGCCTCGATCAGCTCGTGCGGCACGGACTCGTAGTAGTTGCGGAAGATCAGGGTCGTGATCGGGATGCCGTAGATCACGTGCAGCAGGATCAGGGTCGGCACGCCGTTCGGCAGTCCGATGTCCAGCACGATCTGGTTCAGCGGGATCATCACCGCCTGGTAGGGGATGAACATCCCGAACAGGATCAGCGTGAACACCACGTTCGCCCCGCGGAAGGACCAGCGGGACAGCACGAACCCGTTCATCGAGCCCAGGAACGCCGAGATGATCGACGCCGGGATCACCATCTGCAGGGTCCGCCCGATCGCCGGGGAGAGGGTGTCCCAGGCGGTGATCCAGTTGTCGGCGATCCACAGCTGGGGCAGCGCCCAGGCCCTGGTCGGTGTCGCGTCGCCGGGGCCCTTGAAGCTCGTCACGAGCAGTACGTACACGGGGATCAGCACGATCAGCACCGAGAACAGCAGGATCGCGTAGCGAGCGGTGCGGGCCGCCGAGAACCGGCCCTTGGGGCGCCGGGGTGCCGGGGCGAGGTCGCCGATGCCGGGGGCGGTCGGAGTGGTGGTCGTGGTCATCGGCCACTCGCCTCCTTCCGGTTGGTGTGGATCAGGTACGGGATCACGAGCAACGCCACGATGATCAGCAGGATCGCGCCGACCGCCGCGGAGTTCGCGTAGTCGAAGCTCGACTTGAACACGTACATGTCCACCGCGGGCACCTTGGTCTGGTAGTTCGACGGCTTCGAGATGGACATGATCAGGTCGAACGCCTTCAGCGACATGTGGCCGATGATGATCAGGGCGGACAGTGCCACCGGCGAGAGCTGCGGGAAGATCACGTGCCGGTAGACCTGCCATTCGCTGGCGCCGTCCATCCGCCCGGCCTCACGCAGTTCCTCGGGCACGCCCCGGAATCCGGCCAGGAACAGGGCCATGACGTAGCCGGACAGCTGCCAGATCGCCGGCAGGGCGATCGCCGCGATGCCCCAGGTGATGTTGTTCCACCAGGGGTTCTGCAGGAAGTCCAGGCCGACCATCTGGAACAGCCGGTTCAGCCCGAGCGCCTGCTCCCCCTCGTTGGAGTTCAGCAGCCACCGCCACACCACCCCGGAGGCGATGAAGGACACGGCCATCGGGAACAGGTAGACCGAGCGGAAGATGCCCTCACCGCGCATCGGCCGCTCGAGCAACCACGCCCACGTGAACCCGATCACCATCGTGCCGACCAGGAACACGACGGTGTAGAGGAGCAGGTTCTTCAGGGAGTGCTGGAACGCCTCGGAGGCGAGCAGATCCAGATAGTTGCCGATGCCCACGAACACGGTCGGCTGGACGCCGGTGGCCTGAGCCGCAGTGTGGTTGTCGGTGGCCGACGTCGCGAAGTTCGCGGCGATCAGGCCGTAGACGAACACGGCCATGAGGATCATGGACGGGGTCAGCAGCAGGACCGGCGGTCCCCACCGTTTGATGGTCTTCACGGATCTCCCCTTCGACGCGGGTCATGAGCGCACGCGGACGGCGCGGGCGCGTGCCCGGGCGTCTCGGCGCCCGGGCACGCGTCCCGGCATCAGCCGGCGGCGGCGGCCAGCTCCTCCTGGTAGGTCGCCAGGTCGGACCCGCCGGTGGTGAACTTGCTGGTGGCGTCCGAGATGGCGGTAAGCCACGCGATCGGCGTCGCAGCCCCGTGGGCCAGCGAGGGCACGATCGCGTCGCTCGCGTAGGACTCGATCGCGGACTGCTGATACTCGGAGAAGTCCGCCGGGTCCGCGTCGGTCCGGGCCGGGATGGACCCCTTCGCCTGGTTGAACGCGACCTGGCCCTCGAGCGAGCCGACCGTCTCCAGCCACGCCGTCGCGCCATCCGGGTTGGGCGCCCCGACCGGGAGGGTGAAGGAGTCGGCGAGGAAGCCGAACTGCCCGTCGCTGCCGGGGACCGGGAAGTCCACGAAGCCGGTGCCTCGCTCGACGCCCTGCTCCTCGAACGCAGCCACGGCCCAGTCACCCATCACGTTGTAGGCGGCGGTCCCGTCGATGACCATCTGGGTGGCCTCGGGCCAGTCGAGCCCGTCCCGGTCGGTGTTCGTGAAGCTCATCAGCGTCTCGAAGTGCTCGAGCGCCGTGGTGACGTCCGCGCCCGCCCAGTCGGTCTCGCCGTTCCAGAGGCCGATGTAGGCCTCCGCACCGAGGTCGGCCATGAGGACCGTCTCGAGCAGGTTGACCTGGGTCCACGTGGTCGCCACCGAGAGGGCCGTGACGCCGGTGGCCTGCACGGCCTCGAGGTCGGCGATCCAGGCGTCGATGTCCGCCGGCACCGCGGCCGGGTCGATCCCGGCCGATTCGAGCACGGTCGGGTTCGCCCAGACCACGTTCGAGCGGTGGATGTTGGAGGGCACCGAGTAGATGCTCCCGTCCACCGTGAGCAGGTCGATCAGGTCCTGCGGGAAGACGTCGGTCAGGCCGAACTCCGTGTACAGGTCGGAGACGTCCTCGAGCTGACCGGCGGCGATGTAGTCGGTCAGCTCCGCGCCCGCGTGTGCCTGGAAGGTGTCCGGCGGGTCGCCCGCCTGCAGGCGGGTCTGGAGCAGGTCCTTCGCGGCCGAACCGGCGCCGCCGGCCACCGCGCCGTTGACGAACGTGAAGTCCGGGTGCTGCTCGGTGAAGACAGCCTCGAGCGCCTCGAGGCCGGTCAGTTCCGAGCCGGCGGCCCACCAGGTGAACACCTCGACGTCGGTGCCGCCGTCACCCCCACCTTCGCCCCCGTCCCCGCCGCCGTCGCCGCCGCCGCTGCAGGCGGTCAGGGCGAGGCCAATCGCGGCGGCCGTGGCCACCACACCGATGCGTCGCATACGTCACTCCTTCGTGGTTGGTCCGATTCCGGACGTGTCACCCGCCGCGTGGGCGGGGGACGTTCCTCATTCTGTTCCCGGCGTGCGTCCGCGGCCTCCAGGGGCACCAAACCGACGCCAATTTGTGACCTGTTCGTTCGGCGGAAACCCGCCACTCAGAGCGCTCTCACACGCCCGCCGGATCAGGGGCCATCACTATGGACCCGGGCCAGGGCAGAACGCAAACCGCGCTGACCCGCGGCCATCACCGCGGCGTGTGCGCGAGCGAACGACCGCCCGGCGAGCGGTGACACCAGACGCATCCACCGCCGTCGGGCCCGTACCTGCCACACGATCGCCATCACCACTGCCTCGCCTTCGGCTGTCAGCGACCAGGCACCGGTACCGGCCAGGTCCCCCACCACCCGGGCGTGCGCGAACGCACCCGGCGAGACGTCGGTGAGCTCCACCCCGAACCGGAGGAGGTAGCCGGTCGGTGCACGCACGGTCAGCACCGTGCGCTGACCGAGGTGATCGCCGTCGCCGGGGCGCACCACCGTCGCGGCCACCACGCCGGGCCACCACTGCGGCCACCTCGCGACGTCCGAGAGCACTCGCCAGACCTGCGCCGGTGTCGCGGCCGCGTGCCAGGTGGACGTGAACGTGAAGGTGCCGACCGCCACCGTGCCCTCCCCGCGCCATCGAACCGTGCCGGGCCCCGCGCCCGATCCGGGACCAGACTGCCGGGCGGCGAGCGTCCCCGCCAACTATCGTGTGGAGATGGCCGATGTCGTCCAGGTGCGCCGCGCGCACCCCTTCGAGACCGTCGTCGCGTCGTTCGGGCTCCTGCTCATGGTCGCGCAGCTCCCGTTCTACGTCGCGGCGGGGGTGGTGGCGCCCGTGTGGGGCGCGCTCGTCCTGAGTGTCGCCTGGGTGACGCTGTTCACGCTGGGTCTGCGCTGGTACCGCGACCACCCGTCCTGGGTGTTGCTGGTCCCGGTGCTCGCCGCCGCGGTGTGGATCACGTCGGTGACGGTGGTCGAGCCCTACCTCGGCTGGGGCCCGTGAGCGATCGCCGGCTCCACCGTTGATCTCGCACCCGGCTTGAACTCGACGGCCCGGGTGCGCCGCCAGCGGGCGTCGGTGGCCGGTGCGAGAGTAGGGGCATGTGCGGACGCTATGCCTCGTTCCGGGAGGCCCAGGACCTCGCCGATGCCTTCGACGTGGAGGACGTCACCGACGCCGCCGCCGAGGTCGCGGCCAATTACAACGTCGCTCCAACCGATCCGATCCGGATCGTCCTCGATCGTGCCCCGAAGCCGGCGACGGCGGACGTCGAAGGCGGCCAGGGACACCTCGTCGAGCAGGGCACCGCGGAGGCCGCGGTGCGTCGGGAGATGCACCTCGCGCGGTGGGGCCTGGTCCCGGCGTGGGCGAAGGACCTGTCCGTCGGGGCCAGGATGTTCAACGCGCGCAGCGAGTCGCTCGCCGAGTCCAGGGCGTTCCGCAAGCCGCTGGAGTCCAAGCGGTGCGTGGTGGTGGCGGACGGCTATTACGAGTGGCACAAGACGCCGGTGCCGGGCACGAAGAAGGTGGACCGCACCCCGTTCTACATCCACCCGACCGACGGCTCCCCGGTCGCGTTCGCGGGCTTGTACGCCTGGTGGCCGGATCGGTCGAAGTCGGCCGACGATCCGGACAGGTGGGTCCTGAGCGCCACCATCGTCACGGCCGATGCGCGCGACGGGCTCGAGCAGATCCACGACCGGGAGCCCGCGATGCTGACGCCTGCGGGCGTGGCCACCTGGCTGGACCCGACCGTGACCGATCCCGGCGAGGCGCTCGCCGTCCTCGCCGCGCCCGCACCGGCGGTGTCCTGGCACGAGGTCGGCACCCAGGTGGGTTCCGTGCGCAACAACTCCCCCGAGTTGATCCGGCCCATCTGAGATGTGGCGCGCCGCACCGGCGCGTCGGGTACCGTTCAGCAAGTGAATATCGCCGTGACCGGTTCCATCGCCATGGACCACCTGATGACCTTCCCCGGCCGCTTCGCCGATTCCCTGCTTGCGGAGCAGCTCGACAAGGTCTCATTGTCCTTCCTCGTCGAGGAGCTCGAGATCAAGCGCGGCGGCGTCGCCCCGAACATCTGCTTCGGGCTGGCCGCGCTCGGCCTGACCCCGTTGCTCGTCGGCTCGGTGGGCGCGGACTTCGATGACTACCGGGCCTGGCTCGACCGGCACGGCGTGGCCACCTGGCCGGTCCGGGTCTCCGAGACCGCCCACACCGCCCGGTTCGTGTGCACCACGGACTCCGACAACGCTCAGATCGGGTCCTTCTACACCGGGGCGATGGCCGAGGCCCGGGAGATCGAACTGCGCCCGATCGAGGCCCGGGCCGGCCGGATCGACCTGGTGATGGTCGGCCCGAACGACCCGGAGGCGATGGTGCGGCACACCGAGGAGTGCCGCACCCGTGGCTACCCCTTCCTCGCGGATCCCTCGCAGCAGGTGGCCTGGATGGACGGGCCCGCGATCCGGAGCCTGATCGACGGCGCCACGTACCTGTTCTCCAACGACTACGAGGACTCGGTGATCCAGCAGAAGACCGGCTGGTCCCACGAGGAGATCCTCAACCGGGTCAAGCACCGGGTGATCACCCGCGGCAAGGACGGCTCGAGCATCTACTCCGGATCCGAGCGCATCGACGTGCCGATCGCCCGCGAGGAGGTCACCCTTGACCCGACCGGCATGGGGGATGCGTTCCGGGCCGGCTTCGTGGCCGGACTGTCCTGGGGTCTGAGCCTGGAGCGCTGCGCGCAGATCGGCTCGCTCCTCGCGAGTTACGTGATCGCCGTGACCGGCACCCAGGAGTACCGGTTCGGCAACACCTTCCTCAAGCGGTTCACCGCGGCCTACGGCGACGAGGCGGCCGCCGAGGTCGCACCCCGGATGCGCGACCTGCGCCTCTGACGGACCGCGACACGACCCGACCGAGTTGGGCGACCACGGCCGCCGGCGACTCCGGCCATGGCCGCCGGCGCACTCACCCGGCCGGCCGCGACCATCCGGCCCGCAGTCGCCGTAATCCCGGGGGTGGACGCCGCATTCCGCCCCCGGTGGGACGCCCGATTCGACGACGACTCCTAGGCTGGGTCCCATGAGTGCCCCTGCCCAGCCGCCGGTGGCGTGGACCGGCCGGGTCACGCCGAACGCGGTCGACGCCGTGTTCGCCGGTGTCGCGCTGCTGTTCGTGGGGCTCCCGTCCCTGGCGTTCGCCGTGGCCATGGGGTACCCCGCCACCGGCGCTGCCGTCGGCGGCCTCGCCTCCCTGGTGATGCCGGTGGCCATCGGATGGCGGCGCAGTCACCCGGTGCACTCCTCGGTCGTGGTGTACGCGGCGGCCCTGGCGCACGTCCTGGCCGGTGCGCCCCTGATCTTCGCGGACTCGCTGATCTTCGTGGCGCTGTACTCGGTGACCGTCTACGGGCCCATGTGGGCGCGCAGGACCGCACTCGGCTCGGCACTGCTCGGGTGTCTCATCCTGAGCGGGTACTACGCGGCAACGTCGGGCCAGGTGCCCATGCACTCGCTGGTGGTGGCCGGTGCGGCGATGACGTTCCTGTCCGCGCTCGTGATGATCACCTGGGCGATCGCCATGGTGCGCAAGGCCCGGGTGGACCAGGTCGAGTCACTGGCGGACCGGGCCGCCCGCCTCGAGGTCGAACGCGACCAGCAGGCCAAGATCGCGACCGCCGCCGAGCGGGCCCGGATCGCCCGCGAGATGCATGACATCGTGGCGCACTCGCTCTCCGTGGTCATCGCGCAGGCCGACGGCGGCCGGTACGCCGCGTCCGCGGACCCCGAGGCGGCCACCCGCGCGCTCACGACCATCTCCGAGACCGGACGCGCCGCGCTGGCGGACATGCGCCGGATCCTCGGTGTGCTCCGCAGCGACGACCCGCGTGACGGTGACCTGATCCCGCAGCCGGACGACTCGGACCTGGACACCCTCGCCGAGCACGTCCGGGACACCGGCCTGCAGGTCTCGGTGGTCCGGGTCGGCGAGGCGCGGGCGCTGCCGCCCGGTGCCGGGCTCACCGTCTACCGGATCGCCCAGGAAGCCCTGACGAACATCCTCAAGCACGCCGGCCCGGGCGCGCACGCCACGCTCCTGGTCCAGTGGACCCCGATCGGGCTCGTGCTCCAGATCGACGACGACGGTCGCGGAGCCGCCGCCACCACCGACGGCGCCGGGCACGGTCTCCTCGGCATGCGCGAGCGGACCGCGATGCTCGGTGGCACCCTCGCCACCGGCCCGCGCCCGGGCGGCGGGTACCGCGTCCGCGCCGAGATCCCGCTGCCCGGCGGGCGCGGGCCGCGGCCGGCGCCGAGCCAGGCGACGGCGCCGCTCACCCCGGCGACGGCGCCGCTCACCCCCGTCGTCGCGCCGCCGCCCGCTCCGGCGTCCGGCCCGGCGCGCGGCCCGTGGCCCGCCCCCACGTCGCCACCCGCCTCGGCTCCGTATCCCGGACCGGGCGGCGCGGCACCCACCCCACGCATCGGGCCGCCGGCCAGATCCGATCCGAACCCACTGAAGGGCTCCACCGCATGACCCTCGAAGGCGCCTTCCCCGACGTTCCCGCCGCGCCGATCCGCGTGGCCCTGGTGGACGACCAGCAACTCGTCCGGGCGGGGTTCGCGCTGGTGATCAACTCCCAGCCGGACCTGGAGGTCGTGCTCGAGGCCGGGGACGGCGCCCAGGCTCTGCGGCTGCTCACCTCCCACGAGGTCGACGTCGTCCTGATGGACGTGCGGATGCCGATGATGGACGGCCTGGCCGCCACGGCCGCGCTCACCGACCCGGACACCCACCGGCAGGGCACCATCCCGAAGATCGTCATCCTGACCACGTTCGACCTCGACGAGTACGTCCTGCGTGCCATCAAGGCCGGAGCGAGCGGGTTCCTGCTCAAGGACACGCCGCCGGAGGAGATGCTCGCCGCGATCCGCACCGTGCACCAGGGGGACGCAGTGATCGCACCGTCCAGCACCCGGCGGCTCATCGAGCACCTCGCGACCGTGCTGCCGGACGAGCAGAAGACGCCCGCCGCCGTCCTCGACGCCCTCACCGACCGCGAGCGCGAGGTGCTGATCCTGATGGCCCGTGGCCGCACGAACACTGAGATCGCCGGCGAGCTGTTCGTGGCCGAGGCCACGGTCAAGACGCACGTCGGCCGGGTGCTCGCCAAGCTCGGCGTCCGGGACCGTGTCCAGGCCGTGGTGACCGCCTACGAGACCGGACTGGTCAGCCCCGGCACCTGACGCCGTCGGGCATCGACCACCCCACCGACGGGCCGACCTGCCCACCGAAGGGTCCACCCACGGGATGATCCACGAACCCGACCGAGGCGCGACGCGGGCCGGGCACCCGGACCGTAGGTTCATGAGCATGACCTCCCCAGTGCCTTCCGGCCCGCCCCGCAGCGAGTCCACCAGCGCCGTGCGCGCCGTCGACCTCACCAAGATCTACGGCGAGGGCGAGGTGGCCGTGACCGCCCTCGACCACGTGGACGTCTCCTTCGAGCGTGGCGTGTTCACCGCGATCATGGGCCCGAGCGGCTCCGGCAAGTCCACCCTGATGCACCTGCTCGCCGGCCTGGACACCGCTACCTCCGGTCAGGTGATCCTGGGCGGCGTCGACATCACCACGCTCACCGACAAGCAACTGACGATCCTGCGGCGGGAGCGCGTCGGGTTCGTGTTCCAGTCCTTCAACCTGCTGCCGATGTTCACGGCGGAGCAGAACATCGCGCTGCCCTCCGAGCTCGCCAACACCGCCGTCGATCCCGCGTGGCTCGACCTGCTCGTGGACACCTTCGGGCTGCGGGACCGGCTCAGCCACAAGCCGCACCAGCTCTCCGGCGGACAGCAGCAACGCGTCGCGATCGCCCGCGCGCTGAGCACCCGCCCGCACGTGATCTTCGCCGACGAGCCCACCGGGAACCTCGACTCCCGCTCGGGCGCCGAAGTGCTCTCGTTCCTGCGCCGCTCCGTGCGCGAGCTGAACCAGACCATCGTCATGGTCACCCACGACCCGGCCGCCGCCGCCTACGCCGACCGCGTCGTGATGCTCGCCGACGGCCGCATCGCCGGGACGATCGACGACCCGACCCCCGAGTCGGTCCTGGCCGGACTCGACGCGCTGCGCGGTCTCGAGACGCAGGTGGCTCGCTGATGCTGCGCCTGACCCTGGCGCAGATGCGCACCTCCGCCGGACGGCTGGCCGCGGCGGGCATCGCCATCCTGCTCGGCACCGCGTTCGTGTCCGTGACCCTGCTCGCCTCGGCCACGCTGGAGCAGACCACCTACAACGCGGTCACCGCGCAGCTCGCGGACGCGGACCTCGTGGTCAACGACCCGACCTACAACCTCGACGCCGACGCGCTGGACCGGATCCGGGAGACCGACGGCGTCGCCGCGGCCGACCCGACGTACTCCTTCGGGGCCGAGCTCGGCGCCGGCGGTCGCACCGAATGGGTGAACATCGGCGGCGCGGCCAGCGACCCGCGGCTGTCCCCCGCGGTCTACACCACCGGGTCGGCGCCGGCCGCGGCCGGGGAGATCTCGCTCGGGGTGGACATCGCCGAACGGTTCGACGTCCAGCCCGGCGACGAGATCGTGGCGACCTGGGAGTCGTGGACCCCTGATCCCGACGATCCCGAGAGCGGCACCTGGGCGCCGCACGCCGAGTCCCTGCGGATCAGCGGCCTGATCGAGGAGAACAGCGGCCTGGCCTACGGCGCACCGAACGCCTACGTGCCCGCCGACGAACTCGCCCGCTGGGAGCTCGAGGCCAACGAGACCGCCTCGACGTGGTCCTCGATCCTGATCGCGGTCGACGACGGAGCGGACCCCGAGGCCACCCTCGGCGCGGTGGCGGCACAACTCGCGGGGAACGACACGGCCGAGGTGCTCACCGTCACCGAACAGGCCCAGCGCAAGACGGCGGAGATCACCGGCAACGACATGACGTTCGTGGTGCTCCCGCTCGGCTTCGCGGCCGTCGCGCTCGCGGTCGCCGCGCTGGTCATCGCGAACACGTTCCAGGTGCTGGTCGCCCAGCGCACCCGCAGCCTGGCACTGCTGCGTTGCGTCGGCGCCACCAAGGAGCAGGTCCGCTCCACGGTGCTCATCGAGGCGCTCGTGGTCGGCCTGGTCTCCTCGATCGCAGGACTGGTGCTCGGCACCGTGCTGATGGCCGTCGGGCTCGCCGTGGTGGCTGAGCTCAACCTGGACGTCCCGCTCGACCGGACCCTGCACGTGAACGCCGCCAGCGTCATCGTGCCCATCCTCGTCGGGACCGTGGTGACGGTGCTGGCCGCACTCGTGCCGGCCCGGATCGCCACCCGGGTGGCGCCGCTCGCGGCGCTGCGTCCGGTGGAGGGCGAGCACGCCCGCGGCGCCGGACGGATCAGGATGGCCTTCGCCCTGGTGCTGGTGGTCGGTGGCGTCGGGCTGCTTGCCCTCGCCGTCGCCGTCGCCGGCGGGCTCGGTGGCATCGACGCTGAGAGTGGGCTGCTCATCGCGCTCGGCATCGGCGTGCTCGGCGGCCTGAGCACCGTGCTCGGCCTGCTGATCGGCACCGTGTTCGTGGTCCCCGCGCTGATCCGGCTCGCCGGCCGGATCCTGTCCCGCTGGGTGCCCGCGCGCATCGCCACCGCGAACGCGGTCCGCAACCCCCGCCGTACCGGTGCGACCGCCAGCGCCCTGTTCATCGGGGTTGCCCTGGTCACGATGATGTCCACCGGCGCGGCCGCCGCGAAGGACAGCCTCGGCGACGCCCTCTCCACCCAGTACCCGGTCGACGTGACCGTCTCGCTCGGTGGTTCCGACGTCGCCCTGGACCACGCCCAGATCAACGCGGTCACCGAGACCGACGGCGTGGCCGAGTCGGCGCTCCTGAGCGTGGCCCCGGTGACCCTCGGGGTGCACGGTTCGCAGGAGTGGGTGCTCGCGCAGTCGGTCGAGCTCGAGGACCTCAGCCCGGTGCTCCGTGACCCGGAGGTGGCCGGCGGCCTGACCGACGCCACGATCGTGATGCCACGGATCTACGAGGCCTGGTACGACCTCGTCGACGGCGACCCGGTGACGGTGACCGCGGAGGACGGTTCCGAGGTCGAGCTCACCGCAGTGGTCACCGAACTGGGCGGGGTCGATCCGATGGTCACGCCCGCGACGTTCGCCGCGCTCGGCCTGACGCCCGTCGAGAACGCGATGGCCGTGCGCCTCGCCGACGACGTCGACGCCGTCGACACAGTGCGGGAGATCCAGACGGTGCTCACCGACCTGTCCGCGACGACCGATGCACCGACCGCGTCCGTGGCCGGCGCCGCCGTGGAACGAGCTGCCTTCACCTCCGTGGTGGACACCCTGCTCGCCGTGGTGCTCGGGATGCTCGCGGTCTCGGTGGTGATCGCGCTCGTCGGGGTCGCGAACACGCTCTCCCTGTCCGTCCTGGAACGACGGCGGGAGTCGGCGCTGCTGCGCGCGATGGGTCTGACCAGGGGGCAACTGCGCGGCATGCTGGCCGTCGAGGGGGTCATGATCGCCGGTGCGGGGGCCGCGCTCGGCATCATCGCGGGGCTGGGCTTCGGCTGGGCCGGCACCGCCGTGATGCTCTCCTCGGTGGGCGAGGTGACCCTGGCCGTGCCGTGGCGCGACCTGGTGATCGTGGTCGTGATCGCCCTGGTGGCCGGGCTGCTCGCGTCGGTCCTGCCGGCGCGCACCGCCGCACGGACGCCGCCGGTCGCGGCACTCGCGATGGACTGACCCCGGCCCGCAAGTCTTCTGCCCGGCACCCGATCTGGAGGGGTTCCGGTGCCGGGCAGGACCGGTTCAGCGAGGGTCGGTCGCGGCCCGCAGGGCAAGGATCACCAGGGGCACCTGCATGGGGAGCCGCGCCCACGCGATCGCCCGCGCCCGCGCGCTCCGGCCCCGCACGAGCCGCACGGTGCGGACGTTCGCGGGAAACACCGCCACCAGGAACGCCGCCGACGCCAGCCCGGCCGCCCGGCGGGTGCGCCGGTTCCACACGGCGCCGGCCAGGGCGAGTTCGATCAGGCCGGAGCCGATCGTCCAGGCGCGGGCCGGGCCGGGCAGCATCCGGGGCACGATGGCATCGAAGGTCCGCGGTCGGACCAGGTGGGCCACGCCGGTGACGGTGAACATCACCGACGTCAGCGCGGCCGGGCCGAAGGTGGTCTGATGGGGCGCGTCGGCGGATGACATCGCCACCCAGCCTACGTCGGCCTCACCCGCCGGCGACCACCTCGAGGACGGCCGGTCCGTAGCGGGCCAGCTTGGCCTCGCCCACCCCGGAGATCCCGCGCAGTGCCGCCTCGCCGGCCGGACGGGCCTGCGCGATCCCGGCGAGCGTGGCGTCGTTGAAGACGACGTACGCGGGTACGCCCTGCTCCTTGGCCACCTCCGCCCGCCAGGTGCGCAGCCGTTGGAAAAGCTCCTGACCGGAGTCGTCGAGGTCGAGGACGGCGCCCTTCGCGCCCGCCGACCTCGCCGACCGGGGAGCGCGGGTGCGCTCGGGCTCGATGCGCAGCATGACCTGCCGGCGGCCGCCGAGCACCTCGGCGGCCGCGTCGGTGAGCGCGAGCACCCCGTACTCCCCCTGCACCTGCAGCAAGCCCTGCGCGAGGAGCTGGCGCACCACGCCCCGCCACTCGGTGTCCCCCAGCTCGGTGCCGATGCCGAACGTGCTCAGGTCGGTGTGCCGGAACTTCACCATCCGCTCGGTCTCGCGGCCGAGCAGGATGTCCACGACGTGACCGGCCCCGAACTGCTGACCGCGTTCGCGCTGCAGCCGCAGGATCGTGGACATCACCTTCTGCGCGGGCACGGTGCCGTCGAACGACTTCGGCGGGGACAGGCAGGTGTCGCAGTTGCCGCAGGGCTCGCCGACCTCACCGAAGTAGGCGAGCAGCTGCTGGCGCCGGCACTGCACCGTCTCGCAGAGCGCGAGCATGGCGTCCAGGTGCAGCGACTGGGCGCGCTTGCGCTGGGCGTCCCCCTCGCCGTCGGCGATCATCCGGCGCTGCTGCACCACATCCTGCAGGCCGTAGGCGAGCCACGCCGTCGACGGCAGCCCGTCCCGGCCGGCCCGGCCGGTCTCCTGGTAGTAGCCCTCGACGCTCTTGGGCAGGTCGAGGTGTGCCACGAACCGTACGTCCGGCTTGTCGATGCCCATGCCGAACGCGATCGTGGCGACCATGATGACGCCCTCCTCGCGCAGGAACCGGGACTGGTTCGCGGCCCGCTGTTGCGCCGGAAGGCCCGCGTGGTAAGGCAGTGCGGTGTGGCCCTGGCCGACCAGCCACTCGGCGGTGCGCTCCACCGAGGCCCGGCTCAGGCAGTAGACGATGCCGGCATCGCCCGGGTACTCCTCGATGAGTCGCAGGAGCTGGGGGCGGGCCTGGGCCTTCGGGGTGATCCGGTAGGCGATGTTCGGCCGGTCGAAGCTGGACACGAAGACCCGGGCACCACCGAGGTCCAGGTTCGCGACGATCTCTGCGCGGGTGGCCTCGGTCGCGGTCGCGGTGAGCGCGACCCGTGGCACGTCGGGCCAGCGCTCATGCAGCATCGACAGCGCGAGGTAGTCCGGCCGGAAGTCGTGACCCCACTGCGCCACGCAGTGTGCCTCGTCGATGGCGAACAGGGCGATGTGGGCGCGGTCGAGCAGCCCGGCGGCCGCCGACAGCCGTTCCGGGGCGAGGTAGAGCAGGTCGAGCTCCCCGGCGAGCAGCCGATCCTCGGTGTCGCGCCGCTCGGCCGCGGACTGGGTCGAGTTCAGGAACGCGGCACGCACCCCCACCTGCTCGAGGGCGTCGACCTGGTCATGCATGAGTGCGATCAGCGGGCTGATCACCACGCAGGTGCCCTCCCGGACGAGCGCCGGGATCTGGTAGCACAGGCTCTTGCCGCCGCCGGTCGGCATCAGCACGAGCGCGTCCCCGCCGGCGACCACGGTGTCGATGATCTCGGCCTGCTCCCCGCGGAAGGCGTCGTAGCCCCAGACGGCGGTGAGCGCCTCGAGCGGCGAACTCGCCGACGGCGGGGTCGGGCGGGCGGCCGGTGCCGGCCGTGCCGGCGCTGCCTCGGCGGACCGAGCGACCCGATCGCGCACGACCGAGCGCGCCGCGGGAGCGCCGGCCGGGGCCTCGGGCACGTCCCAATCGCTGCCGTAGTCCGGCGGCGGCTCGTCCCAGTCCTGCGGAGGCTCGCCCCACTGGTCCTCGACCGGCGACACATCGCCCCTGCTCTCCTCAGCCACCCGGCCAGCCTATGCGCCGGGACCGACGGTCGAGCCCAGGGTCAGCGCCGGCTCCCCGCGGAGGTCCCCTCGATGGCGCGCGGGTCCGCGTCGGCCAGTGGGTCCACGTCCGCGGCTGCCGCTTCTTCGGCGGCCGGCGTGGGAACCCGCGCCTGGGCGCCGGCCGCGAGATCCGCGGGTACCGGGGCGTCGGCGGGCACCACGGACTCGGCCGGTGCCTCCCGCTCGATCCGCGTCGCGAGCGGCTTCTCGTCGATGAAACAGAGCAGGATCGCCGCGAGCACCGCGAGCGGTGCGATGACCAGGTAGATCGGCGTCAGCGCGTCGTTGTACGCCTCCACGATCGGAATCCGGAGGGCGTCGTCGAGGTGCTTGACCACGTCCGGGGTGAGGGCGCTCGTGCCCCCCTCCACGGCACCCTCGGCACCCGGCAGACGCTCGGTCAGCAGGCTCAGCAGGCGGGCCGTGAAGACGCTGCCCACCACCGCCGACCCGAGCGTGCCGCCGATCTGCCGGAAGAAGTTGTTCGCGGCGGTGGCCGTGCCGACCTGCGTCACGGGGAAGGAGTTCTGAACCACCAGGACCAGGATCTGCATGGTCCCGCCCAGACCCACACCGAGCACCCCGAGGTAGACGCACGCCAGCCAGAGCGGCGTTCCGACCGACAGCGAGGACAGGGCCACCAGTGCGGCCGCGATCAGCACCGACCCGGCGATCGGCATCCACTTGTACCGCCCGGTGCGACTCACGTACCAGCCCCCCGCGGTGGAGGTCACCAGCATCGATCCCATCATCGGCACCATGAGCAGCCCGGACGCCGTGGCGTCCTGCCCGGCGACCATCTGCAGATAGGTGGGCATGTAGCCCAGCACGCCGAACATCCCGATGCCGATGAACAGCCCGGCGACCGTGGTCAGGTTGAAGTTGCGGTCCGCGAACAGGTGCAGCGGGATGATCGGCTCCCGGGTGCGGCCCTCGACGAACACGAACAGCGCCGCCGCGACCAGGGTGCCGGCGATCAGGCCGAGGATGATCGGCGAGCTCCAGGCGTAGTGGGAGCCGCCCCAGGTGCCGAGCAGCACGAGGCAGGTGGTGCCGACGGCGATCAGGCCCATCCCGGCGAGATCCAGGTGCGGACGCCCGCGCCGGTTCCGCGGGAGCGGCATCAGGAAGATCGCCGCCGCCAACGCCGCGAGGCCGAGCGGGATGTTCATCCAGAACGCCCACCGCCAGCCCGGACCCTCCGTGAGCCAGCCACCGAGCAGCGGCCCGGCCACCGAGGAGAACGCGAACACCCCACCCATGATCCCCATGTACTTGCCACGTTCGCGTGGCGGGACGACGTCGGCGATGATCGCCTGGGACAGGATGATCAACCCGCCGCCGCCGAGGCCCTGGATGGTGCGGCCCACGATGAGTCCGGTCATGTTCAGGGTGAGCGCACTCACCACCGACCCCACCATGAACAGCACGATCGCGCCGACCAGGAGCGGCTTGCGACCGATGAGGTCGCCCAGCTTGCCGTAGACCGGCATCATCACCGTCGACGCCAGGATGTAGGCGGTGATCACCCACACCATCAGATGGGCGCCCTGGAGCTCGCCGACAAGCGTCGGAAGTGCGGTCGCCAGGATGGTCTGGTTCAGGGACGCGAGCAGCATGGACAGGATCAGCCCGGCGAACAGCAGTGCCAGGGCACGCCGGTCGAGCAGGGTTCCGGACGACCCACCGGGAGCGGTGGGGGCGGTTGTCATGACTTCTGTACTACCTCTCGGAGCAGGTCGACGGCGTCATCGAGGATGGCGTCGACGTCATCGCGAAGGATGAAGGTCGGGTCGTTCGTGGCGGCGAAGTTCAGCGCGGCGGAGGCCATCGAGATCAGCATCCGCACGTGGGGTTCGTCGGGTTCGTGGCCGATCACCAGCGCGATCCGATCGGTGACGATCTCCGTCACGATCGCCTCGGTCTCCCGGAACGACTCGGTGCGGTGCCGCACCAGCTCGGGGTGCCGATCGAAGATCTCCCGGCGCCGGGTGCGGCTGAGCGCGCTGCCGGACGCCGTCCGCGCGACCGCGAGGAGCAGCCGGGTGGTCCGCTTGAGCAGCTGCCCGTCCTGGGGCGCGTCGAGGAACGCCTGCCGGGTGGCCGGGTCCAGATGGGGATGCCGAAGCCCGACGACGGCGTGTTCCTTCGTCGGGAAGTAGTTGAAGAACGTCCGCGTCGAGACGTTCGCACGGGCGGCGATCGCGTCCACGGTCACCGCGCCGAGGCCGTCCTCGAGGACCATCGCCACGGCCGTCTCGTGCAACGTCCCCCAGGTCTCGGCGCGCTTGCGCTCCCTGAGCGAGGTTTCCTGCACTCGTGCATTTTTGCATGACTGCAAAATTCTGACAAGGTCGCCGGCGGCGTCGTCCACAGGCCGAGCGCACGCCTGACGGCGGAGCGCGAGCATCGTAGGCATGCCCACAGACATGCCCGGCGGGCGCGCAGGGCGCGCGGGACCCGCCCCGGCCACGACCCGATTCCATCTGGCCGTGATAGCCGGGCCGGACCCGGGTTGGGTGGCGCCGCTCGGCGCCCAGCCGGTCCTGGTGGGCCGTGGCCCGACGGCCTCGCTCGCGCTCGAGGACCCGTCGCTCTCCCGTGAACACGTCCTGGTGAGCGCGCGCGGCGGGCGCCTGCGCGCCCGGGACCTGGGCTCCGCGAACGGCACCACGATGGTCCGTGCCCGTAGGGGGCCACGTGCCGATGCGCCCATCCCGGGCCGACGGTCGCGCCGGGTGCGGACCGGGTGGCGTGCCCTGCGCGAGGGCGACCTGCTCCGGGCCGGCACGAGCGTCATCGAGGTTCGGCGCCACCCCTCCCTGCGGGACCGGACCGGGCCCGCGCAGCCGTCGGGTGTCGGCGACGGTCTGCTCGGGCGGCTGATGTTCCCGCTGATCATGTGTGTGACCTCGGTGCCGTTGCTGCTCTCGGGATCGGGTGCGTGGCGGGTCGTGGTGGCGATCGCGCTCCCCCTGGTGCTGGTCGGCTCCGTCGTGTGGCCGCTGCTGGCGCAACGGCGACGTCGCCGAGGCGAGCGGAGCCGGCCGGAGACACCCGCCGAGCCGGAGCCGGACCTCGGCCCGGACGACCCGGCGGGTCTGCTGATGAGCGCCGGCGCACCGCCGCGCGCCGCCACCGACCGGGCCACGGACCACCTGCCGAGGTGGGAGATCGGTAACGCGAGCCAAACCACCCGACGGCGCGCACCGCCGTCGTCCGCTCGCGCCCGGCGCGACCACGAACGGGCCAGGTACCTGCCCGGCGCGCCCGGCGCACTGGCCCTGGTCGGCGACGACGAGGACGTGGCCGCGCTCGCCCGCTGGCTGGTCTGTCGGCTCGCGGTGCGGCACCCGGCGACGCGGGTGCAGCTGGACCTGCCGGCCGCGTGGGCCTGGGCGACGACGCTGCCGCACCGTGCCCCCGGCGGCGGACCCGAACGACTCACCGTCCAGGTGGCCGAACGGCCGGACGTGCCACCCGGAGCCGATGGCGTGCGCATCGTGCTCGCCCGGGACCTGACCGAGGTGCCGCCCTGGTGCGAGCGGACGATCGAGGTCGGGCCGGGCCACGACCGTCGGGTCGGCGAGCGCTGGGCAGCCAGGGTGTGCGCCGCCGTCGCCGCGGCCACCCGCCACGCCGAAGGGCTCCCCGCGACGGTGCCGATCGGCGCGGTGGTCGGCCCGGGCGACGTCGCCGGGATCCTCCAGTGCTGGGCCGAGGACTCCGGGCTGTCGGCCGTGATCGGCGTCGGTCCCGCCGGCCCGCTCCGGCTCGACCTCGGCGTGGACGGACCGCACGCGCTCGTGGCCGGCACCACCGGGTCGGGCAAGTCCGAACTGCTGTTGTCGTGGCTGCTCGGGCTGGCCCACGCCCGCTCCCCCGCGGACCTGGCCCTGGTGCTCATCGACTACAAGGGCGGCGCGACGTTCGGACCGGTCGCGGACCTGCCGCACGCCGCCGGGGTGCTCACCGATCTCGATGCTGCGGACACCGCCAGGGCCCTGGCCAGCCTGCGCGCGGAACTGCGCCGCCGAGAGCGGCTGCTGGCCACGTCCGGCACGTCGACCCTCGCCGAACACCGCGCCCGTGTCCCGCCCGAGGAACGTCCGCCGGCCCTGGTCGTGATGGTCGACGAGTTCCGGGCGATGGCCGCCGAGCACCCGGACTTCCTCGACGCGCTGGTGCGGCTGGCCGCCCAGGGGCGCTCGCTCGGCATCCACCTGGTGCTCGCCACCCAGCGACCCGCCGGTGCGGTGACACCGGACATGCGCGCCAACCTCACCGTGCGGATCTGCCTGCGGGTGCTCGAGGACGCCGACTCGATCGACCTCGTCGGTGACGCGTCGGCCGCCCGGCTCCCGCCGGTGCCGGGGCGCGCGGTGGTCCTGGCCGGTGAGCGGACGACTCTGCAGGTGCCCTGGACCGGCCCACCGGACGCCGGCACGGTCCCGGCCCTTGTGGGCCGGCTCGTGGCCGCCGCGGCCGACGTCGAGGCACGCGAGCCGTGGCGGACCCGGCGCCCGCGCCCGTGGGCCGAACCGTTGCCGGGCCGCATCGACGTCGACGAACTCGAGGCCGAGCTCGGCGCCCCAGCCGTCGAGCCCGGTGGCGCACCGGACTCCGGCCGGGGGCGGCCCACCCCCACGGCCCTGCCGTTCCTGCGCACCGACCTGCCCGAGGAGCAGGCCCTCGGCAGCTGGTCCTGGCCGCCCGCGTCCACGCTGCTCGTCAGCGGGCCGCCCGGGTCCGGCCGGACCACCGCGCTGCGCACGCTGGCCGAGATGGCGCACCGGGCCGGCCTGGCGACGCACGTGATCGCCGAGGACCTGGCCGCGATCGTCCCTCGGTCCGGCGGCACCTCGCCCGGGACAGACACCCCCACCCACGGCACCCAGTGCGGGCCCGAGGACTCCCGCCGTGCGCGGCGGCTCGTCGAACTGCTCACCGGGGGCGCCGCCGGTCCGGCGGTGCTGCTCGTCGACGACGTCGACGTCCTCTGCCGCGCGCTCGACGAGTCCGGGGGCGTCGGCACCGGGATGGACCTGATGACCGCGCTGCTCCGCCGGGCCCGCCGCGTCGGCGTCGGGGTGGTGCTGACCTGCGCCGGCACACCGACCCGCTTTGCGCCGCTCGTGGCCGACCGGTTGGTGCTGCGACCGCAGGACATCAGCGAAGCCCTCCTTGCCGGGATCCCGAAGGACCTCGTGGGCACCGGCTGGCCGGCGGGGCGGGGCGTGCTGATCACCTCGGGCGCGGCTCGGGTGGCCCAGGTCGCCCTCGCGGCGACCGCTCCCGACTCCTACCGTGCCCCAGCCCGGGCTCCCGTCCGCCTGGTCGCCCTGCCTGCCACGGCCCCGCTGGCCGACGTCGGCGAGCCCGACGGTGCACGAGCCGGACTCGTGCTCGGCGTGGGTGGGGATGATGCCGGCCCGATCGTGCGTGACCTGCCCGACGGCGGCACCTGGCTGGTCGCCGGACCGGCCGGCTCCGGGCGGACCTGCGCGCTCCGGATGTTGGGTGGGCAGCTCCGGTCCGGCGGCCGCGTGGTCATCGACGGGCCCGACGGGCTCGCCGCCCTCCGGGCCGCTGCCTCCCCTGGTGCGACCCGACCCCCGGGTGTCGGCGACCCGGTCGTGCGCGCACGCGGCCCGGTCCTGCTCCTCGATGACGCCGACCGGCTGCCGGCGGCAACCCTCACCGCGATCGCCGAGGCGAGCGAGCGCGTGGACCTCGCCGTGCTCGCGGCCGCCCGCCCGGAGGCCCTCCTCGGTCTCTACCACGAGGTCGGCGCGCGGCTGCGGGAGGCGCCGCTGATGGTCATCCTCGGCCCCGTCGGAGGCGCCACACACCTGACCGGGGTGGACCTGCGCCGGCACGCCGACGACGATCCCGGGCCGGGCCGCGGGGTGCTGCTCGACGGCGGCCGGCTCACCCCGGTCCAGCTCGCGAGCTAGGCGACGGCGTCCGGCCCGCCGGAGCCCGAGGTCGCCGCGAGCGACGCCGGCAGGAGCAACGCCACGATCACCACCACGGCGGCCACCATCGGCACGGTCGCAGCCCACCAGACCACGGTGGACAGCGAGGACGCCCCGGCCGCGAACTGCAGCAACTGCCAGGTGATCACTGGCCCCCGGCCCCAGCGCTTGCCACTCCACAGCGCCCGGACGGCCAGGAACAGCAGGCCGGCGATCAACACCAGGAACACCAGGACGCCGGCCGCGAAGCCGACGAAGGTCGCATCGTCCGAGAGCGAGAGGACCAGCGACACGACACCGATCACGGCCAGGGCCACGGCCTCGAGGAGGGCAACGGCGAGGCCGACGCGCAGCGGCAACGGACGCTCTCCGGGGCTCGTCGCGTCCGATTCCGGGGGCGTGGAGGTCGCAGACACGGCCACCACTCTACGGCGCGCGGAACCACCCGGGCCGAGCTCCGCCGTCGGGCCGGCACCACCCGGCGAGCACACGACGAGCATCCCGTTCAAGGTGTCCACCCTGTGAACAATCTCTCACGGCAACCAAGTTGAAACTTTGTCGTAACCCCTTGTGCACGTTCAAATACCATGTGAAAGTTGTTCCCAGAGATTCACGCGAGTAGCGGAACTCCCCCCACCCAACTCGGCCTGAAAAATGGCCACGCACTCGCACGCGCCCACGCTAGGAGAACGCAATGGATTGGCGTCACAACGCGTCCTGTCTGACCGAAGACCCCGAGCTCTTCTTCCCGATCGGGAACACCGGGCCCGCGCTCGTGCAGATCGAGGAGGCGAAGGCCGTGTGCCGTCGCTGCCCCGTCGTGGACACGTGCCTGAAGTGGGCGATCGAGTCCGGTCAGGACGCCGGCGTCTGGGGCGGGATGTCCGAGGACGAGCGCCGCGCGCTGAAGCGCCGCACCGCCCGCGCCCGCCGCGCCGGCTGACCCGAACCTCTTCCCGAACGGCCGGATCGCCCTTGGCGGTCCGGCCGTTCGCGTGTCTCAGTAGTCCCGCAGCTCGCCGACGCGGGCCTCGAGGACGACCTCCGTGCCACCGCTGGGGACCGGCTGCCAGGAGATGGTCCCATCCAGTTCGGTGGCCACGAGCGTGCGCACGATCTGGGTGCCGAGGCCCTTCATCTGCGGGTCCTCGCCCATGCCGACGCCGTCGTCGATGACACTGACCCGGAGCATCGGGCCATCCCGGCGGGAGTTGATCGTCACGGTGCCGCCGGTGGTCGCCAGCCCGTGCTCGACGGCGTTGGTCACCAGTTCGGTGAGCACGACGGCCAGGGCCGTCGCGTCGGTGGCCGGCACGCGGCCGAAGGCGCCCTCGCGCACCGTCTTGACGTGCGCCTCGCCCGCGGCGACGTCGGCCACCAGGCGCAGGGTGCGTCCGAAGACCTCGTCGAAGTCGACCACCTCGTCGATGGTCTGGGACAACGCCTCGTGCACCGTCGCGATGGTCGCAACCCGACGCATCGCCTCGTTCAGCGCGGACTTGGCCTCGTCGGAGTCGGTTCGACGCGCCTGCAACCGCAACAGCGCGGCCACCGTCTGCAGGTTGTTCTTCACGCGGTGGTGGATCTCGCGGATCGTGGCGTCCTTGGTGAGGAGTTCGCGCTCGCGGCGACGCAGTTCGGACACGTCGCGCACGAGCAGGACCGCTCCGACGCGCTGGCCGTACTCCGTGACGGGCACCGCTCGCAGGGACAGGCTGACCCCACGCGCCTCCACATCGGTGCGCCACGCCGCCCGGCCCATCACCACGAGCGGGAGCGACTCGTCGACCGGCGAGTGGTCCTCCAGCAGCGGGGTGATCACCTCCGCCAGGGACTGCCCGACGACCTCGTCGCTGACACCGAGCCGGTGGAACGCGCTGAGCGCGTTCGGGCTCGCGTACAGGACCTCGCCCTCGCTGTTCAGCCGGACCAGTCCGTCCCCCACCCGGGGGGCGCCGCGCCGCGGACCGGTGGCCGCGTTCGCCAGCGGGAACTCTCCGCGCGCGATCATCCCGCAGAGCTCGTCCGCTGACTCCACGTAGTTGAGTTCGAGCCGGCTCGGGGTGCGGCTCGCACCGAGGTGCGTCTCGCGGGCGACGACCGCAAGGATGCGACCCGCCCGCACCACCGGGATGGCCTCCTCGCGGATCGCGAACGACCCGTTCCAGCGGGCCTCGCGCGCGCGGTTGATCTCCTTGGTCTCCAGGGCCTGCAGCAGCGCCGTCTTGAGTCCGGCGGGGGCGCGCCTGCCGACCACGTCGTCGTGGTGCACGGTCGCCCCGGTCGAGGGGCGCGCGTGTGCGACGGCCACCAGGTCGCCGTCGGTGGTCGGCAACCAGAGCACCAGGTCGGCGAAGGACAGGTCGGAGATCACCTGCCAGTCCCCCACCAGCAGATGCAGCCACTCGGCGTCCTGGCTGCTCAGGTCGCTGTGGTTCTCGATCAGGTCACCCATCGTGGACACGCTCGTAGCCTACGCACCGCGGGACCGACGGCGAGCCACGGTCCGACGGCGGCCGGTCGGTGCGGCGGGTGCGGCCGGGGGTGTGCCGCGAGCGGTGCGTCGCTACGCTCACAGATGGGCCGGCCGGCCCGACCACCCAGCGAGGAGAGCCATGCGCTTCGATGCCGCGATCGACTACCCCGCGGACACCACGCGGGTCGCTCGGATGTTCGCCGATCCCGAGTTCGTGCGGCGCAAGGTCGAGGCGACCGGTGCGACGTCGACCGCCATCGAGGTCACCGCTGGCGACGACGGCGGCTTCACCGTGTTGACCCGGCGAGCGATGCCGACCGACAGGATCCCGACGGCGCTGCGCTCCTTCGTCGGCGCCTCGATCGACGTCCGGTTCGTCGAGGTCTGGCAAAGGGCCGCCGCCGATGGGCGGCGCAGCGGGACCTTCACCCTGGACGTGGCCGGCGCGCCGGCCGGAGCCACCGGCACCACCGAGCTCGAGCCCAGCGGCGCGGCCGGCTCCCGGGTCCGCTACGACGGCGACGCGAAGGTCAACGTGCCGTTCCTGGGTGCCGCGGTGGAACGAGCCGTCGTGGAGGCGGTCCAGAACGTGCTCGACGCCGAGCGGCGGGCCGCGCAGGAGTGGCTGACCGAGCGCTGACGCACCCGGGACCCCGTCCGGATCGGACGTCGGCGCCGGCCCCCGTTGATTGCGGTTCGGTCACGGGACTTGACGCGGTGGCCGCACATGTTCCACTATCACTGCAATCCCTGAGAGCGCTCTCAGGACATGGTCGTCCGACTGTGAGAGCGCTCTTACCCGTTCCGGGCGAAGCTGCCCGGAACACCTGCGCAAATCCCTCGACCGCCGGAACGACCCGGCACCCCACCAAGGTTGCGGCACCAGCCGCACCACGACGAAGGAGTCATCGTGCGACGTAGGACACGAGCACTGGTAGCAACGGCCGGCCTGTGCGGCCTGGCCCTGACGGCCGCGTGCGGCGGCGGCGATGCCGGCAGCGGCGAGACCGGTTCGACCACGGACGGCGGCTCCGGCGAGGGTGAGCAGATCACCCTCACGGTCGCCACGTTCAACGACTTCGGCTACACCGAGGAACTCCTCGCCCAGTACACCGCCGAACACCCGAACGTCGTGGTCGAGCACGTCCTGGCCGCCCGCGCCGAGGACGCGCGGGCCAACCTGACCACGAACCTCGCCTCCGGCGGTGAGGGCCTGAGCGACATCGAGGCCATCGAGGTCGACTGGCTGGCCGAGCTGTTGCAGTACCCCGACTACTTCACCGACCTCTCCGACCCGGCCGTCGAGGGTCGCTGGCTGGAGAGCAAGGTCGCCGCAGCCACCACCGAGGACGGCCGACTGCTCGGCTACGGCACCGACGTCGGCCCGCAGGCGATCTGCTACCGCTCCGACCTGTTCGCCGCGGCGGGCCTGCCCACCGACCGGGCCGAGGTGGCCGAGCTGCTGGGCGGCGCCGACGCCACCTGGGACGACTACTTCGAGGTCGGGCGCCAGTTCGTCGGCGCGTCCGACTCGGCCTGGTACGACTCGGCCGTCTCGATCTACCAGGGCATGATCAACCAGGTCGAGTTCGCCTACGAGGAGGGCGACGGCACCCCTGTCGGGCTGACCAACCCGGAGGTGCGCGAGGCCTACGACGCGGTACTGAGTGCGTCCACCGACGACGGTCTGTCGGCGGGCTTCGAGCAGTGGCAGGAGGACTGGACCGCCGGGTTCCAGAACAACGCGTTCGCGACGATGCTCTGCCCGGCGTGGATGCAGGGCCCGATCGCGGGCAACGCGGCCGAGGTCGAGGGCTGGGACATCGCCGACGTCTTCCCCGGCGGCGGCGGCAACTGGGGCGGCTCGTACCTGACCGTGCCCGCCGGCGGCGAGCACGTCGAGGAGGCCCAGGCACTCGCCGAGTGGCTCACCTCCCCGGAGATCCAGGTCCAGGCGTTCGGCAACGCCGGGACGTTCCCGAGCCAGGTGGACGCCTACGAGAACCCTGACCTGACCGGGGCCACGAACGAGTTCTTCAACGACGCTCCCGTCGGTGAGATCTTCGCGAGCCGCTCCCTCGCCGTCGACGAGCTCGGGTTCCTGCCCTACAAGGGCCCGAACTACTTCGCGATCCACCAGACGGTGCAGGACGCCATCCTTCGTGTGGACGTGACCGGTGAGCAGAACGCCGAGGACTCCTGGGCCGCCGCCGAGCAGGCGGTCGCCGACCTCGGCCTCTAGCCCGACCGATCCGCCAACCGGTCGGCGGGGCGGCACCCACCCGCCCCGCCGACCCCCTCATGAGGAGCAGCATGAGTGTCATCACCCCGCGCCCGCCGACGGCGCAGCGGCCCCGCGAGGCCACGGCTCGCAGGATGGGGTTCCGGCAGCGGATGGGCCGCTGGGACGTCAAGGTCTCGCCCTACCTGTACATCTCCCCGTTCTTCATCCTGTTCGCGGTGGTCGGGGCCTTCCCGCTGCTGTACACCGCGTTCGTCTCGGTGCACGAGTGGAACCTGCTCGGCGGTCAGGGCGAGTTCGTCGGGTTGACCAACTACCGCGATGTGTTCGCCCAGCCGACCTTCCTCAAGGCCATCGGCAACACGTTCAGCATCTTCGCGCTGTCCTCGGTCCCGCAGGTGATCGCCGCACTCGCCCTGGCGGCGGTGCTGAACGCGAACCTGCGCGCGAAGACGTTCTGGCGGATGGGGGTGCTGCTGCCGTTCATCGTGGCGCCCGTCGCCGTCGGGCTCATCTTCGGCCGGCTGTTCGCCGACGACTCGGGCCTCGTGAACGCCCTGCTCACCCAGGTCGGCCTTGAGCCGCTCGGATGGCACTCGGACCGGCTGACCAGCCACATCGCGATCGCCACGATGGTGAACTTCCGCTGGACCGGCTACAACACCCTGATCTTCCTGGCCGCCATGCAGGCCGTGCCCCAGGAGCTGTACGAGGCCGCGATCATCGACGGTGCGGGCCGGTTGCGCCAGTTCTTCTCGGTCACGGTGCCGCAGCTGCGGCCGACGATCATCTTCGTCATCATCACGGCCACCATCGGCGGCCTCCAGATCTTCGACGAGCCACGTCTGTTCGACGACCAGGGTCTCGGTGGCCCGTCCCGGAACTGGATGACCGTTGCCATGTACATGTACGACGTCGGCTGGGGCAACCAGAAGAACTTCGGCCGCGCCGCCGCGATCGCATGGCTGCTGTTCCTGATCATCATCGTGGTTGCCCTGGTGAACTTCCTCGTCTCGCGCCGGATCGCCACCAGCGACTCCCCGCGAGGTGCCGCCCGGCTCCTCGCGCGCGGCTCCGGCGACGCCGGCCGCACCCCCGCCGCTGACGCCACCCGGCCCACCACCGCCTCGAAGGAGACCTGATGTCCTCGATCCCCGTCATCGCGCAGAGC
Source organism: Occultella kanbiaonis (assembly GCF_009708215.1). Lineage (NCBI taxonomy): Bacteria > Bacillati > Actinomycetota > Actinomycetes > Micrococcales > Ruaniaceae > Occultella > Occultella kanbiaonis. The sequence goes on along the minus strand of NZ_CP046175.1, from coordinate 1,503,006 downwards.
GCCGGCCCGGGGGCCGCACGCTGGGCGGCCCGGCGACGCGGGCGTGCGACCGGTGGCGCGAACCGCCGGCCGGGCTGGGTCACCTACGCGATCCTCGCCGTGGTCCTGCTGATCGCGGTGTATCCGCTCTACTACACGCTCCAGCTCGCCTCCTCGGACGCGGTCTCGATCGCGCGCAACCCGATCCCGAGCCTGGTGCCCGAGGGGAACCTGTTCGCGAACATCGCCGAGGTGCTCGGCGGCCGCGTCCCGTTCGGCAAGGCGTTCGTGAACTCGATGATCATCTCGGTCAGCGCCGCCGTCTCGGTCGTCGCGTTCTCGACCCTGGCCGGGTTCTCGTTCGCGAAACTGCGTTACCGGGGCCGCGGGCCGCTCCTGGTGTTCGTGATCGCGACCATGGCCGTGCCCACCCAGCTCGGCATCGTGCCGATGTTCATCCTGTTCACCGAGCTCGGCTGGGCGAACAACCTGATCGGCGTCATCGTGCCGGCCATGGTCTCCGCGTTCGGAGTGTTCTGGATGACCCAGTACCTGGACCAGGCCCTCCCGTACGAACTCATCGAGGCCGCCCGGGTGGACGGTGCGTCGATGATCCGGACGTTCTGGCACGTGGCCCTGCCGGCCGCTCGGCCGGCCGCCGCGATGCTCGGTCTCTTCACGTTCGTGCAGCACTGGGTCGCGTTCTTCTGGCCGTTCATCATTCTCACCTCGAACAATCCGACCCTGCCGATGGCGGTCCAGCTGCTGCAGGCGAACTACTTCACCGACTACTCGCTCGTCATGGCGGGCGTGCTGGTGACCACGTTCCCGCTCCTGATCCTGTTCGTGGTCGCCGGCCGGCAGCTCGTCAGCGGCATCATGGCCGGCGCGGTCAAGGGCTGACCCGTGCGGGCCCCCGGGGCGGATAGTTTGAGCACCAGCAATCACGGCGAAGGGCGGGACAGCACGATGTCACGACGAACCGGCGTTCCGACGCTCGAGGATGTCGCGCGCGCGGCCGGTGTCTCGCGGGCCACCGCCTCCCGGGTCGTCAACGCGGACGAGCGGGTCCAGGACGCCACCCGCGAGGCCGTCCTGGCGGCGATCCGCGACCTCGGCTACAGCCCGAACCTGGCCGCCCGCTCGCTCGTCACCCGGCGGACGGACACGATCGCCGTCGTGGTGCCGGAGTCCGACGAGCGGGTCTTCAACGACCCGTTCTTCGCGGGGACCCTGCGCGGCGTGACGAAGGCGCTCGCGCTCACCGAGCTGCAGATGGTGCTGTTGATCGGCAGCCCGGGCGACGGCGACGGCCGACTGGACCGGTACATCCGCGGCCGCCACACCGACGGCGCCATCATCGTCTCCCACCACGCGAACGACAATCTGTGGCGGTCCGTGGCCGAGGTCAGCCTGCCCACGGTGTTCCTGGGCCGCCCGTTCGCCGAGCACCCCGGCCTGACGTTCGTGGACGTCGACAACGTCGCGGCCGCGGCGCTCGCCACCGGGTACCTGGTGGACTCCGGCCGGACGAGGATCGGCACCGTCGCGGGTCCCGCGGACATGAGCGCCGGTGCGGACCGGCTCGAAGGCTGGCGCAGCGTGCTCACCGAGCACGGCCTGCCGGCCGACGCCGTCGAACTCGGTGACTTCACCGTGGCGGGTGGCGGCGACGCGATGACGCGCCTGCTCGCCGGCCACCCAGACCTCGACGCCGTGTTCGTCGCCTCGGACCTGATGGCCAGCGGGGCCATGGACGCGATCCGCGCGAGCGGGCGCGCGATCCCCACGGACATCGCCGTGGTCGGCATGGACAACCTCGAGCTGGCGACCCGGACCCGGCCACCGCTGACCACGGTGGTGAACCCGGTCGACGAGATGGCCACCCAGGCGGTCGCCATGCTGCTGGCGCAGCTCGAGGGCGGTCCCATCCTCGAGCCCGTGACGATGCCGACGGAACTCGTGGTGCGCGAGTCCGCCTGAGTCGAGGGGTCGGTGCCCAGGTCTAGCCTGAGTGGATGGATGCGCAGCGGCCCATCGTCACCGTCTCCCGCGCCGGCGCGCTGCGGTACCGCTGGCGCCGTCAAGGGCTGGCCCATGCCGGGCCGGTCGGCGTCGCCGAGGCGCCCGCACTCGACCTGGGCGTGCAGGACACCGGCCCGATGGGGTCCGCCTGGGCGTTGTGGTTGCGTGGCGTCGACCCGGCGACGGCGGAGCCCGAGTTGGCGCTCGCGTGGACGTTGCGCGGGGCACCGCACGCGTACCGGCGGGCCGATCTGCCCGGGGTGATGCAGGCGGTCTCACCGTTCTCCGAGGCGGACGCCGCGAAGCGGGTGTACGACGCGTCCAGGCCGCTGCGCGGGGCCGGCATCGACGTCCTCGACGCGCTCGACGTCGTCGCCCGGCACATGCGCGAGATCGTCAAGGAGCCGACGGTCAAGGGTGAGATGTCCGCGCAGCTGACGGCCCGCGTGGACGAGCCGTACCTGCGCTACTGCCGGGTGTGCAGGGCTACGCACCTGTACGAGCAGCCGTTCCGGCTCAGCGCCCTGTACGCCGGGCTGGAATTGGACCCGGGCACCTCGCCCCCGGTGCTGCGCCGGATCCCGGGCTGGCGTCGCCGCAGCCACGGTCCGGCCCGCGCCCCGCGGGGTCCGGGCACAGCACCCGAGCACCTGCAGGTCGTCCGCGCCTACCTGCGCCTGCTCGGCCCGGCCACCCCCAAGGAGGTGGCCGCCTACCTGGACGCGCCGGTCCGGGACGTGGTCGCCGCCTGGCCAGCGGACGCCGTCGCGGTGGAGGTCGAGGGTCGCCCGTCGTGGCTGCTGGAGCCGGATGTGCCCGCCCTCGTCGAGGCCGACGGGTCGGGCGGCGCCGACGACGCGCTCGAGGTGCGCCTGCTTGGCGCGTTCGACCCGTTGCTGCAGGCGAAGGACCGGGACCTGCTGGTGCCGGACGAGGCCGGCCGCAAGGATCTGTTCCGGACCATCGGCAGACCGGGTGCGGTCGCAGCCGGCGGCGAGATCCTCGGCACCTGGCGCCCGCTCACCAAGGGCAGCACCGTGAGCATCCGGTTCACACCCTGGCTGTCGGTCGACCCGGCCCTGCGCCGCGTGGTCGAGGACCGGGGCGCGGAACTCGCCCGGTGGCGAGGTCGGGAGTTCGGCGGCCTCGTCGAGGAGTAGGCGCGACCGGCGCGGGTGCTACCGCGCGTCCTCGTCCGGCGCCGGGTCCACCCCGGGGATCCCCGGAGCGTCCTGGTCGGCCGGAGCAGGGTCGGCCACGTCCGGGGCGGCCTCCCCCTCGCGCTCGACCCCCAGCGTGACCTTGGTCAGCAGGGCGGCGACGGCCCCGACGGCCACGAGCACGGGCGCGATCACGGCGGTCACGGCCGTGATCGCGACGCCCGCGGTGAGCGGGATCTCGAGGAGGGTCCGGCCGTCACCGTTCTTGATGTAGAGGCGCCGCACGTTGCCCTCGTGGACCAGGCCCTTGACCTTGTCGAGCAGCTCCGAACCCGACACGCTGAACTCCTCGTACCAGGTTTTCTCGCCGTCGTTCTGCTTCTCATCCATGCGTCCCATCCTCGCCGAGCCCTCGTCCGTACGCCACCCCCTCGGCGCGTCAGCCGGCGATCGCCAGCGCGACGCAGATGGCACCGACGGTGAGGTCCAGCCCGATGCAGAAGATCGCCAGCGAGCCCAGGACCACCTCGCCGCTGCGGTAGTGCTTGACGTCCCAGAACGCGTGGGCGGCCAGCGTCACGCCCGCGATCGCCAGTCCGAGCTGAGGGCTCAGCTGGAGCGCGACGATCGCCATCCCGAAGTAGCCGAGCAGGGCCGCGGCCTGGACCGCGGTGACCTGGCCGGCCCCCAGGAGCACCCCGACCCCGAGCAGGACGATCGCGGCCAGGACGAACAGGGTCCACCAGGGCAGTGCCCCGAGCAGGCCCGCGAAGGCGAGGCCGCTGAACACCGGCACGCCGAGCCAGGCGACCCAGCGGGTCCTCGTGGCCGCGGCAGCCAGGTAGCACAGGGCCGCGACCCCCACGGCGGTGGCGGGCGTGAGCTGGGTGGTCCCGTTGATGATCGACTCGCCGTGCATCGCGGCCAGCCCGTAGGTCATGCCGAGGCCGCTGACGACTCCGAGCACGACCCAGGCGGTGATGGCGCCCCCGGAGCGGGTCCGGCGTTCGGTCTCGGTCCTGCTTGTGGTGGTCATGGTTGCTCCCTCGTCGTGATCACCGCCCCGCCCGGGCGGGCCGGCGGACACGACGATGCCAAGCGGGATCGCCCCCTGGCAGGTGATGGCTGGAATTCTTGGATACGCGTCCTACGAGACTCCTGCCGTCGACGCGGACCTCTGCCTACGCTGGCGTCATGGCCACCATGAGCGTCGTCGTCGTGGGATTCGAGGGTGCCGAGCTCGTCGACATCTCGAGCGTCACGTCCGCGCTCGCGCTGGCGAACCGCCTCGGCGCCAGCCCGAGCTACCGCATCGAGCTCGCCACCATCGACGGGCGGGACATCACCTGCGACTCGGGCCTGCGGCTCGGAGCGCAGCGAGCGCTGGCGGAGGTGTCGGGAGCCGACACGGTGATCGTCTCCGGTGGCCTCGGCCACGAGGACGCCAGTCGCAACCCGGACCTGACCCAGCACGTCCGGCGCCTCGCGGCGCGGGCGCGCCGGATTGCATCGGTCTGCACCGGTACCTCCGTGCTCGCGGCGGCCGGCCTGCTGGACGGTCGGCGTGCCACCACGCACTGGTTCTACGCGGCGGACATCGCCGAGCGCTTCCCCCTGGTTCGCCTCGACCCGGGGCCGATCTACGTCAGGGACGGCAAGGTCGCCACGTCCGGCGGTGTCACCGCGTCGCTGGACCTGACCCTCGCCTTCATCGAGGAGGACCACGGCGCCGAGTTCGCGCGCTGGGTGGCGATGGGCATGGTCACCTACCTCCAGCGCCCGGCGAACCAGGCTCAGATGAGCATCTTCACCGCGGCCCCGCGCGCCGACCATGCCCTCGTCAAGCGTGTCCTCGACCACGCCACGGCCCATCCGGACGGGGACCTGCGTACGTCCGCGCTCGCCGGTCTCGTCGGGGTCAGCACGCGACAGCTGACCCGGTTGTTCCAGGATCACCTCAAGGTCCCACCGGCCAGCGCGGTGCGCCGGATCCGCCTCGAACTGGCCGCTCGGCTGGTCTCCACGACCGACCTCTCGATGTCCCAGGTCGCCCGGCGATGTGGCTTCGGCTCGGCCGAGAGCCTGCGTCAGGCGTTCGTCATCCGGTACGGCACGAGTCCCCGGCGAATGCGCACCACGCACACCCGTTCCCTGGCCGTGCGGTAGCGCCGATCGTCACCGCGGGGTGCCGGGCGGCGGGTCACGGAGTCAGCTGGTGGCCCTGGTCAGGAGGTCCGTGATCATCGCCTCGACGGATTCGGTCCACTCGGTGAGTGCGTACGAGGTGGCCCAGATGCCCGCGTCGTCGTCGAGGGCGGCTTCGGCGCTGAATCCGAACGTCGAGTACCGCTCGGAGTCACCCTGTCCGCTCCGGAAGAAGCAGAGCACCTTCCCTGCCCGGTAGTACGCGGGTTGGCCATACATGAGCTTGGGTGCGACGTCCGGAACGGTCGAGGTGACGGTGACGTGGACGCGTTCGGCCAGCGTCCGGTCCGGCTGTGCCATGTCCTCGATCTTGGCGAGCAGTGCAGCCTCGTCGGCCGCCGCCTTCTTCGCGCCCCGGCCGCCGCGGGCATCGGACCGGAGCTCCTCGGCGCGCGCCTTCATCGACGCCCGTTCCTCGGCGGAGAACCCTGCCCCGGTGGACTCGGTCCCGACACTTTCTGCCGTCGACGCGCTCATGTCGCTGCGCCTCGGTCTGTGATCGTCGTGTGCACGAGTCCGCCACGCTAGTCGCCACCCGAGAGATCGGGCTTCTCGATTCCTGCTCAGCTCCCTGGCTGCGCCGCATCGGCCGGGAGTAGGCGAGGGCTAGCATCGACCCCATGAGTTCGTCTCCACAGCGCGGGCGTTCCACCGGCCTCGGTCGCATCCCCGCGACCGTGTGGCTGGTGGTCGCACTGGTGTCCGTCGTCGCGATGATGGCGTCCATCGGTGAGTCTTCGGCGCCGCTCCTGTCCACTCCGGCCATCTTCGCAGCGACGTTCCTGGTGGCGGCGTTCGGCTATGCCCGCAGCTCCGCGAAGCGGACGCCGCGAGGCGTCGCACCGGACGCCGCCCGTGACGCGCCGGGCGAGGAGACCGGCGTGGCCCACCCGGGCGCACCCGAGTCCCCCGGCGCCGAGTCCGGCCGGGACGCGCCCGCGGACCCCAGCCGCTGACCGTGCCGACCCGGCTCGCCCTGATCGCAGAGGTGACCTGGTGCGGCACGGCCGGCTGGCGGCCAGGTCGAGGCGGCGCCGCATCCCACCGGAGAACTCCGAGATCGGCCGTTTCGCGGCGTCCTCGAGCCCGAACTCGGCGAGCAGGTCCGCCGCCACGGTGCGGGCCCGAGCTCGCGCGACACCCTGCAACCGACCGAACAGGACCAGGTTCTCCGTTGCCGTGAGGTTCTCATCCACCGAGGCGTACTGGCCGGTGACGCCGAGCAGCTGGCGAACCACGTGCGGCTGCCGGGCCACGTCGACGCCGAAGACCTCCGCATGCCCGCCGTCGATCGAGAGGAGCGTGGCCAGCATCCTCAGCGTGGTGGTCTTTCCGGCACCGTGCCCGAGGACGCCGAAGATCTCTCCGGTACGGACCTCCAGGTCGACGTTGTCGACGGCGCGGAGCTCGCCGAAGTCCTTGATGAGTCCTTCCGTACGGACGGCCGTCTCGTGGGTGCCGCCGGTGTGCGGCTGCGCTGGCAGGAGTGTGTTCGTGGTCATGGGCCCATGCTCGGAGGCCCCGGTTTCACAATGCCCTCGCCCTGGTTTCACGGCGGCCGGTCGAGCGGGATCGGCCTGCGCTTGCCGAAACCGTGACGGTACCTAGACTCGGGAGCGTGCCCACGCTGCCGAGCAGCCGGGTCACCCGACATCCATATCCTGCTCGGCTTGCAGCCCGCGAGCCTCGGCCGCGTGTCACGCGGTAGTGCCCCGCCGGATCGGCGGGGTTCACGATGAGGTGAAGGGAATCAGACATGGGTGGCAACAAGGCCGTGGCCTACAAGGGACCGGGCGTGGTCGAGGTGATCGATATCGACCATCCCACGTTCGAGTTGAAGGACGGACCGGGTGTCAATCCTGCGAACGTGGGCCGGAAGGTGCCGCACGGCGCCATCCTGAGAACGGTCGCGACGAACATCTGCGGTTCGGACCAGCACATGGTGCGGGGTCGGACCACCGCACCCACCGATCTGGTCCTCGGTCACGAGATCACCGGCGAGGTCGTGGAGGTCGGTCCCGGCGTGGAGTTCATCGCCGTCGGCGACCTGGTCTCGGTGCCGTTCAACATCGCCTGTGGGCGCTGCCGCAACTGCAAGGAACGCAAGACCGGCATCTGTCTGAACGTGAATCCGGACCGGCCCGGCAGCGCCTACGGGTACGTGGACATGGGGGGCTGGGTGGGCGGCCAGGCCGAGTACGTGCTGGTGCCCTACGCGGACTGGAACCTGCTGAAGTTCCCGGACAAGGACCAGGCGATGGAGAAGATCCTGGATCTGGCGATGCTCTCCGATATCTTTCCGACCGGGTTCCACGGCGCCGTGACCGCAGGCGTCGGCGTCGGTTCGACGGTGTACGTGGCGGGTGCGGGGCCGGTGGGCCTGGCCGCGGCCACCTCGGCGCTGCTGCTCGGGGCGTCCGCGGTGATCGTCGCCGACATGAACGCCGACCGGCTGGCGCAGGCGAAGTCGTTCGGCTGCGAGACGGTCGACCTGACCAAGGGTGGACCCGTGGAACAGATCGAGCAGATCCTCGGGGTCCCGGAGGTGGACTGCGGGATCGACGCGGTCGGATTCGAGGCGAAGGGACACGGTGAGGGTGCGAGCGAGGCACCCGCGACGGTCCTGAACGACCTCATGGACCTCACTGCGGCCGGCGGCGCGCTCGGCATCCCTGGCCTGTACGTGACCGGCGACCCGGGTGGGATCGACGAGGCCGCGAAGAAGGGGGCCCTGTCCCTCAGCCTCGGCACCGGATGGGCCAAGTCACTGTCCTTCACCACCGGTCAGTGCCCGGTGATGAAGTACAACCGGGAACTGATGATGGCCATCCTGCACGACCGGGTGCACATCGCCGCGAATGTGAACGCGACCGCGATCACGCTCGCGGACGCGCCGCGGGGCTACGCCGAGTTCGACAAGGGCGCCGCACAGAAGTACGTGCTGAACCCGAACGGCTACCTCGACGCCGCGTAGGACCCGACGCGACCTGACGGCCCTCGTCGGCGAGGGCCGTCAGGCGGCCGGGCTCGCTCAGGATCAGATGGCGCGGGCCAGGCTCCGCCGCAGCAGCACGGAGCCGAGCGCCAGCAGCACCACGGCGAAGGCGAGCAGCACCGCGAGATCGCCGGCGATGTCGGCGAAGGTACCCCCGCGCCGGGTCACCTCCGCGAACGCCTGGTAGGCCCAGGCATGCGGGGTGAAGAGGGCGACCGTCTGCAGCGTGTCCGGGAAGAGTTCGAGCGGGAGCATGCACCCGCCGAGTGCGGCCAGCACCAGGCCGAGACCGACACCGAGCCCGGAGGCGGCACTGTCGTTGTCCAGTGCCGACCCCACGACCATCGCCGCACCGGCGGCCACGGCGGCGAACAGCGCGAGGATCAGCGTGGAAAGGGCGAGGTTGCCCCACTCGACACCGAAGAGCAGGGCGGTGCCGAGCATGATGTAGAGCCCCTGCACCATGGCGATCACCCAGCGGCCCAGCGCTTCGCCACCGATCACCTGCACGGTGGCGACCGGCGCCGCGAGGGTCCGCGCCACCACCCGGTACTTGCGGGCCTGGATCATGGTGGCCGAACCGGCGAGGCTGTTCAGGAACACGAACAGCAGGACCTGCGCGGAGGCACCCACCGTGAAGCCGGACGCCCCGGCGAAGGCCTCGGAGAGGCTCGAGGTGTTCGTCACCGTCACGGTCGGCGCCACCACCTGCGCCTCGGCGTCCTCGAGTGCCTCGTCGACGGCGGCCGGGTCCGCGCCCGCGCCGACGAGCGCGGCCTCCTGTCGTAGTCGCAGCTGCAGCGCATTCAGGGCCCGGTCGACCTGTTGCCGGGTGGCGATCGCGCCGCCGCTCGAGCTCGACGTCACCACGACGGTCAGGTCCTCGTCGGCGTCGAACGCTGCCGCCGCCTCGTCGGTGAGCTCCAGACCCAGATCCACTCGGCCGCGGGCGATCTGCTCGCTGGCGGCGTCCGCGTCGGCGTAGCTGACCGTGACCGAGGCCTCCTCGAGCTCGGCCACCAGGGCGGCGCGCAGCGAGGAGTCCGACCCACTGATCACCACCCGGCCCGAGGAGGACGCGGCCCCGAACTGGGAGCCGATCAGCACCACGAGGATCAGCGGGAACACGAACACGAAGAACAGGTTGGAGCGGTCCCGGAGGAACCGCCGCAGTTCCACCCCGGCGATGGCACCGACGACCCTCATCGGGACACCCCCCGGTCGGGGATCAGCCGGGCCACCACGAGCATCACCACGGCGAAGCCGAGCATGATCGCGATCGGCGCCGCGATGTCGGCGAGCCCACCACCGCTCGAGGTGATGCCGAGCCCGCGGGTGAACGCGGCGATCGGGTTGAGATCGAGGACCGTGGCGAGCGACCCCGAGGCACTCACCGGGAAGAACGCGCCGCCGGCGATGCCGAGCACCATGGCCAGGATGGACTGGATGATGCCGGCCTGCTCGGCCGTCCGGGCGACGCGGACCACGATGAAGGTCAGCGAGGTGATCGCGGTGACCACGGACAGGATCAGCAGGGCGACGAGGGCGGGCGGTCCGAACGAGACGTCGAAGAACAGCCCGCCGAGGGTCAGCAGGACTGACGTCGCGACGACGCCGAGGACGAACGCGGTCAGGGCCTTGGCGAGCACGATCAGGCCCGGGCGCATCGGCATCGACTGGAGCCGGGCCAGGGTGCCCTCCTGCCGTTCGGAGATCAGCCCGAGCACCCCGAAACCGACCGTGAAGGTGAGGAACAGGCCGGCCTGGCCGGCCACGAGCGCGGCCCCTTGGCCGAGCTGTTCGTCGGAGGTCTCGCCCTCCGTCGACTCGATCGTCGGCCCGGCGGTGGCCGCCTCGACCGCGACGCGCCCGAGCTCCTCGGGGTCGAGACCGAGCCCGCCGCCTGCGGTGGCTGCGACCGTCCCGGCTGCGTAGGCATCGAGAACGGACTGACTGACGACGATCACGACGCCGGTCTCGAGACCGGAGGTGTCCCCCTCGACGAACTCGAGGTCGCCACCGGTGCCGGCGAGCACGTCCTGGGCGAAGCCCTCCGGAACGATCATGGCCAGGTTGGCGTCGCCGTCGGCCACCGCGGTCCGTGCCGCGTCCGCCGTCATCTGCTCGACGGTCACGTCGACGACGCCGGTCCCGGTGATCGCATCGAGCAGGGTCTGCGCGACCTCGTCGTCGGCCGGGGCGGACACCGCGACCGTCACCGGCTCGAGTTCGATCTCGTCGGTCCCACCGAAGACCAGGTTGAAGACGAACATCAGGGCGAGCGGCACGATCAGCGAGAAGATGATCACCGACTTGTCGCGGAGGCGCTGGCGCAGGTCGGATGAGGTCATCACCCACAGTTGTCGCATCGGATCAGTCCCGCAGCGCTTTGCCGGTGAGGTGCAGGAAGACCTGCTCTAGGTTCGGGCGGGTGATCTCCACGTCCGCCAACGTCACGCCCGCGGCGGTGGCTCGGGTGACGAGCTCGGCGACGGCGGTCGGTGCCTCGCGGACGGCGAGCGAGAGTCCCGTGCGGTCCGCGTCGACCTGCTCGACGGCGGCCAGGTCGCCCAGGGCGTCGGCGGCCGCGGCGAGGTCGCCGGAACCGTCCAGGCGGACCCGGTCCAGCCCGCCGATGAGCCGGATCAGCTCGTCCCGGGTGCCCTCGGCCTGCAGTTGCCCGGAGTCGACGATCCCGATGCGGTCGCAGAGCCGCTCGGCCTCCTCCATGTAGTGGGTCGTGTAGAGCACTGCCATGCCCTCTCCCGACAGCGCCTCCACCGACTCCAGGATGGCGTTGCGCGACTGCGGGTCGACCCCGACGGTGGGCTCGTCGAGGATGAGCAAGGTGGGCCGGTGCAGGAGTCCGATCCCGATGTTCAGGCGGCGCTTCATGCCGCCGGAGTACTCCTTGGCCGGGTCACCGGCACGGTCGGTCAGTCCCACGAGATCGAGGACCTCGTCGACGCGAGTGGTCAGTTCCTTGCCGCGCATGCCCTGCAGCCGACCGAAGAAGTTCAGGTTCTCCCGGCCCTTGAGCTCGGGGTAGATGGCCAGGTCCTGGGGCACGAGCCCGATGTGCCGCTTCACCGCGACCCGGGACGGGCCCATCTGCTCACCGAGGACCCGGACCGCTCCGGAGTCGGCGGCGAGCAGCCCGGCGATCATCGAGATCGTGGTGGTCTTGCCGGCGCCGTTCGGGCCGAGCAGGCCGTACGTCTCGCCGGGTGCGATGTCGAAGGAGATCCCGTCGACGGCGGTGAGGTCGCCGTATCGTCGGACCACCTCCTCGACCTCGAGAACGTGCTGACTCGTCGTGCTTCCGCGCTCGTGCGCCACAGGCGTCCCCAGCCGTCGATCGTCCCCGTCCGCCGCCATCGTGACACAACCGGGCGACGACGGGCGAGAGCATTCGCCGAGCCACCGTGCCAGCGACCACGCACCGACGCACCGACCCGGCACGTAGGCTGGCGGACGTGCAGCCACGTCGCGACGATCTCTTCGAGCTCGCGGCCCGGGCCGCGTCCGGTCGGTTCAAGAAACTGGGCGGACCCCACGCCTACTCCGAGGAGAGCTCCAGGGGCTTCCGCCACTCCGGGGTGCTGCTGCTGTTCACGCCGACGGCGCAGGCCGGCCCGGGCCTTGACCTGTTCCTGGTCCAGCGGTCCCCGCTGCTGCGCCACCACCCGGGCCAGATCGCGCTGCCCGGCGGGCGGCTCGAGCCCGGTGAGGACGCCGTCGCCGCCGCCGTGCGTGAGACGCACGAGGAGACCGGCATCGCCCCCGATCAGGTGGAGGTCGCCGGTCCGCTCCCGCCGGTGCTGGTACCGATCAGCGAGTTCGTCGTCACCCCGGTGCTCGGGTGGTCGGACACGGCCCACGCAGCCGACGAGGTCACGCCCGGGGAGGTCCTGCACACGCTCCGGGTCCCGGTGGCCGAGCTGCTCGATCCGGCCGCGCGGGCCACGGTGCAGATGGGCGGCTTCGGCAGCCACGGGTTCCGCCGCCCGACGGGCTGGGTGTGGGGCTTCACCGGGAACCTGCTCGACCACGTCTTCGACCAGCTCGGCTGGACCCTGCCCTGGGACCCCGGCACGGTCTACCGGATGGGATGGGACGAGGCTCGCGGTGCCGACCTGCTCGCGGAGCCGGGCGAGGCGTGACCGGCGCGTCGGCTGCCTGACCGGAGCCGCGCACCGGAACCGGGCGCCCGCTGGGACCTCAGCCCGCCGGGGCTGAGCCCGGTGCGGCAGTGCTCGGGGCTTGGTCGCCCGGGGCTCGGGCGGCCCGGCCGGGCGGCTCCGGTTCCCGCGGTGCGGGCGGCAGGTGCCCGAACCTGTGCCGGGTGCTGCTGATCGCCTGCTCACGGAGCACGCCGAGCATCTCCCGGCGCCCGGATGCGAGTACTTCTCCGGTGAGCAGGGTCACGTCGGCGTCGGGCGCCGCGGTGGCCGGCCAGAGGTCGTCGGCCCGGCCGATCACCCGCACCCGTCCGCGCACGTCCCCGGCTGCGATCCGGTCGGCGAACTCCTGAGCCGTCTCGGTGCGCCAGCCCATGTACCCGATGGCCCTGGCCGCGTCGGCGAAGGCCGCGGCGGACTCGTTCGCCGCGGCGGCGACATCCGCGGCCAGGCTCACGCTCACCGGCACGCCGGCGCACTCGGCCGCCAGCGCGACCCGGGCCACCTCGATCGGTAGCGTGCGCTCCTGCGCACGGATGGTCAGGTGCGGGATCGGCCGGTACCGGAACACGTTCGACTCGCTCCGCAGCGCCGACGGGTCGGCCTCGACACGGAACACGTCGTCGCGGGCGGCCGCGTCCGAACCCATCGACACCTCCAGCCACTCACTCTCACCGGGGTCGGTGGTGAGCGCGGCCAGCGTCCGCGCGAGGGCACGCACCCGGGTCCCGGGGACCCCGGCGCCGGCGGGCCGGTGCTCCTGGATCCAGGTGCCCAGCTGCGCCACGTAGTTCGGTCCGCCCGCCTTCGCCCCCGGTCCGACGGCGGATCGCTTCCAGCCGCCGAAGGACTGCCGGCGCACGATCGCCCCGGTGGTGTGCCGGTTGACGTACCCGTTGCCGACCTCGATCCGGTCGCTCCAACGGGCGATCTCGTCAGCGTCGAGGCTGTGCAGCCCACCGGTGAGCCCGTAGGGCACCGCGTTCGCGATGTCGATCGCATCGTCAAGGGTGGCGGCGGTCATGACGCCGAGGACGGGGCCGAAGTACTCGGTGAGATGGAACGGGGAACCGGGCCAGACGCCCTCCTTGACCCCGGGCGACCAGAGCCGGCCGGAGGGGTCCAGCCGGCGCGGCTCCACCATCCAGGTCTCGCCCGGCTCCAGCCGGGTGAGGGCGTCGAGCAGTTTGCCGCCGGCAGGCTCGATGATCGGCCCCATCGTGGTGCCGAGATCCTCCGGCCAGCCGACCCGCACCGAGGCGACGGCGTCGATGAGGTGCCGCCGGAAGCGTTCCGAGCCGGCCACCGAGCCGACCAGGATGAGCAGCGAGGCCGCCGAGCACTTCTGGCCGGCGTGCCCGAACGCACTGCGTAGGACATCCGCGACGGCGAGATCGTAGTCGGCGCTCGGCGTCACGATCAGCGCGTTCTTGCCGCTGGTCTCGGCGAGCACCCCCGGCCCGCCGGGATGGTCGGCCCGCCACTGGGTGAACATCCGGGCCGTCTCCCAGGCCCCGGTGAGGATGACCGTCTCGACCTGCGGGTGCGCGACCAGGTGCCGGCCGACCTCGTCCTCGGCGACCCGCACCACGCTCAGCACGTCGCGATCGTGCCCGTGCTCGGCCAGGGCGGCGTGGATCGCCTCCACCACCACCTCCGTGCACCCGGGTACCGCGGGGGCGGGCTTGATGATCGCGGGTGAACCGGCCGCGAGCGCGGCCAGCACCCCGCCTGCCGCGATCGCGACGGGGAAGTTCCAGGGTGGGGTGACCAACACCAGTCCGGTCGGGGTGAAGGCGAGTCCCTCGGCGTCGGAGCGCAGCTCGAGGTCAACGGCGGAGTCCGCGTAGTACCGAGCGAAGTCGACGGCCTCGGAGACCTCCGGATCGGCCTCACCGACGGTCTTGCCGCCCTCGTGGGCCATCTGCGTGACCAGGTCGGCGCGGCGCGCCTCGATGGCGTCGGCGGCGGTGCGCAGCACCGCAGCCCGTTCCGCGGCCGGCAGAGCCGCCCAGGTGCCGCCGGCGCGCCGGGCCCGAGTGACGACGTCGTCCACCATGGCCACCGTGGTCAGCTCGGGTGAGGTGAGCCCACGAGCCGCGCCCTCGAGGGCGGTCACCGCCCAGTCCCGGGTGCTCGAGACCGCCGGGTCGGAGTCGACCGAGTTCGCGAAGTCCACACCCGCCGGTACGCGCTCCCGGGTCCGCCGGGGCCGGTCCGAGACCGTGCTGCGGGCCTCGACGCTCGCCCGGAAGCGCGCCTCCTGGTCGGCCATCACGGTCTGCTGGTCCTGACCCTGGCCGTGCCCGCCGGCGAAGAGCGCGTGCAGGAAGTTCTCCGGGGCGGCGTTCTCCTCGAGGCGGCGCACCAGGTAGGACACGGCAACGTCGAAGTCCGCCGGCGCCACCACCGGCGTGTACAGGATCAGCGGACCGCTCGCGCGCAGGTCCGCCGCAACCGCCCGGGCCTGCGCAGGCGCCATGCCCTGCAGCATCTCGACGTCGAGCATCCCCGCCACGCCTCGGCCGGTCGCGAGGAGGTACGCGAGAGCGACGTCGAACAGGTTGTGCGAGGCGACGCCGATCCGCAACGCGCCGAGGGACTCCCCGCGCAGCGCCTCGTCCAGGGCCCGCACGTAGTTGGCGTCCACGTCCGCCTTCGTGCCGAACGGCGCCTGCGTCCAGCCGTGCAGCTCGGCCTCGACCCGCTCCATCGCCAGGTTGGCGCCCTTGACGAGCCGTACCTTGATCGGTGCCCCGCCGAGTTCCCGGCGGCGGTTCGCGAACGCGATCAGCCGGCGCAGCGCGGCCGCGGAGTCCGGCAGGTAGGCCTGGAGCACGATCCCGGCCTCGAGTGCGAGGAACTCCGGCTCGAGGCAGATCGACTCGAACACCTCGACGGTGAGGTCGAGGTCGCGGTACTCCTCCATGTCCAGGTTCACGAACGCCACCGGCGTCTTCGCAGCGGCGGTCCGGTACAGCGGCCGGAGCCGTTCGAGCACCCGCTTGGTCGTGCCCGCCGTGTCCCACGTGCTGATCTGGGACACCAGCGAGGAGACCTTGATCGAGACGTAGTCGACGTCGGGCCGTTCCAGCAGGGCCCGGGTCCGCTCCGCGCGGCGCAGTGCCTCCATCTCTCCGTGCACGTGCTCACCGAGCAGGTTGACGTTCAGGCGGTAGCCCTCCGCCCGGGCCCTGGCCAGGTGGGCGCCGAGCGCCGGGTCCTGGGCGTCCACCACCAGGTGCCCGACGAGTTGACGCAGCCGCTGCCGGGCCAGCGGAACCACCACGCCGGGTGCCACGCCGGCCACCGCGGACCCGAGTCCGAGCAGACCCCGGTCCGCCTTCGACAGGAACCCACCGGCGGCGTCGGCGCGGATCCGGCCGAGTTCGTCGGCGGCGACCCTCAGGTCCTCCGGGCGGGCGACCCGGTCCACGAACCGGACCGCCAGGTCGAGCCCGGCCGGGTCGGCGACGAGCGCCGCGAGCCGCGCCGTGGCCCGACGCTCGGCTCCGCTCTCCCCAGCGTGGGTCGCGCTCGCCCACCGGTGCGCGAGCGCCACCGCGTCCTCGACGACATCCTCGACCGTTGGCACCCGGCCCGGCCCGGGCACGCTCGGCAGCGAACTCGCGGTCGTCGGTGCCGGATCCGTCCGGTGGGTCGGTTCCTGGGTGTGGTCGGTCGGGGCGGTCATGCTCCCATCTTGCGCGTTCGGCGCCCGAGACGTCATTTCGGGCACGGGGTGTCGCATCAGTGCCGGGCGACGATCTGGTCGAACATCGCCTCGAGTTTCGGGTCCCCGACGGGGCCGAAGCCCTGCTCCAGGTGCCAGGCCACGGACTCCGCGAAGCCCTGTTCCACGGTGGTGCTGGGGGCGAACTCCGGCACGAAGCCGCGGATCTTGCTGTTGTCCAGGACGAACGAGTTGGCCTTGTCGCCCAGCATCCCGGCGCCGAAGTCGGCGTCCACGGCGGCCATCTCGGTCGCCGGCACGTGCAGCAGGTTCGCCTCGACGTCGAGGGTCTCGGACAGGACCGTGAAGATCTCGTTCCAGGTGGGCGCGAAGTCCGAGGTGATGTGGAACGCCTCACCGACGGCGTCGGCGCGGCCGAGCAGGCCGACGAACCCGACTGCGAAGTCCCGCGCGTGCGTGAGCGTCCACCGGGTGGTGCCGTCGCCGACGACGGCGACCGGTGCGCCGCGGAGCATCCGGGCGGCGTCCGTCCAGCCGCCGGACGTCGGTACCCGGGTTCGGTCGTAGGTGGCCGAGGGCCGTACCACGGTCACCGGGAAGCCACGGTCGGCGTGCGCGGCGAAGAGGAGCTCCTCGCTCGCGGCCTTGTCCCGGGAGTACTGCCAGTACGGGTTCTCCAGTGGCGTCTGCTCGGTGACCGGAAGCACGGCGGGTGGGGTCTGGTACGCGGAGGCGGAACTGATGTAGACGAACTGACCGGTGCGGCCCGTGAAGAACTCCACGTCCGCGGCCGCATGCTCCGGCTTGAACGAACGGAACTGGGCCACCGCGTCGAACTCACGGCCGGCCAGTGCCTCGCCGAGCGCGGCGACGTCGTGCGCGTCCGCGTGCAGCACCTCGACGCCGTCGGGCAGGGTCCGGGTGTGCGTGGTCCCGCGGTTCAGCACCGTCACGGCCATCCCCCGGGACAGGGCAAGATCCACGCAGGACGCGCTGATCTGCCCGTTCCCACCGATGAACAACACACTCGTCACGATGTCTCTCCTCGGGCGTGGCCCAGGTGGGCCGGGGCGGTTCTGGCACAGGATCGGCCCAGGCGCGGTGCCGACAGGTACGAACCTACCGGCGTGCGGCGAGCCAGGCGTCCTCGGCCGCGTAATCGAACAGGTCGGCGCCGCCGGCCGCGAAGTCGCCGAACGCCTCACGCCAGTCCCGCTCGGTGGCCGCGCGTTCGATCCAGTCCAGATACGGCCCGAGCGAGGCCGCGTAGTCGATGGCCGGCCGGTAGCCGAGGTCCGCGGCCGCCCGGGACATGTCCAGGACGAACGGCACGGGCACACCCCACGGGCTCAGGCCCACGTTCCCCTCGGGCTCACCGGGCATCGGGTGCAGCGTGACGTCACGGCCGCGGGCCGCGTAGACGGCAGCCACGATCTCTGCGGTGGTCGGGGCCTGCGGGTCCACCGCGTTGAGCACCCGGCGCCCCGGCCGGGCCGCGGCGAGGCGGATCAGCTCGGCGACGTTCTCGGTGGCGCTCGGGTGGAACCGGGACCTGCCCTCGTGGGCGAGCACCACGTCCGTGCGGCCGTCCAGGACCCGTTTGAGCGCGAACCACTCCCGTGGGTTCTGGGCGAAGCGACCATGGATCGCACCGGGCCGCAGCACGGTGGCCGGAAGGTCGGCGGCGAGCCACGCCTGCTCGAGTTCCACCTTGCCCGGCGCGTACCCGCCCGGGCCGGGCTGCGCCGTCGGGCCGTCCTCGCCCTGCCCGACGTCCAGGTGCGGGAACTCCGGTCCACCCAGGTACCGGCCCTCACCATCGGCGTAGACGGCCGCTGAGGAGATCACGACGGCGGAGCCCAGGTCCGCGCGATGGCGCAGCACCTGGTCGGCGTGGCCGGCGTTGAAGGCGACGCAGTCCACGAGCAGGTCGACACCGTCGCCGACCGCGGTGGCGAGCACCGTCCCGTCGTCGCGGTCACCGCGGATCTCGTGTACGCCGCGTTCGGCCAGCTCCGGCTCGAGCGGGCGGCTGCCGCGGTGCAGGACCCGGACCCGCCACCCGTCGGCGGCGAGCGCGAGGGCCGCGGGGACGCCGATCTGTCCGTTGCCGCCGATGATCAGCGCGGTGCTCATCACCCCACCGTAGGGGCGCAAGTAGCCTGCGTGCATGACATCGGGGACAACGTCCGAGCGGTCGCCGGCGCGACCTGAGGGTGCCGCCGCGCAGATCGCGGCCTGCGAGCGCACCTTCCGCAGGTACGGACTGCCCCTGCTCGTGCACGGGCACACCTCCCGACGGGACGTGTACGGGCGGGCCGCCCCGTTCCTGGTCGTGGTGATGCTGCTCGAGGTGTCCGCCGCGGTGCGCCTGGACTGGGCGTGGTGGGTCAACCTGGCCGTCCTGGTCGGCGCGATCGGCCTGCTGTTCGCCGGCTACGCAGGGCTGAACGTGCTGCGGGGCCGGGCCTGGAGCACGCTCCCACAGGACGTCGGCACGGCCGAGCTCGGCTTCTTCGTGCTGGCTCCCGCGGTGCTGCCCGTGGTCTTCGGCGGGCAGTGGATCACCGGGATCTCCGTGGCGGTCGGCAACGTGGTGCTGCTGGCGATCGTGCGCGGGGTGGTCGGCTACGGGCTGGCGGCCACCCTCTGGTGGGGCATGTCGCGAGTCGGCAAGGAGCTCGGGGACTCGCTGCTGCGGCTGATCCGGTTCCTGCCGTTGCTGCTGATCTTCTCGATCGCACTCTTCTACACCACCGAGGTGTGGCAGGTCTTCGACCACACCCCGGGCGCCTCGGACCTCATCCTCGGGGCGTTCTTCGTGGCGCTGATCGTGCTCATCCTGCGGATCCGGCTGTCCCGGGAGACGGCGGAGATCCTCGACCGGGCGGAGCGGGCGGTTCCGGAGGCGGCGGACCTGCCTGCGCTGACCCGCCCGCAGCAGGCCAACGTCGCGGCCATGGTCGGCGCGAACCAGCTGCTGCAGGTGATTGTGGTGAGCCTCGGCGTCGGGGTGTTCTTCCTGGCGCTCGGCGTGCTCACGATCACCCCGGGTCTGATGGCCGAGTGGGCGATCGACGGCGGCAACTGGCGCGAGGAGGTGAACCTGTTCGGTGACACGCTGGTGCTCAGCCAGACCCTGATCCGGGTATCGGTGGCCATGGCCACGTTCACGGGGTTGTACTACGCGATCTCGGTGCTCACCGACGCGGTCTACCGGGTCGACTTCATCGACGACATGGCGGTGAAGATGGCCGACGTCGCCGCGCATCGGGTGCGCTACCGGCGCCTGCTCGCCGCGCGCGAGGCGGCCACCTCCGACTGAGGCCCCGGTCGGAGCGGGTCGGTAGGCTCCGCTTCATGGCGATCATCCATCCTTCGACCCTGACTCCGACCAAGTTGGAACTGCTCGAGGAGTGGCTGGCCACACCGGCCTCAGGTGGACTGGCCGGACCCGGGCAGCTGCGCCGCGTCGGCAGCTACCGTTTCGACGACCCGGCCGGCGAGGTCGGCATCGAGGCGCTGCTGGTCACCCGTGGCGGCCCCGTCCGGCAGGTCGTCCTCACCTACCGGGCCGCACCGCTGGAGGGCGCCGGCGAGCACCTGATCGCCACCATGGAGCACTCGGTCCTCGGGCGGCGCTGGGTGTACGACGGCACGGGTGATCCCGTGGCCCTGGCCGCCTACCAGCGCGCCCTTGCCGGGGTGCAGCACCAGGCAGCTCTCGAGGTCTGGGAGGGCGACACCCTCGTCGAGACCCGGGAGCCGACGGTGCACCTGACCGTGTGGGATCCCGCCGCGTCGCCAGACGGGCTCGTCGTGCGCTTCGCCCGTGAGCCGGGGGCCGTCGAGACCGGGTCACCGGCGCTCCTGGCGACCTGGGACGGCGGCAGCGGCGTGGTCGCCACCGCCTGAAGCCCGGCAGGTGAGCACTCGCGCGCCCGGCCTCACGTGGCACGATCGGAGCATGGAAGCCACCCCCGCCGCTGCCCTCTGGGCCGACCGCACCGGCAAACGGACCTACACCGGATACAACGCGCGTGGCGCGGAGGTCCGGATCGGACCGGACGACGCCGAGGGCGTGTTCTCGCCGGGGGAACTGATGAAGCTCTCGCTCGCGGCCTGCAACCTGATGAGCGCAGACTGGCCGCTGTCACGGCGTCTCGGGCGGGACTTCCGCGCCTCGGTCGGGGTGGAGACCGAGAAGGTCGAGGACGAGAACCGGTACGGCTCCGGCCGGGTCGAGATCGTGCTCGACCTGTCCGGTCTCGACGAGCAGGGCCGAGCCGACCTGGAGGAGGTGGTGCGCCGCGCCGTGGAGCGCGGTTGCACCGTGGGGCGCACACTGGATGCCGGGATGCCCCACAGGCTGAGCATCACCGACGCCCGCTAGCGCGGCCTCGACACCCGAGCACATCGCACCGAGCACAGGCACCACGAGGAGGACCCATGGGACGCAGGGCCAAGGACGACCAGAACGGCGAGCAGGACGCCGGGACCCTGGAGCGCCTGATCGACACGGCTGTCACGGTGCCCGCGGGACGCGTACACGCCTACGTCGACGGCCTGCGGCGCAAGAACCCGACCGCCTCCCCGGAGGAGATCATCGCCCTCCTC
The DNA here is from genome assembly GCF_009708215.1 of Occultella kanbiaonis. Lineage (NCBI taxonomy): Bacteria > Bacillati > Actinomycetota > Actinomycetes > Micrococcales > Ruaniaceae > Occultella > Occultella kanbiaonis. The sequence continues at coordinate 1,482,150 of NZ_CP046175.1, read as the reverse complement.
GAGAAGCGGTACCTGCTCGCCGTCAGCGGCTCCGGGGCGGCGGTCGGTGCGGCCGCCGCGTTCCCGGTCATCGGTACCACCGCGGCGGTGGCCCTCACCGCGGGACAGGTCGGCGTGTTCCTGGCCGCCTCGAGCGCACTGTCCCTGGCGGTGGCGGACGTGCACGGGATCGCCGTCGGCGACGTCCACCGGCGGCGGGCGCTGCTGATGAGCTCCCTGCTCGGCGAGCAGGGCCCGCAGCTGTTCGAGCAGCAGCTCGGGCTGAGTTCGGTCACCTGGGCGAAGGTGCTGCTCACCCGGCTGCCGGTGGCGACCGTGAAGAGCGTCAACAAGGCGTTGCGCGGTCGGGTCGTGAAGGTGGCCGCGGCCAAGGGCGGGTCGATCATGCTCGGGCGGCTGCTGCCGTTCGGCGTCGGCGCCGTGGTCGGGTTCGCCGGTGGCCGGCTGATGGGCAAGACGATGATCGGTGGCACCAAGGAGGCGTTCGGACCGGCCCCGGCCTTCTTCACGCGGGAGGTGGAGGGCACCGCCGTGACGGTCGAGCCCGATGACCTGTTCAAGGAGCCGCTGCCGAAGGGCAGCGAAGCCGGGGCGGACGGCTCCTGAAACGGGCGGCCCGATAACAGGGTGCACGCGGCCGGGGTGGTCCGGCAGGGTGGTCGCCATGTCGGAGGTCAGGAACGTCGAGTACGGCGACTCGGCCGTCGCGCTCCCGAATGAGATCCTGCGGTCGGTGGTCGGCAGCGGTGTGCACGGGATCGCGATCGCCGGCACCGACGACCACGACGAGATGGGTGTCTACATCGAGCCGCCCTCGCACGCGCTCGGCGTCGGGAAGTACCGCGACGACTATGTCTGGCGGACGCAGCCCGAGGGGGTGCGCAGCGGTCACGGCGACACCGATCTGATCCTGTACTCGCTGCGCAAGTACCTCCGCCTGGGGATCCGGGGCAACCCGACCGTGATGCTGCCTCTGTTCGCGCCCGACGAGTCCCTGGTCGTCGTGACACCGCTCGGAACGGAACTGCGATCGATGCGGTCGTCCTTCCTGTCGCAGCGGGCCGTCGAGCGATTCCTCGGCTACATGCGATCCCAACACGAGCGGATGCTGGGCGCGTCGCAGCGAGACGTCCCCAACCGGCCGGAACTGATCGAGAAGTACGGCTGGGACGTGAAGTACGGCAGCCATGCGCTGCGGCTCGCCTATCAAGGGTTCGAGATCGCCTCGACGGGAACGTTGAGTCTGCCCCTGCCCGTGCGGGAGCGCGAGCGCGTCCTGGCCGTGAAGCGTGGTGAGGTGCCGCGCATCGAGGTCTCCCTCGAGATCGCCGGCCTGGAAGCCCAGGTCCGGACCCTGCTGGACGACGGCGCGACGCCGCTCCCCGCAGTCGCCGACGTCGACCGGATCAACGACTGGGCGATCGATGCCCAGCGCCGCCACTGGGGCTGGGGCTGACCGACTTCGGTTCCTGGCGTTCGGCGCGGCACGCACGGTGAGCCCGCTGCCGGCCGACCTACACTGGCTCCATGCCGGACACCCAGTACGAGGAACTGCTCGCCCACGTCCTGACCACCGGGGCCACCAAGGGCGACCGCACCGGCACCGGCACCCTCTCGGTGTTCGGACATCAGTTGCGCTACGACCTCTCCCGCGCCTTCCCGCTGGTCACGACCAAGCGCGTGCACCTGAAGTCGATCGTGCACGAGCTCATCTGGTTCCTGCGCGGCGACTCCAACGTCGGCTACCTGCGTGAGAACGGGGTTCGGATCTGGGACGAGTGGGCCGACGACGACGGCGAGCTCGGCCCGGTCTACGGCGTCCAGTGGCGCTCGTGGCCGACACCCGACGGCGGTCACATCGACCAGATCGACCAGGTCCTCACCCAGCTGCGCCAGACCCCCGACAGCCGGCGCATCATCGTCTCCGCGTGGAACGTCGCCGACCTGGACCGGATGGCACTGGCCCCGTGTCACGCGTTCTTCCAGTTCTACGTGGCCGACGGTCGCCTGTCCTGCCAGCTGTACCAGCGCAGCGCCGACCTGTTCCTCGGGGTGCCGTTCAACATCGCCTCCTACGCCCTGCTCACCCACATGGTCGCCCAGCAGGTCGGCCTCGAGGTCGGCGACTTCATCTGGACCGGCGGCGACTGCCACATCTACAGCAACCATGTCGACCAGGTCCGCGAGCAGCTCACCCGGGAGCCGTACGAGTTCCCGACCCTGCGCCTGAACACCGCGCCGAGTCTGTTCGACTACACCTACGAGGACGTCGAGGTCGTCGGCTACTCCCACCACCCGACGATCAAGGCTCCGATCGCGGTCTGAGACGGAGCGAGCATGCTGGGGATGATCTGGGCGCAAGCCCGCGGCCGGGTGATCGGACGCGACAACGACCTGCCCTGGCGGCTTCCGGAGGACCTCGCCCATTTCCGGTCGACGACGGCGGGGGACGCCGTGGTCATGGGCCGGCGCCAATGGGAGTCGCTGCCCGAGCGGTTCCGGCCGCTGCCCGGCCGGCGCAACGTGGTGCTCAGCCGGGATCCCGGCTACGAGGCGGAGGGCGCGGAGCTGGTCACGACCCTGGACGCCGCCCTGGCGCTCGTCGCCGAGGAGGACGCCTGGATCTGCGGCGGCGGTGAGGTCTATTCGCGGGCGATCGACCACGCGGACGTCCTCGTCGTCACCGAGATCGACCTGGACGTCGAGGGCGACACCTTCGCCCCACCGATCGGGCCGGAGTGGGAGGTCACCGAGGCCGGCCCGTGGCGCACCGGCGCCGGCGGTCTGCGGTTCCGGATCCTGACCTATCGGCGCCCGTGAACGTGACGGCCGACACACCTGGGTAGGCTGCTCGGACGATGACTGCACCAGGCGGCCCCGAGGCCGGCGACGACGCGGGCCCGGGCAGCACCCGGCCCGACGAGCCGTCCCGACCCCCGAGCCTGCTGCCGATCGTCGCGGCCGGCCGCACGGCGCTGGTCGCGGCCGTGTGCCTGTTCGCGGTGCTCGCTGCGACCGCCGTCGGGCCCTGGGAGATCACCGAGCGGTGGCAGGTCGACGTGCCGACCGCGGAACCGCCCAGCGTCACCGGTTCGGAGCAGCAGCCGACGCCCGACCCGACCCCGACCATGCCCGCGTTCCTCGAGGACCTGCCGGTGCCGGACCTGAGCTGGCTCGGCCTGGTCGCCGGCCTCGTCGCCGCGGTCGTCGTGATCGCCCTCCTGATGCGGTACCTCGCCTACCTGCGGCGGCCGCTCGAGGACGAGGCGGACGCGCAGAGCCGGCTGGTCGGCGGCGAGGTCGCCGACGCGGAGCCGGAACTGCCGGTGCTGGAGCAGGGCGTGAGCGCCGCCCTGAAGCACCTCGACCAGATCCGGGAGCCACGGGACGCCATCGTGGCGGCCTGGCTCGCCCTCGAGGACGCCGCTGCCCGCTCGGGTGTGGTCCGGGCGCCCGCGCAGACACCCACCGAGTTCACCGCCGGGGTGCTGGACCGAACCGAGGCGGACCCGCACGCCACGGCCACCCTGCTCCGGCTCTACCACCGGGCCCGGTTCTCGACCGCTCCGGTCACGGCCGACGACGTCACCACCGCCTCGACCTGTCTCGCCGACCTGGCCCGTAGCTGGACCGCGCTCCAGGCCGCCAGGCGCGACGCCGGGTCGCGCCGGCCGGCACCGGAGGAGCAGGAGTGAGCGGCCAACCGGACAACGGGCGCAGGCGCCGCCTGTGGGTCTGGCCCGTGGTGGTGGGCGTCGGCGGCCCCGTGCTCGCGTTCACCATCGGGCTGGACGTGGCGCACTCACTGATGATCGGTCTCGCCGTCGCACTCGTCGTCGCGGGCAGTCGCGTGATCGGACTGGGCGACCAGGCCGTGTGGCCACGGCTGCCGTTCGGGCGCCGCGACGGAGCCCGCCGCGACGTCTCCAGCCTGTCCTGGTCGCTGTACGGGCAGCAGCGCGAGCTGACCGGGTCCGGCCGTCGGCGGCTGCGCCGGGTCTGTCTGGACACCCTCGAGCTCGCCGGGTACTCCCTCGACACCCCGGACGGCGTCCGCGCGGTCGAGGACCTCCTCGGCCGTCCCGTGACCGCGTTCCTGATCGACGAGGACCAGCCGGCGCCGGACCTGCGCGGCGTCCAACGCACCCTGACCGCACTGACCGCAGTCCCGCTACGAAAGGCTCACCGATGACCACTCCGAGCGCCACCCCGGACGACGCCGCCCCGTTGCCGATCGAGCAGGTCGCCCGCTCCGGTGCGGCGGTCCTGGCGGAGGTCGGCACCGTGGTGGTCGGCATGGAGGCCCCGCTGCGGATCGCGCTCGCCTCGGTCCTCGCCGGCGGCCACGTGCTCTTCGAGGACGTGCCGGGCCTGGGCAAGACGCTCGCCGCGCGCTGCCTGGCCGCCGCCCTCGGACTGGACTTCCGCCGTCTGCAGTGCACCCCGGACCTGCTGCCCGCGGACATCACCGGTTCGTTCGTGTACGACCCGACCTCCTCCGAGTTCGTGTTCCGGCCGGGCCCGGTGTTCACCGGCCTGTTCCTCGCCGACGAGATCAACCGGACGGCGCCGAAGACGCAGTCCGCACTGCTTGAGGCGATGGCCGAACGACAGGTCACCGTGGAGGGCACGAGCTACCGGCTGCAACGCCCCTTCCACGTGATGGCCACGTCCAACCCGGTCGAGTACGAGGGCACCTACCCGCTGCCGGAGGCCCAGCTCGACCGGTTCATGGTGCGCCTGTCCGTCGGCTACCCGCACCCGGACGCCGAGGTGGACGTCCTCGCGCGCCGGGTCGCCCGCCGACGCGAGGAGGCGCAGGTCCGCGCCGTCGTGGACGCCGCGACCGTGCGGGGCATGCAGGCCGGCGTCGAGGCCGTCGAGGTGGACCCGGACATCCTGCGCTACTGCGTGGACCTCGCGGTGGCGACCCGAGCCCACCCCGCGGTCGAGGTGGGCGCCTCCCCCCGTGGCTCGCAGGCGCTGCTGCTGATCGCCCGCGCCATGGCAGTGCTGGATGGCCGCGCGTTCGTCACCCCGGAGGACGTGAAGGCGATCGCGGTGCCCGCCCTCGCCCACCGTCTCGTCCTGACGCCGTCGGCCTGGGCGTCGGGCACCGTACCCGAAGCGGTGGTCACCGCCCTCCTGGACGAGGTGCCCGGGCCGGCGAGCGCGGGGGTGGCCGCCGGGCGGGCCGGCCGGTGAGTGCGGCCGACATCCCCCCGCGCACCGGTGAGCGCCCGCCTCCGGCAGCGGCGCCCTGGCGTCCCGGCGTGCAGTCGATCGCGGCCGCCGTCATCGGCGTGGCTGCCCTCACGCTCGGGGTGATCGGTTCCCGGCCCGACGTCGCCGTGCTGGGCCTGCCGTTCGTGCTCGGCTTCGCCTGGGCCTGGTTCACCCGGCCCACCTCGACCTCCAGCCAGGCCTTGGGTCAGGCGACCGATCGCCGCGGGGCCGGCACCGACGCCGCCGCCGACGGCCTGATCGGAACCGTGTCCGCCGACCTGGTGCTCGATCCCGCGCCCGGGGCCGAGGTGCTCCGGGTCCGCGTGTCCAGCGCCGGACACCGCGAGGGTCAGGCACTGATCGACGTCGGCCGCCCCGGGCCCCGGACGGTCCGGCTGCACCTGGACACCGCGCGGACCGGCGTGCAGCCGATGTTCCGCACCGACCTGGTGTGGTCCTCCTACGACCAGACGATGGTCGCCGGGCCAAGTCGCCTCGGGCCGCTGCGCGTGACCGTCTACCCCACCGCGATCCCGTTGCGCCGGCTCCCGATGCCACGCAGGCTGCAGGGTCTGACCGGTCCGCACACGTCCCGGCGGGTCGGCGACGGCACCGACCTGCACGACGTGAACCTGTTCACCCCGGGTGACCGGCTGCGCCGCATCGACTGGCGGGTCACGGCCCGCCGATCCCTGGACGTGACCACCGGGCGCCTCGGCGAGCTCTACGTGCGCCGCACGTTCGCGACGGCGGACGCCACGATCATGCTCGTGGTCGACTCGCGCGACAACGTCGGGCCGGACGTGGACACCTGGGGCGGCGGCAAGGAGGCCCGGGTGGACGAGCCCACCTCCCTCGACCTGGCTCGGGAGGCGGCCACGTCGCTCGCGAAGCGGTACGTCGACGGCGGCGATCGGGTCGGACTCGACGACCTCGGGCTGCGCCGCCGGCCGGTGGCTCCGGCGGGCGGGCGCAAGCAGCTGGACCGGATCACCCAGCGGCTCGCGACGATCGCACCGGAGGGTTCACCGACCGCCCGCGAACGGGCCCCGCAGGTGCCATCGTCCGCGCTGGTGGTGATCTTCTCCACGTTCCTCGACGACGAGGCGGCCCGGATGGCGCACCAGTGGCACGCCCAGGCGCACCGGGTGATCGCCGTCGACGTGCTGCCCCAGGTTCGTGACCATCACCTCGACTCCTACCAGCGGACCGCGTACGCCCTGGTCCGCCTGGAGCGCGGGATCCGGCTCGAGCGGCTGCGCCGCACCGGCGTCGAGGTGGTGCACTGGGTCGGTGACCCGGACGGCCACGGTTCGTCGACGTCCGCGGACATCGACCTGCTGGTGCTGTCCCGGCCCGGGCACCGGGTGCGGACCCGATGAGCGCCCCCGGCCGCCTCAGCAGCGTCCGCCAGTGGATGTTCGGCTGGGACGTCGACACACCGCGGGAGCGGCCACTGCCGCCGGTCGAGATCGACGTCGGCCGCTGGGTGCCGGCCTGGGTGGTCCGGGTGGTCGCGGGCCTTGCCGTACTCGCCGCGGGCCCGATCCTCACCGCGGACCCGACCCAGCTCGCGTTGGCCGCGGCGCTCGGCGTCGGGGTCGCGATCGGTCCGCAGGGCGCGATCCCGATGATCGCGCTGGTCGCGGGGATCGTCGCGTTCGCGGCCCGGGAGCCGTCCCCGGCCGTCGGCGCCGGCCTGCTGCTGTGCCTGCACGGCATGCACTACCTGACCCGAAGGGTCTCCGGGCTGTCCCCGCGGGCCCGCGTGGAACTGGCCGCCCTTCGGCGAGGGCTCGTCCCGGCCCTGGTCGTTCAAGGGTTCGCACAACTGGTCGGCGTGGTCGTCTGGTTCCTGCCAGGGCCGGCCTCCCCCTTCCCCTGGCTCGCCGTGCTGGCGCTGATCGCGATCACGGTCCTCGTCCTGGTGGGGGTGCGGGCACTGCGTGCCGTCGAGGCGGGCGGCCCGGGGCCCCGCCGCCTGCCTGCGAAGCCGTCTCGAGGAACCACCGGCAGCACACCGGCCGGGCCCGGAGGTGATAGAACGTCCTCCGATGCACCGCCGCAGGACGGCGGCGAGCCGCCGGCTGCCCGGCCGACGTGGCGGTCGGTGGACCCCGACGCCTGACCTCGACGCACGCGCCCTTCTCCCCCACCAGACCGCACCCGATCAGGAGCACCCATTGGACAACCGACGCGCCGAGCCCGGCACCACGTGGGCCGGTACCCACGCGTACACGGCGGCGACGCTGCACCGACCGGACACGCTCGACGAGGTGCGTCGCATCGTCGCCGCCGCCTCGCACATCCGGGCACTCGGGTCCCGGCACTCCTTCCACGACCTGGCCGACTCCCCCGGGGACCTGATCAGCCTGGAGCGCGTGGACCCGGAGATCGACATCGACCCCGACGCCCGGACCGTCACCGTGGGCGCGGCCGTGCGCTACGGCGACCTCGCCGTCGCCCTCGACCGGGCCGGTTGGGCGCTCGGCGCGATGGCCTCGCTGCCGCACATCTCGGTGGCGGGAGCCACCGCCACCGCGACCCACGGCTCGGGTGACGCGACCGGGAACCTGGCCTCCGCCGTCGTGCGCCTCGAACTGATCACGGCGGACGGCGACCAGCTCACCCTGAGCCGGGGCGACGCGGACTTCCCGGGCGCGGTCGTGCACCTCGGGGCGCTGGGCATCGTGACCCGGGTGACGCTGGCCGTCGAACCCCGCTACGAGGTGCGGCAGTGGGTGCGCCGGGACGTGCCGTGGGAGGACCTGCTCGGCGACTTCGACGCGATCACCTCCGCGGCGCAGAGCGTCAGCGTGTTCACCCGCTTCGGTGACATCGCCGGCCGGGTCTGGATGAAGAGCCGTGATGCGGCCGAGCCGGACGCCCCGTGGGGGGTGCCCGCCACCGTGGAACAGCATCCGATCGACGGCCTGGACGCGGTCAACTGCACCGCACAGCTCGGCCGGCCCGGGCCGTGGTACGACCGGTTGCCACACTTCCGGATGGGCTTCACCCCGAGTGTTGGTGCCGAGATCCAGAGCGAGTATCTCGTGCCCCGGGCGCACGCCGTCGCCGCCATCACGGCCCTGCGCGGCCTGGGTGAGGCGATGGCGCCGGTGCTGCAGGTCTCCGAGATCCGCACCGTCGCCGCCGACGACCTGTGGCTCAGCGCAGCCGAGGGCGGGGACCGGGTCGCGTTCCACCTCACGTTCGCCCGGGAGCCGGACGCGGTCCGAGCGCTGCTCCCGCGGATCGAGGATGCCCTCGACCCGTTCGACGCCCGCCCGCACTGGGGCAAGTGGTTCACGACCGGGCCCGGGCGCCTGGCCACCCTGTATCCGCGGCTCGGGGACTTCGCCGAGCTCGCAGGCCGGCTCGACCCGCAGGGCTGCTTCCGCAACGACTACCTGGACCGGACGGTGCTCCCCCGCTGATCGGCTCGTCAAACGCATCACACGACCCTGGAGGCGGGACTACTCTCGGGTCACGCAGGGGATGCCACCATCGAGGACGAGATGTCACCCAGGATCGATCTGAATCCGCGCCGCGCCGACGACGACGAACCCGTCGGCCAGGCGCCCACGCTCGGCGAAGTCACGAACCCGTACACGGTTCCGCACGAGGACGAACCCGAGACCACCTGACCGGGCGCCGGTCCGCGCGAGCCGTCTGACGGGGGCGGCTCACGCGGACCACGCTCCGCCGCTGCCGGCTAGGCGACCGAAGCGACCCAGATACTCGCGCGCGCGCCGCCGAGCGTCTCCCTGCCGGACGGGTCGGCGATCCGCTGCAGGTGCGGCGACGCACCCTGGGTGGTCGCGACACCACGCGCCTGCGCGGCCGCCACGACCCGCTCGCGGAACTTCGCCCAGTCCCCGCCACCCTGCGGGAACTCCTGGAACTCGATGGTCTTGACGACTGCGAGCCGCACCCCTCCGGGCACGCCGGTCAGCCGGACGTGGATGTCGTCGCGATCGGCGAAGGTCACGTACCACTGCCCGGGACCGGCCGCCGCCGCCTTCTTCGGCTTGGCCGCCACGGCCGCGTTGATCACCTCGGTGGCCGTGCCGGCGTCCGTCCGCAGGTCCAGCGTGGTCGACAGCGCGTCCAACGCCGTCGGGAGCCGCTTGGCTGCGAACGCTCTGCCGGCGTTCTCCCCGGCCCTCTGCGCCCGGCTGGTGAGGAGCCCTTTCCAGAGCGGGGACGCGAGCAGCGCGATGACGAGCAGCGCGATGCCGATGAATTGCCAGGTTTCCATGGGAGCTCCAGTCCTTGATCAGTTCTCGGCGAGAGTAGCGGTCCTCACATCCGCGCACTCACAGCCGCGGGTCGACCGGCTCGGACTCGAGCGCGAGGACCCCGAACACCGACTGGTGCACCTTCCAGAGCGGATCGTGTTCGACGAACGCCGTGAGCGCGTCGAGGCCCAGCCCGTGCTCCCGGACGGCGAGCTGACGCTCCTTCCCGAGGTGGCGCTCACGAAGGAGATCCAGCGAGTCCGTGTAGTCCGGGCCGTAGATGATCCGCAGGGGTAGAAGACCGTGGCCGTGCCGAACGACTGCTTGAACTCCTGCACCCGGTCGGGGTGCTTGTGCAGCAGGTAACCGAGATCTGTGGCCGGCTGGTGCGTGGTCGTCAGGGTCAGGAGCACGCGCTCAGTATGCCCGACCCGATTGGACCAACTCCGGTCGCTGTGTTCCGGACCCTTGAAATGCCTTCAGGCCCGGAATCCGTGGATTCCGGGCCTGAAGGATTTGTGGCGGGGGCGGGATTTGAACCCGCGACCTCCGGGTTATGAGCCCGGCGAGCTACCGAACTGCTCCACCCCGCGTCGGTAAACACAACCTTACGGGTCCGCCCGCGCCGGGGCAAATCCGCGGGCCGTGGCGCCGGTCACACCGGCGCCACGGCCGCACGATCAGCCCGTGGTCGCGGTGTCGGTCGGCTCCTCGGTGGCCCCATCATCGGCGGGGGCTGCGCCGGCGAGCTCCTGCTCGGCGGCCATCGCGTCCGCGATCGCCTCCTCCAGCTGCGTCTGGGCCTCGCCGTACGCGGCCCAGTCGCCGCTGGCGAGCGCCTCGTCGGAGGCCGTGAGCGCGGCACCGGCCGCCGCCAGCGCGTCGTTCAGGCGCTGCTGGGCGTCGACGTCCGGGGTCTCGGTTCCCTCGCCGCCGCCGGTTCCGGTCCCCTCGTCGGGGGTCGGATCGACGTCGGCATCCCCGGCGTTCGCACCGGAGTCACCTTCGAACACCTGGTCGAGCGCCTGGTCGAGGGTCTGCGCGAAGCCCACCTCGTCACCGAACGCGACGAGCACGCGCCGCAGCAGCGGGTACTGGGTGCCGCCCGAGGACTGCACGTAGACGGGCTGGACGTAGAGCACACCGCCACCGACGGGCAGGGTGAGCAGGTTGCCCTGGATCACCTCCGAGCCTCCGCGGCCGAGGATGTTCAATTCGTTCGCCGCGGCGGCATCCGAGTCGAAGTTGCCCTGTACCTGACCCGGTCCCGGGACGGTCTCGTCCCGTGGGAGCTCGAGCAGGGTCAACGTGCCGTAGTCCTCCGCGACCTCCCCCGGGGTGTTCCCGGGCTCGGCATTCACCGCCAGGAAACCTGTGAGGACGTTCCTGGTGTCGTCGTCGACGATGAAGGACGTGGTCAACGAGAACGAGGCCTGGTCCTGCTCCGGCAGCGCCAGGGTCAGGTAGTACGGCGGCTGCGGAACCTCTGCGTCCGAAGTCGGGTCGTTCGGGACCCGCCAGAAGTCGGCCGTCGTGAAGAAGCTCTCGGCGTCGGTGACGTGGTACTGGGTGAGCAGTTCACGCTGCACCTTGAACATGTCCTCGGGGTAGCGCAGGTGGCTCATCAGGTCACCGCTGATCTCGGAGATCGGCTGGATCTTGCCCGGGAAGATGGCGTCCCAGGTGGCCAGGATCGGGTCCTCCGGGTCCCACGCGTACAGCGTCACGGAGCCGTCGTAGGCGTCCACGACCGCCTTGACCGAGTTGCGGATGTAGTTGATGTAGTCCGGAAGGGCCGCGACCGGCACCTCACCGGACTCGGTCAGCGAGTCGGTGATCGCGGACTCGAGCTCCTGGCGGGCCGAGTAGGGGTACTCGTTGGAGGTGGTGTAGGCATCGACGACCCAGACGACCTCCTTCATCCCGTCGTCGTCGGTGTCCACCACGGCCGGGTAGGTGGACCCTTCCAGGGTCAGGAACGGAGCCACCCGGGCGACCCGCTCCAGCGGGTCCCGGTTGTAGAGGATCTGGGACTCGGAGGTGACCCGGTCGGAGAACAGGATCTGCTCGCTGCCGAACCTGGCCGCGTACAGGGCCTGGTTCCAGATGTTGCCGATCGACGGGCCGCCGTCGCCGGTGAACGTGTTGTTCACCTGACCGTTCGGCGCGCTGTCGTCCGGGTAGTCGAGCTCCCACGGCGGGGTGCCCTCCGGCGCCCCTACGATCGAGTACTCCGGCGAGTTCGGGCTGAAGTAGATGCGCGGTTCGTAGGTGTCGCCGAAGATGCCGGTGCTCGGGATCCCGCTCTCGAAGAACGCCGGCCGACCGTCCGAGGTGACCGTGTTGCCGTACGCGGCCACGACCCCGAACCCGTGGGTGAACACCGTGTGGTCGTTGACCCAGTTGCTCTGCCCGGCCCCCGCCAGGTCCAGGTCGCGCACCGCGATCACGGTGTCCTGGCTCTGCCCGTCGATCGTGTACCGGTCCACCGAGAGGGTCGCCGGGAAGTTGTAGTACTGCTTGTTCTGCTGGAGCTGGCGGAAGGTCGGCGAGACCTCCTGGGGGTCGAGCAGCCGGATGCTCGCCGTCGACTCCGCGTCCTCGCGCAAAGCCCCGGCCTCGGCCACGGTCTCCGCACTGTAGGGCTGCACCTGGACGTCGGTGAGCCCGTACGCCTCCCTGGTCGCATTGATATTGCGCTGGATATAGGTGGCCTCGAGCGCCTGCTCGTTCGGCCCGACGCGCACCCCCTGGATGATCGCCGGGTAGATCCCGCCCACGAGGATGGCCGAGACCACCATGAGGGAGACCCCCACGGCGGGCAGTCGCCAGTTCCCGCGGACCCCGGTGTAGATGAACAGCACCGCGACGAAGACTCCGATGACGGCGAGGATCGCCTTCGCGGGCAGCACCGCGTTGATGTCGGTGTAGGACGCCCCGCTGAAGCGGTCACCGTCGTTGGACAGCAGCGAGTACCGGTCCAGCCAGTAGTTGATGGCGATCAGCAGCGTGAACACGGCGGCCAGGATCGCCACGTGGATCCGGGCCGGTCGGGAGATCTTCTCGCCGCGGCCCATCGGCTGAAGCGCGCCGTAGAGGTAGTGGGTGAACACGGCCGCGACCGCGCAGAAGAACGTCGTCGTCATCAGGAACGAGACGATGAACCGCAGGAACGGCAGCGTGAACATGTAGAAGGACAGGTCGATCCCGAACTGGGGGTCCGTGGTTCCCCACTCCTGACCGTTGAGGGCCAGGAGTGCGGTCTGCCACTGCGTGCTCGCCGCGGAGCCTGCGAAGAAGCCGGCCAGGATCGGGCCGCCGATGAACGCGATCCGGCGCAGCGGCTCGAACGCCTCCCGGTACCGGTCCAGGTCCTGCTGCTGCTGGGTGGTCGGCACGTACATCGGACGGTGCCGGTAGGCGAGGTACAGGTTCAGCCAGATCGCACCGCCCATGACCACGCCACCGGCGATGAACATCAGCGCCCGGGTGACCCATTCGGTCCGGATCACCTCGCTGTAGCCCACCTGGTCGAACCAGAGCCACTCGGTCCAGAACCGGGCCAGGATCAGGAAGGCGACCACCACCCCGACCAGGACCAGCAGGGTTGGCAGCAACACGCCACGTTGGCGGCGCCCCCCGCTCGAGCGGGCGGAACGACTGGCAGCGAATGACACGAGTGACACCTCAGGGGCTTAGGTCAGGACGGCGAGCGCGGGCACAGCGTTGGACGGCGTGCTCACACACTTCACAACGCACGAGCCCTCTGGGAAGTTTCGCATACTCTCCGGGCGCTGAGACGATGGGGTCGTGAACACCGAGATGACCCCCCGCGAACGCTCACTCACCATGGCCGTCATCGAGATCGAGCAGCATTCGGCCGCGGCCGGTTGGGATGCGCCCGTGAGCGTGTTCGCCCTGATCCGCACCGCCGACGCCCTCGCGGACAACCCCGCGCTCGCTCAGGAGTTCCCACCCGAGGTCGTGGAGGCGGCGCGGCACGATCCCGAGCACCTCACCTCGATCGAGCAGGACGGTCTGCCGGAGTCGACGAACCTCGAGGAGCTGCTCGCCCAGCTGGCGTGGCCCGAGACGGTGGCCGGTGCGGCGATCGTGGTCGAGCGGATCGTGGTGCCCCCGGAGGCCGAGGCGAACATGCCGCAGGACCCGGACGCCGGCGTGGACTACCTGATGAATCACCCGGACCGGCAGGACGTGCGCATCGCCGCCGGCCGGCTGCGCACCGGCGAGAGCTGGTGTGCGCTCCGATCCCGCGCGAACGACAACGACGACGCGGTTGCCGGCGGCCCAGACGCCGTCCCAGGGCTGGTCGAGGCGCTGGCAGCCACGTTGCGCTGAGCCGGGCGCCCGGGCGCTCAGGCCGTCGCCAGGACCACCGAGCCCAGCCGGACGCGCGTCAGCCGGCGGTGCAGACCGGAAGGTCGGACGTGTTCCCGTCGGCGATCGCCTCGACGGCGGTCCGGGCCTCGTCGAGGGTGGCCACGCGGAACACCTCGAGACCGTCGGGGATGTTCCCGACCACCTCGCCGCAGTTGTCCGCGGGGGCGAGGAAGAAGTCGGCGCCGTCGCGCTCGGCCGCGTACATCTTCAACGTGATGCCACCGATCGGCCCGACGTCGCCGCCGAGCGACATCGTGCCGGTCCCGGCGATGACCTCACCACCGGTCAGCGCACCGGGGGTCATCTGGTCGATGATGCCCAGCGCGAACATCGTGCCAGCGCTCGGGCCGCCGACGTTCTCGATCTTGATGTCCACCTCGACCGGGAACTCGAACTCTGCGCTCAGGTAGATCCCGAGCAGGCTCCCACCGGATCCGTCGTCGGTGGTCAGGATCTCCACGTCGGTGGCCACCCCGTTGCGGTCAACGCCGAGGGTGACCGTGGTGCCGGGGGGTGTGGCCTCGAGCGCGTCGTCGAGGTCGGCGTAGGTGGTGATCGTCGTCGTCGGCAGGTCGGGTGTGCGGATCGACGCGATCACGTCGCCCTCCTCGACGGTTCCGGCGGCGCCGCGGTCGGGGTCGGCGCCGGAGATGGTCAGGGTGGCGGGCACGTCGTAGCCCAGGGTGGTCAGCGCCGAGACCGTCGCGTTCTCCTGCGAGGAGGACATCTGCTGGGCACCGATCAGGTCCTGCTCCTCCTGGGTCAGTGAGGGGTCCACGGCCGTCTCCACCGGCACCACCCGCTGTCCGGCGGACAGCCATCCGCGGATCACGCTGCCGACGTCCACCGGGAACCCTGGCCCGCCGGCCGTGGTCACCGTGGTGAGCCGCAGTTCGCCCTCGGTGGGATAGGTCTCGGCGCCCTCCACGGTGATCAGCGGCACGTCGTTCACGGAGCCGAGGGTGTCGAACGTGGGCCCGGCGCCCTGGACCGCGAACGGAACCGGCTGCAGGATCATCGTCAGCAGCAGCCCGAAGGCGGCGAGTCCCGAGATCGTCATCGTGATCGACCGGTTCGTCAGGACCAGGCGTCGCCGCAGGGCCCGCCAGCGACCGCCGGGCGTCGGCGGGGCGGTGTGCTCGGGCTGGTCGGAGTGCATCACTGACTCGGGAGCCTGCGTCGACATGGGCCCATCATCCCCCGAGCGTGCGCCCTGAGCGAAAGCCACCCGGTCGGGCGTCGCACCGACCCTCCGGTGTGGTTACCGTGGGGCATGACCGAGCAGACCCCGTCAGGCCGCGACGAGTGGCGCCGCATGCTCGAGCAGATGCTCGGGCCGGAGGCGGCCGAGGAGGCCATGCGCGCGCTTGAGGCCAGTGGCGTGGACCCGGAGCAGTTCGCGTCGGTCGCCGGCATGCCGCAGAACCCGCAGCAGATGGCCGCGGCCATGTCACAGATGCGCCAGATCCTCTCGGCCGATGACGGTGGTGCGTCGGACTGGCGGATCGCCCACGACGTGGCGAGGCAGGCCGCCCACACCGGCGGTGACCCGAGCGTCTCCGCCGCGGATGCGGCGAAGGCCCGCTCGGTGCTCAGCGTGGCCGACCTCTGGCTCGACGCGGCCACCGACCTGCCTCCCTCGGGCGGCCAGCAGATCGCCGCCTCCCGGGCGGAGTGGGTGGAGCGCACGCTGCCGACCTGGCGTGCGGTCGCCGAACCCATCGCGACGTCGGTCGCGGACGCCCTGGCCACGATGATGAGTGTCGAGGAGTTGCCCGAGGAGGCGACGGCGATGCTCGGCGGCGTGGACATCGGCGCCATGATGCGCCGCCTCGGCGCCCTGAGCTTCGCCATGCAGGTGGGTCAGGCGGCGGGCACCCTGGCGCGCGAGGTGTTCGGTGGCACGGACACCGGCCTGCCGCTCCTGCCCGAGCCCAGTCTGCTGCTGGTGCCGGCCAACCTGCATGAGTTCGCGGCGGATCTGGACGCCCCCGAGGACGAGGTGTGGCACTTCCTCGCGGTCCGAGAGGCCGCGCACGCGCGGCTGTTCGCCCACGTGCCGTGGCTGCGTGGGCACCTGCTGGGCGCCGTCGAGCAGTACGCCCGCGGCATCGAGATCGACCTGGCACACCTGGAGGAGTCGGTGCGGTCCATCGACCCCACGGACATGGACCAGCTCCGCAGCGCCCTGTCCGGCGGGATCTTCTCGACCCAGCACACCCCGTCCCAGGAGCAGGCGTTGTCCCGGCTCGAGACGGCCCTGGCCCTGGTGGAGGGCTGGGTCGAGGAGGTCACCGCGAACGCGGTCGCCCCGCACCTGCCCCACCACGTGCCGCTCCGGGAGATGCTGCGACGGCGACGCGCTGCCGGTGGTCCCGCCGAGGACACCTTCCACACGCTCGTCGGGCTGGAGCTGCGGCCGCGCCGGGCCCGCGATGCGGCATCCCTGTGGGCGCTCGTGGCCCGGGAGCAGGGCCAGGACGTCCGGGACGCACTCTGGTCACACCCGGACGTGATCCCCACGGCGGCCGACCTCGACGAGCCGGCCGGTTTCCTGGACCGCCGGGCGTTCGCCGCTCAGGTGGACCAGGACGTCGACGCCGCACTGGCGGCGCTGCTCGACGGCGAGCTCGGCTACGAGGCGGGCGCCGCCGAGAACGACGGCGGCACCGGGGCCGGTCCCGACGGCGGCACGGCGGCTGGTCCGGACCGCGCCGAGAACGACGGCGGCACGCAAGCAGGGCCCGACGGCACGACGGGCGACGGCGGCTCGGGCGACGGTCCCGACGGCGGCCGGGACTGAATCGGCTGACGTGACACCGCCCGGTCAGCGGGCGGGGGTGTCCCTGGCGTGGGAGATCCCGAGCAGGAACCCGCGGGCGCGCTCGGTCTGCGGGTAGCGCTCCACCAGGTGCCAGAAGTCGGTGCCGTGCCCGGGGACCAGCAGGTGCGCCAACTCGTGCAGGAGCACGTAGTCGAGCACCCACTCGGGCATGCCCTGCACCCGGTCGGAGATCCGGATCGTGCGGCGTGCCGGTGTGCAGGAGCCCCATCGGGTGTCCTGGTTGGCGACCCATTCCACTGACGCAGGCGGGGCGAGGCCGTCGAGGTACGCGGCGCACAGGTCCGCGGCGCGCGCGGCGAGGTCGGCGTCGGAGGGGCGGCGGCGCTGGTCGGAGGCGGCCATCCGCTCGAGCATCCGGTTGACCCAGGCGTCCTCCTCGGCCCTGGTGAACCGACTCGGGATGGCCACCACGGTGCGGCCGGCCTCCCGGTACGCGGACACGGTCTTGCGCCGGCGGGTGCTGCGTCGCACCTCGACCGTGCCGTGCCCCTCGATCTCCCGCTCGCTCATGTCGGCTTCACTTTGGCACAGCGCGTCCCCGTTATCCACAGGCACCGCCACATCGCCGACCCGCGCCGGCCCGCTGTGTCACGCTCGTGGCAGAGGGAGGGGACATGCGCATTCGCGACGGTTTCGAGGTCTACTGGCGCGAGCCGGGGGCCAGTCAGGTGGGGCTCGATCCGCGCTGCGCGGTGCTTCTGGAGGACCTGAGCGAGGGCGAGCAGCAGGTGCTCGAGGCCCTCGGCCGCGATGTCGACCGTGCCGCCCTGCTCAGCCTGGCGAACGCGCACTCGGTGCGCACCGCTGCGGTCGACGTCCTGCTCGAGCGACTCCGGGTGGCGGGGGTGCTGCTGGAGGAGGGCACCGTCGCCGGCGACCCGGACGCCCGGTACTGGCAGGTGGCCGCCGCGGCCGGGATCGAACCCCCCGGGTCGCGTCTCGATCGCGTGATCCAGGTCTGCGGCGTCGATCAGCTGGGGTTGCGGATCGCGGTGATCCTGGCCCAGTCCGGCATCGGCTCGGTGCTGCTTCAGGACCGGTCCAGGGTGCGCCCGGAGGACGTCGGAGCCGGGTTGTTCCGCCCGGGTGACGTGGGCGTCAACCGGGCCGAGGTGGGGCGGGCGGTCCTGCGGGCGGCCGCCCCGAAGGTCGGCGTGACGGTGCCCGCCCGGACCCGCCCGGACCTCGTCGTGGTGGTCGACCACGGGGTGGTCGATCCAGTGCCGCTACGTGTCCTGATGCGCGAGGATGTCGCGCATCTCCCGGTCCTCGTGCGGGAGCTGGACGTCGTGGTGGGCCCGTTGGTGCGCCCCGGCCTTGGCGTGTGCCTGCGGTGCGTGGACCTGTACCGGTGCGAGGCCGACGCGCGTTGGCCGGCGGTCGCCACCCAGGTTGCCACGCGCCCGCCGTCGGGGGTCGAGACATCACTCGGCTGGTCGGGCGCGGCCCTCGCCGCCGGCCAGATCCTGGCCGTCCTCGACGGCCGGTCGGCCGTCGTCGAGGGTGCCGAGCTGGCGCTGACGGCGTGGGACCCGATCCCGGTCGTGCGGGACTGGCAGGTGCACCCGGAGTGCGGTTGCTCCCCGGTCGCCCTCGGCGTGCCGTCCGGTACCCCGCCGCGGACGGCGAAGGGCGGGCACCGGTGACCGGTGCCCGCCCTGTCGCTGCGGTGAGCCCGCCCGCCGCTCACGCGGCTGACGGGTCCCGCCTGGCGGACGGTGCATACGGGTCGTCCTTGCGGGGCCGGCCGCGGCCACGCTTACGGGCAACGACCTGACCGTCGATGAAGACCTCCCCGCCCCAGACGCCCCACGGCTCGCGCCGCTCGATGGCGCCTTCGAGGCACTCCTTGCGGATCGGGCAGGTGACGCAGAGCGCCTTGGCGCGCTCGACGTCGGCGCCCTGTTCGGCGAACCAGAGGTCCTGGTTCCGCGCGTCCTGGCACGGCAGCGGCTGGTCGCCCGAGATCGGGAGGTCGATCGTCTGCTCGGGTAGGGGCCAGGTCGTGGCCGATCCCCCGAGGGTGAGCTGATCGAGAACTGAAGTGAACTGCACGAGATGCTCCTGAGGCATGGTGTGTGGGTCGACCGGTGGGTTACCGGGTCTGTCACAAACCGGGGAGATCTATCCCTGGAGTAGTGAGAAGAGCCGCGGACCCTTGGTGGGCTCCGCGGCTGGGACTCAGTGCAGTGCTGCTGCTAACTGATCCTGGATGCGGAGCCGGGCATGGCTGTGCCGGGAACGGCGAAACCGATGGGCGCGAGACGCGAGCCGCCGGCCGTGCCCTTGGCACGGCCCGGAGTGAACACAACGGCGCGCGGTCGGATATCGACTCGCGTGGACTGGGTATCGATCAGATTCATCATGTGTGCTCACTCCTTTCAGGCTTTGGGGGCCGCTCGGTGCTGGCTAGGCGCAACCCATCGATCAGGAACGTGTGACAGCCTACGTCGGCCGCACCCGAGGACCCAACCCTTTTTAAGAACTTTCTTCAGATTGATTTCCGACGGGGTCCTCGCCGCGCACCACGGCGAGGATCGCGGGGCCGTACGCCTCGAGTTTGGTGGGCCCGATCCCCCTCAGGATCGCGAGGTGTCGTAGCTCCCGCGGCTGGGCGGCGGCGACCGCGATCAGGGTGGTGTCATGCAGGATCGTGAAGGCCGGCTTCTCGATCCGCTCGGCCACCTCGGCTCGCCAGCGGCGCAGCCGCTCGACCAGGTCCGGGTCCGCATCCTGCTCGGTGACCGCCGCGGTCAGCGCCTCGCGCCGACCTGCCCGGGAGTCCGTATGGCGACCGTGCCGGCGTCCGCCGGCCTCCTCGGACGGCCAGATCCCGTCCAGGAACCGGGACCGCCTCCGGGTGGCGCGGCCACCGGTGTTGCGCGACCTGGCGTAGGACAGTTGCAGATGCTCGCGGGCGCGGGTGACGCCCACGTACAGGAGCCGGCGCTCCTCCTCGATCGCCTCGTCGCCCTCGGCGAGCGAGATCGGCAGCAGTCCCTCGCTGACCCCGACCAGGAACACGGCGTCCCACTCCAGCCCCTTCGCGGCGTGCAGGGACGCGAGCGTCGCCCCCTCCACGGTCGGCGCATGCTGGGCGGCGGCCCGCTCCCCGAGCTCGGCGACGAACTCGGGCAGGTCCGCCCCCCTGGACGCCGCGAGCTCGTCAGCGAGCCCGACGAGGGAGTTCAGCGACTCCCACCGTTCCCGGACCGCCCCCCGCGCGGCAGGCGCCTCCGGTGCCCAGCCGACGCTGGTCAGGACATCGCGGACGAGCTCCGGCATCGGCGTCTCACCCTGGCTGCGGGCGGCGCCGCGCAGGAGCACGACGGCGTCACGCACCTCCTTGCGGGAGAAGAACCGTTCCCCACCGCGCACCAGGTAGCCGACGCCGGCCTGGCTGAGCGCCTGCTCGAACGCCTCGGCCTGGGCGTTGGTCCGGTACAGCACGGCGATCTCGCTGGCCCTCACGCCGCCGCGGACCAGTTCTCCGATCCGCACCGCGACCGCACGTGCCTCGGACTCGTCGTCGTCGTAGGTCTCGAACGCCACGGCCGGCCCGGAGGGCCGCTGCGCGCGCAGCTCGACGGCGGCGCTGGAGCGGGCTCGCCCGGCGCGGGCCAGCACGTTGTTGGCCAGCGAGACTACCTGCGGCGTCGAGCGGTAGTCCCGGACCAGCCGCACCACGGTGGCGTCGGGGTGGCGCCGGCCGAACTCGGTCAGGTAGCGCGGGCTCGCGCCGGTGAAGGAGTAGATCGTCTGGGAGACATCCCCGACCACGCACAGCTCGTTCCGATCCCCGAGCCAGAGCTCCAGCAGGCGGTGCTGCAGCGGGGAGACGTCCTGGAACTCATCGACGATGAAGTGGCGGTACTGCTTGCGGACCTCGGCGGCGATGTCGCCGCGCTCGGCGAGGATGCCGACCATCAGCAGCAGCACGTCCTCGAAGTCGATCACGTGCCGTTCGGTCTTGGCGTCCTCGTAGACCGAGAGCAGCCGGGCCACGGTGGTCAGGTCCTGGCCGGCCGCGCCGGAGCGTCCGGCGCGAGCCGCGGCCGCCACGTAGTCCTCGGCGGTGACCATCGACACCTTGGCCCATTCGACCTCGGCGGCGAGATCGCGGATCGCGATCCGGTCCACGGCCACGCCGAGCCGGCCGGCCGCCTCGGCGATCAGCGGGGCCTTGTGCTCGACGATCCGGGGGATGCCGCCACCGATCGCGGCCGGCCAGAAGTAGGAGAGCTGCCGCAGCGCCGCGGCGTGGAACGTGCGCGCCTGGACGCCGGAGACCCCGAGCTCGCGCAGCCGGGTGCGCATCTCACCCGCCGCCCGGGCCGTGAACGTCACCGCGAGGACCGTGGTCGGGTTGTACACGCCGGTCACCACACCGTGTGCGATCCGGTAGGTGACCGCCCTGGTCTTGCCCGTCCCGGCGCCCGCGAGCACGCACACCGGGCCGGTCAGTTGCGAGGCTACGGCGCGCTGGTCCTCGTCGAGTGCGGCGAGCAGCTCCTCGGCGCCGGGCAGGGTGGGTGCGGACATCGACATGATTCTCGCAGCCCGGTCCGACACCGGTGCCCGGTGTCCACAGGCGGGGGAACAATCGGCCGGGTCCGGTGGTTCGCTCAGGTGAGGCACCACGCCCGGGCCGACCACCGTCCGGCCGGCGGGCCGAACGCCGATCCGACTCCCTACTGGAGGAATCCGTTGAGCACCACCGCACCCGAGGCCGGCACCATCACGATGTACAGCACCACCTGGTGCGGGTACTGCCGCCGGTTGAAGACGCAGCTGAAGAGTGCCGGGATCGCCTACAACGAGGTCAACATCGAGGAGGACCCGAGCGCCGCAGCGTTCGTGGAGCAGGTCAACGACGGCAACCAGACCGTGCCGACCATCCTGTTCCCGGACGGGTCCGCCGCGACGAACCCGTCCCTCGCCCAGGTGCAGGAGCGCCTCGGCGCCTGACCGCCGCGATGCGCTCAAGCCGGCGCAGACCTGACGCGGTCCTCAGGCCCATCGCCGGGCCGTCTCGACCTCGGGAAGCGGTTCGCCGAACCACTCCTCGATGAGGCTGCGTGCGATCGAAGTCGGTCGCGGGAGCCGGACCGTCCCCGTCGTCCACGCCGTCCGCAGTTCGTCGGCGGAGAAGAACCGGGCCTCGGTGATCTCCTCCCCGTCCGGGCGGACGTCGATGGCGAGGGCACGACCGGCGAAGCCGACCATGAGGGAGGCCGGGAACGGCCAGGGCTGACTGGCCCGGTAGGTCACCTCGCCGACCACCACGTTCGTCTCCTCGAACACCTCGCGGCGGACGGCCGCCTCCAGCGACTCCCCCGGTTCGACGAACCCGGCGGGCACGGAGAACTGGCCGTCCGGCCACTGCGGGGCGTGCCCGAGCAGGATGCGCCCGGTGTCGTCGGTGATCGCCATGATCACGGCGGCGTCCGTGCGCGGATAGTGCAGCGACTCATCGGCGGGGCATCGTCGCACCCAGCCGGCGTCGATCACCTCGGTCGCCGTCCCGCACCGGGGGCAGTGGCTGTGCGTGTGATGCCAGTTCGCGAGGGCGAGCGCCCCGACGGCCAGCCCGGCGTCCCGGTCCCCGAGCTGCCAGCCGATCTCGCGCAGGACGGCGTAGGACACCGATCCACCGGTGGTGGAACCCTGCGGGTCGTCGGTGCGCCGGTCCACGTCGCCGGCGCCGGCGTGGTGCTCGGAACCGAGGATCTGGGCCAGATAGGCACCGTCGTCATCGCGCCCCAGGTACAGCAGTCGGGCCCCGTCGGCCCGGTCCGACGGCGGCACGAACGCCAGCGCCGTGTCGTCACCACCGGTGGTGGCGACCCGGTCGCCGTCGACGGTCAGCATCCGCGTCGAGGTGTCGGCGAGCAGTTCCTCGAGGAGGCCGGGACGGACCCGCGCATGCGCATCCCGATCGACACTGGCACGGGCGAGGGGCAGGAGATCGGAGTGCACGGGTTCACCGTAGATCAGACGCGCCGATGCGGCGCACCCTCCCTTGGCGGCAAGGTCACCTACCGTGGTGTTGTGTCCGAGCCGAACGCCTCCCGGTCCCCACTCGCCCTCGCCGCGCTGGCGACCGTCGCACTGCCGGGTCTCGACGTGGTCGCGACCCGTCCCCCGCGCACGCCCGGCGCCGACTTCGACGTGGTGGGCGTGATGGACGCCACCGGGTCGCGGTGGATCGTCAGGTCCCCGCGCGACTCCGCCGCCGGGGCCGCGCTCGAGGGAGAGGTCGCGCTGCTCGAGGCGCTCGGCCGCGCCGCCGACGACGACCTGCTGACCTTCGACGTGCCGAGGCCGGCCGGGTTCGCACCGCTGCCCGAGGGTGGCCGCGCGATGGTCTACCCCGAGCTGCGGGGCAAGCCGCTTCCGATCGAGCGGCTCGCCGCCGGTCCCGGCCTGGCCGCGCAGGTCGGCCGGGCGATCGCGAGTCTGCACGAGTTGCCGAGCACGGTGGTCGCGGATGCCGGCCTGCCCACCTACGACGCGGATGCCTACCGCCGTCGACGCCTCGCGGAGGTGGACGAGGCGGCCGCGACCGGGCATATCCCGCCGGGCCTGCTCCGCCGCTGGGAGCACGCTCTCGAGGACGTCACCCTGTGGCGGTTCCGGGCCACCCCGGTGCATGGGGACCTCGCGGCCGAGCACGTCCTGGTGGTCGACGACGACGTGGTCGGGATCCTCGACTGGTCCGACGCCCGGGTGGCCGACCCTGCCGACGACCTGGCCTGGCTGCTGGCCGCAGCGCCGGAGGAGTCACTCGACGCGATCCTCGAGGCATACGCGTTGGCCCGGACCGAGCGTGCCGACGAGCAGCTGACCGCGCGGGCACTGCTGGCGAGCGAGCTCGCCGTGGCCCGGTGGCTGATGCACGGGGTGCGGCACCGCGATGGGGCGATCATCGACGACGCCGTCCAGATGCTGCTCGAGCTCGACGAGGAGGTGACCGGTCAGCCGCCGATCGGGTACTCCGAGCCGGTGATCCCGGACGTCGCCCCGCTCCCCGAGGTCGGCGAGGACGCGGCCGACGGCGAGGACGCGGGTGACGCCGAGGACTGGGCCGACGAGGAGCACACGGTCGCCTCGGACGAGCGGGGGGAGGCCGGCGACGAGGACCTGGGCGACCACGAGGCCGTCGCGGACCACGAGGACGCGGCCGACGACGGGACGACGGGCATCGACGACGGCGAAGAGGTCGAACACTCCCGGTCGGCCGTGGCGCCGAGCCGTCCGCTGTGGCGCCGCACGAGCGAACTCGCCGGCGACGACTCCGACACCGCCGAACACGCGGTGGTCGAGGACGACGAGGAGGAGTTCATCGTTCCCGACTACGAGCGCACCCAGCCGCGTCGGGGTTTCGACGACACCCCGACGACCGAGTTCCCGCCGCACCGCACCTGACCGCGGCGCTCGGGCGGCGCCGGTCTCCTCACCAGAGCGTGTCCGCGACGATCTCGACGTCGGCACCGGGTCGGTCCGAGCGGTCGATCCTGGCGCGCGGGCGGGCGGCCAGCATGGTCTCGGGACCGACCTGGGCGAGCACCTCGGCCACGTCCGCCTCGGCGATGTCGTCGCCGCTGACCGTGACCGCCTCGGCCACGTAGTGGAAGGAGGCGCGTACGTGCTCCAGCGGCATGCCGTGCAGCCGGGACCAGGCGATCCGGTAGAGCGCCAGCTGCATCTGCCGGGCCCGTAGCGCCTCGGGTGAGCGTGGTGCCGCCCCGGTCTTCCAGTCGACGATGTGGACGCCGTCACCGTCACTGAAGACGGCGTCGATGCGGCAGCGGATCGTGATTCCCGCGACCGGGGTCTCGATGTCGACCTCGACGGCCACCGGGGTGCGGGCTGCCCACGGCGAGCCGAGGAACGCCTGCTGCAGCTCGGCGAGGGCGCGTTCCGATCCTGCTGCGTCGTCGTCGGCGCCGGGGAGCGCGTCCATCTCGATCAGGGAGCTCGCACCGAAGTACTGCTCCACCCAGGCGTGGAAGCGGGTGCCCCGCCGGGCAGCGACGCTGGGGCGGCGCGGGATCGGACGTCGGCGGTTGCGGACGAACTCCTCGGCGTCGGCGGCGAGCCCGACGACGGCCGACGCGGACAGGTGCTCGGGCGGCGGAACCTGGGTGTGCGCGGCGGCGCCCCGCTCGGCGAGTAGCAGTTGGGCATCGCGCCACCAGGCCGCTCCCGATGCGGTGACCGGCGCGTCGGGTGCCCCGGCCGGGTCTGACGCCGCACCGGCCCAGATCTCCTCCCACCGTCCCGCGATCGCCGCGCTGGGATCGCGCTGCTCGGGCCAGTACCCGTAGGTCTGCGCGCCCGTGCCGGGGTTCACCTCGTGCGCCGACGCGGTGGGCCAGTCCGGGCCGGTCTCCACCAGGCCGCCGCCGACGAGTTCGGTGAGGAAGACCGACGGCGCGGTGGGGGTCTTGCGGTCACCGGACCAGAACGAGCCGCTCAGCATGAGGGTGCGCTTGGCCCGGGTCAGCGCGACGTAGGCGAGCCGGCGTTCCTCGGCGAGGAGCCGATCCCCTTCGGCCTCCTTGAACTCGGCGAGCGCGAGATCCATCTCCTTGTGGGTGGTCGGACCCTCGATGTCCAGCTCCGGGAGCCAGTCCGCGTCGCCGCGCAGTTCGTACGGGAGGCTCGCGACCGCGGTGAGCCAGCCGTTCCGGCTCGGGATCGACGGGAAGCTGCCCTCGTTCAGGCCGGCCACCACCACGGTGTCCCACTCCAGTCCCTTGGCCGCGTGCACCGTCATGATCTGGATCGCGGTGGGGTCCGGTTCGGCCTCGACCACCTCGAGACCCCGCTCCTCGTCCTCGGCGACGTCCAGGTAGGTCAGGAACGCGCCAAGGGTCGGGGCATCCGAGTCCCCGGCGAACGACGCGGCCGCGGACGTGAACGCGTCGAGGTGCCGACGGGCATGGCCGACGCTTCCCGGCACGGACGCGAGGACCTCGATGTCCAGGTCGAGGATCGTCTCGGTGGCGGTGACGAGCTCCGGCATCGACAGGTAGGTGAGGGACCGGATCTGACGGATCTGTGCGGCGAGCCGTCCGAGCCGACGGCGTGCGCCCTCGCTGAGGCTGCGCCCGTCCCCCGTGCGCCAGGCGTGCGGTGGCAGCACGTCCACGGCCTCGACCAGCGAAGCCTGCTCGGCCGCCTCCAGGACCACCGGCGCCTCGTCGGGATCGTCGTCGTCGGAGCGCGCCACCCAGGCGCTGGCCTGGGACCTGGCCCAGCGGGACAGTGCGTACAGGTCCGCCGCCCCCAGATTCACCGACGGCCCGGTGAGCAGCCGCATCATCGCGTCCCCACGGGAGGGATCGTGCGCCACCTGCAGCGCGGCGCGGATGTCGGAGACCTCCGGCGTGGACAGCAGCCCCGCCAGCCCGACCACCTGACACGGCAGCCCAGCCGCCCTCAGTGCCGCCTCGATCACCGGGAACTGGGCTCGCTTGCGGCACAGCACCGCCGCGCTGGCCAGCTCCGGGTGCCACTGCTCGGTGAGCAGGTCGGCGATCCGGGCGGCCTCCTCCTGCGCCGTCTCGCAGAACACGGCCACCGCCCGGCCGGGACCGGCGCCGGGCCGGGCCTGCAGCTCACGGACGGCCCCGCCGACGGCGGCGAGCTCGCGCAACGGGCCGGCGGTGCGGTTGGCGGCGGTCAGGATGGCGGTGTCGTTGCGCCAGGCGGTGCTCAGGTGCGCGATCCGGGCCGTGCCACCGTCCGCTTCACGGAACGCCTCGGGGAACGCGAACAGGGTCCCGGCAGCGGCGCCACGCCAGCCGTAGATCGCCTGGTTCGGGTCCCCCACTGCGGTCACCGGGTGTCCGGTGGCGAACAGGGCACGCAACATCTGCACCTGGGCGATGGAGGTGTCCTGGTACTCGTCCAGCAGTACCACCCGGTACCGGGACCGTTCGGCCTCGCCGACCTCCGGGACCGCTGCGGCGATGGTGGCGGCGAGGCGGACCTGGTCCCCGAAGTCGACGACGCCCCCGCGCCGCTTCCGCTCGGCGAACGCGGCCACCAGGTCCATCAGCTGGGCACGGGTGCCGAGGGACTCGGTCACCTTGAGGGTCTGGGCCATCGGCCGTTGGCTCCGGCCGGCCGGTGCCTTCTCCAGGAGTTCGCCGGCGATCCGCTGCATGGCGGCCGCAGCCTGCGCCGGCTCGAGACCGTGTTCGCTGAGCTCGGCGGACAGTGCCGCGACCGCGTCGATGATGGTGGTGGGGGCGAGCGGGGTGTCGATGTCGCCGTGCCACGCGGCCACGATCTGCTCGGCGAGCTGGTAGCGGCCGGCGTCCCCGATCAGAGTGGCGTCCGGATCCACGCCGATCCGCAGCGCGTGATCGCGCACGATCGCCGAGGCGTAGGAGTTGTAGGTCGCGATCCGTGGCCGGTCCTCGACGGTGTCCCCGCCCTCCACCCCGGCCCGGGCCAGGGCGCGCAGCCGCACCCGGATCCGACCCGACAGTTCGGCGGCGGCCTTCCTGGTGAACGTCAGGCCGAGGATCTCCCCGGGCGCGACCAGGCGGTTCGCGACCAGGTGGACCACCCGCGCTGCCATCGTCTCGGTCTTGCCCGATCCGGCCCCGGCCACGACGAGCATCGGCGTCAGCGGTGCCTCGATGACCTCGGTCTGCTCGGCGGTGGGTGGCGGTTGGCCGAGGGCCTCGGCGATCCGCGCCGCGGTCCACGTCGTACCCGCGTTCGCGGCATCGTTCGGCCGGGCCGCGACCGGCGCTCCGGAGTGCGTCGCGCCGGACGCCGCGCGACCTGCGGGGTCGGTCACCGCGCCCCCTCCTGGGTGGTCGCGCCGCCGAGGGCGCCGGTGACCCGTGACCCCTCCGGCTGGGCAGGGCACGAGGTCCGCACCACACAGGTGCGGCACAGCGGTCCCGGTTGGGCGGTGAAGCCCGCCCCGGCCATGGTCTCGGCCGCCGCGGTGAGCATCTCGGTGGCCCAGCCCGGCTCGGGGTCATCGTACAGAGGTGTCTGATCCCGGGTCACGGCCCCCGACTTGGCGCTCGTACCCACGTACAGCAGTGCCGCACCGGCCGCACCCTCCCCGTCGAAGGCCCCCTGCTCGGCGGCCACCTGATAGCTCCCCAGTTGGGGGTTGCGCCCGGCGTCGGCGGCACTGATGGCCGTGCTGCCGGTCTTGAGGTCGACGATCCGCACCCCGGCCCCGGTGTACTCGACCCGGTCCACCCGGCCCCGCAGCGCCACCCGGCCGAGGTCCGCGCCGAACTCCACCTCGGTCTCCACCCGGCCGGGATGGGCGGCCTGGTAGCCGGCGAGCTTGCGGATCATCTCCTCGGCGCGGCTCCGGTCGCGCCGGCCCATCCACCCGTCACCGAGGTCCAGCTCGTGCCAGCGCGCGTCCAGGTCCGCGAGCAGCTCGGGCTCCGTGCCGTGCGGCGCCGCCGCGGCGATCTCGTGGACGAGATTGCCAAGGCTCTGCGACGCGCTGTCGCCGCGGCGGCCACCCGAGGTGGTCAGCGCCCACCGCAACGGGCAGGCCGCGACGGTCTCGACGGTGGAGGGCGTCACCGTCACCGGGGTCAGCTCCTGCCAGAGCGGCGCGCTGGACGTGGGCGCCGTCAGAGCCGGCCAGGTGCCCGGGTCCGCACCGTCCACGTGATGTCCGGCCAGGTGGGTGAGCACGGCGGCCGCCTCCGAGGCGAGGGCCACCTGGTCGGGCCGGATCTCGGCCCCGCTCAGGACCGGGCGGACCGCGGCCCGCAGTTCGCCGACCAGGCCGCGCAGGTCAAGTGGGCTCGGCACGCTCCGGACGTTCTGGGCCTCGACGGCGTCCGGGGCGAGCGCCTCGAAGAACTCCGACGGCCGGGCGTCGGTGTCCAGGACCGCGGTGACGAGCAGGCTCCGGCGGGTCCGCGAGCAGGCCATCACGAACGTGCGGAGCTCGCCCTCATAGACCTCACGGCGGGCCCGGCGGTTCCGCTCCGCCCGGATTGCGATCAGGTTCGCGGAGCCGTGGCGCGGGCCCGCGCCGCCGGTGCTGCCCGCGCCGCCGGCTCCCCCGGCATCGGCGTCTGCACCGACGGCGCCCGCACCCCCGCCCGTGGCCGCACCGGCCCCGCTGGACAGGTGCACGTGCCGTGCCGTGGCGATGTCGGCGAGGTCGGCGGCGCCGAGCAGGGTGTCCCGGATCCGCAGGTCGGGCCAGGTGTCCTCCTGGACACCGGCCACGACCACGACGTCCCACTCCGCTCCGGCGGCGCTGGCCGGGGTGTGCACCGCCACCGAGTCGCCCAACGACCCGCGCGCGGCCAGCGTGTCGGCCGGGAAGTCCTGGGCGGCCAAGTGGTGCACGAAGCCAGACGGCGTGGACCGGGCGGTCCGGTCCACGAACTGTTCCGCGGCGCGGAACAGCGCCATCACCGCGTCCAGGTCGGCGTCCGCCCGGTCGGCCGCGGCGCCTCCGGTCAGGGCGCGCTGCTGCCAGGTCGCCGCGAGACCCGCGGCGTCCCAGAGGGCCCAGAGGACCGTCTCGACGCTGGACTCCGGCGCGTCGAGTGCCGCCCGCCCCGCGGCCAGGACCTCGGCCACCCGCTGCGGACCGCGCCGGTGCCGGACCGGTAGCGCGGCGAGGGTCGCCCGATCGGTCAGTGCCGCCGCGAGCAGGTCATCGGAGTGCCGGTCGCCGCCGTCGGTCCGTTCGGCCTGGCGCAGAGCCCGGCGCAGGGAACGCAGCGACACCGGGTCCAGGCCGCCGAGCGGGGAGAGCAGCAGCTCGGTGCCGGCCACCGGATCGACGTCATCGGCGAGCACGCACTCGAGCGCGATCAGCAGTGGACGGACAGCCGGCTCGTCCCGCAGCGGACGGTCCGGGGCCGCGATCGCGAGTGGGACCCCGGCGGTGCGCAGGCCACGCCGGATCGTGCCGATGTCCGATCCCGAACGCACGATCACCGCCATCCGGGACCACGGCACGCCGTCGTGCAGGTGCTGCTCGCGAAGTTCCCGGGCGATGAACGCGACCTCCTGGGCCTGACTCGCGAGCACCGCGGTGCGGACCTCACCGACCGTGTCGGACCCGTCGCCCGCCGCCTGAGCGCGCCGCCGGCGGGTCTCCTGCATGGTCGGCAACGATGCGGTCAGCGTCGCGACCGCGGTGCGCACCGGGTCCGCGTGCCGCCAGACCGTCTCGAGGACGTGTTCGCCTGCCCCCCACAGGCCGGGGGCCGTCGGTCCGGCCTCCGGCCCGCCGCGGGCGGGCGGCAGGGTCGCCGAGTGCAGCAGCGCGGGCAGCCCGCCACGAAAGCCCTGGACCCCGATGTCCGGGTCACCGAACAACGCCAGGCGCGTGCCGTCGTCGGCCATCGCCTCCAGGAGGCGGGCCGTGGCCATCGTGGCGTCCTGGTAGTCGTCATGGACCACGAGGTCCCACCGCGGGCGGGGCACCCCGGGCACCTCACGCTCCCAGGACCGCAGCGCCCCGACCGCCTCGTCGACGATCGTGGCCGCGTCGAACCTGGCGCCGCGATCGGGAGTCAGCTCGCCGAGCGAGGTCACCTCCGTGTACTCCGTCAGCAGTCGGCCCGCTGCCCGCCACTCCGGCCGGCCGTGCCGCTCGCCCCACGCAGCCAGGCCGGGCCCGTCCAGGCCGGCCTCGGCCGCGCGCATCAACAGGTCCCGCAGTTCGTCGCGGAAGGCTCGCAACGACCGGGTCTCGGGCCCGACGGCGGCCGGCCAGTCGATGCTCGCACCCTCCCCCTCGAGGTGTCCGGCCAGGAGCTCGGCGAGCACCTGGTCCTGCTCCGGGCCCGTGATGAGCGTGGGTGCGGCCTCGCCGCGGTGGCTCGCCCGCAGCCGCAGGATCGCGAACGCCAGCGATGCGGGCGTGCGGACCAGCGCTGTGCCGGTCGTTCGGCGCAACCGGCGCGCCACCTCGTCGCGGAGCACCGCCGCGCGTTGGCGGGTGGGCACCAGGAACAGGTTCGCCGACCGGGCGTCGACGGACTCGAGGGCGTCGACGAACGCGGCCAGCGCCGTCTGCGTCTTGCCGGAGCCCGGCGCGCCATGGACCACGTGGTGGCCGCCCGCACCGATGGCCCGCCGCGCCGCCTGCTGGGACGGGTCCGGCCGACCCGACGGGTCGGGGGCGGCTGCGGAACTCATGCGGGCATCACATCACGCGGCTGCGACACCGGCGGCCCGGTCATGGGTTCGGCCACGCGTTCGGCAGGCAGCCCTCCAGGGACATGCTCTGTTGCACCATCACCGGTGCGAGCGAGCCGGCGGCGGGGCACTGCTCGTGCGGATGTCCCAGCAGGTGCCCCACCTCATGGGTCACGAGGTACTGGCGATAGGCCGTGATGTCACCGCCGCCGGCCAGGAACGGTTCGCCGCCGATCGCCCAGCGCTCCGCGTTCAGTGCCGCATGCCCGTTGCGACCACACGAGTACAACGAGACCGTGCGCAGCGGGGCACACATCTGATCGACGACGGTGGGTGAGGCGAGGACCACGCGCATCTCCGCCGAACCGTCGGTACGGGCGAAGCTCATGGCACCGCCCGCACCCCAGCCGCGCGGGTCGTTGAGGACCTCCATCACGAACCCCGCGAACACCGCGGCGTCGACGGGCAGTCCCTGCTCCACCTCCACCCGGACCTGCACCACCTCCGGAGCCGTCGGAACCGGCGCCGGCACCGACCCGGGCACCACCACCAGGTCCGCGCCGGCCACGGGGGGAACCTCGCGCCCGAGCACCCCGGCGGCCAGATCGGCGGTCTGCTCGGGACTCAGGACCGGTTCCGGGGTGGGCGGCGGCGGGCCAAGGGTGGCCAACGGCAGGGTGGCCTCCGGCTGATCGGTCTGGATGGTCTGCGCCATCCGCACCGCCGGCGTACCGGGGGGCCAGGCGCCCGACAGCACCGCGGGCGCGATGAGCCACCCGGCGACCGCCCCCACCAGGAGGGCAGCGACGATCAGGAGCCGGGCACGCATGGGTCCATCGTGTCATCGACCGGGACATAGACTCGAACCCGCAGCCGCTCGCCGGAACACATACGCCGCGAACTCAGTTGCACCGGAACCCCGGGCCCGGAGCCCGCCGACGCGGCGGGCGGCCCGCCAGAACTCGAGGAGAGCACCATGGAGATCACCATCGGCATCAAGAACGTCGCCCGCGAGCTGAACCTCGAGATCAGCGAGGACGGCGACGCCGTGGTCGCGTCGATCAACGAGGCGCTCGCCAAGTCGGCCGACGGCGCCGACGGCGCCGTGCTTGACCTCACGGACACCAAGGGCCGGCGCGTCGTCGTCCCCGTCGCGGCGCTCGGTTACGTGGAGATCGGCGCCGACGAGCCGCGCCGGGTCGGCTTCGGCACGCTCTGAGCCGTCCCCACCGGCGGTGGGCCGCCCGGCCGCCGGCGCTGCTGCCGTCACTCACCGAGCCCACACGCCGAGGATGGTGTCCATGACGCAGCGACCCGCGTACTTCGAGCCGGTCGGCCCCGGCCGCTACCGCCCCACCGAGCAGGCCGGCGGCGCCTGGCGGGACGACGAGATCCATTTCAGCCCGCTCGGCGGCCTGATCACCCACGCGATCGACCTGCACCGGGCCGAGCCCGACCAGCCGCGCGACGGCAAGCAGCTCGGCCGCCTCAGTTTCGACATCCTCGGCCAGCTCGGCCAGGACGAGTGCGAGATCCAGGTCGAGACGATCCGGCCCGGCCGCACCATCGAGCTGATCCAGGCCACGGCGAGCATCGCGGGCCGCGCGGCGGTCCTCGCCCGCGCCTGGTTCGTCGCCACCACGGACACCACGTCGGTGGCGGGCGGTGCACCGGAACCACTGCCCGCACCGGAGCAGGCACCCGGTCATCCGATGACCGAGACCTGGGATGGGGGCTACGTCAGATCCCTTGACGTGCGGGCCGTCTCGCCCGCACGGCCCGGCCGCACCACCGCGTGGCTGCGCACCGGCACGGACCTCGTGGCGGGTACGAGCGTGAGCCCGCAGGCCGCGTTCATCGCCCTGGTGGACACGGCGAACGGTATCGCCGTCCGCCAGCCACCGACGGCGTGGATGTACCCGAACCTCGACCTCACCATCCATCTGCACCGGCAGCCGGCCGGCGGCTGGGTGGGGCTCGACACATCCGTCACCTTCGGTCCGAGCGGCCTTGGGCTGACCAGCACCACGCTGCATGACGTCGCCGGACCGGTCGGGCGGGCGGAACAGATCCTGACGGTGCGGCCGCTCTGAACGGCCGTTGCGGGCCCGCGGCGCACCTGCACGCCTGCTGCCGCTAGACTTGGTGGGTACACGGTTGCCCGGTCGCCACTGAACCACTGGTAGATCACGCGGTACACGTCGGCGCAGGCCGACAACGAATCCTTCGCGATCGGCTGCCACGACCAGGTGTCCTTCCTCTCCCCCTCGCCGCGTGGGGCGGATCCGAGCGAGCGACGCCGCCAGCCGAAGGCACTTGCGTTGAACGATCAAGAGACCACCGCGTCCGACGTGCTCGAGCCGAGCACCGACGCCACCACCGAACCTGCGACCGAGGCGATCGAGGCGCTCGACGACGTCGTCGCCGAGACGGTCGACGCCCCCGTCGCCGACCCGCACGCCGAGGTCGCCAAGACCTTCGCCGACTTCGGCGTCAGCGCCGCGATCGCGGACGCCCTGGCCGACGTCGGCATCACCCACCCGTTCCCGATCCAGGCCTTGACGCTCCCGGTCGCCCTGCAGGGCCGCGACATCATCGGCCAGGCGAAGACCGGCACCGGCAAGACCCTCGGCTTCGGTATCCCGCTGCTGCAGGGAGTGGCTGGTCCCGGCGAGGACGGCTGGGACGCCGTGCGCCAGCAGGGCAAGCCGCAGGCACTCGTGATCGTGCCGACCCGCGAGCTCGCGGTCCAGGTCGCCGGCGACCTCGCCACGGCCTCCCGGAGGCGCTCGGTGCGCGTGCTCCAGGTCTACGGCGGCCGTGCCTACGAGCCCCAGATCGACGCCCTCAAGAAGGGTGTCGAGGTCGTCGTCGGCACCCCGGGCCGGATGATCGACCTGCTCAAGCAGGGCTACCTCGACCTGGGTCACGTGCGCACCGTGGTGCTCGACGAGGCCGACGAGATGCTCGACCTCGGCTTCCTCCCGGATGTGGAGACGCTGCTGTCCGGCACCCCGGCCACCCGGCACACGATGCTGTTCTCGGCGACCATGCCGGGCCCGGTCGTCGCGATGGCCCGCCGCTACATGAGCCGCCCCACGCACATCCGCGCGCACGACCCCGACGACGACGGCGCCACCCTGAAGGCCATCAAGCAGGTCGTCTACCGGGCCCACGCCATGGACAAGGTGGAGGTCCTGGCCCGGATCCTGCAGGCCAAGGACCGCGGCCTGACGATCGTCTTCACCCGCACGAAGCGCACCGCCGCGAAGGTCGCCGACGAGCTCAACGACCGCAACTTCGCCGCCGCCGCGATCCACGGCGACCTCGGTCAGGGCGCCCGCGAGCAGGCGCTGCGCGCGTTCCGCAACGGCAAGGTGGACGTGCTCGTGGCCACCGACGTGGCGGCCCGCGGGATCGACATCGACGACGTCACGCACGTCGTCAACTACCAGTGTCCCGAGGACGAGAAGACCTACCTGCACCGCACCGGGCGCACCGGCCGCGCCGGGAACACGGGCACCGCGGTCACCTTCGTCGACTGGGACGACGTCCCGCGCTGGGGTCTCATCGACCGGGCTCTTGAGCTCGGCATCGGCGAGCCGCCGGAGACGTACTCCTCGTCGCCGCACCTGTACAGCGACCTGAACATCCCCCAGGGCGTCAAGGGCCGGCTGCCCCGGTCCGAGCAGACCCGCGCGGGTCTGTCGGCCGAGGCCGTCGAGGACCTTGGCGAGACCGGCAAGCGGACCGGCGCCGGCGACCGCTCGGATCGTTCGGGCCGTGGTCCCGGCGCGAAGCACGACGGCGATCGGGCACCTCGCCAGCGCCGTCGCCGTCGTGAGGACGGTCCGGCCCGTCAGGGCGACGGCGGATCCACCGGTTCCGGCGCAGCGTCGCCTTCGACCGGGTCTGGCTCCTCGGACCCTTCCGCGCCGGCCCGCAAGCGCCGTCGCCGCCGTCGTACCGGCAGCGGTGAGTCCAGCACCACCACGGCCGCGCCCACCGCGGAGTGAACCAGGCGACCCCTGTGTGAAGCGGACGGGGCGTGACGGGCGATCGCCCGTCACGCCCCGTTCTGCTTCTCCGGCCCGCGGCGAGACCCGGTCGGGAGTCTCAGGCGGCCTCGATGAACGCCTTGATGGCGTCCGCGATGAGCTGCACGGCGATCGCCGCGAGGAGCAGACCGGCGATCCGGGTGACCAGGATGGTGCCGCCGTCACCCAGGACGCGGTGGATGAGCCCCGCGAACCGCATCGCCAGGAACAGGCTCAGGTGCACCGCCAGGATCGCGAGCAGGATCGCGACCCAGTCCTGCACACTGCCGTCGGAGCCCTGCACGGCCAGCATCGACGCCACGATCGCACCCGGTCCCGCGAGCAGGGGCGTGCCCAGCGGGACCAGGGCCACGTTGACCTTGCCGGAGGGTTGCGGCTCCTCGGTCTTGCCGGTGAGCAGGTCCATCGCGACCAGGAGCAGCAACAACCCGCCCGAGGCCTGCAGTGCGGGCACCGAGATGTGCAGGAAGTTCAGGATGCCCTGACCGAACAGCACGAACGCCAGGATCACGCCGAACGCCACGAGCACCGCCTGGCGCGCCGCGCGGGCCCGCTGCTTCGCGGTCATCGTGGACGTGAGGGCGAGGAACACCGGCACCGTGCCGGGCGGGTCCATGATCACGAACAGGGTGAGGAACGTGGTCAGGAACAGCGTGCCGTCGAGGACGGCGTTCACGGCCTGATCACCGCGAGCCTGCCCTGCTCCTCGATGCGGGCCAGGACGTCGGCCGTGGTCGTGTTCTCGCCCAGCCGGTTCGGCTTGCCCGCACCGTGGTAGTCGCTCGAGCCGGTCACGAACAGGCCGAGCTCGTCCGCGAGCGCCAGCAGTTCGGCGACGGCCGCCGGCGCGTGGTCGCGGTGGTGCACCTCGAGCCCGGCCAGCCCGGCCTCGGCCAGCTCCCGGATCACGTCGTCGCCGACCACGCGGCCACGCAGCACGGCCCGCGGGTGCGCGAAGACGGGCACCCCACCGGCGGCGCGGACCAGCGCGACCGCGGCGACGGCGTCGGGCGCGTGATACCGGACGTAGTACGGCCCGGCCGGTGACAGGACCTGATCGAACGCCGCGGACCGGTCGGCCAGGTATCCCTTGGCCACCAGGGCGTCGGCGATGTGCGGGCGCCCGATCGTGGTGCCGTGCTGCGCCTGCGCCTGCACGTCCGCCCAGGTGAGGTCGAAGTCGCCGGCGAGGAGGGTGACCATGTCCCGGGCGCGACTGTCACGGGAGCCACGGGAGGCCTGCAGCTCCCCCGCGAGCACCTCGTCCTCGGGGTCGTGCAGGTAGCTGAGCAGGTGCACGCTCATCCGGCCGGCGCGCGCGGAGATCTCCGTGCCGCGCACCAGCGCGACGCCGGTCGCGGGGACCTCCGCCGCGGCCTCCGCCCAGCCGGCGGTCGTGTCGTGATCGGTGAGGGCCACCACGTCCAGGCCGGCCACCGCGGCGTCGCGCATCAGCAGGGCCGGCGCGTCGGTGCCGTCGGACACACGGGAGTGCGTGTGCAGGTCGATGCGCATGAGGCCCCAGACTAGGGCAGACGAGGGCCCGGATCCCAGCACGTGAGACGCGCGCCGGGCGGCGACAGTGAGACGATGAGCACATGATGTCCGAGCCGACCTCCGAGTCCATCCCCGAGACGAGCGAGCAGGAGCTCGCCGAGCGGGGTTCGAACCGTTCCCAGCGGCCCCAGTCCCAGGCGTTCCGCGAGTTCGTGGGCGCCGACTGGGCCCCGCGCACCGAGCCTGACGTGACCCGGGAGCCGGTGGCCGATCACGCCGCCCGCCGCCGGGACGCGATCTCGGCTGCGTTCGCCGGCGAACGGCTCGTGGTTCCGGCCGGCCCCCTGAAGGTCCGCTCGAACGACACCGACTACCGGTTCCGCCCGCACTCGGCGTTCGCGCACCTGACCGGCCTCGGCACCGACGAGGAGCCCGACGCGGTCCTGGTGCTGCATCCCGAGGAGTCCGGGCACGAGGCCGTGCTGTACTTCCGGCCGCTGGCCGCGCGGGACACCGAGGAGTTCTACGCGGACGCCCGCTACGGCGAGTTCTGGGTCGGCGCCCGGCCCACCCTGGCCGAGCTCGAGACACGAACCGGGCTGCGTTGCGCCCACATCGACGAGCTCCCCGATGCCCTCGCCAAGGACGCCGGCCAGGTCCTGCTGCGGGTCGTGCCGGGCTCGGACGCCGAGGTCGAGGCGCTCGTCGAGAAGATCCGGGGCACCTCCGCCGAGGAGGCCGACGCCGCCCTGGCCGAGGCGCTGTCCGAGTTGCGGCTGATCAAGGACTCCTGGGAGGTCGAGCAGTTGCGGGCGGCCGTGGCCGCGTCGGCCGAGGGCTTCGCGGACATCGTCCGGTCGCTGCCCGCCGCGGTGGCGCACCCGCGCGGCGAGCGCGTCATCGAGGGCGTGTTCGGGGCGAAGGCCCGCGAGGAGGGCAACGGCATCGGGTACGACACGATCGCCGCCGCCGGGGACCACGCCACCACGCTGCACTGGATCCGCAACGACGGCGTCGTGCGCGCCGGCGAACTGGTGCTCGTCGACGCCGGGGTGGAGGTGGACTCGCTGTACACCGCGGACATCACCCGCACGCTGCCCGTGGACGGCACCTTCACCGACCTCCAGCGCACCATCTACACCGCGGTCCTGGACGCGGCCGACGCCGCGTTCGCCGTCGCCCGCCCGGGCCTGAAGTTCCGGGACCTGCACACCGCTGCCCTCGAGGTGCTCGCCGAGCGCCTCGAGCAGTGGGGCCTGCTGCCGGTCGAGGCGTCCGTGGCGGTCACCCCGCAGGGGCAGCAGCACCGCCGGTGGATGCCGCACGGCACCAGCCACCACCTCGGCCTGGACGTGCACGACTGTGCGCAGGCTCGTCGGGAGATGTACCTCGACGCCGAGCTCGCGCCGGGCATGGTGTTCACGATCGAGCCCGGCCTGTACTTCAAGGCCGATGACCTCGCCGTCCCCGAGGCCTACCGCGGCATCGGAGTGCGGATCGAGGACGACGTGCTGGTCACCGCCGACGGCGTGGAGAACCTCTCCGCCGCCCTGCCCCGGCGTCCGGAGGACGTCGAGGCCTGGATGGCGTCCCTGGCCCGGTGAGCTCCGCCGTCACCGGGGCCGCGCAGCGGCCGAGCCACCGCACGGGCGCCGCCGGGTACCGACCACCCGAGCGCGCGCACATGCTCGTGGCGGCCACCGCCGTCGGGCTCTTCACGACTGCGCTCTACGTCCTGTTCTCGTGGCGGCAGTGGGCACGGTTCCAGGTGCCGTCGTGGGACCTCGGCATCTTCACCCAGATCCTGCGTGCGTACTCGCACCTGCAGGCACCGGTGGTGCCGATCAAGGGCGAGGGCTTCATGATCCTCGGCGACCACTTCCACCCGCTGCTCGTGATCCTGGCCCCGATGTACGCGGCGTTTCCCTCCGGATTGACGCTGCTGGTCCTGCAGGCGGTCCTGATCGGGCTCTCGACGGCGGTCGTCACCGGGTGCGCGGTCCGGCACCTCGGCCGGCTGCCCGGTGCGTGCCTCGGGCTCGCCTATGGGCTGTCCTGGGGGCTGCAGTCCGCCGTGGCCTCGCAGTTCCACGAGGTTGCTCTGGCACTGCCGCTGCTGGCGCTGTCGCTGGCCGCACTGGTGCGCCGGGACCACCGTGCCGCGGCGCTGTGGGCGCTGCCGCTGCTGTTGGTCAAGGAGGATCTCGGGCTCACCGTGGCCGCGATCGGCGTCGTCATCGTGATCCGCGGCGCACGCCGCCTTGGCGCCGCCCTCGCCGCGGGTGGCGTCGCCGCGTTCGTGATCACCACCAAGGTGATCCTGCCCGCCCTCAACCCCGACGGCGTGTGGGACTACGCGGACGACTCGATCGTCTCGCTGCTGCTCACCGACCCCGGGGCAGCCCTGAACGGGCTGTTCACCGGGGTGGGCAACAAGGCCGCCCTGGTGCTGCTCGTGTTCGGGGTCACCGGGTTCCTCGCACTGCGCTCGCCGCTGGCGCTGATCACCCTGCCCACGTTCGCGTGGCGGCTGACGTCGGACGTGCCGTTCCACTGGAGCACCGATTGGCACTACTCGGCCGTGCTCATGCCGGTCGTGTTCCTCGCGGTGGTGGACACGTTCGTCTCGGTGCGTGGTGCCCGGCGGTTCGCTGCGCCGGTCGGCATCGGCGCCCTCGTCCTGGCGCTCGTGGTCACCGTGTGGTTCCCGCTGTGGCGACTGACCGACCCACAGACCTATGCGCCCTCCCACCAGGACGCGGCGGCCAGGCAGGTGCTCGAGCTGATCCCGGACGGCGCGGTGGTCGACACAGACATCACGATGATGGCCTACCTGGCGCCGCGCACCGAGGTCTACTGGGTGGGCAACGAGGGCAACCCGGTCCCCGACTACGTGGTCGTCAACCAGTCCTCCGGGATCTACGGCGGGTCCCCACCGTCCGACGTGGTCGACTACGCGACGTCGAAGTTCCCCGAGGAGACGTTCGTCGAGGTTTTCGCGCAGGACGGCTTCCTGGTCGCCGAGCGCGTCGCGGCTGCCGGCTGACTGGGCGGCCCCCGGGCGTGGGTGCCGACGCCGAGTTAGTCGGGTAACCGTCGAGGTAGCCGGTTGTTCACGACTTACTCGACGACTAGGAGACTAACTGGGCGGCGCGCGCGCCGGATCAACGGGCGAGCGGGTCCTGTTGCGGGGGCAGTTCCGCGAGCAGCTCGCGCGCCTTGCTGGCGCTCTCGGTGAGGCAGAGGATGGCGAACTTGCTGGCCACCACCTGCGAGGAGGACGTGAAGTCGCGGCGCCCGCCGGTGAACGCGTAGGAGACCACGGCGAACAGCATCCCGAAGCCCGCGCCGATCAGCAGCGCCGGCAGGATCGTGTTCAGCAGCGACCCGGTGCCGAACAGGGAGAGCAGCAGGCCCACGAACAGACCGAAGTAGGCACCGGAGGCGGCGCCCTGCAGCGCCGCCGAGGGGTAGGTGCGCCGGCCGGTGATCCGCTCGACCATCTTCAGGTCGGTGCCGACGATGGTCACGGCCTTGACCTCGAACTCGGAGTCCGCGAGGAAGTCGACGGCCCGCTGCGCCTCGAGATAGGTGTCGTAGCTGGCGATCTCGTCGCCGCGCGGCTGGGCTCCCCCGCGCGGGTCGGTCGGCGTTCCCATGGTTGGCATGGCGCCATTGTCCCCTGCTGGCGTGGCGGCTGTCACCTCGGGCCGCACCCGGGTCGCTGGCATAGGCTGACCGCCGTGAGTACTGCGACGAGCCGGGTCTTCGTGGCCCGCCTGGCCGGCACCGGGGTCTTCGACCCGCTCGGGGACCGGGTCGGGCGGGTGCACGACGTCGTCGTCCTGCTCCGCGTCAAGCTGCCGCCCCGTGCGGTCGGCCTGGTGGTGGAGGTCCCGGGTCGACGGCGGGTGTTCCTGCCGCTCTCGCGCGTCACCTCGATCGACCCGGGCGCCGTGATCACGACGGGGCTGGTGAACATCCGGCGGTTCGAGCAGCGGGCGGCCGAGACCCTGGTGGTCAGCCAGCTCTTCGACCGGCACGTCGCGATGCTCGACGGCTCCGGTGAGGTCGCCATCGAGGACGCGGCCATCGAGCAGCAGCGCAACCGGGACTGGCTCGTCACGAAACTGTTCGTCCGCCGTCGGACCCCGTCGAAGGGGGGCCTGTTCCGACGCGGCGAGTCCATGGTGATCGACGTCGGAGACGTGCAGGGGCTCGCCCCGACGGAGGAGCAGCAGGGCGCCACGGCGCTGCTGGCCACCATGGAGGACCTCAAGCCCGCGGACCTCGCGGACGTGCTCCACGACCTGCCGGACCGGCGTCGCCTGGAGGTTGCCGCGGCGCTCCCGGACGAACGCCTGGCCGACGTCCTGGAGGAGCTCGGCGACGACGACCGGGTGTCCATCGTGTCCGCCCTCACTGCGGACCGGGCCGCGGACGTCCTCGATGCGATGCAACCGGACGACGCCGCCGACCTGATCTCCGAGCTGCCGACCCACCAGGCCTCCGAGCTGCTGGAGCTGATGGAGCCGGAGGAGGCCGAGGACGTGCGCCGCCTGCTCGTCTACGCCGACCACAGCGCGGGTGGTCTGATGACCACCGAGCCGATCATCCTGCCGCCGGAGGCCACGGTGGCAACGGCCCTCGCGCACGCCCGCCGCGAGGACATCACCCCGTCGCTGGCCGCGATGGTGTTCGTGGTCCGACCGCCGCTGGAGACCCCGACCGGGCGGCTGCTCGGCGTGGCGCACCTGCAGCGGATGTTGCGCGAGCCGCCGCACGAGGCGATCGGGACGTTCCTGGACAAGGACATCGAGCCGGTGACGCCCGATGCCGGCATCGGGGCGCTGACCCGGCTGCTCGCGACGTACAACCTGACGGCGTTGCCCGTGGTGGACGAGGAGCGGCGGCTGCTCGGGGCGGTCAGCGTCGACGACGTGCTCGACCACCTGCTCCCCGAGGACTGGCGCGACGCCGACGACGACGTGACCGACCAGGCGATGGGGGACGCGCATGGCTGACGACGACAGCCTGGACACCCCCCTGTCCGCCCGGCGCCGCTGGCTGCCCCGCCGTCGTGAACGGGACAAGGACACCTTCGGCAAGGTGGCCGAGGCGATCGCCATGTTCATGGGGACCCCCCGGTTCCTGCTGTACATGACGGTCTTCTGCTTCGCGTGGCTGGCCTGGAACACCCTGGCCCCGGAGCACCTGCAGTTCGACCCCCGGGCCCTGAACTTCACGCTGCTCACGCTGATGCTGTCGCTGCAGGCCTCCTACTCGGCCCCGCTGATCCTGCTCGCCCAGGACCGCCAGACTGACCGGGACCGGGTCTCGGCCGAGCAGGACCGGCGCCGCGCCGAGCGCAACCTCGCCGACACCGAGTACCTGGCCCGGGAGATGGCCGCACTGCGGATGGCCCTGAACGACGTGGCGACCCGGGACTTCGTGCGCGGCGAGCTGCGCTCGCTGCTCGAGGACCTCCAGGCCGAGCGGTCCGACGAGGCCGCCGAGGAGAAGGGCTGAGAGCCCGCTCACACCTGCCTGTGGGCCGGGCCGGGAACGCGTGGGGCGGGCTTAGACTCGAAGCATGTCAGCGTCACCCTCCCCGGCCCCGTCCGCCAGCTCCCCCACCGCCGCGGCACCCACCGAGGAACGTGTCCACGAGGCACTGAAGACGGTCCTCGACCCCGAGATCCGCCGGCCCATCACGGACCTGGACATGGTCCGCGGCGTCGCGATCGACGCTGGCGGCGACGGCGCCGTGGTGACCGTCGGGATCGCCCTGACCACCTCCGGCTGCCCGCTGCGGGAAACGATCATCTCCGACGTCACCGCCGCCGTCGAGCGGATCGAGGGCGTGGCCCGCGTGGTCGTTGACATGACCGTGATGACCGACGACGAACGCACCGCGCTGCGCATGAAGCTGCGGGGCGGCGTCGCGGAGCCGGTCATCCCGTTCTCGCAGCCGGACAACCTCACCCGCGTGTACGCCGTCGCCTCCGGCAAGGGCGGCGTCGGCAAGTCCACCGTGACGGCGAACCTGGCCGCGGCGATGGCCGCCGACGGCCTCAAGGTGGGCGTCCTGGACGCGGACGTGTACGGCTTCTCGATCCCCCGGATGCTCGGCGTCGAGCACCCACCCACGAAGGTCGACGACATGATCCTGCCCCCGGTCGCCGGGGACGTGAAGGTCATCTCGATCGGCATGTTCACCCAGCCCGGGCGACCCGTGGTGTGGCGTGGCCCGATGCTCCACCGAGCCCTGCAGCAGTTCCTCGCGGACGTGTTCTGGGGCGACCTGGACGTGCTGCTGCTGGACCTGCCGCCGGGGACCGGCGACATCGCGATCTCGGTGGCCCAGCTGCTGCCGAACGCGGAGCTGCTCGTGGTCACCACCCCGCAGCTCGCAGCCGCCGAGGTCGCCGAGCGGGCGGGCTCGATGGCGCAGGCCACCTCGCAGAAGGTGGTCGGCGTGATCGAGAACATGTCCTGGTTGGAGCAGAGCGACGGCTCCCGCCTGGAGATCTTCGGGGCCGGCGGAGGGCAGCGCGTCGCCGAGGAGCTCGCCAAGACGCTCGAGACCGACGTGCCGTTGCTCGGCCAGATCCCGCTCGAGGTGTCTCTGCGCGAGGGCGGGGACAGCGGTCAGCCCTCGGTGCGCACCGCCACCGACTCGCCCGCGGCGGACGTGCTGCGCGACATCGCGCGCACCCTCTCCCGCCGCTCCCGGAGCCTGGCCGGTCGCAAGCTGGCCATCTCGCCGGTCGGCTGACCGCTCGATCCGCCGCGGGACCGGACCTCGCTCAGCGGGACAGGCCGGCGAAGGTCAGGTGGCCTCGTCGTCGAACGGCGTCACCAGCATGGCCGCGCCGACCAGGGCGTCTTCGGTGACCCCGTCCGAACCCGAGGCCGTCGCCGCCACCGAGGCGGTCGCCACTGCTGCCGCCGTGCCCGTCGCGGCCGCCACCGTGCCCGCGGCCGTGGTGGTCCGGGCCGGCTTCGGCTTGGCCGGCTTGCTCGAGAACGGGGTGTCGTCGAGCAGGGCATCCCGCACGATCCGGCGGGGGTCGTACTTGCGCGGGTCGAGCTTGGTCAGGTCGATGTCGCTCATCTCCGGACCGAGTTCTTCCTTGACCATCTGGGTCGCACCGGTAGCCATCTGCTTCAACTGGCGCACGAGGCGGCCCAGCTGTTCGGCATAACTCGGCAGTCGCTCGGGGCCGATGATCACCGCGGCGATGACGATGAGGATGAGGATCTCCTCCGTGTTCACGAGCCCATGCTACCCGTCACTACTCACTCTCCCGTTCGCCGAGGGTTACCTCGATCTCCCGCTCCCCGCCGTCCTCCAGGAGTGTCAATGTGATGACGTCCCCCGGAGCGTGGGACCGGATCTTCACGATGAGCTCGTCGGCGGTCGTCACCGGCTCGCCGTCGATGGCGACAATCACGTCGCCGGGCTGCAGACCGGCCTCCTCGGCGGGACCGCCGGGGGTGACCGGGTCCACGCCGTCGGCCTCGTCGGTGGGCACGATCTGCACGCCCTCGCCGGTGTAGTCACCGGTCAGTGTGGCCCCGATGATCGGGTAGGTGGCCCGCCCGGTCTCGATGATCTGTTCGGCGGTGCGGCGCACCTGCACGCTCGGGATCGCGAAGCCGAGGCCGATCGCACCGGCCTGCTCATCGGTCGCGATCGCCGTGTTCACCCCGATCACCTCACCGGCGGTGTTCACGAGCGGCCCGCCGGAGTTGCCCGGGTTGATCGCGGCGTCGGTCTGGATCGCGTTGATGAAACTGCGTTCGCTGCCCCCGGCCACACTGACCGGGCGGTCCAGTGCGCTCACGATGCCCGCCGTGACCGTGCCCTCCAGGCCGAGCGGGGCGCCGATCGCGACCACGGGCTCACCGACGACGACGGCGTCGGAGTCCCCGAGCACGAGCGGGGTCAGGTCGTCGCGGTCCACTCGCAGCACGGCGAGGTCGTAGTCGGACGTGGACCCGATGATCTCGGCCTCCTCCTGCGATCCGTCCGGGAAGATGACGATGACCTGGCCGGCGCCGTTGTTCGCGGCCGCGATCACGTGCGCGTTGGTGACCACGTAGCCGTCCTCGCGGAGCACGAACCCGCTGCCGGTGCTGCCGCCCGCGCCGGTGCGCACCTCGATGTAGACGGTGCTGGGCAGGACCCGAGCGGCGATGCCGGCCACCGAGTCCGGGTTCATGTCGCCACCCGCCGATCCGCCGGAGCCCGTGGTCACGTCCG
The DNA here is from genome assembly GCF_009708215.1 of Occultella kanbiaonis. NCBI lineage: Bacteria > Bacillati > Actinomycetota > Actinomycetes > Micrococcales > Ruaniaceae > Occultella > Occultella kanbiaonis. The sequence continues at coordinate 1,437,438 of NZ_CP046175.1, read as the reverse complement.
ACGTCGGCATCCCCGACCCCGCCGCACGGTCCGGGAACAGCACCCGCCCTCCGACGATCCCACCGAGGACCCCCAGCAGCAGGCACAGAGCCATCAGGAGCGCGACCACGCCCGCAGGAACGCCGCGACGACGGGGCCGCGGCCGCGCGGCGGTATCCGTGCCGGGCGGCGGGCCGGCCTGGTGGGGGCCGGTCGGTCCGGGACCAGCGCCCTGCTGCCCGAAGCCCGACGGCGGGTGCCCGGCCCGGGTCGGCGGGCTCGGCTCCGCGCGGTGGCCGGGTGCGGCGTAGCCGGCCAGGTTCGGCGAGGACCACGCCGCCTGCGGCGCCGCTGGCGGTGTGTGTGGGATGCCCGAGCCGGGCGCCGCCGCGGGCGGGGGTGGCAGGGCAGCCGAGGTCGGTGCCCAGGCGGCGTCCGACGCCGGGCGCGGGCGGGGCTCGCCGGGGGCGCCGGTCCCCTCGCCGGGTGTGCTCATGTGATCCATTGTGACGTGCCCGCGGGCGACTCGGGACCCTGTCGCCGGTGGGTGCAGGCTCGCACGTCGCCCACAGCGGTCAGCACGCGCCGGTCAGAACGTGGGGATCAGGTCGGACAGGGTGGTGGTCAGCCGGTCGACCACCGTGCCGCCGCCCGCCGGCAGGTGCTCGATGAACTCGTGTGCCGCGTCCGGGTCGGAACCGGAACTGACGACGACGACGGAGTCCTCGCACTGGACGACCCACCACTCGCCGGAGACGAGGTAGACGGTGTGCTCGCCGACCCGGGTCGGCTCCAGCGGTGCGAGCATCGCCGGGTCGAGCATCCCGTGCTGTTCCAGGACCATGACCTGCTGGCCGGACCCGGGCGTGCCGATGGTGACCTGGAGGATCTCGCCGGTCTCGGGCGCCGGCGGCAACAGCCCGACGGCCTGGATGACCATGCCCGCGGGGAGTTCGTCCGGGGCGGCCCAGCCGGACTCGATGATCCAGTCGGTCCGGGACCGATCGTCGCTCGCCTGGGCGCCGGGCGGCGCGGGGCCGTTCGTGGCGCCGGACAGCGCGCCGCCGGCGTCCATGAGAGGGGCGAGGTCATCGACCCGGCGCGGTTGCTCTCCGAGCACGAACAGGGCAAGGGCGAAGACCCCGAGCGACGCGACGGCGCCCGTCAGCACTCTGGTCCGGAGCGGATGAGCAGTTCCCGTGGGCCGCCGTGCCGACGCTGCCAGGGACGGGGTGTCGAGACTTGGCCCGACCGGGCCGGGACTCTGGCCGGGGATCTGCAGGGCGAGTAGACGGGCGGTCAGGTCCTCGCTCGGGCGGGCGTCGCCGGCGGACCGAGCTGCCGAACGCCAGGCGCGTTCCTCGGCGACCTCGGCGCGGCACTGCGCGCAGGCAGCCACATGGGCCATGGCGCGCTCGGCCTTGGCCGCCGGCAGCTGGCCGTCGATGAGCGGGGAGATCAGCGGTCCGAGATGGCTCACCGGTCCTCCTCGTGGGCGGCCGCCACGGCCAGGGGCGAGCGATGAGCGAGCTCCTTGCGCAGCTGGGCCCGACCACGGTGGATCCGGGACCGGACCGTGCCCATCGAGATGCCAAGGGTCGCGCCGACCTCCTCGTAGGACAGGCCCTCGATATCGCACAGCACCACGGCCGCGCGGTACTGCGGCTTGAGGACGTCCAGCGCGCGCTGGACGTCCAGGTCGAGGTTCTCGTGTTCGTAACCGCGCTCGGGTGATCCGCGTTCCCCGGTCTCGGGGATCCACTCGGCGGCCTGGCCGAGCGCGTCGAACCGGATCCGCTTCTTGCGGCGCTGACCGTCCAGGAACAGGTTCGTGGTGATGCGGTGCAGCCAGCCCTCGAACGTGCCGGGCTTGTAGGAGTGCAGCGAGCGGAACACCCGCACGAAGACCTCCTGGGTGAGGTCCTCGGCGTCGGCCCGGTTCCCGGTGAGCCGGAAGGCGAGGCGGTAGACCCGGTCGGAGTTCTCGCGGACCACGCGTTCCCACGTGGGCGGCTCCCAGAGTGGCTCGGTCGCCCCGGTGGTCGTCAGCTCCCCCGTGACCGGCGCCGTCGACTCACCGATCATCTCCGCGACGTCGGTCTGGGCCACCACCGGCTGCTCCTCCATGATTCGTCGAGTCTACGTCCGCTACCTGGGAACTCCCTGAGAGAACGAACGGGGCCGCCGCCGTGTTCCGGCCGGCTCAGGGCGGCACCTGATCCGTCAGCAGGGCGATCTCGGCGTCGACGTCCGCGTCATCGATCCCCGCGGCGATCAGGTCCTCCTTGAGCGCGCGCTGCATGGCCAGGGCCTGCGTCCGCCGGCCGAGGAGGCGCAACGCCCACGCGACCATCCAGCGCGCGATCTGCTCCTCGCGGGCCTGACCGGCGTCGTGGCGGAGTTGCTGCGCCTGCCGGAACACCTCGAGCGCGGCGCCCGGATCACCCGCGTCGACGAGCGCGCAGCCCAGGTTGTTCAGCAGGCTCGCCTCCCAGCGCCGGGCCCGCGGGTCGGTCGCCGTGCGCGCCAATGCGAGCGCCTCCCGGTTCGCGACCACCTGCGCCGATGGGGTCTCGGCGACGAGCGCCAGCATGTGCAACGCATCGATCCGGAGTGCCTCCAGGCCCGCCGTGTGCGCCAGGTCGGCTGCCCTTCGCAGCGGCTCCGGGTCGGGTCGACCGGAACTGCGGCGCAGCCGGCCACGTTCGAGCGCCACCCGCACCGCGACCTCGGAACCGGCATCGGCGGCGTCGGTCGTGGCGTCGAGCGAATCCAGCAGCCGATCCGCCTCGTCGTAGCGCCCGGCCAGACCGAGGGCGCGGGCCAGCTGGGTGGTCAGCACGTCCCGCTCCGCGCCGCCGGTTCGCGCGATCGCGGCCCGGAACGCCTCGGCACTGCCGATGGGGTCCTCGAAGTCCCAGAGCGCGTCGAGGTCCTCGGACACGCGCCCCTCCCTCCTTGGCGGGCGCCGAGCCGGTCACCTGCACGATGGTGACCTCGACGTCCGGCCTGGACTCGGCAGCCTGCTCCCGAGTCCCAGCGGGATGGCGACCCGCCCGCTCGTCTGCGATAACGATACGATCCAGTCCCTAGACACGCATCCACCGGGAGGCCCACCATCGCTGCCGACAAGGCCCAGAGCTGGGCCTACTCCGAAGACTTCATCACCGAACCCGAGGCCGCAGCCGAGGCCCGCGCCCGCGCCGAGGAGTTCGGCATCGCCGCGGTGTCCACCGGAACGGGCGCCGCGCTGCGCCTGCTGGCGGCCGCATCCCATGCCCGCGCGGTCGCCGAGATCGGTACCGGGACGGGCGTGTCCGGCCTGTGGCTGCTGGACGGGATGGACCCCGAGGGCGTGCTGACCACCATCGACGTCGAGGTCGAGCACCAGCGGGCCGCGAAGGAGGCCTTCGCCGCTGCCGGGATCCGCGCGACCCGCACCCGTCCGATCTCCGGCCGGGCCCTGGACGTGCTGCCGCGGCTGGCGGACGCCGCCTACGACCTGGTGTTCATCGACGCCGAGCCGACCGAGGCCGGTGACTACGCCGACCAGGCCGTGCGGATGCTGCGTAGCGGCGGCTCGCTGGCCGTCACCGACGCACTGTGGCACGACCGTGTGGCCGACCCGGCCCGACGCGACGAGGCGACCGTGGCGATGCGCGAACTCGGCCGCCGCCTGCGCGAGGACGAACGGCTGATCCCGGCACTGCTGCCCAGCGGTGACGGCCTCCTGGTGGCCGTCAAACGCTGAGCCGGCCGCCTGGCGTCAACGTCGACAGGGGCGCCCCCTCGGGCGTCAGCGCAGGGGCCGCCGTCGGGCCTCAGGACAGGGTCTGCAGCCAGCGGAACAGCAGGCGGGCACCGAACCCGGTGGCCCCCTCGCTGATCTCGTGCTCGGCCTTGGCCGAGCGCGCCGGGCCGGCGATGTCGAGGTGGGCCCACGGGGTCTCCCCGGCGAAATGCTGCAGGAACAGCGCCGCCGTGATCGACCCGCCCGACGTGTGCGGGTCGGTACCGATGTGGGACAGGTCCGCGATCGCCGAGTCGAGGGCGTGGCGGTACTCCTCCACGAGCGGCATCGGCCAGAGCGTCTCACCGGCCCGGTCCCCGGCGGCCACGAGAGCGTCGCGCAGGTCGTCGCGGGTGGCGTAGAGCGCCCCGTGCCGCTTACCGAGGCCGAGGCTGGCGGCGCCGGTCAGGGTGGCGATGTCCACGAGCACCCTCGGCTCGTACTCCCGCCTGGCCCAGGCCATCGCGTCCGCGAGCACCATCCGCCCCTCGGCGTCGGTGTTCCCGATCTCGACCGTGGTGCCGTCCACCATGCGCAGCACGTCACCGGGCCGATAGGAGTCCCCGGAGAACGCGTTCTCGGCGAGCGGCAGCACACCGATCACGCGGATCGGCAGCTCGGCCCGGGCGGCGCCGAGCACCGCACCGAGCACGGCCGCGGCACCGGCCATGTCCGTCTTCATCGCGATCATCGCGTCCCGTGGCTTGATGGAGATGCCGCCGGAGTCGAAGCTGATGCCCTTGCCGACGAGGACCACCGGGTCGCCGGTCGCGCCGGCGGGGTTGTGGTCGACCGTGACCAGGCGGGGCGGGGTGGCCGAGCCGCGGCCCACGGCGAGGATGCCGTTCAGGCCCTGCTTGGCCAGCCAGGCCTCGGTCCGCACGGTGACCTTGACCGATCGGGTGCCTCGGGCGAGCGTGCGGACCTGGTCGGCGAGCCACTGCGGGTTCTTCAGGTTCGAGGGGGTGGCGGCAAGGGTGCGGGTGAGCAGGGTGGTGCCCGCGGCGATCTGCGCCTGGGCCACCGCGTCCGAATCGGCGTCGCCGACCAGCGTGATCCGGTTCACCGGTGCGCTCGGCCCGGTCCCGGTCCCCGTCCAGGGCGGCCGGTAGGAGGCGAGCAGGACCCCCTCCACGAGCGGCCGCACCTGGTCGTCGACGCCGTCCGCGGCGAGCGAGGTGACCAGGGACTGCGTGCCCGCGACGATCCGAGCTGCAGCGGCGCCGGCACGGCGCATGGCGACGGCGGACTCGTCTCCCACACCGACGAACACGATCCGACCGGGCAGCGCGTGCCAGGGTGTCGGCGCACCGGTGAGCGTCGGCAGCGTCACGGCGACCGCCTCGCCCGCGGCGCCGGTGGAACCGGACCGAGCGGCGAGGTCGTACAGGTCCACCTCGTAGGCGGCCGCGGCGTCCGCGACGCCCGCGCGGGGCTGGAGCTCGCCGTCGTCGTCCGGGCGGGCCGGGGCGATCGGCAGCGCGAGCACCGCCGAAGGACCGAACTCGGCGAGCAGGTCCCGGCTCAGCGGTCCCGGGCGGACGTCGAGCTCGGGACTCGCCTGCGCCATCGGGCGCGTCAGCCGGCGACGGCGCTCAGCGCGTCGCTGAGCTCGCTCGCCTCGGTGGCGTTCAGCTCGACGACGAGCCGACCTCCGCCCTCAAGCGGAACGCGCATGATGATGCCCCGACCCTCCTTGGTGACCTCGAGCGGTCCGTCACCGGTCCTGGGCTTCATGGCGGCCATGGGCAAACTCCCTGCTGTCATCGGGTGGTGCGCCCTCACGGTTCGAGGCAACGTTGTCTGCCGACGTCCCCGGAGTGGTGCTCTGCTCGGCCCATTCTATGCCAGTTCGTGGCGTCGGCTCTGCCGGACCCTCGATCCGCCCGGTGGAGACGAACCACGCGACGACGAGCACCGCGACGATCACCAGCGCGAACACGCCGGTGACCCACGTCACCCAGACCATGCGTCAGCCACGACCGCAGGAGTGACTCGTGGCGGTGCTCACTCGGGGCCCATCGCGCCCGCGCGGGACGCTGCTGCCTGGGCCGCCGCGAGCTCCTCGCGGCGACGGCTCCGGTTCGCGTTCAGCACGATCTCGACGGCCTCACGCGGGTCGTCGGTGAGGTGCATCAGATCCAGGTCGTGCGAGGAGATCGTGCCCCGCTCCACCAGCGTGTTCTTCAGCCAGTCGAACAGGCCGGCCCAGAACGTCGTGCCGATGAGCACGATCGGGAATCGCTTGACCTTGGTGGTCTGCACGAGGGTGAGCGCCTCGAAGAGCTCGTCGAGGGTGCCGAAGCCGCCCGGTAGGACGATGAAACCCTCGGCGTACTTCACGAACATGGTCTTGCGGGCGAAGAAGTAACGGAAGTTCACCCCGAGGTCCACGTACTCGTTCATACCCTGCTCGAACGGCAGTTCGATGCCGAGGCCGACGGAGGTACCCCCTGCCTCGTGGGCGCCCTTGTTCGCGCCCTCCATCACCCCGGGGCCGCCACCGGTGATCACCGCGTACCCGGCCTCGACGATGTGCCCGGCGACCTCACCCGCGAGGGTGTACTCCGGGTCGTCAGGCTTGAAGCGGGCCGAGCCGAACACGCTGATCGCGGGTCCGAGCTCGGCGAGAGCGCCGAAGCCCTCCACGAACTCGGCCTGGATCCGCATCACCCGCCACGGGTCCATGTGCACCCAGTCGACACTCTCGGCGGGCTCGAGCAGGCTCTCGTCGGTGGTCTTCTCCGGGATCAGCTTGCCACGCAGCCGCACCGGGCCCTTCCGGTAGTTCCCGCGGTGGTTCGTGGTACTCATCGGCGTTCCGTTCCGTCTGGGGCGTCGTCGTGACTCGAGGTCACCGGTGTACTCAACCACGCCGCCAGGGCCGTTGTGCAGGTGCTGATCTCGTCGATGGCCACCTGTTCGTCGTCCGCGTGGGCGAGCATCGGATCGCCGGGACCGAAGTTCACGGCAGGGATCCCGAGTTCGGTGAACCGGGCCACGTCCGTCCATCCGTACTTCGGCCCGGCCACCCCGCCGGTCACGGCCGTGACCGCCTCCAGGAAGTCGACGGCTGCTGGGTGGTTCAGCCCCGGCCGAGCACCGGCTGCGGCGTCGATGAGAGCGACGTCGAAGGACTCGAAGACCTCCTGCACGTGCGCGAACGCCTGCTCCGGGGTGGCCGAGGGCGCGAACCGGTAGTTCACGGTCACCGCGCACTCGTCCGGGATCATGTTGCCTGCGATGCCGCCGCTGATCGCCACCGCATTCAGCCCTTCGCGGTACACCAACCCGTCCACGTCCACCTCGGCCGGCGTGTAGCGGGCGAGCCGGTGCAGCACCTCGGCGGCGTCATGGATGGCGTTGTGCCCCTTCCAGGCCCGGGCCGAGTGCGCGGTCGTGCCATGGGTGCGGATCTCGGCCCGGAGGGTGCCGTTGCAGCCACCCTCGATCCCACCCGCTGTGGGTTCCCCGAGCACCGCGAAGTCGGCGGCGAGCCAGTCCGGGTTGGTGCGGACCACCCGGCCGAGGCCGTTCAGGTCCGCCTCGACCTCCTCGTGGTCGTAGAAGACCCAGGTGACATCCTTGCCCGGTTCGGGCAGCGTCATGGCCAGGTACAGCGCGACGGCGACCCCGCCCTTCATGTCCACGGTGCCGCGCCCCCAGAGCAACGATCCGCCGTCGGGCGCGGTGCGCAGCTCGGTGGGCAGGTTGCCCTGGATCGGCACGGTGTCCAGGTGTCCTGCGATCACCACCCGTTGCGCCCGGCCGAGCCGGGTCCGAGCCAACACGGTGTCGCCGTCGCGTAGGACCTCCAGGTGCGGAGCCGATCTGAGCAGGGCCTCCACCGCATCGGCGAGGGCGCGTTCGTCGCCGCTGACGCTGGGGATGTCACAGATCGCGCGGGTCAGGGCGACCACGTCGACGGTGGCCGGGTCAGGCAGGCGCACGGGCGCTGATTCGAGCATGTTTGCGAGCCTAACGGCCGGTGGGCCGGGCGGCGTGCGCCCGGCGTCGCCACGGCGGGGCAATGGGGTTAGCCCTACCCCGGGTTCGGGTGCCGCCCTGATCGCCCGGCGGTGGCAGTCCGCGGAGGCTGGAGACACACCCCGTCCTCGGCCGTGCGCCCTGACCCCGAACGGATCGCCATGACAGTCGCAGTCCCCGCCCGCCCACGTGTTCGACCGACCAGCGACTATCACGAACTGGCCCGCCAGGTCCGGGAGGCCGGCCTGATGCGTCGTCGTCCGCTGTACTACGCCGCGAAGATGTCCGGACTGCTGGTGGCGTACCTGGTGGCCGGCTGGGCGTTCGTGACCATCGGTTCGTCCTGGTGGCAGCTCGCACTCGCCGTCGGGGTCGGCGTACTGCTGACCCAGACCGCGTACCTCTCCCACGACGCCGCGCACCGGCAGATCTTCTCGTCCGGCCGGGCGAACGACTGGGCGGCGCTGGTGATCTCGGACCTGTTCGTCGGGTTGAGCCACGGCTGGTGGCAGCGCAAGCACACGCGCCACCACGCGAAGCCGAACCAGATCGGGGCCGACCCGGACATCGGGACCGGCGCGCTGGTGTTCATCCCCGCGGACGTGCCCACCCGCCGCGGCTTCGCCGCGTGGTTCGTCCGTCGGCAGGGCTGGCTCTTCTTCCCACTGATCACCCTGGAGGGCCTGGCGCTGCACGTGACGGCGATCCGTACCGTGTTCGGACGTGAGCCCGTCAAGCACCGTGCCGTCGAGATCACGTTCCTGCTGGTCCGGATCATCGGGTACCTGTCCGTCGTGTTCTGGGTCCTGCCCGTCGGCATGGGCGTGGCGTTCGTGGCCGTCCAGCTCGCCGTGTTCGGCTTCTACATGGGCGCCACGTTCGCGCCGAACCACAAGGGGATGCCACTCGTCCCGGCGGATGCCCGGATCGACTTCCTGCGCCGTCAGGTGCTCATGTCCCGCAACATCTCCGGCTCCCGCGTGGTGGACGTGGCGATGGGCGGGCTGAACCACCAGATCGAGCACCACCTGTTCCCGAGCATGCCCCGCCCGAGTCTGCGCCGCGCGAAGCCGATGGTCCGCGCGTACTGCGCGGCCCTGGGGATCACGTACACCGAGACCACCCTGCTCGGGTCGTACCGGATCGTGGTGCGCTACCTCAACGACGTCGGCCTGGGCCGGATGGACCCGTTCGAGTGCCCGGTGACGGCGCAGTTCCGGACGCGGTGAGCCGGTCCCACGCGGCGTCACACCGCGCGGCACCCCACCATCTGCCCTAGCCTGCGGGGAGCGAGGGAACCGGGCGAGACCGGAGCGAACACGCGCCGTGCCTGGTCCGATGGGGAGGGCCACATGTCAGCGAGTGAGCACGGTGACACACCCGCGGTGAGCCGGCTGAACGCCCGGATCATCGGGATCTGCATCGCCGCGGCCGTCGGGGGTTTCCTGTTCGGCTTCGACACCGCGGTCATCAACGGCGCCGTCGACGCGCTCGCCGGCGAGTTCGACCTCGGCGCCGGACTGAAGGGGTTCGCGGTCTCCTCCGCGCTCATCGGGTGCGCCATCGGCGCCTGGTTCGCCGGGCCGGTCGCGAACAGGCTCGGGCGGGTCCCGGTGATGCTGATCGCAGCCGCACTGTTCCTGGTCTCGGCGATCGGCTCCGGCCTCGCGTTCGGAGTGTTCGACCTGATCATCTGGCGCGTGATCGGTGGCTTCGGCGTCGGCGCTGCCTCGGTGATCGCTCCCGCCTACATCGCCGAGGTCTCCCCGGCCCGTGTCCGGGGCCGCCTCGGTTCGCTCCAGCAGCTCGCGATCGTCACCGGCATCTTCGTGGCACTGCTCTCCGACGCACTGCTCGCGAACACCGCGGGTGGCGCCGCCGAGGAGCTGTGGTTCGGGCAGGCGGCGTGGCGCTGGATGTTCATGGCGGAGGCCATCCCCGCAGTGCTCTACGGCGTGTTCGCGCTGCGCCTGCCCGAGTCGCCACGGTTCCTGGTGGCCCGCGGCGAGTACGACAGGGCCTCGGCCGTGCTGCACGACTTCACCGGCGTCGTCGAGGTCAACCTCAAGATCGAAGAGATCAAGAAGACCCTGAACCAGGAGAAGAAGGAGTCCCTGAGCGACCTCCGCGGGCACCGGCTCGGACTCAAGCCGATCGTCTGGGTCGGCATCCTGCTCTCGGTGTTCCAGCAGTTCGTCGGGATCAACGTGATCTTCTACTACTCCACGACGCTGTGGCGATCGGTCGGCTTCGGGGAGTCCGACGCGCTGACCATCACGGTGATCACCTCCGTCACGAACATCCTGGTCACGATCGTGGCCATCCTGCTGGTGGACCGGGTGGGGCGGCGCCCGATGTTGCTGGTCGGCTCGGTCGGGATGGCCCTGTCCCTCGGCCTGATGGCGGTGGCGTTCTCGTTCGCCACCATCGTGGATGCCGGTGACGGCACCACCACGGCGGAGCTCACGGCGCCCTGGTCCACGGTGGCACTGGTCGCGGCGAACGTCTTCGTGGTCGCGTTCGGCGCCACCTGGGGACCGCTCGTGTGGGTGCTGCTCGGCGAGATCTTCCCGAACTCCATCCGCGCCGGTGCGCTGGCTGTCGCGGCAGCGGCACAGTGGGCTGCGAACTTCCTCGTCTCGACCACGTTCCCGGCGCTGGCCGATGTGGGCCTCACCCTCGCGTACGGCATCTACGCCGTGATGGCCGTGCTCTCGTTCTTCTTCGTCTGGTTCAAGATCCCCGAGACGAAGGGACGGGAGTTGGAGGACATGGACGAGAACCTCGTGGTGCGTCGCGGACGCATCCAGGCGACCTGAGGCCCACCACCGCAGGCCCGGCCGGACTTCCTGCTCCGGCCCGGTCGCGTTACCAATGTGTAACTTCTGCGCAGGTCAGGGGTGCTGACCTTGACTCCCGGTGCTAGGTTCCAGGGCACCAACAAGTCGGGTAATGATGCCCGGCTCCCACCTCCCGCGGAGGACCCGAATGTCTCGATCCACGACTATCTGGCGTACCGCTGGCCTTCTTGCGGCAGTCGGCGTCGCGCTTGCCGCGTGCGGCACAACCGGTGGCGGCACCGAGGGCGAAGGCACCGACGACGGTGAAGGCGGCGGCGACTGCGTCGGTGTCATCGCCTACGTCGGCCCGCTGACCGGCCCAGCCGCGAACCTCGGTATCAACATCGTCAACGGTTCGAACCTGGCGCTGGAGCAGTTCCAGGAAGCGAACCCTGACTGCGACATCACGCTCGAGGAGTTCGACTCGCAGGGCGACCCGGCAGCGGCGAGCCCGCTGGTCTCGGAGATCGTCGGCAACGCCGACATCATCGGAGTCGTCGGCCCGACGTTCTCCGGTGAGACCGCGGCCACCGGCGCCGTGTTCGCCGAGGCGGGCCTGGTCACGGTGTCGCCGTCGGCGACCAACCCCGACCTGGCGCTGAACGGCTGGGACACGTTCCACCGGATCATCGGCAACGACGCTACCCAGGCGCCCGCCGTCGCGGCCTACCTGACCGGGACCGCGAACGCCGAAGGCGTGTTCGTGGTGGACGACTCCTCGGAGTACGGCGCCGGTCTCGGTGCCGGGGTCGTCGAGTCGCTCGGCGACCTCGTGGTCGGTACCGAGAGCATCCAGGTCGGCCAGACCGACATGGGCCCGGTCGTGACCGCGGTCAACGCCTCGGGCGCCGACTCGCTGTACTTCGCCGGCTACTACGCCGAGGCGTCGGTGTTGGTCAACCAGCTGCGCTCGGGCGGCTGGGAGGGCCTGTTCATGTCGGGTGACGGCACGCTGGACCCGGCGTTCGTGGAGGCGGCCGGCGGCGCCGCTGAGGGCGCCGTGCTGACCTGCCCGTGCGCTCCGGCCGACGAGGAGTTCGCCACGGCCTACGAGGCGTCCGCGGGCCAGGCCCCCGGCACGTACTCGACCGAGGGCTTCGACGCGATGAACATCCTGCTGCAGGGCATCCTCGACGGGAACACCGACCGGCCCTCGCTGCTGGAGTGGGTGAACAACTACGACGCTGAGGGGATCACCAAGCACATCACGTTCGACGAGACCGGTGAGGTCGCCGAGGTCGTGGTCTACCAGTACCCGGTCGAGGGCGGCGAGATCCAGCAGGGCGTGCCGATCGAGCAGTAGCGCCACGGTCGGGGCGGTGCCGCCCCTGCCATCTGCTCGGGTACCGACGCCGGCCGGGGTCGCTCAGACCTCGGCCGGCGACGGTCGGCCCACGTCCCGCGAGGAGACCCGTCCGTGCAACTCCAGTACGTCCTCGACAACTTCACGTCCCTGTTCATCGGCGGCCTGGTGTTCGGCTCGCTCTACGCGCTGGTCGCCCTTGGCTACACGATGGTCTACGGGGTGCTGCAGCTCATCAACTTCGCGCACTCCGAGGTGTTCATGTTCGGCACCTTCGCGACCGTGTGGGCGCTCTATCTGATCGGCGCCGACGCCGAGACGACCGGCCTGGCGCTGGTCGGCTCGCTCGCGTTCGCGATGGTGGTCGCGATGATCACCTCCGGTGGGGTGGCCCTGCTGCTGGAACGCGTGGCCTACCGGCCCCTCCTCAAACGCGGCGCGCCGCGGCTCGTGGCACTGATCTCCGCGATCGGCGCCTCGTTCGTGCTCGCGGAGATCATGGGGCTGCGCGGGCCGATCATGGCGGCGCTCGGGCTGGACGACGAGTTCGACCGCTACGTGGCCAGGTCCCGGGAGAACGTCGGCATGCCGGTCGACCGCACGCCGACCGTGCAGTTCGAGATCCTCGGCCACGGCGTGACGAACCGGGACATCATCATCGTGGCCTCAGCGGTGGTCATGATGGTGCTGGTCGACCAGTTCGTCCGGCGCACCCGGATCGGGCGTGGCATCCGCGCCGTGGCCCAGGACCCAGAGACGTCATCGCTGATGGGCGTCAACAGCACCCGGGTGATTCAGGTGACGTTCCTGATCGGTGGGCTGCTGGCGGGTGCCGCCGCGACCCTCTACATGCTGCAGGTGGGGATCACGCGGTACAACGCGGGCTTCCTGCTCGGCGTCAAGGCATTCACCGCCGCCGTGCTCGGCGGCATCGGCAACCTGCGCGGCGCCCTGTTCGGCGGGCTCGTCCTCGGGGTGGCCGAGAACCTCGGTGCCGGACTGTTCGGCAGCGAGTGGCGTGAGGTGGTCGCCTTCGCGGTGCTGGTGCTCGTGCTGCTCTTCCGACCGACGGGCCTGCTCGGTGAGTCACTCGGAAAGGCACGCGCATGAGCACGAATGCGGTGCGCCCCCGCCGCCGTAGGATCGGCCTGCGCGAGCGCATGCGGGCGATGCCGCGCTGGGGCCAGATCCTGCTGCTCGTCGCGCTCGCACTGTTCTGCTACCTGCTGCCGCTGCTCAACCCGCCGTTCATCAGCCCGCCCGGCACCGACTTCAGCGGCGTGCTCTTCACCGTGGCCGTCTACGCGCTCATCGCGCTCGGGCTCAACATCGTGGTCGGCTACGCTGGCCTGCTCGACCTCGGCTACGTGGGTTTCTACGCGATCGGTGCCTACACGGTGGGCATCCTGACGTCGGAGCATGCGACCTGGACGTGGTTGGCCAGCCTGCCGGCCGCGATCATCATCACGATGGTCTCCGGCGTACTGCTGGGGTGGCCGACGCTGCGGGTCCGCGGCGACTACCTGGCGATCGTGACGCTCGGATTCGGCGAGATCGTGCGGCTCAACCTCATCAACCAGGAGTGGTTGGGGGGCGCTCCCGGCATCTCCGGAATCGCGAGACCGCCCAGCATCCCGCTGTTCGAGCTGCCGCACCTCGACTGGAGCACCGGTGTGCCACTGGTGGACCTCGACAACACCAGCACGTTCCTGGTGTTCGGGGTGCTGGACATCACGCCGTACTACTGGCTCGCACTCACCTTCGTCATCCTCATCATGCTGGCCGACCGGCGGGTCAAGAACTCGCGGGTGGGCCGCGCCTGGGAAGCCACCCGCGAGGACGAGGACGCCGCCGAGCTGATGGGGGTGCCCACCTTCCGGTTCAAGCTGCTCGCGTTCGCGCTCGGTGCGTTCGTCGGTGGCATCGCGGGTGCGTTGTTCGCGGGGCGACAGGGATTCATCAACCCGGAGACGTTCACGTTGCTCCTGTCGATCCTGTTCATCTCCGCGGTGGTGGTCGGTGGCCAGGGGAACCGGTGGGGCGTGCTGCTCGGCGCGATCGTCGTGGCCTACCTGCCGGAGCGGTTCCGTGGCTTCGAGCAATGGCGGGTGCTCGTGTTCGGCATCGCCCTGGTGGTGCTCGCGACCTACCGGCCGCAGGGTCTGCTGCCACCACGGCGCACCGTGCGAGCACAGAAGATGGAAGAGGCGATCGAGGCGCTGGAGACGAGCGATGCCGCCGTGGCGGGCGACGGCGCGGACGCGAGCGACGGTACGGACGCGGGCGTGGCCCCGCGCGAAGAGAAGGGGGAGGACCGTGGCTGAGGCAGCTGCGCCGGACCCGGCCCCGGCCGGCGACGCCCTGCTCTCGATGAACGAGGTGACGCTGCGGTTCGGCGGTGTGACGGCACTCGACGCCGTCGACTTCCACATCGACCGCGGCGAGATCCTCGGCCTCATCGGGCCCAACGGAGCGGGCAAGACCACCGCGTTCAACGTGATGACGGGGATCTACCAACCGACCCAGGGGACCGTGACGTTCGACGGCGAGGTCACCTCGGGCATGAAGCGGTACCGGATCGCGAAGCGAGGCATGGCTCGGACCTTCCAGAACATTCGCCTGTTCAAGGCGATGACGGCGTTCGAGAACGTGATGGTCGGCGCCGACGCGCAGCACAGTACCGGCCCGATCGCCGCACTGCTCGGGCTCCCCAGATACCGACGCGAGGAAGCCGCCGGACGGGAGATCGCACACGAGCTGCTGGACTTCGTGGGCGTGCGCGGCCGCGCCGACGAACTGGCCGGCAACCTCTCCTACGGCGATCAACGGCGTCTTGAGATCGCACGCGCGATGGCCACGCGGCCCAAACTGCTGTGCCTCGACGAGCCTGCCGCGGGCTTCAACCCCTCCGAGAAGCAGGCGCTGATGGAGCTGATCCGCAGCATCCGTGACCGAGGGCTCACGGTCCTGCTCATCGAGCACGACATGCGGCTCGTGATGGGCGCCGTCGACCGCGTCGTCGTGCTGGAGTTCGGGCGCAAGATCGCCGATGGCACGCCCACCGACGTGCAGAACGACCCAGCCGTGATCGCCGCCTACCTCGGGGTCGACGAGGACGAGGACGAGGAGGAGATCGACGATGCTTCTTGAGGTTCGCGACCTGTCGGTCAACTACGGGCACATCGAGGCGATCCGCGACCTCAGCTTCGACGTCCCCGAGGGCACCGTCGTGACCCTCATCGGCGCGAACGGGGCCGGCAAGAGCACCACGCTCAAGACCATCTCGGGGCTGCGCAAGATCCGGGCCGGCTCGGTCCTGTACGACGGGAAGGACCTCGCGAAGGTCTCTCCCGACAGACGCGTGCAGATGGGCATCAGCCAGTCGCCCGAGGGCCGCGGGATCTTCCCGGGGATGACCGTGCGCGAGAACCTCGAGATGGGCGCGTACGTGCGGCGCAACCGCAGCACGGCGGCGCTCGCACCCGACTTCGAGCGCGTGCTCACGTTGTTCCCGCGGCTACAGGAACGGATCAAGCAGCCGGCGGGCAACCTGTCGGGTGGCGAGCAGCAGATGCTGGCGATCGGCCGCGCTCTGATGGCGCAGCCACGGCTGCTGCTGCTCGACGAGCCCTCGATGGGGCTCGCGCCGAAGCTGATCCACCAGATCTTCCGGATCATCGAGGAGATCAACTCCCAGGGCACGACGGTGCTGCTCGTCGAGCAGAACGCGGCCCAGGCCCTGCGGCGCGCGGACCACGCCTATCTGCTGGAGACCGGCGAGATCGTCCGATCCGGCACCGGCGCCGAGCTCGCCGGGGACGCCGCGGTCCGGGCGGCCTACCTCGGCGGCGACAGCTAGACGGCCGCCCACCCCCTTGGCCGGGGTTCGGCGAGTGGGTCCGCCGGGGTCGGCGGCGCCCCGGTCACGCTGGCGGAATAGTCCCCGCCGTCGGAAGCGTTGATTGAGGCGTATCCGCTGCCGACCCGGAGTTGCCCCGTGACAGACCACGTCCCGTCCGCCGACCTGCCCGACGACGGCAGCCCTGGCGCGCTGGACGACGCCGGCGCCGGGAGCGGGCCGGGCACCATCGCGGTGCTCGGTGCCGGCCGGGTGGGCACGGCCATCGCCCGGGTGGCGATGCGGGCCGGCTACCGGGTGCGGCTGGCCGCGTCCGGCGATCCCGCGCTCATCGACCTGATCGCGCAGATCATGGCGCCGGGCGCGGACACGAGCACGGCGGCCGACGCGGTCGCGTCCGCCGACCTCGTCGTCCTGGCCCTGCCGCTGGGCAAACACGCCACGCTCGACGGTGACACCCTCGCCGGCAAGGTCGTCGTGGACGCCATGAACTACTGGCCGAGCACCGACGGCCGCAACCCCGAACTCGAGGCCGCGCCGAGCACGTCGGAGGTGGTGGCCCGCCACCTGAGCCACTCGGCGGTCGTCAAGACGCTCAACCACATCGGCTACCACGAGCTCGAGGAACAGGGTCTGCCGGCCGGCGCCCCGGCCCGGCGCGCCCTCGGCGTCGCCGGCGACGACGCCGACGCCACGGCGCTCGTGCGCGGATTCGTGGATCGGCTCGGCTTCGACCCGGTCGACGCCGGCGGCCTCGCCGCCGGCGTGCACCTGCAGCCTGGCACGCCGATCTTCAACGGGAGCCACGACGCCACCACCCTGGCGACGCTCCTGCGCGAGGCGCCGGCCGCCGTCGGGCACTGAGACCTTCGACCGGCCAGCAGAGGAGGCTGCACCACTGGGCCCGGTGGGTCCCGTCAGCCGCGGGCGTCGTGCAGCGTGCGCGCGGCCTCCGCGATGCTGCCGGACAGCGACGGGTAGACCGTGAACGCGCTGGACACCTGGTCCACGGTCAGCCGGTTGCTGATCGCGAGGGTGATCGGGAAGATCAGTTCGCTGGCCCGCGGTCCCACCACCACACCGCCGATGACCAGGCCCGAGGCACGGTGGGAGAACATCTTCACGAAGCCCTCGCGGATGCCGAGCATCTTCGCGCGCGGGTTCCGGGCCAACGGCAGCGTGGTGATCGCGCCGCGCACCTCGCCGGAGGTGATCCGGTGCTCGGGGATGCCCACCGTCGCGATCTCCGGGGCCGTGAAGACGTTCGCGGAGACCTGGCTCAGGTCGAGCGGGGAGACGGCGTCGCCGAGGGAGTGCCACATGGCGATCCGGCCCTGCATGGCCGCGACCGAGGCCAGGGCGAGCACCCCGGTGCAGTCGCCGGCCGCGTAGACGCCCCGGGCCGTGGTCCGGGAGACCCGGTCCACCTGGATGTGGCCGGACTCGCTCACCTTCACCCCGGCGCCCTCCAGTTCCAGGCCCTCGGTGTTCGGGACGGCCCCGACGGCGATGAGGCAGTGCGAGCCCTGCACGACGCGTCCGTCCGCGAGGTCCACCTCGACGCCGTCGCCGACGCGGCGGGCTCCGGCGGCCCGCGAGCGCGAGAGCACCTCCATGCCACGCCGCTTGAACACGGTCTCGATGAGCTCGGCGGCGTCCGGGTCCTCCCCCGGCAACACCCGGTCCCGGCTGGAGACCAGGACCACGTCGGCACCGAGGCCGTTGTAGGCACCGGCGAACTCGGCGCCGGTGACGCCCGAGCCCACCACGATCAGCCGCTCGGGCACCTCGGTCAGCTGGTAGAGCTGGGTCCAGTTCAGGATACGTTCGCCGTCGGGCACGGCCGTCGGCAGCACCCGGGGCCGGGCGCCGGTGGCGAGCAGCACCACGTCCGCGGGGAGCCGCTGCTCGCCGTAGCTCGTGCTCGCGATCACCGCGCTCGGGCCGTCCATGCGCCCTTCGCCGTCCACCAGGGCCACGCCCTCGCGTTCCAGGCGGGTGCGGATGTCCGCCGACTGCGCCTTCGCGAGGTTCAGCACGCGGGCGTCGACGGTCGCGAAGTCCGCTTCGAAGGAGCCCGCGTGGCCACCGGTGGGGCGGATCCCCAGGTCCGCGGCCTCCTCGGTGACCGTCATCCACTCCGCGGTGGCGATCAGGGTCTTGGAGGGCACCACGTCGGTCAGGACCGCGGAACCACCCATGCCCTGCCGCTCCACCACGGTGACCTCGGCGCCGAGCTGCCGGGCCACGAGCGCGGCCTCGTAGCCCCCCGGGCCGCCGCCGATGACCACCACCCGGGAGCCCTCGCGGGTCGATGACCTCCCGACTCCGGACGCGGGCTCGGTGGTCGTGGGCGAAGTCGGAGTGCTCGTCACGTGGGACATTGTGCCGTGACGCAGGTAGGTTCGGCACCGTGAGCAGTACCGAAGCCCCCGTGACCTCCCCCGATCCCGGCCCTGGCACCGACCTGGACGACCCGGCGACCGATCCGTTCGATGCGGCTGCGGCCGCCGCCGCGGCGATCACCGCCCGCAGCGGCGTGCCCCATCATGACGTCGCCCTGGTCCTCGGATCCGGCTGGGGTGGAGCGGCGGACGTGCTCGGCGAGACCGTTGCCGAATTCACCGCCGAGGACATTCCCGGCTTCTCCCGGTCCGGGGTGGCCGGGCACGCCGGCACCCTCCGCACGGTGCGGTTCACCGGCGCCGACGGTGAGATCCGCCACGCCCTGGTGCTCGGCGCCCGGACGCACTACTACGAGGGTCGTGGCGTGCGACGGGTCGCGCACGGGGCACGCACGGCCGCAGCCGCCGGTGCCCACACGATCGTGCTCACGAACGGGTGCGGCGGGCTGCACCGTGAGTGGGTTCCGGGCACGCCCGTGCTGATCAGCGACCACCTCAACCTCACCGGCGCCTCACCGCTCGAGGGCCCGACGTTCGTGGACCTCACCGACCTCTACTCCGCCCGCCTGCGCGAGGTGGCGAGGTCCGTGGACGGCACCCTCGACGAGGGCATCTACACCCAGTTCCGCGGCCCGCACTACGAGACCCCCGCCGAGGTGGCGATGGTCAAGCGGCTCGGCGGCGACCTGGTCGGCATGTCCACCGCGCTGGAGGCGATCGCGGCCCGGCATGCCGGGCTGGAGGTCCTCGGGATCTCGCTGGTCACGAACCTGGCCGCCGGCATCTCACCGATCCCGCTGTCCCATGCGGAGGTCCTCGACGCCGGCGCCGCCGCCGGTCCGCGACTCGGCGCCCTGCTGGCCGAGATCGTCCGCAGGATCGCGTGATGAGCGACCTGCTCGCGGCCACCCGCGCGTGGATCGACGACGATCCGGACCCGGCCACCACGGACGAGCTGCGGGAACTGCTCGAGGTCGCCCTCGGCGACGGGTTCAGCGCCGGCGAGCAGCGGGATGCCCTGGCCGAGCTCGCGGACCGGTTCTCCGGGCCGCTGGAGTTCGGCACCGCCGGGCTGCGGGGTGCCCTCGGCGCCGGCCCGCACCGGATGAACCGGGCCGTGGTGATCCGGGCCGCGGCCGGCCTGGTGCGCTACCTCACCGACGCCCTCGGTCCCCTCGGCCCCGCCCCTCGCGTCGTCATCGGTTACGACGCCCGGTTCGGCTCCAGCGACTTCGCCGCGGATACCGCGGATGTGGTTGCCGCCGCCGGCGGGCACGCCTACCTGCTGCCTGCGGCGCTGCCCACCCCGGTCCTGGCATTCGCGGTGCGGCACCTCGACGCCGACGCCGGCGTGATGGTCACCGCCTCCCACAACCCACCCCAGGACAACGGGTACAAGGTCTATCTCGGTGGCCGGGTCGTCACCGATGCCGGGCAGGGCGCCCAGATCGTGCCGCCCGCGGACGCGGAGATCTCCGCCCGGATCGCGCTGGTGCCCTCCGTCGTGTCGGTCCCCCGGTCGGCGGCCGACGCCGCCGCGGCCGGCGGCGTCCGCGAGGTCATCGGCAGCGACATCGTCGACGCGTACGCCGCCAGGGCCACGGCCCTGGTGCCCGACGGCGTCCCTCGCGATCTGCGCATCGTCCTCACCCCGCTGCATGGCGTGGGTGGCGCCCTCGCCGGGCGGGTGCTGGCGCAGGCGGGCTTCGCGGACGTCACGCTCGTGGCCGAACAGGCCGACCCCGACCCGACGTTCCCGACCGTGGCGTTCCCGAACCCGGAGGAGCCCGGCGCGCTCGACCTCGCCTTCGCCACCGCGGCCCGGGTGGGCGCGGACCTGATCATCGCCAACGACCCGGACGCCGACCGCTGCTCGGTGGCGGTTCCCGACGCCGCCGCTACCACCGGCTGGCGTCAGCTCACCGGCGACGAGGTCGGTGCCCTGCTCGGGGAGCAGGCGGTGGCCTGCCACACGGCAGCCACAGCTGGCCGGGCAACGGACGGCGCGTCCGGTCCGGGCGTGCTGGCGAACTCGATCGTGTCCTCCCGGTTGCTGGCGGCGATCGCTGCGCACCATGGGCTCGCGCACCGGGCCACACTCACCGGCTTCAAGTGGATCAGCCGGGTGGACGGACTCGTCTTCGGCTACGAGGAGGCCCTCGGCTACTGCACCGACCCGGCAGCCGTGCGCGACAAGGACGGGATCACCGCGGCGGTCCGGATCGCGGCACTGGCCGCGGACCTGCGCGCCCACGGACGCACGCTCACCGACGTGCTCGACGACCTGGCCCGCCGCCACGGCCTGCACGCGACGGCGCCGCTGTCCGTCCGGGTCGAGGACCCCGGCCTCATCGCCGCCGCCCAGGACCGGCTCCGCACGGCGCCGCCGACCACCCTGGCGGGATCCGCCGTCGCCGAGGTCGTGGACCTCGCCGTGGGCAGCGCCGACCTGCCGCCCACGGACGGGCTGCTCTACCTGACCGAGTCGAACGACCGCGTCATCGTGCGGCCGAGCGGCACCGAGCCGAAGCTCAAGTGCTACCTCGAGGTGATCGAGACGGTGGCGCCCGGCGAGGATCTCGGTCCCGTCCGCGCGCGGGCGGCGAGCCGCCTGGAGCTCCTGAAGGCGGACATCGCCGCGGCCGCCGGGCTGGTCATTCCCGCATGAGCGACGTCGCGGCCGACTCGGTCACTGCGACCGGGGTGCGGGAGGCGGCCCAGCGCATCCAGCACGCGGTGCACCGCACCCCACTGCAACGCTGGGAGCGGATGAGCGTGGCCACCGGCGCGACGGTGCTGCTCAAGCGCGAGGACCTGCAGACGGTGCGGTCCTACAAGGTGCGCGGGGCGTTCAACCTGATGCTGCGGCTGGACGCCGACGAGCGGGAGCGGGGGGTGGTGTGCGCGAGCGCCGGGAACCACGCCCAGGGGGTCGCGAAGGCGTGCCAGGAGCTCCGGATCCGGGGCCGGATCTACGTGCCGCGGACCACCCCGCGGCAGAAGCTGGACCGGATCGCCTCCCTCGGCGGTGACTACGTGACGATCGTGTCCACCGGTTCCACCTACGACGAGGCGTCCGCTGCCGCGGCGCAGTTCGCCCGCACCGACGGCGCCGTGCAGGTGCACCCCTTCGACGACGCGCGCACCATCATCGGGCAGGGCACCGTCGCCAAGGAGATCCACGACCAGCTCGGCCGCAGCCCGGACGTGGTGGTCATCCCGGTGGGTGGCGGCGGCCTGCTGGCCGGCATGGGCACCTACCTCGCGGACGCCTGCCCGACGACCCGGGTGGTCGGGATCGAGCCGGCCGGGGCGGCGTCGATGGCGGCGGCCCTGACCGCCGGCGGGCCGGTCACCCTGGCGGACATCGACACGTTCGTCGACGGCGCCGCCGTGCGCCGGGTGGGCGCGCTCAGCTACGCGGTGGTCGCCGCACTGGGGGCTCCGGTGCGCCAGATCGCCGAGGGCCGGGTGTGCACCGAGATGCTGGAGCTCTACCAGACCGAGGGGATCATCACCGAGCCCGCGGGTGCCCTGGCGCTCGCCGCCGTCGGGCCGGTCGGCTCCGGGGCGACGGTGGAGGTCGCGCCCGGGTCCACCGTGGTGTGCCTGCTCTCCGGCGGGAACAACGACATCTCGCGGTACGCCGAGGTGGTCGAGCGCTCGCTCGTCCACCAGGGCCTGCGGCACTACTTCGTGGTCGACTTCCCACAGGAGCCCGGAGCACTGCGCGCCTTCCTGGACTCGGTGCTGGGACCCGACGACGACATCTCGCTGTTCGAGTACACGAAACGTTCGAACCGGGAGACGGGCCCGGCGTTCGTGGGGCTGACGCTCGGCTCCGCGGACGGCTACGAGCCGCTGCTGGCCCGGATGGACGCCTCAAGGCTCACCTACCGCGTGATCGCCCCGGACTCGCCGCTGTTCCGGTTCTTCGCCTGAGGCCGCGACCGCCCAGGGTGCGGCGCCGACGGCGGGTGCGCAGCGCCGTCGGGCCCGGCTCGGCCGCCGATCGGGCCGCCCGTCGTGACGGTCGGCGCGTTCGGCACGGAATCGGCGGGATCCGGCCGCTGGCGCGGTAGGTTCGAACCATGAGCGACACCGGGTACGGCGACTTCGAGTTCGAGCGGAAGTTCCTCGTCCGCGAACTGCCCGTCGCACTGCTGGACGAACCGGCGCCGGACGTCATCGTGCAGAGCTACTTCCTCGCATCCGATGGATACGCGCTGCGGATCAGGTTGCAGATGCCGGCCACCGCGAACCTGCCCCGCACCGGTCCGGAACTCCTGGACGCCCTCTCGGGACGATTCACGTTCTGCACGCTGACGGCCAAGGGCCCCGCGAACGGCGGCACCCGGTACGAGGCGGAGCGCGAGCTCGACCCGCACGTCGCCGAACAGATGGTGCGCCGCGGCGGGCACCTGGTGGTCAAGTTCCGGCATGCCGTGTGGCTCGGCGGGGACGGCTGGGTCATCGACGAGTTCCTCGACGCCAACGCTCCGCTGCTGGTGGCGGAGGTGGAGCGCGACGGCCCGGTCACGGACCTGGTCATCCCGGAGTTCTGCGTCAGCGAGGTCTCCGACGATCCACGGTTCGGCAACGAGTCCCTGGCCGGCCGGCCCTACGGCACGTGGGCCGCCGAGTTCGAGCGCGAGCTCGCCGCGACTGGTCCCCGGTTCCTCCAGGAGTTCGGCCACAACGACCGGACCTGAGCCGGGCCGGAGCACGCCGGTCCCGGGCGGGCACGGACCGGGAGCGTCCGCATGCCGGACGCCAGTAGACTCGCGGCTATGACTTCAACGGTGACGACGCCGTCGTCCGAGTCCGCGCACGGGCCCCACCCGGCGGACCGGACCGGCGACCAGGTGGCGGCCGACGCGGCCGCGGTGATCGGCACCGCGGACCTCTCCGAAGCCGGCCTGCGCCGGTTCCTCCAGGGCCTGCCCGGCGTGGACCGGGTCGGGGCCGACGGGCGCGCGGCCCAGTTGGGCACCCGCTCGATCAAGACCAGCGCGAAGGCCTGGGCCCTCGACCTGACGATCTCGATGATCGACCTGACCACGCTCGAGGGCGCCGACACCGACGGCAAGGTGCGCTCCCTCGTGGCGAAGGCCCGCACCCCCGAACCCGGCGATGCGACGTGCCCGCGACCGGCCGCCGTCTGCGTCTACGGCGACATGGTCACGGTGGCACGTGAGGCCGTCGGGACCTCGGGCATCCACGTGGCCGCGGTGGCGACCGCGTTCCCGTCCGGGCGCGCCGGGCGCGACGTGCGCCTGGCCGACACCCGGGACGCCGTCGCCGCGGGCGCCGACGAGATCGACATGGTGATCGACCGCGGTGCGTTCCTGTCCGGTCGCTACCGCAAGGTCTACGACGACATCGTCGCGGTCCGCGAGGTGTGCCACGAGGCCGAGCGACCCGCGCACCTGAAGGTGATCCTCGAGACCGGTGAGCTGGCCACCTATGACAACGTGCGCCGCGCCTCCTGGCTCGCGATGCTCGCCGGGGCGGACTTCATCAAGACCTCCACCGGAAAGGTCTCCCCCGCCGCGACCTTGCCGGTCACCGTGGTCATGCTCGAGGCGGTCCGAGACTTCCTGGCCACCACCGGGGTGCAGGTCGGCGTCAAGCCCGCGGGTGGCATCCGCACCGCCAAGGACGCGATCAAGTACCTGGTCGCCGTCAACGAGGTGGCCGGCGAGGCCTGGCTGGACCCGGACTACTTCCGGTTCGGGGCGTCGTCGCTGCTCAACGACGTCCTCCTGCAACGCCAGAAGCTGGCCACCGGCGCCTACTCCGGCCCCGACTACGTGACGATCGACTGAGGACCACCCCATGCCACGCTTCGAGTACGCACCGGCCCCGGAGTCCCGGGCCGTCGTCGACATCGCCTCCTCCTACGGGCTGTTCATCGACGGCGAGTTCGTCGAGTCCGCGTCCGGTGGGTCCCTGAAGACGATCAATCCGGCCACCGAGGAGTCCCTCGCGGACGTCGCGGTGGCCGACGAGTCCGACGTCGACAGAGCCGTCCGTGCGGCCCGGCGCGCCCAGGAGAAGGTCTGGGGACCGATGCCCGGCGCGGAGCGGGCGAAGTACCTGTTCCGGATCGCCCGGCTGCTGGCCGAGCGTTCGCGTGAGTTCGCGGTCCTCGAGGTGCTGGACAACGGCAAGCCGATCCGTGAGGCCCGGGACGTCGACGTGCCGACGGCGGCCGCGCACTTCTTCTACTACGCCGGCTGGGCGGACAAGCTCGACCACGCCGGCTTCGGGCCGTCGCCGCGCCCGCACGGCGTGGCCGGGCAGGTGATCCCGTGGAACTTCCCGCTCCTGATGCTCGCG
This sequence comes from Occultella kanbiaonis, assembly GCF_009708215.1. Lineage (NCBI taxonomy): Bacteria > Bacillati > Actinomycetota > Actinomycetes > Micrococcales > Ruaniaceae > Occultella > Occultella kanbiaonis. The sequence continues at coordinate 1,412,933 of NZ_CP046175.1, read as the reverse complement.
TGGAAGATCGCACCGGCGCTGGCCACCGGGAACACCGTGGTGCTCAAGCCGGCCGAGACCACGCCGCTCACGGCGCTGCTGTTCGCGGACCTGCTCCGCCAGGCCGAGCTGCCGCCGGGCGTCGTGAACATCGTCACCGGGGCCGGGGCCACCGGCGCGGCGGTGGTCGCCCACCCGGGTGTGGACAAGGTCGCCTTCACCGGCTCCACCGCCGTCGGTAAGCGGATCGCCAAGGAGATCGCGGGCACCCGCAAGCACGCCACCCTCGAGCTCGGCGGCAAGGCCGCGAACATCGTCTTCGACGACGCCCCGATCGACCAGGCCATCGAGGGCATCGTCAACGGGATCTTCTTCAACCAGGGCCAGGTGTGCTGCGCGGGCTCGCGCCTGCTGGTCCAGGAGTCGGTCGCCGAGGAGGTCGTCGATCGGCTCAAGGCCAGGCTCGGCACCCTCCGGGTCGGGGACCCGATGGACAAGAACACGGACGTGGGCGCGATCAACTCGGCCGCGCAGCTGGCCCGCATCACGGACCTGACCAAGGCCGGCGAGGAGGAGGGCGCGGTGCGCTGGACCGCCGACTGCGCCCTGCCCGAGCAGGGCTTCTGGTTCGCGCCGACGGTGTTCACCGACGTCTCCGCGGCGCACCGGATCGCCCGCGAGGAGATCTTCGGCCCGGTCCTGTCGGTGCTGACGTTCCGCACCCCCGCCGAGGCCGTCGCGAAGGCGAACAACACCCCGTACGGGCTCTCGGCCGGGATCTGGACGGAGAAGGGTTCGCGGATCCTGGCCATGGCGGACAAGCTCCGCGCCGGCGTGGTCTGGGCGAACACGTTCAACAGGTTCGACCCCACCAGCCCGTTCGGTGGGTAC